>NZ_JAAUOE010000038.1 GCF_017114915.1 Pseudomonas frederiksbergensis
GTGCCGGTCAGGATTCACATTGATGAAGTGCCGGAGGGGGTGCTGTTGGCGGCGGGGATTACGTGTACGGTGGTGGTTAACTGACTGCAAGACCGAGTCGCACCCATAGCGACTCGGTATCACTCCTTGCAAAACGTCTCATGCAAATGCCGCCAGACCACCTTGCCGTCGAGCTGCTCAAATACAACCGTCGACCGCCGATCAGAATGCAGCCCCGTCGCATCGGTCTGCTGCTCGCGGTAACTCACCACTGCGCCACCGTCATACAGTGCGATACCTCGCAACTCGCTGAGCTCAATCCTGAATCCGAGTTTCTTGCCGCCCGCCAGCAGAAACAATTCATTCAACGCCTCGAAATCCAGCACCCGGCCCAACGGTGAGACCATGGAAAACTGCGGTGAAAAACGCGTCAGCAATTGTTCAAGCTCAGACAGGTCTCGCTCCTCGGCCAGCCATTGCTCGATGGCGACGTGGGCCTGGATCACTTCGTCAAAGTATTGGGTGTAGTCGGTCATGTTTGATTCCTGAAATTCTGAAGCGTCAACCCGGTCTCAAAGCTGCCCACGCAACCCGAACCGCTTCATCAACCCCGACTCCAACAATCCTTTTGGCAGCAACCCCGCCATCAACGGCAACGCCCGGCTGCCGTTACCCAAACGCACCAGGCGCGGCGGTTTGCTTTGCTGTACAGCCTTGAGCAAACCGGCGGCAAATTCACTGGCCGGCGTCGGTTTGTCCTGAGAGGCCTTGGCCCGTGCACGAATACCTTCACGCAACGGCCACCACGGCGATTGTTCGGTGATCAGTTGCTCGGCTTCGTGGCCGGCATTCTTGGCGAAGCTGGATTCGATCGCGCCGGGCTGGACTTCCATCACCCGCACACCGAACGGCGCCAGTTCCATGCGCAGCGCATCGCTCAAGGCATGCACCGCGGCTTTCGAGGCGCAGTAGGCGCCGGCAAACGGCGTGACCAAAACCCCGGACACGCTGCCGATGTTCACCACCAGCCCCCTGGCGCGACGCAGTACCGGGAACATCGCGCGGGTGACGCCGACGATGGCGAACACGTTGGTTTCGAACTGACGCTGCATGGCCGGCACGCCGCCGTCCAGCAGCGGACCCATGGCGCCATAACCGGCGTTGTTGATCAGCACATCGAGGCCGCCGTGTTGCTGGTTGATCCGCTCGCTCAGCTGTTCGAGCGCCGGGCTGTCGTTGACGTCCAGTTGCACGGCGGTGAACCCGGCGGCGGTCAGGGTTGCCACATCTTCAGCTTTGCGGGCGCTGGCCCAGACGTCATAACCGGCACGTTTGAAGGTGTCGGCGAGGGCGCGGCCAATGCCGCTGGAACAACCGGTAATCAACGCAACGGGCATGGCGCGGTCCTTGTGCAAAAGAAAAGGGGGATCAGTCGGAGAAACTACCCTGCAAACGCTCGGCGCGAAACTCCAGGGTTTGCGGGCGATAGCCGGGGCGCAGCGGCGGCAACGGCAAGCAGTCTTCCCAATTGCCGCCGGCCTGCAGTTCGCCGGGGCCGCGATAGCGTGGCGCGGTGTATTGATTGTCGGCCAGGTTCACCGTATCGCCCGGCGCATATGCGGCGACGCGCCAGCGCAGTTCGGTCAATGGCACGTCGTTACCGTTCTTCATCGTCAGCTTCAACGGGCGATCCGCCGGGCAGTGCTCCGGGGCATAGACGATACGCAGTTCAAGGCGCGCCAGTTGCTTGACCTCGCGGTTGTCCAGCCAGACTACCCACGTCGCCACCAGGCCCAACCCGACGGCGGCCGCCATGGACACCGGCACGGCCTTGGCCGGATAGCGCAGCAGCAGGATCAGCCAGGTAATGACCAGCAGGACGCCGATGAACATGTTTGAACGCTCCTTGAACTCATGAACACCATCCTACCGAAGGGGCGCAAGAATGGACATTCATGGCCCAAGGTCGATGACCGTTGGTCGCTACTGTAATTTCTGACAGTAGCCAGGCAGGTGATCGAAACGTTAGAAGACATTGACTGACAGGGTTGTCATTGGGTGGGCGATGACAATGGGATTGCATTCAAAAACGCCGAGGCTGAGCGTTGTCGATCCGCGCGGCTTGTCGATCCGTTCGGTGGATTATTGGCGTGCCATCGAAAACCAGCCCGCCGAGGCCCGCATCAACCGCACTGTTCACGATGGCGCAGGACGTGCGGTCAAGCAGTGGGATCCGCGATTATGGGCGCTGCAAGTGGGCGATCCCCTGGCGCCGGCCAATCTGACCACGGTGTATTCGCTGCCCGGGAACGTGTTGCGCACGGACAGCGTCGATGCCGGAACGCAGATCAACCTGCATGGTTTGGCTGACGAAGTGGTATTGGGGTGGGACAGTCGCGAAACCCGTCGCGAGGTCGAGTATGACGATTCGCTGCGCGCGGTCGCGGTGTTCGAACAAGGGGCGAGCGAGCCTCGGCACTGTGTCGAGCGTTTTACCTATGGTCGTCCCGGTCTGGGCGATCCGACGCGTAATCAGTACGGCCAGCTGATTCGTCATGATGACCCGGCGGGAACGATGCTGTTCCCGTCGTTTGCAATTACCGACAACTCTCTCGAACAAATCCGTCATTTCACTCTGGACCCGGTAACCCCCGACTGGCCGGAATCGATTGATGATCGCCAACGGCTGCTCGAGCCGGGTACGGGGGCGATATCCAGATGGCGTTTCGGTCCTTTGGGTGATGTGCTGGAGCAGATCGATGCCAAGGGCAATCGTCAGGCCTTCGGTCTGACCATCGATGGCCGATTGCGCGAAAGTCGACTGCAATTGAAGGATCAACCCACTGGGCAAACGTTGGTCAGCGAGATCCGCTACAACGCCCAAGGGCAAGTCGAAGGGGAGGTCGCGGGGAACGGGGTGCGGACGACGTTGGCCTATCGACCCGAAGATGGTCGCCTGATATGTCGCCGGGCCGAGGACGCCAGTGGCGGGGTGTTGCAGCATCTGATCTACGGCTATGACCGGATGGGCAATGTCCTGAGTATCGAGGATCAGGCCTTGCCGATCCGCTACTTCGCCAACCGGCGCATCGACCCGATCAGCCGCTTCCGCTACGACAGCCTTTACCAGTTGATCGAGGCCTTTGGTTGGGAGGCGGGCGGGGCCAATCAAGGGCCGGACTCGATCGGTCGCATTGATCCGTCAGCGGTCAGCAACTACCGGCAGGCCTATACCTATGACAAGGGCGGAAATTTGTTGAAGCTGACCCACGTCGGCGCGCAAAACCATGGACGCGATCTGACCGCCGCCCGCTACAGCAACCGCTGTCTGCCCTGGCGCAATGGCGTGCCGCCTGCCGAAGAGGACATCGGCGCTGCGTTCGACGCCAAAGGTAATTTGCTGGAGCTGGATCAGGGGCGTTTTCTGACGTGGGATCTGCGCAACCAGCTGCAATCGGTCAGCCCGGTGGAGCGAGTTTCCGGACTTAATGACCGGGAATCGTATGCCTATGATGGCGGTGGTCAGCGAGTGCGTAAAATTCGCTCGCTAAATACTAATGCCCGCACCGTGGTGGCCGAAACGCGTTACTTGCCTGGGCTGGAGCTGCGCACTCACAGTGGCACCGGGGAAAATCTGCAAGTCATCACCGCCCAGGGCGGACTCAACAACGTACGGTTACTGCGTTGGGAGAGCCCACCACCGGGAGGCATCAACGACCGATACCGGTACAACCACACCGATCATCTGGGTTCGATTGGGCTGGAGCTTACGGCTGACGCGCAGATCATCAGCCGGGAAGCCTTTTACCCGTTCGGCGAATCGGCCTGGCTGGACGGCGACCCCGTCGCGGTCAGCTATAAGACCGTTGGTTATTCGGGCAAGGAGCGGGACGTGACCGGGCTTTATTACTACGGGTTGCGCTACTACATCCCGTGGTTTCAACGTTGGTGCAGTGCGGATCCGTCCGGTTATGCAGATGGATCGAACCTCTATCGGATGGTTCATAACAACCCGGTCAACTTCATGGATGACGAAGGCGCGGTCACCCGTAAAAAACTGGCCAATGGTTTATGGGCTCCGGTTCTCGCGGTGGGCAAGGAACGCGATGTGCAGGGCGCCGTTCCCATCGACGCGGGAAAAGCTCACCAAATGGTGCCGTTCACGGCCAAACCGACCGACCTTCGCAAGGCATTGTCGGTGCCCCAATTCAGTCGCGAGATGGTCAATACCGATTTGTTCATGTCGACGAAGGTCCGTTACTCATCAAGCGTTGCCTCTCAAATGAATAACAGCGGCGGAGCCAGTTTTATATTTTCGATGCAGCACATAAGTTATTCCGGTTCCGCGAAAGGTGAATTCAATGCCCTCAAGATCGTCGATATCGCGGCGGGCGAAATACCCGATCAATCAAGTGCTGTGTCCGGTTACTGGGCGCCTCAGGGGGGGTACGTTGACATACCGCTGCATCCCAAGGGTACGGATCCCGAGTATGTTTTCACCCCGGGATTCAGTGGCTGTTCTTTGACGGTGGATCAGCTCAACGACAATGTATTGCGGGTAAGACACGTCGAGGGATCAAAGGAAGAGGCCCAGTACAACCAACTACCGGCGGCCGAGCACGGTATGGGAATGAGTGCGGCCATGGAGTTCATGGATTACGGCTTCGATAACGAAGGCACGCAAGTGGTGACGGAGCTGACCGGTTTCGCTTTCATGAAGTACGACCGCAAAACCAGGGTCTGGAATATTCACTACCAGAGCCTTCAAGGAGCGCCGACTATCGGTAAGTTTTCCACGGAGCGGAAACTGTTTGGAGGATCAAAATCCTTTACCAATGTGATGGAGAAGCCGAAGGTCAGAAAGACCATGAGCAAGCAAGTCGGCACTGCCGTCAAACCTTCAGTCAGATAAAAAAAGCCCCCGCCCAACCCACTGCGGATAGGGGACGCAGCGGGCTGGACGGGGGCTTTTTGTTTTACCGGTCAATCACTGGGCGATGGTTTTCACCGCTACGCCGCGTTCGATCGGAGTTGAACGACCGTAGATATCTTCAAACCGCTCGATATCGTCTTCGCCCAGGTAGCTGCCCGATTGCACTTCGATGATCTCGAGTGGAATCTTGCCCGGGTTGCGCAGACGGTGAACCGAGGCGATCGGGATGTAGGTCGACTGGTTTTCAGTGAGCAGGAACACGTTTTCGTCGCAGGTCACTTCCGCGGTGCCGCTGACCACGATCCAGTGTTCGGCGCGGTGGTGGTGCATTTGCAGCGACAGGCACGCGCCCGGTTTGACCGAGATGTGCTTGACCTGGAAGCGACCGCCCATGTCCACCGAGTCGTAGGAACCCCACGGACGATAGACTTCGCAGTGGTTCTGGGTTTCGCTGCGGCCCTGCTCGTTGAGGGTGTTGACCATCTGTTTGACGCCTTGGACCTTGTCCTTGTGGGCGATCATCATGGCGTCCTTGGTTTCGACCACCACGATGTTTTCCAGGCCGATCACCGACACCAGTTTGCCGTTGCCGTGGATCATGCAGTTTTTGCTGTCCTGAATGACCACGTCACCTTTGGTGACGTTGCCGTTGGCATCTTTTTCATTCACTTCCCACAACGACGACCAGCAACCGACATCGCTCCAGCCCGCGGTCAGCGGCACCACGCAGGCGCGCTGGGTTTTTTCCATCACCGAGTAGTCGATGGAATTGTCCGGGCAGCAGGCGAAGGTGGCTTCGTCGAGGGTGACGGTGTCGGCGTCCTGTTGGCTGCGTTCCAGGGTCAGCAGGCAGGTGTCGTAGATGTCCGGATCGTGCTTTTTCAGCTCTTCGAGGAAGCGGCTGGCGCGGAACAGGAACATGCCGCTGTTCCAGAAGTAACCACCGGACTGGACGAACTCGGTGGCGCGTTTCACGTCGGGTTTTTCGACGAAGTGCGAGACACGGCTGACGCCTTCCGGCAGCAGGGCATCGTTGGTGGATTTGATGTAGCCGTAACCGGTTTCCGGTTTGGTCGCCGGCACGCCGAACAGCACCATCTCGCCACGCTCGGCCGCCACGGTGGCCAGGGCCAGGGCGCGTTGCAGGGCTTTCTGGTCTTCCAGCACGTGGTCGGCCGGCAGCACCAGCATCAGTTCGTCGCGACCTTCATTGACCAGCATCATCGCGGTCAGGGCCACGGCCGGCGCGGTATTGCGGCCGAAGGGCTCCATCAGGATGCGCTGGGCTTCCAGCTTACGAGCGCTCAGCTGCTCGTTGACGATAAAGCGGTGATCCTTGTTGCAGACCACGATAGGGGAGTCCATGCCTTCGAACACCAGGCGTTCCAGGGTTTGTTGGAACAGCGTGTGTTCGCCGGTCAGGGCGAGGAATTGCTTGGGGAACTGCTTACGCGAAAGCGGCCAAAGACGTGAGCCGCTACCACCTGACAAGATCACCGGAATCATGTTGTTACTCCTTTAAAATCGATTGGTTAGAGCCACGAACGTTCTGTCGTTTCACTCTTGTTCTTGTTCCGTACCGGATTGCCTTCCGTAGGAGCCGGCTTGCTGGCGATGGCGCCCTTGAGGGCGCCTTCGCTGGCAAGCCAGCTCCTACGGGGGGCCGCGTTTTTTCAGCGGTCCTGTGGGAGAAATCCCGGCAATCCGACTATTGATTAGCGCGTCGACACCGGGCGCTTGACCCACACTGGCGACAGGCTGCTGCCATTGCCGGTGACGTACAGCACCGCGGCTTCACCGCGTTCCAGGGCAACCGGCTTCACGTCGCCGACTTTCTTGTCGCCTTCGTACAGCGCCAGGCTGACTTTCACCGGGTTGATTTCACGCTCGCCACGGCCCTTGGCGGCCACGCTTGGCACCACTTCGGTCTTGCCGTCGGCGGTTTTCAGGGTCAGCGCCTTGTCGCTGAGGTTCTGCACGCGTACCAGGGATTTCTGTTTGTTCTTGAACGGCGGTTCTTCGATCAGTTGCGGCGCGCCGCTGGCGTTGTTGACCAGGGTGTAATAGTGATCACCGGCCAGTTTCACCGGCAGGGTCTGGCTGCCGACCTTGGCGCTGTAGTCGCCGCCCGGCATGAAGCTGAAGTCAGTGCTGGACAGCGGCGCGACTTCGCTCAGGTTGGTGGTGCCAACGGTGGCGCTGACTTCAGCGTTGCCGGCGTTGTAGACCCGCACGAAGCTGGAGCCTTTTGGCGCGACAGGGCCGTAGAGGGCGGCGTCACCCGCGGCGAAGGCCTGTATGGACAGCACGCTCATGCCGGCAACGAGAGCAACTGCCTTGATGGAACGAGCAGCGAGACGACGAGGAGTAGTAGTGAAAGTCATGGGTATACCTCTCTTTCAGTTTTGCGCCCGGTCGGGCGTCTCGGATTTGGTGTTTACAGCTACGTTTTGTTGGCGCGCGCCGGCTTGTTTAAGCTCTGCGACCCACTGCGGGTCGGCGTCACCGATTTCGTTGTTCACGGGCAGATATCGTTCAGGGAACTCCCAGATCAGCACTTGTGGCGGGCTGTTCTTGAAAGCATCGCTTTTGAGGTAGCTGAGCATCGGCAGAACCGGGCCGTGGCCGTCTTCGGCGTAATTGACCACGTCGCTGTGCAGCGCTTCCTTCAGCGCACCGACGAAGTTCCAGCTCGGGTTGGCGCTGTAGCTGGTGCCGATCAGGGCCACCGGCACTTCAGTGTTGGCAAACAACGCGTCGTCACCGGCAGGCTGATCCTGGGCCGCCACGGTGTTGCGCTTTTGCAAAGGTTCTGGCGCCGGCATCAGGTTTTCGAACAGCGGGTCCAGTGGCAGGAACAAGCGCAGGTCGCCCTTGTGCGTCACTTTCTCAGCAGGTTCGGTGACGAAGTTTTGCGGTTCACCACTGAGCGGTGCCTTGTCGGCAATGGTTTTGGCCAGGGCCTGGGCAGCGATTTGCGCGCCTTCCGGGGTCCAGTGGGTGTCGGTGCGCAGGAACACTTGCTGACCGTTCTGTTTGGCTTGTTGCAGCGGGCCGAGCAGGTCGGGGGCGAGGATCTTGTCGGCCGCCACGCGAGCGTGGAAGTCCTTGTACAGATTGGCGTGGATACTCGCCGGCTTCTCTTCACCCAGGTGTTCCGGATACAGGCGGGCCTTGGCCGGCACGATCGCCATCACCAGTTGCACGCCTTTGGCTTTCAGTTCCTGGCGCACGCCTTCGACCAGCGCGTAGTTGCCTTGCAGGTTCAACTCTTCGTTGACGATCGGGTGGAACTCTTCATCGCTGTAGAGCCACTGATCGCGACCGAGCACCACGCCCGGACGCCCTTCGTTGAACAGTTTGAAATCCAGCGCGGCCCAAAGGTTGGTGCCCAGGCGCTTGATCGGAAACTCGTCGTCATAGTGCGTCTCGACGGCTTTGCTCCAGCGACCGTTGAGCACGGTGGCATCGGCGTTGGTGCTGAAGCCGAAGAAGCTGCGTACCGACCACAGACCCAGGACCAGCAAGGTCACCAGGAACAGGGCGATGTAGAAGATGCGTAATGAGCGGGTCATGGTCAGATCCCTCAGAACTGGAAGTAAAGGAACGGCGAGAAGCTTTGCGCCGAGAGTTTGAGAATCGAGGCGATGAACAGCATCAGTACCAGAGCGCGCATCACGTAACGGGACCAGTCAGCGGTCCAGTAGGCCGGTTGCACAGTCGCTTCAACGCCGACGGTGTAGCCCGGTTGATGGATGCTGGCCGGGTTGTCGCCCGGTACGGCTTTGATCGTTCCAGGCGTCGCCGCGGCCGGGCCGTCGGTTTCGCTGTTCACGGAAGGTTTGGTCTTGACCGGCGGCTGGTTGGTGTAGAAATCACGCAAACCGAAGAACGCCAGGGTCACGTAAGCCACCACCAGGGTTGCCACTTGCAGACCGGTGAGGCTGGCCTGGTTGAGTTCCGACAGCGACCATTGGCCGAAGCTGAACATCGCGCCGTACATGCGACCGGCAACGTGCAGGTTCTCGGCGCGGAAGATCACCCAGCCCATCACCACCAGCAGGAACGTCAGGGCCCAACGGATCGGGTTGAAGCTGCGCGGCGAGGTGTTCAGGCCGATGGCTTTTTCGATTGCCAGCCACATGCCGTGCCACGCACCCCAGACGATGTAGGTGATGTTCGCACCGTGCCACAGACCACCGAGCAGCATGGTCAGGAACAGGTTGCGATAGGTCATCAGCGTGCCTTTACGGTTACCGCCGAGGGTGATGTACAGGTAGTCACGCAGCCAGGTGGAGAGGCTGATGTGCCAGCGCCGCCAGAACTCGGTGATCGACTGGCTGATGTACGGCTGTTTGAAGTTTTCCATGAAGCGGAAACCCATCATCAAGCCCAGGCCAATCGCCATGTCGCTGTAGCCGGAGAAGTCGAAGTACAGCTGCGCGGTGTAGGCCAGGGCGCCGAGCCAGGCGTCGCCCGTGGTCGGGTTCTGCAAGGCGAAGCAATGGTCGGCCACCACCGCCAGGGTGTCTGCGATGAAGACTTTCTTGATGAAGCCCTGCATGAACCGCGTGGCACCTTCGGAGAACTTGTCGAGGGTGTGGGTGCGGTTGTTGAACTGGTCGGCCAGGTCACGGAAACGCAACACGGGGCCCGCGATCAAGTGCGGGAAGATCGCCACGAACGCAGCAAAGTCGATCAGGTTGCGGGTGGCCGGGGTATCGCCGCGGTAGACGTCGATGATGTAGCTGATGGACTCGAAGATGTAGAACGAGATCCCGATCGGCAACAGCACGTGGGTCAGGATGAACGGCTCAAGTCCCACCGAGGTCATCATCGCGTTGATGCTGTCCACGCCGAAGTTGGCGTACTTGAAGTAGCCCAGGATGCACAGATCCACCGCGACGCCGAGCAGCAGCCAGCGCTGGGCCGGTTTGGTCCGGACACCGGCGGCGCCAACCTTCAGGCCGATCCAGTAGTTCCACACCGTGACCGCTGCGAACAACGCAAGGAAGTCCACACGCCACCAGGCGTAGAACACGTAGCTGGCGATCAGCAGCAGCAAGTTGCGATAGCGTTGCCCGCTCAGGTAGTACAAGCCGAGAAAGATCGGCAAGAACAGAAACAGGAACACGTTGGATGAAAATACCATCCCGATCTCTCCATGTTTAATGTGTGTAGGAGCTGGCTTGCCAGCGAAAGCGTTGTGTTAGTTACACCGCGCTGGGTCATTCGCCGGCAAGCCGGCTCCTACAGGGTTTGCGGTGTGTGTCAGTTACACCGTGTCGTGCCATTCGCCGGCAAGCCGGCTCCTACAGGTCCTAAGAGCCTTTGTTGCCTTTTTCATTGGCCGGGTCGTAGACCCTGGTCAAATCCCCGCCGAGGCGGAAAGACTTGAACGGCTGCATCTTGTGTTTCTGTGCGAGCACATCCGGCGCGCAGGTGTAGAGCGAGCAGAACGGTTCGAGCCAGGCGAATTTCGAGTCGACCTTGAGGTCGGTCATGTCCTGGTCCTTGCCGTTCTTCTTCTCGAATTGATCCGGGTCTTTCACCCCGGCAAGTACACGATCGCCGAGGCGTTTCAAGGCAGCATTGTTTTCCTGGCGCAAATCCACACCGTTGACCTGGGCGAAACTGGCGATCATCGCCAGTGGCGGCAGGGCGTAGTTGTGGTAGGCGAGGGCGCGTTGCTGGCGCTTGAGTTCGTTGGGCAGGAAGCCTTGCGCATCGACCTGATTGACGCCGACCTTGTATTCCTTGACGGCCCAGTCGAACAGGTCGCGCCGGTTGGTGGCGATGGAGGTGGCCATCACCGACCAGGCGGCCCAGTACGAATGGTTGTTGGTTTGGTCGAGCGGCAGGTTGTCCCAATCGCTGACCACCTGATCGGCCATCTTGCTGAACCAGGCTTCGATCACCCGCGCCTCTTCCTGGTGGTTGGCCAGTGGGTGCGAGTCAGAGAATTTCAGGCGGATATAGGACGAAGCCATGCTGCCCAAGGCCCATTTGCGCATGGACTTGCCAGTGTGGTTGAAGTCCTTGGACATCAACGCGTCGGCCTTGGCCCAGGCGGTCAACCAGTCAAGGGTGCATTCCAGTTGTTCCGGGCGACCGTCACGCATGAACTGCATCACCCGCTTGCTGGTGCCGCGCTCGATCCTGGTGATGTCGGCGGTGCTCTCGCGGAAGGCTTTTTCCGATGCCTCGTTCAGGGTCGAACGGGCCTTGTCGGAGCCTTCGTATTTACTGCGAAACTGCAGGGCGCCGGTGTAGGGCGTCGGCATCGCGTCGCAGCCTTCACTCTTGTCGCCGGTTTTGACTTTTTCAATCGGCGCGAAGTAACCCTGGGGCGGGTGCAGCGGCGCGGCGGCCTGGGTGGCGCCGGCGAACATCGCCAACGCCAGCAGGGAGGGCGCGAGTCGCTTTTTCAAAGTGCAAGTTTGCATGCAGTTCATAAGAGGTCGCCTCATTGCCCGGCTTGAGCGATACGCTGCCCGGAGCCGGAGAACACGTTGCGTTTGCAGATTTTCGCTTCGACTTTCTGCGGCGCGGCACCTGCTTTTTCAGGCCCTTGGACTTCGACGGCCAGCAGATTCTGCGAGGCCCAGTCTTCGTCCGTGCGCAACTCGAAGGCGAAACGCCCGTCGGTGTCGGAGGTTTCCGGTTTGTCGATCTTGATGTCCTCGTGGCGCCCGTTCATGTACCAGAGGGTGGCTTGCAAGGTTTTCACCGAGGTGTCGGCGAAGCGGATGTCGACCTGGTGGTTGCTGTTGCGCAGGTCCAGGTTCTTGCTGTTGACCATCAATTCGTTTTTGCCCGGTTTCAGCGTGGCGCTGGCGCTCATCTGTGCGTCTTTGCCTTCGCAACCGTTGTCCAGCAGCGCCATCATCTGGCGGTAGATGGTTTCCTGGTCGAGGCGATACAGCGGCGAGAACTCCCAGATGAGAATCTTCGGTGGCTTGGTCTGGAACTCTTCGCTGCCCAGGTACTGCAGCATCGAACCTTCGAAGCCACCACCGGGGAACGCCACGTTGAGGATGTCGGCGCCGATGGCCTCTTCGAGGAAACCGGAGAAGTTGTAGTTCTTGCCACTGTGGCTGGTGCCGACCAGGGTGATCTCCGGGTTGCCGGAGTCACTGAACAGATCGCCGTCCGCCGCTTCGCCCTTGGGCTCGGTGGTGAACTGATCCATGTACTGGATCGCGTAGCTGGTGCCACAGAGTTGACCGGCCATGTTGTGTAACGTTCCGGTCTTGCCCATGCGACCCGACTTATGGGTCTCGAATTCACGCTTGGGAATGTCGGCGAAGGCCGGCAACTGCTTGACCTTCTCGGCGACGATCTTCGCCGTGCGCTGGGCGCCATACGGGGTCCAGTGCTGGTCGCCGCGGAAATAGAAATCGTGGGCCGGCAGGGTCTCGGGCAGCGATTCGTTGGTCAGCGGCGACAGGTCCGGCACTACGTAGCCCATCTGCGCGAAACGCCCGAGCATGGATTTGTAGTTCTTCAGCGCCTTGTCGAAATCGAAGCTCGCCTTTTCGGCCGGGTTCAGCTTGTTGCGGTTCACCAGGCCACGGGTCGGCTGGTAAACGATGACCAGTTCCACGCCTTTGCTCTTGAACGCATCGTGCAGCTGTTTCATGCGTTTGTAGCCGGCGGGCGTGGTGTCGAACTCGGTGCGCAAGTCTTCCTGGGTACGGAACAGCCAGTCGCCCTGGGCCTGCACCAGTGTGGTGAAGTTCTGCTGATAGCGCGTGGTGTAGTTCTTCGGGTCGTGGGCTTGCGGGCAGAGGTTGCAGCAGTCCTCGGCCTTGAATGTCGGTGCGCTTGCGTTGCCGGCGGCTGCTTCGGCGCGAACACCGCCGCTGGCCGCGAGGATGCCCGCGGTCAGGGCGGACAGGCTGAGTAATTTGATCAAGTGTGGGTGCATAAAATTATCCTCAGTCCTGCAGTTTGGTCTGGCGTTCGACGGGGTCGATCAGCACGGCTTTCTGCTGGCGCACCAGCAGGTCGAGAATTTCATCCTGGCGCTCGCCGAGAATCCCCGTGAAGCTGATGCCGCTGGTTTTGGTCGGCGCGAGCATCGACACGCGATACAGCTCCACGCTCAGCGGCGAGTCGATCGACAGCGGTCCGCTGCCATTGGCGGCCAGCTCACCGCCAACCACAATCAGCGAGACCTGGGCGTCGAACGGGTCGAGCTTAATGTCGCGGTCGGTGTCGGTCAGGTCTTTGATGTGCCCGTAGACACCGGTCAGGCCGTTGGCCATCGACACGTTTTCGTACAGGCGAATATTCACGCTGTTACGAATACGGATGCCGTGGCGCTGGTTGCTGATCACCTTGTTGCCCCATAACAGGTTGTCGGCACTCTCGTAGAGGGTGATGCCGTCGGTGTGGTTCTTGTAGATCTCGTTGTAGGCGATCAGGTTGTTCACACTGTTACGGTCGATCACCAGGCCCGACAGCTTGTTGTCGTAGCTGCGGTTGTTGAAGATGAAGCTGTCGTTGACCTCACGGGAAATAATGATCCCGTGCTTCTTCCTGGTCCCGTACACCGTGTTGTCGGCGATGATCAGGCCGTGGGAACGGTCGTGGGGGTCGATGCCGTAGACGATGTTGTCTTTGTAGGTGTTGCCCTTGACCACGAAGTCGCGGGTTTCGTAGCAGTAGAAGCCGTACCACATGTCCGAGAACTCGGAGCCGACGATCCAGCCGGTCGGTTCAGGGCGCTTGAGCACCTTGGCCATGTTCGGCGTGTATTGGGAAATACTCACGCCGTAGGACTTACTGTTGGCGTAACCGAAACTGGCGATCTTGCTGTCGGCGATGTAGGTCTCGGTGCCGCCCCAGGACAGCAGGAACGGCCGGAATTCCTTGGGCGACTTGAAGGCCGCCGGGCCGTTGGCCTTCTCGCTCCAACCGGTGATCTTGGTGTTACGCACAAACAGCTGGCCGTCGTTGACCAGGAACGAACCGGCCTCTTGGGACAGGCGCAATTCCTCGGTCTGCTTGTCGATTTCGAGGATGCCTTTTTGCCCGACCACGATTGGCAGCTTCGCCAGGAACACGCCCGGCGAAGTTTCACTGAAGTACTGCTTGGGCAGCTTGTTGGTCAGGTCCTTGAGGTTCATGTAGCCGTCGTCGATGAAGATCGCCTGCGGGATGCCGTGCTGACGCACCACCCACTCGGCCATCTTGTTGTCGCCGCCAATGAAGTCCTTCAGGGCGTTCTCCTGCATCATCCGGCGCACACTGACTTTGCCGGGTTTGGTGCGCACGATTTTTGCGGCGATGGCGTCGCTGGTGTAGCCAGAAGTGTCCGGCAGTTTCGGCGTGGCCAGGTCCAGCGGCGCGGTGGGCGCGCTGCTGACGGTGTAGGTCTTGGCCTGTTGCAGCCCTTTGGCCATGGTCGTCGATTTACCCTGTTGCACAGGCTTGGCCGGTTCGACGGTGGCGAAGGCGGCTGCGCTGGCCAGCAGCAGCGCGCCGGCCAGCAGGCTGATCGAGCCTTTCTTGGCACTGTTCATGTCGGGCACTCCCTTCGCGGTTTGCATCAGAAGCGCCAGACCACGTCGACAAACGCGCGGTGCATGTACGAGTCGACTTCCTTGCCATACGCATCGCCTGGCTTGAACACACCGCCACGCACACGCACCAGGGCCGAAGGCTCATCGATCGACTGGCTCAACGACGCCGGCAGCAGGCCTTGCTTGAAGTACTTGGTGACCACCACGTCCATTTCCTGACCGAGGTCCTTGTTGCCATCTTCCAGCGGCAGGGAAGTGCTGGAGAGGATCGCGCCGGTCACGTCATCGGTGTCGTTCTCGACAGCGTTGATGCCGTTGCTGCCCACTGGCTTGTTACCGTCCACACGCCAGAATTTGTGGTAGATCAGGCTGGCGTCGTATTCGTCGTTGAGCATCCAGGAGCCGAACAACGTGGCGGTCTGCATGTTGTTCATTTCGCCACGGAAGGCTTCGCCGAAACGGTGAACCCGCGAGCGCGTACCGGTGTAGTTCGAGCGGTTGCTTTCCAGGCCGGTCTGTTCGTACTCGGCGCTGGCGCGGGCATAGGCGGCACCGACTTGCCACTGCGGATCGAGGCGCAGGCGCACACCCACGTCGGCGGCCCAGCCGTTCAGGTCTTCGCCACGCTTGGCTTCTGCCGGGCGGGTGCCGTCGGCATTGAGCGGGTTGACCGTGTCGCGGTCACCGCTCATGCCGGTGATGCTGCCCCAGTAATTGACGGTGTTGGTGTTGCGCCAGTTATAGGCATCGCTGTCGGCGGTGAGGCCGAGCCAGCTGATGTCGCCGTTCTCTTTCTTGTCCAGCGAATCGCCGGCAACACCCGGCTCCGGGTAGTCGAGCTTGCCGTCATCGTGGGTGTGATGACCGCGAATGCCGACCCAGTTACCGGGTGACCACTGGCCGGCAACGTCGCCATAAACGTGCAGGCGATCCTTGTCCTTGGGCGCCAGTTCTTTCAGGTCGGTGCGGTATTCGCTGAAGCGTTCGGCAATACCGACGTTGGCGCGCAACAGCGTGGTGTCGAAGGTCCAGTTCAGGGCTTCGATGTTGGTGTCGCGCCATTGGCCGTCGTCGTTGCGCAGGCGTTGGCGACCGAGTTTGAGGATCTCGCCAGGGTAGGGCGTGAGTCCGCCGTAGCCGACCCAGAACTCGCGCATCGCCAGGTAGTTTTTCTTGGTTTTGCGATCACCGTTGTCGGTGGTCTGGGTACCGTCGCTGTCGGACTGTTGCAGGGTGTCGGTTTCGATGATGTCGGTGGACGTCACGGCCTGGCCCATGGCGTAGGCGCTCCACGCGCCGCTTTCGCCGTATACCCACGGACGCAGGTCGAGGCCGACGCCGGACACGTCGCCGCCGCTGGCGGTGCCCAGGTCACGGTCGTCTTCGGACTGGCCGGTAACTTTGACTTCAAGGCCGAAATTCTTGTCTTCGGTCATGGCTGCCAGGGTCGGGCACGACCACAGCAGGGCGAATGTCAGGCCAATACCGGCCTTCACGAAAGGATTGAGCTTCATAGGGATTCCTCGCCGTCTTCTTCTTGCAGAGCGTGCAGTTCCAGCGTGTCCGGACTCACGGCGCTACGAATGGCCTGCTCTTGTTTGAGCAGGCGTTGGGCCTCGGCCAGCCGATCAGGTGGCAGTTGCGCTTCGAGTGTTTGCGCAAGCTCAGTGGCTTGCGGGGTGCCTTGAGCCTTGGCCAATTGGCTGAAGACGTAAGCGTTGACCGGGTCAGGGCGGGTGCCCTTGCCTTGGGAAAACAGTTGGGCGATGGCGAAGTCGGCGCTGTTCTGGCCGTTGCGCGCAGCGGTCAACAGGTGGTCCAGGGCTTTTTGCGGATAGACCTTGCCCAGGAAGCCACGACGGTAAATCTGGCCGAGGTAGTAATCGGCGGCGACTTCCCTGCCGACGGCTTTCTTGAAGTGCTCTTCGGCGACCTTGGCGTCGGCCGGCACCATCTTGCCTTCGTAGTAGAGCTTGCCCAGCAACAGTTCGGCGCGCGGCTGGTCGGCGGCGCGACCGTTGTCCAGGTACTTCATCATCGTGTCGACGTCGCCCAGTTCAGGGAAGTCGTAGAGCAATTGCGCCAGGCTGACCCAGGACGCCGGGTAGCCGGGGGCGATGCCTTCGAGCAGCGACTGAGCGGTTTTTTCGTCGGTCTTGCCCAGGTTTGCATCGCCCAGCACGCGGGCCACGCTGTCGACCCGTTGCGCCGAGACGGTGCCACGGCTGTGGGCGGCCTGCATCTGCTTGATCAGCTCGGCCTGTTGTTCGGGCTGGCCGCGTTTCTGATAGACCGTGGCCAGTTCGACGTAGCAGATGTCGGTGGTGTTCAACGCCGCTTTGCAGACTTTCTCCACGTCATCCAGGTGCTGGTCGTACGTGCCCTGAGTGCGATAGAGCAGCACCTGGGCCAGACCCGCTTCCGGTTTGCCTTCGGCACGCCATTGGCTGATCTGCTGCTGTGCGTTGACGTTGGGGAAACTGTGCGGGAATTGCAGGTACAGCATCGCCAGCGGGATCAGGGTGTTGCCTTCGCCATTGGCCGAGGCTTTTTTCAACAGCGTTTCGGCTTCGTGGTGTTCGGCCTCGGTGGCGCCGGGTTTGGCCACCAGCAGGCGACCCAGGCGAGCCTGAGCCCGCGGCGAGACGCTGGCCGCGGCGCGGTAAGTCGCCTCGGCTTTTTTGATCTGCGCCGGGTCGCGGCTGTCGACCTGTAGATCAGCCAGCCCAACCTGGGCTTCGCTGTAACCCAAGTCGGCCAGTTGCTGGTAGTTCTGCGCCGCCAGCGCGGTGTCGCCGCGCTTGAGGGCTTCATTGGCCAGACGCTGGTCGGGCAGGCCGGCGCAACCGGCCAGGCTTACGGCCAGTGCAACTGCACACAGTGATCCTATGTGGGTGCGCGGTGTTCTGAGGATTTGTGGAGTCGTCACGGGCATGTCCTCTGTTTAAAGACCGGCGGCCATGGCTTTGTTGATCAGCCAGTTCAGATTCGGGCCACGGGTGCTGCTCACTTCCACCGGGCGGCCGGCGAAGGCGCTGTCCAGTGGCTCGTCAGGTTTGATCTGCACGCGGATGTCGGACGACAGGTCAGCGCTTTTCAGGCTGGTGCTGCTGACGATCTTGCCGGTACGGGTCTGGTCTTCGCCGGCGATCTGGAAGCTGACCGAGGTGCCTGGACGCACGTCGCCGAACTGGCGATAGGAGAAGCGTGCTTCAACGTTGGCTTCGGTGTTGCGCGGCACCAGTTGGAAAATCACGTCGCCTTTGCTGGCGTACTGACCGTTAGCCACCAGTTGCTGGGCCACGGTGCAATCGCACGGCGAGGTCAGGGTGCCGGTCATTTGCTTGCCGAACAGTTCTTCAACCTTGGACGGTTGCAGTTGACCTTCGTCCAGATGGCCCTTGAGCACGTCGAGCATGCTGGTGCTGAAGGTCGCCAGTGGCGCGCCTTTGGCCGCAACGCCGTCGGCTTTCACCAGGCTCTGCACGGTGCCGTCGCGCGGCATGGTGATGTTCATGCCCTGCACGCTGACCAGACCGGCCTGGGCGTGGCTGACGAAGTACATGCCGTACACCGATTTGAAGATGAAACCGAACGCCACCAGACCGACCGCGAAGATACCGGCGCTGAAGGTCACCGCTTTCAGACGGCCGAGCGGGGTCATGCCGTGGCCGCCGTCCTTGACCTTGCGCGCCTTGGTGAAGTTGTCGCGCTGCAGGGTGGCCAGCACTTCGCCGATGCTGACAATGTCGCCGGCCAGGTGCGAGGTGATCAGGTGGCGCAGGGTGGAAATGTCCCGGGGTTCCAGGTTCTGGAACTGGCAACCAACGCGGCCGGTCTGGCGGTCGGCGGAGCGGATCTGCAATTCCACGTCCATGGCCAGGCCAAGGTTGTCGATGACGAATTGCAGGCGGGCCTTATGCACGTCGCCGACCTTCAGCGGCAGCTGACCGGCGTTGAACGCCAGGCCGCCAGCGGAAAGATCGATGACCCGGGCTTCGACCGGGGTCCGGTCAGGGCCGAAGAAACGTAGCTTGGCCGGAATTTTCACGCGGGCGTGTTGGCGCTGGGCTTCGGATTCGTGCACTACGTTGCTGTTGACGGCGGTATTCATATGGGCGATTTCCTAGTTAATTCAGGCGAGTTCGGTCAGACCATCATCAGCAGCACGGCGACAAAAATGCTGCCGGCGGAGAAGGTCATGGTCCGAGACGACCAGGTGTTGAACCAACGTTGAAAGCTGGCGAGATCACGGGATAGAGAAGTGGGTTGGCGAGTCCAGGACTGTTGGTCGAGGCGGAAGAACACGTAGATCTTCACCAGTGCGCCGACGATCTGGTTGTAATAGAGAATCGCCGGGTAGGCCGGGCCGATCCGGTGACCGGAGCAGGACAGCAGCAGCGTCAGGATCAGGCGGGTGATGCCGATCCACAGCAGGTAAACCAGGATGAACGCGGTGCCATATTTGAAGGTGGCGATGAGCGCCACGGTCAGGCCCAGCAAGGACGTCCACATCGACACGCGCTGGTCGAACAGCACCACCGACGTGAACAGGCCGAGGCGTTTCATCCCCAGGCCCAGGGCGCGGGAGTTCTGTCGCAGGTTGTTGCCGTACCAGCGGAACATCAGTTTGCGGCTGGCCTTGATGAAGCTCTTTTCCGGCGGGTGTTCAACGGTGTTGATCGCCGCGTCGGGCACGTAGAACGTGTCGTAGCCCAGACGCATCAGGCTGAACCAGCTCGACTTGTCATCGCCGGTCAGGAACTTGAAGCGACCCAGGCGCCAATGTTGAAGCGAGTCGCTTTCCACGTCGGCGATGAAGTCCGGGTTGGTGACCACGGTGGCGCGGAACACCGACATCCGGCCGGTCATGGTCAGCACGCGCTTGGACAAGGCCATCGAGCACATGTTGATGTGGCGCTGGGCGAAACGCAGCTTGTGCCATTCGCTCATGATGTAGCCGCCGCGCACTTCGCAGAACTCGTTGGTGGTCAGGCCGCCGACATTGCCGAACAGCTGGAACCACGGCACGGTCTTGAGCACGACGCCTTCGGCCAGCACGGTGTCGCCATCGATCACCGCCACCACGGCGCGGTCGTCCGGCAGGTGGCGGGAGATGGCGCGGAAACCGTAGGCCAGGCCATCGCGCTTGCCGGTGCCGGGAATGCGCACGAAGTCGAGCTTGACGTTCGCCGGTGGGTTCATGCGTTTCCAGAGGCTCTTGACCAGCAGCTCATCGGACATTTCGACGATGGAGCACACCACGGTGGTCGGCAGGCCGCAGTCGATGGCCTCGCGGATCACCGAGCTGTAGACCTGGGCTGTGGTCAGCGCGTCGATACGGAAACTGGTGACCATCAGGTACACATGGGACGGGTCTGCCGCTTTGCCCAGCTTGCGCACTTTGCGCCGCAGGTACGGGTAGACCACGTACAGAAACAGCATGCCGCGCAGAAAGTGCGTGGCACCCATCGAGTAGCGCCAGATTCCGACGATACCGATCAGGAAGATGAAGTCCTTCGACTCGGAGTCGAACGTGGACGCAGGCAGCGCCATGGCGATGCCCATCAGTAAACTTAGGTAAAACAGCCAACCGGCGGCCTGAAGTAGGCCGTGCTTTAGCCTGTGCATAATCTGCATCCGTCTCGATCTCGGGCGGAGCCCGATTGGGTTAAGGCAGGCGTAAAAGCCAAGGCGATCTCATCGGACCTGTAGGAGCGAGGCTTGCCCGCGAAGGCTGCGTACCTGACACACCACGTTGTCTGGTTCGCCGGCAAGCCTGGCTCCTACAGGGAGCGGTGTGTTACCAGCAGATGCCTTCAGTCCGGCCACTCACGCTGGTGGCTTTGGACATGAAGCCGACCAGGTCGATCACTTGCTTGCCGTGTGGAACTTCCTGCGCCAGGGCGCGGAATTTCTCGTCACGGTTGCCGAGGATGATCACGTCAGAGTTGTTGATCACGTCGTCGAAGTCCGAGTTGAGCAAGGACGAGACGTGAGGGATCTTCGACTCGATGTAATCCTTGTTCGCGCCGTGCACACGGGCGTACTCGACGTTGCTGTCGTAGATGCTCAGGTCGTAGCCTTTGCCGATCAGCATTTCCGCCAGATCGACCAGCGGGCTTTCGCGCAGGTCGTCGGTGCCGGCCTTGAAGCTCAGACCCAGCAGGGCGACTTTGCGTTTTTCATGGCTGGAGACGATGTCGAACGCGTTCTGCACCTGGGACTCGTTACTGCGCATCAGCGAGTTGAGCAGCGGTGCTTCCACGTCCAGGGAGCCGGCGCGGTAGGTCAGGGCACGGACGTCTTTGGGCAGGCAGGAGCCGCCGAACGCGAAGCCAGGGCGCATGTAGTACTGGGACAGGTTCAGTGTCTTGTCCTGGCAGACCACTTCCATCACTTCACGACCATCGACGCCGACAGCCTTGGCGATGTTGCCGATCTCGTTGGCGAAGGTCACCTTGGTGGCGTGCCACACGTTGCAGGTGTACTTGATCATCTCGGCGACAGCGATGTCCTTGCGGATGATCGGCGCGTCGAGTTCTTCGTACAGCGATTGCAGAACGTCGCCCGAAGCCTTGTCGAACTCGCCGATGACGGTCATTGGCGGCTGGTCGTAGTCGGCGATCGCGGTGCTTTCACGCAGGAACTCAGGGTTCACGGCAACGCCGAAGTCGACGCCTGCTTTCTTGCCGGAGCAGTCTTCGAGAATCGGGATGACCACGTTGGCCACGGTGCCCGGCAACACGGTGCTGCGCACGACGATGGTGTGGCGGGTGGTTTTGTCACGCAGAACAAAACCGATTTCGCGGCATACTGCCTCGATGTAGTTCAGTTCCAGGTCGCCGTTCTTTTTGCTCGGCGTACCGACGCAGATCATCGACAGGTCGGTGTCGCGAATCGCCTCGGCGAAGTTGGTCGTACCGCGCAGACGGCCAGTCTCGATACCCTGTGCCAGAAGTTCGCCCAGACCGGGTTCAACGATTGGCGAACGACCGGCGTTGATCATATCGATCTTGTCTTTGGCAACATCGACGCCAACGACGTCATGGCCCCGTGCAGACAGGCAACCGGCACAGACTGCACCGACGTAACCCAAACCAAATATGCTGATGCGCATCGCATTTACCTCTCAGTTAATCAAGACTGTGTTCAACAAGCCATTACATGGCCGGAGTTAAGGGTGTTCAGCGGTCATAGTGCACTCACAAGTGCGGCCTTAAAGGCGTCACAATGCCGTGTGCAGGCATACTAAGTTCCGAGTGTCTAAATAAGTGCACTCAAGGTGTGCGCAACCAGGCCTTATTGTTATGACTTGCCCTGTTATGCAGCCGATCCTCCGTTCAGAAGACGTTCGTGCAAAGGTCTTACGCGCTCAAAGCCAGGCCAAAGGCCCGTGAATCAAGCGGTTGGGTGCTCGGGTGAGCACGTTTATAGGGGCGCAGCCGTGGCCTTGTAGGGGATACTAATGGGGCGTTATCTCCTGTCCTTCATGTATTGCCCAAACAAGTGGTCCATAAGTTCAAGTTAATGTGACAACTTCGCTATCGGGACCTCTTCTCTGCGTAAGTTATCTCGCACAATCGCCGAGAGAATCGTTACCGGTGGTATGAGCGGCGCATTTGGACATAGTTCCTGTCCATCCATCGCGATTTCTGAAATTTCTTGAAATATTGAAAAAGATGGCACTGCTTTCATATTGATAGCACTTGCCGTTTCGCCCTTTATATATAGGGTGATTATTGCCTTGGATATTTTTTTGCCACTATCCATAAAAATTTTCAGTGCCACTACTGAAAAAAATCAGCAAAGTCGAGTGAAACAAAAGTTAGAAAATCGAGTGCTTGTTTTTTGGCGCCAATAAGCTGGCGAAATGGCGGGGGATTGTTTGAGGATCGGAGGGATGGCGCACGACGAAATGATTGATGTCGTGCGCTGACTTGGTGCGGGTCTGGTTACTCCGGTGCGTGGTCGCGCAGGAACACCAGATTGTCCGGTTTAGACTGTTCGCTGCTGTAGCGATAACCCTGAACATCGAACTGCTTGAGGGCCGCCGGATCATTGATGCGTTCTTCGATGACGAAGCGGCTCATCATCCCGCGGGCCTTTTTCGCGTAGAAACTGATGATTTTGTACTGGCCGTTCTTCAGGTCCTTGAACTCGGTATTGATGATGCGCGCGTTCAAGGCACTGCGTTTGACCGCCGAGAAGTACTCATTGGAGGCCAGGTTCAGCAGCACGTCGTCGCCCTGATCGGCCAGCGCTTCATTCAGCCATTCGCTGATCCGCGTGCCCCAGAAGGCGTACAAGTCCTTGCCCCGGGCATTGACCAGTTTGGTGCCCATCTCCAGCCGATAGGGCTGCATCAGGTCCAGCGGGCGCAGCAGGCCATACAGGCCTGAGAGCATGCGCAAGTGCTGCTGGGCGTAATCGAAGTCGGCTTCGCTGAAGGTTTGTGCATTGAGGCCGGTGTACACGTCGCCCTTGAACGCCAGCAAGGCCTGCTTGGCGTTGGCGGGGGTGAAGGCCGGGGTCCAGCTGCCGAAACGCGCGGCATTGAGGCCGCCAATTTTGTCGGAGACGTGCATCAGCTCGCTGATCTGCGCCGGCGTCAGCTCGCGCAGTTGCAGGATCAGTTCCTGGGAGTGGTCGAGGTATTGCGGCAGAGTGAAGCGCTGGGTCGCCGGCGGTGTTTCGTAATCGAGGGTCTTGGCGGGGGAAATCACCATCAGCATGAAGTCGGCTCCTTTAATCGTGGGGGCGATTCTAGGGGGTTGTCTGTGTTGACTCCAGCTGTAGGAGCTGGCTTGCCAGCGAAAGCGGTTTATCATCCGACATCTCCATTGACTGACCCACCGCCTTCGCTGGCAAACCAGCTCCTACAGGAGGCTGGTGTAGCTGCGGGAATTTGAGCGGGATCGGATATAGTGCCGCGCGGGTTTTGTTATGGAGACATCCCATTGCGTATCGTTTTTCTGTTCTTCGCCGGGCTGTTGAGCTTTGGCGCCGTGGCGGCGCCGGGCGATGTGGCGACGCTGGATCGCAGTACCTGGCCTGAGCAGCTCGGCAACCCGACCCTGTTCGACGTTGCCTCCCGGGCCGAGATTCTCATGTTCGCCCGCGTCCTGCTGGCCAGTGAATCGCTGGATGAAGCGAGCCTGGCTCAACGCCTGGGCCTGCGCACCGTCAATCTGGAGTCGGTCAACCACCTGCGCCAGCGCATGTGGCAGCGCTTGCTGAACAACTACAACTTTGCCCAGCAGAGTTGCGATCAGGATGCGTCCTTCTGTTTCCTGGTCGAGGACATGGACACCCTGCGTGAGCAAGCGGCCAAGTTTCAGGTCAGCGACGACAGCTACTACATCAAGTGGGCCGAGCCGAGCCGGTTGTTCCACGCCCGGTACCTGGACGAGCAGTTGCGCAAGGCCGCGCTGTTCCCGCAGACCAGCAGCGAAGTCGATCGTTTTGGCGACTATGAGCGCAATGGCGATGCGATGAATGATCGTCTGTTCCTGCTGACTTTCGACAGCGCTGCCAATGCTGCGCCGGATAACACGGACTGGATTGCCGAGTACCTGCGCAAGTCGAACATGAGCGCGACGTTCTTCGTCCTCGGCAAGGACATCCAGGCCCGTCTGGCCGAACATTCGGTGGCCAGTCTGCAATCAACGTATTCGCAGCAATGCGTTGGCGTGCAAGGCTGGGAGTTCCGCTCCCACAGTCACTGGCAAGACTGGCAGGACTCGGTTCGGCGCAGCGTCGAACTGGTCAAAGGCAAACTGCCGGAGAATTATGTGCCGCTGTTCCGTCCGCCCGATGGCCAGCGTCGGTCCGACGCCGAAGGCTTCTTCAAGTCTCAGGGTTTGCAGGTGGCGTTGTGGGACATCGATGCCCAGGACGGCGCCGGCAAGCTCAAGGGCTACCAGAGCGCACAACGGGTGTTGACCCTGATGCTGCTGTGGCGCCATGGGGTGATCAATTTCAACGTGAAGCAGGATGCGCTGAAAACCGCGATGCCCTGGCTGATCACGCAAACGGCGCCAAGCGGCATCGGTTGGGAAAACTGTCAGGAGGCGTTTCGCTGAAACGGGGGAAAGCCCGTAAACATTGGGGGAGGGGCGTTTTTGGACAAAATTTCGATGCAGGCGGACTTCCGACTTTAGCGGGGTGCTGGCAGTCCGCCAAGTGCTATTGGTCATTCTGCAAAATAAACTTCAAAAAAGCGTCAAAGTGCTTTTTTCTGTCACAGGTTTTGGAGTATTACGAAGACAGACCGCCGAAACCTGCAACACAGGTGGCGTCTTCCAAGACCCAGCGTGTGCAGTTCACCCACAGGTGAATTCGGCAGTCAATTCGAGGCGCAGCACTGTCATGGTATTGCGTCGACTGGCTCCCACAAAGGTGACCGAGTATGGATGATCACGGACGTAGCCCTTCTTCCAACCAGCCAATCCTGTATGTACTCGATACCAACGTATTGATTCACGATCCAAACGCCCTGCTTAATTTCGAAGAACACCACGTCGCGATCCCGATGACCGTGCTTGAAGAGCTGGACAAGCTCAAGAGCGGGCCTCACAGCGTTGCCGCGGAATGCCGCCAGGCCATTCGGCTGATCGACAAGACCCTGGGCGATGCCTCGCCGGAGGACGTTGAACAGGGCGTGCCGATCCAGCGCGGCAAAAGTGGGCCCAAGGGCTTGCTGTCAATTCTGATGAGCAAGCGCGCCGAGCCGAACATTATTCTGCCCGAGCACCTGAACGACAACATCATCATTAACCAGCTGATCGACCTGCGCGCGCGTGATGCAAAACTGCCCGTGGTGCTGGTCACAAAAGATATCAACATGCGCCTCAAGGCCCGGGCTTGCGGGATTGCGGCCGAGGACTACAGCACCGACCAGTTGGTCGACGACGTTTCGTTGCTACCCAACGGCTATCACACCATGACCGGCTCGTTCTGGGACCGGGTGAGCAAGGTCGAAACCCGGCAGGATCATGGCCGCACCTGGCACCAGGTGCAGCTGATCGACAACCTGCCCGCCGTGCACGTCAACGAATTCATCATCGACGAACAGGGCTTTGTCGGCTGGATCAAGGAAATCCAGGTCGACAAGTTGCTGATCCTTGATCTGCACCAGGAACCCCTGTTGCACCAGGAAGCCTGGGGCCTGAAACCCCGTGACATCTATCAAAGCCTGGCGCTGTACGCCTTGCTCGATCCGGATATTCACCTGGTCAACCTGTCGGGCGCGGCTGGTTCCGGTAAAACCATCCTGGCCCTGGCGGCGGCCATCGAACAGACCATGGTCAGCAAACGCTACCGGCGCATCATCGCCACCCGCAGCGTACAGGGGCTGGATCAGGAAATCGGCTTCCTGCCCGGCACCGAAGCGGAAAAAATGGAGCCTTGGCTGGGCGCCATCACCGACAACCTCGAAGCCTTGCACATGGATGACGAGAGCACCCACGGCAGCGTCGAGTACATCCTCGAGCGGGTACCGTTGCAGTTCAAATCCCTCAACTACATTCGAGGCCGCAGCTTCCAGCAGAGTCTGATCTTGATCGATGAATGCCAGAACCTCACGCCGCACCAGATGAAAACCATCATCACCCGTGCCGGCGCCGGTTCCAAAGTGGTGTGCCTGGGTAACCTGGCGCAGATCGACACCCCATACCTGTCCGCGACCAGCTCCGGGCTGACGTACCTGACCGAGCGCTTCAAGGACTTCCCCAACGGTGTGCACATCACCCTGCAAGGGGTGCCACGTTCGATTCTGGCCGAATACGCCGAATCGCATCTGTAACCCTCACCCAAACCGGGCGGCCTGAACCGCCCGGTTTTTTTATGCTGGGCACATTTCCCCCTGCAGGCGTTGCCGAAGGCTGCGATCTTTTGATTTTTGGCATCATCGAAAATTGTCGAAGATCAAAAGATCGCAGCCTTTGCGTGCGGATATTTGACCCACAGGTTTACAATCGATGCTCCTGATCAGGAGTAACCCTGTGCTGACTCATCTCGATTCCCAAGGTCGCGCCAATATGGTCGACGTTACCGAAAAAGCCGTGACGTTCCGCGAGGCGACGGCCCAAGCGCTGGTGCGGATGCTGCCCGAAACCCTGCAGATGATCGTCAGCGGCGGCCATCCCAAGGGAGATGTGTTTGCCGTGGCGCGGATCGCCGGCATCCAGGCGGCGAAGAAAACCAGTGATCTGATTCCTCTGTGCCACCCGCTGATGCTCACCGGCGTCAAGGTCGAACTCAGTGCCGAAGGCGACGACACCGTGCGCATCGTGGCGTGCTGCAAGTTGTCCGGGCAGACCGGTGTCGAAATGGAAGCACTGACCGCTGCCAGCGTCGCCGCGCTGACGATCTATGACATGTGCAAGGCCGTGGATCGCGGCATGACCATCGAGAGTGTACGGCTGCTGGAGAAACTCGGTGGCAAGAGCGGCCATTACCAGGCGGATCAGTCATGAACGTTACCGTGAAGTTTTTTGCCCGTTACCGTGAGGCGCTCGGCGTGGACTCGGTGAGGGTTCAAGGTGATTTCGCCACGGTCGACGATGTGCGCGCACTGCTCGCTCAACGTGACGGCGCCGAAGTACTGAGTGAGCAGAACCTGATGTGCGCCCGCAACGAAGACCTCTGCCAGCTCGACGAACCGGTGAACGATGGCGATGAAGTCGCGTTCTTTCCGACCGTGACCGGAGGCTGAGCCATGGCGATTCGCGTGCAGCCCACGCCGTTCGACCCAGGCGCTGAAGTCAACGCCATGCACGCGGCCAATGTGGGCGTCGGTGCGGTGGTGAGTTTTGTCGGCTATGTGCGCGACTTCAATGACGGCCTCGACGTCGCCGGGATGTTTCTGGAGCACTACCCGGGCATGACCGAAAAAGCCCTGGGCAAGATTGCCGCGGAGGCCGAGCAGCGCTGGCCATTGTTGAAGCTGGAAGTGCTGCACCGCATCGGCGCGCTGGAGCCGGGCGAGCCGATCGTCTTCGTCGGCGCCGCCAGCGCCCACCGTCAGGCGGCGTTCGATGCCTGTGCCTTTGTCATGGACTACCTGAAAACCCGCGCGCCATTCTGGAAGAAAGAAAACACCGGCGATGGTCCGCGTTGGGTGGAAGGGCGCGACAGCGATCATGCGGCGGCGGATCGCTGGAAACAGTAGTCCTGCAGCGCTCTCAAATACGTCTTCGCGGGCAAGCCTCGCTCCTACAGGGTCACACGCAACCGTAGGAGCGAGGCTTGCCCGCGAAGAGGCCTTCTGCATCACCCAAAACCCCACTGATTCCCCTCCCGACCAGAGGCTGGAAGATCTGTATGCGCCCGATTGACGGCTAATACATAAAAGTCCAGTATGGAATTCCAAGTACAAAAAAGTTGTTCCCCTGTTTCAGTTTTTTCTTCTGTCTTGCCAAACCAACAACAACCCGCGAGAGAACGAACATGAAGAAATTCCCCCTCATTACCGGTCTGGCCCTGAGCCTGTTGGCGTGCAGTAGCGTGTTCGCTGCCGAGAAAAGCCTGCGTATCGGTATTGAAGCGGCTTATCCGCCGTTCGCGTCCAAAACCGACAAAGGTGAAATCGTCGGTTTCGACTACGACATCGGCAACGCCCTGTGCGCGCAGATGAAAGTCAAGTGTGTGTGGGTCGAAGGCGAATTCGACGGTTTGATTCCTTCCCTGAAAGTGAAGAAAATCGACATGGCGCTGTCGTCCATGACCATCAATGAAGACCGCAAGAAGTCGGTGGATTTCACCCACAAGTATTACTTCACCTCATCGCGACTGGTAATGAAAGAAGGCGCGGTGGTGGATGACCAGTACGCAAGCCTCAAGGGCAAGAATGTCGGCGTGCAGCGCGCAACCACCACCGATCGTTATGCCACCGAGGTGTTCGAACCCAAGGGTATCAACGTCAAGCGCTACAGCAACAACGAAGAAATCTACATGGACCTGGCTGCCGGTCGCCTCGATGCCATTTTTGCCGACACCATTCCATTGAATGACTTCCTGTCGATGCCCCGTGGCAAGGGTTATGCCTTTGCCGGGCCGGAGCTCAAGGATCCGAAATACGTGGGCGAGGGCGCCGGGATTGCCGTGCGCAAGGGCAATGCCGAGTTGGTCAGCCAACTGAACGCGGCCATCGACGGCATTCGCGCCAGTGGTGAATACCAGAAGATTTCCGAGAAGTACTTCAAGTCTGACATCTACGGCGATTGATGTTGAAATTGTACGTATGGTGAGGAGTGCTGCGAGTGAATCGCGATAGGGGTCTGGGGTTGAGTGCATTGATATAAGGCAGTACATTCGCACTGCCCATGATTGGGGGACGAAGTGTCCCCCTTTTCCTTTTTCAGGTAAGGGTTTTTTCCTCGACTCACTCGTCAGTCGAGGTTTGGCAATTGTTTCGGAGCACGACGGAACATTTGCGTCGCTTCATTTTCTCGATGATTCAAGCTTCTGTTTTTTTCCTGGGTCTAAAAGATTCAGCTTCAGGCGCCATGACGCGGGATATGGATAAAAGGAGAAAGACGTAGTCATGAAAATTCGAGCTATCCATACGCTGCAAGCCGGACCGCTAGGAACGCAGGCATTCAACCTGGTTGACGCATGGTCTGGTGAAACTTCGTCAAGGGTTTTATTAAGCGGGCCGAACGGCTGCGGTAAAACATCGTTACTGCGGGCAGTGGCGACTCTCTGGTCGGCCTTCGGATACTGGCTGCATACTCGTAAAACCCTCCTAAAGAGCAATCAGGATCGTGAATGGCTGCAACGCTGGGGTGGTGTAGCGGTGGTTCTCGAAGAATTACCATTCCAGGCTCCACCTGTACTGCTGGTTTTCGGTGACCGTGGGTGGATCGAACAACTGGCGCTCCAGTATCCAGGTGTTTGTGTAGTGGGTGAGTGGGTGGACCGGACGGGGAAGCGTGGAGCACCAGCCCGCAAGTTGATTTGGCCATTGGAAGGTTCATGGCTGGATGAATGGAGCCGTGTGCAGCAGTTGATGGTTGCATCGCCTGATCCGAGCAAATCCCCCAATATGATCTTCCTGGATGCTGAAGAGCGTCGCTGGGTTACGCCAAGACGGCGTATCGGAGAGATGCGTTCCGAGAATCTGCAGCAACGATGGTTGTCTCGTTATGCGGTTACGGATGATTGGGAGGGGCAGCTTGAGGCTTCATTGCTGACGATGAAAGTAGCTTCACTTCGACGTTTCCATGATTTGATTCGTGACATGAACGCCTTTCTGGGCGGTAAGGAAGTCCTTACTGATGTGAAACTTGGTGAAAATCGACTGCGGGTTAAGCTAAAAGATGGATCTGCTGTCACTCACGGTTTGGATGAGCTCAGTGCGGGTGAGCATCAGGTTCTGATTCTGCTTTATCAAATCAATCGATGGTTGGAGGTTGGCGGGATTGCGTTGATCGACGAGCCTGATCTCTATATGCACCCTTCTTTGGTAGCAGGAATGTTGTCCCGTTTGGAACAAATGGTTGCCGATCGGGGAGGGCAATTACTGATTACCTCTCATGTCCCGGAAGTATGGGAACGATATGAGGCAATTGGTCAACGACTCATGCTTGGGCAGACTTCTGTAGGTACTCAAGAATGAGCGCCGCAGGGGATAAACGGGCACAGATTCGAGATCGGGCGATAGGCAATCAACCTAAGCGAGTACTGCTAGTGGAGGGTAATGATGACAAATTGACCCTTCAGATTTTGTTGGATCGTTTTCACTCTGGCTGGGAACGCGGGTGGGCGGTAGAAGTCGCTGGCAAGAAATCGATGGTCTTGGAGATTTTGAGGCTTGAGCCCGGTTGGTTAGGCTTGGTCGACAAAGATGAGTGGGATGTTGCTGAACAGCAGCGGCAACGTAATGCATTACCTAATTTGTTGGTATTACCCCGCTTTTGCATGGAGAGTTATTTGGTGATTCCCGCTGAGCTTTGGCAGGCAATCCCGCTTGTGCGTCAAGGTGGGGTACAAGGTGGTTTTGATCAATTCCAGACTCGGATGACCAGAGATGTGCAGCGATATGTTCGGCATGGAGTTCTTTGGCATGTCGTAACGCCTCTCTGGTCCGGGCTTCGTGCACGGGGATTTAAAGAGGTATTGGCCTCGGACTCACTCCAATGCGTTGAAGCGGTTCAGGATGATGGTGAAATTCAAAGAGTGCTGAGAGAGTGGGATGAGTATTTGAATCCAGATGTACTGTTCGCCGCGTTTCAAAATTCGCTGCGACAAGTAAACACCATGCCCATCTTGGATCAGATGACTGGATGGGTCCACGGTAAAACATTCTGGCGGGAGGTCATCAACCCAGGAATGAATGAGTTTTTCGGTCAAATGCCAGAAAAGAATCGACGTAGAAAAATCCTTGAGCATTTGCCCCAGTGGCCTGCCGACTTGCTGCCACTTAAAGCCTTACTGACATAACGCCCCATGCGCTACTGAGTTGGGCGGGCTTAAAACACAAGCTCAGCCCTTCAATTCCTTCAAATGCTTGTACACCGTCGCCCGCCCCATGTTCAGCACATTGGCCACATAGTTGGAGGCGCTTTTGCCTTTGAAGGCGCCTTCGGCGTGCAGCGCCAGCACCAGTTCGCGCTTGTGGTCGCGGGTCAGCACATTCAGGCTCAACTGACGCTCACGCAGCCAGGCATGCAGAAAAGTGTTAATCCGTTCCTGCCAGTCATCGCGAAACAGTGAGTCCGGTTGCGGGATCAGTTTGGTCGGCGACAGGAACAGATCCAGCGCCGCTTTCGCGTTTTCGAACAACGAGATATTCAGGTTGATGCACAGCACCGCCAGCGGGTGACCTTCGCTGTCGCGCAACACGCTGCTGAGGCTGCGAATTTTCTGGCCGTCCCAGTTGAGCTTTTCGTACGGCCCGATGTTTCGTTCGCTGACCTCTTCGCTGAGCATGTCTTCCAGTGAAGAGTCGTCACCGATTTCCCGTTTGGACAGGTTGTTGGCGATGTAATCGACCTTTTGCGTGCGCAGGTCGTGCAGCACCACCTCGGCGTGAGGGAAGAACAACGTGGCGATGGCATCGGCAATCGCACGGAAGTTGTCCATGGACACATCGTCCAGGGCCGAGTTTTTTTCAGGTGCGTTCATACAGTGGAGCTCCAGGCAGCGTCAGCGCCCCGTTAAAAAAGGGACGCTGGAAGTTTGCCGCAATCGTGTGGGCACGTCACCTGAGGATCAGGATCAGGATCAGGATCAGCCCAGGCGGGCGGGGGAGAGCATCGCGGTGTCCAGGCCGAAACGGGTGAGCGGCTCGGGCAAGGCCTCACCGCGTACCAGGGCAGCGCTGGCCTGGCCCATGGCAGGCGAGGTCTGGATGCCGTAGCCGCCTTGCGCCGCGACCCAGAACAACCCCGGCACCTGTTGATCGAAGCCGGACAGCAAATCCCCATCGCGCACAAAACTGCGCAGACCGGCCCAGGTGCGGGTCGGGCGGCGGATGGTCAGGGTGGTGGCTTCTTCGATCTGGTAGATGCCCATGGCGATGTCCAGCTCTTCGGGCTGCACGTCGTGCGGTTCCACCGGGTCGGCGTTGGCCGGCGAGCCGAGGAACATGCCGGCGTCGGGCTTCATGTAGAAGGATTCATCGAGGCTGACCAGCATTGGCCAGTCATGGCTATCCAGGCCCTCGGGACCGGCGAAGATAAAGGCTGCCCGGCGCTTGGGTTGCAGGCCCAGAGGTCGGGCGCCGGCCAGCTCGCCAATCTTGTCGGCCCAGGCGCCGGCGGCGTTGATGATGATCGGGGCGCTGAAGGTTTGAGTGTTGGTTTGAACCTGCCATACCCCTTCGGCATCCCGGGTCAGGCTCAGCACTTCGTTGTCAGTATGAACCTCGCCTTTATTGCGTCGGATACCGCGCAGATAACCCTGATGCAGGGCGTCGGTATCGATGTCGCTGGCGGTCGGGTCGTAGATGGCGCCATGGACTTTTTCCCGACGCAGGATCGGCAGGCGTGCGCAGGCCTCGTCGGCGCTGAGCAGTTGCATTTGCGGCACCGTGGCTTTGGCGCTCAGGTATTGATTGTTCAGCTCGGCTGGATCGCCCGTGAAGTCGACGGTCATCTCGCCGCGCGGGGTCAGCAGCGGGTGTTCGCAGAAACCGGGCGGCGGTGCGTCGAAGAAGTCACGGCTGGCCTGGGTCAATGCCCGAACCTGTGGTGTGCCGTAGGCGGCGGTGAACAGCGCCGCCGAGCGTCCGGTGGAGTGATAGGCCGGATGGGATTCGCGCTCGAGCACAATCACCCGCCCGTGCTGCGACAGCCAGAAACCGGTGGAAGCGCCGGCAATCCCGCCGCCGATGATGATGAAATCTGCCAGGCTCATGAACGTCTCCTGATGGGGCGTAAATGCTGAAATTGTCGATATCCCCTGTAGGAGCGAGGCTTGCCCGCGAAGGCGGTGTATCAGTAAACATAGATTGAGACTGACACACCGCCATCGCGGGCAAGCCTCGCTCCTACAGGTTTGTGGTGTTAGCGCTGTAATTGGTAAAGGGCATTGGCCAGTGCGATGTCTTCCAGGCCCAGGCCGATGGAGCGGAAGAACACATGTCGGTCGTAGTCGGGGCGCTGCACTTTTTCGCTGAGCAAATCGGGCAGGTCGCCGATAATCGCGCTTTTGTCCCAGCCATGCTGTTCACCGGCGATCAGCATTTCACCGGCCGAGCCCGGGGTGGTCTGACGATAGTCGCAGAACACCTGCATGTCTTTGAGGCTCTGTGGCGGCACTTCATGGGCGCGCGGGGCGTTGGTGCTGATGGAGGTGATCAGCGCCGGTTTGCTCAAGATGGACGGGTCGATCACCGGGCCGGCGGACGAGGTGCAGAGCATGATCACGTCGGCGTCTTGAATCGCGGCGTCGCGACTGTCGACGAGCGTCAGGCGCGGATCGAGGTTTTTGAGTTGCGCCAACGCTTCGGCGTTCTTGCCGCGCAGGCTCGGCGAATACAGGTTGATGCTTTGCCAGTCCCGCAGGTCCTTGACGTAGTGCAGGTGCGCCTGGGCCACCTTGCCGCTGCCGATGATCGCCAGACGCCGGGCCTTGAGCGGGGCGAGGGCATCGACCGCCACTGCCGTCGTCGCTGCGGTGCGGGCCGTGGTCAGTTCACCGGCATCACAGAGCAGCAGCGGCTGGCCGGTCTGCATCGACATCAGCAGCGTCCAGGCAGTTACCAGCGGGCCTTGCTCGCGCACGATGTAGGGCGACGTCTTGACGCCATACACGCCGTCTTCGGCCAACACACCCAGATAATTGATGAAGTCCCCGGCGCCTTTCGGGAACTCCACTAACTGCTGCGCCGGTTGCACGGCTTGCCCGGCAGCCAGGTCGCGGAACAGCTTGCGCAGGATCTGCGGCACATCGACTTGCGCCAGCCGTTCGCGGGCCTGGGGTTGGGTGATCACGTAAGGCGTGCTGGGCATGGGCGGCTCCGGGCATTGAAAGTAAACTAATTTGTCCATTATGGACTTTTAGTTGTCTCGAGCAAGCCCTTGTTGAAAAAGCCGGACGAAAAAAAAGCGCAGTCCGTTTCCGGCTGCGCCTTTTATCCGGCGACCCGCGTTACGGGCGCTTGCGCTCAACCGCCCGCAGCAGATGCGTCGGTGGCATTTCACAACTGATCTTGCGACCCAGCAGCGCCTCGATGGACGGTAGCTGGTAGGAGTCGTCTTCACCGGCAAAGCTGATGGACACGCCATCGGCGCCAGCACGGCCGGTACGACCGATACGGTGCACGTAGTCGTCCGGGACTTCCGGCAAGGTGAAGTTGATGACGTGGCTGATGCCGTCGATGTGAATGCCGCGACCGGCAACATCGGTGGCCACCAGCACGCGGATCTTGCCTTCGCGGAAACCTTCCAGGGTCTTGATGCGCTTGTGCTGCGGCACATCGCCAGACAGTTGCGCCGCGTTGACACCGTCGCGCACCAGGCGTTCTTCGATGCGCCGCACTTCGTCCTTGCGGTTGGCGAAGACCATCACCCGCTCCCAGCCATTATCGTTGACCAGGTTATAGAGCAACTTGTATTTATCGGCGCCGGCTACCGCGTAGATGTGCTGCTCGACGTTTTCGCTGGCCACGTTCGTGACTTCGATTTCGACGATGGCAGGATCAGTGGTCCATTGCTTGGCCAGGTTCATCACGTCGTCGGTGAAGGTGGCGGAGAACAGCAGCGTCTGACGTTCGCTCTTGGGTGGCGTCTGGCGAATGATCTGACGCACTTGCGGGATGAATCCCATGTCGAGCATCCGGTCGGCTTCGTCCAGCACCATCACTTCGACCATGTCCAGGTGCACGTCGCCGCGCTGGTTGAAGTCGAGCAAGCGGCCCGGAGTGGCCACCAGGATGTCGCAGTGACGGGCTTCGAGGTGCTTGAGTTGCTTGTCGAAGTCCATGCCGCCGACAAACGTCATGACGTTGAGGCCCGTGTACTTGGTCAGGTCGGCCGCGTCCTTGGCGATCTGCACCACCAGTTCCCGGGTCGGGGCGATGATCAGCGCCCGCGGTTCACCCATGTAGCGTTCTTTGGGCGGCGGGGTTTGCAGCAGCTGAGTGATGATCGAAATCAGGAACGCGGCGGTTTTGCCGGTGCCGGTCTGGGCGCGACCGATGGCGTCTTTGCCCGCGAGGGTGAAACCAAGCACCTGTGCCTGGATCGGCGTGCAATACGGAAAGCCCAGGTCCTGAATGGCGTGCATCAGTTCGGGGGCGAGTTTGAAATCGTGGAAGCGGGTTTTGCCTTCCTGGGGTTCGACGACGAAGTCTTCGAGTTTCCAGGGAATAACCGGCGCTTTTGGCTTGGGTTCGCGACGCGGTTTGGCTGGTTTCGGCGCTTCGCTGCGCGGCTGCTCAGAGGCGATGGCCGGGGCAGAGGGAGCGGTCGGTGCGTTCACTGGCTCGTGTTTCGGTGCCGCTATGGTGGCGGTCCGGCCAGGCTGATTACCGTCGGTGCGGTGGCTGGGGGTATGAGAAGGAGCGCTGGAGCCTGGCGCGAGCTGCTCAGCCTCGCTTTTACCGAACATTTTCTTGAGTGCTTTGAGCACGGTCATCTCATCAATTGGTTAAGGAATGTACGCCGGCCAGTGTAATGCAAGAATCGGGCGCGGCGTAGTGGGATGGATCAATGGGTGACTTTTAGCGCAAACGCTCGGCGAGCCAGACGCCGATGTCACGAATTTCTTCGGGTAACACTTCATGGCCCATTGGGTATTCCTGCCATGTCGCGGTGACACCATGCAGCTTTAAATACTCGTAGGCGGTCCGCCCCATCGAATTTTGCACGACGTCATCATACTGGCCATGCAACGACAGCACGGGAATGCGCTGCTGGCTGGCGGAAAGCTCCAGTTCATCGCTGAAGGTCGGGGCATAAGCAGAGAGCGCAAGTACGCCGCCCAACGGTCCCTGCCATTTCAGAAAAACGGTGTGCAACACCACGGCGCCGCCTTGGGAAAAACCGGCGAGAAAGATCCGCGAGGCGTCTATTGCGCTGGCTTTCTGCTCTTCGATCAATTCAATCACCCGTTGCGCGGACTGCTCCAACTGTTCGCGGTTGATCGCGCGTGCCGGGCTCATGGCCAATATGTCGTACCAGCTTGGCATCTCGTAGCCACCGTTGATGGTGACCGCGCGAGTCGGAGCCTGGGGTAAAACGAAACGGGTGGTGAGCAGACTTTCCTGTAGCGCTTCGGCCACCGGCAAAAAGTCGTAGCGGTCGGCGCCCAGCCCGTGCAGCCAGATGACGCAGGCGTCTGCGGGCTTGACGGGTTGAAGAATCAAGGGCTCGGTCATGGGTGCTCCATATTTGTGCGTGCGCGCGCATGAAGTGCGAGATCCGAGTGCGCGCCTGGTTGATCAGTTAATAAAATGTCGCAAGGCTGAATGTTTTGCTATTGACCTGTCCCTGAACCGATTTAGCAAGCGGTCTGGTACGGGCTTTGCTATGGGAAAACCTGTGCAACTAATCTCATGCCTGGCGGTAACACTATCAGTGTACGGCTGGTCGTGGGATAGCAAAGAATCCGGTGATGGATGTTCGCCAGTGGCCGCTACGGGCTTCGCGAACGTGAAAGGGCTACAGCCCGTTCGGCCGATTGGTGAGAAGGGAGTTGTCCATAATGTGGATTTTCTCCTACTAGACTCATAGCGACGGTCCTTACGTCGGTTGACCCTAAAAAAAGCCAACACGGGTCAACAACGCCTCAAAAGGGTGCGACAGGGCTCAAGCTCCGACACAACAAGAGCAAAACTGGAGGTTTGAATGAAGATGTTGAAATCCACCCTGGCCGTCGTGACTGCCGCCGCGGTGCTCGGTGTCAGTGGGTTCGCTCAGGCGGGTGCAACCCTGGATGCAGTGCAGAAGAAAGGTTTCGTACAGTGCGGCGTCAGTGACGGTCTGCCGGGCTTCTCGGTTCCGGACTCCACTGGCAAGATCGTTGGTATCGATGCTGACTTCTGCCGTGCTGTGGCCGCTGCCGTATTCGGCGACGCGACCAAGGTCAAGTTCAGCCAGCTGAACGCCAAGGAGCGCTTCACCGCGCTGCAATCGGGCGAAATTGACATCCTGTCGCGCAACACCACCATGACCAGCTCCCGTGACGCAGGCATGGGTCTGAAATTCCCAGGCTTCATCACTTACTACGACGGCATCGGCTTCCTGGTGAACAACAAGCTGGGCGTCAAGAGCGCCAAAGAGCTTGATGGCGCGACCATCTGCATCCAGGCCGGTACCACCACCGAGCTGAACGTTTCCGACTACTTCCGCGGCAACGGCCTGAAATACACCCCGATCACCTTCGACACCTCCGACGAAAGCGCCAAGTCGCTGGAATCCGGTCGTTGCGACGTACTGACCTCCGACAAGTCCCAGCTGTTCGCCCAGCGCAGCAAGCTGGCCTCGCCGAAGGACTACGTGGTTCTGCCAGAAACCATCTCCAAAGAGCCGCTGGGCCCGGTCGTGCGTAATGGCGACGACGAGTGGCTGGCCATCGTGCGCTGGACTGGCTACGCCATGCTCAACGCTGAAGAAGCTGGCATCACTTCGAAGAACGTCGAAGCCGAAGCCAAAGCCACCAAGAACCCGGATGTGGCTCGTATGCTGGGCACTGACGGTGAATACGGCAAAGACCTGAAAGTGAAGAAAGACTGGGTCGTGCAGATCGTCAAGCAAGTCGGTAACTACGGCGAAGTGTTCGAGAGGAACCTTGGCAAGAGCACTGCGCTGGAAATCGACCGCGGGCTGAACGCTCTGTGGAACAACGGCGGCATTCAATACGCACCACCAGTGCGCTGATGGTTCTATCCCCCGGCGGGCCAACCGCCGGGTGATGTTCTGTTCCATTATTTCCGGGGCACTTCATGCAAAATTCAATCGGCGCACCAAAGCAGAGGCTCAGCCTCAGCGATCCACGAGTGCGTGCGTGGGTATTCCAGATCATCACCATTGTGGCGGTGGTCTCGTTGGGCTGGTTTCTGTTCGACAACACGCAAACCAACCTCCAGCACCGGGGCATCACCTCGGGTTTCGACTTTCTTGAGCGCAGCGCCGGTTTCGGCATCGCTCAGCACCTGATCGACTACACCGAATCGGACAGCTATGCCCGAGTGTTTGTCATCGGTTTGCTCAACACCCTGTTGGTCACCTTTATAGGCGTGATCCTGGCGACGCTCCTGGGTTTCATCGTCGGTGTGGCACGGCTGTCGAAGAACTGGATCATTGCCAAGCTGGCGACGGTGTATGTAGAGGTCTTTCGTAACATTCCGCCGCTGCTGCAAATCCTGTTCTGGTACTTCGCGGTATTCCTGACCATGCCAGGGCCGCGCAACAGCCATAACTTCGGTGACACCTTCTTTGTTAGCAGCCGCGGCCTGAACATGCCGGCAGCGTTGACGGCGGATGGTTTCTGGCCGTTTGTGGCAAGCATCGTCGTGGCCATCGTCGCCATCGTGCTGATGACCCGTTGGGCCAACAAGCGTTTCGAAGAAACCGGCGAGCCGTTCCACAAGTTCTGGGTAGGCCTGGCGATGTTCCTGGTGGTCCCTGCGTTGTGCGCATTGATCTTCGGCGCGCCGCTGCATTGGGAAATGCCACAGCTGCAAGGTTTCAACTTTGTCGGCGGCTGGGTGCTGATCCCTGAACTGCTGGCACTGACCCTGGCGCTGACCGTGTACACCGCGGCGTTCATTGCCGAGATCGTGCGTTCGGGCATCAAGTCGGTCAGCCACGGCCAGACCGAAGCGGCCCACTCGCTGGGGCTGCGCAACGGTCCGACCCTGCGCAAGGTGATCATCCCGCAAGCCCTGCGCGTGATCATTCCGCCGCTGACCAGCCAATACCTGAACCTGGCGAAAAACTCCTCGCTGGCGGCCGGTATCGGTTATCCGGAAATGGTCTCGCTGTTTGCCGGTACGGTGCTGAACCAGACCGGGCAGGCCATCGAGGTGATTGCCATCACCATGAGCGTGTACCTGGCGATCAGTATCAGCATTTCCCTGCTGATGAATTGGTACAACAAGCGCATTGCGCTGATCGAGCGGTAAGGAAGAGCGCATGACGACTCATACTTTCAAACCCGACATGCCCCCGCCGAGCAGCAGCATCGGTGTCGTGGCGTGGATGCGGGCGCACATGTTTTCCAGCTGGCTCAACACCCTGCTGACGCTGTTCGCGTTCTATCTGATTTACCTGATCGTTCCGCCGATCGTGAGCTGGGCGATCCTTGACGCCAATTGGGTCGGCACCACCCGCGCCGACTGCACCAAGGATGGCGCCTGCTGGGTGTTCATCCAGCAGCGCTTTGGCCAGTTCATGTATGGCTACTACCCGGTGGACTTGCGCTGGCGCGTGGACCTGACCGTGTGGCTGGCGGTGATCGGCGTGGCGCCGTTGTTCGTCGCGAGGGTTGCGCACAAGGCAATTTACGGCCTGAGCTTTCTGGTGCTCTATCCGATCATTGCCTACTTCCTGCTGCACGGCGGCCTGTTCGGTCTGAGCACCGTGGCGACCAGTCAGTGGGGCGGCCTGATGCTGACCCTGGTGATCGCTACCGTCGGTATCGTCGGTGCATTGCCGCTGGGTATCGTGCTGGCCCTGGGCCGTCGTTCGAACATGCCGGCGATTCGCGTGGTCTGCGTGACCTTCATCGAGTTCTGGCGCGGTGTGCCGTTGATCACGGTGCTGTTCATGTCTTCGGTGATGTTGCCGTTGTTCCTGCCCGAAGGCATGAACTTCGACAAACTGCTGCGGGCGCTGATCGGCGTGATCCTGTTCCAGTCGGCCTACATTGCCGAAGTGGTGCGTGGCGGTCTGCAAGCGATCCCCAAAGGTCAGTACGAAGCCGCTGCCGCGATGGGCCTCGGTTACTGGCGCAGCATGGGCCTGGTGATTCTGCCGCAAGCCCTGAAGCTGGTGATCCCTGGCATCGTTAACACCTTCATTGCGCTGTTCAAGGACACGAGCCTGGTGATCATCATCGGCCTGTTCGACCTGCTCAACAGCGTCAAGCAAGCCGCCGCCGACCCGAAGTGGCTGGGCATGGCCACTGAAGGCTATGTGTTCGCGGCCCTGGTGTTCTGGATTTTCTGTTTTGGTATGTCCCGCTATTCCATGCATTTGGAACGCAAGCTGGACACTGGCCACAAGCGCTAAAGCAGTACCTAATTTAGGAAGTTTGTGATGAGCGAAGCAATCAAAAAGACAGTGAGCCCCGAAGGCATTATTCAGATGCAGGGCGTGAACAAGTGGTACGGCCAGTTCCACGTGTTGAAAGACATCAACCTGAACGTCAAACAGGGCGAGCGTATCGTTTTGTGCGGCCCGTCGGGTTCCGGCAAATCCACCACCATCCGCTGCCTCAATCGTCTGGAAGAACACCAGCAGGGCCGCATCGTGGTTGATGGCGTGGAACTGACCAACGACCTCAAGCAGATCGAAGCGATCCGCCGTGAAGTCGGCATGGTGTTCCAGCACTTCAACCTGTTCCCGCACCTGACCATCCTGCAGAACTGCACCCTGGCGCCGATGTGGGTGCGCAAGATGCCCAAGCGCAAGGCCGAGGAAATCGCCATGCATTACCTGGAGCGCGTACGCATTCCGGAGCAGGCGCATAAATACCCGGGGCAGCTGTCCGGCGGTCAGCAACAGCGTGTGGCAATTGCCCGTGCCCTGTGCATGAAACCGAAAATCATGCTGTTCGACGAACCGACATCGGCACTCGACCCAGAGATGGTGAAAGAGGTTCTGGACACCATGATCGGCCTGGCCGAAGACGGCATGACCATGCTCTGCGTGACCCACGAAATGGGCTTCGCCCGCACCGTGGCCAACCGCGTGATCTTCATGGACAAGGGTGAAATCGTCGAACAGGCCGCGCCGAACGACTTCTTCGACAACCCGCAGAACGAGCGCACCAAGCTGTTCCTGAGCCAGATCCTGCATTGATAGACGCTTGGCAGTGAAATAAACCCGGACTCTGTTCCGGGTTTTTTTTGCTCCAATGAAACGCTCCACATACTGACCGCGAACCCTGTAGGAGCCGGCTTGCTGGCGATGGCGGCATACCAGACGCCACCGAGTACCCCGGCTATAGCCATTTGGCATCCCACAATGGGTAATCGTGCACACGTGTGACAAGCCCCGCACGCAATGGATTGGCAACGATGTATCGGGCGACCGCTTGCAGATCCGCTTCACGGCGAATCGCGCGATCATGGAAACCTCTCTGCCATACCGTCCCTCTGCGCTCCAGTCGCGCGTTTACCGCCGAAACAGAAGGCTAGTACGCAATAGTGAGGGGTCAGTTCTGAATGTGTCGGTACGATCGCCATCGCCAGCAAGCCGGCTCCTACAGGGTTTACGTGAGCCCGTTGCCTTGTCGGATGAAGCTGACTAACATGTCAGAAAATTCATCCTATGATTGGATGAAAAGGCGAATCCTATGTCAGATATTTCTCCATTAATTAAACGATCCTTGGTCGATCAGGCCCTGGACCAGTTGCGCCTGCGCATTAATCAAGGTGCCTGGACGGTCGGCCAGCGCTTGCCCACCGAGCCGGAATTGGCGACTGAGCTGGGCATCAGCCGCAACACTGTGCGCGAAGCCATGCGCGTGTTGGCGTTTTCCGGGTTGATCGAGATCCGCCAGGGCGATGGCAGCTACCTGCGGGCGGTGGTCGATCCGCTGGACACCCTGAAAGCGTTGTCCCGTTGTACCCAGGAGCAGGCCCGGGAAACCCGGCACATCCTGGAAGTCGAAGCCATCGGTCTGGCTGCGTTACGCCGTACCGATGAAGACCTGGTGGCGTTGCGCGAAGCACTACACGTCAGCGGCAGTCACTACCACGGCGATCTCGACACCTACATTGCCTGCGACTTGATGTTTCACCGTCGTCTGGTGGACGCGGCGCACAACCCGACCCTCAGCGAGCTGTATCGCTACTTCTCCAGCATCGTGGGCGCGCAGTTGCGTCAGACCCTGAATATTTCGCCCCGACGCCAAGCGGTGTTCGACCTTCATGTCGAACTGCTCGATGCCGTCGAACAACGCGACCCGGAACGGGCCAAGGCCCTCACGAGGCAGTTGATCAATGAACCTTGATACCGAGAACCCGATGTCCAGCCAACAGGCCAGCAATAGCCGCATCACTGAACTCAAGCGTACGGCGGAGCTCGAAGAGCTGTTGATCGACGCCGAGGCCGATGACGAAGAGGTGCAGCACAGTCATCCACTCCTGCGGCGGCCGTGGCTGTTGCTGCTGGGCCTGATTCTGGTGGCGCTGAACCTGCGTCCGGCGCTGTCGAGCATGGCGCCGTTGCTCAGCGAGGTCTCGAAAACGCTGGGGTTATCGGCCGCCCAGGCCGGATTGCTGACAACCTTGCCGGTACTTTGCCTCGGTCTGTTCGCCCCGTTGGCACCGGTGCTGGCGCGACGTTTCGGTGCCGAGCGGGTGGTGCTGGGGATTCTCCTGATGCTGGCCGGCGGGATCATGTTGCGCAGTTCGTTCGGCCAGGTCGGCCTGTTCGCCGGCAGCGTGCTGGCCGGCGCCAGCATCGGGGTGATCGGCGTGCTGTTGCCTGGCATCGTCAAGCGCGACTTCCCGAAACAGGCCGGCACCATGACCGGCGTCTACACCATGGCGCTATGCCTGGGCGCGGCCATGGCGGCTGGCGCGACCGTGCCGTTGAGCGAACATTTCGACAAGAGCTGGGCCCTGGGCCTCGGCTTCTGGATGGTTCCGGCGTTGGTCGCGGCGATGTTCTGGCTGCCGCAAGTGGGTCAGAAACACGGCGCGCACCACGTTGCCTATCGGGTCCGAGGTTTGTTGCGCGACCCGTTGGCCTGGCAAGTGACCTTGTACATGGGCCTGCAATCGTCTTTGGCCTACATCGTGTTCGGTTGGTTACCGTCGATTCTGATCGGTCGCGGTCTGACGCCAACCCAAGCGGGTCTGGTGCTGTCGGGTTCGGTAATTGTCCAGTTGGTCAGTTCGCTGGCAGCGCCATGGCTGGCGACCCGTGGCAAGGATCAGCGACCGGCGATCGTGATCGTCATGGCCATGACCCTTGGCGGCTTGTTCGGTTGCCTCTATGCACCACTCGATGGTCTGTGGGGTTGGGCGATTCTGCTGGGATTGGGGCAGGGCGCTACGTTCAGCCTGGCATTGACCCTGATCGTACTGCGCTCACGGGACGCCCATGTCGCGGCCAACCTGTCGAGCATGGCCCAGGGCTTCGGTTACACCCTGGCGTCGATGGGGCCGTTCGCGGTCGGCGTGGTGCATGACTGGACCGGCGGCTGGAGCGCCCTGGGCTGGATCTTCGGCGTGATCGGTTTCGGCGCGATCATCGCCGGCCTCGGTGCCGGGCGTTCGTTGTACGTGCAGGTCGAAAGCGAAAGGATCTGATTCGGGCACACTGTCGGTATTCGGAGTGCGAATGCTGATGGTGTTTCGTCCGTTTGCAGATTATCGTGCTGGCAATCTGCCTATTCTCCGGAGTCTGTCTATGAGTGATGCCCACAACGCCTTGATCACCCGGTTCTACCAAGCCTTCCAGCGGCTGGATGCCGAGGCCATGAGCGCCTGCTACACCGACGACGTGGTGTTCAGCGATCCGGCGTTCGGCGAGCTGCGCGGGCGCGATGCCGGCGATATGTGGCGCATGCTCACGACCCGCGCCAAGGACTTCTCCCTGACCTTCGATAACGTGCGCAGCGATGAGCGCACTGGCGGCGCCCATTGGGTGGCGACGTACCTGTTCAGCCAGACCGGCAATATCGTGGTCAATGACATTCAGGCGCGTTTCGTGTTTCGCGACGGCAAGATCTGCGAGCACCACGACAACTTTGATCTGTGGCGCTGGTCGCGTCAGGCACTGGGTTTCAAAGGGCTGTTGTTGGGCTGGACCCCGCTGGTGGGTAACGCCGTGCGTGCTCAGGCCTTGAAGGGGTTGAAGGCATTCCAGGCCAGTCGCTGATAAGATCGCGGCTTGTTTCCTATCAAGCCTTGATCGTCACGTGAGCACTTCGAGCGAATCTTCCGTCATTGCCGCCGAACCGTCGCTGCCCGTCAGCAAACCCTGGTTCGTCTACCTCGTTCGCGCGGCCAATGGTTCGCTCTACTGCGGGATCAGCGACGATCCCGTGCGCCGCTTCGCCAAGCATCAAAGTGGCAAGGGCGCGCGCTTCTTCCTCTCAAGCCCCGCCATGGCGCTGGTCTACACCGAACTTTGTCGTGACAAGAGCGATGCATTGCGCCAGGAGCGGCTGATCAAAAAACTCAAGAAAAGCGCGAAGGAATGTCTGGTGGCGAGTGCAGCGGCGGGCTTATCAAACTGACTGATAAGTGCCCATCAGGCAGATGGGTAGGCTGCCTGCCGATTGCGCGCTAAGCTGCTGGCTCCTTATCCGAGCGGCGGAGCCGAGCATGTCCGAGTTGATTCTGCATCATTACCCGACGTCCCCTTTCGCCGAAAAGGCCCGCTTGCTGCTGGGCTTCAAGGGGTTGTCCTGGCGTTCTGTGATAATTCCCCGGATGATGCCCAAACCCGACCTGACGGCCCTGACCGGTGGCTACCGCAAGACGCCGGTGTTGCAGATCGGTGCTGATGTCTATTGCGACACCGCGTTGATCGCTCGTCGTCTGGAGCAGGAAAAAGCTTCGCCGGCGTTTTTCCCGGAAGGCCAGGAAATGGTCGCGGCGACCTTCGCGGCGTGGGCCGATTCGGTGGTGTTCCAGCATGCGGTCAGCCTGGTGTTCCAGCCAGCCTCGGTGGCGGTGCGCTTCGGCAAATTGTCGCCCGAAGCGATCAAGGCATTCCTGGCCGATCGCGCCGGCTTGTTCAGCGGTGGCAGCGCCACACGGTTGTCGGCCGAGCAGGCCCGGCATCAGTGGCCAACGATCATGGCGCGTCTGGAGCAGCAGCTTCAGCGCGAGCAGGGGGACTTCCTGTTCGGCGAACCGTCGATTGCCGACTTTGCCCTGGCTCACTCATTGTGGTTCCTCAAGGCGACGCACGTGACGTCACCGTTGGTGGACGCTTATCCGGCCGTTTCAGCATGGTTTGGTCGGGTGATGGGCTTTGGTCATGGCGCGTTCAGCGAGATGACCGCCGAGGAGGCGCTGAGCATTGCCCGCCATGCCACACCGGCCGCATTGCCGGATGAGTCGTTCGATGAACCGAACGGGTTCGAGGTTGGTCAGCAGGTGGTGATCGCAGCGACCGACTACGGGGTTGATCCGGTGGCGGGTGAGTTGTTGTTTGCCGGTAGCGAAGAGTTGATTCTGCGTCGCGAAGACGAGCGAGCTGGCGTGGTGCATGTGCACTTTCCGCGGTTCGGGTTTCGTATAGAGGCTTGCTGACGCACTTGTGGCGAGGGGGCTTGCCCCCTCGCCACAAGGATGGTCTGACGCTGATGGTTACTTCAGGGCGGCAAGCACCTGGTCCGGGTCATACCCGCGAATCAACGTTCCGTTCACATCGATGATCGGAATCCCGCGTCCACCGAGTGCCTCATAGGCTTTGCGCGCCACGGCATCCTTCTCGATATCGAATTCCTTGTATGGAATGCCTTTCTGATCGAGAAAGCGTCGGGTCAGCTTGCAGTAGCCGCACCAGTCAGTGGCGTAGAGCACGACGTTGGCCTTGGCCTGGGTCTGCTCGGACACCACCTGCGAGGGGTGAAGTACCCGCTCGATCTTGCCCCAGTTCTGGTAAACCACAATCACCAGCAGGATCAGCAGGCATTTTTTCAACACGCCGCCGAGCATCAGTTGCGTCGCTTGAGCTGGTCGGTCAGTTGGGTCGGCAGGCCCTTGATGATCAGCGTGCCGGCCTCTTCGTCGTATTCGATCTTCGAGCCCAGCAGGTGCGCTTCGAAGCTGATCGACAGGCCTTCGGCACGGCCGGTGAAGCGGCGGAACTGGTTCAGGGTGCGCTTATCCGCCGGGATCTCCGGGGACAGACCGTAGTCCTTGTTGCGGATGTGATCGTAGAAGGCTTTCGGACGATCCTCGTCGATAAGCTCCGAGAGTTCTTCAAGACCCATCGGTTCGCCGAGCTTGGCCTGGCTGCTGGCGTAATCCACCAGGGTCTTGGTCTTCTCGCGCGCGGACTCTTCCGGCAGGTCTTCGCTTTCGACGAAGTCACTGAAGGCCTTGAGCAAGGTGCGGGTTTCGCCCGGGCCGTCGACGCCTTCCTGGCAGCCGATGAAGTCGCGGAAATACTCCGAGACCTTCTTGCCGTTCTTGCCCTTGATGAAGGAGATGTACTGTTTGGACTGCTTGTTGTTCTGCCACTCGGAGATGTTGATCCGCGCGGCCAGGTGCAACTGGCCAAGGTCCAGATGTCGCGACGGGGTCACGTCCAACTGATCGGTCACCGCCACGCCTTCGCTGTGGTGCAGCAGGGCGATGGCCAGGTAATCGGTCATGCCTTGCTGGTAATGGGCGAACAGTACGTGGCCACCGACCGAGAGGTTGGACTCTTCCATCAGCTTTTGCAGATGCTCCACCGCCACCCGGCTGAAGGCCGTGAAGTCCTGGCCGCCGTCGAGGTATTCCTTCAGCCAGCCGCTGAATGGAAACGCGCCGGACTCCGGATGGAACAGCCCCCAGGCTTTGCCCTGTTTGGCGTTATAGCTTTCGTTCAGGTCGGCGAGCATGTTCTCGATGGCCGCGGACTCAGCCAGTTCAGAGTCGCGGGCGTGAAGAACTGCGGGTGTGCCGTCGGGTTTTTTGTCGATCAGGTGGACGATGCAATGACGGATCGGCATGGGCTTCTCGGCTGGTTGAAGAGGGAAGGGCGCGCTCCCCCGAAAAAGCGCCCAGTGTACCGCAACCATTGGTTTTGGCGCGGTACGAAGGGCAATTCGCAGCGGTCCGGCGACCCTTATGCAGTTTTTTCCTGTTTTAGAGCAATAAAGCTGACCAAATGGGTAGCTAGAGGCGGATATTTCCCCGTCTCTGTGCTAGTTTTGCCCGGTCTTACGCGAAGTCACTGCGTTAAGCGTGCATTCAGCATTTGTCAGGTCGAACCAAACCCTGATTTCGGTATCTATTACCCCGACTCGTCGTGGTTATGGCCGAGGGTGCCAGATCCAGAAGATCGGGCTCGATGGCTGACACTGCACTCTGCAATCCATATGAATTTGATAGGGAAGGAACACTACAATGGCTCTTACTAAAGACCAACTGATCGCCGACATCGCTGAAGCTATCGACGCGCCAAAAACCACCGCGCGTAACGCTCTGGACCAACTGGGCCAAATCGTTGCCGATCAGCTGGAAAACGGCGGCGAAATCACCCTGCCAGGCATCGGCAAGCTGAAAGTGACTGAGCGTCCTGCCCGTACTGGCCGCAACCCTTCGACTGGCGCTGCCATCGAAATCGCTGCCAAGAAAGTGATCAAGCTGGTTGTGGCCAAAGGCCTGACCGACGCTGTCAACAAGTAAGACTTGTTAAAAAAACCGTGCGCCGGAGCAATCCGGGCACGGTTTTTTTGTGTCCGCTACAACGATTTACATCGGGTAAATCGCCGCAACACGCTTGTTTATTCCCCTGATGCCTTGACCCAGCGCGCCTGACGCCAGGCTTGTTGCTGTGCCTTGGTCTGGAAGGTCCAGGCCACGAAGCGGCTTTGTTTCTGGCCTTGGGACATTTCCACCACCTGGCTTTCCAGGGCGCCGGCCTTCTTCAGGGCGGTCTGGATCGCGGGCAGGTTGGACGCTTTCGAGACCAGTGTGCTGAACCACAACACTTGCTGCGACACCTGCGCGCTTTCGCTGATCAACTGCGTGACAAACCGCGCCTCACCGCCCTCACACCACAATTCTGCCGCCTGCCCGCCGAAGTTCAGCACCGGCAGCTTGCGTTTCGGATCGGCTTTGCCCAAGGCGCGCCATTTGCGCGTGCTGCCACGTGTGGCTTCGTCCAGGGACGCATGGAACGGCGGGTTGCACATCGTCAGGTCAAACCGCTCAGTCCCCTCCAGCAGGCCTAGCAGGATCTGCTTGGGGTTGGTCTGCTGACGCAACTGGATGGCTTTGTTCAGACCGTTGGACTGAACGATGGCTTTGGCGGCGGCGATGGCGGTCGAGTCGATTTCCGAGCCGAGGAACTGCCAGCGGTAATCACTGTAGCCGATCAGCGGATACACGCAGTTGGCGCCCATGCCGATGTCCAGCACCTTCACGGCAGCGCCACGGGGGATCACGCCGTCATTTGCGCTGGCCAGCAGGTCGGCGAGAAAGTGCACGTAGTCGGCACGGCCCGGAACCGGCGGGCACAGGTAATCAGCCGGGATGTCCCAATGGGCGATGCCGTAGAACGACTTGAGCAGGGCCCGGTTGAACACCCGCACCGCGTCCGGGCTGGCGAAGTCGATGCTTTCCTTGCCGTACGGGTTGATGATCACGAACTTCGCCAGTTCCGGCGTGCTCTTGATCAGCGCCGGGAAGTCGTAACGACCCTGATGGCGATTGCGCGGATGCAGGCTGGCCTTCTCGCGCGGTTCCACGGTTTTGGCCGGGGTCGCGGGTTTGGGCTTTTTACGCGCAGGTTTGGGGGGGCTGGGGGCGGTCATGGGCGAGGTCGATTCGGGTATGGCTTAAAGTGGTGGGCATTGTCCCACAGACAATAGCCGCGCGGGGATCCTGTAAGAGCGAGGCTTGCCCGCGAAGACGTCGGTACAGTCAACATNCGCTTTCGCGGGCAAGCCCGCTCCTACAGGTTTTTTGGTGTCTGGACGAAAAGTGAAAGGCATAAAAAAGGGAGACCACGCGGGCCTCCCTGTTTCATTGCGACTTGCCGTTACAAGCTGGCAATCCGCGCATGCTGCTCCGCCAGCTTGCCCAAAGCCTGTTCGGCTTCGGCCAGTTTGGCGCGTTCCTTCTCGATGACTTCGGCCGGAGCCTTGTCGACGAAACCGGCGTTGGACAGCTTGCCGCCGACGCGCTGAACTTCGCCCTGCAGGCGCAGGATTTCCTTGTCCAGACGGGCCAGTTCGGCGTCCTTGTCGATCAGGCCGGCCATCGGCACCAGCACTTCCATCTCGCCAACCAGCGCGGTGGCGGACAGCGGTGCTTCTTCGCCAGCCGCCAGAACGGTGATCGATTCGAGGCGAGCCAGCTTCTTCAGCAAGGCTTCGTTCTCGGTGAGGCGGCGCTGATCTTCGGCGCTGACGTTTTTCAGGAACAGGTTCAGCGGTTTGCCCGGGCCGATGTTCATCTCGCCACGGATGTTGCGCGTGCCGAGCATCAAACCCTTGAGCCATTCGATATCGTCTTCGGCGGCTTGATCGATGCGTGCCTCAACGGCCACTGGCCACGGTTGCAGCATGATCGTCTTGCCTTCGATACCGGCCAGCGGCGCGATGCGCTGCCAGATTTCTTCGGTGATGAACGGCATGAACGGGTGAGCCAGGCGCAGCGCCACTTCCAGCACGCGAACCAGGGTGCGACGGGTGCCGCGCTGACGTTCGACCGGCGCGTTTTCGTCCCACAGCACAGGCTTGGACAGTTCCAGGTACCAGTCGCAATACTGGTTCCAGATGAACTCGTACAAGGCTTGTGCCGCCAGGTCGAAACGGAACTGATCGAGTTGACGGGTCACTTCGGCTTCGGTGCGTTGCAACTGCGAGATGATCCAGCGATCCGCCAGCGAGAGCTCGTAGGCTTCGCCGTTCTGGCCGCAGTCTTCGCCTTTATCCAGCACGTAGCGCGCGGCGTTCCAGATCTTGTTGCAGAAGTTGCGGTAGCCTTCGACGCGACCCATGTCGAACTTGATGTCACGACCGGTCGACGCCAGCGAGCAGAAGGTAAAGCGCAGGGCGTCGGTGCCGTAGCTGGCGATACCGTCGGCGAACTCGTCGCGGGTCTGCTTCTCGATCTTCTTCGCCAGTTTCGGCTGCATCAGGCCGGAGGTGCGTTTCTGCACCAGCTCTTCCAGCTCGATACCGTCGATGATGTCCAGCGGGTCCAGGACGTTGCCCTTGGACTTGGACATCTTCTGGCCCTGGCCATCACGTACCAGGCCGTGCACATAAACAGTCTTGAACGGAACCTGCGGCGTGCCGTCTTCGTTTTTCACCAGGTGCATGGTGAGCATGATCATCCGGGCAACCCAGAAGAAAATGATGTCGAAACCGGTTACCAGCACGTCGGTGGAGTGGAATTTCTTCAGGAACTCGGTCTGCTCCGGCCAGCCGAGCGTGGAGAAGGTCCACAGACCCGAACTGAACCAGGTGTCCAGAACGTCGTTGTCCTGTTGCAACGAAACGTCGGCGCCCAGGTTGTGCTTGGCACGTACTTCGGCTTCGTCGCGGCCGACATAGACTTTGCCCGACTCGTCGTACCAGGCCGGAATCCGGTGGCCCCACCACAGCTGCCGGCTGATGCACCAGTCCTGGATGTCGCGCATCCACGAGAAGTACATGTTTTCGTATTGCTTGGGCACGAACTGAATGCGGCCGTCTTCAACCGCAGCAATGGCCGGCTCGGCCAATGGCTTGGTCGACACGTACCACTGGTCGGTCAGCCACGGCTCGATGATGGTGCCGGAGCGGTCGCCTTTCGGCACTTTCAGGGCGTGATCGTCGACGCTGACCAGCAGGCCGGCCGCTTCGAACGCAGCGACGATTTCCTTGCGGGCCTGGAAGCGGTTGAGGCCGACGAACCCGGCGGGCAGCGTGCCGTCGATCTGCTCGTTGACGCTGCCGTCGAGGTTGAACACCTGGGCAGCCGGCAGTACGTCAGCGTTCTTGTCGAAGATGTTCAGCAGCGGCAGGTTGTGGCGCTTGCCGACTTCGTAGTCGTTGAAGTCGTGGGCCGGGGTGATTTTCACGCAGCCGGTGCCGAATTCAGGGTCGCAGTAATCGTCGGCGATGATCGGGATGCGGCGGCCGACCAGCGGCAGCTCGACAAATTTGCCGATCAGGGCTTTGTAGCGTTCATCGTTCGGGTTAACGGCTACGGCGGCGTCGCCGAGCATGGTTTCCGGACGCGTGGTCGCGACGATCAGGTAGTCGTTGCCTTCAGCGGTTTTGGCGCCATCGGCCAGCGGGTACTTCAGGTTCCACAGGAAACCTTTCTCGTCGTGGTTTTCCACTTCGAGGTCGGAAATCGCCGTGTGCAGCTTGGTGTCCCAGTTGACCAGGCGCTTGCCGCGATAGATCAGGCCGTCTTCGTGCAGACGCACGAAGGCTTCTTTCACCGCTTCCGAGAGGCCGTCGTCCATGGTGAAGCGCTCGCGACTCCAGTCCACGGACGAACCGAGGCGGCGGATCTGACGGCTGATGTTGCCGCCGGACTGATCCTTCCATTCCCAGACCTTCTCGAGGAATTTCTCGCGGCCCAGATCATGGCGGTTCTGGCCCTGGGCTTCGAGTTGACGCTCCACCAGCATTTGCGTGGCGATACCGGCGTGGTCGGTGCCCGGCTGCCACAGGGTGTTGCGACCCTGCATGCGGCGGAAACGAATCAGGGCGTCCATGATCGCGTTGTTGAAGCCGTGACCCATGTGCAGGCTGCCGGTGACGTTCGGCGGCGGGATCATGATGGTGTAGGACTCGCCCGCGCCTTGCGGGGCGAAGTAATTCTCGGACTCCCAGGTGTTGTACCAGGAAGTTTCAATGGCGTGCGGCTGGTAGGTCTTATCCATGCGCGGCGGGACCCTATTGGCATTTAATCAGGAAAAGCCGGCAAGTATAGCGGGGCACGGGGCATAGGGCGAGCAGGTGCGGACTGTGGCGAGGGGGTTTACCCCCGTTGGGTCGCGAAGCGGCCCCAAAACCTGCTGTCGTGGTGTATCTGACGCACCGCATACGTTGGTTTTACGACTGCTTCGCAGCCGAACGGGGGTAAACCCCCTCGCCACAAAAGCCCGCTCGTCGCAGGATTACTCGTATTGGCTGAGAAGCCGTTCCATCCGCGCATCGAGGCGACGTTTGATTTCGGTTTCGATGTGCGGGGCGAAGTCGTCGATCACGTCTTGCATGATCAATTGCGCGGCGGCGCGCAACTCGGTGTCCAGGTGCAGCAGGGCGTCGGGGCCTTTGTCGGCGGCAGGTAACGGCTGGGCGGCTGGGGCAGGTGGCGGTGGCTCGACCTTCGGCGGATTGCCGACAGTGTCGAACAGCATGGGGATCTGTTCCTGATCGCCTTCGATGACCGTGTCGGTCAGCAAGGGCGGTTGCAGGTTGTCATCGCCGAGCAGTTGGCGGATCGACTCGAGGTCATCCAGCAGATGCGCGGACTTTTGCGTTGGTTTCGGGGTGTCCATCGGAATGCTCAGAGTCGCTGTAAACGGTGATCTTGCAGAGGATAGCCCTGTTCGCGGT
>NZ_JAAUOE010000039.1 GCF_017114915.1 Pseudomonas frederiksbergensis
CGCCACTCCTCGCGTGTCCCCATGCGCAATGCCCGAAGTGACCGAGCCATGGCCGCGGTCGCTACCATAGCGGTTACCCCTGTCACTGTTACGATCGCGACCATAGTGGTTGCCACTGAGGCCATGGTCCCGGACGGACTTGCCAGCATGATCGCTACTCAGGCCTGCACCACGGCCGACGTGGTCGCTGCTCAAGCCTGCACCACGACCATTGCTGCTGACACCGCCGGAATGACCGGAACCACCGTGGCCGCCGCTGCCACCATGACCACCGCCGTTACCGCCGCCATTGCCGCCACCGTTACCACCACCGCCGCCACCGCCATTGCCACCGCCACCGCCACCGCCACCACCGCCACCATCCTTCGCGTAGGCAGAGCTCATGATGGACAGATCAGCGGGCAATAACGGGGCGGCTGCAAGCATCATCACGCATGACATAACAGCAGCAAGACTCTTGTTTTTTAATAACATGGTGGGGTTCCGTGGAGGTTGATATTGCACGGAACAATTGACCGATTCGGCCCCATACAGTTCAAAGGCCGGCGACCAACGGGCAGGCAATGTGCAATTATCGATCCTGCACACTGCTTCCCGTGATGTTGCTGGTCGTTATGCCGCAAGAGCGCGATTGGAATTTGCCGTTTTCACATCAATCGAACGCACCATTGAGAACTTCGTAGATGATCCCGGTAGCAATGGCCACCAATATCAAGTCTGTACCCGCCTGTCGCCACTCGTAGCCATCGTAGTGGGGAAGCTGGCCGAGCAATCGACCGTCGAGTTTTTTGGCGATCCCCGGCGGTAGAGGTTTTCCGCGTGCGAGGTTTTTCTGGATACCGGGCGGTAAGGCGGGTCCGGGGCTCCAGTAATCGCGATAACCACCCACAATCCCAAGGATGCTGCCGTGGTTGATGCTCGGGCCGTGACTCCAATCGTCCCCCCCTGAACCTTTCCCTTTGTTGCCATGGCCCTGGTTGTACTGTGGATTTCCCTTGCCGCTTCCCTGGCCCTTCCCGTTTCCCGGATCGGCCAATGCAGTCACTGAACCGGACACCAGGGCAAGACACGTCATAGCGGCGATCAACGAGCGAGATCTAAACATATCCGTTCTCTCAGAAAAGGGATGTCCCCTGCAAATGTAGACGGCTATGGCGGTATTAGTTCAGAAACTGTGTTTACTGGAGGTGGGGGTGCCAAGTTGGCATTTTTGAGTGAGGGCTTTGCAAATCGCAGGCAACAAAAAAGGGCCCACCTTTCGGTGAGCCCTTCCAGACCGCCCAGCAGAGCGGATTTTGTTTGGTAGGCGCGATTGGACTCGAACCAACGACCCCCACCATGTCAAGGTGGTGCTCTAACCAACTGAGCTACGTGCCTGCTGTGAGGCGGCATTCTACGGAATTCCGGAGGGGTGTCAACACCTTTTTTTCACCTAACCCTATGAATATGCAAAATATTTAATTTTGCTGTGGCAAAGAAGATTTTCCGGTGGCTGGCGGCCGATTTTTAACTCGGGTAGGATCGATGCATTCGTAAAATATATTAAACAGAGGCTGCAGGATGGCGAACACCCCCTACCCAGAGTCCTATTACGCCGCATCGGCCAATGCGGCGCCACCGCGTCCGGCCTTGCAGGATGATGTGGAGACTGATGTCTGTGTAATCGGCGCTGGTTACACCGGCCTGTCCTCTGCCCTGTTTCTGCTGGAAAACGGTTTCAAGGTAACGGTGCTGGAAGCCGCCAAGGTCGGTTTCGGTGCGTCTGGACGCAACGGTGGCCAGATCGTTAACAGCTACAGCCGTGACATCGATGTGATCGAGCGCAGTGTCGGCCCCAAACAAGCTCAGCTGCTGGGGCAAATGGCGTTCGAGGGTGGGCGGATCATTCGTGAGCGAGTGGCCAAATACAACATCCAGTGCGACTTGAAGGATGGCGGTGTGTTCGCCGCCCTTACCGCCAGGCAGATGGGCCATCTGGAGTCCCAGAAGCGCCTGTGGGAACGTTTCGGCCACTCACAACTTGAGCTGCTGGATCAACGTCGCATCCGTGAAGTGGTGGCTTGCGATCAATACGTCGGCGGCATGCTCGACATGAGCGGCGGGCATATTCATCCGCTCAACCTTGCCCTCGGTGAGGCAGCAGCCGTGGAGTCACTGGGCGGCACTATTTACGAGCAATCGCCGGCGGTGCGCATCGAGCGCGGCGCCAATCCGGCGGTGCATACGCCTCAGGGCAAGGTCAGGGCCAAATTCATCATCGTCGCGGGTAACGCGTACATCGGCAATCTGGTGCCGGAGCTGGCGGCCAAGTCGATGCCTTGCGGGACTCAAGTGATCACCACCGAACCCTTGGGCGATGAATTGGCCAAACAGTTGTTGCCTCAGGACTACTGCGTCGAAGATTGTAACTACCTGCTCGACTACTACCGTCTGAGCGCTGATAAACGCCTGATTTTCGGCGGCGGCGTGGTGTATGGCGCGCGGGATCCGGCAAACATCGAGGCGATCATTCGACCGAAGATGCTCAAGGCCTTCCCGCAGCTCAAGGACGTGAAAATCGATTACGCCTGGACCGGCAATTTCCTGCTGACCCTGTCGCGCCTTCCCCAGGTCGGACGTTTGGGCGACAACATCTACTACTCCCAGGGGTGCAGCGGCCACGGCGTGACGTATACGCACCTGGCGGGCAAAGTACTGGCCGAAGCATTGCGCGGTCAGGCCGAGCGCTTCGACGCCTTTGCCGACCTGCCCCATTACCCGTTCCCCGGCGGGCAATTGCTGCGCACGCCGTTCGCGGCGTTGGGCGCCTGGTATTACGGATTGCGGGACAAGTTCGGATACTGACCGATAGCGCTGAATAGGGGCCGCTGAATGCGGCCCCTTTTTGTATCCGCCGGGGAAGTCAGACCCGTCACTGATTCAGAAGTCGACCGTCGCCGAAACCCGGTAGGTTCGTGGGGTCGAGAGCGTCAAGCCGGGCTCGCTATCATCCGAGGCTCCCGCCGAACTCCAGTAGCGCTTGTCCGCCACGTTCTCGACATTGGCACGCAGGGTGATGTTCTTTTCGTCGACCTTGAACGCGTAGCGTGCACCCACGTCGAAACGCGCCCAGGAGTCGATTTCCTTGCTGTTGGACTGGTCCAGATACTGCGAGCTGGAGTAGATGCCGCGGCTGGTCAGGGTCAGGCCCTGTACGGTCGGCACATCCCACTCGGCGCCCAGGTTGACGTTGTATTTCGGCGTGGCGGGCGCCCGGTTGCCGTCGAAGGTGCCATTGGTGGTGTCGGTCAACTCGCTGTCGATGTACATGACACCGCCGAGCAGGCGAAAACCTTTGAACGGTTCGCCGAACACACTCAGTTCCACACCGTCGTTTTGACGCTTGCCGTTCGGGCCGAAAACTCGCGTCGTGGCGTTGGTCTCATAGGCCGGCTGCTTGATCCGGAACACCGCGGCGGTCACGGCGAATGCACCCGCGTCATACTTGGCGCCGACCTCGACCTGCCGGCTGATGAATGGCGGGAATATCTCGTCCTCGTTCACAGAGGTCGACGGTGCGATCTTGCCCTGGCTCAGGCCCTCCATGTAGTTGGCATACAGCGACAGCTTATCGGTTGCCTTGAACAGGATGCCGCCCGAAGGCGAAACCTTTTCCTCATCGTAGGCCGTGTCGCCTTTGACATCATCCGCCCAGTCATCAACCTTCACGCGCTGCCAGCGGGCGCCGAGGGTCAGCAGCAGCCGGTCATCGAAGAAACCCAGGGTGTCGGACAACGCCACGCCACTGAAGCGGTTCTCGGTGTAGACCTTCGAGTCGAATCGAGTGGGTCTTACAGGCGTTGGTGTTTCCACGGGGTCGTAGAGGTTGCTGCGGGCCGCGGCATAACGGGCGCCGCCATTTTCGAAGTCCATGTAGAAATAGCTGGCGGCCAGGTTGACTTCATGGCTCACCGGGCCGGTATGAAACCAGTTGCGCACCCCTGCCGTGGCCGTCCGGACATTTTCGTCACGGGTGAAGTCACGCGGCTGAATGCTGAAATCGCCGGCGTCGTTGGTGACCGCAACGGCATGCCGCAGAAAGTCATGGTCGCTTTTACGCGCGCCCACACCGCCGTACAGCATGACAGAATCGCTGACATCGAATTCGCCGTTCACCGTCCCGAAAGTGTCACGGGTACGCGCCTTGCTCCAGGGCTGTGCATAGTTGTGGCGGACATCGTTCGCATTCGGGACTTTCGCATCGGCGCCGACCTGCACGCGCTCCTGCGGGGCGTCGGTTTCACGCTCGGTGCGCCCGAGGTCCGTCGAGAGTCGCAGGCGTTCACCGCGAAAATCCAGGCCCAGCACGGCCATCTCGCGGTCGACACTCTGATGGTCCCATTCGGTGTCGCCGGACTGCTTCACGCCGTTGAAACGAATACCGAACTTGTTGTCTTCACCAAAGCGCCGACCGACATCCACGGCACCGCCGAGCTGGCTGTCGGAAGCGTAGCTACCGGTAAACGAAGTGATGGGTTTGTCGGTCGCGCGCTTGGGCACCACGTTGATTCCGCCACCCACACTGCCCCGCGGCGAGATGCCGTTGATGAGCTGGGTCGGGCCTTTGAGGATGTCGACGCGGTCGGCCATCTCCATGTCGATGGTATAGGTCGGCAGGACGCCGTAGAGACCGTTGTAGGCGACATCACTGTTGAACAGGCTGAACCCACGAATGGTGAATTGCTCATAACGCCCACCCGCCGGGTTGGTCGCGCGTACCGAGGGATCATTGGCGATCAGATCGCCCAAGGTACGAGCCTGCTGGTTTTTGACCACCTCGCTGGTGTAGGTGGTCATGCTGAACGGCGTTTCCATGAAGTCTTTCGAGCCCAACAAGCCTTGCGAACCGCGGCGTGCGACCTGACCACCGGCATACGGATCGCCGTCCGCCCCGCCCGCAGCACCGAGAATCGAAGTGGGGGCCAGTTGCAGGCTGCTGCCTTCTGGCGCTGGGGCCAGGATGTAGGCCTGTTCGCCCGCGGGCTGCAGCTGCAGACCGGAACCCTGCAACAGCCGGGTAAAGCCCTCCTCGACCGCGTATTCGCCGGAAAGACCGGGGCTGGTGCGACCGCCCACCAGTGCCGGGTCGACCGATAGATTGACGCCAGACAGACCGGCGAAGCGGGTCAGCGCATCACTCAGGCTGCCAGCAGGCACCTGATAATTGCGCCGGGCACTGTCTACGGCCCAACTGGCAGTGATGAACAACGGACTGGCACTCAGGCCCACCAACAGGCTCAAGTGCAGCAACGGACGCAGACGGGAAGAAGCCGGATGCGGACAGCAAGGTATTACTGCGGGCATGAAATAGCTCTCTTGATTCGTTCACATGCCTTAAATGACAAGCGACCCGAAAAAAGGGGACAGGCTTCACACACTATTTTTGCGTGGCAGCAACGTAACCCAATATCGCGTACGCGAATGCACCTCCAGTGGCAGGCTGGCCGCGAGCAATGCGAGGACGCGATCGGTGTCGTCCAGGCGGAAACTGCCGGTGACACGCAACGTTTCAAGCTCCGGTTCCCAACGCAGCACACCGGGTCGATAAGTGCCGAGTTCGCGCAGGAAATCCCCCAGCGGCTGATTTTTTGCCATCAGCACGCCTTCTCGCCAACCGGGTGCAAGCACATCAAATGGGCTGATCAGCCCGACGCCGGCCGCTTGAAGACTGACTTGTTGACCACTGCGCAAAGCCAACGCTGGCCCCTGCAAAGGCTGCAATTGCACGGCGCCGTTGTACACCGACACGCGGCAACCTCGCGCATCCTGACGCACACAGACTTCGCTTTGGCTGACGATGATCTGCCCAAACTTCGTTTGAATCGTCAGCGGCGACGCGCCCGACACCTTCAGCGATAGCTCGCCCTCAATCAGCTTCAAGCGCTGGCTGTGCAAATCCACATCGACGGCACTGGCCGTGTTGAGTTGCAAGGAACTGCCATCAGCGAGTTGCAGCTGTTTGCGCTCCCCGGTGGCCGTGTGCAAATCGGCTCGCCAGACCTCCAGGGGTAATTGCCGGCTGATCAGCCAAGCCGCCGGCACTAACGCCACCGCACCCAATGCACGCTTGAGCACCACTCGCCGACCCGGCTCGGGGCGATCCAGGCTTTTGAGCGCCAATGCTGAAGGCAGATTGGCAAATCGCTGACGCAAGGCTTGAGCCTTCTGCCAGGCCTGCTCGTGACTGACGCAACTGTCGCGCCAACGCTGCAGATTCGCACGATCCTGCTCGTTGGCACTCCCGGATTCCAGCAAGGCGAGCCACTGCGCGGCAGCTCGCACTGCCTGACGGGCATCGGGCACCGGACTGTTCACAGTTCCACCAACAGGCAATGTTCGTAGGCTTGCGCCATGTAGCGTTTGATCGTGCGCTCCGACACCCGCAAGCGCTCGGCGATTTGCTGATAGTTCAAGCCTTCCAGCTGACTCCAGAGAAACGCCCTGCGCACGGCCACTGGCAACCCATCGAGCAGTTCATCCAGGGCTTGCAGGGTTTCGAGCAACAACCAGCGCTGCTCGGGCGACGGCACACAGTCTTCCGGCAACGCCGCCAGTGCTGTCAGATAAGCCTGTTCGAGGCTTCGACGGTTATAGAAATTGCTCAGCAGGCGTTTGCCCACGGTCAGCAGATAGGCACGAGGCTCCTGCAGGTCGGCAAGCCGTTGAGAGCTGGCCAGTACGCGCAGGAACGTATCCTGACTGAGGTCCGCCGCATCACAGGCATCGCCCATGCGTCGTCGCAACCAGCCTTCAAGCCAGCCACGGTGATCGCGGTACAGGTCGTGGAAGGTTTGCTCCTTCGGCATCGCTGCATCACTCATCTCAAGAAGCCCTGTGCCAAGGAGTCGTAAATGAGAGTGATTCTAATTAATGTCAGCGTCGTGAACCAAGTCCTTTATGCATCGCAGATGCAGAAAGGTCGGACCAGGAAGAGGCGAGAAGAGAAAAAGCCAAATCGTAGACACAAAAAACCCCGGTCTTTCGACCAGGGTCTTTGCTATCGACTCGAAACAAATACCGGTTTTACCAGTGGCTTGCTTCGTAGCTTCAAGGCGTTCAGTAGGCCTTGAGGCAGATATGGCGCAGCGGACGGGACTCGAACCCGCGACCCCCGGCGTGACAGGCCGGTATTCTAACCGACTGAACTACCGCTGCGNCTCGAACCCGCGACCCCCGGCGTGACAGGCCGGTATTCTAACCGACTGAACTACCGCTGCGTATCGCTTTGGACTTGCGTCCAGTTAACTCGTCTGACTGAAAGCTTTGAGGCTTTTCAATCTCGAGACAGGAAAACCTGACCCGGAAAATATGGCGCAGCGGACGGGACTCGAACCCGCGACCCCCGGCGTGACAGGCCGGTATTCTAACCGACTGAACTACCGCTGCGCGTCGCTTTGGACTTGCGTCCAGTTAACTCGTCTGACTGAAAGCTTTGAGGCTTTTCAATCTCGAGACAGGAAAACCTGACCCGGAAAATATGGCGCAGCGGACGGGACTCGAACCCGCGACCCCCGGCGTGACAGGCCGGTATTCTAACCGACTGAACTACCGCTGCGCGTCGGTGGAGGCTTTTAAAAGCTTCCATCTTGCTTTCGCAAGACTCTCGGAAGTGGTGGGTGATGACGGGATCGAACCGCCGACATTCTGCTTGTAAGGCAGACGCTCTCCCAGCTGAGCTAATCACCCGTTTGCATCTCCGAGGCCGCGAAATTTACGCAGGTACCGAAGCTAAGTCAATAGCAGGATTGAAGTTTTTTTCAAAAACAGCTTTTAGCGGCAAGCTTCAAGCTGCAAGTAAAAGCGGTTACGCATAAAGCAGCCACACCACCGTCTCGCTTTGACTTGCAGCTTGAGGCTGCTTCTCACTGCTCATAAATCATCTTCTTGGTCATGCCACCGTCGACCACAAACTCCTGGCCCGTGACGAAACCGGCATTCTTCGACAACAACCATGCCACCATCGCGGCCACGTCCTCGACCGTCCCTACCCTGCCCGCCGGATGCTGCGCATGATCGGCGTCGGTCAGCGGTTCGGCACGCCGTGCCGCCGGATCTCGCGCATCGATCCAGCCGGGGCTGACCGCATTGACGCGAATCTCTGGCCCCAAACTGATGGCCAGAGCGTGAGTCAGGGCCAACAGACCGCCCTTGCTCGCCGCATAAGCCTCTGTATCGGGTTCCGACTGCGCGGCGCGGGTCGAGGCCAGGTTAACGATGGCACCGCTGTGAGCGCGCAGATACGGCGCACAATGCTTGGCCAACAGCATCGGCCCGCTGAGGTTCACCGCCAGTACCCGGTTCCAGTAGGCCAGATCGAGGCTTTCCAACGTAATGTTATGCGGATCGGCCACCGCCGCATTGCACACCAGCGCATCCAGACGCCCGAACTGCCCCAGCACCTCGGCCACGCCCAGCGCCACCTGTGCTTCATTCGCGACGTCCATGGCGATGAACCAGGCGTTTTCGCCGAGCACCTTCGCCACTTTCGACCCGCGCTCGCGATCCAGATCGGTCAGCACCACCTGCCAGCCTTCGCTGATCAGCCAGGCCGCAATACCCAGGCCAATGCCCCGCGCAGCACCGGTAACCAGCGCGACGCGGCCATGGGTGCCCGTGCTCGGCGTGGACAACTCGATCACAAGGCGGCCAACCCGCGCGCCAGATCGGCTTGCAGGTCTGCCACGTCTTCCAGACCGACCGCAATGCGGATCAGGCTGTCACGGATCCCCGCCGCTTCACGCTCTTGCGGCGCCAGACGGCCGTGAGAGGTGGTGCTTGGGTGGGTAATGGTGGTTTTGCTGTCGCCCAGGTTGGCGGTGATGGAAATCAGGCGAGTCGCATCGATAAAGCGCCAGGCGCCCTCTTTGCCGCCCTTGACCTCGAAACTCACCACCGCACCAAAACCCTTCTGCTGACGCTGGGCCAACTCGTGCTGCGGATGGCTCTTGAGACCGGCGTAATGGACTTTCTCGATGCCGTCCTGCCGCTCCAGCCACTCGGCCAGTTGCTGGGCATTGGCGCAATGCGCCTTCATGCGCAGGCCCAGGGTTTCCAGGCCCTTGAGGAAAATCCAGGCGTTGAACGGACTCAGGGTCGGCCCGGCGGTACGCAGGAAACCGACGACTTCTTTCATCTGCTCGCTGCGGCCGGCCACGACACCGCCCATGCAACGGCCCTGACCATCGATGAACTTGGTCGCCGAGTGCACGACGATGTCCGCGCCGAGTTTCAGCGGCTGCTGCAACGCCGGCGTGCAGAAGCAGTTGTCGACCACCAGCATCGCGCCCTTGGCGTGAGCAATTTCCGACAGCGCGGTGATATCCACCAGCTCAGCCAGCGGATTGGACGGCGATTCGACGAAGAGTAATTTGGTGTTGGCCTTGATCGCTGCATCCCAGCCAGACAAGTCCGCCAGCGGCACGTAATCGACTTCGATGCCGAAACGCTTGAAGTACTTCTCGAACAGGCTGATGGTCGAACCGAACACGCTACGCGACACCAGCACGTGATCGCCGGCACTGCACAGGCTCATTACCACGGCCATGATCGCCGCCATGCCCGTCGCCGTGGCCACGGCTTGCTCGGCGCTTTCCAGCGCAGCAATACGCTCTTCGAAGGCGCGCACGGTCGGGTTGGTGTAACGCGAGTAAACATTGCCCGGCACTTCACCGGCAAAGCGTGCGGCCGCGTCGGCGGCGGTACGGAATACGTAGCTGGAAGTGAAGAACATCGGATCACCGTGTTCGCCTTCCGGCGTGCGGTGCTGACCGGCACGTACGGCCAGGGTATCGAACGCTACGCCTTCGAGGTCGCTATCCAGCCGACCGGCATCCCAATCCTGACTCATGCTGTCACTCCTTGCCTTGCTCTTTATTTAGTCGATACAAAACCGGCCCCTCAGGGCCGGTAGTTACTCAGTTGTTGTACAGATCAATGATCGCACTGACTGCCTGGGTCTTGACCTTGGAGGCATCGTTGCGTGCCTGCTCGATCTTGTTCAGGTAAGCCTCGTCGACGTCGCCGGTGACGTACTGGCCGTCGAACACCGCGCAATCGAACTTGTCGATCTTGATCTTGCCGCCACCGACCGCTTCGATCAAGTCAGGCAGATCCTGATAGATCAACCAGTCAGCACCGATCAAGTCAGCCACGTCCTGAGTCGAACGGTTGTGGGCGATCAGCTCGTGAGCGCTCGGCATGTCGATGCCGTAGACATTCGGATAACGCACGGCCGGTGCCGCGGAGCAGAAATAGACGTTCTTGGCGCCGGCTTCGCGAGCCATCTGGATGATCTGCTTGCAGGTGGTGCCGCGAACGATAGAGTCGTCCACCAGCATCACGTTCTTGCCGCGGAATTCCAGTTCGATGGCGTTGAGTTTCTGGCGAACAGACTTTTTCCGCGCAGCCTGACCCGGCATGATGAAGGTCCGGCCGATGTAGCGGTTCTTCACAAAGCCTTCGCGGAACTTGACGCCCAGGTGGTTCGCCAGCTCCAGGGCCGCGGTGCGGCTGGTGTCCGGAATCGGGATGACCACGTCGATGTCGTGATCCGGACGCTCGCGCAGGATCTTCTCGGCGAGCTTCTCGCCCATGCGCAGACGGGCCTTGTAAACCGAAACGCCGTCGATGATCGAATCCGGACGCGCCAGATAGACGTGTTCGAAGATGCACGGGGTCAGCGACGGGTTGGTCGCGCACTGACGGGTGTGCAGCTTGCCGTCTTCAGTGATGTAGACCGCTTCGCCCGGAGCCAGGTCGCGAATCAGGGTGAAGCCGAGCACGTCCAGGGAGACGCTTTCGGAGGCGATCATGTACTCGACGCCTTCGTCGGTGTGACGCTGACCGAAGACGATCGGACGGATGCCATGCGGATCACGGAAACCGACGATGCCGTAACCGGTCACCATCGCCACGACCGCGTAACCACCGACGCAACGGTTGTGTACGTCGGTGACCGCAGCGAATACGTCTTCTTCGGTCGGCTGCAACTTGCCGCGCTGGGCCAGTTCGTGTGCGAACACGTTAAGCAGCACTTCCGAATCGGAGCTGGTGTTGACGTGGCGCAGGTCAGATTCGTAAATCTCCTTGGCCAGTTGTTCAACGTTGGTCAGGTTACCGTTGTGCGCCAGGGTAATGCCGTACGGCGAGTTGACGTAAAACGGTTGAGCTTCGGCCGAGGTCGAACTGCCCGCGGTCGGATAACGCACATGGCCAATGCCCATGTGGCCGACCAGGCGCTGCATGTGACGCTGATGGAACACGTCACGCACCAGGCCATTGTCCTTGCGCAGGAATAACCGGCCATCATGGCTGGTCACGATACCGGCAGCGTCCTGGCCGCGGTGCTGGAGGACGGTTAGCGCGTCATACAGCGCCTGATTGACGTTCGACTTACCGACGATACCGACGATGCCACACATGCGACGCAACCCCTACTTAATGGATCTGAACTGAACACAACTCACTGAGGCGTTTTGGCCGTCGGCAAGAGGTGCTCCTTGAACGGAATATCAGCGGGTACGCTGATTCCGCTGGCAAGCCACTGACTGCTCCACCCGAGGATCAGGTTTTTGGACCAGTCTGCGACCAATAGAAATTTTGGCACGAGCTGTGACTCTTGCCACCACCCGTCCTGCTGTACCGGCCCCAGGCTCAACAGCCCGACCGCCACGACCACCAGCAACGCGCCACGCGCCGCGCCGAAGGCCATGCCGAGGAATCGATCGGTCCCGGATAACCCGGTGACGCGAACCAACTCGCCGATAAGATAATTGATCATTGCGCCTACGATTAAAGTGGCGACAAACATGATGGCACAGCCCGTGATCACACGAGCCGACGGCGTAGCAATGTATCCGCCGAGGTACTCGGACAATGAACCACCGAACATCCAGGCAACGACTCCTGCGATGATCCAGGTCAGCAGCGAGAGTGCTTCCTTGACGAAGCCGCGGCTCAGACTGATCAAAGCGGAGATGGCGACGATTGCAACGATCGCCCAGTCAACCCAGGTAAATAGCACAGTGCAGCCTACAGACAGATGAGGCGGCGCATTTTAGCAGAGCCCATGGCTGTCGGTAAGCTGAGATTGTCAGTGCTTTTCAATCGGGGCGATAGTTTTAACCGCGCTCAGGCTGGAAACGCACCACAAAACCCTTGAGGTTCTGTTGGCGACTCAACAAGTCACGCAGACGATCGGCTTCCGCGCGCTCGATCAGCGGTCCGACAAACACCCGATTTTTGCCATCGGCAGAGCGGATGTAGGCGTTATAGCCTTGGCTGCGCAAGTTTTTCTGCAAGCTTTCAGCGCTTTCACGGCTCGACAGGCTGGCCAGTTGCACCGACCAACTGACCGACAGGCCATTGGCATCGACACGACTTGGGGTGGTGGCCGGTTTGGTCGGTGCGGCAGCGATGGGCTGCGCTGGTGCCGGTGCAGGCTTGACGACTGGCGCCGCAGGCGGCGTGACCGGCTTGGCGGCCGGTGGCGCTGGCGCTACGGGAGCACTTGGCGCAATCGGCGCCGACGGCGCTTGCTGCTGGGCAATTTCGTCGTCGCTTGGCACTGGCTCCTGCGGTAATGCCTGCGGCTCAGGCACCACCACCGGTTCGACCTGCACTTGCGGCACTGCGGGTGCGTGCGGCGCGGCAGGCGCGTCGACTGTCACCTGGCGCTGTTCATCCTGACGGGAAAACAGCATCGGCAGGAAAATCACCGCCAGCGCCACCAGCACCAGGGCGCCGACCATGCGCTGCTTGTAAGCCTTATCCAGCAAAGCCATTTGCCCCTTCCTCCGTGGAGTGCCGAGCCAGCCATTCAAGGGCCTCGGCGACACAATAAAATGATCCGAACAACAGAATCTCGTCGTCGCTCGTCGCCTGCGCGCACTGCCCTTCCAGGGCGGCGGCCACGCTGTCATAAGACGTTACCGAGGCGCCAAGGTTCTGCAGCGCCGCGTGCAACTGAGCAACCGGTCGCGCCCGCGGCGAATCCAGCGGGGCGACAGCCCAATGCTGGACACTAGCATTCAATTGACCGACAACACCATCCAGATCCTTGTCCGCCAGCAAACCGAACACCGCCAGACGCTTGCCGGTCGGAGGTCGACTGGCCAGACGCCGGGCCAGATATTCTGCCGCATGAGGGTTGTGCCCCACGTCCAGCAGCAGATTCAGACGCCTGCCCTGCCAGTCGATCTGACGACGATCAAGACGACCGACCACCCGCGTCGCTTTCAGCGCGTCAATAATCTGCGCATCCACCCAAGGTAAACCAAGCAGCAGATAAGCCTGCAACGCCAGCGCGGCGTTTTCCATCGGCAGATCGAGCAAGGGCAGATCGTGCAATTCGACCTCACGCCCTTGAGCATCGAGGCCGCGCCATTGCCAGTTGTGATCGGTGATGCCCAGGTCGAAATCGCGCCCACGCAGGAAAAACGGGCAATTGAGCTCGCGCGCCTTATCCAGCAGAGGTTGGGGAGGATTCAGATCGCCGCAGAGCGCCGGCGCGCCCTGACGGAAGATCCCGGCTTTTTCGAAAGCCACGGATTCACGGGTATCGCCCAGGTAATCCGCATGGTCGACACCAATGCTGGTGACCAGCGCGATATCGGCATCCACCACGTTGACCGTGTCCAGGCGCCCGCCCAGACCGACTTCCAGCACCACCGCATCGAGACCGGCCTGTTGAAACAGCCAGAATGCCGCCAGGGTGCCCATTTCGAAGTAAGTCAGGGAGGTCTCGCCACGGCCCGCCTCGACTGCCGCAAAGGCTTCGCACAGCTGTGCGTCAGTGGCTTCGATGCCATTGACCTGCACCCGCTCGTTGTAACGCAGCAGGTGCGGAGAATTGTAGACACCTACGTTCAGGCCCTGGGCCCGCAGCAACGAAGCCACGAAAGCGCAGGTAGAACCCTTGCCGTTGGTGCCCGTGACCGTGATCACCCGAGACGCCGGCTTGCCCAGTCCCATGCGGGACGCTACCTGTTGCGAACGCTCCAGCCCCATGTCGATGGCCGAAGGATGCAACTGTTCAAGGTAGGCGAGCCACTCGCCAAGGGTGCGCTCGATCATAGGTTCGCAGGTACCGGTGGGACCACGATTGGCTCGACTGGCGCGGCGACGAATTTAGGCGTCGGCTTGCCGGTCAGTTGTGCCAGCAGGTTGCCCAGGCGCGGACGCAGTTCCTGACGCGGGATGATCATATCGATCGCGCCATGCTCCAGCAGGAACTCGCTGCGCTGGAAGCCTTCCGGCAGTTTTTCGCGAACGGTTTGCTCGATGACGCGCGGACCGGCGAAACCGATCAGGGCTTTTGGCTCACCAACGATCACGTCGCCGAGCATCGCCAGACTGGCGGAAACACCGCCATAAACCGGATCGGTCAGTACCGAGATGAACGGAATGCCTTCTTCACGCAGACGCGCCAGCACCGCGGAGGTCTTGGCCATTTGCATCAGGGAGATCAGCGCTTCCTGCATCCGCGCACCGCCGGAAGCAGAGAAGCAGATCATCGGGCAACGGTTTTCCAGGGCGTAGTTGGCGGCGCGCACGAAGCGCTCGCCGACGATGGCGCCCATCGAGCCACCCATGAAGGAAAATTCGAAGGCCGACACCACGACCGGCATGCCCAGCAAGGTGCCGCTCATGGAGATCAGTGCGTCTTTTTCGCCGGTCTGCTTTTGCGCAGCGGTCAGGCGATCCTTGTACTTCTTGCCGTCGCGGAACTTCAGACGGTCAACCGGCTCCAGGTCAGCGCCCAGTTCGGCACGCCCTTCAGCGTCGAGGAAGATGTCGATACGGGCGCGTGCGCCGATACGCATGTGGTGGTTGCACTTGGGGCAAACATCCAGGGTCTTTTCCAGCTCCGGACGATACAGCACCGCCTCGCAAGACGGGCATTTGTGCCACAGACCTTCAGGCACCGAGCTCTTCTTGACCTCGGAACGCATGATCGAAGGGATCAGTTTGTCTACTAACCAGTTGCTCATGCTTTCTTTCTCCAGTACCGGCGGCCCGAACGCTCTGGTTCGCAGCCCCGCGTATGCCCTTGAGCTAAATTCATGTGTGTGGCGATGATCAATGGATTGCCGGGTCTGCGAGACGCGACCTGCGTACAACCCAAAAAATTCTCAGCCATGCCTGCCTTGTGCAGGTGTACCTCTTTTGTACAGAGCAGTGGACGGCGGCAGTCTGCCAGCCGTCACATCAACGACGTGCGTACCGCTTTGATAAATGCCTGAATCTTTGCGTGATCCTTGATGCCCTTGCTCGCCTCTACCCCTCCGCTGACGTCCACTGCGTAAGGCCGAACCCGAGCGATCGCCTCGGCGACGTTGTCCGGCGTCAAGCCACCCGCCAGGATAATCGGCTTGCTCAAGCCTTGCGGTATCAGTGACCAGTCGAAGGCTTCACCGGTTCCGCCGGGAACACCTTCGACATAGGTGTCGAGCAAAATACCGCTGGCGCCTGGGTATGCATCACACGCTGCCGCAATGTCATCACCGGCCTTGACCCGCAATGCCTTGATGTACGGCCGGTGCCAGCCTTCGCAGTCGGCCGCGGTTTCGTCGCCATGGAACTGCAACAGGTCCAGCGGCACGGCATCGAGGATCTCTCCCAACTCGCAGCGACTGGCGTTGACGAACAAACCCACGGTGGTCACGAACGGCGGCAAGGCCTTGATGATTGCCCTCGCCTGCTCGAACGTCACGGCCCGTGGGCTTTTGGCGTAGAACACAAATCCGATGGCATCGGCTCCGGCCTCGACCGCCGCCAACGCATCCTCTATGCGGGTAATCCCACAAATTTTGCTGCGAACGGCCGACATGTCGATAGAACCTCAGGGCAAATCCGGGAAAGTCCCGGATGGTAACAAAACCGTTCGAGGGCGTCAGCCGTCAAGTTCCGAGAAACCCGTGAGGAAGTGTGGGCCGATGTAACGCTCAGGCAATTCAAACTCATCGCGGTACTCGACCTGCACCAGATACAGGCCAAACGGATGGGCCGTCACTCCGCCAGAACGACGAACGCGACTCTCCAGCACTTCTTTCATCCACTCCACGGGACGCTCGCCGGCACCGATGGTCATCAAGACGCCTGCGATATTGCGCACCATGTGGTGCAGGAACGCGCTGGCGCGGATATCCAGCACAATCATTTTGCCATGGCGGGTAACGCGCAGGTGATGCAGCTCCTTGATCGGCGACTTGGCTTGGCACTGGCCGGCGCGGAAAGCGCTGAAGTCGTGGGTGCCAAGCAAATACTGAGCGGCCTCGGACATGCGCTCGACGTCCAGCGGGCGGTGGTTCCAGGTGATTTCTTCGTTCAGGTGCGCCGGGCGGATCTGATCGTTGTAGATCACGTAGCGATAGCGCCGGGCGATGGCCTTGAACCGCGCATGGAAATGCGCCGGCATGACCTTGGCCCAGCTGACGCTGATGTCGTGCGGCAAGTTGATGTTGGCGCCCATGACCCAGGCCTTCATCGAGCGCTCGACCTGGGTGTCGAAATGCACCACTTGTCCGCAAGCATGCACACCGGCGTCGGTACGCCCGGCACAATGCAGCGACACGGGAGAGTCGGCGACTTTGGACAAGGCCTTTTCGAGGATTTCCTGCACCGTGTCCACACCAGAGGCCTGACGTTGCCAGCCGCGATAACGCGAACCTTTGTATTCAACGCCCAACGCGATCCGGAAAAAGCCGTCGGCCGCCATTTCGGCAGCCGGATTATCTATATTTGCCAAGGGGTGACAGCCTGCTGATCTACGCAAAGGCAAGCATTATAGGGCCGACGGACCGGGATGCCAGAGCCGTGTGATTTCTGTGCCCCCGCCCAACCGGTTCAACTGCCGACAGTTGCGCCGAATGTGAAGGACTCTTCGCGGGCAAGCAGACGCCACTGCATCACCCACCAAACAAAAACGGCAGCCTCGTTGGGCTGCCGTTCTGTTTATGCCTTACCGATGACTCACTCACGCCAGACGCGACAGCATTTCCCTGGCTTCGCTCTTCTGACCCGCATCACCCTCGGTCACCACCTCATTGAGGATGTCCCGAGCGCCGTCGCTGTCGCCCATGTCGATGTAGGCCTGGGCCAGGTCGAGTTTGGTGGCGACTTCGTCAGTGCCGGAGAGAAAATCGAGCTCATCGTCCGCGGAGGCCAAAGCGTCTTCCTCGGTGAAACTCGGTTCACCAAGGCTCTGGGACAGACGCTCCAGCTCAGCATTGACGTCGTTGAGTTCATTTTCGAAGGCGTCAGGCTGATCCGGGGTGGCGTCCATTTCATCGGCCAGCGACAGGTCGAAGTCCAACGGCAATTCCAGGTCGTCGAGCGGCGCTTCTGCCACGGTCGTTGCGTCGGTGGCTGGCACGTCCTTGAGGTCTTCATCCAGACCCATCAAGGAGTCGTCTTCAGCCAGGATGGCTGGCGAAGCATCGCCGCCCAGGTCCATGTCCAGATCGAAGTCCGACAGATCGTCGAGGTTTTCCTTGGTTTCAGTCTGTTGCTGCAACACCGACTCAAAGCTCAGGTCGTCATCCAGCGGGAATTCATCCAGCTCAGCCAGAGGCTCTGGTTCTGGCTCCGGCGCGGGCTCGGCTGCAACCGCAGGCGCGATCGGAGTAGCCGCTTCCAGATCATCCAGACTCAGATCGAAGGCGCTGTCGAAGTCGGCCAATGCCGGTTCCGGCGCTTGCGGCTCGTCCAGCAACAGGTCTTTGACGTACTGCGCATCCAGCTCGGCGGCAATAGCTGCGGCGGCCAGACCACCCGCTGCTGCAACCACCATCGCCGGGAAGCGGCTTTTCAGCTGTTCGACCCGGGCGAAGTTGTCGCCGTTGGCCACCAGTTGACGCTCCTGAACAACGAATGCATCGCGATCGCCCTGCTGACCATAGACCTCCATCAGCTTCAGGCGCAGGTCACTGCGTTGCGGCTCTTGCTTGATAGCGTCTTCCAGCAATGCGACGGCCTGATTCAGACGACCGGCCGCGATGTGCGACTGGGCCTGAGCCAGTACGTCGTCAGAGCGTTCGGCGGCAGGCGCAACCAACGGTGCCGCGATCGGTGGCGTCACCACAACCGGAGCAATGACCGGGGCCGGCGCAGGCGCAGGTGTTGGCGCAGTCGCGAGTTTCACGCTTGGCGGCGGAACCTCCAGGCCTTCGAAGCTGCTTTCCGGCAGGTCGTCATCGGTAGGGAACGCTTGCTCCTCAGCCAAGGCACGGGCCATGCGCAAATGTTTTTCTGCTTCTTGCTGAGCTTTGCGACGACGAGCCAGCAACAGCAACAACAGCAACAGAACCACCGCACCACCGCCTACCAGACCCAGCAGGATCGGGTTGGTCAGCAGCTCGTTGAACTTCTGCTCGTCGGATGCGGCAGGCGTCGGCTCCACGGGTGGCGCCGGAACGACTTCCGGTGCAGGAGCCGCGTCCGCAGGCGTTGCCGCAGGATTGGCCGCCAGCTCGGCCGACATTGCCGCAGTAGCCGCCGGCGCACCCGCGTCGCCTTCGGCCTGCAGTTTGGCCAATTGATTGTTCTTCAGTTCGATCAGGCGTTGCAGCTTGTCTACCTGACTTTGCAGATCGCTCATGCGGCTTTTCAGTTCAGCGTTGTCACGACGGGTCGTGTCGAGGCTTTCCTGAGTCACGGCCAGCTTGTTGCTCAAGGCTTTCGCATCACCGGCGGCACCTTTGCCGCCCTTGCCGGTGTCGGCAGAGACCAGGCTCAGTTTGTCTGTGGCGGCTTGCGTCGAACCACCTTCACCGCGTGCGCGTTTGGTGGCGTCGAGTTGCTGCTGACCGGTTCCCGGCTTCGCCACATAGCGACGACCCTGACGCCACGCGGTGTTCTGCGCCGCGACCTCAGCGATGGCCTTGGGTTGCGGCAGGTTGGTGCTCTGCACCTGATCAGGCAGGCGCAGCACCTGACCGGTTTTCAGTCGGTTGATATTGCCGTCGATAAACGCATCCGGGTTCAGCGCCTGGATGGCCAGCATGGTTTGCTGGATCGAACCGCCATTGCGTGCCTTTGCGGCGATTTCCCACAGGGTATCGCGCGGCGTGGTGGTGTATGAGGTCGATTTGGTCGCGCCGGTCACCGGTGCGGTCACCGTTTGGGCTGGCGCCGGTTGCGCGGCGGCATCGGCAGTCTGCGGCGAGAACTTGGACGGATCGAGCAGCACACTGTAATCGCGCAGCAGACGACCATTAGGCCACATCACCTGAACCAGGAATTTCACCATCGGTTCGGACAGCGGCTTGCTGGAGGTGACGCGCAGGATGCTTTTGCCGTTGGCATTAAGTACCGGGGTGAAGGTCAGGTCGTTGAGAAACGTCTGACGATCGACACCGGCCTTGGTGAAATCTTCGGGCGAAGCCAGGCTCGGCACCACTTCGGCAACCGTGAGGTCCTTGACGTCGAGCAACTCGATTTCTGCTACCAGAGGCTGGTTCAGCGTCGACTTCAGGGTCAGTTCCCCAAGCCCGAGGGCATGCGCCATACCGGAGGACAGCGCCGAGGCGGCCGCTATTGCTAACACCAGTTTGCGAACTTGAACCATAGCCTCTTCCTTTGTTTGAACATTCCTCGGCCAGCGAGAAGGTGTTGATAGCCGCTGCCGTAAGGCGTTCTGCGCGGCGACGAAGGGTCGTCGCGCGCGATCGTTTCATTCATGCGACGAAAGCCCTGCGGGGTGGCTCGCCTCAAGCATTCCGGCCAAGCATGACGCTGGGCCAGATTCATTCGAAAAATTGTTGCCAAGTATCTTTTACAGCAGGTCTTTTATCAACAATTCAGCCACCTGCACAGCATTGAGCGCGGCACCTTTGCGTACGTTATCTGACGTCAGCCACATATTAAGTTCCGCCGGGTCATCGATCCCGCCGCGAACCCGACCAACGTAAACCACATCCTGCCCTACCGCATCGCCTACCGGGGTCGGGTAATCACCCGCCTCGACCAGCTCGATACCTGGCGCTGCCTCAAGTGCCGCGTTGACTTTCGCCAGGTCGACAGCGCTCGATGACTGCAAGGTCACGCTTAAGCTATCGCCAAAAAACACCGGGGCTTGAATGCAAGTGACGGAAATCTTCAATGAAGGTAGCGCCATGACCTGACGCAACTCGCGCACCAGGCGTTTTTCCAGCAGCGTATGACCTTGGGCGTCGGGTGTGCCGACTTGTGCCAGGAGGTTGAAAGCCATCTGGCGATCGAAGAACGCCGGCTCCAGCGGACGCACATTGAGCAGTTCGGCGGTTTGCCGGGCCAGCTCGCTGATGGCTTCGCGACCCTGGGCCGATACCGCCAGGCACGCCGTCAAGCTGATGCGTTGCAGATCGAGCAAACCGAGCAGTGGCGCCAGTACCACTGCCAGCGTCGTCGCCGAAGGGCTTGGGCTGCTGACCTGGAAAGGCATTTTCAAGCCGACCAGCTCTTCAGCGTTGGCCTCGGGCACCACTTGCGGCGCCTGATCGGCTGGCAAGGCACCGGACAGGTCGATCAGCGAGCAACCGGCGGCCGTGGCACGCGGGGCGAAACTGAGGGTTACCGCCGGGCCGGCGGCGAAGAACACCAGCTGGACTTTGCTGAAATCGAACTCATCGACCTCCCGCACCCGCACGTTCTTGCCGTGAAACGGCACCGAATGCCCGGCTGACTCGCTGCTCGCCAGCAGGTGCAGATTGCCGACCGGAAAGTCGCGCTCTTCGAGAATCTGGACGAGTGTTTCGCCGACAGTACCGGTGGCGCCGATCACGGCAATATCGAAGGACTGGCTCATGGTTCTACCTCTGGCGAAACGGGGGGAGCGGCACTTTACCGGGTGGTTGGCGTGCAGGCAATTCGGTTGGGAAATGTGGTGGCTGTACCGGCCTCTTCGCTGGCAAGCCAGCTCCTACACAGGGTCGTACGCGATTTCATAATTGGCGCACGACCTGTAGGAGCTGGCTTGCCAGCGAAGGCGGTCTTCCTTTCAATACAACTCTGCGCTATTGCCCATAAAAAAACCCGCGCCTCTTTCAAGGCGCGGGTTTTTCATTGCATCAATCGATCAACGCTCAAGCAGGATCCGCAACATGCGACGCAGCGGTTCGGCCGCGCCCCACAGCAGTTGGTCGCCGACGGTGAAGGCACCGACGAACTGCGAACCCATGTTCAGCTTGCGCAGACGGCCGACCGGTACGTTCAGGGTGCCGGTGACTTTCGTCGGGCTCAGCTCCTGCATGCTGATTTCACGGGTGTTCGGCACCAGCTTGACCCACGGGTTGTGCTGGCTGATCAGCCCTTCGATGTCGGCGATCGGCACGTCTTTGTTCAGCTTGATGGTCAGCGCCTGGCTGTGGCAACGCATGGCACCGATGCGCACGCAGATGCCGTCCACCGGGATCGGGCTCTTGAAGCGACCGAGGATCTTGTTGGTCTCGGCCTGGGCCTTCCACTCTTCGCGGCTCTGACCGTTCGGCAGCTCCTTGTCGATCCACGGGATCAGGCTGCCGGCCAGCGGTACGCCGAAGTTTTCAGTCGGGTATGCATCGCTGCGCATGGCTTCGGCGACACGGCGGTCGATATCGAGGATCGCGCTGGCCGGGTCGGCCAGTTTATCGGCGACAGCACCATGGGTCACACCCATTTGCTTGATCAGTTCACGCATGTGCTGCGCGCCGCCACCAGAGGCCGCCTGATAGGTCATGGCGCTCATCCACTCCACCAAACCAGCCTCGAACAGGCCGCCCAGGCCCATCAGCATCAGGCTGACGGTGCAGTTGCCGCCGATGTAGTTCTTGGTGCCCGCGTCGAGCTGTTGATCGATGACCTTGCGGTTCACCGGGTCCAGCACGATCACCGCGTCATCCTGCATGCGCAGGCTGGAAGCGGCGTCGATCCAGTAACCCTGCCAGCCGGCTTCGCGCAGCTTCGGGAACACTTCGCTGGTGTAGTCGCCACCCTGGCAGGTCAGAATCACGTCAAGGGTTTTCAGCTCTTCAATGCTGTAAGCGTCCTTGAGCGGAGCAATGTCCTTGCCCACGGACGGGCCTTGGCCACCGACATTGGAAGTGGTGAAAAACACCGGCTCGATAAGATCGAAATCCTGCTCTTCCAGCATCCGCTGCATGAGCACGGAACCGACCATGCCGCGCCAACCGATCAGACCTACACGTTTCATCGCAACTACACCTTCTTGAAAAGTGGGCCGCTGCTTTCAAGGTTGAAAATTGCAGCGGGCCAGAGAGATTACAGATTCCGCAGCGCGGCGACTACTGCGTCGCCCATTTCCTGCGTACCGACCTTGGTGCAACCGGCCGACCAGATGTCGCCCGTGCGCAGGCCTTGATCCAAAACCAGGCTCACGGCTTGCTCGATGGCATCGGCCGCATCCTGCAGATTGAAGCTGTAACGCAGCATCATCGACACCGACAAAATAGTCGCCAACGGGTTGGCAATGCCCTTGCCTGCGATGTCCGGCGCCGAACCGTGGCACGGCTCGTACATGCCTTTGTTGTTGGCATCCAGCGACGCCGACGGCAGCATGCCGATGGAACCGGTGAGCATCGACGCTTCGTCGGAAAGAATGTCGCCGAACAGGTTGTCGGTGACGATCACGTCGAATTGCTTCGGTGCGCGCACCAGTTGCATGGCGGCGTTGTCGACGTACATGTGGCTCAGTTCGACGTCCGGGTAGTCCTTGGCCACTTGCTCGACGATTTCACGCCACAGTTGGCTGGAGGCCAGCACGTTGGCCTTGTCCACCGAGCACAGCTTCTTGCCGCGCACGCGGGCCATGTCGAAACCGACACGGGCGATGCGGCGGATTTCAGTTTCGCTGTATGGCAGCGTGTCATAGGCCTGACGCTCGCCGTTTTCCAGCTCGCGCACGCCACGCGGCGCACCGAAGTAGATCCCGCCGGTCAGTTCACGGACGATCAGGATGTCCAGGCCGGCAACGATTTCTGCCTTCAGGCTGGAAGCCTCGGCCAACTGCGGATACAGGATCGCCGGACGCAGGTTGCCGAACAGGCCCAGTTGCGCACGGATTTTCAGCAGGCCGCGCTCTGGGCGGATGTCACGTTCGATGGTGTCCCATTTCGGACCGCCCACGGCACCCAGCAACACCGCGTCGGCGGCACGGGCGCGGGCCAGGGTTTCGTCGGCCAGCGGCACGCCGTGCTTGTCGATGGCGGCGCCACCGATCACGTCATGGCTCAGCTCGAAGCCCAGGCTGTACTTGTCGTTCGCCAGCTCCAGCACCTTGACCGCTTCGGCCATGATTTCCGGGCCAATACCGTCACCCGGGAGAATCAGAATCTGCTTGCTCATGCTTTCCTCATGTCATCAGTCGGCGCGCCCTGGGGCACGCCCGGAAAAATTCTATCGCTCAGCGGCTCTCATTTAGAGCTTATCGTTCAGCCATCAGCACCAGTACATCGGTACTGAACGAACCATCGGCCTCAATCTCAAAATATTCGCGAACTTCGTTGCCCATCGATTGCTGCAACTCGAGGATCGCCGCGCGCATCACTTGCGGCGTGCGCATGCGCTCGACCCAGGAGGCGTACTCCAGGCGCAACCGTTGGCGCGTGGTGCTGCGGGTATGCAACCCCGCTTCGCTGATCTGACGCAACCACTCGCCCGCAGAATAATCGCGCACGTGGCTGGTGTCGCGCAGCACTTCGACGCTTTGCAGGTAAGTGTCGAACAACGGGCTGCCCGGCGACAACACGTCGATGAACGCCGCCACCCCGCCCGGCTTCAGCACCCGGCGAACTTCCCGCAGGGCCTGCCCGAGGTCGCTCCAATGGTGCGCCGAATAGCGGCTGAAGACGAAATCGAACTCGCCATCGGCGAACGGCAGACGCTCGGCGGCGCCGTTGACCGTGGTCACATTACTCAAACCTCGGTCGACAGCCGCGGCGGCGACCACATCGAGCATCTGCTGCGACAGGTCGTAGGCCACTACTTCCTTGACCAGCGAGGCCACGTGAAAACTGACATGACCGGCGCCGCAGCCAAGGTCCAGCACGCGGGCATCGCCCTGCCCCGCCAGTTCAGCCTGTAGCAGTGCGAACTCGGCGCCTTGAGCGTGTACGGCGCTGCTCAGATAGGCCGAGGCCTGTTCACCGAATTGTTTTTGGACTACCTGGCTGTGCTGGGCGGTGCTGGTCATCGGGACTTCCTTTTGGGTTTAGCCTTGTGGTGTCTTTGCGGGCCTCTTCGCTGGCAAGCCAGCTCCTACAGGGGTTTTCGGCGTTCACAAAACCCTGTAGGAGCTGGCTTGCCAGCGAAAGCGTCAGCCCGCCTTACGCAAAATCACGCGTCGCGAAACAACCATGGCTGGCTCGCGCGGTGCTTGGCTTCAAACGCGGCAATCGCCTCGCCGTCCTGCAAGGTCAGGCCGATATCGTCCAGGCCGTTGAGCAGGCAGTGTTTGCGGAAGGCATCGATCTCGAAGCTCAGCACTTTGCCGTCCGGACGGGTCACGGTCTGGGCTTGCAGATCGATCTGCAACTGGTAGCCCGGGTTCGCTTCAACCTGCTTGAACAGCTCATCGACTTCAGCGTCGCTCAAGATGATCGGCAGCAAGCCGTTCTTGAAGCTGTTGTTGAAGAAGATATCGGCGTAGCTCGGCGCGATGATGCTGCGGAAACCGTACTCTTCCAGCGCCCACGGCGCGTGCTCGCGGCTGGAGCCGCAACCGAAGTTCTCGCGGGCCAGCAACACGCTGGCGCCCTGGTAACGTTCGGCGTTGAGGACGAAGTCCTTGTTCAACGGGCGCTTGGAGTTGTCCTGATACGGCTGGCCCACATCCAGATAACGCCATTCATCGAACAGGTTCGGGCCGAAACCGGTGCGCTTGATCGACTTCAGGAATTGCTTGGGAATGATCTGATCGGTGTCGACGTTGGCACGATCCAAAGGCGCGACAAGACCAGTGTGCTGGGTAAAAGCTTTCATGCTGCGCTCCTTTAGATCAATTCACGGACGTCGACGAAACGACCGTTCACAGCCGCCGCGGCGGCCATGGCCGGGCTGACGAGGTGCGTACGGCCACCGGCGCCCTGACGGCCTTCGAAGTTACGGTTAGAGGTCGAGGCGCAATGCTCGCCCGACTCCAAACGGTCCGGGTTCATTGCCAGGCACATCGAGCAACCCGGCTCGCGCCATTCGAAACCGGCCTCAAGGAAAATCTTGTCCAGGCCTTCGGATTCGGCCTGCGCCTTCACCAGACCTGAACCCGGCACCACGATGGCCTGCTTGATGGTCGAAGCCACTTTGCGGCCCTTGGCGATCACGGCAGCGGCGCGCAGGTCTTCGATCCGCGAGTTGGTGCAGGAACCGATGAATACGCGGTCCAGTTGAATGTCGGTGATCGCCTGATTGGCGGTCAAACCCATGTATTTCAAGGCGCGCTCAATAGAATCGCGCTTGACCAGGTCCATTTCCTTGGCCGGATCCGGCACGTTCTGATCCACGGCCAAGACCATCTCGGGCGAGGTGCCCCAGCTGACTTGTGGCTTGATCTGAGCGGCGTCGAGCTCGACGATGGTGTCGAACTTGGCATCGGCGTCGGAAACCAGGTCCTTCCAGGCTTCGACGGCCAAGTCCCATTCCGCGCCTTTCGGAGCAAATGGACGGCCCTTGACGTAAGCCACGGTTTTTTCATCAGCGGCCACCAGGCCAACGCGAGCACCGGCTTCGATGGACATGTTGCAGATGGTCATGCGGCCTTCGACCGACAGATCACGAATCGCGCTACCGGCGAATTCGATGGCGTGGCCATTGCCGCCAGCAGTGCCGATCTTGCCGATCACGGCGAGGACGATGTCCTTGGCGGTCACGCCGAACGGCAATTTACCCTCGACCGACACCAGCATGTTCTTCATTTTTTTCGCGACCAGACACTGAGTAGCGAGCACGTGCTCGACCTCGGAAGTGCCAATACCGTGAGCCAGGGCACCGAAAGCGCCGTGGGTCGAGGTGTGGGAGTCGCCGCAGACCACGGTCATGCCCGGCAAGGTGGCGCCCTGCTCCGGGCCGATGACGTGGACGATGCCTTGGCGGACATCATTCATCTTGAATTCGACGATGCCGTACTCGTCACAGTTATCGTCGAGGGTCTGAACCTGCAAACGCGAGACCTGGTCGACAATCGCTTCGATGCCGCCCTTGCGCTCCGGGGTGGTCGGTACGTTGTGGTCCGGGGTCGCGATGTTGGCATCGATGCGCCAAGGCTTGCGCCCGGCCAGACGCAGGCCTTCGAAGGCTTGCGGCGAGGTCACTTCGTGGATGATGTGACGATCGATGTAGATCAGCGCAGAGCCATCGTCGCGCTGCTTGACCAAATGCGAATCCCAGAGCTTGTCGTAGAGCGTTTTGCCGGCCATCAGACGGTTTCCTCATCAGCTTGTTTCTATGCCCCGGATCTTGAAAGTTTCAATAACCCTTTGGCTTGTGAGGTCGATCCTAGGGGGTTACATTAAATAACTCAAATTCATATTTTTTATGCTTTGCATAACCAACTGGAATCCGATCGAGACATCATCATGGACCTCGCCAACCTCAACGCTTTTATCGCGATCGCCGAGACCGGAAGCTTCTCCGGCGCCGGCGAACGGCTGCACCTGACGCAACCGGCGATCAGCAAGCGCATCGCCGGGCTGGAGCAACAATTGAAGGTGCGGCTGTTCGATCGACTGGGCCGGGAAGTCGGCCTGACCGAAGCCGGTCGCGCTCTGCTGCCACGGGCTTATCAGATCCTCAATGTACTGGATGACACCCGCCGCGCCCTGACCAACCTGACCGGCGAAGTCACCGGCCGTCTGACCTTGGCCACCAGCCATCACATCGGCCTGCACCGCTTGCCGCCCTTATTAAGGGAGTTCACCCGACGCTACCCGCAGGTGGCGCTGGATATTCAGTTCCTCGATTCGGAAGTGGCTTACGAGGAAATCCTCCATGGCCGCGCCGAATTGGCGGTCATCACCCTTGCACCGGAGCCACACACACTGGTCAAGGCCACGCCCGTGTGGGATGACCCACTGGATTTCGTGGCCGCCCCGGAACATCCGCTGATCAGCAACGGCGCAGTCAGCCTGGCGGATATTGCTCTGCACCCGGCGGTTTTCCCCGGCGGCAACACCTTTACCCACCACATCGTGCAGCGCCTGTTCGAGGCACAAGGCCTGACGCCGAACATCGCCATGAGCACGAACTATCTGGAAACCATAAAAATGATGGTCTCGATCGGCCTGGCCTGGAGCGTGCTGCCGCGCACCATGCTGGACGATCAAGTGGCGCGCATACCTTTGCCGGGCATACAACTCACTCGCCAGCTAGGCTATATCCTGCACACCGAACGGACGCTGTCGAATGCGGCAAAGGCCTTCATGGCTCTGCTGGATGCACAAATCGATCAGCCAGGGACTCGCGGCTAAGCTGTGCTACTTCTATTGTTCTAGTCCTGGATCCCAAAAACCCTGTGCCTAACGCCCAATTCAGCCCAAGGCCTGTTATCCATGCCCAAATCTGTTGAACGTACGCCGCCGATGCCGCGAATTCAGGCCATTGACCCAAAACGGTCCGAGCAGAGCTGGGAAAGTGCTCCACAGTTGCTGGCGGCCCTCAACGGTGCCCGGCTGGGCGCCTGGTATTGGGACATCGAGCGCGGGAAAATCAGCTGGTCCCGGGGCACTCAGGCGTTGTTTGGCTTCGATCCCCGGCAACCGTTGCCCGAGGATCTGGAATACCTCGACCTGCTGCCCCAGGAGGATCGGGCAAAAGCCGTTCGCGCCTTCCATGCGGTGATTGCCGGCGCCCCGCTGGAACAAGCCATGCGCCACCGGATCCGCTGGCCCGACGGCAGCCTGCACTGGCTGGAAATCAGCGGCAGCCTGCTGCCGGACAAAAATGGCCGGCCGCGAATGATCGGGGTCATTCGTGAAATCACCCATCAGCGTCAGCGCGAGCAGGCGCTGAGCAGTTCGGAAAAACGCTTCGCCACGCTGTTTCACCTGTGCCCGAACATGGTGCTGCTGACCCGTCAGGAAGATGGCCTGATCAGCGAAGCCAACCAGTATTTCGAAAGCCTGTTCGGCTGGCCGGTTCAGGACGCTATCGGCCGAACCACGCTGGAACTGGGCCTTTGGGTCAACCCGGAACAACGGGCAGAACTGGTCAAGGCCACCAAGGCCAAAGGAGAGCTGATCAACATGGAGGTGCAATTTCGCGCCAGCAACGGGCAAGTTCACGACGGCATTCTCAGCGCGCAAAAGGTCGAGCTCGAAGGTCAGCCTTATCTGCTGAGCACGTTCCTTGACACCACCGAACGCAAAATCGCCGAGCACGCCCTCAAAGACAGCCAGGAACGCCTCGACCTGGCCCTGGATTCGGCGCAACTCGGCACCTGGGACTGGCACATCCCCAGCGGCATGCTTTACGGCTCGGCACGGGCCGCCCAGTTGCATGGGCTGGAACCCAAACCCTTCCATGAGTCCTTCGATGCATTTTTTGAAGGTGTGCCCGACGAAGAACGCGACACCATGCGCGACGCCTACCGCAGCTTGCGCGAAGGCCCGGCCGGCAATTATCAGGTGACGTACCGCGTGCAGCTGCCGGATGGCACTTCGCGCTATCTGGAAAGCCGCGCCAGACTCTACCGCGATGACAGCGGCAACCCGCTGCGCATGGCCGGCACATTGCTGGACATCACCGATCAAGTGGAGCGCGAACAGCAACTGATAGCGTCGGAAGAGAAATTCGCCACCTTGTTCCAGGTCAGCCCGGACCCGATCTGCGTCACGCGCCAGGACACCGGCCATTTCATCGAGATCAACTCCAGCTTCACGCAGACGTTCGGCTGGAGCACTGCCGACGTGATTGGCCGCAGCGCCGACGAAATCGGCCTGTGGGACGCTTCGGCGAAAAGCCTGCAAAGGATCGAGCGGGTTATCCGCGAACAGGGCCTGAACAATGTGGCGATCATCGTTCAGCACAAGGACGGGCAGTCCCTGACCTGCGTGATTTCCAGCCGCCAGATCAGCGTCGGCGACCAGCCGTGCATCGTCACCACCCTGCGCGACATCACCCAGCAGCAACGCTCGGAAGCGGCGCTCAAGGCCAGCGAGGAGAAGTTCGCCAAGGCTTTCCACTCAAGCCCCGACGCCATCACCATCACCGAGCGCGACACCGGACGCTACCTGGAGGTTAACGACGGCTTCTGTCGCCTGACCGGCTACCGTGCCGATGAGGTGGTCGGCCGCACGGTGTATCAGGTCGGCATCTGGGCCGAAGAGAAACAACGCTCGGCGTTGTTGGCGGAGCTGCAGATCAAGGGCCGGGTTCACCACCTGGAAATGCTCGGGCGCAACAAACGCGGCGAACTGCTGACCGTGGAAGTCTCGGTGGAACCGATCACCCTCAACGAAACCGCCTGCCTGCTACTCACCGCCCGGGACGTCAGCCTGCTGAAAAATGCCGAAGCGCAGATCCGTCACCTGGCCTATCACGATCCGCTGACCAACCTGCCGAACCGCGCGCTATTGATGGATCGCCTGAGCCAGCAGATCGCCTTGCTCAAGCGCCACAACCTGCGCGGCGCCTTGATGTTCCTCGACCTCGACCATTTCAAGCACATCAACGACTCCCTCGGCCACCCGGTGGGCGATACGGTGCTGAAGATCATCACCGCGCGCCTCGAAGCCAGCGTGCGCATGGAAGACACCGTTGCGCGCCTGGGCGGCGATGAATTCGTGGTGCTGCTCAGTGGCCTGGAAGGCTCGCGCAGTGACGTCAGCGCCCAAGTCCGGGAACTGGCGGACACCTTGCGCGAACTGCTGTCCGAACCGATGTTCCTCGATGGACAGCGCCTGCAAGTGACGCCGAGCATCGGTATCGCGCTGATCCCCGACCACGGTTCAACCCCGACCGACCTGCTAAAACGCGCCGATATCGCCCTCTATCGAGCCAAGGACTCAGGCCGCAACACCACGCAGATGTACCACAACACCATGCAGAAGGCCGCCAGCGAACGCCTGCGCATGGAAACCGACCTGCGGCTGGCCCTGTCCCGAGGTGAATTCAGCGTGCAGTACCAACCCCAGGTGGACGCCCGCGACAACCGCATTACCGGCGCCGAAGCCCTGGTGCGCTGGTTCCATCCGCAATTTGGCGCGCAATCGCCCACCGAGTTCATCAAGGTGCTGGAAGACAGCGGATTGATTCTGGAAGTCGGCACATGGATCCTCGACGAAGCCTGCCAGGCCTTCAAACAACTGATCGCCAACGGCCGGATCGACCCGCTCGATTTCAGCCTGTGCGTGAATATCAGCCCGCGACAATTCCGCCAGAACGATTTCGTCGAACGCATTGAAAACAGCCTCAGCAGCCACGGCCTGCCCTGCTCGTTGCTGAAACTGGAAATCACTGAAGGCATCGTCATCCAGAATCTGGACGACACCATCAACAAAATGCGTCGCCTGAAAAAACTCGGCGTGAGCTTTGCCATGGACGATTTCGGTACCGGTTATTCCTCGCTGACCTACCTCAAGCGCCTGCCGGTCGACACCCTGAAAATCGACCAGTCGTTCATCCGCGACGCCACCACCGACCCCAACGATGCCGAAATCATTCGCGCCATCGTCGCCATGGCCCGCAGCCTGGAGCTGGAAGTGATCGCCGAAGGCGTGGAAACCCTGGAGCAGCTGGAGTTCCTGCAGGGGTTGGGCTGCCATTTGTATCAGGGGTATTTGCACAGCCGGCCGTTGCCGGTGGAGGAGTTTCAGAAACTCCTTAAATAAGCCGCCTTGCGTTCGGCTGTAGCAGCTGTCGAGCTTGCGAGGCTGCGTTCGGCTGCGCAGCAGTCGTAAAACCTGCTTGTATGGTCTGCCTGAAGTACCGCGCCGCCCGGATTCACGACTGCTGCGCAGCCGAACGCAGCCTCGCAGGCTCGGCAGCTGCTACAAACGAGCACAAAAAAAGGCGCCATTGGATGGCGCCCTTTTCGTTGCTCTGACTTAGTGCTGCAGAGCCGGTTTTTCCGCCCCATTGATCGGGATGCGTTTGGCTTTCGCTTCTTCCGGGATCACACGCAGCAGGTCGATACTCAACAAACCGTTGCGCAGTTCGGCGGCCTTGATTTCGATGTGGTCCGCCAGACGGAACGACAGTTTGAAGGCGCGCTGTGCGATGCCCTGGTACAGGTAAGTGACGTTTTCGTCCGCGTCACGTTTGCCGCCACTGATGGTCAACACACCTTTTTCCACTTGCAGGTCCAGGTCTTCTTCCTGGAAACCGGCGGCCGCCACGACAATGCGGTATTGGTCATCACCGTATTTTTCAACGTTGTAGGGTGGATAGGTGCTGCCTGGCTCATTGCGCAGGGCGGTTTCGAACAGGTCGTTGAAACGGTCGAAACCCACCGAGGAACGGAACAGTGGGGCCAAGGAAAATGCAGTACTCATGATTCAAATCTCCTGAACATAATCAGCAAGTTTTTTTGTCTCCGCGACCCGAATTCGGCATCGCGTAATCCTTAGATAAGGACCGTTGATTGCTTTTCAAGAGATTATTTTCAGATTTTTTTCAAGCAGATTCAGGCGGCTTCAGACACCTGCAACCCCAGTAAACGCGAGACCTGATCCAGCTCGGTTTCACGACGCAGGACGGTAAACAGCTCAACCGCTTCAGGATAATTGCGTGTCAGCATTGCCAGCCACTGCTTCAAGCGACCCGGCGATTGGCGCGGCGTCATCTGGGCCTTGGCTTGCAGCCAGAAGTCCTGAATCAGCGGCAGCAGCTCGGCCCAAGTCATCTCGACGACCTCCTCACCAGCGCGGGCGGCGGCGATTTGCCGGGCCAGGTCCGGACGCGACACCAGGCCGCGACCGAGCATGATGTCTTCGACGCCGCTGATTTCGCGGCAACGGCGCCAGTCCTCGACACTCCAGATGTCACCGTTGGCAAACACCGGCACCTTGACCACGTCCTGCACTCGCGGAATCCATTCCCAGTGGGCAGGAGGCTTATAACCGTCAGTTTTGGTCCGCGCGTGAACCACGATGTGCGCCGCGCCGCCTTCGGCCAGGGCTGTGGCACAAACCAGCGAGCCATCGGGGCTGTCGAAGCCCAGGCGCATTTTGGCGGTCACGGGAATGTGCGCGGGGACGGCGCGACGGACGTGTTCGACGATTTGGTTGAGCAGTTCAGGTTCTTTGAGCAACACCGCGCCGCCACGGGACTTGTTGACGGTCTTGGCCGGGCAGCCGAAGTTCAGGTCGATGACTTCGGAGCCCAACTCGCAGGCCAGTGCGGCGTTTTCCGCCAGGCACACCGGATCGGAGCCGAGCAACTGCACCCGCAGCGGCACGCCGGACGCTGTCCTGGCCCCGGTCAGCAGTTCCGGGCCGAACTTGTGGTAATAGGCAGGCGTGAGCAACTGATCGTTGATCCGAATGAACTCAGTCACGCACCAATCGATACCGCCTACACGAGTCAGCACGTCCCGCAGGATGTTGTCGACCAACCCCTCCATGGGCGCCAAAGCAATTTGCATGAAAAACACACTCAACGAAAAACGTGCGGCAGTTTACTGGGATTCGTTAACGAAAAGGTAACCCCCCTACAGGGACCGTGTCAGTTCGTCACTTGCAGTGCAGGGCCGTAGCCTTCGATGAATTCCGCCGGCATGCGCTTGGGCTTGCCAGTGGACAGCTCGATGCACACAAACGTGGTCTGCGCCCGCAGTAACGTTGAGTTGTCACTGGGGCGCTTGAGCTGGAAGTGGCGGGTCATTTTCAGGCGCTGATCCCAATCGACGATCCAGGTCGCCAACTGCAACTCATCGCCCTCATAGGCTGCTGCCAGGTAATCGATCTCGTGCCGTACCACCGCCATCGCCCGGTCCAGCCGCCGGTACTCGACCAGGTCCAGGCCCAGCCGTTGCGAATGGCGCCAGGCACAGCGCTCGAGCCAGGTCACGTACACCGCGTTGTTCGCGTGGCCCAGCCCGTCGATGTCCTCGGCGCCCACTTCCAGATCAATGATAAACGGCGTTGCCCGATCCCAGCCCATACCCCACTCCTGGTCAGATTATTTCGACCGGGGCAGTGTAACGGAAGCTCAGGCCGATTGGCGCGATTGCAGGCTGCGACCGGCCAGCAGCGAAAGAACGCCATCGATCACCCGCGGATCGGCGAGCACCCGCTGATGACCGCCCTCTTCCAGGCGCAAAAGTCGGCTGTCGAACCAGGCTTCGTGGATCAACTGGGATTCCTTGACTGGAACAAAGTTGTCGTCCTCGGCATGGACGATCAGCCCCGGCATGTCGAGCTGATAGCGCGCAACATCCAGCGCAGCGGCGCGCATACCGACGTCTTTCTCCACCTGGCGAATAAACGCCGAACGCGCTTTGGGCGGCAGGCGCACATATCGGGCAAAACCGCGCAGTACCCCGAGAATTCGCGCCGGGGCGGCGATCGAGACCAGGGTTTCGGTGCGCAAGCCCAACTGAACCGCGAGCATGGCGCTGGCGCCGCCCATGGAGTGACCGATCACCGCTTGCAGCGGTGGCAATTCAGCGGCCGCTTCGAGCATGGCCCGGGCAAACAGCACCACATTGGCCTCGCGGCCAGGCGAACGACCGTGAGCCGGGCCGTCCAGGGCAACCACGGTGTAACCGGCATCGACGAGCGCCGTGATCAGCGCGGCGAACTGCGTCGGCCGGCCTTCCCAGCCGTGCATCAACAACACCGCCGGGCCTTGGCCCCAACGCAGTGCCGAGAGACCGAAGCGCAAGGTGATCCGCTCGGACTTCGCCAGCAGCGGCAATTCCCAATCACGCGGCAGCAATTGCCGCGGGGTCATGAATGCCAGGCGCATCTTGCTCGCCATCAGCTTCGGCGCGAACCAGCCCAAGGTGCCATTAACGCCACGAACCCAGCTCAACGTGTTCATCGCCCATCTCCTCAGGCTGACGCCTTTAGGTCATAGCACCGCCGATTTGGCGGCGCGCAGCAAACGATCAGACAACTCTCCTGGCCCCAGCGCCCGCGCCAGAGCCAAACCACCGACCATCAAGGCGATGTCGGCCAAGACCTTGTCGGTGTCTTCCGGGCTGGCCGCCAACTGCGCGACCATCAACTCAACATGCTCATTCAACGCCACACGAAATTCGTCAGGCAGACGGCCCAGCTCGCCGACCGACGCCGGAATCGGACACGCATGCTCGGTGGAATCACGGTGTTTACGCGACAGATAGAACGCCGCGACCAGCGCGCGACGCTCTTCGCCGGTCAACTCAGCGTCCATGTCGGCGATCAAGCCACGACGATGGCTGAGCAGCTGCTTGAACGCTTCCAGCATCAATGCGTCCTTGCTTTCGAAGTGCGCGTAGAAGCCACCGACCGTCAGGCCAGCCGCGCCCATCACTTCGCCCACGCTCGGCTCGGCCGGGCCGCGCTGGATCAGCGCTGCACTGGCAGCCTTGAGGATGCGTTCGCGGGTTTGAGCTTTTTTATCGTTCATCGTTGCCTCCGAATATTACGACTAGAATATTATTCTCATAATAATTTTTCGCAAGTCGTGGATGTGACCGCTGGTCTGAAGAACAGTTTGAGGGAAAAGGAGAGTTGGCCAAACGCCAGACAAACAAAAGGGCCATTCAATAATTGAATGACCCTTAAAAATCCCGCAAAGCGGGTAATCGTGGCGTCCCCTAGGGGACTCGAACCCCTGTTACCGCCGTGAAAGGGCGGTGTCCTAGGCCACTAGACGAAGGGGACACAAACCCTTCTATACAACTGATCAGTGCTGAGAGCTGATCGATTCAAGGCCGGTGTGGCCAGACCTTGAACTGTAAAATTGGTGGAGCTAGACGGGATCGAACCGTCGACCTCTTGCATGCCATGCAAGCGCTCTCCCAGCTGAGCTATAGCCCCGGATTTTTCGCCTCGCGGCGGAGCGACATCTTGCAACATCGCTTCTGTAAAACTGGCGTCCCCTAGGGGACTCGAACCCCTGTTACCGCCGTGAAAGGGCGGTGTCCTAGGCCACTAGACGAAGGGGACGCAAACCCTTCTATACAACTGATCAACGCTGAGTGTTGATCGCTTCAAGGCCGGTGTGGCCAGACCTTGAAGTGTAAATTGGTGGAGCTAGACGGGATCGAACCGTCGACCTCTTGCATGCCATGCAAGCGCTCTCCCAGCTGAGCTATAGCCCCTCATCGTTGATGTCATCGCTGAGGACGGGGCGAATCTTAAGGGCGTATCGAAAGGCTGTCAAACTTATTTTTCAAAAAAATTAAAATTTTTTGTCGGCATAACAATCACTTACCGCCCTCCCCCCGTAAATTCGGGGGGAAAGCGCCGAAGATCAGGATCAAAAGATCACAGCCTTCGGCAGCTCCTGCAGAGTCAAACGCAGTCAGGCAATCGCGCCCAGAAGCTTTTCCCACTCCTTGTTTTCTTTCTTCGACACGCCGCCCAGCAGGTCGATGGCCTGGCGCAGACGGAAACGGGTCAGGTCAGGGCCGAGGATTTCCATTGCATCGAGCACCGATACCGAACTGGCTTGTCCGGTGATCGCGGCAAACATCAGCGGCATGGCGTCACGCAGCTTCAACTCCAGGGATTCGACCACCGCCTGAATCGTTGCGGTGATGCTGTCCTTCTCCCACTGACGCAGGCTTTCCAGCTTCCACAGGATCAACTGCATCAACTGACGAACCTGATCGCCCGAGAGTTTCTTGGATTCGAACAGCTTGGCGTCCGGGTTCACGCCACCGGCGAAGAAGAAGCCGGCCAGCGGGGCGACCTGGCTGAAGGTTTCAACCCGGCCCTGCACATGCGGGGCGATTTTCATCATGTATTCAGGGTTCAGTGCCCACTTCTGCACGCGAGCGGCGAACTCTTCCACCGGCAGGTCACGCAGCCACTGGCCGTTGAGCCACGACAGCTTCTCGATGTCGAAAATCGGCCCGCCAAGCGAGACGCGGCTCAGGTCGAAGTTGTCGACCATTTCCTGCAGGGAGAACTTCTCGCGCTCATCCGGCATCGACCAGCCCATGCGACCCAGGTAGTTGAGCATCGCTTCGGGCATGAAGCCCATGCGCTCGTAGAACGTCACCGAAGTCGGGTTCTTGCGCTTGGACAGCTTGCTCTTGTCCGGGTTACGCAGCAGTGGCATGTAGCACAGCTGCGGCTGTTCCCAGCCGAAGTATTCATACAACAGGATCAGTTTCGGCGCCGAGGGCAGCCACTCTTCACCACGCAAGACGTGGGTGATGCCCATCAAGTGGTCATCGACCACGTTGGCCAGGAAGTATGTCGGCAAGCCGTCGGTCTTCATCAGCACTTGCATGTCCATGCGATCCCACGGGATCTCGACGTCGCCACGCAGCATGTCCGGCACTACGCACACGCCTTCGGTCGGCACTTTCATGCGGATGACGTGCGGCTCGCCGGCGGCCAGGCGGCGCGCAACTTCTTCCTTGGACAGCAACAGCGCACGGCCGTCGTAGCGCGGGGTTTCGCCGCGGGCCATTTGCTCGGCGCGCATCTGATCCAGTTCTTCGGCGGTGCAGAAGCACGGGAAGGCATGGCCCATGTCGACCAGTTGCTGGCAGTACTTCTGATAGATATCGCCGCGCTCGCTCTGACGGTAAGGACCGTGCGGGCCGCCGACATCCGGGCCTTCACTCCAGTCGATCCCCAACCAGCGCAGGGCGTCGAAAATCTGCTGTTCGGACTCGCGGGTCGAACGCAATTGGTCGGTATCTTCGATCCGCAGGATGAACTCACCGCCATGCTGCTTGGCAAAGCAGTAGTTGAACAAAGCGATGTAAGCGGTACCTACGTGGGGGTCCCCGGTAGGCGATGGCGCGATGCGAGTGCGGACGGTGGTCATGGCATGTCTCAAAAAGAATGAAAAGCGAAGATCAAACAAGGGGCGAATGGTAACAGGCGATAGCCGCCCGGCTCCAGTGAGTGCGGGATTTAAGCGCTGCAGCCTTCGGCAGCTTCTACAGAGGGAGCATCAAACTACGATCAACCGCTCCCGCAGCTTGCTGATTTCGTCACGCAGCTGTGCCGCGGCTTCGAATTCCAGGTCGCGGGCGAGCTGGTACATCTTCTCTTCCAGCTGACGAATGCGTTTGCTGATTTCGCTCGGCGAGCGCAGTTCGGCCTCATATTTGGCACTTTCCTCGGCGGCCTTGGCCATGCCTTTGCGCTTCTTGCTGCGCGAACCCGGCACGGTGGCGCCTTCCATGATGTCGGCAACATCCTTGAACACCCCCTTGGGCGTGATGCCGTTGGCCAGGTTGAAGGCGATCTGCTTGTCACGACGACGCTCGGTTTCACCGATGGCTCGCTCCATGGAGCCAGTGATGCGATCCGCGTACAGAATCGCCTTGCCATTGAGGTTGCGCGCCGCCCGGCCGATGGTCTGGATCAGCGAGCGCTCGGAGCGCAGGAAGCCTTCTTTGTCGGCATCAAGAATCGCCACCAGCGAGACTTCCGGCATGTCCAGACCTTCACGCAGCAGGTTGATCCCCACCAGCACATCAAAGGTGCCAAGACGCAAATCACGGATGATTTCGACCCGCTCCACGGTGTCGATGTCCGAGTGCAGATAACGCACGCGCACGCCGTGGTCGGCCAGGTAATCGGTCAAATCTTCGGACATGCGCTTGGTCAGCGTGGTGACCAGCACCCGCTCTTCCAGGGCCACGCGCTTGGTGATTTCCGAGAGCAAGTCATCGACCTGAGTCAACGCCGGACGTATTTCGATTTCCGGGTCCACCAGGCCAGTCGGGCGCACCAGTTGCTCGATCACTCGACCGGCGTGCTCGGCTTCGTAATTGCCCGGTGTGGCCGAGACGAAAATCGTCTGCGGGCTGATGCTTTCCCATTCATCGAACCGCATCGGTCGGTTATCCAGCGCCGATGGCAGACGGAAGCCGTATTCCACCAACGTTTCCTTACGGGACCGGTCGCCCTTATACATGGCGCCGACCTGCGGCACGCTGACGTGGGATTCGTCGATCACCAGCAAGGCGTCCGGCGGCAAATAATCGTAAAGCGTCGGTGGCGGCGCACCGGCCGGGCGACCCGACAGATAGCGCGAGTAGTTTTCGATGCCGTTGCAGTAGCCCAGCTCGAGAATCATCTCCAGGTCGAAACGGGTGCGCTGCTCCAGCCGCTGAGCTTCCACCAATTTGTTGTTGGAGCGCAGGTATTCCAGGCGTTCCTGCAACTCGACCTTGATGCCCTCGACGGCGTCGAGCAGGGTTTCGCGCGGCGTCACGTAGTGGCTCTTCGGATAGAAGGTGAAGCGCGGCAATTTGCGGATGACCTCACCGGTCAGCGGATCGAAGGCGGACAGACTCTCCACTTCGTCATCGAACAGCTCGATGCGTATCGCTTCAAAATCGGATTCCGCCGGGTGGATATCAATCACATCGCCACGCACCCGGAAGGTTGCGCGGGCGAAGTCCATGTCATTGCGGGTGTATTGCAGGTCGGCCAGGCGCCGCAACAGCGCACGCTGGTCGAGCTTGTCGCCGCGATCCACGTGCAACACCATCTTCAAATAGGTTTCCGGGCTGCCCAGACCGTAAATGCACGACACCGTGGTGACGATGATCGCGTCCTTGCGCTCCAGCAATGCCTTGGTCGCGGACAAGCGCATCTGCTCGATGTGGTCGTTGATCGAGGCGTCCTTCTCGATGAAGGTGTCGGACGACGGCACGTAGGCTTCGGGCTGGTAGTAGTCGTAATAAGACACGAAGTATTCGACGGCGTTGTTCGGAAAGAACGTCTTGAACTCGCCATATAACTGCGCGGCCAGGGTCTTGTTGGGCGCCAGTACGAGGGTCGGGCGCTGCACCTGGGCGATGACGTTGGCGATGCTGAAGGTCTTGCCCGAACCGGTCACACCGAGCAACGTCTGGTGCGCCAGCCCGGCCTCGATGCCCTCGACCATCAGGCGGATGGCTTCCGGCTGATCGCCGGCGGGCTCGAAGCGGGTCACTAGCTGAAATTCAGACATACATACCTCTTGTTCACTCTTGCCCGGTGACACCAGACAGGAACGAGAAAGACCGCAAACGACCGATGTCGCCCGAGGAAAAAACTGGATTGTGCTCAATGTGGAGCCGATTGCCATCCCTTTCAAGGCAAACGTCCTACATCGGGTAAAACCTTTGACGACGCCACTCAACCAACGATCGAAAAATAATTGGAAAAACTTACCGTAAAAACCGAATCGCCTGTCGCCATCAATCGCTGATGGCCTCTATACTAGCTCCCCGTTTGTGCACCGCTCTAGTGCATTCGGCTGGAGCGCGACACGTCCCTCCACACTCCATTCAGAGCCGCCGTAATAATGAGCCTGTTCTCCGCTGTCGAAATGGCACCACGCGATCCAATCCTGGGCCTCAACGAAGCATTCAATGCCGATACCCGTACCAACAAGGTCAACCTGGGGGTCGGTGTTTACTGCGACGAGCAAGGACGAATTCCTCTCCTGCGCGCCGTTGTCGAAGCCGAGACGATTCGCGCCGCTCAACACGTTTCCCGTGGTTACTTGCCGATCGACGGCATCGCCGCCTACGACCAGGCCGTGCAGAAACTGCTGTTTGGCAATGATTCGCCACTGATCGCCGCTGGCCGGGTCATCACCACCCAGGCCGTCGGCGGTACCGGCGCTCTGAAAATCGGTGCCGACTTCCTCAAGCAACTGCTGCCGAACGCCGTCGTGGCGATCAGCGACCCGAGCTGGGAAAACCACCGCGCGCTGTTCGAAACCGCCGGTTTCCCGGTGCAGAACTATCGCTACTACGACGCCGCCACCCACGACGTTAACCGCGCCGGCCTGCTGGAAGACCTGAACGCCCTGCCGTCCGGCTCCATCGTTGTGCTGCACGCCTGCTGCCATAACCCGACCGGCGTGGACCTGAGCCCGGCGGACTGGAAAAATGTGCTGGACGTGGTGAAAGCCAAAGGTCACGTGCCGTTCCTCGACATGGCCTACCAGGGTTTTGGCGACGGTATCGATGAAGACGCTGCTGCCGTGCGTCTGTTCGCCGAATCGGACCTGACCTTCTTCGTCTCCAGCTCGTTCTCCAAATCCTTCTCGCTGTACGGCGAGCGCGTTGGCGCTCTGTCGATCGTCAGCGAATCGAAAGAAGAAGGCGCTCGCGTGCTGTCGCAAGTCAAACGCGTGATCCGCACCAACTACTCCAACCCGCCGACCCACGGCGCAAGCATCGTCGCCGCCGTGCTGAACAGCCCGGTACTGCGCGCCCAGTGGGAAGAGGAACTGGCCGAAATGCGCCTGCGGATTCGCGGCATGCGCACCCAGATGGTCGACCTGCTGGCAAAAAACGCTCCTCAGCGCGATTTCAGCTTCGTCGGTCGTCAGCGCGGCATGTTCTCCTACTCCGGCCTGACAGTTGAGCAAGTGACCCGCCTGCGCAGCGAGTTCGGCATCTATGCCTTGGACACCGGCCGCATCTGCGTGGCTGCGCTGAACCAGAGCAACATCGACGTCGTGACCAAGGCCATCGTTCAGGTGATCTGAGTCGTCGCGTGATATGAAAACGGGAAGCCAAAGTGGCTTCCCGTTTTTTATTGGCCTCAGATAAATCTCAAAGCAGCGGCTGCGCCCTTTAAACTCTCACAAAGTTTTGTGTACACCCGAGAATTCTTGCGAGAACCCACATGAAAAACGATGACCTACGCGCCGACCGCGACGAGCTGGACCACTTCGTGCCCCGCTCCTCGGCCAAACGCGGTAATAACCTGGTGCTGCAAGTGGCCGCGGGCGTATTCCTTGGCGGCCTGGCGTTGTGGCTGGTGCAGTTGGCGGCCACGATGCTGTACGCCAAGCTGATGCTCGCCACCATTACCTTCGGCGGTTAGGCCAATTCGCGCGTACAGCCCTGGTCACTGAATCGAAAATATCAATTTCCCAACAAAGGCTTGACTTCTCTTTTTGAATCAGTAACATACACGCCATTCCGCGATAGCTCAGTTGGTAGAGCAAGTGACTGTTAATCACTGGGTCCCTGGTTCGAGTCCAGGTCGTGGAGCCAGACAAGGTTCCAGAGAGGGCTTCCAAAATCTCTGAAACAACCGAAAAACCCGCCTTCTGGCGGGTTTTTGCGTTTTGGCGTTCCGTCGGATTCCGGTGGGTACCGGCGAAGCGCAGCTCGCTCGCCTAAAAGCAAAACGTGGCGCAACTGAGTAAGCGCTCGGTCCTCATATCTCAGTGATCCGCTTGTCCACGCGGGTCCATCCAAACAGGGCTGCAAAGCCACCCTGTTTGGATGGACCTCATTTAAAAAATCTAAAACCCACGCAACTGTCTGTGGAAAACCAATGATTTCCACCGGTGGATAATTTCATCCACAGCCGCAGAACTCCCGAAAGTTCGAGCCTTGACCCGCATTCTCCACAGGCGTAGAAAAGATCGGGCAAAGCGCTGTCGTTGACAGCAACCCAGGTAGCCAGAACCTTTAAGGCTACGCCACACCGTGGTGGTTCTCCCAAAGTGCGATTAGCGTCCGGCGGCTCGCACGGTCACAGCGATGTGATGGATGCCTACTTTTATCAGTGTGCCGACTGCGGCAACTCTTCCCCTTTCATAGCTGCTCTGCAGCAACCTATCCGCTTGGCCATTTCCTTGCGCCAACCTGCGCCCGTCTCTTTCTCCCGGAAAGAGACGGGCGCTAATTCCGCTGCTGCAGCCCAACCCGTACAAGGCTTTGCGGCATTTCCCCTCGTGACAATCGGCGTGACAAACACCGAAAAGTCACTCGCAACAGCGACGCAGATGATGGTGCCGAAGCCCAAGGAATGGACTGCACCTGACTGAGTCAGGCATGCCCTGGTCATCGCATCGCTGCCTTCACCAGACTCAGAATCTCGCGGCACCGGATTCGTCAACCGGTACAGCCTCCACCCGCCCGCATCCTCGGATGCGTCCAGGAGGCCAGTTTCATGGGAGTTGCCCGGGCTCTTGGTCGTAAAGAGCCGTCCGTTCCGCGTCAGTGAACACCCTCACAGGCCGCAGGGACCTTCATCCCTGATAACACTCAACATCCGTGGCGGGCGCGTGAGGGCATCAGTGGGAAAACAGGAGAAAGGTGATGCTGCAATCAAGCTGGAGCTTGCCGCCGCAACCCTTGCTGGAGGCCAACCCGACGCCATTAGATTATCCGGTGGCCGCCCTCGGTGATCTGCTGGGACCGGCCGTCGAGCGCATGGCCGAAGTGATGGGTGTGCCGCAGGCCATGGCCGCGCAATCGGTGCTGGCCACCTCGGCCTTGGCCACTCAGGGGCATGCCAATGTGCATTTGAATGGCCGGGTCTATCCGCTGTCACTGTACCTGCTCACTATTGCGGCTTCCGGTGATCGCAAGACGGCGGTGGATAAGCTGGCCTTGCAACCATCCCGCGAATGGGAACGCCTGCAATGGCAGGCCTACCACGAAAAACTCAGTCGCCATCCTGCCACGCTGGCGCAATCTCAGAAGCAGATGGCAACGATCGATTGCCACACCGACACGCCAATCCAGATAGAGCCTGCACTTAATGCTGCAGCCCTATTTGGCAGGTCGACTGCTCAAGGACCCGTTGCTCAACAGCCAAGGCATCTTCGCCCGTTGCCTGATCACCTGGCCACCGAGCTTGGCCGGACAGCGCTTTTATCAGCCGGTGGATCTCACCCAAGACATCAGTCTCAAACGCTACACCCAACGAATCACCGACCTGCTGCAACGTCCTTGGGCAATCGACAGCGATGGCGCGCTACACCCCAAAACCCTGCCCCTGAGGAGCCTGGTCCCGTACGACCCAGCGCCTCCAAGGCCGCGGACAACCTGCTACGGATTGCCGGCGTCCTTGCGGTACTGGAAGACCGCGACCTGATCGAGGTCAACCACATCCTATCTGCCAAACGGTCAGCAGCACGACGGATACACACACGAGGAAGGTCAGCAAAGTGGTAAGTCAAAGATCACGCTTCAAGAGAGCACCATGAGAACACTCTGACCCACAGGAGCAGAGAGAGACCCTGTGACAAAGCCCCCATTAAAGCCTCCTGTGTTCGTGTTCGAACGTCACACCGACTAAATCTAGAGGCCTCAGCCTTTCACTGCTCCTGCGGTTAACCCTGAAACAATGCGCCGCTGGAAGAACAAAACCAACAAAACAATGGGGATCGTCACAATGACCGAAGCGGCCATAATGTTGCCCCAAGGCAGTTCATGTGCGCTGCCACCGGTAATCAAAGCAATTGCTACAGGTACTGTGCGCTGCTCGTTGGTCAAGGTGAACGTCAAGGCAAAGAGAAACTCATTCCATGCTGCCACAAAGGCCAATAACCCTGTAGTCACTAAAACCGGCCACATCAGCGGCATCAATACACGGGTAATAATCGTCCAGGGCCCAGCACCGTCCATGATTGCCGCTTCCTCCAGCTCCTTGGGTAAACCTCGAATAAAAGTGGTCAGCACCCAGACAGTAAAAGGAAGTGTGAAAATCAAGTATGAAAGCGTCAGGCCAAGCATGTTGTTGTATAGGCCGAGCAAGCGGATCAGTTCGAACATGCCCGACAGAACAACGACCTGCGGAAACATGGAAACAGCCAGAATAGTCACGAGGATCGTGTTGCGCCCGCGGAAACGTATTCGCCCCAACGCATAGGAAGCGGTGACGCTCAGCAACAAAGACACCACAACCACAGAAAGCGAGACCAGCAGTGAGTTTAGGATGTTAGCCGCGAAGCGTTGCTCACGGAACACTGAAACATAGTTTCCCCAGTGCCAGAACTCAGGAAAGTAGTCGACATTAAATAGCTGCGACGACGGTTTAAGCGAGGAAATGATCGCGTAGTAAAACGGAAACACAGAAACGAAAACAATCATCGCCACCAGAAAGTAAAAGGCACAGGTCCCGAGTGCTTTTTTCATAACAAATCTCCTTAATGCTCATCGTCGAAGCGAACGCGCCCGGCCACGATATATAGAACGGTGCAGAAGGCCACAACCAGAAACAACAGCGTGGACGCGGCGGAACCGTAGCCGACCTCCTGGAAATCCAGGAGCTGCTGGCGTGCGTAAATCGACATCGACATGGTGTCTTTACTATTGGAGGTCAGTACATAAATGAGATCGAACACGCGCAAGGCATCCAGCACGCGAAAAAGCACCGCTACCATGATCGCGGGCCGAACCAGCGGCAATGTGACCCTGAAGAACACCCGCACCGGATGGATACCATCAACCTTTGCGGCTTCATAGCAATCGGAAGGCAGCATCTGCAGGCCGGCCAGAATGAGCAGCGCCATAAAGGGTGTAGTTTTCCAGACGTCCACCATCACCACGGCCATCATCGAGAGGTCTGGATCCGCCGTCCAGGCGAGCGGATGGTCGATGACGCCCAAGGCCATCAGCGCATGATTCAGGATCCCGAACTGATCGTTCAGCATCCAGCTCCACATTTTCGCTGAGACAATAGTGGGAATAGCCCAGGGGATCAGCACGGCCGCGCGCACCCACGCACGCCCTGGAAACTGTGCGTTCAACACCAGAGCGACGATCATACCCAGAACGACTTCCAGACTGACCGACACAACAGCAAAGCACGCAGTGTTCCAAACCGCGCGCCACCAATCGGGGTCCGTAAGCAGGCCCGACCAGTGCCCAGCGTCAACACTTAGATAATTGGAAAAACCAATAAACTGCGCGCCGCTCAAATCCACAAGGTTGGCATTGGTGAAACCAAACCAGATAGTGCGGGCGAGCGGCCAACCGGCAATAAGCGCCAGAATCACCNCATTGGTGAAACCAAACCAGATAGTGCGGGCGAGCGGCCAACCGGCAATAAGCGCCAGAATCACCAACATCGGGGCCAGAAACAACCACGCTGACCGCACACGGTCGCGGGTTAAAGCGCTACTACGGGACGCGGGATTCTCTCGCTTTTCGCTGGAGTGGATATCCGCGATTGGCGATTTCGCCGTGGTGGTTACCATTTCCCACCCCGGCTCATTCTGTTCAGTTTACTAGCCAACTCCTTCAAACTCGCCGCCGCGTCGGTACGACCGGAGAGAACGGAATAAATAGCATTGGAGAACTCGGCGCTAAACTGGTTGTATCGGACCCCGGTGATCGCAGATGGGCGAGCCGCAGCGCTGCTTAGTGTGTCGTAGAGCGGGTCTACCACCGGGCCAGCTGCCACCCGCACACTTTCATCCTTGTATAGGGCCGGGATTGTTGGGGCGTAGGAGCCAATGATGGCACGTCGTTTCTGCTCAGCCGCGCTGGTGAGGTACATCACCAGATCCGCCGCCAAGTCAGGCTCTTTGGAGTATTTGGAAACGGCTAGCTGCCACCCTCCAAGGATCGGCGAATGTCGCCCTTCTTCACCACCTTTTGGGAGTACCGCTACACCGACTTTCTCCTTGACTGGACTGTCGGCATTGTTGACCAACGCCAACGCGTAAGGCCAATTGCGCATGAACACCGCATCGCCGGACTGGAATACACCGCGGGCTTCTTCCTCGCCATAGTTCAGAACGCCTTGTGGGCTGATACTGCCCACCCACCCCTTGGCCAGGGTCAGAGCGGCTGTTGCCTCGGGGTTGTCTATCGTCACCTTGCCGGCGGCATCGACAATTGCACCACCGTTGTAGCTCGATACCCATTCCAGGGCATTGCACGTGAGCCCTTCGTAATTGCGGCCCTGCCAGACAAACCCCCACAACTTGTCATGACCGCTAGCACGCTCGGCATCCTGAATCTTCTTAGCCGTGGCGCTCAATTCGTCCCAGGTTTCCGGGACCTTAGCCTTGTATTTTTCCAGCAGATCTTTACGGTAATACAGCACCCCAGCATCGGCAAACCAGGGCATCGCAACCAACCGATTACCTACGGTGTTGTTTTTGATAATTGAGGCAAAATGCTCTTCAGTCCCACTACCGACCTTTTCCTTCAGATCGATCAGATGCTGCGCCAGTATGCCCGGCCAGACGACGTCGATCTGCAATACATCAATATCCGATGAACCAGCGCTTAATAACTGTTGATACAGCGCCAATCGGCCCGAGTCCGGCGAAGACACCACATTGACTTTGTTACCACTTTGCTGTGCCCAGGCCTCAGCGCCCTGAGTACACATCTCCAAGTCTTTGCCGTTCGCAATGCAAGAGATGGTAACAGTCGCTGCTGAGCAGATACCCGATTGCAGTAGCGATCCCAAGAGAATACCCAAGCCGAATCTGGTGCAGTTGCGCATGTTCATAGTGCCTCCAGCCTCGCAGACACAACGCACCTCAAGTGGGTAGCGTTACGCCGTGCTAAATCATTATTGTTGTGTTTTGGCTTTCGCCGAACGCATTCGTGTACTAATGGAGCGCACATTCGGGTAGTTGTCCGGTGCCAGATGACTTGTCGGGGACCGTCAGTGCATGTGTGTTCGCAGCGAGAGCAACCTCGACCGCGTCTACCCTCGGGTATGCTCTTTGATCAGCGGCAAATAGATGGCTACCGTGCTTCGGTATATTGAGTGTGAGCGTGTCACCTACTTGTACTGACGTCGCCACCGGCAAACGAGCCGTCAGCAGTCCATCACGGGTGCCCGGGATGTCAAGGTAGGCAAAGGTCTCGTCACCGAGATGTTCCAACACCTCCACCCTGCCGCTCAAACTCTGATCAAAGGTTGCCGAATGGGAAACTACCAAGTGCTCTGGACGAATGCCGAGGATCACCTCGTCGCCCGGCTTGGCGCCCCCCGCCTCCACAGCCACCGTCACATGACTTCCACCGGGCAGCACAACAGTTGCCTCATGAGGATTAATGCAAACAATCCTGCAATCGACGAAATTCATCCTGGGTGAACCAATGAATCCGGCAACAAACAGATTTTGCGGATGATTGTAAAGCTCCAACGGTGCTCCGATCTGTTCCACATTGCCCTTATTGATCACCACAATCTTATCCGCCAGGGTCATGGCTTCGACCTGATCATGGGTCACGTACACCATGGTTGCCTTGAGATCTTTGTGCAGCTTGGCGATTTCGATTCGCATTTGCACCCGTAAAGAGGCGTCCAGATTGGAAAGCGGTTCGTCGAACAGAAACACCTCTGGTTGTCTGACAATCGCCCTGCCAATGGCAACCCGCTGTCGCTGACCACCCGATAGTTGCTTGGGCTTACGATCGAGCAAATGGTCGAGTTGCAGAATGCCCGCTGCTCGCAGGACACTGTCTTTTATTTCCTTTCGGTCTTTGCCAGCCAGTTTCAACCCAAAGGCCATGTTGTCGTACACGCTCATGTGCGGGTACAACGCATATGACTGAAACACCATCGCAACACCACGCTTGGCCGGGGGCAAGGTGTTGGCCAGTACATCGCCGATCAGCAACTCGCCGTTGGTGATGTCCTCCAGACCCGCAATCATCCGCAATAATGTTGATTTCCCACACCCGGAAGGACCGACGAAGACACAGAACTCACCGTCTTCGATATTCAGATCCACACTCTTGATTATCTGGTGGGTATCGTAAGCCTTACCTACACTGCGTAACTGAACTCGTGCCATTTTTCCTCCAGGACATCCGCGCGAACGATTCGAGCGGCCTGCCTCGCGCCAAGCGCACAATTAATGGTTGAACGCTTGCTCGATTCGCGGGGAGCAGCTCGTAGAGCGTTTTATATGTCGTTGAGAGGAAACCCTCGAAGGGCTACGTGGATACTGGAGAACTTCGCGCTGGGTGCAGACGTCTTTGCATAGAGGAAAAGTAGACGCCCCCCCAAGAACCGATCTTTCGCGGTGAAAACCAAGAGCGACGAACGGATTCAATCCGCCTTTTATTTGATAGGCAAGGTAAGCGTGACTCCCGAATGACGGTTTTACGCTGACCTTCCGATGGCCAACTGTACTGATCATAGATGTCTCCCACTTTCTTTTTATTCTTGTTGCGCTCAAGCACTTGCAGCCTAGCCCAAAGCGCTTTGGATTGGCTATAGCAACGGCGCCCAGACACGACTAACGAACACCGATAAATACCGGCCGACACTCCCTGCTCTGTCGAGCAGGGAGTTGATCACTCATCTCAGCCATGCCGCAGCATTGGCGGGTAAAACATAGGGTTGAGTGACCGGTTCGCTGGAGATCAGAAGCTCACCGTCAGGAAGTGCAGTGGCCATATCTGTCAGATTGATCACAATGCGGATCGGGCCATTGTCAAACAACAGCACCCCTTGGGCCGAAGGCAGCCAGGTCAGAGAGCCGCTACCCAACCCATACTCACGGCGCAGCTGCAGCAACTGGCGATAGAGCTCCAGCGTTGATTGCGGGTTGCCTTGTTGTACATCTGCACTGTATTGGGCGAATGACTCTGGTTGAGGCAACCAGGACTCCCCTGCTGTGCTGAATCCATAAGAAGCTTCACCTGAAACCCAGGGGATCGGCACACGACAACCATCGCGCCCTACTTCCTCCCCATTGGTGCGGAAAAAGCGAGGGTCCTGCCGGTGAGCTGCGTCCAGGGTTGTATGCTCAGGCAAACCCAGCTCTTCCCCCTGATAGATGTAAGCCGATCCCGGCAATGCATGCGTCAGAAGCGCCGCAGCACGAGCACGACGCAACCCCAACGCCTCATCAGGCTGCTCTCTGGACGCATCAATACCTCTCGGGCGGGTACCCGGGTTGCTCAGCCCGTATCGTGATGTATGCCTCACGGTATCGTGGTTTGACATGACCCAAGTCGTCGGCGCCCCAACTTCAGCGGCGGCAGCCATAGAGGTATCGATGACCTCTCTCAATGCCATGGCATCCCAGCGTGTCAGCAGATAATCAAAGTTGAAGGCTTGGTGCATTTCATCGCTGCGCACATAACGCGCCAGCCGAGATTGCGGCTGGACCCAGGCTTCGGCGACCAGCATGCGATCACCGGCGAACTCTTTCAGCACCTTGTTCCAGCTACGATAAATATCATGTACGCCTTCCTGGTCCCACATCGGCCCAACGTTCATAGCGCTTTCTTCTGAGTCTTTGCTCTCCCAATCGGGCAGCCCGGGTACTTTTACCAACGAATGTGCCACATCGACACGGAATCCATCGACCCCTCGCTTCAACCAAAAACGCAAGATGTCTTCAAACTCCGCCCGCACTTCGGGGCATTCCCAATTGAGATCCGGTTGGCTACTATCAAACAGATGCAAATACCATTGTGTTTCTCCGGGAATGCGAGACCATGCATCACCGCCGAAAACGCTTTGCCATTTGTTCGGTGGAAACTCCCCGTTCTCACCTTTACCATCACGGAAGATGTAGCGATTACGCTCCGCACTTCCCACTGGGGTCTTCAGAGCTGACTGAAACCAACTGTGGGCGCTAGACGTATGGTTGGGCACCAAGTCGATGATGACCTTGATCCCTTTTTCGTGGGCCTGCTCCAACATCCGGTCGAAATCATCCAGCCTGCCAAATAGCGGATCGACATCGCAGTAATCCGCCACATCGTAGCCAGCATCCATCTGGGGAGAGCGATAAAAGGGAGAGAGCCATATAGCATCTACCCCTAATGAAGAAAGATAGGGAATTTTCGATGAGATTCCGACCAAGTCACCTATACCGTCGCCATTCGCGTCGGCAAAAGAGCGAGGATATATCTGATAAATAACAGCGCTGCGCCACCACTCCGCACCGACACGGTATTCGGTCATGGGCTCTTCTTTAATATGGATAGACATACTTGCTTCCTTTACCTGCGTCTCGTGTTTAAAGTCAATGAATACGATTTTATTAGCGCACGCTGTGCATCCGATACAGCCCCAAAACACTTACCAGTGCAAAACAGTCGTCAAAACAAATAGCGAACTACTCCACGGCCCGACAAAAAACAATTAACCCACGACCAGCACAATCGCCTACCGATGCGCATCAGCTATATTGTTACGTGAGTCGCAAGGTGGAAAACATCCCTTAGTTACTTGAGCATCACGGTACTGTTTAACGAGTACTGCTTTCAGTATTTCAGGTAAAGCACCAGTGAACGTTTATTTTATAAGCCATGAAGTTTTATCTCGTGAGCGCCAGCGCACTTCTATCTTTTTTACCGAGGACCTTATTCAGGACACATCTGAGCTACCACCACTCCAGTTCCCCCCCCGCCGACGAGCCACTTAGGGAGTTACCAAAGATGCCACTCGTCAGGGCAATACTGGCCTTGGTCAGGTTTGATCTTCCGCTTGAGACTCAAGTGAGCCCAAGAGAAAAGATCGCAGCCTTCGGCAGCTCCTACGGG
>NZ_JAAUOE010000004.1:0-116895 GCF_017114915.1 Pseudomonas frederiksbergensis
AGAATTTCTTGACGACCATAGAGCATTGGAACCACCTGATCCCATCCCGAACTCAGCAGTGAAACGATGCATCGCCGATGGTAGTGTGGGGTTTCCCCATGTGAGAGTAGGTCATCGTCAAGATTAAATTCCGAAACCCCTATCTGCTTATGCAGGTAGGGGTTTTGTTTTGCCCGCAGGAAAGTTCCTAGGACCTTTAAAAACTCTGGAGTTCCCCCTGGCCCGTCTCAACAGGTCAGGGGGGAACTCCAGAGGACCGTGTGAACCTAAGCCTCCCAGCCCGCTCCACTGACCGCCGCCTGCGCCAGTGGGTGCAAGTCTGCCCCCTGATGCGCCGTCTGCCAGGCCAGCAACTCCTTGCGCATGCCGGGCGTCCAGTACATCTGCAGATGATTGCGCACACCGAGCACGGCCTGTTGCTGATCCGGTTCGCTGGCGAAGTATTGGGCGATCTGGTTAGCCATCTTGATCAGGTTGGCAGTACTCATCGACGTACCTCGGCTTTTGTCTCGGAGCTGCGTTTATGGCGACGTTCATCAAGCAGGCGTTGTTGTTCGTCGCTGAATGCCTGGTAGCGTTTTTGCCATTCGGAAGGGTGGTAAACGCGGCTGACCTCCACGGCAGTGACCTTGTACTCCGGACAGTTGGTGGCCCAGTCGGAGTTGTCGGTGGTGATGACGTTGGCCCCAGATTCTGGGAAGTGGAAGGTTGTGTACACCACGCCTGGGGCTACTCGCTCGGAGACTCGCGCACGCAATACGGTCTGTCCGGCGCGGCTGCCGATGCCGACCCAGTCTCCTTCGTTGATGCCACGGCTCTCGGCGTCGGTCGGGTGGATTTCCAGGCGGTCTTCGTCGTGCCAGGCGACGTTGTCGGTGCGTCGGGTTTGGGCGCCAACGTTGTACTGGCTGAGGATGCGCCCGGTGGTCAGCAGCAGCGGATAGCGACTGTTGACCTTTTCCTCGGTGGGCACGTAGCCGGTGAGCATGAAGCGCCCCTTGCCGCGCACGAATTCCTCGATGTGCATGGTCGGCGTGCCGTCCGGTGCCTCGGCGTTGCATGGCCATTGCAGGCTGCCGTGGCGTTCCAGTGAGGCGTAGCTGACGTTGGTGAACGTCGGCGTCAGGCTGGCGATTTCATCCATGATTTCCGATGGATGCTTGTAGTTCATCGGATAGCCCAAGGCATTGGCCAGAGCCACGGTGCCTTCCCAGTCGGCCTTGCCGCCCAGAGGCTCCATGACCTTGCGTACCCGGGAGATGCGCCGTTCGGCGTTGGTGAAAGTGCCGTCTTTTTCCAGGAACGAGGCGCCCGGCAGGAACACGTGGGCGAACTTGGCGGTTTCGTTGAGGAAAATGTCCTGCACCACGATGCATTCCATGGCCGACAGGGCCGCAGTGACGTGCTGGGTATTGGGATCGCTCTGGGCGATGTCTTCGCCCTGGCAGTACAGGCCCTTGAAGCTGCCGGCCAGTGCAGACTCGAACATGTTGGGAATGCGCAGGCCCGGGTCGGGTTGCAGGGTGACGTTCCAGGCCCGTTCGAACTGCGTCCGTACCACCTCGTTGGAGACGTGACGGTAACCGGGCAGTTCATGGGGGAAGGAGCCCATGTCGCAGGAGCCCTGAACGTTGTTCTGTCCACGCAGCGGGTTCACGCCCACGCCTTCGCGGCCGATGTTGCCGGTGGCCATGGCCAGGTTGGCGATGCCCATGACCGAAGTGCTGCCCTGGCTGTGTTCGGTGACGCCCAGGCCGTAGTAGATCGCCGCATTGCCACCGGTGGCGTACAGGCGAGCGGCGGCACGGATGTCGGCAGCTGCTACACCGCAGATCGGGCCAATCGCTTCCGGCGAGTTTTCCGCGCGGCTGACGAACTCGCTCCAGCGGGCGAAATCGCCGCCCTCGCAACGGGCGTCGATAAAGGCCTGGTTTTGCAGGCCTTCAGTGATGATCACGTGGGCCAAGGCATTGAGCATGGCGACGTTGGTGCCCGGACGCAGGGCCAGGTGCAGTTCGGCGCGGGCATGTACCGTGTCCACCAGATCAATGCGACGTGGGTCGATGACGATCAGTCGCGCGCCTTCACGCAGGCGGCGCTTGAGCTGGGAGGCGAACACCGGGTGAGCGTCGCTGGGGTTGGCACCCATCACCAGGATCACGTCAGCCTGCATCACCGAGTCGAAACTCTGTGTGCCGGCGGACTCGCCCAGGGTTTGTTTCAGGCCATAGCCGGTCGGTGAGTGGCAGACCCGCGCACAAGTATCAACGTTGTTGTTGCCGAACGCGGCACGCACCAGTTTTTGCACCAGGTAGGTTTCTTCGTTGGTGCAGCGGCTGGAGGTGATGCCACCAATCGAGTCGCGGCCGTACTTTTGCTGCAATCGGCGGAATTCGCTGGCGGCGTAGGTCACCGCTTCATCCCAGCTGACTTCCTGCCAAGGGTCGTGAATCGATTTGCGGATCATCGGCTTGGTGATGCGATCCGGGTGGGTCGCGTAACCCCAGGCAAAGCGCCCTTTGACGCAGGAGTGGCCGTGGTTGGCCTGGCCGTTCTTGTCCGGAACCATGCGCACCACTTGGTCGCCTTTCATCTCGGCGCGGAACGAACAGCCCACGCCGCAATAGGCACAGGTGGTGATCACACTGTGTTCGGGCTGCCCCAGTTCGACCACACTTTTTTCCATCAGCGTCGCGGTCGGGCAGGCTTGCACACAGGCTCCGCAGGACACGCATTCCGAGTCGAGGAAGTTCTCGCCACCGGCGGCTGCGACCCGGGATTCAAAACCGCGCCCGGTAATGGTCAGGGCAAACGTGCCTTGTGTTTCTTCGCAGGCACGCACGCAGCGGTTGCAGACGATGCACTTGCTCGGGTCGTAGTCGAAGTACGGGTTGGACGTGTCTTTCACGTCGTCCAGATGGTTCTCGCCCTCATAGCCGTAACGCACTTCCCGCAGGCCAACCTGGCCGGCGACGGTTTGCAGCTCGCAGTTGCCGTTGGCCGAGCAGGTCAGGCAGTCCAGCGGGTGATCGGAGATGTACAGCTCCATGACGTTGCGGCGCAAGGTCGCGAGCTTCGGCGTCTGGGTGTGCACGGTCATGCCTTCGCTGACCGGCGTGGTGCAGGACGCGGGGTAGCCGCGCATGCCGTCGATTTCCACCAGGCACATGCGGCAGGAGCCGAAGGCTTCCAGGCTGTCAGTGGCGCACAGTTTGGGAATCGTGGTGCCCAGCAGCGCGGCTGCGCGCATCACCGAGGTGCCTTCGGGCACGCTGATGCTTTGGCCGTCGATGTTCAGGGTGACCTGCACCTGGCTGTCGCGGGCCGGTGTACCAAGATCGATGTCGGTTTTCGGGTCGAAGAGGGTGATCATTGGTCGGCCTCCGAGGCTTGCAGACCGAAGTCGGCGGGGAAGTGCTTGAGGGCGCTGACGACTGGATAGGAGGTCATGCCGCCCAACGCGCACAGCGAACCGTATTGCATTGTGTCGCACAGGTCCTTGAGGATGATGGCCTGCTCATCGCGACCGCTCTGGTCAGGCGCGGCCAGCAGGCGATCGATCACCTCCACGCCCCGGGTCGAACCGATGCGGCATGGCGTGCATTTGCCACAGGATTCCTCGGCGCAGAACTGCATGGCGAAGCGCGCCATGTGGGCCATGTCCAGGCTGTCGTCAGCCACCACCACGCCACCGTGACCGAGCATCGCGCCGATAGCGGCGAAGGCTTCGTAATCCAGCGGCGTGTCGAATTGCGACGGCGGCACCCAGGCGCCGAGAGGGCCGCCCACCTGCGCGGCCTTCAGCGGCCGACTACTGGCGGTACCGCCGCCGTAGTCTTCCACCAGTTCCCGCAGGGTCAGGCCAAAGGCCCGTTCCACCAAACCGCCGTGACGAATATTGCCCGCCAGCTGGAAGGGCATGGTGCCCAGGGAACGGCCCATGCCGTAATCGCGATAGAACGGCGCGCCCTTGGCCAGAATCATCGGCACCGAGGCCAGCGTCAGCACGTTGTGCACCAGAGTCGGCAGGCCGAACAGGCCCTGCAACGCGGGAATCGGCGGCTTGGCACGGACGATCCCGCGCTTGCCTTCGAGGGAGTCCAGCAGTGCGGTTTCCTCACCGCAGATATAAGCGCCGGCACCGACCCGCACTTCCATATCGAAGGCCAGTCCGCTGCCACCGACATTGGCACCGAGGTAACCGGCGGCCCGGGCGATGTCCAGCGCCTCGCGCAGGGTGGCAACGGCCTGTGGATATTCCGAACGCACATAGATGTAGCCGTAACTGGCACCGACGGTGATGCCGGCAATGGCCATGCCTTCGATCAGCAGGAAGGGGTCGCCTTCCATCAGCATACGGTCGGCGAAGGTGCCGGAGTCGCCTTCGTCGGCGTTACACACAATGTATTTCTGCGCAGCCTGAGTGCCGCGCACCGTGCGCCATTTGATCCCGGCCGGGAAAGCCGCGCCGCCACGGCCACGCAGGCCCGAATCGAACACCGCTGTCGCGGTCTGCTCGCCGCCCAGGGCGATGGCCTGGGTCAAGCCCTCGAAACCGCCATGAGCCCGGTAATCCTCCAGGGACAGCGGCCGGGTAATGCCGGCGCGGGCGAACAGCAGGCGTTGTTGGCTCTTCAGATAAGGCAACTCCTCCACCAGCCCCAAGGCCAACGGATGGGCGGACGGCTCGCCTTGCAGCGCATCGAGCACGGACGGCACATCGGCAGCGGTCAGCGGGCCGAAGCCGATACGACCTTGCGGGCTGTCCATTTCCAGTAGCGGTTCCAGCCAGTACAGGCCGCGCGAGCTGGTGCGTTGCAAGTCCAACGACAGACCGCGCTCCCGGGCCTGAGTGGTCAGGGCCACGGCCACCTCATCGGCGCCCACGGCACGGGCAAGAGAATCACAGGGCAGATAAAGCGTCGGCATCATGCGTCCTCCTGGCAAGCGTTGAGCAGGGCATCCAGGCGTTCGGCAGTGAGCCGCGCATGCACCTGACCGTCCAGCTCCAGGGCGGGCGAGCAGGCACAGGCGCCGAGGCAATACACCGGGCGCAGACTGATATTGCCGTCGGCACTGCTGCCGTGGTCGTCCAGTTGCAGACGTTCGCGCAACTGCGCCGCGAGCTGCTCGGCACCGCGGCTCTGGCAGGACTCGGCCCGGCACAGACGCAGGATATGCCGGGCCGGAGGCGCGGTGCGGAAGTCATGGTAGAAACTGATCACCCCGCGAACCTCGGCCTGACTCAGGTTGAGGGCGTGGGCAATCTCGGGGATGGCGGCATCGGGGATGTAACCGATGCCCTCCTGAATCTCATGAAGGATCGGCAACAATGCGCCGGGCAAACCCTTGTGGCGCTCCAGCAGGCTGTTGACCATAGGCAGGTGCAACATCTCATCAGGCATACAGCATTCCTCACGGTCACGGACAAACCAGATGGTTGTCGGTCGTCCGAAAGTGTCGGCTGCGGCGTTCACACCACGTCACGGTATCGTGGCATTGTCAGGCCGTTGGCCAGGGCACCCTGAGTGGGCATCTTGTTGTGCCGGGCGCGATCTTTGCCGCGCCTCTTCAGGGCATATAACGCAGCTTGCCACGCTGCCTTTGATTCATCCGCACCAAAGCGACGTGTTTGGTTCTTTCTGCGACTATCCATTAAGTCTAGAAGAGCGGGGCCCGAGGCGTCATCCCTGAAGGGGTGTTATGCCGTTTCGCTTGAGGATTGATGTAACAACGGATTGCCGTTAGGGGAGGTGACGGTTGAGTTCACCGGGAGGGCTTCGACGGTGAAGATTCCGAAACTGATTTCTCAGCGTTCGCTTGATCTGAGTAACGAAAAGCCCCGAAAACCTCGGGGCTAACAATCCCTGCGAAAGCGATTCCGAAAATAAAACTGTCCCCATTTTTCATTTTTCGCTAGATGCGCAACTCATTCGTCGGCAATCATCCCGATACTTCGAAGGAGCAGCCGCCCGAGCGGGCTTGCTTGACGGTGGCTCACAGCGGGTTTTCCAGTGAACGTGTCATATTCCGGCGTTCCATCACGTTTCTTTCTGATATGTTCGCTAACAAGCCCAAGTCGGACGAGGTGGTCCTTGTAGCTCTCCTGAAGCGCATGGTCATCGAGTTCTTCTCGGCTTGAGCCGATGGTCGCCACTTTATGCCTAAACACTCCGGCGTGAAGTTCGCGGAACTCCTTGTCGCCCTCGATGGTGGGCTCGTGGAAGAAGCGAAGCCAGAGAACCTCAACGTCACTGAGTTCGCCGAGGACACGCATCAGGTACTTCGATTCAGCATGTTCTACGGCGTCCAAGCTAAGACTACTTGCCACTAGGGACGCCAGATACCGACGACGCGCCTCACTGGTGGCGCGTGAAGCTTGTCGCAAAGATTCCTCAAGCAGATCGGTAAACTCCTCGTCATCAAGCTCCGAGCGCACCTGCGCCTCTTCCAACTGCTCGATCCTTGCTTGTAGCTTGAATGCGAAGTCTGCTATGCGATCAACTCTCTGGTTCGGAATGATTGAACCGGCGACTTCCGCCAGAAGCGAACCAGCAAAGGGCACGACGCCAAGAACTGCCTTCGCACCCGATGCGACATAGTCAATTGCGTGTGCTTTGATCTCATGTGGCAGTTTGTCTCCGGACATCGTTATTCCTCGTGTTGCATCTATAAAGTAGGCGACACAACATGGGTATCGCTTTCCGCCGGTTGTGTTGCGTCACGTTCCGTATCTATCTGAAAAGTGGACGGGTCCATTTTCATTTCAGCCAAAGCCCCGCCCAGTATCAGTCGGTGCAAAGGGCCATTAAACTTACCCCAATCCGATCACTCACTGAATGTCTTTCAAGTAATCCTTGAGCGCAATCAGCGGACTATCAAGCTGCTCCAGCGTCTGCGCTGCGCTGAAATCTCCCGACAATCTATCCAGCTCTCGCCCCAGTGGCGTACCAACCCCACCTATCGCCTCAAGTGCCAGCCCCACGCATTCAGCCACTTTGACCTTAATGGTCTCGGCATCACCTCTGCGTACCAGCAAGCCGAATACGTCTCTCTGGTAGTCGCCCATCATCAGGTCGTCGCGCAGGATCGGGCTTTGATCTTCCGTTTCGTAAGCGAGCTTGAGAGAGAAGAGGGCAACTGTTTCCAGTGGTAATTCCATGGGGGGAATCCTTGGGGAAAAAATGAGGACAGAATCATTTTTTCGCAGATTTTTGGGGTGGAAGAAAGAGCGAGGTGGTGCCGCTAGTTGTGACGCGGAGCGTCACGGGATGCATTACCACGCAGAGCGTGGGAACGATCAGTAGGGCGGGTATGCCTGCGCACCACTTTTCTACAGGCGAAAAAAAAGGCCTTGCAAAGCAAGACCTTTCTTAATTTTGGTGCCCCGAGGGAGACTCGAACTCCCACTCCTTTCGAAAACGGATTTTGAATCCGCCGCGTCTACCAATTCCGCCATCAGGGCTCAATGGCGGCGAAGTATAGAGAGGTGAATACCGCTGGTCAATCAGGTACATGGAGAATTTTTGATATTTCCGCTAGACTTCCCGGCCCTGCTAGACGAACCCCATCATGCGCGTTGCTGACTTTACCTTCGAGCTCCCTGATTCGCTGATTGCTCGCCATCCTTTGGCCGAGCGTCGCGGTAGTCGCCTGTTGACCCTAGATGGGGTCAGCGGCGCCCTGGCACACCGTCAATTCACTGATTTGCTTGAGCATTTACGCCCAGGCGATTTGATGGTGTTCAACAATACCCGGGTGATTCCGGCGCGGCTGTTTGGCCAGAAAGCTTCCGGCGGCAAGCTGGAAATTCTGGTGGAGCGGGTGCTCGACAGTCATCGCGTACTGGCGCATGTGCGTTCCAGCAAGTCGCCCAAGCCCGGTTCGAAGATTTTGATCGACGGCGGTGGCGAGGCCGAGATGCTGGCGCGTCACGATGCGTTGTTTGAGCTTAAGTTTGCCGAAGAGGTGTTGCCGCTGCTCGACCGCGTCGGGCACATGCCGTTGCCTCCTTATATAGACCGCCCGGATGAAGGCTCGGACCGCGAGCGTTATCAGACGGTGTACGCCGAGCGCCTGGGCGCGGTGGCGGCGCCGACGGCGGGGCTGCATTTCGATCAGGTATTGATGGAAGCGATTGCCGCCAAGGGCATCGAGACCGCATTCGTGACCTTGCACGTGGGTGCTGGCACGTTCCAGCCGGTGCGCGTGGAGAAGATCGAAGATCACCACATGCACAGCGAATGGTTGGAAGTCGGCCAGGACGTGGTCGATGCCGTCGAAGCCTGCCGTGCTCGCGGCGGTCGTGTGGTGGCCGTGGGGACCACCAGCGTGCGTTCGCTGGAAAGCGCCGCGCGCGATGGCGTGCTCAAGCCGTTCAGTGGCGACACCGACATCTTTATCTACCCGGGCCGGCCGTTTCATGTGGTCGATGCCCTGGTCACCAACTTCCACTTGCCCGAATCCACGCTGTTGATGCTGGTTTCGGCGTTCGCCGGTTATCCCGAGACCATGGCCGCCTATAAGGCTGCGGTCGACAATGGATACCGCTTTTTCAGCTACGGTGATGCGATGTTCATCACCCGTAATCCCGCACCACGCGGCCCAGAGGAAACAGTATGAGTCGCACCTGTCGTATGTCTTTTGAGCTGCTTGCCACTGATGGCAAGGCGCGTCGCGGGCGTTTGACCTTCCCACGCGGCACCGTCGAGACCCCGGCCTTCATGCCGGTGGGCACGTACGGCACGGTCAAGGGCATGCTGCCGAGAGATATTGTCGCCACCGGCGCGGAAATCATTCTGGGCAACACCTTCCACTTGTGGCTGCGTCCTGGCACCCAGGTGATCAAAGAACACGGCGACCTGCACGATTTCATGCAGTGGAAAGGCCCGATTCTGACCGACTCCGGCGGTTTCCAGGTGTTCAGCCTGGGCGCCATGCGCAAGATCAAGGAGGAGGGCGTGACCTTCGCCTCTCCGGTCGACGGCGCCAAAGTGTTCATGGGCCCGGAAGAGTCGATGCAGGTCCAGCGTGACCTGGGCTCGGACATCGTGATGATCTTCGACGAATGCACCCCGTACCCGGCCGACGAAGACGTCGCTCGGGTATCGATGGAGTTGTCGCTGCGTTGGGCCCAGCGTTCGAAAAATGCCCATGGCGACAACACGGCGGCGCTGTTCGGCATCGTGCAGGGCGGCATGCACCAGGATTTGCGCATGCGTTCCCTGGAAGGCCTCGACAAGATCGGCTTCGACGGCCTGGCCATTGGCGGTCTGTCGGTGGGCGAGCCCAAGCACGAGATGATCAAGGTGCTCGATTACCTGCCAGGTCAGATGCCGGCTGACAAACCTCGTTACCTTATGGGCGTTGGCAAACCGGAAGATCTGGTCGAGGGTGTGCGCCGCGGTGTGGACATGTTCGATTGCGTGATGCCAACCCGTAATGCCCGCAACGGGCATCTGTTCATTGATACAGGCGTGCTGAAGATCCGTAACGCGTTCCATCGCCATGATGATTCGCCGCTGGATCCGACCTGCGATTGCTACACCTGCCAGAACTTCTCCCGTGCTTATCTGCATCACCTGGACAAGTGCGGCGAAATGCTGGGTAGCATGTTGAATACCATCCACAATTTGCGCCATTACCAGGTGCTTATGGCTGGTTTGCGCGAGGCTATTCAACAGGGTACATTGGCCGCCTTTGTCGATGCCTTCTACGCCAAACGCGGGTTACCCGTTCCGCCTTTGGACTGAGTTTTCTGACCCCAAGATTCAACATTTGCAACTGGAGTGCTAAATGAGCTTTTTTATCTCTAATGCCATGGCTGACGCTGCTGCCCCTGCTGCAGCCCCGATGGGCGGCGGCTTTGAGTGGATTTTCCTGGTCGGCTTCCTGGTCATCTTCTACCTGATGATCTGGCGTCCACAGGCCAAGCGCGCCAAAGAGCAGAAAAACCTGCTGAGCAGCCTGCAAAAGGGTGACGAAGTGGTGACCACCGGTGGTATCGCCGGCAAGATCACCAAAGTGTCCGACGACTTCGTGGTTCTGGAAGTGTCCGACACCGTTGAAATGAAGTTCCAGAAAGGCGCCATCGCCGCCACGCTGCCAAAAGGCACGCTCAAAGCGATCTAAGTTTCAACTTCTACTCAATCGACGGGGCGCGCAAGGCGCCCCGCGTCATAAGCGGGCGGCGTGATGCTGAACAAATACCCTCTGTGGAAATACATTCTGATCCTGGCGGTGCTGGCGGTCGGTCTGATTTATTCCGCTCCCAATCTATACCCTGATGACCCGGCCATTCAGGTCAGCGGTGCAAGCACTGCATTGCAGGTTACTCAGGCTGATCTGGACCGTGTGAGCACCGCGCTCAAGGACTCCGGGATCAACGTCAAGGCGGCCACCCTGGCTGCGAGCGGCAAGGGCGGTCTGATCCGTCTGTCCAAGGCCGAAGATCAGCTGCCAGCCAAAGACGTCGTGCGCAAGGCATTGGGTGATGACTACGTCGTTGCACTGAACCTGGCGCAAACCACCCCACAATGGCTGCGCAGTCTGGGCGCGCACCCAATGAAGCTGGGCCTGGACTTGTCCGGTGGTGTGCACTTCCTGCTGGAAGTGGACATGGACAAAGCCCTCGACGCACGCCTGAAAGTCTACGAAGGCGACGTCAAGAGCCTGTTGCGTAAAGAGAAACTGCGCTATCGCAGCCTGCCGCAACTGGGCGGTGCCATTCAGCTGGGCTTCTCTGATGAAGACTCCCGCGAGCAGGCCCGTGCGCTGATCCGCAAGAACTTCAACGATTTCGACATTGTTCCGGCCGACCTCAATGGCCAACCGGTGCTGCGTCTGGCGATGACCCCGGCCAAGCTGGCGGAAATCCGTGAATACTCCATCAAGCAGAACTTGACCACGGTACGTAACCGCGTCAACGAGCTGGGTGTTGCCGAACCTATCGTTCAGCGCCAGGGCGCCAACCGCATCGTGGTTGAGCTGCCGGGCGTGCAAGACACCGCAGAAGCCAAGCGTATCCTCGGCAAGACGGCCAACCTGGAGTTCCGTCTGGCCGCTGAGCCTGGCGCTTCGAAAGCCACTTCCGAAACCTTCGAGTTCCGTGAGGGCAACCGTCCTCCAGCACAAATCGAGCGTGGCCTGATCATTACCGGCGACCAGGTCACTGACGCCAAGGCTGGCTTCGGCGAGCAGGGCACGCCAGAAGTGAACATCCGTCTGGATGGTCACGGTGGCGAGCTGATGAGTCGTGCGACTCGCAACAACGTCGGTCGCAGCATGGCGGTGATCTTCATCGAGCAACGTCCTGTCACCACTTACACCAGACAAGTAGTCAACGGCGTCGAGAAAGACGTACCGGTTCAGACGTTTAAAGAAGAGAAGAAGATCATCAGCCTGGCGACCATCCAGTCGCCGCTGGGCGCCCAGTTCCGCATCACTGGCTTGAACGGCCAGGGCGAATCGTCCGAACTGGCGCTGCTGCTGCGTGCCGGTGGTCTGGCGGCCCCGATGTACTTCGCTGAAGAGCGCACCATCGGCCCAAGCCTGGGTGCCGACAACATCACCAAAGGTATCGATGCATCGCTGTGGGGCATGCTGTTTGTCTCGCTGTTCATCATGGCCATCTACCGCTTCTTCGGTCTCATCGCCACCGTCGCGCTGGCGGTGAACATGGTGATGCTGCTGGCCTTGATGTCGCTGCTGGGTGCAACGCTGACCCTGCCGGGTATCGCCGGTATCGTATTGACCATGGGTATGGCGGTCGACGCCAACGTCCTGATCTTCTCGCGGATACGTGAAGAGATTGCGGCTGGCATGACTGTGCAGCGGGCAATCAACGAAGGCTTCGGCCGGGCATTCACCGCGATTCTCGACGCCAACCTGACAACCTTGTTGGTCGGCGGGATTCTCTTTGCCATGGGCACCGGCCCGGTCAAGGGCTTCGCAGTGACCATGTCCCTCGGGATCTTTACCTCGATGTTCACGGCCATCATGGTGACCCGCGCGATGGTCAACCTGATCTTCGGCGGTCGTGACTTCAAGAAGTTGTGGATTTAAGGGGCTGCCATGTTACGTACAATCAACTTCATGGGCGTTCGCAACGTTGCGTTCGGCGTCACATTGTTCCTTACGGTTCTGGCTCTGTTCAGTGTCGCTACCAAGGGCATGAACTGGGGGCTGGACTTCACCGGCGGTACGCTCATCGAGCTGACCTACGAGCGTCCGGCCGATGTCACCAAAGTGCGTGAGCAACTGGTTACAGCCGGTTATCACGAAGCCATCGTGCAGAATTTCGGTGCGACCACCGATCTTCTGGTGCGCATGCCTGGCGAAGACCCACAACTGGGTCACCAGGTGGCTGACGCGCTGCAGAAAGTCGGCGGCGACAATCCGGCTCAGGTCAAGCGTGTCGAGTTCGTCGGCCCGCAGGTTGGTGAAGAGCTGCGTGACCAGGGCGGCCTCGGCATGCTGATGGCGCTGGGCGGCATCCTGATCTACCTGGCTTTCCGCTTTCAGTGGAAGTTTGCGGTCGGCGCGATTGTGTCCTTGATCCACGACGTGATCGTGACCATCGGCATCCTGTCGTTCTTCCAGATCACCTTCGACCTGACGGTGCTGGCGGCGGTGCTGGCGATCATCGGTTACTCGCTCAACGACACCATCGTGGTATTCGACCGGGTTCGTGAGAACTTCCGGGTACTGCGCAAGGCCAGCCTGATCGAGAACATCAACATCTCGACCACGCAAACCCTGCTGCGGACCATGGCGACGTCGATCTCCACCTTGCTGGCGATCGCGGCCCTGTTGTTCTTCGGGGGCGACAACCTGTTCGGCTTCTCCATTGCCCTGTTCATCGGTGTTCTGGCGGGTACTTACTCGTCGATCTACATCGCGAACGTGGTGCTGATCTGGCTGAACCTGAGCAGCGAGGACCTGATTCCTGCTGCAGCAGCCGAGACGGAAGTCGACGACCGTCCATAACGGTTATCGCTTTTCCAGCTGTAGGCCGAGAAGGCGCGAGTGTTGAACTCGCGCCTTTTTTTATGCTCCAACGCTGGGAGAAGCGCGGGTTTGTCCCGCCTGTGATGGCCAGGAGGTTCATGTGAACAAGTCGTTGCTGGTTGGTGCGGTATTGGGTGCTGTCGGTGTCACTGCCGGTGGTGCTGTTGCCACCTACAAACTGGTTAAAAGCGGCCCTGAGTATGCACAAGTGCTGGCCGTTGAACCGGTCAAGACACAAATCAAGACTCCACGTGAAGTGTGCAAGGACGTTACGGTGACCCGGCAAGCGCCGGTGAAAGATCAACACCAGATCGCCGGTACGGTGGTCGGCGCGCTGGCTGGCGGCCTGTTGGGTAACCAGATCGGCGGCGGTACAGGCAAGAAAATCGCCACAGTGGCCGGTGCGGTCGGCGGCGGTTATGCGGGCAACAAGGTGCAGGAAGGCATGCAGGAGCGTGACACCTACACCACGACTCAGACTCGCTGTAACACGGTCAATGACATCAGCGACAAGGTCGTAGGCTACGACGTTCGTTATTCGCTGGACGGCAAGGAAGGCAAAGTGCGGATGGATCGCGATCCGGGCAATCAGATTCCGGTCGACAAGGACGGCAAGCTGATCCTGGGGCAGAACGAACCGGCCCGGTAATGCGCTGAGTGTCTCACTCAAAAAGAAGCATCCCGCAAAGGGATGCTTTTTTTGTGCCTGAATTTTATGTTCACCATCAACGAGCTATGAAAGACTCTTGTTTTTTCGCTGCCTTTCATCTGCCAGCCCTGAGCCCCCATGCCTGCCATCGATCATCCTCTGATAGACCAGTTCCTCGACGCCCTGTGGCTGGAGAAAGGCCTTTCCGATAACACCCGCGATGCCTATCGCAGCGACCTGGCCTTGTTCAACGGCTGGTTGCAGGAGAAGGGCCTGGAGCTGATCAACGCCGGGCGCGAGTTGATTCTCGATCACTTGGCCTGGCGTCTGGAGCAAAACTACAAACCCCGTTCTACGGCGCGATTTCTCTCCGGTGTGCGTGGTTTCTATCGCTATTTGCTGCGGGAAAAGCTGATCGCCGTCGACCCGACCCTGCGCGTCGATATGCCACAACTGGGCAGACCGCTGCCTAAATCCTTGTCGGAAGCCGATGTGGAAGCCTTGCTGGCCGCGCCGGACCTGAGCGAGGCCATCGGGCAGCGTGATCGCGCCATGCTTGAGGTGCTTTATGCGTGTGGCTTGCGGGTGACGGAGCTGATCAGCCTGACACTGGAGCAGGTCAATCTGCGACAGGGCGTGCTGCGGGTGATGGGCAAGGGCAGCAAGGAGCGGCTGGTGCCGATGGGCGAGGAGGCGATTGTCTGGGTGGAACGCTACATGCGCGATGCCCGTGGCGAGTTGCTGGGCGGGCGTCCCAGCGATGTGCTGTTCCCTAGCCAGCGCGGTGAGCAGATGACCCGTCAGACTTTCTGGCATCGCATCAAGCACCAGGCCAAGGTCGCCGGGATCGGCAAGTCACTGTCGCCGCATACCCTGCGCCATGCCTTCGCCACGCACTTGCTCAACCACGGCGCCGACCTGCGGGTGGTGCAAATGTTGCTTGGCCACAGCGATCTGTCGACCACCCAGATCTATACTCACGTCGCCCGCGCACGCTTGCAGGACCTGCATGCCAAGCATCACCCACGGGGATGAGTGCAGTGTTTTGTAGCAGCTGGCGAAGCCTGCGTTCGGCTGCGAAGCAGTCGTAAAACCTGCTTGCAAGGTCTGACTGAAGCACCGCGTGGCCTGGATTCACGACTGCTGCGCAGCCGAACGCAGCCTCGCAAGCTCGACAGCTGCTACGGCCGGAGGCAGCCATCGGCAGCTGCTACAGGGATAACCGAGTCGTATAAACGGTCTTGCGTCAGCCAGAGTCGGCCACGGGGGCCTTATGTGGTAGGCTTTGCCGGTTTGCACGATGGGCGGTTATGACCCGGTGTTTCGGCACGGGCGTTCTGATCGTCCCATTTGTCCGCCTTCAGGAGTTCTCATGCGTCTGACCCAGATTTTCGCCGCCGCAGCCATTGCGTTGGTCAGCACCTTTGCCGTCGCCGATGACGCGGCCGACAAAGCCATTCGTAAAAGCCTGGAAAACCTCCAGCTCGACGTGCCGGTCGAAACCATCACGGCCAGCCCGCTGCCAGGTCTGTACGAAGTCAAACTCAAGGGCAGCCGCGTGCTTTACGCCAGTGCCGACGGCCAATACGTCGTTCAGGGCTACCTGTTCCAGCTCAAGGATGGTAAACCGGTCAACCTGACCGAGAAGACCGAACGCTTGGGCATTGCCAAGCTGATCAATGGCATTCCAGTGGCTGAAACCGTGGTCTACCCGGCCATCGGCGAAACCAAGTCGCACATCACCGTGTTCACCGACACCACATGTCCGTATTGCCACAAGCTGCACGCCGAAGTGCCTGAGCTGAACAAGCGCGGCATCGAAGTGCGTTATGTTGCGTTCCCGCGCCAGGGCCTCGGCTCGCCGGGTGACGAGCAACTGCAAGCCGTCTGGTGCTCGAAGGACAAGAAAGCCGCCATGGACAAAATGGTCGATGGCAAGGAAATCAAGGCCGCCAAGTGCGATAACCCGGTTTCCAAGCAGTTTGCCCTCGGTCAGTCGATTGGCGTGAACGGTACACCGGCCATCGTTTTGGCTGACGGTCAGGTCATTCCGGGCTATCAGCCTGCGCCACAAGTCGCCAAACTGGCGTTGGGCGCGAAATAAATTCGCATCGTCACGGCCTGCCTTTGACGATCATGGTCCGGCGGCAGCATTTGCCGGGTCATCAATAGAGAGCCGCGAACCTGCGGCTGTTTTCACGGCCGGCCTTGAGTCGGCCGTTTTATGGGGAGTTCACAGTGAAACCGGTCAAAGTAGGCATCTGTGGGTTAGGGACCGTCGGTGGCGGTACCTTCAACGTACTTCAGCGCAACGCCGAGGAAATTGCTCGTCGTGCCGGGCGTGGAATCGAAGTGGCACAAATTGCCATTCGCACGCCAAAGCCTCAGTTCCAGACGACCGGTATTGCGATTACCAACGATGTCTTCGAAGTGGCCACGAACCCTGAGATCGACATCGTCATAGAGCTGATGGGCGGCTATACCGTTGCCCGCGAGCTGGTACTCAAGGCCATCGAGAATGGCAAGCATGTGGTCACCGCGAACAAGGCACTGATTGCCGTTCACGGTAATGAAATTTTCGCCAAGGCTCGCGAGAAGGGTGTGATCGTTGCGTTCGAAGCGGCCGTGGCCGGCGGCATTCCGGTGATCAAGGCGATCCGTGAAGGCCTGTCCGCCAACCGTATCAACTGGGTGGCCGGCATCATCAACGGCACCGGTAACTTCATCCTTACCGAAATGCGTGAAAAGGGCCGGACCTTCGAAGACGTCCTCGCCGAGGCGCAAGCCCTGGGTTACGCCGAAGCCGACCCGACTTTTGACGTCGAAGGCATCGACGCAGCCCACAAGCTGACGATCCTGGCGTCCATCGCGTTCGGCATCCCGCTGCAATTCGACAAGGCTTACACCGAAGGCATCACCAAGCTGACCACCGCTGACGTGAATTACGCCGAAGCGTTGGGCTATCGCATCAAGCACCTGGGCGTGGCGCGCAGCACCGCGGCCGGTATCGAACTGCGTGTGCACCCGACGCTGATCCCGGCTGATCGCCTGATTGCCAACGTCAACGGCGTGATGAACGCGGTGATGGTCAACGGTGACGCTGCCGGTTCGACCCTGTTTTACGGCGCTGGCGCCGGCATGGAGCCGACCGCTTCGTCGGTCATCGCCGACCTGGTGGACGTGGTTCGCGCCATGACCTCCGACCCGGAAAACCGTGTGCCGCACCTGGCCTTCCAGCCGGATTCGCTGTCGGCCCACCCGATCCTGCCGATCGAAGCCTGCGAAAGCGCTTACTACCTGCGCATTCAGGCCAAGGACCATCCGGGCGTGTTGGCCCAGGTGGCGAGCATCCTGTCGGAGCGCGGCATCAACATCGAGTCGATCATGCAGAAGGAAGTCGAGGAACACGACGGCCTGGTGCCGATGATCCTGCTGACCCATCGTGTGCTGGAACAGCACATCAACGATGCGATCGCTGCCCTGGAAGCCTTGGCGGGCGTGGTCGGTCCGGTTGTGCGGATCCGTGTCGAACACCTGAATTAACAGCAGCTGCAAGCTGCAAGCTTCAAGCTGCAAGTGAGAGCAAAGCGCTGTTCACTTGTAGCTTTTAGCTTGCGGCTTGAAGCCAAAACCGAAGGTTTGCTCTTATGCGCTATATCAGTACCCGCGGCCAGGCACCGGCCCTGAATTTCGAAGACGTCCTGCTGGCCGGTCTGGCCACCGACGGCGGTCTGTACGTCCCGGAAAACCTGCCACGTTTCACCCAGGAAGAAATCGCTTCCTGGGCCGGCCTGCCGTATCACGAGCTGGCCTTCCGGGTGATGCGCCCGTTCGTCAGCGGCAGCATCCCCGATGCCGATTTCAAAAAAATTCTTGAAGAAACCTATGGCGTGTTTTCCCACAACGCCGTGGCACCGTTGCGTCAGCTGAACGGCAATGAATGGGTGCTGGAGCTGTTCCACGGCCCGACCCTGGCGTTCAAGGACTTCGCCCTGCAACTGCTGGGTCGTCTGCTCGACTACGTGCTGGAAAAGCGCGGCGAGCGCGTGGTGATCGTTGGCGCCACGTCCGGCGACACCGGTTCGGCTGCCATCGAAGGCTGCAAACACTGCGAAAACGTCGACATCTTCATCCTGCACCCGCACAACCGTGTGTCCGAAGTGCAGCGTCGCCAGATGACCACCATCTTCGGCGAGAACATCCATAACATCGCCATCGAAGGCAACTTCGATGACTGCCAGGAAATGGTCAAGGCCAGCTTCGCCGACCAGAGCTTCCTCAAGGGCACGCGCCTGGTAGCGGTGAACTCGATCAACTGGGCGCGGATCATGGCCCAGATCGTTTACTACTTCCACGCAGCCCTGCAGTTGGGCGGCCCGGCGCGTTCGGTGTCGTTCTCGGTGCCGACCGGCAACTTCGGCGATATCTTCGCCGGTTACCTGGCGCGCAACATGGGCCTGCCGATCAACCAGTTGATCGTCGCCACCAACCGCAACGACATCCTGCACCGCTTCATGAGCGGCAATCAGTACGTCAAGGAAACCCTGCACGCCACGTTGTCGCCATCCATGGACATCATGGTGTCGTCGAACTTCGAACGCCTGCTGTTCGACCTGCACGGTCGCAACGGCGCGGCGATTGCCGGTTTGATGGATACCTTCAAACAGGGCGGCGGTTTCAGCGTCGAACAGGAACGCTGGACCGAAGCACGCAAGCTGTTCGATTCGTTGGCCGTGGACGACGCCCAAACCTGCGAAACCATTGCCGAAGTCTTCGAGCAAACCGGCGAGCTGCTGGACCCGCACACCGCTATCGGTGTGAAGGCTGCGCGTGAATGCCGTCGCAGCCTGGATATCCCGATGGTGATCCTGGGCACGGCCCATCCGGTCAAATTCCCGGACGCAGTGGAAAAAGCCGGTGTAGGAAAAGCGCTCGAACTACCTGCACATCTTTCTGATTTGTTTGAGCGAGATGAGCGTTGCGCCGTATTGCCGAATGATCTGAAAGCCGTGCAGGCCTTTGTCAGTCAGCATGGCAACCGCGGCAAGCCGTTGTAACCGGCAAAAGCTGTCACATTTTGAAGCCCGTCTCCTGACGGGCTTTCTCATTTCTGCATGCCACACTTGTCGGGTTTCGTAAATGAAGAGCCGCCCATGAAGGACGGGCGAGACGATCACCAAGGAAGTGGCAATGCTGTTTTTCAGAGGGTTCAAACCAGCCGTGTGCTGGATGTTTTTGCTGGGCGCCCTGGGTTTTGGGCAATGGGTCAAGGCCGCACACCTGACGACACATGATGCCAGGGAATCAGTCGCCGTCGCTCGCATTGAGCTGGACGCACAGGAGCTGCAGTGGATTGCCGAACATCCGACGGTGATCATCGCGTCGGCGCAATACCCGCTGTACCTGTTCAAGGATGAGCACGGTCACTGGAGCGGTTTGAACAACGATGTGCTCGACCGAATCAGCGCCATGACCGGGCTGCGGTTCGTCCATGAAGAGTCGTTTTCCACCGATCAACTGCTGGAGCGACTGGAAAGTGGCGCGGCGGACATGAGCACCACGCTGGCAATCAATGACGAGCGCAAGGTGTTTCTGGATTTCAGCCATGCGTTCGGCGGGGCAGGCTGGGTATTCGTGGGGCTGGCCGGCACCCCGGCGCTACAGTCCCTGGAGCAGCTTTCAAAAAGAGTCCTGGTATTGCCGGCCCGGCATGCTCTGGAAGGCGTCATTCGTCGTGACTACCCGGCGATCGAGCTGCGTTCGGTCAAAACCTACGCTGAAGCCCGTGCGCTAGTGGAAAGTGGCGAGGCCTACGCCACGATTGAAAACGAAATCGGTGCGCAGCTCTATCCCTCGGGCCGGCTCAAGGTCGGGCGTGCGGTAGAGGGCAAATGGGAGGCGGATCATTTGGCGGTCCGCAAAGGGCAGCCGCAGTTATTGAGCATCCTCAACAAGGCACTCGAAGCATTTCCACCCGCCGAGTTACGCGCCATACGACTGAAGTGGCTCAGTGGAATTGCGCCAGTACACGCGCCCTCGGCCTGGCAGCGGATAACCCGGTGGGGCTGCTGGAGCCTGTTCATCATGAGCCTGTTCGGCGTGCTTTCACTGCTTTGGAGCCGCCGGCTTGCGGCACTGATCGAGCAGCGTCGGGACGCCGAGAAAGACCTCAATGACCAGCTCGCCCTGCAGCACGCATTGATAGATGCCATGCCCGATCCGATGTTCGTGCGTGATCTGGAAGGGCGTTTGATCATGTGCAACAAAAGTTATGAGGAGCGCTTTTCGATCCGTTTCGACCAGATTCAGGGGCGCCAACTGATCGAGCTTGATGTCCTGCCCAAAGAAACCGCCGAGCAGCTGCACGCCGAGTTCATGGCTCAGCTCGGTACCCGCAAGACCCGCTTCAGCGAGCGTCAATTGATGTTCAAGGACGGCGTCAGGGATATTTACCAGTGGACAGTGCCGTTTTACAGCGCGGACGGTCAATTGCGAGGACTGCTGGGCGGATGGTCCGATATCGCCAAGCATACAAGGCAGGCGTGAAACAGCTGTTTTTTTGCTGTCATCTTTACCGTGCATGCTCTATCTACCAGAGGCGCCGGTGCGCCTGCCGTTGGAATCCGGAGCTTTCTTCTCGGGCCTGGGGTCATTGACTGTGGACACGCCCCAGGCACTTTGTTTGCGGACTATTGAGTGGTGATCGAGATGGAAAGTATCAGTCTATTGCTCGGTGAGGCTCTGAGCCCGTATCAGGTCACGTTGACCCCATCGGGTACCCGTGGCGAATGCCTTGTGACGCTCAAGAGTATGACCGGCGCTATTGTGGTCGAACGGCTATTCAATCAGGCCCAGTTAACCGATAAACGTCTGCTGACGGACGTTGTCGACGGGCTGCACCGCGACGTGCTGATCGCTGAAGGACGTCTTGAACCCTGTGTCATTGCGGCGTTGCGCAATGCTGCCCAGGACAAGCTCCTGGCCAGCCGAAATTGAAATGTTTTTTGTGGGAACCTTCCTGCGCCAGGGTCAGTCAGACCTTGTAACAGCAGGATCAAGCATTGTGCTCCGGTGCTTGTAACTTGCTGCTACTGGTCTGTCATACAGGCCACGTTTAACCCCGAGTTGTCTCCCCACTTCTCGGGGTTTCTTTTTGCCTGGGATTTGTCACAGGGTCCGCAGCTTTAGATGGCCCCATCCTCACGCAGCCGTGCGATCTGTGCCGGGTCGTAGCCCAGATCGTGAAGGACCTGCGCATTGTGTTCCCCCAGTTGCGGCCCGACCCATTCGGAGGTGCCGGGTGTCTCAGAGAGCTTCGGCACGATGCCGGGCATCTTGAAGTCCTTGCCATCGGGCAGCTTGGCTTGCAGGAACATTTCCCGGGCCAGGTACTGCGGATCGCTGAACATGTCTTCGGCGCTGAAAATCCGGCTGGCGGGAACGTCAGCCTGGTTCAGTTGCTCGATCACCGCGTCCAGCGGCAGTGAGTTGACCCAGCGATCGATCACCCCGTAAATCTCGTCGCGACGGCTGTCGCGCCCGTCGTTGCTGGCCAGCAACGGGTCGTTGGCCAGGTCCTCGCGGCCGATGATCAGCATGAAGCGCTTGAAGATCGCATCGCCGTTGGCGCCGATCTGCACGTGTTTGCCGTCAGCGCTGGTGTGAATGGAGGAGGGCGTGATGCCCGGCATGATGTTGCCGGTGCGTTCGCGGATGAAGCCGAACACGTCGAACTCCGGGACCATGCTTTCCATCATGGCGAAGATCGCTTCGTACAGCGCCACATCGACCACTTGGCCCAAGCCACCGTTGACTTCGCGATGACGCAAGGCCATCAGTGCACCGATCACGCCCCAGAGCGCGGCAATCGAGTCGCCGATGGAAATCCCGGTACGCACCGGCGGCCGGTCCTCGAACCCGGTGATGTAGCGCAGGCCGCCCATGGATTCACCGACCGCGCCAAAGCCTGGCTGATCTTTCATGGGACCGGTCTGGCCGAAGCCCGAGAGCCGCACCATCACCAGTTTCGGGTTCAATGCGTGCAAGACTTCCCAGCCCAGGCCGAGCTTTTCCAGCACGCCGGGGCGAAAATTCTCGATCAGGATATCTGCTTCACTGAGCAGCTGTTTCAGAATCGCCAGGCCATCGGGGTGTTTCAGGTTCAGGGTCAGGGATTTCTTGTTGCGCGCCTGAACGAACCACCACAGCGAGGTGCCTTCGTACAGCTTGCGCCATTTGCGCAACGGATCGCCGCCATCCGGGGATTCGATCTTGATCACTTCGGCGCCGAATTCGCCGCAAATACGCGAGGCAAACGGCCCGGCAATCAACGTACCCAATTCGATGACTTTCAGACCCGAGAGCGGTTTGTTGGAGAGCGGCATGCGAAATCCTGTAGGACAAAGGTTGAGCGAATGCAGAGTTTTAGCATAGGCCGGCATCCATCGCTCAAAGTTGATCGCCTTCAATTCGTTGATTGCCGCTTGCATCGGTTAGACTTGCCGCCTTTCCCCGTATCAAGAAGCCCGTTCATGGCCCAGCCGTCCACGACCTACAAGTTTGAACTGAACCTCACCGACCTCGACCGCAGCGTTTACGAGAACGTGAAGCAGACCATCGCCCGTCACCCTTCGGAAACCGAAGAGCGCATGACTGTGCGGCTGCTGGCCTACGCCTTCTGGTACAACGAACAGCTGTCCTTTGGCCGCGGTCTGTCAGACGTGGATGAGCCGGCGCTGTGGGAAAAGAGCCTGGACGACCGTGTCCTGCACTGGATCGAAGTCGGTCAGCCAGACGCCGATCGCCTGACCTGGTGCTCGCGCCGCACCGAACGCACCAGCCTGCTGGCCTACGGCAGCCTGCGGGTCTGGGAAGGCAAAGTGATCCCGGCGATCAAAACCCTGAAAAACGTCAACATCGCCGCCGTGCCTCAGGACGTGCTGGAAACCCTGGCCAAGGACATGCCGCGCGTTATCAAGTGGGACGTGATGATCAGCGAAGGAACGATTTTCGTCACCGACGACCGTGGTCAGCACGAAGTCCAGTTGCAATGGCTGGCCGGCGAACGCGGCTGATTATTCGCCGCTGAAGCGTGTCACACGGTTTTATCCTACGTATTCAAGAGAAGCACCTGTCACCCCATGCGCATCGAACCTCGCCTGTTGCCCGACACCCTGCCATTTCTCGGTGATATTCCACCGCTGTTGACCCGCCTCTACGCGGCCCGGGGCGTGCAGTCCGAGGCTGAACTGGACAAGAGCCTGGCGCGGCTGATTCCGTTTCAGCAGCTCAAAGGCATCGAGGCGGCGGTGGATTTGCTGGTAACGGCGCTGGAGCAGCGTCAGCGGATTCTGATCGTCGGCGACTTCGACGCCGACGGTGCGACGGCCAGTACGGTGGGCATGCTGGGGCTGCGCCTGCTGGGCGCGGCGCATGTCGACTATCTGGTGCCGAACCGGTTCGAGTACGGCTACGGCCTGACCCCGGAAATCGTCGAAGTGGCGCTGACCCGTGAGCCGCAACTGCTGATCACCGTGGACAACGGCATCTCCAGCGTCGAAGGCGTGGCCGCGGCGAAAAAGGCCGGGCTCAAGGTGCTGGTCACTGATCACCACTTGCCTGGCGATGAGCTGCCGTTGGCCGATGCCATCGTCAATCCGAACCAGCCGGGTTGCGCATTCCCGAGCAAGGCCCTGGCCGGTGTCGGGGTGATCTTCTATGTGCTGATGGCCCTGCGTGCGCGCTTGCGCAGCCTGGGCTGGTACGAGAGCAAGCCGCAGCCGAACATTGGCGAACTGCTGGATCTGGTGGCACTGGGCAGCGTCGCCGACGTGGTGCCGCTGGACGCCAACAACCGGATTCTGGTGCATCAGGGCCTGGAGCGGATTCGCGCCGGGCGCGCTCGGCCAGGGCTCAAGGCGATCCTTGAAGTGGCCAAGCGTGACCCTTCGCGCATCACCTCCACGGACCTGGGTTTCATCCTTGGCCCGCGCCTGAACGCGGCGGGGCGTCTGGACGACATGAGCCTGGGCATCGAATGCCTGCTCACCGAAGACGCGGGCGCTGCCCGTGAAATGGCCGCGCAACTGGATGGCATGAATCAGGACCGCAAATCCATCGAGCAGGGTATGCAGCGTGAGGCGCTGGCCCAGCTCAAGGATCTGCCGGTGGAATCGATGCCGTTCGGCCTGTGCCTGTTCGATCCCGAGTGGCACCAGGGCGTCATCGGTATCCTCGCGTCGCGTATGAAAGAGCGCTATTTCCGTCCGACCATTGCCTTTGCCGATGCCGGCGATGGCCTGCTCAAAGGCTCGGGGCGTTCGGTTCAGGGCTTTCATATTCGCGATGCCTTGAGCGTGGTCGCGGCGCAGCATCCGAACCTGATCAGCAAATACGGCGGCCACGCCATGGCGGCCGGCCTGACGCTGCCGGAAGCGAATTTTCCGTTGTTCGCCGAAGCCTTCGACGCCGAAGTGCGCCGGCAGATGCGCGAAGAAGACCTGACCGGGCGTCTGCTGTCGGATGGCACTTTGGCGGTCGAGGAGTTTCACCTGGAACTGGCCCGCGCCCTGCGCCACGCCGGGCCTTGGGGCCAACACTTCCCGGAGCCGCTGTTTCACGGGGTGTTCCAGTTGGTCGAGCAACGTGTGGTCGGCGAACGGCACCTCAAAGTGGTGCTGAAAAGCGAATGCGGCTCGGTGAAGCTGGATGGCATCGCCTTTGGTATCGACCGTGATATCTGGCCGAATCCGACCATCAAGTGGGTTGAGTTGGCTTACAAACTCGACCTCAATGAGTTTCGTGGGAACGAGACGGTGCAGTTGATGATTGCCCACATCGAACCGCGATAACTGTGGCGAGGGGGCTTGCCCCCGTTCGGCTGCGCAGCAGTCGTAGAGCATCCGGCGTGGTTTGTCTGAAGGAGTCTGATTGCAGGTTTCAGGGCCGCTTCGCAGCCCAACGGGGGCAAGCCCCCTCGCCACAGGTTTTGGTTTGGCTCAAATTTGGGTGTTTCATTTCTTGAACCCTCCCTGATCCCCCGATGTCGACTAGGCTCTAAGCACTGCTTGATTATCCTTGTGACGTCTTGTCGAATTTTTTGCCCGCGGGGGCGGGTGCTGTACCTTTTTCCTGTCACTCGTCGACTATTCAAACAGAACCCTGGAGCCTGCCCACTGATTCGAGAGGTGCCCCATGAGTCTGCTGCTTGAACCCTATACCCTTCGTCAACTGACCCTGCTCAACCGCATTGCGGTGTCACCGATGTGCCAGTATTCCAGCGTCGATGGGCTGGCCAATGACTGGCATCTGGTCCACCTTGGCAGCCGTGCTATCGGTGGCGCGGGTCTGGTGTTTACCGAAGCCACGGCGGTCACCGCCGACGGGCGCATCACTGCCCAGGACCTCGGCCTGTGGAATGATCAACAGATCGAATCCTTGCAACGTATTACCCGCTTCATCGCTGCTCAGGGCGCCGTGGCCGGCATCCAGTTGGCCCACGCCGGGCGCAAGGCCAGCACGCATCGGCCGTGGCTGGGCAAGCATGGTAGCGTCAAGCCGGAAGACGGCGGCTGGATCCCGGTCGGCCCTTCGCCGATCGCTTTCGACCCCCAGCACACACCACCCAAGCAGCTCGATGAGGGCGAGATCGCTGACATCATTCAGGCCTTCGTCGATTCGGCCAAACGGGCGCTGACCGCCGGTTTCAAAGTGGTCGAAGTGCATGCTGCCCACGGTTACCTGCTGCATCAATTTCTTTCGCCTCTGAGCAATCAGCGACGCGATCAGTACGGCGGTTCGTTCGAGAATCGCATTCGGCTGGTGCTGCAAGTCACCGAAGCGGTGCGGGCCGCATGGCCTGAAGAGTTACCGGTGTTTGTGCGGGTATCGGCCACCGACTGGGTGGAGGACGGCTGGAACCCCGATGAAACCGTGGAACTGGCGAGACGCCTGAAAGACCTGGGGGTGGACCTGATCGACGTCTCGTCGGGCGGTACGGCGGTAAACGCCGAGATTCCTACCGGGCCCGGTTACCAGACCCGTTTCGCCGAACGGGTACGCAAGGAGTCAGGCATTGCCACTGGCACTGTAGGCATGATCACCGAGCCGGCCCAGGCCGAGCACATTCTGCGTACCTGTCAGGCTGACATCATCTTCCTCGCCCGGGAGTTGTTGCGTGATCCGTACTGGCCGCTGCATGCCGATGACGACCTGGGCGGGCACAAGGCGATCTGGCCGGCGCAATACCAGCGGGCTACCCATCGTGACCAACCGATTCATGAGTCGGATTTGCGCGACTGAAGGCCGCTGTAAAACCCAAAAGCCCCGGTCTGGTTGATCGGGGCTTTTGTTTATTTGAGGGAAGTCTTTATGAGGCTTTGCCGGCCTCATCGCGAAAGCGGCCCCTCCAGCCATGCCTTGACTGTGACCATCCGCCACGCTGCCCTTACTGTTTCTCAACCGCAGGTGTATCGTATTCGCCTTTTGCAGGCTCCGCGCCTGTAGCTGATACGTGAGGTAGTTGAGTTCATGTCCTTTACCCGTCGACAAATACTCGGTGGTCTGGCCGGTCTTGTGGTGGTTGGCGTGGGGGCCGGTGGCGCGTCGCGTTACTGGCTGGGCAAGATGGCCGACGCTGACGCCGGCCACGACTATGAGCTGATCGCCGCACCGCTGGACGTCGAACTGGTGGCCGGGCACAAGACGCCTGCCTGGGCGTTCGGCCCGTCGGCGCCGGGCACTGAGTTGCGCGTGCGTCAGGGCGAATGGCTGCGGGTGCGCTTCATCAACCACTTGCCAGTGGCGACCACCATTCACTGGCACGGCATCCGTCTGCCGCTGGAAATGGACGGCGTGCCGTACGTGTCGCAATTGCCGGTGCTGCCGGGCGAATACTTCGACTACAAATTCCGCGTGCCCGACGCCGGCAGCTACTGGTATCACCCGCACGTGAACAGCAGCGAAGAGCTCGGCCGCGGCCTGGTCGGCCCGCTGATCATCGAAGAGCGCGAGCCCACCGGTTTCAAATACGAAAAAACCTTGAGCCTCAAGAGCTGGCATGTCGATGACGTCGGTGCTTTCGTGCCGTTCAGCATTCCTCGCGAAGCGGCCCGTGGCGGCACGGCCGGGGGGCTGTCGACCATCAATGGCGTCTCGCAAGCGGTGATCGACTTGCCTGCCGGGCAAATCACCCGCGTACGCCTGCTCAACCTCGACAATACCCTGACGTATCGTCTCAATATCCCCGGCGTCGAAGCGCAGATCTACGCGCTGGACGGCAATCCCATCCAGCCGCGCCCACTGGGCAAGGAATACTGGCTGGGCCCGGGCATGCGTATTTGCCTGGCGATCAAGGCGCCGCCGGCCGGCGAAGAATTGTCCCTGCGCAACGGCCCGGTACGCCTGGGCACCTTCCGTTCAGTGGCCAATACCGACGCCCCGACCGAGTGGCCGCCGGCACTGCCCGCCAACCCGGTGGCCGAGCCGGACCTGGCCAATGCCGAGAAACTCAACTTCAATTTCGAATGGGTGGGTTCGGTGTCGGTCAACGTCGACAATGGCAAGCCGCCCAGCCTGTGGCAGATCAACGGCAAGGCCTGGGACATCACCGACAAGACCTGCGCCGATCGACCGATTGCCAAGCTCGAAAAGGGCAAAAGCTATATTTTCGAATTGAAAAACATGACTCAGTATCAGCACCCGATCCATTTGCATGGCATGAGTTTCAAAGTCATTGCCTCGAACCGGCACAAGGTTATTCCGTACTTCACCGACACCTATCTGCTGGGCAAGAACGAGCGTGCGCAAGTGGCGCTGGTGGCGGATAACCCAGGGGTCTGGATGTTCCACTGCCATGTGATCGACCACATGGAAACCGGCCTGATGGCCGCCATCGAGGTGGCGTGATGCGACAGATACGCCCCGCGGCGATTATCGACCGCAGCCGAGATCGTGATTTCATGCGCGAAGCCCTGGCCCTCGCCGCCGAAGGCGCGGCGCTGGGTGAAGTGCCGGTGGGCGCGGTGTTGGTGCAAGACGGTGAAATCATCGGGCGCGGTTTCAATTGCCCAATCAGCGGCAACGACCCCAGCGCCCACGCCGAGATGGTCGCGATCCGCGCCGCCGCCCAGGCCGCCAGCAACTACCGCCTGCCGGGCAGTACGCTTTACGTGACGCTGGAGCCGTGCAGCATGTGCGCCGGGCTGATCGTGCATTCGCGGATTGCGCGGGTGGTGTATGGCGCGCTGGAGCCCAAGGCCGGGATTGTGCAGAGCCAGGGGCAGTTTTTCACCCAGGGCTTTCTCAACCACCGGGTGTTGGTCGAAGGCGGGGTGTTGGCTGAAGAGTGTGGGGCGGTGTTGAGTGAGTTCTTCAAGGCCCGAAGAGCAAAACCTTCAGAGTAAACACCGATACCTGTGGGAGCGGGCTTGCCCGCGATGGCGTCGGCACATCAAACATTGATGTTGACTGAACCACCGCTATCGCGGGCAAGCCCGCTCCCACAGGTTTTTCTGGTGTCTGGAAGATGGGTGTTTACTTGCGGGCGACGATCACCGCGCGCATCGGCGCCGGCAGCCCTTCGATCGTTTTACTGTGATCTTGCGGGTCAAGGAAGTCGCTCAACGACTGATACTTCATCCACTCCGTCCCGCGTTGTTCCTCGACCGTGGTCACGCTCACATCCACGCAACGCACATCGCTGAAGCCGGCGCGGCGCAGCCACAGTTCCAGCGCGGGCACTGATGGCAGGAACCACACGTTACGCATCTGCGCGTAACGGTCTTCCGGCACCAACACCTGCTGCTGATCGCCTTCGATCACCAGCGTTTCCAGCACCAGTTCACCGCCCTTGACCAGGCAATCCTTCAGCGCCAGCAAGTGCTCGATCGGCGAGCGGCGGTGATAGAACACGCCCATGGAAAACACCGTGTCGAAGCCTTCCAGATTCGGCGGCAGGTCTTCGAAAGGGAAGGGCAGGTGCCAGGCATTGGGCTCGGACAAGTAGCGTTGTACGGCCTGGAACTGGCAGAAGAACAGCCAGTTCGGGTCGACGCCGATCACGCTATCAGCCCCGGCGCCGAGCATGCGCCACATGTAATAACCGTTGCCGCAGCCGACATCGAGGATGCGTTTGCCTTTCAGGTCCAGGTGCGGAGCTACCCGGGACCATTTCCAGTCCGAACGCCATTCAGTGTCGACATGCACGCCGAACAGGTCGAACGGGCCTTTACGCCAGGGCGACAAACCCATCAACGCGGTGCGCATTTGCGCGCGGGTCTCAACGTCGCAATCAGTGTCCAGTTTCAAGCCATTCAACAAGTCGACTTCGCTCGGCTGGATTTTCGGCAGCGCGTCCAGGGCGCTCTGCCAGCGTTCCAGGTCGCCGTGACCCTTTTCCATTTTCTTGTCGAGTTGCGCTTGCAGCGTGTTGGCCCATTCGGCCAGCGGAGTACCGGCCAGACGGCGGGCGAGGGGGGACAGATCAATCATGGCAAGGCAATCAACGAGGCAAAGTTAAGACACTGGAACCACGGCACGACTTTCGAGAACCCGGCGGCCAGCAGGCGCTCGCGGTGTTCTTCGAGGCTGTCGGGCTTCATGACATTTTCGATGGCGCTGCGCTTCTGGGCGATTTCCAGCTCGCTGTAGCCGTTGGCGCGTTTGAAGGCCACGTGCAGGTCGGTGAGCAGCGCGTGTTCTTCGGGGTCGTTGAAGCGCAGCTTCTCCGAGAGAATCAGCGCGCCACCGGGCAACAGCGATTGGCGGATGCGCGCGAGCAGCGCGGTGCGCTGGTCGGGGGCGATGAATTGCAGGGTGAAGTTCAGCGCCACCACCGAGGCCGGCTGGAACTCCAGGGCCAGGATGTCGCCTTCGATCACTTCCACCGGCAACAACTCCTGAAACATCGAGTCCTGACCGTTGAGGTATTCGCGGCAACGCTCGACCATGGCGGCGGAGTTATCCACAGCGATGACGCGGCAACCGTCGGTACGCACATGACGGCGCAAGGCCTGGGTCACGGCGCCCAACGACGAGCCCAGGTCGTAGAGCACGCTGTTGGGCTGGGCGAACTGCGCGGCGAGCACGCCGAGGTTTTCCACGATGGTCGGATAACCCGGCACCGAGCGCTTGATCATGTCCGGGAATACCCGCACCACGTCCTCGTTAAAGGCGAAGTCAGGCACCTGGGCCAAGGGCTGGGCGAATAGGCGATCGGATTCTTTGCTCACGGCGGTTCCGGCGGTGTCGGTGGAAAAGGCTGGCATTTTAGCCAAGTTGGCGGGGGGATGCGCGGGTTGTCTGATAAACCGCGTTTACACCATGATCGTTCCCACGCTCTGCGTGGGAATGCCTCCCGTGACGCTCTGCGTCACATCCAATGCGGGACGCGGAGCGTCCGGGCTGCATTCCCACGCAGAGTGTGGGAACGATCTATAGAGGGCGGCGAACGGATTGAGGAAAAGCCGAAGCGGCGATCCCCCATTGCCCCAGCCAGTAACTGAGGATGATCACGTAAGGCGCGGCATGAAATGGCGCAACGAACCGGTTAATGCCAATCACACTGTCAGAAAACACAAACGCCATCGCGCCCGCCGCAGCCAACAGCGCCGAGCGTTTGGATACGTCGGTGCCGAGTCGGGCCAGCGCGCGCCAGAGCATCGCGCTGATGGCCGTGCCGTAAACGATCACCGGCACCAGCAGCGGCCCCAAACCATTGGAAATCAGGATCCCCAGCAGCACCGCGCCCGTGCTCAGCGCAATGATCAGCGGCCATACCGCCAGACGCCGACAATCGCTCGAATACGCTTTCAGGTACGCCAGATGCGCGACCAAAAACGCCCCCAAGCCAAACACGAACAAATCTTGAGGCCATGCCAGCAACACGTCGCCGACCAGGGAGAAAATCAAACCCAGGCTGATCCAGCGCCGATACTCACTGGGCGGTGCATCGTGCAACCAGCCGAGCAGGGCCAGCACCGGCATCGGTTTGACCAGCAGGCAGAGCAGCGTCGCATGCACACTCAGGCCATAGAGAAAGGTCACCGCGCCCATCAGCGCCAGAATCAGCCAGCCCACAATCAGTTAACCGCGATGGCGCAGTCGAAGGTTTGCACCGCCGGTACTTCCGGTGCCCACGGTTGTGAGTAAGTCAGCCGCAAGCGGCCAGTGCCGGTGGCGAAGGCCTGAAAACGCCAGGTTGAAAGGCCTGCACTGCCGACGACCCCGGCGTCTTCCGGGTTGCTGTAAACCTCGGGACTGAGCGCACGCAACACCCCACCGGCCGAATCCTGAATCGCCCAGCGGTAACCCGTGGTCGGATTGCTGGGCAGGGTCAGGATCAGGTTTTGCCCGCTGTTCAGTCGAACCGGGCATTCGCTTTGTTTTTCCACGGTCACGTTCTGTTTCGGTTGCGTGGCGCAAGCGCTCAGTAAGGCGAGGGCGAGAGGGACAAACAGGCGGGTGGGGGACATAAGATCAGCGGCTCCAGCGTTCACGACGAACGGCGAGCATAACTGAAGATGAGACAAAGTGTGACAGCCAGCCCGGGATGGCCGTGAGGGAGGGTGTCGTCAGTGCCGACGCCTTCGCGGGCAAGCCCGCGATGGCGGCGGTGCAGGCACTACATAACTATCAGAACAATATCTTCGCCACATCCGCAAAACGCTTGGCAAAGTGCACGGTAATCCCTTCCTTCAAGTAATCCGGCAATTCCTCAAAGTTACCGCGATTGGACTCCGGCAAAATCAGTTCATTGATCTTCTGCCGCCGCGCCGCGATCACCTTCTCACGCACCCCGCCAATCGGCAGCACATGCCCGGTCAGGGTCAGTTCGCCGGTCATGGCCACGCCTTTTTTCGGCGGCTGGTTGCGAGCGAGCGAGAGCAGGGCGCTGGCCATGGTCACGCCGGCGCTCGGGCCGTCTTTCGGGGTGGCGCCTTCCGGTACGTGGAGGTGGACGAAGGCTTCGTCGAAGAATGTCGGATCACCGCCGAATTGCTTCAGATGGGAGCTGACGTAGCTGTAGGCGATTTCCGCCGACTCTTTCATCACTTCCCCCAGTTGCCCGGTGAGTTTGAAGCCCCGGTTGAGGGTGTGAATGCGCGTGGCTTCGATCGGCAGGGTGGCGCCGCCCATGCTGGTCCAGGCCAGCCCGGTGATCACGCCAACCCCCGACAGGACCTGTTCGTTGCGGAACACCGGTCGGCCGAGCGAGGCTTCCAGGTCTTTCGGGCCGAGTTTGATCACCGCTTCCGGTTCATCAAGCAGCTTCATCACGGCTTTGCGCACCAGTTTGCCGAGGTTTTTTTCCAGCTGACGGACACCCGCTTCTCGGGCATAACCATCGATCAGCGATCGGAGCGCGTTGTCGCTGATGCTCAGGCTAGCTTTGGACACGCCGGCTTTCTCTAGCTGTTTCGGCCATAGGTGACGCTTGGCGATGGCGACTTTTTCTTCGGTGATGTAACCCGACAGGCGAATCACTTCCATCCTGTCCAGCAACGGGCCGGGAATCGAGTCCAGGGTGTTGGCGGTGCAGACGAACAGCACTTTCGACAGGTCCAGGCGCAAATCCAGATAGTGATCGAGGAATTCGACGTTCTGTTCCGGGTCGAGGGTTTCCAGCAGTGCCGAGGCCGGGTCGCCCTGGTAGCTCTGGCCCATCTTGTCGATCTCGTCGAGCATGATCACTGGGTTCATCACTTCGACGTCTTTCAACGCCTGCACGAGTTTGCCCGGCTGCGCGCCGATGTAAGTTCGGCGGTGACCCTTGATTTCGGCTTCGTCACGCATGCCGCCGACGCTGAAGCGATAGAACGGCCGGCCGAGGGATTCGGCGATGGATTTGCCGACGCTGGTCTTGCCCACGCCCGGCGGGCCGACCAGCAAGACGATGGAGCCGCTGATCTCGCCTTTATAGGCACCGACCGCGAGGAATTCGAGAATGCGATCCTTGATGTCGCCAAGGCCGGCATGGTGTTTGTCCAGCACCTTGCGCGCGTGTTTGAGGTCGAGCTTGTCCTCGCCGTATACACCCCAAGGCAGCGACGTTGCCCAGTCGAGGTAGTTACGGGTCACCGCGTATTCCGGCGAACCGGTTTCGAGGATCGACAGCTTGTTCATTTCATCGATGATGCGTTTCTGCACCTGGGGCGATAGCACCTTGCCCGTCAGACGCTGCTCGAACTGCTCGATGTCGGCGCTGCGGTCGTCCTTGGTCAGGCCCAGCTCCTGCTGGATGACCTTGAGTTGTTCCTTGAGGAAGAACTCGCGCTGATGCTCGCCGATCTTGCGGTTAACTTCGGCTGAAATCTCTTTCTGCAAGCGCGCGACTTCGACTTCCTTGCGCAGCATCGGCAGGACTTTTTCCATGCGTTTGAGCATCGGCACGCAGTCGAGCACTTCTTGCAGCTCGCTGCCCGTGGCCGAGGTCAGGGCGGCGGCGAAGTCGGTCAGCGGCGACGGGTCGTTGGGGCTGAAGCGGTTGAGGTAGTTCTTCAGCTCTTCGCTGTACAGCGGGTTGAGCGGCAGCAGTTCCTTGATCGCGTTGATCAGCGCCATGCCGTAGGCCTTGACCTCGTCGGTCGGCTCGGTGGGCTGGTGCGGGTATTCGACTTCCACCAGGTACGGTGGGCGATGGTGCTTGAGCCAGGTTTTGATACGCACCCGGCTCAGGCCTTGGGCGACGAATTGCAGTTTGCCGCTTTCGCGGCTGGCGTGGTGGACTTTGACCAGCGTTCCGTATTCCGGCAGGGCTTTGGTGTCGAAGTGGCGCGGGTTTTCCTGGGGGGCGTCCGTGAAGAACAGGGCCAGGGAATGGTGGTCGGATTGGCTCACCAGTTCGAGGGTTTCGGCCCACGGCTCTTCATTGACGATCACCGGCAGCACTTGCGCCGGGAAGAAAGGCCGGTTGTGGATCGGGATGATGTAGACCTTGTCCGGCAGGTTCTGGCCAGGCAGGGTGAGGCCTTTACTGGGGGCGTGGTGTTCGGGTTTGTCTGCTTCGGCGTATTCGCTCGGGTCTTCAGGGAATTCTTGCTGGTCGGTCATGGGGCACCTGCGCAATAGGGTATGGATCTTAGATGGGGCAGGTGGGGGGTGGTTTCAATGGCCCTGGGTATTTCAGCGTGTGTGTTCAGGGTTTTGACAGCGCCCACAGGCGCGTAGGAGCGGGCTGCGATGGCGGTGTGTCTGGCTACATCCATGGTGAATGTGACATCGCCTTCGCGGGCAAGCCCGCTCCTACAGCCGCGGTCTATTGATCCTTCGGCGTCTTCAAGGGCACAAGATCTGACGTATGGATCAGAGCGTGCCAAACACCTTCTTCGCCAGACTGGTGGCCGCCGCCGCAGGGTTCTGGCGAATGGTTTCTTCCTGTTTGCCAATCATCTCGAACAGACCGTTCAGCGCCTGCTCGGTCACGTAGCTTTCGATGTTGGCATTTTTGGCGTCCAGCACACCCAGCGTTGCGGCCTGTCCGGCGAACGCATTGTACTGTTGCGCAAGGCCGACCTGGTCGGTGGCTTGCTTGACGATCGGCAGGAATTTGGTGCGGATTTGCTCGCGGCTGGTTTTGCTCAGGTACTGAGTGGCCGAATCCTTGCCGCCGCTGAGAATCCCCTTGGCATCCTCCACGGTCATTTTCTTCACCGCATCCACCAGGATCGGTTGGGCTTGCGTCACCGCCGCTTCAGCCGCTTTGTTCATGCTGGTTTCCAGTTGATCGACCTGATCGCCCATGCCGAACTGTTTCATCTTCTTGGCGACTTTACCCAGTTTGCCCGGCAGCTCGATCTTCACGTCCGGGTTATTGCTGAAGCCACCGGGCGTACCCAGTTGCTTGACGGCCAATTGCGCGCCTTGGGTCAGGGCGTCCTTGAGCCCCCCGGTCGCGTCTTGTTGCGACAGGTCGCTGAGTGACAGGGCCAGGGCATTAGCGCACATCATCAAGCCTGCGCACAGGCCGGCGAAGCGAAGGGTAGGGCGGAGCATGGCGGCTTCCTTGTTCGTAAATAAGGTTGGGAAGGATGTTGAAATTTAGTCGGTCTGCGCCGGTGCCGCGACTTGATCCGCCGCATCTTCACTACGATGCAACGCCACCTGACGGATCGACAAGCGAATCTCCGCCGGCAGTACCCGTTTGGCGGCGCCTTCGGCCAGTTCGCCGAGCAGTTTGTGATAGCTCAGCTTGCCGGCTTCGTCGCGGCGCAGCACGTCGAGGTCGAGCATCGTCTGGATGAAGTGACGGAACAGGCTCTTGTCGAAGAACTCCGGGGCATTCAGGCCGTGGAGGATCGACAGGCGCTGGGCCATGACGGTGCAGAGGTCTTCGAGTTCTTCGGCGCTGATGCTGTTCTGGCCGCTGTTGAGCAGCAGGGAAACAGTCATGTAGAAGCGCTGCAGGGTCTGGGCGATGCTTTTGGACAGCAGCGTCAGCAGCACGAAATGCCGCGAACTTGGCGCCGGGCGCAGATACACGTTTTTTTCGAAACGCAGCAGGCCCTGCTCGACGAAGGCCTCGAGCCACTGATCGATCACGCCATCGAGTTCGTCCAGCGACCAGCGAATGAACAGTTCCGATTGCAGGTACGGATACAGTGCGCGGGTGTAGCGCAGGATCTGCTCGCGGCTCATGCGCGAGGTGCTCTGGAAGAAACTCGCCAGCAGCGACGGCAACGCGAAAATGTGCAACACGTTGTTGCGGTAGTAGGTCATCAGGACGGCGTTTTGTTCGTCCAGGTACAGAATCTTGCCCAGCGCATCGCTTTGCTCGGACAGCAGGTCCATGTCCTTCACATGCTCGATCAGCGCCCGCCCGTCGCCGTCCGGCAGGGTGGTGTGCGGCGAGTAAGGGACCTTGCGCAACAGCGCCAGATACAAATCCAGCACCCGCGCCATGGCGCGATCGTCCAGAGCCAGGCGGCTGGTGGACAGCAGCGCCAGGGCCACCAGGTTCACCGGGTTGATCGCCGCCGCTTCGTTCAGGTGCTGCGCGACTTTCTCGCCGAGACGGTTGGTGGTTTCGTTGAGCCAGGCCGGTTTGAATTGCGGGCCAAGTGCCTGTTGGCGCCAGTCGGGCTGTTCGCTGTCGAGGAATTCCGCCAGTTTGATCGGCTCACCGAAGTTCACCGCGACCTGACCGAAACGCTGTTTGAGCGCGCCGATGACTTTGAAGATGTCGAAGATCGATTCTTTCTTCTTGCTCGCACCACGCAATTCGCCGAGGTAGGTGCGGCCTTCCAGCACGCGCTCGTAGCCGATGTACACCGGAATGAACACGATCGGCATCCGCGACGACCGCAGAAAGCTGCGCAGAGTGATCGCGAGCATCCCGGTTTTCGGTTGCAGCATACGTCCGGTGCGCGAACGGCCGCCTTCGACGAAATACTCGACCGGGAAGCCTTTGGTGAACAGGGTGTGCAGGTATTCGTTGAACACCGAGGTGTAGAGCGGGTTGCCTTTGAACGTGCGGCGCATGAAGAACGCCCCGCCACGCCGCAACAGGCTGCCGATCACCGGCATGTTGAGGTTGATTCCGGCGGCGATGTGCGGCGGGGTCAGGCCGTTGCGGAACAGCAGATAAGACAGCAGCAAATAGTCGATGTGGCTGCGGTGGCACGGCACGTAGATCACTTCATGACCTTGGGCGACTTTCTGCACACCTTCGATGTGGCTGACCTTGATCCCGTCGTAGATCTTGTTCCAGAACCAGCTCAGCACCACTTCCAGAAAGCGGATCGCGGTGTAGGTGTAGTCCGAGGCGATCTCGTTGCCGTAGCGCAGGGCCTGGGCCTTGGCTTTTTCCGCGGAAATGTTCTCGCGCTCGGCTTCGTCGAGGATCGCCTGTTTGACCAAGGGCTGATTGAGCAGGCCTTTGACCAGGTTGCGGCGGTGGGAAATGTCCGGGCCGATCACCGCGGCTTTCAGGTTGCGAAAGTGCACCCGCAGAATCCGCTGGGCCATGCGCACAGTGCGCTCGTGGCCCTTGTTGTGTTCGATCAGTTCGCGCAGGTGGATCGGTGCGGAGAACTGCACCCGGGTCTTGCGCCCCAGCACGATGATGCTCAGCAACCGGCGCAGACGTCCGGTGACTGCCCAGCTGTCGGCGAACAGCAGCTTCCACGGGCTCGACTCGCTGTCTGGCGACTGGCCCCAGAACACGCTGACCGGAATGATCTGCGCGTCTTCGGCGGCATTCTGGCTCAAGGCGCTGACCAGACGGGTCAGGGTCGGCGGCGCACCGCGTTTGTCCTGGCGACCGAGCCAGTCCGGGTCCGGAGTCAGATAGAAGAACGCCGCCGGTTCCACCAACGATCCAACCGAGACCGGCAACACCGGGCGGGGCAGGCCTGCCTTGCTGCACTCGGTATCGACCACGGCAAGGTCGGTGAGCGAAGGGTTTTGCAGGACGTAGAACACCGGCCGGCTGCGGTCGAGGTTGAGGGTGAACGACGACTGGTTGATCGTCTCCGAGCGAACCCAGAGGTACAGCAGTCGGCGCAGGGTGCCAAACACAAGACGGCGGAACGGGGAGCGGGTCATACGGCTTCTGCGTGAGTGAACAAAAAAAACGAGCATTTGCTCGGGCGGCCGATAGTGTGCCGGATTCATCGAAAATCGGCAAAAAAGCGGCTAAGTAAACTTGAGTTGAGAGTTTTTGTGTCTGTCATATACTCGGCGAGCCCGCACTGGCCAGACAGTGGCACCTCTCAGTGCAAGCGATGTTCCCGAGGCTTTCCTGCGAAAAGCCCGATCAATAATAAAAAAGGAGTATGAACAGATGGCAACACGCGAAACCGGCAACGTGAAGTGGTTCAACGACGCCAAGGGTTATGGCTTCATCCAGCGCGAGGACGGGGTGGACGTGTTCGTGCACTATCGCGCGATCCGCGGCGAAGGGCATCGCTCGCTGACTGAAGGTCAGCAGGTTGAATATGCGGTGGTGGAAGGGCAGAAGGGGTTGCAGGCTGAGGATGTTGTAGCTCTGTAAACCCACTGAAGATCGTTCCCTCGCTCTGCGTGGGAATGCCTCAACGGACGCTCTGCGTTCGCTTTTGGGACGCGGAGCGTCCCGGGCTGCATTCCCACGCAGAGCGTGGGAACGATCAACTGTCTTAAGCGGTTTTCCAGGTGATCTCTTCTTCACCATCGGCGCTGATGCGAATCCAGCGATCCGCCGACTCTTCACCTTCTTCCTCGACCCAGCTACCCGGCGCACAACGCACTTCGACATTCAGCGCGGCAAATGCGGCGCGGGCGCAGGCGATGTCGTCTTCCCACGGGGTCTGGTCGCTTTCCAGGTACAGGCTGTTCCATTTGCCGACGGCTTTGGGCAGCCAGGTGACTGGCACGTTACCGGCCTTGCACTTGTAAGTCTGGCCTTTCTGGACCCAGTCGGTGCACGGGCCTAAAGCCGCGCCGAGCCAGGCCGCGATGGCTTTGTGATCGACGTCGGCGTCTTTCAGGTAAATCTCGATGTCCGGTTGGCGCATGGATGTCCTCACTGCGGGTCTGAAAAATCCATTCGCGGATTTAGCCGGTCTCAAGCCGTTGCTCAAGACCAAAGTTTGTCGGGTTATTGAAGAACGAAATAATCGTAGCGCATCGACACAGTGACCTCGAACGGCTCCGCCTGTTCAATCACCGCGGCCCGGCGTTCGGCACTGGCGCGCCAGCCGTGGGGCGTCATGGCCAACAGGTTCGCGCGATCCTGACCGCTGGCCAGCGTCAGCTTGAATTCCAGGGTTTCACTGTGCTGCAACGCCATGCCTTGCGGCACCAGCGCCAGGTGCTTGTCGTCGGTGTACTCGCGCACTTCATCGTACAGCCGCTCGCGCAATTCCATCAGATGGCCGCTGGTCGGCCCGACTTTCATCAAGCCGCCGCCGGGGCTGAGCAGGCGTTTGGCTTCTTCCCAGTCCAGCGGGCTGAACACGCTGGCCAGAAACTGGCAGCTGCCAGAGGCCAACGGCACCCGGGCCATGCTGGCGATCAACCAGGTCAGCGCCGGGTTGCGTTTGCAGGCGCGTTTGACCGCTTCCCGGGAAATGTCCAGCGCATAGCCATCGGCGTTGGGCAAGGCTTGGGCGATTTGCGCGGTGTAGTAACCCTCGCCACAACCGATGTCCAGCCAGCGCTGGGGCGCGTACTGCGCCGCCAGTTCCGCCAGACGCTTGGCCACCGGCGCGTAATGGCCGGCGTTCAAGAAGTCGCGACGGGCTTCGACCATCGCCTGGTTATCCCCAGGGTCACGGCTGTTCTTGTGCTGCACCGGCAGCAGGTTCAGGTAACCCTGCCGCGCGCGGTCGAAACGATGCCCGGCGGGGCAGACCACGCCATTGTCTACCGCATTGAGCGGTTCGTTGCAGATCGGGCAGGCGAGCATCAGGCGAGCAACTTGATCAGGGTCTGGTAGTAGATTTCAGTCAGCACGTCGAGGTCGGCCGCCAGTACGCGTTCGTTAACCTGGTGAATTGTCGCGTTGACCGGGCCCAGCTCGACCACTTGGGTGCCCATGGTCGCGATGAAGCGCCCATCGGAGGTACCGCCGCTGGTGGAAGCCTGGGTTTCGCGCCCGGTAATGTCCTTGATGCTTGCCGATACCGCGTCGAGCAGCGCGCCCGGTTCGGTCAGGAACGGCAGACCGGACAGCGCCCAGTCGATGTGCCAGTCCAGGTCATGCTTGTCGAGGATATCGGCGACGCGCTTTTGCAGGCCTTCGACGGTGGATTCGGTGGAAAAGCGGAAGTTGAACACCGCCACCAGATCACCTGGAATCACGTTGGTCGCGCCGGTGCCGGAATTGACGTTGGAGATTTGGAAACTGGTCGGCGGGAAGAAATCGTTGCCGTGGTCCCAGTGCTCGGCGGCGAGCTCGGCCAGCGCCGGGGCGGCGAGGTGGATTGGGTTCTTCGCCAGATGCGGATACGCCACATGACCCTGCACACCGCGCACGGTCAATTTGGCGCCGAGGGAGCCGCGACGGCCGTTCTTGACCACGTCACCCACCAGAGTGGTGCTCGACGGTTCGCCAACAATGCACCAGTCCAGGCGCTCTTTGCGTGCGGCGAGACGCTCAACCACAGCCTTGGTGCCGTGGTGCGCCGGGCCTTCTTCGTCGCTGGTGATCAGGAACGCGACCTTGCCCTTGTGATCCGGATAGTCGGCGACGAAACGCTCGGCTGCCACGGTCATGGAGGCGAGGCTGCCTTTCATGTCCGCCGCGCCACGGCCGCAGAGCATGCCGTGTTCGTCGATCACGGCATCGAACGGGTCGATCTGCCAGGCTTGCACCGGGCCGGTCGGGACCACATCGGTGTGGCCGGCGAAGCACAGCACCGGACCGTCATGTTTACCGTGAGTCGCCCAGAAGTTATCCACATCTTCGATGCGCATCGGCTCCAGCATAAAACCGGCATCGCCCAGGCGTTGCATCATCTGCTTCTGGCAATCGGCGTCGACCGGCGTCACGGACGGACGGCGGATCAGGTCGATGGCGAGTTGTAGGGTCGGCGAAAGGTCGGCGTGGGCCGTCATGTAAGACTCCGGAAACATGAAATATGGGCGCGGGCTAAATGTAGGAGCGGGCTTGCCCGCGAAGCTTTTGGCGTCAGTGATGGCCCCTTCGCGAGCAAGCCCGCTCCTACAGGTATGGCGTTTGGCCGTTGGAACGTGCCCGGCCAAGCTCTGCAAAATGGCGGTTATCTTAAAGCAAAACGGCGGCCATTGGCCGCCGTTTAGTGCTTCTGTGTTGATTTAGACGGCCGGTGCCGCTGCGGCTTCCACCGAAGGTTTGGGCAGCGACGACAGGAACGCCATGATCAGCGCCGCCACGTACGGCAGCGACTGCACCAGCAACATGGTCACCCAGAAGCGCATGTCGTTGCTCGGCAGGCCCTGCACCAGGAAGATCCCCAGTGCCGCGCCCCACAACAGCAGCATGATGAACAATTCTTCGCGAGCCTCCGAAATCGCCACCCAGAAACCGTGACTATCGGCATTCTTCGGCGTGCGGAAGAACGGAATGCTGCTGGTGAAGAAACCGTACAGCACCGCTTTGGCGATGGTGTGCGACAACGCCAGCCCGGCCAGCGCGGCGCAGAAGGCGTCCTTCAGGTTGACCCCGACCGCACGGCGGTACAGGAAAATGATCTTGCCCACCTTGAACACGAACAGCGCCAGCGGCGGAATCGCGAAAATCAGCAGCGGTGGATCGACCCGTTGCGGCACGATGATCATCGCCGCCGACCACAGCAGTGCGCCGACGGTGAAGAAGATGTTCATGCCGTCCGCCACCCACGGCAGCCAGCCCGCGAGGAAGTGATAACGCTGGCCACGGGTCAGCTCGGTGTCCTTGCCGCGTAGCAGGCTGGCGGTGTGCCGCTTGATGATCTGAATCGCGCCGTAGGCCCAGCGGAAACGCTGTTTCTTGAAGTCGATAAAGGTATCGGGCATCAGGCCTTTGCCGTAGCTGTCGTGGTAATACGCCGCCGACAGGCCTTTTTCGAACACCCGCAGACCCAGCTCGGCGTCTTCACAAATGCACCAGTCGGCCCAGCCCAGTTCTTCGAGTACCGAGCGCCGGGTCATGGTCATGGTGCCGTGCTGGATGATCGCGTCACGGTCGTTGCGGGTGACCATGCCGATATGGAAGAAGCCTTTGTATTCGGCGTAGCAGAGTTTCTTGAAGGTGCTTTCGTTCTGGTCGCGGTAATCCTGCGGCGACTGCACCACGGCGATTTTCGGATCGGCGAAGTGCGGCACCATGTGCTTGAGCCAGTTCGGGTGCACACAGTAGTCCGAGTCGATCACTGCAATCACTTCGGCATCTTTGGCGGTGTGCGGAATCAGGTAATTCAGCGCGCCGCCCTTGAAACCGGCCAACGGTGCGACGTGGAAGAACTTGAAGCGGGGGCCGAGGGTTTCGCAATAGTCGCGCACCGGTTCCCAGACCGCCGGGTCCTTGGTGTTGTTGTCGATGATCAGGACTTCGAAATCCGGATAGTCGAGGTTGGCCAGGGCGTTGAGGGTCTGTTTGACCATCTCCGGCGGCTCGTTGTAGCACGGTACGTGAATCGACACCTTCGGTCGGTAGTCCGAATCGCCCACCACTGGCAGGAATTCACGCCGGCGTTTGTGGGTCCAGACCGCTTCGGCCAGTTCATGGGCCTCGGTGAGCAGAACGATGAACACTCCGAGCGCACCGAGGGCGAGCAGGAACCCTACCGTCAGACTGAACCAGGTGCTGTATTGCTGGCTGTAGTCGTAACCGATCCACACCAGCACCGAACCGCACAGGAACGCGATAAAGGTCAGGAAGGTACGGCCACGTTGACGCAGGGCCGAACCGTCGATCATCAGCAGGGTCAGGGACAGCAATGCCAGCACTACCGAGCCGATAGCCAGTACGCGCCATTGCGGGATCGCCACCACCGGGCCTTCGAAGTTGAATTTCTGCTGGCGCGCGGCGTTGAACACGCCCCAGTACGCGCCCACCGATCCTTCGTCACTGACCTTCCACGGCTGGTCAAACGCTTCGATCACGAAGTAGTTGAAACCCTGGCGGTTGAGCTTGTTGACCAGCGTGCGCAGGTAAATCGCCTGGTCCGCCGGCGACGCGTCGGCGCCACCGCGCATGCGGCCGTTGCTCGGCCAGCCGACCTCGGAGAGCAGCAGCGGTTTTTTCGGGAACATCTTTTTCAGGTCGCGGGCGCGGTCGAGAACGAACTGACCGGCCTTGTCCATCGGGATGAACTCCCAGTAGGGCAGAACGTGAGCGGCGATCAGGTCGACATGCTTGGCCAGCTCCGGGTGTTCTTGCCATACGTGCCACTGCTCGGAGGTGGTGACCGGCACCTTCACGGCCGCGCGGACGCGATCCAGGATCAGGCTCAGCTCGGCGGCGGTGATTTCCTTACGGAAGATCGCCTCGTTACCGACCACGACGCGGACTACGCTGCGTGAGGTGTTGGCGAGTTCGATGGCGCGGGTAATCTCGCGCTCGTTGCGCTCTTCGTCCGGGCTGATCCAGATCCCCAGGGTCACCCGCAGGCCGAATTCTTCCGCCAGTTTGGGAATATTCTCCAGCGTGCCGTCGACCGAGTAGGTCCGGATGTTGTCCGTCAGCTTGCTCATGATCTCCAGGTCGCGACGCATTTCATCGTCGCTCGGGTACTGGGCTTTTTGCGGGTACTGGCCTTGCTGGAACGGCGAGTACGAAAAGCCGGAGATCTGTTCAGGCCAGTCGGGGGCGGAGACCGGGCGATTGATCAGCGCCCAGAAACCGGTGAACAAGGCGGCGATTGCCAGAACCACTACCAGGTTGAGTCCAAATTTACGCGATGACATGGTTATTTCGGGTTCCAAAGGCTGTGGAACGAGGGAACGATCGGCTGACGCCAAGAGGGCGCGCATCCTACACCGGGCCTTCCCTGGCCGTACATCAGACAGGGAAATACCCGACGTTGGGCAATTGGCTTTCACATAAGTTCTTACACTTGCAGCTTGAAGCTTAAAACTTGCGGCAACGCAGCATGACGGCAACAGACGCCGTCAAAAAAGGAACAGTGTTTGTGAGGCAGGACACCCCTTATAATGCGCGCCGGTTTTTGGGGTAATGGTCATGAGTACAGAAGATCCGCGGTTTGCTGGCATCGCCCGCTTGTATGGCATCGACGGCCTGGAGCGCTTGCGCGCGGCCCATGTAGCGATCGTCGGCGTCGGTGGCGTCGGTTCCTGGGCGGCGGAAGCAGTCGCCCGGTGTGGCGTGGGCGAGATATCGCTGTTCGACCTGGACGACGTCTGTGTCAGCAACGTCAACCGTCAGCTGCATGCGCTAGACAGCTCCGTCGGCAAGCCCAAGGTCGAGGTGATGGCCGAGCGCCTGCGCGGGATCAACCCGGACTGCACGGTGCATGCCGTGGCAGATTTCGTCACCCGCGAAACCATGGCCGAATACATCACGCCGAACATCGACTGCGTGATCGACTGCATCGACAGCGTCAACGCCAAGGCGGCGCTGATCGCCTGGTGCAAGCGGCGCAAGATCCAGATCATCACCACTGGCGGCGCGGGTGGCCAGATCGACCCGACGTTGATTCAGGTCTGCGACCTGAACCGCACATTCAACGATCCACTGGCCTCGAAAGTGCGCTCCACGTTGCGCCGCGATTACGGTTTCTCCCGTACCGTGACCCGTCACTACAGCGTGCCGTGCGTGTTTTCCACCGAGCAACTGCGCTACCCGAAACCCGATGGCAGCATTTGCTTGCAGAAGAGTTTTGTCGGGGATGGCGTGAAGCTCGACTGCGCCGGGGGCTTTGGCGCGGTGATGATGGTGACCGCGACGTTCGGCATGGTCGCGGCGACCAAGGCTGTGGATAAGATTGTGGCCGGGGTGCGGCGCCCGGCGGATCGGGTCAAGCCTGAGGTTTAATGGTGATCGTTCCCACGCTCTGCGTGGGAACGCAGCCCGGGACACTCCGCGTCCCTTTCAGAGCCGAACGCGGAGCATGGGAACGATCAGTGCGCTAGCTCCCGCATCCGCTGGAGCACGGCATTCAAGCCATTGCTACGTGATTGGGATAGCTGGCGGCTCAACCCCAATTGATTGAACCAATCCGGTAAATCCACCTGTTGCAGTTCAGCCGCCGACAACCCGTTGACCCGCGCCAGCAGCAACGCCACCAACCCGCGAATCAACCGCGCATCGCTGCTGGCGCTGAACTGCCAATGCCCGTCCTGCAGCGCACCGACCAGCCAGACCTGGCTTTCACAGCCATGCACGCGGTTGGCCTCGATCTTATCCACATCGCTCAATGCTGGCAGACGGTCACCCCACTGCATCAGTAGCCGCGCCCGCTGTTCCCAACTTGTAGCCTGCTGAAACGTGTCGAGCGCCATGACGGCATCGGCGGGCAGGGTCATCGCAGCAACTCCAGGGCCTGATCCAGTGCTTCAAAAAAGCGTTCAAGGTCCTCGGAGTCGTTGTACAACGCCAACGACACCCGAATCGCCCCGGCCAGTTCAAAGCTTTTGAGCAGCGGCATGGCGCAATGATGACCGGCGCGCACGGCGATGCCCTGTTCGGTCAGCAAATGCGCCAGATCCGAGTTATGCACACCCTCGACGACAAAACTGGCCAGCGCCAGTTGCGGTTTGCCCAGCAGGTGAATGCCGTTGCGCGCTTCAAGGCCTTTGAGCAAATAGTCATGCAGCGCCGCTTCGTGTTCGGACACGGCGTCCTGATCCAGCCCCGCGAGGTAGTCCAGGGTCGCACCCAGGCCGATCACGCTGGAGATCGGCGGCGTACCGGCCTCGAACCCCAGTGGCGCGGGACGAAAACGTGCGTCGTGATAGTTGGCATCCAGCACCATTTCGCCGCCGAACTGCCAGGGGCGCAGTGGCTGTAGCGCTTCGTTGCGCCCGAACAACACGCCCAGGCCATCGGGGCCGTAGAGCTTGTGGCTGGAGAACACATAGAAGTCGCAGCCCAGGGCCTGCACGTCGTGCCGACCATGGACCACGCCCTGAGCGCCATCGACCACGGTCAGCGCGTTGTGCGCTTTGGCCATCGCCAACAGTGCGGGCAACGGTTGCCAGGCACCGAGCACGTTGGACAGCTGACTGACTGCCAGCAGACGGGTATGCGGACCGATCAATTGCGCAGCGGCATCAAGGTCGATCAAACCGTCGACATTCAACGGCAAAATCACCAGTTTCAAGTCGCGACGGTGGGCCAGTTGCTGCCACGGCAACAGGTTGGCGTGATGCTCCAGAGCGCTGATGACAATCTCATCGCCCGGATTGAATAAGTGTTCCAGGCCATAGGCCAGGAGGTTCAGCGCAGACGTCGCGCCGTGGGTAAAGATGATCTGCCCGCAATCGCCGGTATTGAGCCATTGCGCAACTTTGCTGCGGCTGTCCTCGAACGCCTGGGTGGCGTGGGCGCCGGGCAAGTGTTGCGCCCGATGCACGTTGGCCGCTCCGTTGGCGTAGTAATGCGTCAGGGCATCGAGCAGGGCTTGAGGTTTTTGTGTGGTGGCGGCGTTGTCCAGATAGGTCTGGTCTTGCCGTTGCAATGCGGCGATGGCCGGAAAATCGGCGCGCCAGGGTGAGGGAATCATCATGCTATCGGGCCCTGGTGAACATGGGCGGGTCTACGCCTTACCTGTGTGTAGGAGCGGGCTTGCCCGCGAAGGGGCCTTTGAGACCGCCAAAAGCTTCGAGGGCAAGCCCGCTCCTACATACAAGGTGATCGTTTGACGCTCTGCTTAGTTGTGAGCGTGCAGCGCTTCGTTCAGTTCGATGGCCGACTTGTGGGTTTTGCATTCCACGGCACCGGTCTCCGAATTACGGCGGAACAGCAGGTCAGGTTGACCGGCCAGTTCACGGGCCTTGACGACTTTGACCAGTTTGTTGTGCTCGTCCAGCAGCGCAACCTTGGTACCGGCCGTCACGTACAGGCCCGACTCGACGGTGTTGCGGTCGCCCAACGGGATACCGATACCGGCGTTGGCGCCGATCAAGCAGCCTTCGCCGACCTTGATCACAATGTTGCCGCCGCCCGACAGGGTGCCCATGGTCGAGCAGCCGCCGCCCAGGTCAGAACCTTTGCCGACGAACACGCCCGCCGAGACACGACCTTCGATCATGCCCGGGCCTTCGGTGCCGGCGTTGAAGTTGACGAAGCCTTCGTGCATCACGGTGGTGCCTTCGCCCACGTAAGCACCCAGGCGAATACGTGCCGCGTCAGCGATACGCACGCCGGCCGGTACGACGTAGTCGGTCATTTTCGGGAACTTGTCCACCGAGAACACTTCCAGCAGCTCGCCGCGCAGACGGGCTTCGAGTTGATGTTCGGCCAGTTCGGCCAGATCGATGGCGCCCTGGCTGGTCCAGGCCACGTTCGGCAGCAACGGGAAGATCCCGGCCAGGTTCAGGCCGTGCGGCTTGACCAGACGATGGGACAGCAGGTGCAGCTTGAGGTAAGCCTCGGGCGTGGAGGTCAATTGCGCGTCTTCGGCCAGCAGCGTGGCGACCAGCGGCTTGTGGCTCTCGGCCAGACGGGTCAGCAAGGCAGCCTGGGCAGCGTCGACGCCTTTGAGTGCTTCAGCCAGTTGGGACGCCTGAGCGGTGCTGAAGGCGATGGCCTGATTGCCTTCGGTGTAGCCCAGAACCGGGGCAATGGCCGCGACCAGTTCGGCCGACGGGTTGAGCAGTGGCTGCGCGTAAAACACTTCCAGCCATGCGCCTTGACGGTTTTGAGTGCCGACACCAAAGGCCAGGCTGAACAGGGTAGTGGACATGTTGATACCTCTAAAAAGTGAAACGGGCTGCCTTACTTGAGTGCGGCCGCGTAGATATCTGGCTTGAAGCCAATCAGGGTTCGGTCACCGAGATCGAGCACCGGGCGCTTGATCATCGAGGGTTGTGCGAGCATCAGTTCGATGGCTTTGCGCTGGTCGAGATCGGCTTTGCGTTCGTCGTCGAGCTTGCGAAAGGTCGTGCCTGCACGGTTCAACACCACTTGCCAGCCATGCTCGTCGCACCATTGGGTCAGGTGTTCACGGTCAATTCCGACCGTTTTGTAATCATGGAAGTCATAGCTGACAGCGTGATCATCGAGCCAGGTGCGCGCCTTTTTCATGGTGTCGCAGGCTTTGATGCCGAAAAGGTGCAACGTTTTGCTTGAAACGGTCAAGGAATCGCCCCCTTTGCAGGTGCTGAAAATCAAAGGTGACGGATTATGCCATGACCGGACGGTTTCGCGTCGGCTGTGCTCGGGTTTGTCTTTTTGTCCTGGCTACGTGAGCCTGAAGCTCAATGGATAAAGGGGGCGATCGGTTTATTTTGGGTAGAGCAGTTTCATCAAGCGCTTGTCTTTTTTACTGATCCTGCGGTTGATCGGGACTTCCCAGTCACCCACTGTCAATGCATTCGCCACCGGGTGGTGCATGATCGATTTCTTGTCATAAGAGGTGTAAATCGCATCCAGTGTGTTGAAGGATGCGAACAGGTTTCTGTCGACTTGTTCTCGAGTGAGCGGGTTCATCTCGCGGTTCTGGTAAAACTCATACACTTTCGGTTTGTCCCAGGGAATGTTTGCCTGTGGATGCTGGTGTTCATGCATCGCGCCGAGTGCATGTCCGAATTCGTGAATCACGATCACTTCGAAGTCTTCATGTTTGGGTTTGACGCCCAGGTTCATGGTGGGGTGATCTGGATGAATCAACAGGGCGTCGGTACCCAGCATTGAACTGTTGTCATTGTTCTTGGTGGCTACGCGAATATCGCCTTTCAAATCATCGACGAAATCAAATTTGAGGTTGATGTACGGCAACCACTGGCTGGCGGCGTCGATGATCTTCTGTTTATGGTCGGCGTCCGGAGCGTCCATGAAGGCAATCTTCAACGTGCGGCCGTTGGCCCACAGTTTTGAATAATTGACCACCGAGCGTTTACGGCGAGTGCCGCTGGCAGGGCCGGCATTTGCAGGGTTTTCTTTGATGGCGGCCTCGTAAGCCGCTTGGTCGTCTGGCCACTGCATAAGCCTGCAGTCACAAATGTCATGGGTCATCAGCTTCTTCCGTGAAGTTCAGATAAGGGTTTGTCGGGCGCAGCAGAGTGCGCCGCACAAGACTAAAGTCCGGTCGGCAAGCGGGTGAGGTAGATAGTTATATGCAGTGTAACTTTATATAAAAAAGTGCCCGCGCCAGATTGCCTGGCGCGGGCCGTCAGCCGTTACTTGTGGCGGGTAATGAACGCGCGAATCCGTTCAGCCGCCTCCACGCACTCGGCCAGCGGCGCAACCAGCGCCATCCGCACACGCCCGGCGCCCGGGTTGACGCCATCCACTTCGCGGGACAGGTACGAGCCAGGCACTACGGTCACATGTTCCTCGGCAAACAAATCCCGGCAGAACGCCGCATCGTCGCCTTCAACGTTTGGCCACAAGTAGAAGCCACCGTCCGGGCGCTGTACATCCATGACCGGACTGAGGATTTCCAGTACCGCATCGTACTTCTCGCGATACAGCGCGCGGTTAGCCCGTACATGCACTTCGTCATTCCACGCGGCAACGCTGGCCAGCTGGGTTTGAACCGGCATCGCGCAGCCGTGATAGGTGCGGTAGAGCAGAAAGCCTTTGAGAATATCGGCATCACCGGCGACAAAACCTGAGCGCAGGCCCGGCAGGTTGGAGCGTTTGGACAGGCTGTGAAACACCACGCAACGCTTGAAATCCTTGCGGCCCAGTTCGACGCAGGCGCTGAGCAGGCCCGGCGGCGGGGTTTGTTCGTCGAAGTACAGTTCGCTGTAGCACTCATCCGCGGCAATCACGAAATCGTATTCATCGGCCAGGGCGATCAGTTTTTTCAGTGTTTCGACCGGGATCAGTGCGCCGGTCGGGTTGCCCGGCGAGCACAGGAACAGGATCTGGCAGCGCTTCCAGATGTCTGGCGATACAGCATCGAAATCCGGGTTGAAGCCGTTTTCATCCAGGCATGGCAAGTAGTGCGGCTTGGCCCCGGCCAGGAAGGCTGCCCCTTCGTAGATCTGATAGAACGGGTTCGGGCTGACCACCAACGCGTCTTCGCCACGGTTGACCACGGTCTGGGTGAACGCAAACAGCGCCTCGCGGGTGCCGTTGACCGGCAGCACGTTGCGCGCCGGGTCGAGCCAGCCCTTCGGGACGCCGAAACGGCGTTCGCACCAGGCGACGATGGCTTCACGCAAGGCCGGGATACCGAGGGTGGTCGGGTACACGGCCATCTGATCCAGATTGCTTGCCAGGGCTTCGGCAACAAAGCCAGGCGAGCGGTGCTTCGGTTCGCCGATGGACAGCGCGATGGCGCGTTTGTCCGGGTTTGGCGTGACGCTGCCGAGCAAGGCGCGGAGTTTTTCGAACGGGTAGGGCTGCAACTGGTTCAGAGCGTTGTTCATCGGTACGGGGGTCTCGTTCAAAGCGGCTGAATCATGGCGCGCTCAGATGCTGATGCGCGAAAATTTGATATCGGGTTCCTGGCTGACGCTCAGTTGTTCGACGATTGCATCCTGCAAGCGGCTGCACAGCAATGGGTCGGAGAGCGGCTGATTGTTCGCGTCGGTGATGAAGAACACGTCTTCCACGCGCTCGCCCAGGGTGGCGATCTTGGCGTTCTGCAACGACAGGTTGAACTCGAGGAAGATCGTGCCGATCCGCGCCAGCAATCCGGGGCGGTCGGGCGCGCTGAGCTCCAGCACGGTCACCGGCCGCTGGGCGTCGTTGTGGATCGTCACCTGTGGCGCAAAGGCGAAATGCTTGAGCTGGCGCGGCACCCGGCGCTGAATGATCGTCGGGTAGTTGTCCGGGTTGCGCAGGGCTTCGGTCAGGCCTTCGCGGATCTGTTTGACCCGCGCCGGGTTATCGCCAATCGAGTCGCCATCGGTGTCGAGCACGATATAGGTGTCGAGGGTGAACTGGCTGCTGGAGGTGATGACCCGGGCGTCGTGAATGTTCAGGTTGAGCTGGTCCATCGCTGCCACGGTCACGGCGAAGAAGTCATGCTGGTCCGGTGCATAGATGAAGATCTGCGTACCGCCCTCGAACTCGCGCTGGGTGGTTTCCTTGATCAGCACCAGTGGGCCGCCGTCGGCTGGTTGCTGCAAAATCGCTTCGGTGTGCCAGGCCACATCGCCGGCGGTGTGGCGCAGGAAATAGTCATCGCCCAATTGCGCCCAGAGCTGCTCGACGTCATCCGGATCGGTACCGCCACGCACCAGGATGTCCAGCGCCGCGCTCTGGGTCTGGCGGATCTGCTCTTCGCGATCCACCGGGTTTTCCAGGCCGCGACGCAAGGCGCGCTTGGTCTCGGTGTAGAGCTGGCGCAACAGACTCGCGCGCCAGGAGTTCCACAGCGTCGGGTTGGTCGCGTTGATGTCGGCAACGGTCAGCACGTACAGATAATCGAGGCGGGTTTCATCGCCCACAATCTGTGCAAAATCATGGATCACGTGCGGGTCGGACAAGTCCTTGCGCTGGGCGGTGGTCGACATCACCAGATGGTTTTGCACCAGCCAGACGATCAGGCGGCTGTCCCAGATCGGCAGCTGGTGGCGCTGGCAAAAGGCTTCGGCATCCACTGCGCCGATTTCCGAGTGATCGCCATGCCGGCCCTTGCCAATGTCGTGGTACAGGCCGGCCAGGTAAATCAGCTCGGGTTTGGGCAGTTTGGCCATGAGCTTGCTGGCCAGCGGGAATTTTTCCGACACCTGGGTGTACTGCAATTTACGCAGGTGCTTGATCAGGTTCAGGGTGTGCGCGTCGACCGTGTAGATGTGAAACAGGTCGTGCTGCATCTGCCCGACAATAAAGCCGAACTCCGGCAGATAACGCCCAAGAATCCCGTAGCGGTTCATCCGCCGCAGGTTGCGGTGGACGCCGATCTTGCACTTGAACAATTCGATGAACAGGCTGGTATTGCGAATATCGTTGCGGAAGTCGTCGTCGATCAAATGACGGTTCTCGCGCAGCAGACGGATGGTATCGGCGCGTACGCCTTTGATTTCCGGCTGTTGGGCCATCAGCACGAAGATTTCGAGCATGGCGAATGGCGTACGGCGGAACACGTTGTCGTTACGTGCCTCGATGTAGCCGTCGTGCAGCTGGAACCGCGAGTTGATCGGCTGCGGCGGAGCCTCGTCTTCGGGGGCCAGGATCACTTCTTCGAAATGCTGGATGATCAAGTCGCTGAGCTGGGCAATGCTCATGACCACCCGGTAGTACTGCTGCATGAAGTTTTCGATGGCGTGCTTGGCGTCATTGCCGACGAAACCCAGCAGACCGGCAATCGTGCGCTGGTGATCGAACAGCAGGCGGTCCTCGGAGCGGCCGGCGAGCATGTGCAGGGCGTAACGCACTTTCCACAGAAATTCCTGGGATGAGGCCAGCAGGGCGTTCTCGCTCTCCACCAGGAAACCTTCGCCCGCCAGGGCCCGCAGGTTCAGGGTGCCGTACTCACGACGGGCGACCCACAGAATCGTCTGAATATCGCGCAGGCCACCGGGCGAGCCTTTGACGTTGGGTTCCAGGTTGTATTCGGTGTCGTTGTACTTGTGGTGACGGGCTTTCTGCTCGGCCCGCTTGGCCAGGAAGAACTCCTTGCTGGGCCACATGTGCTCGGTACTGGTCACGTCCAGCATGCGTTGGCGCAGGCGCTCGGGGCCGGCAATGGTGCGGCTTTCCATCAGGTTGGTGATCACCGTCAGGTCGGCGCGGGCTTCCTGTGCGCATTCGTCAACCGAGCGAACACTCTGGCCGACTTCCAGGCCGATGTCCCACAACAGCGTCAGAAAGCGCTCGATGGAGTCGCGGAAAACTTCGTGATCGGCGCTGCCCAGCAGGATCAGCAAGTCGATGTCGGAGTAGGGGTGCAACTCGCCGCGACCGTAACCGCCGACGGCGACCAGCGCGATGTCGGCTTCAGAACTCAAGCTGAACTGCTCCCAGGCCTTTTGCAGGATGTTGTCGACGAACCAGGCACGATCCTCGATCAGCCGGCGAATGTCCCGGCCGCTGCGAAACCGCTCGTCGAGCACCTCGCGAGCCTGACGGATCGCCTTCTTGAAAGCAGCGATAGGGCTTGCCTTCAGGGCCAGTTCCGCCTGGAACTGGCCGCGGTCGAAGAGTTCGGGATCCACCTGCGGCATCGATTGGCTTTCCTTTCTATAAGGCTGGGAACGGTGCGGGCGGGATCAGGCCGAAACGCGCGGGATCGTATCGTCGCTGCGCAGGGTGAAGATCTCGTAACCGGTTTCCGTCACCAGCAGGGTGTGTTCCCACTGAGCCGACAGCTTGCGATCCTTGGTGATGGCAGTCCAGCCATCACCCAGCACCTTGGTGTCGGCCTTGCCCTGGTTGATCATCGGCTCGATGGTGAAGGTCATGCCGGCTTTCAGTTCCATGCCGGTGCCGGCGCGGCCGTAGTGCAGGATCTGCGGTTCTTCGTGAAACACTTTGCCGATGCCGTGGCCGCAGAACTCGCGAACCACCGAGAAACCGTTCTTTTCCGCGTGCTTCTGGATCACTTCACCGATATCGCCCAGGCGGCAGCCGGGTTTGACCAGTTCGATGGCCTTGTACATGCATTCCTGAGTCACCTGGGACAGGCGTTCGGCCCAGACTGGCACGGTGCCGACGTGGAACATGCGGCTGGTGTCGCCGTGGTAGCCGTCCTTGATCACGGTGACGTCGATGTTCAGGGTGTCGCCATCTTTCAACGGCTTCTCGTTCGGGATACCGTGGCAGACCACGTGGTTGATCGAGGTGCAGATCGACTTCGGAAAGCCCTTGTAGTTGAGCGGGGCAGGAATGGCTTTCTGCTCGTTGACGATGTAGTCGTGGCAGATGCGGTCCAACTCTTCGGTGGTGACGCCCGGCTTGACATAATCGGCAATCATTTCCAGCACATCGGCGGCCAATTTGCCGGCGATACGCATTTTTGCGATGTCCTCTGGGGTCTTGAGGGTGACGGTCATACAGGCTCTCTCTGCGCTCGATGGCGCCTTCTAAAACGAAATGGGCACTGCGCGAGCGATCGTCGCAGCCCTGAAAAACGCGATTCTATCAGACGATCAGCGCAAATCTGAGCCTCTGTGCATCGCTTCTCCCTATAGAATGGCGCATTCCTGGTGGATTCCAAGGGCGGGGCTAAAGGCATTCGCCAGGTTTTCAGAATCCCGGTTCCGTTTTTTCCTTCCTTGTGGTATAAAATGCGCCGCTTTCCGGGGATGCCCTGAAAAGCTTAAATCCACACACGTGTCGACACGATGACCTGGGTGCCTTCAGCTGATGCTGCTGGTTGGTCATTGGGATACGTGGAGGCCAAACCCGACTTATTAAGGAACTATCATGTCCCAAGTCAACATGCGCGATATGCTGAAGGCCGGTGTGCACTTCGGTCACCAGACCCGTTACTGGAACCCGAAAATGGGTAAATACATTTTCGGCGCGCGTAACAAGATCCACATCATCAACCTTGAAAAAACCCTGCCAATGTTCAACGAAGCTCTGACTTTCGTAGAGCGTCTGGCCCAGGGCAAAAACAAGATTCTGTTCGTCGGCACCAAGCGTTCCGCTGGCAAGATCGTTGCTGAAGAAGCAGCACGTTGCGGTTCGCCGTACGTCGATCACCGCTGGTTGGGCGGCATGCTGACCAACTTCAAAACCATCCGTGCTTCCATCAAGCGTCTGCGTGACCTTGAAGTACAAGCCGAAGACGGTACCTTCGCCAAGCTGACCAAGAAAGAAGCGCTGATGCGCACTCGCGATCTTGAGAAGCTGGATCGTTCCCTGGGTGGTATCAAGGACATGGGCGGTCTGCCAGACGCTCTGTTCGTTATCGACGTTGATCACGAGCGCATCGCGATCACCGAAGCCAACAAGCTGGGCATCCCGGTTATCGGCGTAGTCGATACCAACAGCAGCCCGGAAGGCGTTGACTACATCATCCCAGGCAACGATGACGCAATCCGTGCTATCCAGCTGTACATGGGTTCGATGGCTGACGCTGTTATCCGTGGTCGCAACAATGTTGCTGGCGGTACTGTAGAGTTCGCTGCTGAAGAAACTCAGGCCGCAGCTGAGTAATTGACGCCCTGGCGTTGACTCAGTAAGCAAAAAGGGGGCTTGGCCCCCTTTTTGCCACCTCGAAAACCATTTGTGAGCAGCGCAGCTACAGCATCTGTAACATGCGGCGGCTAACAAGGGTGATTCGGGAAGAATTGATCGCCCGTTCGATCGGGTGGAATGGTTGAAAACCTATCCAAGAGGAATTTGAAAATGGCAGAGATTACTGCAGCGTTGGTCAAAGAACTGCGCGAGCGTACCGGCGAAGGCATGATGGACTGCAAAAAAGCCCTGACCAAGGCTGGCGGCGACATCGAAAAAGCCATTGATGACATGCGTGCTTCGGGCGCCATCAAGGCTGCCAAGAAAGCAGGCAACATCGCTGCTGAAGGCGCTATCGCCATCAAGGACGACGGTAAAGCTGCCGTTCTGCTGGAAGTGAACTCGCAGACCGACTTCCTGGCTCTGCAGGATGACTTCAAAGCGTTCGTGGCTGCCAGCGTAGAAAAAGCTTTCGCTGACAAACTGACCGACGCCGCTCCGCTGATCGAAGCTCAAGAAGCCGATCGTCTGGTACTGGTTGGTAAAACCGGCGAAAACGTCAACATCCGTCGTCTGGTTCGCGTTGAAGGTGACGTGGTCGGTACTTACCTGCACGGTAACAAGATCGGTGTTGCGGTTGTTCTGAAAGGCGGTTCCGTAGAGCTGGCCAAAGACATCGCTATGCACGTAGCAGCCAGCAACCCTGAGTTCCTGCTGCCATCGCAGGTTTCCCCTGAGGCTATCGAGCGCGAAAAAGCTGTGTTCCTGCAGCTCAACGAAGACAAGATGAAAGGCAAGCCAGCCGAAATCGTTGAAAAAATGATCGGCGGCCGTATCAGCAAGTTCCTGGCTGAAGCCAGCCTGGTTGAGCAAGCTTTCGTCAAGGAACCAGAAATCACCGTAGGTGCTCTGGCCAAGAAAGGCGGCGCTGAAATCGTTTCGTTCACCCGCTTCGCGGTAGGTGAAGGCATCGAGAAGAAAGAAGACAACTTCGCTGAAGAAGTTGCCGCACAACTGGCTGCTGCCAAGCAACAGTAAGACGGTTTTTTAACTGTCGCCCGAAAGAGGCTGCCCGCTTACGCGCGCAGCCTCTTTTCAGATGGGTCACCGATTTTATTGGGTGTCCTTTTGGAACTGGCTTACAAAGCCATGTTCCGATGGCGCTGAAGCAGCGCCAAGCTAGAGTGAACGCCAGCTGTAAACAGCTCGCAAAGAATTTTTTAAAATACGCCGCAGGAGAGATTCGCAATGGCTCAGCAGGGCAGTGGTTATCAGGCTCGCTATAAACGCATTCTACTCAAGCTTAGCGGCGAGGCCCTGATGGGCTCGGAAGAGTTCGGGATCGATCCGAAAGTTCTGGATCGCATGGCCCTGGAAGTTGGCCAACTGGTTGGCATAGGTGTCCAGGTCGGTCTGGTGATCGGTGGCGGAAACCTGTTCCGCGGCGCAGCGCTCAGCGCGGCCGGCATGGATCGGGTCACGGGTGATCACATGGGCATGCTGGCCACTGTGATGAACGCCCTGGCGATGCGCGATGCGCTGGAACGTGCCAATATCTCGGCCATCGTGATGTCGGCCATTTCCATGGTTGGCGTGACCGATCACTATGATCGCCGCAAAGCCATGCGTCACCTGAACTCCAAGGAAGTCGTGATTTTCGCGGCCGGTACCGGTAATCCGTTCTTTACTACGGATTCGGCGGCTTGCCTGCGAGCGATCGAGATCGATGCCGATGTCGTACTCAAGGCGACCAAGGTCGATGGCGTCTACACCGCTGATCCGTTCAAAGACCCGCATGCCGAGAAGTTCGATCATCTGACTTACGATGAAGTGCTGGATCGCAAGCTGGGTGTAATGGATCTGACGGCCATTTGCCTATGCCGCGATCATAAGATGCCGCTGCGCGTATTTAACATGAACAAACCCGGCGCCCTGCTGAACATCGTGCATGGTGGCGCCGAAGGAACCCTGATCGAGGAAGTTCAACAATGATCAACGAAATCAAGAAAGACGCTAAAGAGCGCATGCAGAAGTCCGTAGAATCGCTGGCGCACAACTTCGGCCGTATCCGTACCGGCCAGGCGCACCCAAGCATTCTGGAAGGCGTGATGGTTCCGTACTACGGCGCCGACACTCCGATCAAGCAAGTGGCGAACATCACCGTTAAAGACGCCCGTACCCTGCAAGTTGTTGCTTTTGAGCGCAACATGCTGGGCGCGGTCGACAAGGCCATCGGTAGCGCTGGTCTGAACCTCAACCCGACCAACCTGGGTGAGTTGCTGCTGATCTCCATGCCGGCCCTGACCGAAGAAACCCGCCGGGGCTTCACCAAACAGGCTCGTGATGTGGCTGAGGACGCTCGTGTTGCCGTGCGCAATATCCGCCGCGATGCTAACAGCTCGCTGAAGGATCTGGTCAAGGAAAAGGAAATCAGCGAAGACGAAGAGCGTCGCGCCACTGGCGAGATCGACGATCTGACCAAGAAGTTCGTGGCTGAAATCGACGCGAAGCTGGCGGAAAAAGAAAAAGACCTGATGGCCGTATAAGGGTCACGTTTTAATGGATAAGACAAAGCAGACTGCGCCGTCCGCGGTGCCGCGCCATGTCGCGATCATCATGGATGGTAATAATCGTTGGGCGAAAAAACGCTTTATGCCGGGTGTCGCCGGGCATAAAGCGGGCGTGGATGCCGTGCGTGCGGTGATTGAGGTGTGTGCCGAGGCCAAGGTCGAAGTACTGACCCTGTTCGCCTTCTCCAGCGAGAACTGGCAGCGCCCGGCCGATGAAGTCAGTGCCTTGATGGATTTGTTCTTCAGGGCGTTGCGTCGCGAGGCCAAGCGTCTCAACGACAACAACATCAGTTTGCGCATCATCGGTGACCGTTCGCGTTTCCACCCGGAGCTGCAGGCGGCCATGCGCGAAGCCGAGGCGATGACCGTCGGCGCCAACCGCTTTATCCTGCAGATCGCCGCCAACTACGGTGGTCAGTGGGATATCGCGCAAGCCGCGCAGCGTCTGGCGCGTGAAGTTCAGGCCGGGCATCTGCGTCCGGATGACATTACCCCTGAGCTGCTGCAAACCTGTCTGGCGACCGGTGATCTGCCATTGCCGGACTTGTGCATCCGTACCGGGGGCGAGCATCGCATCAGTAACTTCCTGCTGTGGCAACTGGCTTACGCCGAGTTGTACTTCTCCGACCTTTTCTGGCCGGACTTCAAACACGACGCCATGCGAAAAGCACTGGCCGATTTCGCTTCTCGCCAGCGTCGCTTCGGTAAAACGAGCGAGCAGGTCGAGGCTGGAGCCCGGGTTTAATGCTTAAACAACGAATCATCACGGCGCTGATCCTGCTGCCGATTGCCCTGTGCGGGTTTTTCCTGCTCGAAGGGTCCGGTTTTGCGCTGTTCATCGGGCTGGTGGTGACGCTCGGCGCGTGGGAATGGGCTCGTCTGGCCGGTTTTGCCGCTCAGTCGATCCGCGTTGCCTATGCGGCGGTGGTTGCGTTGATGCTGTTTGTCATGCACATCCTGCCAGGGCTCGCGCCTTGGGTATTGGGCGCTTCGGTGTTGTGGTGGGGCGTGGCCACGTACCTGGTGCTGACCTATCCACGGTCCAGCGAACACTGGGCCAGTGCCGTTTGCAAACTGGTCATCGGTTTGTTGATTCTGTTGCCGGCCTGGCAAGGTCTGATCCTGATCAAGCAAGAGCCCTTGGGCAACTGGTTGATCATGGCGGTGATGGTGCTGGTCTGGGGGGCTGATATCGGTGCCTACTTTTCCGGCCGGGCCTTTGGCAAGCGCAAGCTGGCGCCGCAGGTCAGCCCCGGCAAGAGTTGGGAAGGTGTGTACGGCGGCTTGTTGCTGAGCCTGGTGATCACGGCAATCGTCGGTTTCGTGCGGGACTGGAGTTTCGCTCAGATGCTGATGGGCCTGTTCGGTGCTGCGGTAATCGTGTTCATTTCCGTGGTGGGCGACCTCACCGAGAGCATGTTCAAGCGCCAGTCGGGAATCAAGGACAGCAGTAATCTGCTGCCGGGTCACGGTGGTGTGCTGGATCGCATCGACAGCCTGACGGCGGCGATTCCGGTGTTCGCCGTGCTGCTATGGATGGCGGCGCCGTGAGTCGCCCGCAACAGATTACCGTGCTGGGGGCGACCGGCTCGATTGGTCTGAGCACCCTCGACGTCATCGCCCGTCATCCCGAGCGTTATCAGGTTTTCGCCTTGAGCGGTTTCACTCGTGTGAGTGAGTTGCTGGCGCTGTGTGTGCGCCATGCGCCGCGCTTCGCGGTCGTGCCGGAATCCGGCGCTGCCCGGGGGTTGCAGGACGACTTGCGCGCGGCCGGCCTGTCGACCCGCGTTCTGGTGGGAGAGGAGGGCTTGTGTCAGGTCGCCTCCGATCCGCAAGTCGATGCGGTGATGGCGGCCATCGTTGGAGCAGCGGGTTTGCGTCCGACCCTGGCGGCAGTCGAGGCCGGCAAGAAGATCCTTCTGGCCAATAAAGAAGCGCTGGTGATGTCCGGTGCGCTGTTCATGCAGGCCGTGCGTAAAAGCGGTTCGGTGCTGCTGCCGATCGACAGCGAGCACAACGCGATTTTCCAGTGCATGCCTCAGGATTTCGCCCGTGGGCTTGGCGCGGTCGGTGTGCGTCGGATTTTACTGACAGCCTCGGGCGGCCCGTTCCGGCAGACGCCGATGGCTGAACTGGCGCATGTTTCCCCCGAGCAAGCGTGTGCTCACCCGAATTGGTCCATGGGGCGCAAGATTTCGGTGGATTCGGCCAGCATGATGAACAAGGGGCTCGAACTGATCGAGGCCTGCTGGTTGTTCGACGCTACGCCCTCCCAGGTCGAAGTGGTGATTCATCCGCAGAGCGTGATTCATTCGCTGGTCGACTATATCGATGGTTCGGTGCTGGCGCAGTTGGGTAATCCGGACATGCGCACGCCGATTGCCAATGCCCTGGCCTGGCCGGAACGGATCGACTCGGGTGTTGCTCCATTGGACCTGTTCGCCATCGCTCGCCTGGATTTCCAGGCCCCCGATGAAGAGCGTTTCCCTTGTCTGCGCCTTGCGCGTCAAGCCGCCGAAGCTGGCAACAGCGCGCCGGCCATGCTCAATGCCGCGAATGAAGTGGCTGTGGCGGCCTTTCTCGACGGACGGGTTCGCTATCTGGAAATCGCGAGTATTATCGAGGAAGTGTTGAACCTCGAGCCTGTGGTTGCGGTAGATGATCTCGAGGCAGTGTTTACGGCCGATGCGAAAGCACGGGTACTGGCCGGGCAATGGTTGAGTCGTCACGGGCGATAAGTGCTGCAATACGTTGGTCCATGCAGCACTGATAGGATTGCGGAGAAAGTAGATGAGCGCGCTCTATATGATTGTCGGCACCCTGGTAGCGCTGGGCGTGCTGGTCACCTTCCACGAGTTCGGCCACTTCTGGGTCGCGCGTCGCTGTGGGGTCAAAGTGCTGCGTTTCTCCGTGGGCTTCGGCATGCCGCTGCTGCGCTGGCACGACAGCAAAGGCACTGAGTTTGTGGTTGCCGCCATCCCGCTGGGCGGCTACGTGAAGATGCTCGACGAGCGCGAAGGTGAGGTCCCGGCCGATCAGGTCGATCATTCCTTCAATCGCAAATCCGTCCGTCAGCGGATTGCCATCGTAGCGGCCGGTCCGATCGCCAACTTTTTATTGGCATTGGTGTTTTTCTGGGGGTTGGCGATGCTCGGCAGCGAGCAGCCGCGGCCGGTCATTGGTGCGGTGGAATCCGGCAGTATCGCCGCCAGGGCCGGTTTGAGCGCGGGGCAGGAAATTATTGCCATCGATGGCGAGCCAACCTCCGGCTGGGCTGCGGTGAACCTGCAATTGGTCCGTCGTCTGGGGGAGAGCGGTTCCCTTCAATTGCTGGTCCGCGAACAGGGCTCCACGGTGGATTCGCCTCGCGAGCTGGTGCTGGACAAGTGGCTCAAGGGCGCTGACGAGCCGGATCCTATTCACTCGCTGGGTATTCGTCCCTGGCGTCCGGCATTGCCGCCGATCCTGGCCGAATTTGATCCCAAAGGTCCGGCCAAGGCTGCGGGCCTGAAGGCCGGTGACCGCCTGTTGACCCTTGATGGCAAGGCGCTGGAAGACTGGCAGCAGGTGGTCGACATCGTCCGCATGCATCCCGATACCAAAATAATGCTGCGTGTCGAGCGCGATGGTGCTCAAATCGACGTCGCCGTGACGCTGGCCGCTCGCGGCGAAAGCAAGGCGCCCCATGGCTATCTGGGAGCTGGGGTGAAAGCGGTCGATTGGCCATCAGAGATGATTCGTGAAGTCAGTTACGGTCCGGTGGCTGCAATTGGCGAGGGTGCACGACGCACCTGGACCATGAGCGTGCTGACCCTCGATTCGCTCAAGAAAATGTTGTTCGGCGAGCTCTCGGTAAAAAACTTGAGTGGACCGATAACCATTGCTAAAGTGGCGGGCGCTTCTGCCCAGTCGGGCTTCGCTGATTTCCTGAATTTCCTTGCTTATCTGAGTATTAGCCTGGGGGTTCTGAATTTGCTGCCCATTCCTGTACTGGATGGGGGGCATTTGTTGTTTTATCTGATCGAGTGGGCGCGTGGTCGCCCCTTGTCGGATCGGGTGCAAGGTTGGGGGATACAGATCGGTATCAGTTTGGTGGTCGGGGTGATGTTGCTAGCTCTGGTCAATGATCTGGGTCGACTGTAACACTTCGCTGAATTGCGAATCTGCCGCATTTTGCGGCAGTTTTTATTGCCAGTTGGAATAAGAAAGGACTTCATGAAACGTCTGCTGCTAACTGCGGTTCTCACCGTATTGATGATCGCCGAAGTTCACGCCGAGTCCTTCACTATCTCTGATATTCGCGTCAATGGCCTCCAGCGGGTCTCCGCGGGGAGTGTCTTTGGTGCTTTGCCGTTGAACGTCGGCGAACAGGCGGATGATCGTCGCCTGGTGGAATCCACTCGTGCGTTGTTCAAGACCGGGTTCTTTCAAGATATCCAGCTGGGCCGTGATGGCAACGTCCTGGTCATCACTGTAGTCGAGCGTCCGTCAGTCGCCAGTATCGAGATCGAAGGCAACAAGGCGATCTCCACTGAAGACCTGATGAAAGGCCTCAAGCAATCCGGTCTGGCCGAAGGCGAGATCTTCCAGCGCGCCACCCTCGAAGGCGTGCGTAACGAGCTGCAGCGTCAATACGTCGCTCAGGGCCGTTACTCGGCTACCGTCGACACCGAAGTGGTGCCCCAGCCGCGTAACCGAGTGGCCCTGAAGGTCAACATCAACGAAGGCACCGTGGCCGCTATCCAGCATATCAACGTGGTGGGTAACACGGTTTTCCCGGATGAAGACCTGATCGACCTGTTCGAACTCAAGACCAGCAACTGGCTGTCGTTCTTCAAGAACGATGACAAGTACGCCCGTGAAAAACTCTCCGGTGACCTGGAGCGTCTGCGTTCCTACTATCTGGACCGCGGCTATATCAACATGGATATCGCGTCGACCCAGGTGTCCATCACCCCGGACAAAAAACACGTCTATATCACCGTCAACGTCAACGAAGGCGAAAAGTACACCGTTCGTGACGTCAAGCTCAGCGGCGACCTGAAAGTGCCTGAAGATCAGGTCAAGTCCCTGCTGCTGGTTCAGAAAGGCCAGGTGTTCTCGCGCAAGCTGATGACCACCACGTCCGAACTGATCACCCGTCGTCTGGGTAACGAGGGTTATACCTTCGCCAACGTCAACGGCGTGCCTCAGCCTCACGATGACGACCACACCGTTGATATCACTTTCGCTGTCGATCCGGGCAAACGTGCTTACGTGAACCGCATCAACTTCCGTGGCAACACCAAGTCCGAAGACGAAGTACTGCGTCGTGAAATGCGCCAGATGGAAGGCGGCTGGGCTTCGACCTACCTGATCGACCAGTCCAAGACTCGTCTTGAGCGTCTGGGCTTCTTCAAGGAAGTCAACGTCGAGACGCCGGCCGTACCCGGTGTCGACGACCAGGTTGATGTGAACTATAGCGTTGAAGAGCAGGCCTCCGGTTCGATTACCGCCAGCGTCGGTTTCGCCCAGAGCGCAGGTTTGATCCTCGGTGGTTCGATCACGCAGAACAACTTCCTGGGTACTGGTAACAAGGTCAGCGTTGGCTTGACCCGCAGTGAATACCAGAGCCGCTATAACTTCGGTTATGTCGACCCCTACTGGACTGCTGACGGTGTGAGCCTTGGCTATAACGCCTTCTATCGCACTACCGATTATGATGAGCTTGACGCCGACCTCACCAGCTATGCGGTAGATAGCTTGGGTGCTGGTGTGAATGTTGGCTACCCGATCAGCGAGACTTCGCGTCTGACCTTCGGCCTGTCTGCCCAGAAGGACGATATCAAGACCGGTCAGTACACCGTTGACGAGATTTTCGACTTCGTTAACCGTGAAGGCGATAGCTACCTGAACTTCAAGGCTTCGGCCGGTTGGTCCGAGTCCACCCTGAACAAGGGCGTACTGGCGACCCGGGGTCATTCCCAGAGCCTGACCCTGGAAGCCACGACGCCTGGCAGTGACCTGTCGTTCTTCAAGCTCGATTATCGTGGTCAATTGTTCCAGCCGTTGACCGAAAACTACACCATGCGGCTGCACACCGAGTTGGGCTATGGCGATGGTTACGGTTCGACCGATGGCTTGCCGTTCTATGAAAACTATTACGCGGGTGGCTTCAACTCGGTGCGCGGCTTCAAGGACAGTACTCTGGGGCCTCGCAGTACCCCTAGCCGCGGCGCCGATGTAACAGGTAACGCCGGTACAGTTGCCGACCCGGACCAGGATCCGCTGCCATTCGGTGGTAACGTGCTGATGCAGGGTGGTGTCGAGGTGCTGTTCCCTATGCCATTCGTCAAGGACCAGCGCTCCCTGCGTACTTCGGTATTCTGGGATGTCGGTAACGTATTCGACTCTAAATGCGAGAAGACGACGAACGCCAATGTTGGTTCCAGTTCTGCGACGCAGTGCAACGACATCAGCCTGAGCAACCTGGCGAGCTCCGTCGGTGTCGGCGTGACCTGGGTCACTGCACTGGGTCCTTTGAGTTTCGCGTTGGCCATGCCGATCAAGAAACCGGATGACGCTGAGACTCAAGTGTTCCAATTCTCCCTCGGCCAGACCTTCTAAGCGTCTGACCCAAGATAACGACAATGGATTTTGTAGGAGTGCATCGTGCGTAAGTTGACTCAATTGGTTCTCCTGGCGACCGTACTGGTCGCAGGTCCGGCGTTTGCCGACATGAAAATCGCCGTTCTGAACTATCAGATGGCACTGCTGGAATCTGACGCGGCGAAGAAGTACGCCGTGGATGCCGAGAAAAAGTTTGGCCCGCAGCTGACCAAGCTCAAGAGCCTGGAAAGCAGCGCCAAGGGTATCCAGGACCGTCTGATGGCTGGCGGCGACAAGATGCAGCAAGGCGAGCGTGAGCGTCTGGAGCTCGAGTTCAAGCAGAAGGCCCGTGATTTCCAGTTCCAGTCCAAGGAACTGAACGAAGCCAAAGCCGTTGCCGACCGTGAAATGCTCAAGCAGCTCAAGCCGAAACTGGACAGCGCTGTGGAAGAAGTCATCAAGAAAGGTGCTTATGACCTGGTCTTCGAGCGTGGCGCAGTGATTGATGTCAAACCGCAGTACGACATCACTCGCCAGGTTATCGAGCGCATGAATCAGCTGAAATAACCCATGACAGCGACTATAAAGCTCGGCCAGTTGGCCGAGTTCCTCGGCGCCACTTTACGAGGCGACCCGAAGAAGGAAATTACTGGGCTAGCCACTTTGCAAGAGGCTGGCCCAGCTCAGTTGAGCTTTCTGGCAAATCCTCACTACCGTAAATACCTGGCCGGCAGCCAGGCTGCAGCTATATTGCTGAAGGCCGCCGATGCTGAAGGTTTTGCCGGTGATGCACTGGTGGTGCCTGATCCGTATCTGGCCTACGCGCGCATTTCCCACCTGTTCGATCCCAAGCCCAAGGCGCCGGCCGGTATTCATCCGGCGGCGGTGGTGGCAGCGGATGCGGTGGTCGATCCAGCGGCGAGCATCGGTGCCTTTGCAGTGATCGAAAGTGCAGCGCGTATTGGCGCCGGTGTGACCGTTGGCGCGCATTGCTTCATCGGTGCACGCAGCGAAATCGGCGAGGGCGGCTGGTTGGCCCCGCGCGTCACGTTGTATCACGACGTGCGCATCGGCAAACGGGTGGTGATTCAATCCGGTGCCGTGCTCGGTGGTGAAGGCTTCGGTTTTGCCAACGAAAAAGGTGTCTGGCAGAAAATCGCCCAGATCGGCGGCGTCTCGATCGGAGACGACGTGGAAATCGGCGTAAATACCGCTATTGATCGCGGCGCGCTGGCCGATACCGTCATTGGTAATGGTGTAAAGCTCGACAATCAGATTCAGATTGCCCACAACGTTCAGGTCGGTGATCACACTGCCATGGCCGCGTGCGTGGGAATTTCCGGCAGCACCAAAATCGGCAAGCATTGCATGCTCGCCGGTGGCGTAGGGCTGGTGGGGCATATCGACATTTGCGACAACGTTTTCCTGACCGGGATGACCATGGTGACCCACTCGATTACCGAGCCGGGCTCCTATTCTTCCGGTACGGCAATGCAACCGGCAGCCGAATGGCGCAAAAGCGCGGCACGCATCCGTCAGCTCGATGACATCGCGCGACGCCTGCGACAGCTGGAAAAGCGTGTAGGGGACGTGACCCCTGACGGTAATGCTTCATCAGATGGCTGATACCATTTCCATATCAAGTGTGCACAGCCGCTAGACTGCCTCCCTTGATTTGCTAGAGGAGTGCGCGTCAGTCGCGCGCTCCCAATCTTTACATAGGCTTCCCCCCGAAATGATGGACATCAACGAGATTCGCGAATACCTGCCTCACCGTTACCCGTTCCTGCTGGTGGACCGGGTCGTGGATCTGGATGTGGAAGGCAAGCGCATTCGCGCCTACAAGAATGTCAGCATCAACGAACCGTTCTTCAATGGTCACTTCCCCGCGCATCCAATCATGCCGGGCGTACTGATCATCGAAGCGATGGCTCAGGCTGCCGGGATCCTTGGTTTTAAAATGCTGGACGTGAAACCGGCCGACGGCACCCTTTACTACTTCGTCGGCTCCGACAAACTGCGCTTTCGTCAGCCTGTGCTGCCGGGCGATCAACTGATCCTTGAAGCCAAGTTCATCAGCTGCAAGCGTCAGATCTGGAAGTTCGAATGCCAGGCTTCGGTCGATGGCAAGCCAGTCTGCTCCGCTGAAATCATCTGCGCGGAACGCAAACTATGAGTTTGATTGACCCTCGCGCAATCATCGATCCGACGGCCGTCCTGGCCGACGACGTCGAAGTCGGCCCTTGGTCGATCATCGGCGCAGGTGTGGAAATCGGCGAGGGGACGGTGATCGGGCCGCATGTGATTCTCAAGGGCCCGACCCGAATCGGTAAACACAATCGCATCTACCAGTTTTCTTCGGTAGGTGAGGACACGCCCGATTTGAAATACAAGGGCGAGGAAACCCGTCTGGTCATCGGTGACCACAACGTCATCCGCGAAGGCGTGACGATTCACCGCGGGACCATCCAGGACCGTTCGGAAACGACCCTGGGCGATCACAACCTGATCATGGCCTATGCCCACATCGGTCACGACAGCGTTATCGGCAATCACTGCATCCTGGTCAACAACACCGCCTTGGCGGGCCATGTGCACGTCGAGGACTGGGCGATCCTGTCCGGCTTCACCCTGGTTCACCAGTATTGCCACATTGGCGCCCACAGCTTTTCCGGCATGGGCACTGCCATTGGCAAAGACGTTCCAGCGTACGTCACGGTATTCGGCAACCCCGCTGAAGCTCGCAGCATGAACTTCGAAGGCATGCGCCGTCGCGGCTTCAGCGAAGATGCGATCCACGCGCTGCGTCGTGCCTACAAGGTGGTTTACCGCCAGGGCCTGACAGTCGAGCAAGCGCTCGCCGAGCTGGCCGAACCCTCGCTGCAGTTCCCGGAAGTCGCGGTGTTCCGTGATTCCATCCAGTCTTCGACCCGCGGCATCACCCGCTAATCATGGCCAATCTGCGTATTGCGCTGGTGGCGGGTGAGGCTTCCGGTGACATTCTGGGTGCGGGTCTCATGCGTGCGCTCAAGGCACAGCATCCGGCGGTCGAGTTCATTGGTGTCGGCGGTCCGCTGATGCAGGCCGAAGGCCTGACCTCGTATTTCCCGATGGAACGCCTGTCTGTCATGGGGCTGGTGGAAGTGCTGGGCCGTTTGCGCGAGCTGTTGGCCCGCCGCAAGAAACTGGTTGCGGACCTGATCGCCGAGAAACCGGATGTGTTCATCGGTATCGATGCCCCGGACTTCAACCTCAATATCGAGCTCAAGCTGCGTCAGGCCGGGATCAAGACCGTGCACTACGTCAGCCCGTCGGTCTGGGCCTGGCGACAGAAGCGGGTGTTGAAGATTCGCGAAGGTTGCGACCTGATGCTGACGCTGTTCCCGTTCGAAGCTAAATTTTATGAAGAGAAGGGTGTGCCGGTGCGGTTTGTCGGGCATACCCTGGCCGATGCGATCCCGCTTGAGGCCGATCGCGGTGCCGCGCGGGCTGAACTCGGTTTGCCGGACGGGCCGCTGGTCGCCCTGATGCCGGGCAGTCGCGGCGGTGAAGTCGGGCGCCTAGGCGCGCTGTTCCTCGACACCGCCCAGCGCCTGCGGGCCATGCGACCCGGTGTGCGGTTCGTCATGCCGTGTGCCAGCCCGCAGCGTCGGGCCCAGCTTGAAGCGCTGCTGGCCGGTCGCGATCTGCCGCTGACCTTGCTCGATGGAAAATCCCATCTGGCCCTGGCGGCATGCGACGCGGTGTTGATCGCTTCGGGAACCGCTACGCTGGAAGCATTGCTGTACAAGCGGCCGATGGTGGTCGCTTATCGTTTGGCTCCGCTGACGTTCTGGATTCTCAAACGGATGGTGAAAAGTCCCTACGTCTCGTTGCCGAATCTGCTGGCCCAGCGCCTGCTGGTGCCGGAGTTGTTGCAGGACGATGCGACGGTCGAAGCCCTGGCCCAGACGCTGTCGCCGCTGATCGAAGGTGGCGAGGAGCAGACCCGAGGCTTTGACGAAATCCACCGAACCCTGCGCCTGGACGCCTCCAATCAGGCAGCGGATGCGGTACTGAACCTGATTGGCAGAGCATAATGAGCAAAGCAAGCAAGCAGTTGGGCCTGGATTTTATGCTGGTCGATGAAGTTGTAGATCTGGTGGCAGGTGTCGATGAAGTCGGTCGCGGCCCGCTATGCGGTGCCGTGGTGACAGCGGCAGTGATCCTCGATCCAAGTCGACCGATTCTCGGCCTCAACGATTCGAAAAAGCTCACCGAAGCACGCCGCGAAGCGCTTTATGATGAAATCTGCGAAAAAGCCCTGAGCTGGTATGTCGCTCGCGCTGAAGTAGAAGAAATCGACGAGCTGAACATTCTTCACGCCACCATGCTGGCCATGCAGCGCGCGGTCGAAGGGCTGCACATTCAGCCGAAACTGGCGATGATCGACGGCAACCGTTGCCCGAAACTTTCGATGCGCGCCGAAGCGGTGATCCAGGGTGATGGCAAAGTACCGGCCATCGCCGCGGCGTCGATTCTGGCCAAAGTCAGCCGTGATCGCGAAATGGCCGCGTTCGAACTGATTTATCCGGGTTACGGCATCGGTGGCCACAAAGGCTACCCGACGCCCGGTCATCTGGAAGCGCTAGTACGGCTGGGGCCTACGCCGATTCATCGGCGCTCGTTCGCTCCGGTACGCCTGGCGTACGAAGCGCGGGAAAACCTGATCGAGGGTTAGTCGCAGGCTGATGTTTTATTCAAGGCCCGGTACAATCCGGGCCTTGTTGTCTTCACGTTTCTAGTTTCTAGACAGGATCACTATGCCGGCTTCATTCGTTCATCTACGCCTGCACACTGAATATTCCCTGGTCGACGGTCTGGTGCGGATCAAACCGCTGGTCAAGACGCTGGTCGGCATGAACATGCCTGCCGTGGCGGTCACCGACCAGAACAACATGTGTTCCCTGGTCAAATTCTATAAAGCGGCCATGGGCGCGGGGATCAAGCCGATCTGCGGCGCCGATCTGTGGCTATCGAACAAGGATCCGGACAACCCCTTGAGCCGGATCAGCCTGCTGGCGATGAACGCCGTGGGTTATCGCAACCTCACCGAACTGATTTCCCGTGGTTTCATCGACGGCCAGCGCAATGGCTCGATCATCATCGAGCGCGAGTGGGTGGCTGAAGCCAGCGAAGGCTTGATCATGCTGTCGGCGGCGAAAGAGGGCGAAATCGGTCTGGCCATGCTCAGCGGCAATCCGGACGAAGCCGAAACCCTGGCACGCGAATGGATGGCAGTGTTCCCGGATCGTTTCTATCTGGAAGTCCAGCGCACCAACCGTCCCAACGACGAAGAACAACTGCACGGCGCCGTGGCCCTGGCCGAGAAAATCGGCGCGCCGCTGGTGGCGACCAACGACGTGCGCTTCATCAAACAGGAAGACTTCGAAGCGCACGAAACCCGCGTTTGCATCGGTGAGGGTCGCGCCCTCGACGATCCGCGGCGTCCGAAGAATTATAGCGATCAGCAATACCTCAAAAGTGCCGAGGAGATGGCCGAGCTGTTCAGCGACTTGCCTGAGGCGCTGGAAAACACCGTCGAGATCGCCAAGCGCTGCAACATCGAAGTGAAACTGGGCAAGCACTTTCTGCCCAACTTCCCGATTCCCGATGGCATGACCATCGACGAATATTTCCGCAAAGTCTCCTTCGACGGTCTGGAAGAGCGCCTCACCGTTCTGCTGCCCAAAGACACCACCGAAGACTACGAGGCCAAGCGTCAGGTGTATGTCGACCGGCTGAATTTCGAGCTGGATATCATCATCCAGATGGGTTTCCCCGGTTACTTCCTGATCGTGATGGACTTTATCCAGTGGGCCAAGAACAACGGCGTACCGGTCGGTCCTGGCCGTGGATCGGGTGCCGGGTCGCTGGTGGCCTATGTGCAGAAGATCACCGACCTCGACCCGCTGGAATATGACCTGCTGTTCGAACGTTTCCTTAATCCGGAACGGGTTTCCATGCCCGACTTCGACGTCGACTTCTGCATGGACGGCCGTGACCGGGTCATCGATTACGTGGCCGAGAAATACGGTCGCAACGCGGTAAGCCAGATCATCACCTTCGGTTCCATGGCGGCCAAGGCTGTGGTCCGTGACGTGGCGCGGGTGCAGGGCAAGTCCTACGGCCTGGCGGATCGTCTGTCGAAGATGATTCCGTTCGAAGTCGGCATGACCCTGGAAAAGGCCTACGAGCAGGAAGAAATCCTGCGCGACTTCATCAAGGTCGATGAAGAAGCCGCGGAAATCTGGGAAATGGCCCGCAAGCTCGAAGGCGTTGTGCGTAACGTCGGCAAGCACGCCGGTGGTGTGGTTATCGCGCCGACCAAGCTGACCGACTTCTCGCCGATCTATTGCGACGAGGCGGGCGACGGTCTGGTAACCCAGTTCGACAAGGATGACGTCGAGGCGGCCGGTCTGGTGAAGTTCGACTTCCTCGGTCTGCGGACCCTGACGATCATTGACTGGGCGTTGAAAACCATCAACCGCGACCGCGCCAAGGTCAATGAACCGCCACTGGATATCGCGTTCATTCCGCTGGACGACAAACCGACCTACACACTGCTGCAAAAAGCTGAAACCACCGCGGTGTTCCAGCTCGAGTCGCGCGGCATGAAAGAGCTGATCAAAAAGCTCAAGCCCGACTGCCTGGAAGACTTGATCGCACTGGTGGCCCTGTTCCGTCCGGGCCCGTTGCAATCGGGCATGGTGGACGACTTCATCAACCGCAAGCACGGTCGCGCCGAACTCGCGTACCCGCACTCGGACTACCAGTACGACGGCCTCAAGCCCGTCCTGGCGCCGACTTACGGCATCATCCTGTATCAGGAACAGGTGATGCAGATTGCCCAGGTCATGGCCGGTTACACCCTCGGCGGCGCAGACATGCTGCGTCGCGCCATGGGTAAGAAAAAACCCGAAGAAATGGCCAAGCAGCGCGGCGGTTTCATTGAAGGTTGCGCCACCAACAATATCGACGCAGACCTTGCCGGTAACATTTTCGACCTGGTAGAAAAATTCGCCGGTTACGGCTTCAACAAATCCCACTCCGCTGCCTATGGCCTGGTGTCGTACCAGACCGCATGGCTGAAAGCCCACTACCCGGCGCCGTTCATGGCCGCGGTACTGTCGGCGGATATGCACAACACCGACAAGGTCGTGACCTTGATCGAAGAAGTGCGGACCATGAAGCTGCGCCTCGACGCGCCGGACGTGAACACTTCGGAGTTCAAGTTCACGGTGAACGACGAAGGCCGCATCATTTACGGTCTGGGCGCGATCAAGGGCGTGGGCGAAGGCCCGGTCGAAGCGATTACCGAGGCGCGGCAAGACGGGCCGTTCAAGGATCTGTTCGATTTCTGCGCGCGGGTCGATCTCAAACGCATCAATAAGCGCACCCTCGACGGTTTGATCCGCAGTGGTGCCCTGGATCGTCTTGGTCCGTATTTCCACGACGAGCAGAAAGCCTATCAGGCCAACATCGACCGCAACCGCGCGGTCTTGTTGACGGCCATGGAAGAGGCGATCAAGGCGGCCGAACAAACCGCTCGCACCCACGACAGTGGGCATGCCGATCTGTTTGGCGGTCTGTTCGTCGAAGAGGACGCCGATGTCTACGCCAATCATCGCAAGGCCAAGGAACTGACCCTCAAGGAACGCCTGAAGGGCGAAAAAGACACCCTGGGCCTGTACCTCACCGGTCACCCGATCGACGAATATGAAGGCGAGATCCGTCGCTTCGCCCGTCAGCGCATCATCGACCTGAAGCCGGCTCGCGATACCCAGACGGTCGCGGGGATGATCATCGCCCTGCGAGTGATGAAGAACAAAAAGGGCGACAAGATGGGCTTCATCACCCTTGATGACCGCTCCGGGCGGATCGAGGCCTCGCTGTTCGCCGACGCGTTCCATTCCGCGCAGTCGCTGTTGCAGACCGACGCGATGGTGGTGGTCGAAGGCGAAGTCAGTAACGACGACTTCTCTGGCGGCCTGCGGTTGCGGGTCAAGCGGGTGATGAGCATGGAAGATGCGCGAACCAACCTGGCCGAAAGCCTGCGCCTGAAGTTGCATGCCAAGGACCTCAAGGGCGATCAGCTACGTTGGTTGGGCGAGTTGTTGAAGCGTCACCGCGGTGCGTGCCCGATCACCATGGACTACACCAGCCCCGATGCGAAGGCCTTGTTGCAGTTCGGCGAGACCTGGCGGATCGACCCGGCGGATGCCTTGATTCAAGCCCTGCGTGACCAGTTCGGGCGAGACAACGTCTTCCTCCAATACCGTTGACGGCCAGGTGCCATTCCTTACCATTGGAACGCATCTGATCCCGACCCAAATTTTTAATCTCGACCTGAACGCGCCTGTCCCTTAAGGTAGGGCGCGAATAGACAACCGGCCGGCCCAAGCTCTCTTGGACGCGACCCTAGACGGACGCCTATGAACCCGAACTTCCTGGATTTCGAACAGCCGATCGCCGACCTGCAAGCCAAGATCGAAGAGTTGCGCTTGGTCGGTAATGACAATTCGCTGAATATCGGCGATGAGATCTCCCGCCTGCAGGACAAGAGCAGCACGCTGACCGAGGATATCTTCGGCAAGCTGACCAGCTGGCAGATCGCTCGTCTGGCGCGTCACCCGAAACGTCCGTATACCCTGGACTACATCGAACACATCTTCACCGAGTTCGATGAACTGCACGGCGACCGTCACTTCTCCGACGACGCTGCCATCGTTGGCGGTGTTGCCCGTCTGGACAATCAACCGGTGATGGTCATCGGTCACCAGAAAGGCCGTGAAGTGCGTGAGAAGGTGCGCCGCAACTTCGGCATGCCGCGTCCGGAAGGCTACCGCAAGGCGTGCCGTCTGATGGAAATGGCCGAGCGCTTCAAGATGCCGATCCTGACCTTCATCGACACCCCGGGCGCTTACCCTGGCATCGACGCCGAAGAGCGCAACCAGAGCGAAGCGATTGCCTGGAACCTGCGCGTCATGGCTCGCCTGAAAACTCCAATCATCGCCACCGTGATCGGTGAGGGTGGTTCCGGTGGTGCTCTGGCAATCGGCGTCTGCGATCAGCTGAACATGCTGCAATATTCGACCTACGCGGTGATTTCGCCGGAAGGTTGCGCCTCGATTCTGTGGAAAACGTCCGAGAAAGCCCCGGATGCCGCTGAAGCCATGGGCATCACTGCCGAGCGTCTGAAAGGCCTGGGCATTGTGGATAAGGTGATCAGCGAACCGTTGGGTGGCGCTCATCGTGACCCAGCCGCTGCGGCTGCCTCGATCCGTGCCGAGCTGAGCTCGCAACTGGCGATGCTCAAGAAGTTCGACAACGACGCGCTGCTGGCCCGCCGTTATGAGCGTCTGATGAGCTACGGTCTCTGATCTGCGGCTGACTTTTGTCCTGGGTTGCCGATCAAAAGATCGCAGCCTTCGGCAGCTCCTGCACTTATCACCTGTAGGAACTGCCGCAGGCTGCGATCCTGGCACTCTTGTTGGCAGAGGTGTTTTAAATGATTGCCCATTCAAACAGTGGCAATGATCTGCAAACCAGGCTTTTCAAGGTGCTTGCACCTTGGCGCAATGCTACAACCTGGCGCATCGCCTTCTCCGGTGGTCTCGATTCCACCGTCCTGCTGCACCTTCTCGCACATCGCGCAAAAACCGAATCCTTGCCGACGCTGGCCGCCATTCATGTCCACCACGGACTTCAGGCTGCGGCTGATGCGTGGCCGGAGCATTGTCAGTCGGTCTGTGATGCTTTGGGGGTGCCGCTGGAGGTTGTGCGTGTTCAGGTTGAGCCTGGCGCCAGCCTTGAGCGGGCGGCGCGGGATGCGCGTTATGGTGCCTTCATCGCCGCAACTCAAGCCGGTGAGGTGCTGCTCACAGGCCAACACCGTGATGATCAAGCGGAAACCCTGTTGTTTCGGCTGCTACGCGGGGCAGGGGTGAGGGGCTTGTCGGGGATGCCGAGCGATCGTCCTTTGGGGCGGGGGCAGCTGCTGCGGCCGTTGCTGGATGTCACTCGCGCCGAGCTTGAGGCCTACGCTACTGAATATCAGCTGTGCTGGATCGAAGATCCGTCGAATCAGGACCGGCAGTTCTCGCGCAATTACCTGCGTCATCAGGTGTTCCCGGTGTTGACCGCGCGCTGGCCGCAAGCGGTATCGACCATGGCTCGCAGCGCTGCGCATCTGAGCGAAGCGCAGGGGCTGCTCGATGAGCTGGCGCAAATCGATCTGGCCCACGCCAGCACGGTCAGTGATTTCGATTGGCTGGGTTTACCGTCGCTGGAGCTGGCGCCATTGGAAAAACTGTCTGACGCGCGTCAACGCAACGCGTTAAGCCATTGGCTCAAACCGCTGACGTCTTTGCCGGACAGTGACCATTGGTCGGGTTGGGAAAGTTTGCGCGATGCGACCGGCGATGCGCGTCCGGTCTGGCGACTGGCGGCGGGAGAACTGCATCGTGCTGGCGGGCGTCTCTGGTGGTTGTCAGGAGGTTGGCTGCGCACTCCGCCATCTCCGGGGGCGTGGGCTGATCCCTCGGTATCACTGGCGTTGCCGGATAACGGTATGGTCACACTCACCGGTCAGATCCCTGATGGCCCGTTACAGATCCGCTATCGTGAAGGCGGTGAAGTCATGGATCTGCCTGAACGTGGCCACCGTGATTTGAAGCGTTTGCTCAACGAAAGCGGCATGCCGGGCTTCTCCCGTGGCAGATTGCCGCTGGTCTACAGAGGCGAGCAATTGCTGGCGGCGGCGAACCTGCGGGGGCTAAATGGCGGTGAGCAGGGTGGCTGGCATTTGCATTGGCAGCCGCCAATCGAAGATCAAGGTTTGAGCTGAATGGGGCTTTCCGGTAGACTACGCTCCCTTCTTGATACAACTTCTGTGGATTCTCCTGAATCGCAGCAGTTGCCGATTACCAAGCAGTCTTTGCTGGGCGATTCCAAAAAATGTGTAGCGAGCAACCTACCGGTGTTTCATCTTCCGGTCTGTCCCAACGCGGCGGTTTTTTTGAAAGGTGCACTGTGATTAATGCAGGTGATCGGGGGCTTCGGCCTTCCTTCGCTTTCCCCGGCGGCTCGGACCGCTTTAACGCAGACTTCTAGGGTTTTTCATGACGCGCTACATATTCGTCACGGGCGGTGTTGTTTCTTCATTGGGGAAAGGCATTGCCTCGGCTTCATTGGCGGCCATCCTGGAGGCGCGGGGACTTAAGGTCACCATGCTGAAGCTGGACCCGTACATCAACGTTGACCCGGGCACCATGAGCCCGTTCCAGCACGGTGAAGTGTTCGTCACCCACGACGGCGCCGAGACCGACCTGGACCTGGGCCACTACGAGCGGTTCATCCGCACGACCATGACCCAGAACAACAACTTCACCACTGGCCGTGTCTACGAACACGTCCTGCGCAAAGAGCGCCGTGGTGATTACCTGGGCGCAACCATTCAGGTGATCCCGCACATCACCGACGAAATCAAGCGCCGGATCATCAAGGGCGCCGGCGATGCCGACGTGGCCATGGTCGAGATCGGTGGCACCGTGGGTGACATCGAGTCGCAACCGTTCCTTGAAGCGATCCGTCAGTTGCGTTTCGAAGTCGGCGCCAAGCGCGCGATGCTGATGCACCTGACACTGGTGCCGTACATCGCCACGGCCGGTGAAACCAAAACCAAGCCAACCCAGCACTCGGTCAAGGAACTGCGTTCTATCGGCCTGCAGCCTGACGTGCTGGTATGCCGCTCCGATCACCCGATCGACATTTCTTCGCGTCGCAAGATCGCACAGTTCACCAACGTTGAAGAACGTGCAGTGATCGCGCTGGAAGACGCCGACACCATCTACAAGATCCCGGGCATTCTGCACTCCCAGGGCCTGGATGATTTCGTTGTCGAGCGTTTCGGCCTGCAATGCGATAGCGCCGATCTGTCCGAGTGGGAAGCGGTGGTTGACGCCAAGCTGAACCCGGAGCACGAAGTCACCATCGCCATGGTCGGCAAGTACATGGAGCTGCTGGACGCCTACAAGTCGCTGATCGAAGCGATGAGTCACGCCGGCATCAGCAACCGTACCAAGGTCAACCTGCGCTACATCGATTCCGAAGACATCGAAAACCAGGGCACCGCGCTGCTGGAAGGTGTCGACGCGATTCTGGTACCGGGCGGCTTCGGTCTGCGTGGCGTGGAAGGCAAGATCACCGCCGTTCAATACGCTCGCGAAAACAAGGTTCCGTACCTGGGCATCTGCCTGGGCATGCAAGTGGCTGTCATCGAGTTCGCTCGTAACGTCATGGGCTGGAAAGACGCCAACTCCACCGAGTTCGATCGCACCAGCGGTCACCCGGTGGTCGGTCTGATCACCGAGTGGGAAGACGCCACCGGCGCGGTCGAAACCCGTACCGAAGCGTCCGATCTGGGCGGCACCATGCGCCTCGGCGCCCAGGATTGCCTGCTTGAGCCAGGTTCCCTGGTCCATGACTGCTACGCCAAGGACGTGATCGTCGAGCGTCACCGTCATCGCTACGAAGTGAACAACAACCTGCTGCCACAAATCATGGAAGCGGGCCTGAAAATCTCCGGTCGTTCCGGTGATGGTGCCCTGGTTGAAGTGGTCGAAGCGCCGGATCACCCATGGTTTGTCGCTTGCCAGTTCCACCCCGAGTTCACCTCGACGCCACGCGACGGTCACCCGTTGTTCAGCGGTTTCGTTAAAGCCGCTTTGGCTCAACACCAGAAGAAGGCGTAAACCTGATGACGCAGAAGATCATCCGCGTAGGCGATATCGAGATTGCCAACGACAAGCCAATGGTGCTGTTCGGTGGCATGAACGTGTTGGAAAGCCGTGACATGGCGATGCAGGTCTGCGAAGAGTACGTAAAGGTCACCGAAAAGCTCGGTATTCCTTACGTGTTCAAGGCCAGTTTTGACAAAGCAAACCGTTCTTCTGTGACCTCTTACCGTGGCCCCGGCCTGGAAGAGGGCATGCGTATTTTCCAGGACATCAAGCAAGCCTTTGGCGTACCGATCATCACCGATGTCCACGAGCCTGATCAGGCCGCGGTCGTCGCTGAAGTCTGCGACATCATCCAGTTGCCGGCCTTCCTGTCGCGCCAGACCGACCTCGTGGTCGCGATGGCCAAGACCGGCGCGGTGATCAACATCAAGAAAGCCCAATTCCTCGCGCCTCAGGAAATGAAACACATCCTGAACAAATGCGTGGAAGCCGGTAACGATCAGTTGATCCTCTGCGAGCGTGGTTCGAGCTTCGGCTACAACAATCTCGTGGTCGACATGCTCGGCTTCGGCATCATGAAGCAGTTCGAATACCCGGTGTTCTTCGACGTGACCCACGCGCTGCAAATGCCTGGCGGTCGCTCCGATTCCGCCGGCGGTCGTCGGGCCCAGGTCACCGACCTGGCCAAGGCCGGCATGAGCCAGTCGCTGGCCGGGCTGTTCCTCGAGGCGCACCCGGACCCGGACAATGCCAAATGCGATGGCCCTTGCGCCTTGCGTCTGGACAAACTGGAGCCATTCCTGGCCCAGCTCAAAGCATTGGACGAACTGGTGAAGAGTTTTCCGACGGTAGAAACCGCGTAAACTCCAATTCTCCGTGTAGGAGCTGGCTTGCCAGCGAAGGGGCCCTCAGTCTTTCCGATATTTTGAGAACGCCTTCGCCGGCAAGCCGGCTCCTACAAAAAGCAATGTGACCCACAAGTTATAAATCGATCGGTATACCGCGTTTTCGTCAACTTTGGAGTGTTTACAACAATGGCAAAAATCGTCGACATCAAAGGTCGTGAAGTTCTCGACTCCCGTGGCAATCCCACTGTGGAAGCAGACGTGCTTCTCGATAACGGCATCATCGGCAGCGCTTGCGCGCCATCCGGTGCTTCCACTGGCTCGCGTGAAGCGCTCGAGCTGCGTGATGGCGACAAGAGCCGTTACATGGGCAAAGGCGTGCTCAAGGCCGTAGCCAACATCAACGGTCCGATCCGTGACCTGTTGCTGGGCAAAGACCCAAGCGACCAGAAAGCGCTGGATCACGCGATGATCAAGCTCGATGGCACCGAAAACAAAGCGACCCTGGGCGCCAACGCGATCCTCGCCGTTTCCCTGGCCGCGGCCAAGGCAGCAGCACAGGACCAGGACCTGCCGCTGTACGCTCACATCGCTAACCTGAACGGCACCCCGGGTGTTTACTCGATGCCGGTTCCGATGATGAACATCATCAACGGTGGCGAGCACGCCGATAACAACGTCGACATCCAGGAGTTCATGGTTCAGCCGGTTGGCGCCAAGTCTTTCTCGGAAGGTCTGCGCATGGGCACCGAGATTTTCCATCACCTCAAAGCGGTTCTGAAGGCCCGTGGCCTGAGCACTGCCGTTGGTGACGAAGGTGGTTTCGCACCGAACCTGGCCTCCAACGAAGACGCTTTGAAAGTGATCTCCGAAGCCGTGGCCAACGCCGGCTACAAGCTGGGCACCGACGTGACCCTGGCACTGGACTGCGCGGCCAGCGAATTCTACGAAGATGGCAAGTACAACCTGTCCGGCGAAGGCCAAGTGTTCACCGCTGAAGGTTTCGCCGACTACCTGAAAGGTCTGACCGAGCGTTACCCGATCATCTCCATCGAAGACGGTCTGGACGAGTCTGACTGGGCTGGCTGGAAAATCCTCACCGATAAGATCGGCGAGAAGACTCAGCTGGTAGGCGACGACCTGTTCGTGACCAACACCAAGATCCTGAAAGAAGGCATCGATAAAAAGATCGCCAACTCGATCCTGATCAAGTTCAACCAGATCGGCACCCTGACCGAAACCCTGGAAGCCATCCAGATGGCCAAGGCCGCTGGTTACACCGCCGTGATCTCGCACCGCTCCGGCGAAACCGAAGATTCGACCATTGCCGACCTGGCCGTGGGCACCTCGGCCGGCCAGATCAAGACCGGTTCGCTGTGCCGTTCCGACCGCGTTTCCAAGTACAACCAACTGCTGCGTATCGAAGAACAGTTGAACGGCAAAGCCAAGTACAACGGTCGCAGCGAGTTCCGCGGCTAAGTTGTAGATGGTAAAAAAAGACACCGGATTGTGTCGGAAAAATCGCGACAGCGATGGATTTGCCACTAATCTGATGCCTTAAGAGCACAAGCCTGGTTCTTCCAGGCTTCGTGCTATCAGAAGCTTCAAAGTTTGGCATGGCTGTCTTTTTTCACTGGATACCTGATATTCGATGCGCAGTCCCAATTGGTTGTTCCTCGTCTTGCTCTTGCTGCTGGCCGGCCTGCAGTACCGCCTGTGGGTGGGTAATGGCAGCCTGGCGCAAGTGGCCGAGTTGAAGCAGCAGATTGCGGATCAACACGCCGAGAACGAGGCGTTGTTGGAGCGCAATCGGGTGATGGATGCCGAAGTCAGTGAATTGAAAAAGGGCATGGAGACCGTTGAAGAGCGGGCTCGCCATGAGTTGGGCATGGTCAAGGACGGTGAAACCCTTTACCAGTTGGCCCAATGATGGAGTCGTTACCGGCCTTCTGGGCCGTGATTCCTGCCGCGGGCGTCGGTGCCCGTATGGCCGCGGACCGTCCCAAGCAATATTTGCAGCTGGGCGGGCGCACTATTCTCGAACACAGCCTCGGCTGTTTCCTCGATCATCCTGCCCTGAAGGGGCTGGTGGTCAGTCTCGCTATCGACGATCCGTACTGGCCGAACCTGGCCTGTGCTGCCGATCCGCGTATTCAACGGGTTGAAGGCGGTGCCGAACGTTCCGGGTCGGTGCTCAATGCTTTGCTGCATCTGCATGCCCAAGGCGCTGACGATGAGGATTGGGTGTTGGTTCATGATGCGGCACGGCCCAACCTGAGCCGCGATGATCTCGACAAATTGCTCACTGAGCTGGCGGACGATCCGGTGGGCGGTCTGTTGGCGGTGCCTGCACGCGATACCCTGAAACGGGTCGACAAGCAGGGTCGGGTGGTGGAAACCGTCGATCGCAGCGTGATCTGGCAAGCCTATACGCCGCAGATGTTCCGTCTCGGCGCATTGCACCGGGCTTTGGCCGACAGTCTAGTGGCGGATGCACTGATCACCGATGAAGCTTCGGCGATGGAATGGGCAGGCATGGCTCCGCGCCTGATTGAAGGGCGTGCGGACAACCTGAAAGTCACACGTCCCGAAGACCTGGAATGGCTGCGCCAGCGCTGGGCCAACCGACGTTAAAAGATCCGGTACTCCGGCCGTTCGGCCAACCCTTCCTTCAAATAATCCACCAACTTGCGCACCTTCGGCGACAAATGCCGCTGCTGCGGATAAAGCGCCCAAACCGCTGTGTTCGGCGGTTGGTGGGCTTCCAGCAGCGAAATCAATTCGCCGTTTTTCAGGTGCTCCAGAACGTAGTAGTCCGGCAACTGACACAACCCAACCCCTTGTAGCGCGGCATCCAGCACCGCCTGCCCACTGTTGCAGCGCCAGTTTCCCTGTACTCGCTGGGAAAATTCCCGTCCGTTCTGTTCCAGTTGCCAGATATCCGAGCTGCCGACGAGGCAGTTGTGGCGACTCAGTTCCGACAAACTGTGTGGGCGACCATACCGTTCCAGGTAGGACGGCGAGGCGCACAGGTACATGCGCCGTGGTGCCAGGCGTGTGGCGACCAGTCTTGAGTCCTGCAGTCGGCCGAGGCGGATAGCCAGGTCCAGCCCCTCATGCACCAGATCGAGCGGGCGGTTGCTCAATTCGATATCGACGCGCAGTTGCGGATACAGGCCCATGAAGCGAGTCACCAGCGGCACGATGAATCGTTCGCCATAGGCCACGGCACAGGTCATGCGCAGCATGCCCTTGGGTTCGCTGGTCAAGTCGCCGACCGCGCGCAACGCTTCTTCGCGGCCATCCTGCAAACGCTGGCAATGTTGCAGGAAGGTTTGCCCGGCCTCGGTCAGCGTGACCCGGCGGGTGCTGCGATAGAGCAAGCGGGTCTGCAGGCGCTCTTCCAGCCGTACGATTTGGCGACTGATGTGGGAGGAAGACACCCCAAGGCGTTCAGCCGCGGCGGTGAATTGGCTGCATTCGGCCACGGCAACGAATTCGTCGATGCCTTCCCAGCGGTTCTCGGACATGAAGATTATCCCTGTACAGCAATAATATTTTTCATTTACCCAGATTATTCATCGTTAGGCGCTGTATTACACTCCCTGTCTTGTTTTTATTCACTGGAGAGTCAGCATGATCAAGTCGCGCGCCGCCGTTGCCTTCGAGGCCAAGAAGCCGCTGGAAATCGTAGAAGTCGACGTCGCCATGCCCAAGGCCGGTGAAGTCCTGCTGCGCGTGGTCGCCTCCGGTGTCTGCCATACCGATGCCTACACCCTCTCGGGCGCGGACCCGGAAGGTATCTTCCCGTCGATCCTGGGGCACGAAGGTGGTGCTGTGGTCGAAGCCATCGGCGAGGGCGTGACTTCGGTCGCCGTCGGCGACCATGTGATCCCGCTGTACACCCCGGAATGTGGCAAGTGCAAATTCTGCCTGTCGGGCAAAACCAACCTCTGCCAGGCCATTCGTGCGACCCAGGGTAAAGGCTTGATGCCGGATGGCACTTCGCGTTTTTCCTACAAGGGCCAAACGATTTTCCACTACATGGGCACCTCGACGTTTTCCGAGTACACCGTGCTACCGGAAATCTCCGTCGCCAAGATTCAAAAAGATGCACCCCTGGAAAAAGTCTGCCTGCTGGGCTGTGGCGTCACCACCGGCATTGGCGCGGTGATCAACACCGCCAAGGTCAAACCGGGTGACACCGTCGCTATCTTCGGCCTGGGCGGTATCGGCCTGTCGGCGGTGATCGGCGCGGTCAAAGCCAAGGCAGGGCGGATCATCGCCATCGACATCAACCCGGCCAAGTTCGAAATCGCCAGGCAATTGGGCGCTACCGATTGTGTAAACCCGAAAGACTTCGATCGTCCGATTCAGGAAGTGATTGTCGACATGACCGATGGCGGCGTCGACTTTTCCTTCGAATGCATTGGCAACGTCCAGTTGATGCGTGCCGCCCTTGAGTGCTGCCACAAAGGATGGGGCGAGTCGGTGATCATTGGTGTGGCCGGCGCCGGTCAGGAAATCTCCACCCGTCCTTTCCAGCTGGTCACCGGTCGCGTCTGGCGTGGTTCGGCGTTTGGTGGTGTGCGCGGGCGTACCGAGTTGCCAAGTTATGTCGAAATGGCTCAGACCGGCGAGATCCCGCTGGATACCTTCATTACCCACACCATGGGCCTGGAAGATATCAACAAGGCGTTTGACCTGATGCATGAAGGCAAAAGCATCCGTAGCGTCATTCATTTCTAAAGGAGCAGCAGAAAGCTTCAAGCCGCAAGCTGCAAGTGGGTTCGACGCCCTCTTGCAGCTTAGAGCTTGAAGCTTACAGCTGAAAAAAGCCCATGATCCTGGAAAATATCTCCTGTCAGAAAAGCTTCGGCGGCTGGCATAAGCGCTATCGCCATCGCTCGGAAGTGCTCGGCTGTGACATGGTGTTTGCCGTGTACCTGCCGCCGCAAGCGGAGCAGGGCGGTAAACTGCCGGTGCTGTACTGGTTGTCCGGCCTGACCTGCACCGATGAGAACTTCATGCAGAAGGCCGGCGCCATGCGCATGGCTGCCGAGCTGGGGCTGATCATCGTCGCCCCGGACACCAGCCCGCGCGGTCCCGAAGTGCCGGGTGATCCGGACGGCGCCTGGGATTTCGGTCTCGGTGCGGGGTTTTATCTGAATGCCACGCAGGAACCGTGGTCCCGGCACTATCGGATGCATGACTATGTCGTGCAGGAATTGCCGGCATTGGTCGAAGCGCATTTCCCGACATCGGACAAGCGTGGCATCAGCGGTCACTCCATGGGGGGGCACGGCGCGTTGGTCTGCGCATTGCGCAATCCGGGGCGTTATCTGTCGGTGTCGGCATTCTCACCTATCAACAATCCGATGGATTGCCCATGGGGGCAGAAAGCCTTTTCCCGCTACTTGGGTGAAGACCGGTCGAAATGGCGCGAGTGGGATGCCTGTACATTGATCGCCGAGGCCGACCAGAAGCTGCCGCTGCTGGTCGACCAAGGTGATAGAGATGATTTCCTCGCCACCCAGCTCAAGCCTGAAGCCCTGCAACAGGCGGCTAAGCTGGCTGGTCATCCGCTGACGTTGCGCTTGCAACCTGGCTACGACCACAGCTATTTCTTCATCGCCAGCTTCATTGACGACCACTTGCAGCATCACGCCCGCGCTCTAGGCGCTTAATGCAGGTAGAATCACGCCCTGACAAAAATCGGGGCGTTTTTTTATGCGTATTGGCCACGGCTATGATGTGCACCGTTTCGGTGAAGGCGATTTCATCACGCTGGGCGGTGTGCGGATTGCACACAGCTTCGGGCTGCTCGCCCATTCCGACGGTGATGTGTTGCTGCACGCCTTGAGCGATGCGTTGCTCGGCGCTGCCGCGCTGGGTGATATCGGCAAGCATTTTCCGGACACCGACCCGCAATACAAGGGCGCCGACAGCCGTGCGCTGTTGCGTCATGTCGTCGCACTGATCCACGCCAAGGGCTGGAAAGTCGGCAACGTCGATAACACCATCGTCGCCCAGGCCCCGAAAATGGCCCCGCATATCGAATCGATGCGCGCTCTGATTGCCGCGGATCTTCAAGTTGAGTTGGATCAAGTGAACGTGAAAGCTACCACCACCGAAAAGCTTGGCTTTGTCGGTCGCGAAGAAGGCATTGCCGTGCACTGCGTTGCCCTGTTGCTGCGCGCATGAACGAGGCGCAATTGCTCGGCCCGCGGGCCTATGGAAACGCTCTCGGCAGCGCGATATTGAAAGCCACGGCGGAAGATTTCCAGGTCGATGAAGTGCTCGATATCCCCCTCAGTGGCGATGGCGAGCATTTGTGGATCTGGGTGGAAAAGCGCGGTCTGAATACCGAAGAAGCGGCACGGCGCATCGCCAAGGCCGCGGGCGTGCCGCTGCGTACTGTCAGCTATGCGGGCCTCAAGGACCGTCAGGCGCTGACTCGCCAATGGTTCAGCGTGCAACTGCCCGGCAAGGCCGATCCTGATCTGTCGGCGGCGGAAAACGACACCCTGAAAATCCTCAAGACCGGTCGGCACAAACGCAAACTGCAACGTGGTGCCCATTCGGCCAACGGCTTCACCTTGCGCCTGACCCAATTCACGGGTGACAAGACGGCGATCGAAGAGCGTCTGCAGCTGATCGCCAGGCAAGGTATTCCCAATTATTTTGGCGCCCAGCGTTTCGGGCATGACGGCGGCAACGTGGTCGATGCCCGTGCCTGGGCGGCGCGCAAGGCTCTGCCGGAACAACGCAACGTGCGTTCGCGCCTGCTCTCCACCGCGCGCAGTTTTCTGTTCAATCAAGTGTTGGCAGCGCGTGTCGCCGATGGCACCTGGCAGCGCGCTCAGGTGGGCGATCTGCTGGCGTTCACCGACAGCCGCAGTTTCTTCCCGGCAGGCGAGGCCGAATGCAGCGACCCTCGTCTGGCGATTCTCGACCTGCACCCGACCGGCCCGCAGTGGGGTGAAGGTGACTCGCCGGCGTTGGGGGCTGTCCATGAACTGGAGCAGGCCATCGCCGCGCGCGAAGCGGATCTGCGCGATTGGTTGATTAACGCCGGAATGAGCCACGAACGTCGCATCCTGCGGCTGCCCATTGGCGGGTTGACGTGGCATTATCCCGAGCCTGACATTCTGCAACTGGAATTCGTCCTGCCGGCCGGATGCTTCGCCACCGTATTGGTGCGTGAACTCGTCGATCTGGTGCCGGTGGGGCAGACGGACAGCCCATGCGTATTCTGATTTCTAACGACGATGGGGTAGCCGCACCCGGTCTCGCCGCGCTTTATGCTGCGCTGGCGGATTACACCGAATGCGTGGTTATCGCCCCGGACCAGGACAAAAGCGGCGCCAGCAGTTCGCTGACGCTCGACCGTCCATTGCACCCGCAAACCCTGGCCAACGGTTTTATCAGTCTCAACGGCACCCCCACCGACTGCGTACACCTGGGCCTTAACGGCTTGCTGGAGTTCGAGCCGGACATGGTGGTTTCCGGTATCAACCTGGGTGCGAACCTGGGGGATGACGTGCTGTATTCCGGCACTGTGGCGGCGGCCCTGGAGGGACGTTTCCTGGAGCGTCCTTCGTTTGCCTTTTCGTTCGTCTCACGGCAAGTGGAGAACCTTCCCACAGCAGCCTATTTTGCGCGCAAACTGGTGGAGGCCCACGCGGATCTTGATCTGCCACCGCGCACGGTACTGAACGTGAACATTCCCAACCTGCCGCTGGAGCATATCCGCGGTATCCAGCTGACCCGCCTCGGCCATCGCGCCCGGGCTGCAGCGCCGATGAAAGTGGTCGATCCGCGCGGTAAATCCGGTTACTGGATCGCTGCGGCGGGGGACGCTGAAGATGGCGGCCCGGGCACCGATTTCCATGCGGTGATGCAAGGCTATGTTTCAATCACGCCACTGCAACTGGATCGCACCTTTAATGATGCCTTCAGAAGTCTCGATGGCTGGCTGGAGGGGCTGCGCTAATGGCTCGTGAACAAGACGATATTCTGCATCGCGGCATCGGGATGACCTCCCAACGGACTCGCGAGCGTCTGATTCAGCGTCTCTATGAAGAAGGGGTGTCCAACGCCAAGGTGCTGGAAGTCATCCGCCGCACGCCGCGCCACCTGTTCGTCGATGAGGCGCTGGCCCATCGCGCCTATGAAGATACGGCGCTACCGATCGGCCATAACCAGACCATCTCCCAGCCTTATATGGTGGCGCGCATGAGCGAGCTGCTGCTGGAAGCCGGTCCGCTGGACAAGGTAATGGAAATCGGCACCGGCTCCGGTTACCAGACGGCGGTGCTGTCGCAGCTGGTCGAGCGGGTTTTTTCCGTGGAACGCATCAAGGTTCTGCAAGACCGGGCCAAGGAGCGCCTGGCGGAGCTGAACCTGCGCAACGTGGTGTTTCGCTGGGGCGATGGTTGGGAAGGCTGGCCGGCGCTGGCGCCGTACAACGGCATCATCGTCACTGCCGTGGCCACCGACGTGCCTCAGGCGCTGCTCGATCAATTGGCTCCAGGCGGGCGTCTGGTGATTCCGGTCGGTTCCGGTGAAGTTCAACAACTGATGTTGATCATTCGTGAAGAACAGGGCTTTTCCAGGCGTGTTCTGGGGGCGGTGCGCTTCGTTCCTTTACTCAATGGGCCACTGGCCTGAGCATTTGTTTGCCCGCGCTGAATTCTCTTCGATTGCCCGGGTCTTACAGCGGCATCGATGGGTTAAACGCAATTCATCGTCAGGCAGCAAACGTGTGCGTGAAGCGAATCCGCTTCATTAAAGGTAAAGCCTGTTCGGCCCGTTATACTTGCGACGTTTCGTGCCGAAACACGGCAATTCATATTTTCAGCCACCACAAAGGGAGCGGCGGGTGAGTCTCACAGTCATTGCGCAGCGAATGGGTATAACGAGCTTTCAGCGTCTGGTGACTGGCCTTGTCTTGAGTACCTTGCTGGTCGGTTGCTCCAGCACCAAATCGAGTAGCGTGGGAGTTGTCGATCGCAACAATGCGGTCGCCCAGCGTCCGGCCGTAACCACCGGCCAGTACGTTGTTCGGCCCAAAGACACTTTGTTCTCCATCGCCTTTCGCTACGGCTGGGACTACAAAGCCCTCGCGGCAAGGAACAATATTCCTACGCCTTACACGATCCATCCGGGTCAGACGATTCGCTTCGACGGTCGCAACGGTTCAACGCCGACAACGGTAGTGAGTTCGTCCAGTTCCTCGCCTTCGTCGTCGAGCAAAACCACGGTAATTCGGCGCCAGGCAAATGGCGCGACGACCAGTACAACGGTGCTTGCACCGTCCGTCGCCAACAAGCCGGCACCCGCGCCACTGCCTCCTGCCAGTCCGGCCCCGACGGGCTGGGGGTGGCCTTCTAATGGCATTCTGATTGGAAAATTCTCTTCAAACGGTAGTTTGAATAAAGGAATTGATATCGCCGGGGATTTGGGACAGCCTGTTTTAGCTGCGTCTGATGGGACGGTGGTATACGCCGGGAGTGGCTTAAGGGGCTACGGCGAATTAGTCATCATCAAACACAGCGACACCTACGTCAGTGCCTACGGTCATAACCGCAGGCTGTTGGTTCGGGAGGGGCAGCAGGTCAAGGTCGGACAGACAATTGCCGAAATGGGGTCAACGGGTACAGACCGGGTGAAACTGCATTTTGAGATTCGCCGACAAGGTAAACCTATAGATCCGCTGCAATTCCTGCCACGTCGTTGATTTGTTCACCAGCCTGTTCCGTCGCGTAGAGGGAACAGGCTCCAGCGTTGCCAGGGATCTAGGCGCCGCTTGAGCTTGAGGTCGAACTCACCAAAGGACTATAACAATGGCTCTCAGTAAAGAAGTGCCGGAGTTTGACATCGACGATGAGGTTCTCCTGATGGAGACCGGCATCGCTACGGATTCGATGTCGAATGATGAAGGGGATGCATCACCTTCCGTTCGTGCCAAATCCAGACACTCCGCTTCGTTAAAGCAACACAAGTACATCGACTACACCCGGGCACTCGATGCCACGCAGCTGTACCTCAACGAAATCGGCTTTTCCCCATTGCTCTCTCCGGAAGAAGAAGTTCATTTTGCGCGCCTGTCGCAAAGTGGTGATCCGGCTGGGCGCAAACGCATGATTGAAAGTAACCTGCGGCTGGTGGTGAAAATCGCCCGGCGTTACGTCAATCGTGGGCTGTCGCTGCTGGACCTGATCGAAGAGGGTAACCTCGGCCTGATCCGGGCAGTAGAGAAGTTCGACCCTGAACGTGGCTTCCGCTTTTCGACCTACGCCACCTGGTGGATTCGTCAGACCATCGAACGCGCGATCATGAATCAGACCCGGACCATCCGGTTACCGATCCATGTGGTCAAAGAGCTCAACGTGTACTTGCGGGCTGCACGGGAGCTGACTCAAAAGCTCGACCACGAACCCTCACCCGAAGAAATCGCCAATCTGCTGGAGAAACCGGTAGGCGAGGTCAAGCGCATGCTCGGCCTGAACGAGCGGGTTTCTTCGGTCGACGTCTCGCTGGGTCCGGATTCGGATAAAACCCTGCTGGACACCCTGACCGACGACCGCCCGACCGATCCATGCGAGCTGTTGCAGGATGACGACCTGTCACAGAGCATCGATCAGTGGCTCTCGGAGCTGACCGACAAGCAACGCGAGGTGGTCGTACGCCGCTTCGGCTTGCGAGGTCACGAGAGCAGTACACTCGAAGATGTCGGCCTGGAAATCGGCCTTACCCGGGAACGGGTCAGGCAAATTCAGGTTGAAGGCCTCAAGCGTCTTCGGGAGATTCTCGAGAAAAACGGCCTGTCGAGTGAGTCGCTGTTCCAATAAGCCACTCGTTCACCGGTTACAAAAAGCCCCGACTGGTTCGACTGGTTCGGGGCTTTTTGCTGTCGGGAATATCAAGGGCATGGTTTTTAGCGCCACCTCAGGTTTGTAGTCTCGTGGTGTAAGTCTTGGCTTACTCTTTCGTAAGTGTTCACTATTTTTACACCCTGGCAGTTGTCTATTCAAAGAGTTGTCATGATTTATCTTATTGATTTATATGCTTATTTTTTTAGATTAACGGCATATTACAGGTGGTTTCAGCCGTGGAGGCCGATTGCGCCTGGTGGGGAATTCTCTAGTATTTGAACTGTGTCGACGGATAGACACGCCCTTCAAGGAAGAGGGGAACGGACATCGCAGGAAGCGATTCATCAGGACGATGAAAGGGAACACAGGGAATAAGGAAAAAATGTGGGCGGGTCAAACCGCCCCTTTTTTTTGCCTGCAGAAAAGCAAAAAGGCCCGCAAGGGGCCTTTTTGGGAACGTGAGGGAAATCAGCGTTCGAGGTGTTCGATCTTGCCTGGCTTGCCATCCCATTCAGCGGAATCGGGCAATGGGTCTTTGCGTTCAGTGATGTTCGGCCATACCTCGGCCAATTCCATGTTCAGCTGAATGAAGTTTTCCATGCCGGCCGGCACTTCGTCTTCAGAGAAGATGGCCACGGCAGGGCATTCGGGTTCGCACAGTGCGCAGTCGATGCACTCATCCGGGTGAATCACCAGGAAGTTCGGGCCTTCGTAAAAGCAGTCCACCGGACAGACTTCTACGCAGTCGGTGTACTTGCACTTGATGCAGTTGTCGGTGACGACGAAGGTCATTTCTAATTCTCTCCTCAGGCGGCGGCAGCGGAGCCCCTTCAGGACGGGGTCGCCAGGTTCGGGAGCGATAGTCTGCAGGCCAGGCTATGAGCCTGCAGCATCCCAAACCGCGCGAGATTCTAACAGCTTGCAGGCAAGTGCGTTAGATCCGTGTCTTTAATGTATAGAGCATTTCGAGTGCACGACGCGGTGTCATGTCGTCCAGATCAAGTTTGGCCAGTTCATCCAGCACCGGATGCGGCAGGCTGGCGAACATGTCGCTCTGCTGTGGCGCCACGGGTTTGCTTTTGGCTGGCGTCGGCATTTCATGAGGCAGCGCTGTGGATTCCAGTCGGCTCAGATGCTCGCGAGCACGCACGATCACTTCGCTCGGCACACCGGCCAGCTGCGCAACCGCCAGGCCATAGCTCTGGCTGGCAGGCCCAGGCAGCACGTGGTGCAGGAACACGATGCGTTCGTTGTGCTCGGTGGCATTGAGGTGCACGTTGGCCACCAGAGGCTGGGCTTCCGGCAGTACCGTCAGCTCGAAATAGTGAGTGGCGAACAGTGTGTAGGCCCGCAGCTGCGCCAGACGCTCGGCTGCGGCCCAGGCCAGCGAGAGACCGTCGAAGGTGCTGGTGCCGCGACCGACTTCGTCCATCAGCACCAGGCTGCGTTCGGTGGCATTGTGCAGGATGTTCGCGGTTTCGCTCATTTCGACCATGAAAGTCGAACGCCCACCGGCCAGGTCGTCGCTGGAACCGATCCGGGTGAAGATCCGGTCGACCAGGGACAATTCGCAACTGGCCGCCGGCACGAAGCTGCCGATGTGCGCCATCAGTACGATCAACGCGGTCTGGCGCATGTAGGTGGATTTACCGCCCATGTTCGGACCGGTAATCACCAGCATGCGGGTGCTGTCATCGAGGCTCAGGTCGTTGGCCACGAACGGCGTGGTCAGCACTTGCTCGACCACCGGGTGACGACCCAGGCTGATGCGCATGCACGGCTCGCTGACGAAACGCGGGCAGTTCAGGTCCAGGTTCAGTGCACGTTCGGCAAGGTTGCTCAGCACGTCCAGCTCGGCCAGTGCGGCGGCGGTGTCCTGCAAGGGTGGCAATTGAGCGATGAGGTCTTCGAGCAGTGCTTCGTAGAGCATCTTCTCGCGCGCCAGGGCGCGGCTCTTGGCCGACAGCGCCTTGTCTTCGAACGCTTTCAGCTCCGGGGTGATGAAGCGCTCGGCACCCTTGAGGGTCTGGCGACGGATATAGTCCGCTGGTGCCGACTCGGCCTGCTTGCTCGGCAGTTCAATGAAGTAGCCGTGAATGCGGTTGTAGCCGACCTTGAGGTTGGCCAGGCCGGTACGGGCCTTTTCCCGGGCTTCGAGATCGATCAGGAACTGCCCGGCGTTTTCGCTGAGCGATTGCAGCTCGTCGAGTTCGCTGTCGTAGCCGGTTTTCAACACGCCGCCGTCACGGATCACCGCCGGCGGGTTGTCGATGATGGCTTTCTCCAGCAGCGCCGCCAGTTCCGGATAGGTGCTGGTGGTCGTCGCCAGTTGCATGATGTGCGGGGCTTCCAGCTCGGCCATCGCTACCTGCAACTCCGGCAGTGCGCCGAGGGCATCGCGCAGACGCGCCAGGTCACGAGGGCGGGCATTGCGCAGGCCGATCCGCGCCAGAATCCGCTCGATGTCACCGATTTCCTTGAGCTGCGGTTGCAGTTTTTCGAAGCGGTAACCGTCGAGCAGGCAGGTGATCGAAGTCTGGCGCGCCAGCAATACGGTCAAATCCCGCAGTGGACGGTTCAGCCAGCGGGTCAGCAAGCGGCTGCCCATGGCGGTCTGGCAGCGGTCGACCACCGATTGCAACGTGTTGTCACGACCGCCGGACAGGTTGGTGTCCAGTTCCAGGTTGCGCCGGCTCGCGCCGTCCAGCACCACGGTATCGTCCAGGCGTTCATGGCGCAGGCTGCGCAAGTGCGGCAGGGCGGTGCGCTGGGTTTCCTTGGCGTAACTGAGCAGGCAACCGGCGGCGCCGATCGCCAGGGTCAGGTTCTCGCAGCCGAAACCTTTCAGGTCCTGGGTGGAAAACTGCTGGCAAAGACTTTTCAACGCCGAGTCACGCTCGAAATCCCACGGCGCACGGCGACGAACCCCACGACGTTTCTCCGCTGGCAAGTCCTTCGGCCAGTCGTCCGGGATCATCAGCTCTACCGGATTGACCCGCTCCAGTTCCGCCAACAGGTTTTCCCAGCCTTTGATCTCCAGCACGGTGAAGTTGCCGCTGGTGATGTCCAGCACCGCCAGACCGAACAGACGCTCGTCACCCAGAACCGCTGCGATCAGGTTATCCCGACGTTCATCCAGCAGCGCTTCATCGCTGACCGTGCCGGGTGTGATGATCCGCACCACCTGACGATCCACCGGGCCTTTGCTGGTGGCCGGGTCGCCGACCTGCTCGCAGATCACCACCGACTCGCCGAGCTTCACCAGTTTCGCCAGGTAACCTTCCGCGGCGTGGTAAGGAATCCCACACATCGGAATCGCCTGCCCCGCCGATTGCCCACGGGCCGTCAGGGTGATGTCGAGCAACTTGGCGGCCTTCTTCGCGTCTTCATAGAAGATCTCGTAGAAGTCGCCCATGCGATAGAACATCAGCTGGTCAGGGTGCTGGTTCTTCAGGCGCCAGTATTGCTGCATCATCGGGGTGTGGGAGGACAGGTCGGAGACGGCTTTATTCATCGGATATAGGCAAATTCGTTGAAAGGTGTGGGGCAAAGGAGGGGTATCAGCCCGGCTTTTCCGCGATGGGCGCAAGGTTACCATGGGCGGTCCGCCCGACGCAGGCATGAAAGCCTCAAGGCAATTTTTAGTGGGGCTATGCATAAAATATGCGGTTTGGCATTTGTCTTCCGAAAAAAGATCAAGCACTATGCGCGTTATGCAAAAACGCAATGTTTCTACCGTATTAAGAGCGCTGCTCGATCAGCACGGGATCTCCCCCACGGAGCTTCACCGTCGTACCGGCGTGCCTCAATCCACTCTCTCGCGCATCCTCAGCGGGAAGATCGTCGATCCTTCGGATAAACACATTTCGAAGATTGCCGAGTACTTCGCCGTCAGCACCGATCAGTTGCGGGGGCGCGCGGATGTCGTGCCTGCCAACAGAGCCGGGCGCGATCAATTGCATTCGGAACTCAAGGACATAAGCCTGTGGGACGACGATACGCCTGTCGATGACGACGAGGTGTCGGTTCCCTTTCTTCGTGAGGTTGAATTGGCTGCTGGATCGGGAAGATTCGTCATCGAAGAGAGCGAACGCTCTAGCCTGCGCTTCGGCAAGCGAAGCTTGCGCCACAACGGCGTGCAGTTCGACCAGGCCAAATGCGTGACCGTGCGTGGCAACAGCATGTTGCCGGTGCTGCGTGATGGCGCCACGGTCGGAGTGAATGCCGGCAAATGCGGGATTGGCGATATCATCGACGGCGACCTGTACGCCATCAACCACAACGGCCAGTTGCGGGTGAAACAGCTTTATCGCCTCCCGACCGGGATTCGCCTGCGCAGCTTCAATCGCGATGAACACCCGGACGAGGACTACACTTTTCAGGAAATCCAGGAAGAGCAAATCGTCATCCTCGGTCACGTCTTCTGGTGGGGTATGTACGCCCGTTAACTTCAGCGCTCAGATAAAAAACCGCTATCCGGCGGTTTTTTCGCTTGTCGAAAATTGCCAAAACGCCTTTGTCTACCGGGGATAAATGCGTTTGTGCATTCCCATCGTGCAATTAAAATGCGCCAATGCATTGACTGTATATGCATTAATGCATACCCTCTCAAGAGTCATCGTTTAACCCGACACCCATCATTCATCAAATCTCATCCGGGAGGGCGCCACATGGCAAGCGAGCAACAAGCGTTGCTGGACATGCCGACCTGGCTGGTCATCGGTCTCGCCCTGGTGGGCGGGGTGTTCGGCGAAATGTGGCGCGCCGACAAGGAGGGCGCCCGGGGCTGGTCGCTGCTGCGGCGCCTGGCACTGCGTTCGGGGGCCTGCATGATCTGCGGGATCTCGGCAATCATGCTGCTGTACGCCGCCGGCATGTCGATCTGGACCGCAGGTGCCTTCGGCTGTCTGACGGCGATGGCCGGGGCGGACGTGGCGATCGGGCTTTATGAGCGCTGGGCAGCCAAGCGGATTGGTGTTTGCGAAGTGCCACGGCGCGATTCTCGTCGATCAACAGGGAACCGGCGCCGCTGATCTTCGCGTTGTTATAGGGAGTATGCCTGTCATCATCGAAAGGCCCTTGCAGTTGTCTAGGTCAGAGCCTTCGCTCGCTAACATTTTGATCGATCCTGAACCTTGCAAGCGTGATCGGCTCGTGTACGGTAGGCCTCATTCCGCTCGATCAGGAGAGAGCCGTGAAAGATATCACTCAGCTGGCCGCTGAGCTTGGCAGGCGCTTGCAGGTTCTCAATGCCCACGTCACCACAGCCGAATCCTGCACCGGTGGCGGGATTGCCGAGGCGATTACCCGTATTCCTGGGAGTTCGGCGTGGTTCGAAGCCGGTTATGTCACCTACTCCAACCGCCAGAAAACCCAGCAATTGAATGTCCCGGCCGAGTTGTTTTCAACCGTCGGGGCGGTCAGTCGCGAGGTGGTCGAGGCCATGGTCCGCGGCGCGCAGGAAAAAAGCCGGGCGCGTTTTGCCGTGGCGGTCAGTGGTGTGGCCGGGCCGGATGGCGGTTCGCCGGGCAAGCCCGTGGGCACGGTGTGGCTGGCCTGGGGTGTCGGCGAGCAGGTGTTCAGCGAAGTGCAGTACTTCTCAGGTAACCGCGACGAGGTCCGCCGACAAACGGTGAAGGCCGCGCTAGAGGGGCTGCTGCGCCATGCCGCTGGAGAAATCTCAAATCAGGGGTAGGCGATCCTGAAACGCTGTGGAATAATACTGGCTACTTATACAGGTGTTGGCCTGTCAGGCCTTATTGATTACGTGAGGACTTTAATGGACGACAACAAGAAGAAAGCCTTGGCTGCGGCCTTGGGTCAGATCGAACGTCAATTCGGCAAGGGTGCCGTAATGCGTATGGGCGATCAGGACCGTCAGGCGATCCCGGCCATCTCCACTGGCTCTCTGGGTCTGGACATCGCGCTCGGCATTGGCGGCCTGCCAAAAGGCCGTATCGTTGAAATCTACGGTCCTGAATCCTCCGGTAAAACCACCCTGACACTGTCGGTGATCGCCCAGGCTCAAAAAGCCGGCGCGACCTGCGCATTCGTCGACGCCGAACACGCCCTCGACCCTGAGTACGCCGGCAAACTGGGTGTCAACGTCGACGACCTGCTGGTTTCCCAGCCGGACACCGGCGAGCAGGCTCTGGAAATCACCGACATGCTGGTGCGCTCCAACGCTGTTGACGTGATCATCGTCGACTCCGTGGCCGCTCTGGTGCCGAAGGCTGAAATCGAAGGCGAAATGGGCGACATGCACGTGGGCCTGCAAGCCCGTCTGATGTCCCAGGCGCTGCGTAAAATTACCGGTAACATCAAGAACGCCAACTGCCTGGTGATCTTCATCAACCAGATCCGTATGAAAATCGGGGTGATGTTCGGTAGCCCGGAAACCACCACCGGTGGTAACGCGCTGAAGTTCTACGCATCGGTTCGTCTGGATATCCGCCGTACTGGCGCGGTGAAAGAAGGTGATGAAGTCGTCGGTAGCGAAACCCGCGTTAAAGTCGTGAAGAACAAGGTGGCATCGCCGTTCCGGCAGGCCGAGTTCCAGATTCTTTACGGCAAGGGCATCTACCTCAACGGTGAGATGATCGACCTGGGGGTGCTGCACGGTTTCGTCGAGAAGTCCGGTGCCTGGTATGCCTACAACGGCACCAAGATCGGTCAGGGCAAGGCCAACTCGGCCAAATTCCTGGCAGACAACCCGGAAGTCGCCGCGACCCTCGAGAAGCAGTTGCGCGACAAGTTGCTGTCCCCAGCAGCGGTAGCGGACTCCAAAGCTTCTGCGGTCAAAGAGACCGAAGACGATCTGGCTGACGCTGATATCTGATCGATCCGATGACCGCCGTACTCGATACACTCGTCGCGGTGCGGCGAACCGCAATGGACCTGCTCGCGCGACGCGAGCACGGTCGAGTCGAGCTGACGCGTAAACTGCGTCAGCGCGGCGCTCTTCCTGAAATGATCGACACAGCACTCGACCGCTTGACGGAAGAGGGCTTGTTGTCCGAATCCCGTTACCTCGAAAGCTTCGTTTCCTATCGTGCCCGTTCCGGTTATGGCCCTTTGCGAATTCGCGAAGAGTTGAGTCAACGCGGCCTGCAACGTACCGACATTGAACTCGCCTTGCGCGAGAGTGGTATCGATTGGCAGGAACAACTGGAAGACACCTGGCGGCGCAAGTTTTCCGGGCATTTACCGATAGACGCCCGGGAGCGTGCCAAACAGGGCAGGTTCCTGAGTTATCGGGGATACTCCATGGAAATGATCAGCCGCTTGTTCAGCGGCCGAGGGATGGACGATTGACTGAAACGGCTCGCTATTTCGATAGCGGGCCGTTTTTTTGCATCACGTTACCTTGGACGGTTCCCGTGTGCGTTGTTGCGTCTGGGGTTTGGATTGGGCCCAGTTTTCCGGCAGGTTGATGTAATCCACCAACTCCCGCAGACGGCCATGATCACGAGCGTTGAAGGTGAAGGACAGTCGCGCCAGATGGCTGAACTGCGCTTCGTCGTGCTCCTCGCCGCTGTAGGCGTGCTGATGGAAATGATCGCTCAGGCACAGGTCGGCGAATGCCTCCTGCATGTGTTCAAGCGCCCGGTCGCTGAGCTTGTGGTTCATGCGAAGCACGAACTGATGTTTGAGCCAGCGGCTGGAGTGGAAGTTGCTGTAGAACTGGTTGATCTGTTCCACCGCCTCTTCAGCGCTGTAGACCAGGCTCAACAGCTTCATGTCGGTCGGCAGGATGTAACGATTTTCCTCCAGTTGATGGTGAATGAAGTCCAGCGCTCCTTGCCAAAACGTGCCGCCCGGCGCATCCAGTAGCACCACGGGCACCAGCGGGCTTTTGCCGGTCTGGATCAGGGTCAGCACCTCCAATGCTTCATCCAGCGTACCGAAACCGCCTGGGCACAAGACCAGCGCATCGGCTTCCTTGACGAAGAACAGCTTGCGGGTAAAGAAAAAGTGAAAGGGCAGCAGGTTGGCGGTGCCATTGACCGTGGGATTGGCATGTTGCTCGAAGGGCAGGGTGATATTGAATCCCAGGCTGTGTTCCAGGCCGGCACCTTCATGGGCCGCCGCCATGATGCCGCCCCCGGCGCCGGTGATGACCATCATGTCCGAGCGCGCCAGGGCGGCGCCCAGTTCTCGGGCCAACCCATACAGCGGATGTTCGATCGGTGTGCGGGCCGAGCCGAAAACGGTGACTTTGCGTCGACTCTTGAACTGCTCCAGCACACGGAAGGCATGCTCGAGTTCGCGCAGGGCTTGCAGGGTGATCTTGGCATTCCAGCGGTTGTGATCTTCCTGGGCCATGCGCAGCACGGTCAGGATCATGTCGCGGTAAATCGGAATGTTGGGGCTGTTGGGTGAAACCAGGTTGAGTTGTTCTTCGACCTTGCTGGTGAGGTCGTGGCCGCTTTCTTGAAAATGACGGCTTAGGAGGTCATTTGGTTGGTAAGGCATTCAACTTCTCCTTCTGCACAGAACCCTCGGCCCGACAAAACAATCGTCGGCGCCGCGACACCCCTTGTGTCGCTGTCTGCCCAAGCCCATGCCTGGGCGCTCCACCTGACTCGGTTGCAATCGAGCCATCCATACGGGCTCTGCTTATCCCTTGAATGAAAGAAACGTTCGCACAATAAGACACCGTAATGGGCAGCCCCTTTTCTGCCCTGAAAAAAACAACGTGAACACTTTGAATTTAGACCCTCGCAACGATTTTCGCTGGCTTGATCATTGCGCCGCAAAGTCTTTCCTGGCAACCGCTTATTGACGATTTGCAAGGTGCTTTCACCGTTCGTCTGAACGCAAGCCGCCTGTTCTGCGCTCTGATTTACTAAGTTACAGGCGTGATACGGCAACTGTGCGTCAATGGCAGGACGCAGCGCTCAAGCAATTCAGGGATTTATCGCGATCAATGCGTGCAGGGAGGCGGGAAACCATGCCCAGAGTGACTCTGGAGATCGATGCGCAACTGTATCGATTACTGAAAGCATCGGCCGAGGCCCATCATTTGAGTCTCGAAGAGGAGTGTTGCCGACGTCTGGAGGGCGGGGAGCGACGTTCGCGTTACTTGCAGGCCCTGTTGGCAGAACTGCGCGCCGAGGATGAACAGCGGCGCGCCAATGCCAGATAATTATTTCTTCTTCGCTGGAGTCGCTTTCGGGCAGTCCGATTCCTGGAAGCTTGCGGAGCCGACCGGGCGGTTGGTCTTCACCTCGGTGAAGTCGTAACGCATGATCGCGCCCTTGGCCATCAGCTTGCGGAACCCTTCGTTTCTGCATACGGAGGCGCCAAGCTGAAAGTACACCGCTTTGGGATCGGCGCGCATTTTTTCGGCGTGGCTGCTTTGCACGCTCAAGTGATTGATCAGCACTTTTCCTTCAGCAGTGTAGCCCTGATCAAGAATGTCTTCGTTGATCGCCCGTGGAGTGCCAACGCTGCTTTGTACGGCGACGTTTCGCAGTTCTCTGTTCAGATTCTGCTCACTCAAGGAGGCAGCCTGAGCGCCGAAGGACGACGCCAGCAAAGCGGCAGCGGTGGGAACGATAAGGCGCAGCATGAAACTCTCCTGGTTCAGTGACGGGTGGTTCGACCTGTCACATGACTGTGCGTTCAGTGGCGGCGAATTATAGGGGAGGTGGCCCGGACGGTACAGGCTTGCGCCGAGCCCTCTGGTAAACTGCCCGCACTTTTGCCTTGCCGAGTGTTATTTGTGTCGATTTCCCTTAGCCGTCGGCGTTGCCTGCGATGAGTCAACCCCCTGTGCACTTTGCGACGAACGCCGTCGCCCGCTTGCGCGATGAGCGTGAAGAAGCGGGTATCAAGCCGCTTCAGGCCCGTGGTTGGCGGGCAACCCGTTGCCGGGCCTGCCGCGTGATCGAGAGTCACTGCCTGTGCGCCTGGCGCCCGCAGGTCGACACCCGTAGCGGCGTGTGCCTGATCATGACCAATAAAGAAGTGTTCAAACCTAGTAACACCGGTTGGCTAATCGCCGATGTGGTGCGTGATAACCATGCATTCATCTGGTCGCGCACCGAGATTGATGAACAACTGCTGGCCCTGTTGGCCGACCCGCAATGGCAACCGTACCTGGTATTTCCGGGCGAATATGTCGAGCCCGAGCGCGTTACCCACAGCGTCGCAGTCGATAGCACTAAGCGCCCGCTGTTCATTCTGCTGGATGCCACCTGGACCGAAGCTCGGAAGATTTTCCGTAAAAGCCCCTATTTCGATGGGTTGCCGATTCTGAGCCTGCTCCCCGAGAAGCTTTCACGGTACCGATTGCGCAGGTCCACGCGCAGCGAACACCTGTGCACGGCCGAAGTGGCGGCGCTATGCCTGGATCTTGCCGGCGATACAGACGCTGCCTCGGCACTGGATGCCTATTTTGATGTGTTCAGCCAGCATTACCTGGATGCCAAGCATCAGCTGGATATGAATGTTGAAACACCGGCCCACGCCGAGCTGATGCCCTTCGTACAGCACGCGGCGCCTGTTGTCCGCTGAACATCGCCCATACTGCACAGAACAAGGCCCGTTGGCCGCGCCATGCAACTTGACCACCCTGGCTTCGCTGGGCATGCTTGGCGCCGATTAGGGCGCGGCCAAGGTTTGATACGCCGTATTTCTTTACGTGAACAGCCACGTGATTGGCGTTGAACGTGCCCTATTGGTGCCGCTGCGTGGCGGTACCTCGAGTTGTTTTGGCGAGGCCTGAATGCATCGGGCGTCCCACAAAAAACAGGATCATTTGAAAAATGGCCACATACGAAATCCTGATTGCCGATGACCACCCTCTTTTTCGTAGCGCCTTGCACCAAGCGTTGACCCTGGGCCTGGGTCCGGATGTCCGCCTGGTAGAAGTGGCGAGCATTGCCGAACTGGAAAGCCGTCTGACCGAAAAGGCCGATTGGGATCTGGTATTGCTGGACCTGAACATGCCGGGGGCTTACGGTTTTTCCGGGCTGGTGCTGTTGCGTGGGCAGTACCCGCAGATACCGGTGGTGATGGTGTCGGCTCAGGAAGAGGCGTCGATCATGGTCAAGTCCCGTGAGTTCGGCGCCAGCGGTTTCATTCCCAAGTCCAGTGACCTGAGCGTCATTCAGAACGCCGTACGCACAGTGCTCGATGGCGACGTTTTCTGGCCGCCGCAGGCCTTCGAGGCGGTCAGCGTTTCCGATGAAGCCAAGGCTGCCAGCGAAGGCCTGGCCAGCCTGACACCCCAGCAGTTCCGGGTGTTGACCATGGTCTGCGAAGGGTTGCTGAACAAGCAGATTGCTTACGAGTTGAGCGTTTCCGAAGCGACAATCAAGGCTCACGTCACGGCGATTTTCCGTAAGCTGAATGTGCGGACCCGGACTCAGGCGGCGTTGCTCTTGCAACAACTTGAGTCAATTTCGAGTCAGTAAGGTGCTACGTATTCACGCTTTTTTGACTTTGCTTAATCTAGCTTTCCCACTCCTTTTTGGTCAGTTGCCTACTCTATGTCACCTTTCAAAGGCCAGACCGGCCTAAAACGCATCCTCAACGCCTCCGGCTACTCCCTGGACGGGTTGCGCGCCGCCTTCACCGGTGAGGCGGCTTTTCGGCAGTTGGTGTTGCTCAATGCCATCCTGATTCCGTTGTCATTCTTCCTGAACGTCAGCCGTGTCGAGCGGGCGCTGCTGATTGCAGTCTGCCTGTTGGCGCTGATCGTCGAGTTGCTCAATTCGGCGGTGGAAGCGGCCATCGACCGCATTTCCCTGGAGTTGCACCCGCTGTCCAAGAACGCCAAGGACATGGGCAGTGCCGCTCAACTCGTAGCCTTGAGCATGATCGCGCTGGTGTGGGCGGTGATCCTGCTTTAAGCGATGGTGGGCAGGACGATCTCGTCGCTGCGCTGAACCCCGGCGGTGAACGCGCGGCACAGTTCGAGGAATTCGCGCATCGCCGATGTCTGATATTTCTGTTTGTGCCAGATGAAATAGAACTGTCGCGCCAGGTCCAGATCCGGTGTTTCCACCGCCACCAGGCTGCCGCGGCGGAACGCATCGCGCAGCGCCAGACGGGAAATGCAACCAATCCCCAGACCCGATTCCACCGCGCGCTTGATCGCTTCGGTGTGTTCCAGCTCCAGGCGAATATTCAGCGCGCTGCGGTGGTGTCGCATGGCCTGGTCGAACGTCAGTCGCGTGCCCGAGCCTTGTTCACGGAGAATCCACGCTTCATGACTCAGTTCCTCCATGGTGGCTGTGCCGCGTATGGCCAGCGGATGCTGGGGCGCACAGAACACCACCAGCTCATCTTCGACCCAGCTCTGCACTTCGATGTCCGGATGGCTGCAATCGCCTTCGATTAGACCCAGATCAATTTCATAATGAGCCACCTGTTGCACGATGTTGGCGGTGTTCTGCACATGCAGCTTCACTTGGCTTTCCGGATGGCGCTGCATGAAGCCGCCGATCAGCAGGGTTGCCAGGTAATTGCCGATGGTCAGGGTCGCGCCGACCGCCAGGGAGCCGAAACCGGACTTGCCGTTGAGCAGGTCTTCGATCTCCTTGGCCTGGTCGAGCAGGGCCACCGCCTGCGGCAACAGCTGTTTGCCGAGGGCGTTGAGGCTCAACCGTTTGCCGGCGCGATCGAACAGCTGACAGCTGCACTGGCGCTCCAGCTCGGTGATCGAGGTGCTCGCCGCCGATTGCGAGAGGTTGAGCAGACCCGCGGCACGGGATACGCTTTCCTGCTGGGCGACGGCGACGAAGACTTGAAGTTGACGGAGAGTAAATCGCATATCGATATAACCGATAACCCTTATCTTAATAATCCATTTAACAGATATTGTCGCTGCCATTAGAATGCGATGCAATTGCGCACATCATCGGCGCAGGCTAAATCTCCAGGAGTCCCACGTACATGAGCAACATGAACCACGAGCGTGTCCTCAGTGTTCATCACTGGAACGACACTCTGTTCAGCTTCAAGTGCACCCGCGATCCGGGCCTGCGCTTCGAGAACGGTCAGTTCGTGATGATCGGCCTGCAACAGCCCAACGGCCGCCCGCTTATGCGCGCTTACTCGATTGCCAGCCCGAACTGGGAAGAGCATCTCGAGTTCTTCAGCATCAAAGTGCCTGATGGCCCGCTGACTTCCCAGTTGCAGCATCTGAAGGAAGGCGATGAGATCATCATCAGCAAGAAGCCTACTGGCACCCTGGTGCTGGACGACTTGAAGCCTGGCAAACATTTGTACCTGCTCAGCACCGGTACCGGTCTGGCGCCGTTCATGAGCGTCATCCAGGACCCGGAAACCTACGAGCGTTTCGAAAAAGTGATCCTGTGCCACGGCGTGCGTTACGTCAACGAAGTCGCTTACCGCGAGTTCATCACCGAGCACCTGCCGCAGAACGAGTTCTTCGGCGAGGCCCTGCGTGACAAGTTGATCTACTACCCGACCGTGACTCGCGAGCCGTTCGAAAACGAAGGCCGCCTGACCGACCTGATGCGCAGCGGCAAGCTGTTCAGCGACATCGGTCTGCCACCAATCAACCCGCAGGACGACCGCGCCATGCTGTGCGGCAGCCCGAGCATGCTCGACGAGACCAGCGAAGTGTTGAACAGCTTCGGCCTGACCGTTTCGCCGCGGATGCGCGAGCCGGGTGATTACCTGATTGAGCGTGCGTTCGTCGAGAAGTGACCGCAGGTCACTTGTAGGCGCACAAAGAAAAGCCCGCGTTGCCTGTGAAGGCTGCGCGGGCTTTTGCGTTTCCGGGGTTCAGGCGTTTGCCGGGATGACTTCGAGGACGCGGATCAGGTCGGGCGTGGGGTAATGCCAGCGCACGTCCAGATCCCAGAATTGCGCGCCGTACTCCCTTTCGGGCGTAGGAATCTGGTACGCCGGGCGTGGGTCTTGTGCCAGGCATTGCTCGATCAACTCGACCAAGGGCTCGTCAAGCCGCTGAGCGTGGCCCTGAGCCTGTTGCAGGGCTGAGTCCGTCCATTGCACGGGAATCAGCAGTGGCGGGGCGCTGGCAATGCTGTTGGACGCCGTGTCGATGATGTCGGCGTAGGGCACGTAGGGTTTGATGTCGAGCACCGGCGTGCCGTCCAGCAAGTCGATGCCGGAGATCCACAGTCGATTGGCTTCGACCTTGTCCAGTTTGACCACCGATTGACCGATGCCATTAGGGCGATGCGTCGCGCGGGTGGCGAACACGCCCATGGATTTGTTTCCGCCCAGGCGCGGAGGGCGGACTTTCAGGCGTGGCTTTTCTTCCAGCGCTTGATGAAACAGGAACAGCAGCCACACATGGCTGACCTGCTCCAGCCCCTGCACCGCATCGCCCTGATCGAACGGGGCCACCAGTTCCAGCACGCCCCGAGCGGCGGGGGCCAACTGCGGTTGGCGCGGAATGGCGAACTTCTCCTTGAAGCAGGAGCGTACGAAGCCGATGGGGGAAACGCTGTAGGTCATGGTCTGGGGTCGGGGCAGGGAGTAGGGCGGCATGATAACCCGAGCCGCACCGCCGATCTAAAGACTAAACCCACCATCCAGAGGAATGACATTCCCGGTCATATACGCCCCGGCCGTACTCGCCAGGCTGATCGCCAGCGCCGCCATTTCTTCCTCTCGCCCCCAACGCATCATCGGAATCAGCGCCGTGTCCTCGGCCAGTGCCTGCTCGTCGTTGCCAATGTGCTGGGTCATCTTGCTAGGGAAACGCCCCGGTGCAATCACGTTGACGTTGATGTGCTGGCTTACCAGTTCCCGCGCCAGAATTCGCGACAGTTGATGCAGGGCGGCTTTGCTCGGGCCGTAGGCATACGCCTGTTCGCCGAAGGAGGAAATCCCGGCCACCGAACCAATGTTGATGATCCGCGCCGGATTCGCCGCTGAACCGGCCTTGCGCAGTAGCGGCAGAAATTGCTGGATGCAATTGAACACCGAGGTCACGTTCAGCTGCATGACTTTTTCCCAACCCTTGACCGGGTAACTTTCCAGCGGCGCACCCCATGTGGTGCCGGCGTTGTTCACCAGAATATCCAGTTGACCGATCTGTTCGCTCAATTGCGCGGCCAGTTGCTGAACGCCTTCTTCATGAGCCAGGTTGGCGGCTACGGCGTGGCAAATCCCGAAGGCACTCAGCTCATCGGCAGTTTGCTGACAGGCTTCGGCATCCCGGGCGCACACGTACACGATGGCGCCGGCCTCGACATAAGCCTTGGCGATCATTTTGCCGATACCGCGGGTGCCGCCGGTCACCAGAGCGGTGCGGCCTTGCAGAGAGAAGTAGGGATGCATGGCGAGTCCTGAGGGCTGAGGGTCAATACACCCTAGCCGTCAGCCGCCGGAAGCGGAGCCACTATTTTTGCGAGGAATAAACATCTATACAGATTGGTTTGCGACCGCTCTTGTAGGAGCCGGCTTGCTGGCGATGGCGTTCTCAAGATCGCCATCGCCAGCAAGCCGGCTCCTACAGGGCGCGCTGCGCGGTTTACTGCGGGCGCACGCGCAGGGTCAGGCCCTTGAGGAAGTTGCGCAGCAATTGATCGCCGCACGGGCGGTAGTTGGTGTGGCCGAACTTGCGGAACAGCGCGCTCAGCTCAGGCTTGGACACCGGGAATTCGGCGGCCTTGAGGATGGCGTGCATGTCGTCTTCCTTCAGTTCGAAGGCGACGCGCAATTTCTTCAGGATGATGTTGTTGGTCACCGGCACTTCGATAGGCTGCGGCGGACGGCTTTCGTCCTTGCCACGCTTGAAGATCACCAGACCGTCGAGGAAATGCGCCATGACTTCGTCCGGGCAGCGTACGAAGCCTTCCTCGTCTTCTTCTTTCTTGTCGAGGTACGTCACCAGGTCGGGCAGGGTGACGTCCATGCCGCCGAGCTTGATGATCTCGATGACTTTCTTGTCGCTGATGTCGAGCATGTAGCGCACGCTGCGCAATACGTCGTTATGAATCATGTGTGCAGTCCTGATATTTCGCTGTGGGCGCCGCACAAGACTGCGGCGCCGAAATGTGTGGCGGCGGGAAAAGCCTTAGAACTTCTCTTTGCCGGACAGGTAGCGCCATTGCCCCACGGGCACTTTGCCGATGGACACGCCGCCGATGCGGATGCGACGGATGGCGACGACCTTAAGGCCGACGGCTTGGCAGAACAGGGCAATCACGCCTGGTTGTGGGTTCTTCATGGCAAAGCGCAGGCGGTTTTCGTTCTGCCAGCTGGCCTTGACCGGCGGCAGTTCCTTGCCCTTGTACGTCAGGCCGTGGTTCAGGCGGTTGAGGCCGTGAGCCACCATGTCGCCCTCAACCTCGACCACATATTCCTGCTCGATCTTGCTGGCATCGGCGGTGAGCTTGCGCAGGATCTTCCAGTCCTGGGTGAACACCAGCAGGCCGCTGGCGTTGGCCTGCAGGTCGGCGCTGGCGGTCAGGCGCAGGAAGTGTCCCTTGAGCGGGCGTTTGCCGTAGCGGTGTTCTTCGCTCAGGGTCTCGGCGCTGAGGGTGTGCATCGCCGCTTCCGCGTCCATGCCCGCAGGAACGTTCATCAGGATGGTCACCGGCTCCGGCGCAGTGGCCTTGGCCTCTGGATCGAGCTCGACTTTCTGGGTGTCAACCTTGAACTGCGGCTCGTCGATGACTTCACCGTCGACGGTGACCCAGCCGCCCTCGATGAACAGCTCAGCCTCCCGACGGGAGCAGCCGACGAGTTCGATGAGGCGTTTGGAGAGACGAATCGGGTCAGTCATGACAGGGCCGTAACAAAAAAGGGGGGAGGCATTGTACCTGCCTGGCGCCGGTTAATCGCGGGTCCATTTGCGAGTACCGCTTTTTTGTAGGAGCTGGCTTGCCAGCGAAGGCAGCCGGTTGATCGCTGCAAGGCTCGCGGGCCCCTTCGCTGGCAAGCCAGCTCCTACCTTTGTTCCGTGTTGTGTCAGCCCTGCTGTGAACGTTGCTGGCTTTGGCGTAAACGCATGTGCAGCAAAGGATAGGGTTGGCCCATACCGTCATGCTCGGAACGACCAATCACCTCGAAGCCTTGCTTGAAGTAAAACCCCAGGGCCTGCGGGTTCTGCTCGTTGACGTCCAACTCATCGGCGTTCAGGTGCTCCAGGGCGTAGCGCAGCAATTGTTTGCCCAAGCCTTTGCCGCGATGGTCCGGATCGATGAACAGCATTTCGATCTTGCCCGCCGCCACACCGGCGAACCCGGTAATGCGCTGGCGCGAGTCTTTGGTGCAGATCAGCATCACCGCGTCGAGGTAGCGGGTCAGCACCAGGTTCTTCAGCAGTTCGATGTAGCTGTCGGGCAGAAAGTCATGGGTGGCGCGCACCGAGGCTTCCCACACTCGGGTGAGTTCTTCGTAGTCGCTCTGTTTCGGTGTGTGAATGACCGAATGTTGGCGCATGGCCGCTTGCTCCTGCTGTTTTTTCTCCCACAAAACGATAGACGTAAAAAAGCCCCGCATCTCGTCAATAGAGCGGGGCTTTTCGTATTTTTTGCGTTTAGATCTGTTCAGCCCACAGGTCGTATTCGTCGGCGTCGGTCACTTTGCACCAGACCTTGTCGCCCGGCTTCAGGTTGCTGCCGTTGTCGATGAACACGTTGCCGTCGATTTCCGGGGCATCGAAGAAGCAGCGGCCGACCGCGCCTTGCTCGTCGACTTCGTCCACCAGCACTTCGATTTCACGGCCGATGCGCATTTGCAGGCGTGCCGAGCTGATGGCCTGCTGGTGCGCCATGAAGCGCTCCCAACGGTCTTGCTTGACGTCGTCCGGAACGATCTCCAGGGCCAGATCGTTGGCCGGTGCGCCTTCGACCGGCGAGTACTGGAAGCAGCCGACGCGGTCGAGCTGCGCTTCGGTCAGCCAGTTCAGCAGGTACTGGAAGTCTTCTTCGGTTTCGCCGGGGAAGCCGACGATGAAGGTCGAACGGATGATCAGGTCCGGGCAGATTTCGCGCCAGTTCTTGATCCGCGCCAGGGTCTTGTCTTCGAAGGCCGGGCGTTTCATGGCTTTGAGGACTTTCGGGCTGGCGTGCTGGAACGGGATGTCCAGGTACGGCAGGATTTTCCCGGCGGCCATCAGCGGGATCAGCTCGTCGACGTGCGGGTATGGGTAAACGTAGTGCAGGCGAACCCAGACGCCGAGGGTGCTCAGGGCTTCGCAGAGTTCGGTCATGCGGGTTTTCACCGGCGCGCCGTTCCAGAACCCGGTGCGGTATTTCACGTCGACGCCGTAGGCGCTGGTGTCCTGGGAGATCACCAACAGCTCTTTGACGCCGGACTTGACCAGACGCTGAGCCTCGTCGAGCACATCGCCGACCGGGCGGCTGACCAGTTTGCCGCGCATCGACGGGATGATGCAGAAGCTGCAGCTGTGGTTGCAGCCTTCGGAAATCTTCAGGTAGGCATAGTGGCGCGGGGTCAGTTTGATCCCTTGCGGCGGCACCAGGTCGATCAGCGGGTTGTGATCCTGTTTCGGCGGCACGACTTCATGCACGGCGTTGACCACTTGTTCGTACTGCTGCGGACCGGTCACGGCCAGCACGCTTGGGTGTACGTCGCGGATGTTGCCTTCTTCAACACCCATGCAGCCGGTCACGATGACCTTGCCGTTTTCCTTGATGGCTTCGCCAATCACTTCCAGGGACTCAGCCTTGGCCGAGTCAATGAAGCCGCAGGTGTTGACCACCACGACATCGGCGTCTTGATAGGTGGACACGACGTCATAGCCTTCCATGCGCAGCTGGGTAAGGATGCGCTCGGAGTCGACCAATGCTTTCGGGCAACCCAGGGATACGAAGCCAACCTTTGGATTGGCCGGCGCAGGAGTGGTGGACATGTCTAACCTCGGTATTTGTGACGCCTCCAGCCAATAACGGCAAGGCGACAGACGGGCGCTATGTTGCGCCCTCTGGTCAAAAAGTGCGCAATTCTAACGATGGGCGGCGCACTTGACCAGCTTTATGCAGGGAAATACGACGAGTGCTGCGCTATGCTTCGCGCCGTTAGGCCTTACCGATTTTTTACAGTCAATAAAACGTCTGTAACAACAAGTAAAACAGTGCATGCTGCACGGCAAAGCGTAGGTGCTTCTTCGAAGAAGCCCGGGTCTGAGTAGTAGGAGTGATGGATGGGGCAGGCAAGTAGTCAGGCGATAGCCGGCGGGCATTCGGCGGCGAAGCCGATCAGCATGCTGGTCGCGGCGGTCGGAGTGGTTTATGGCGACATCGGCACGAGCCCGTTGTACACCCTCAAAGAAGTGTTTTCCGGTGGCTATGGCGTGCCGGTCAACCATGACGGCGTGCTGGGCATTCTGGCGTTGATCTTCTGGTCGCTGATCTGGGTTGTGTCGATCAAATACATGCTGTTCGTACTGCGTGCCGACAACCAGGGTGAAGGCGGGATCATGGCCTTGACCGCGCTGGCGCGACGAGCGGCGGGGGGGCATGCAAAATTACGCACGCTGCTGGTGGTCTGCGGGCTGATCGGCGCGGCGCTGTTCTATGGCGACAGCATGATCACCCCGGCGATTTCCGTGCTGTCGGCGATTGAAGGGCTGGGGCTGGCCTTTGAAGGCATCGACCATTGGGTGGTGCCACTGTCGCTGGTGGTGCTGGTGGCGCTGTTTCTGATTCAAAGTCACGGCACGGCACGGATCGGCATTCTGTTCGGGCCGATCATGGTCACCTGGTTTCTGGTGCTCGGCGCGTTGGGCGTGTATGGCATCAGCCAGCACCCGGAAGTGTTGCAAGCGATCAACCCGGTGTGGGGCGTACGTTTCTTCATGGTCCACCCGGGCATGGGGATCGCGATTCTTGGCGCCGTGGTGCTGGCGTTGACCGGCGCCGAGGCGCTGTACGCCGACATGGGCCACTTCGGTCGCAAGCCGATCGCGCGGGCCTGGTTCATTCTGGTGCTGCCCGCACTGGTACTGAACTACTTCGGCCAGGGCGCATTGCTGCTCGGTGATCCGGAAGCTGCCCGCAACCCGTTCTATCTGCTGGCGCCAAGCTGGGCGCTGATCCCGTTGGTAGGGTTGTCGACGATGGCCACGGTGATTGCCTCGCAAGCGGTGATCTCAGGTGCGTTTTCCCTGACCCGTCAGGCGATCCAGCTCGGCTACATTCCGCGCATGCGCATTCAGCACACCTCCAGTGCCGAGCAAGGGCAGATTTATATCGGCGCGGTGAACTGGGCGCTGATGGTCGGTGTGATCCTGCTGGTACTGGGTTTCGAGTCCTCCGGCGCCCTGGCCTCGGCCTACGGCGTGGCCGTGACCGGGACCATGCTGATGACCACGATTTTGGTGTCGGCGGTGATGCTGCTGCTGTGGAAATGGCCACCGGTTCTCGCGGTCCCGGTGTTGCTGGGCTTTTTGTTGGTAGACGGTTTGTACTTCGCCGCCAACGTGCCAAAAATCGTCCAGGGCGGGGCGTTCCCGGTGATTGCCGGTATCGCGCTGTTCGTCCTGATGACCACCTGGAAACGCGGCAAGCAACTGCTGGTGGATCGCCTGGACGAGGGTGGGCTGCCGCTGCCGATCTTCATCAGCAGTATCCGCGTGCAGCCGCCGCATCGGGTGCAGGGCACCGCCGTATTCCTTACTGCCCGCCCGGATGCCGTGCCTCACGCGTTGTTGCACAACTTGCTGCATAACCAGGTGTTGCACGAGCAAGTAGTATTGTTGACAGTGGTTTACGAAGACATCCCGCGGGTACCGCCGCAACGGCGTTTCGAGGTCGATTCCTACGGTGAAGGGTTCTTCCGGGTGATCCTGCACTTCGGCTTCACCGACGAGCCTGACGTGCCGCAAGCGCTGAAGCTGTGTCATCTCGATGGCCTGGACTTCAGTCCGATGCGCACCACCTACTTCCTCAGCCGCGAGACGGTCATCGCCTCCAAGCTCGAAGGCATGGCCCGCTGGCGCGAGGCGTTGTTCGCCTTCATGCTGAAAAATGCCAACGGCAACCTTCGTTTCTTCAACCTGCCGCTGAACCGGGTGATTGAGCTGGGTACTCAGGTCGAGATGTAAGCCACATAAAAAAGCCCCCGTTGCCTTGCGGCAGCGGGGGCTTTTTATTGGGGGCGCTGCGGTAACGCTTATTCTTCGCCCATCTGCGATTGCAGATAGTTCTCAAGACCGACTTTATCGATCAGGCCCAGTTGGGTTTCCAGCCAGTCGATATGTTCTTCTTCGGATTCAAGAATGTCTTCGAGCAGTTCACGGCTACCGAAGTCGCCGACAGTTTCGCAATGAGCGATAGCGACTTTCAGGTCGGCATGGCCGTCGCGCTCGATCTTCAAGTCGCACTCAAGCATTTCCTTGGTATGTTCGCCGATGTGCAGCTTGCCCAGGTCCTGGACGTTCGGCAGGCCTTCAAGGAACAGGATGCGCTTGATCAGCTTGTCAGCGTGCTTCATCTCGTCGATGGATTCGTGGTACTCGTGCTTGCCGAGCTTGTTCAGGCCCCAATCTTCATACATGCGCGCATGCAGGAAGTACTGATTGATCGCGACCAGTTCATTGCCTAGGATTTTGTTGAGATGCTGGATGACTGTAACGTCGCCTTTCATGGTGGGAGTCCTGCCCTGTATTAGCTGTATATGAAGCAGAGTTTGAGCCGCGTAATTAAGAGTGTCAAACCTAAGTTATTGAAACTTAAATGAAAATTAATCGGAATAAGAATGTTTGTGTTCCGCGTCTAGCCCCTAAGCGATTGATTTTCAGACATAAAAAAACCGGACATCAAGTCCGGTTCTTTGAAATACGGTAGTTATGCCGCTGTAAATTCTACAGGGTAGGGAATCGTGGCCTGGGCCGTTTGCAGTTTGCCCAGGGTGTCGCGGACCACTTCCTTGGCCAGGCAAGCGCATTTGCCGCATTGGCTGGCTACGCCGGTAGCCTGACGGACTTCCTTATAGCTGCAGCAACCTTCATAGATTGCATCGCGGATTTGACCGTCGGTGACGCCAGTGCAGAGGCAGACATACATAAGTGAGAACCGTCGCTGGTTGTGACTCAATTGCGATGGATCTTAATGTTAACGAGAATGATTGTCAAAGTGGTTGCTGAAGACTTTTCGTCATAAGGGGGTGTGACTGACGAACGGTTTTGTTTGCCCCTTCCATGAGGAAAACATGGCAGCGGCCTTTTTACCTGCCAGGTAAAAAACCGCTAACAGGCGAAAAACGCGGTGTATGATGGTCGGCCTTTTGCGAAGGAGGGTCGTGTCACAGGGCTGTCGCCTGAGGGTGGCAGGCTGGCATGAACCCTGTTCTTCAACGTTATTACACCAGGAGATATCCAATGAGCGTACTCGTAGGCAAACAAGCCCCTGACTTCACCGTACCGGCCGTACTCGGCAATGGCGAAATCGTAGACAGCTTCACCCTGTCCTCGGCCATCAAAGGCAAATACGGCCTGGTGTTCTTCTACCCACTGGACTTCACCTTCGTTTGCCCGTCCGAGCTGATTGCTCTGGACAACCGCATGGCTGACTTCAAGGCACGCAATGTTGAAGTGGTCGCCGTTTCGATCGACTCGCACTTCACCCACAACGCATGGCGTAACACCCCGGTGAACAATGGCGGTATCGGCCAGGTTCGTTACACCATGGCTGCTGACATCAAGCAGGAAATCATGAAGGCTTACGACGTTCAGTCCGCTGACGGCGTGGCGTTCCGTGGTGCGTTCCTGATCGACGACAAAGGCGTTGTCCGCTCGCAGATCATCAACGACCTGCCGCTGGGCCGTAACATGGAAGAGCTGATCCGTCTGGTTGACGCTCTGCAATTCCACGAAGAGCACGGCGAAGTTTGCCCGGCCAACTGGAAAAAAGGCGACAAAGGCATGAACGCTTCGCCAGAAGGCGTTGCAGCGTACCTGACCGAGCACGCTGCTGCGCTGTAAGCCAGGCGTCCGGCCATAAAAAACCGGCCTCACTGAGGCCGGTTTTTTTATGGGCGGGATAAACCGGCGACAGGCATCAGTCGTTGTAGTCTTCCCAGCCGCCCATTTGTTTCCAGCGATTGACGATGCCGCAGAACAGCTCAGCAGTCTTCTCGGTGTCGTAGCGAGCCGAATGAGCCTCGCGACCGTCGAAGTCGATGTCCGCTGCCTGACAGGCCTTGGCCAGTACGGTTTGACCGTAGGCCAGACCGGCGAGGGTCGCGGTGTCGAAGCTGGAGAACGGGTGAAACGGGTTGCGTTTCATGTCCAGGCGCGCGACAGCGGCGTTGAGGAACCCCAGGTCGAAGCTGCTGTTGTGCCCGACCAGAATCGCCCGTTTGCAGCCATTGGATTTCAGGGCCTTGCGCACGCCGCGGAAGATGTCGGTCAGGGCCGCTTCTTCGCTCACCGCCATGCGCAACGGGTGATCGAGCTTGATCCCGGTGAATTCCAGGGCTGCCGCTTCGATGTTGGCGCCTTCGAAAGGCTCTACCCGGAAGAAGTAGGTGTGATCGGGATACACAAACCCTTTTTCGTCCATGGCGATGGTGGTTGCAGCAATTTCCAGCAGAGCGTCAGTGGCCGAGTTGAAGCCACCGGTTTCTACGTCGACGACAACCGGCAGGTAACCACGGAATCTGGCAGCCATTGGATGACGAGGACCACCTCCACCACCTTGACCGTCCTGTTCGTCGTCGAAATGGTCTTCACTCACGCGTGTTCCTCCAGCAGGCGCCAGCGCAGTTTTTCACCGGCGCGCAGCGGGATTACGGTCAGCTCGCCAAACGGCAGGCTGGTTGGGGCGGTCCACTCGTCGCGAACCAGGGTGATGCGATCAGTGTTCGCCGGCAGGCCGTAGAAACGCGGGCCATTGAGGCTGGCGAAAGCTTCGAGCTTGTCCAGCGCATTACGCTGTTCGAAGGCTTCGGCATACATCTCGATCGCGGCATAAGCGGTGTAGCAACCGGCGCAGCCGCAAGCCGCTTCCTTGGCGTGCTGGGCATGGGGCGCCGAGTCGGTGCCGAGGAAGAACTTGTCGCTGCCACTGGTGGCAGCGTCGAGCAGGGCTTCCTGGTGGGTATTGCGCTTGAGGATCGGCAGGCAGTAGAAGTGCGGCCGAATCCCGCCCACCAGCATGTGGTTGCGGTTGTACAGCAGGTGGTGCGCGGTGATGGTTGCACCGACATTGGCCGAAGCCGCGTTGACGAACTGCACGGCATCGGCGGTGGTGATGTGTTCGAACACCACTTTGAGCGTCGGGAAACGCTCGACCACGCGACGCATGTGCTCATCGATGAAGATTTTTTCCCGATCGAAAACGTCGACATCGCCACGGGTGACTTCACCGTGAACCAGCAAGGGCATCCCGACTTCGGCCATGGCCTCGAGTGCAGGGAAGATCTTGTCGATGCTGGTGACGCCAGAATCCGAGTTGGTGGTCGCGCCGGCCGGGTACAGCTTGGCGGCGTGAATGAAACCGCTGGCCTTGGCCTCACGAATTTCTTCGGGCTGGGTGCGGTCGGTCAGGTACAGCACCATCAGCGGTTCAAAACGGCTGCCGGCCGGACGCGCGGCGAGAATCCGCTGGCGATAGCCATCGGCTTCAGCAGCGTTGCGCACCGGAGGTACCAGGTTGGGCATGATGATGGCGCGACCAAAGGTGCGCGCGACATCCGCGACAGTATTGGTCAACACGGCACCATCGCGAAGATGAATGTGCCAGTCGTCGGGACGCAGCAGGGTCAGGCGGTCGGACATGAGGGGATTCCAGGCGGGTCAAACTCAGGGGAATGCTACCGGAAAAGACTCTTGCAGGCACTCGCTATCAAGTTTTGCGGCAAGCTTCCGATACCCAACAGGCAGGCCGTGAATATGTGTGCCGGTCTTTTTGTCGTAGAAGCCAGTGGAGCCTCCCGTGCGCCAGCGTTATTTAGCCTTGCTCAGTGTGTTTGCCAGCCTTCCCGCGATGGCGCTCACTTTCCAGACCCGTCTGGAGAGCATCGAGTGGACGGTCGAAGGTGACAAGTTTGAATGCCGCCTGACTCAACCGATCACTGATTTCGGTTCGGGTGAGTTCGTGCGTCGCGCCGGCGAGCAGGCGACATTTCGTCTGAAGGCCTACAACGCGATGATCGGCGGCGGTTCCGCGACCCTGTTGGCGGCTGCCGCGCCTTGGCAGCCAGGGCGTGGCGACATCAACCTGGGTACGGTAAGAATCGGTAGTGGCAACGTGCTGTTCAACAGCTCGCAAGTTCAGGCCGGGCGCCTGATCAGCGGGTTGATGGATGGCCGCAGCCCGGTCGTTCGACACTCCTCGGGCGACGGTCGGGTGTCTGAAGTTCGTCTGTTGCCGGTCAAGTTCAGCAAGGCCTATGGTGACTATCAGGGATGCGTGGCCAAGTTGTTGCCACAGAATTTCGAGCAAGTGAAACAATCCGAGGTCGGCTTTCCGGGGGAGGGTATCGATCTTGATGCCAGGGCCAAGTCCCAGTTGCAGGTCATGCTGGAATTCATGAAGGCCGATCCGACGGTCAACCATATTGAACTCGACGGCCATTCCGACAACAGCGGCAACCGCCTGACCAACCGGGAACTGTCACGCCGCAGGGCGCTGGCCGTGATGGATTTCTTCAAGGCCAACGGTGTCCAGGAGTCGCAGATCACCTTGCGTTTTCACGGTGAGCGCTATCCGCTGGCGCCGAACACCAATGCCGCCAACCGGGCGAAGAACCGCCGGGTTGCCGTACGCCTGGAACGGGTTGCCCCGACCGAAAAACCGGCGTCTCAAGCCACTGCCGCCGCAAGCGGCGCGACGACCTCCTGAACCTGCTGAAATCGTCGCCCCCTCGACATAATCTGTCGCTTCGTCGTCATAAGCTGTCGCGCCTCTGTAAATTATTCTGCATGGGCGGTAGACTTGACGGCTTTCCGTAGAACCCCGTGGAGTGATGGCATGGCGGACGTAAACAAGGTCGTTCTGGCGTATTCCGGCGGCCTGGACACTTCGGTGATCCTCAAGTGGCTGCAGGATACTTATAACTGTGAAGTAGTGACCTTCACCGCTGACCTGGGTCAGGGCGAAGAGGTCGAACCGGCCCGCGCCAAGGCACAGGCCATGGGCGTAAAAGAAATCTACATCGACGATCTGCGCGAAGAGTTCGTGCGCGATTTCGTGTTCCCTATGTTCCGCGCCAACACCGTTTACGAAGGCGAGTACCTGCTGGGTACTTCCATCGCTCGTCCGTTGATCGCCAAACGCCTGATCGAAATCGCCAACGAAACCGGCGCCGACGCCATTTCCCATGGCGCGACCGGCAAGGGCAACGACCAGGTTCGTTTCGAACTGGGCGCCTACGCCTTGAAACCAGGCGTAAAAGTGATCGCTCCATGGCGCGAGTGGGACCTGCTGTCCCGTGAGAAGCTGATGGATTACGCCGAGAAGCACGCGATTCCGATCGAGCGTCACGGCAAGAAAAAATCCCCGTACTCGATGGATGCCAACCTGCTGCACATCTCCTATGAAGGCGGCGTGCTGGAAGACACCTGGACCGAGCACGAAGAAGACATGTGGCGCTGGACTGTCTCCCCGGAGAAGGCTCCTGACAAACCACAGTACCTGGAACTGACCTATCGCAACGGCGACATCGTCGCACTGGACGGCGTCGAAATGACCCCGGCCACCGTGCTGGCGACCTTGAACCGTATCGGTGGCGAACACGGTATCGGCCGTCTGGACATCGTCGAAAACCGTTATGTCGGCATGAAGTCCCGTGGCTGCTATGAGACCCCGGGCGGCACCATCATGCTGCGCGCTCACCGTGCGATCGAATCGATCACTCTGGACCGCGAAGTGGCTCACCTCAAAGACGAGCTGATGCCTAAATACGCCAGCCTGATCTACACCGGTTACTGGTGGAGCCCTGAGCGTCTGATGCTGCAACAGATGATCGACGCTTCCCAGGCCCATGTGAACGGCGTAGTGCGCCTGAAACTGTACAAAGGCAACGTGATTGTCACCGGTCGCAAGTCCGACGAGTCGTTGTTCGATGCCAACATCGCGACCTTCGAAGAAGATGGCGGCGCCTACAACCAGGCCGATGCGGCGGGCTTCATCAAGCTCAATGCCTTGCGCATGCGTATCGCAGCGAACAAAGGCCGGAAGCTGTTCTGAGACCTTTGAGGCGGTGATGCAATTGTGGCCTTGTCGATGACAAGGCCACAATTCTGAAAAGGGGGCTGCTGCATATTGCGTTTCGCTTTCTTCTTGTTTCTGCTGACTCTTCCTTCTGCTTCCTGTCCCTGATCTCGCTTCAAGGGCTGCCTTCTGCTGTGCGACAGATCAAAATCTGTCCATCATCGTTATGCCATGTGAACTCAAATTGTAAGCAATACAGAATGTTGCGCTGTTGAGTTTCTTTATTTGTTTCCAATGCTTGAGCGCGTTTTCCTTCAGTAATACCTCTGAATCGGCGCACGTGAGAAAGACGATCACTCGTGCGGGATTATCCGGAGGGTGCTGGATACTCTCTAGCAAGGCGCTGAACGCCATTTTTTTGTTGATCCGCCGTGCGTCTATGATGTGCAGGCCTTTTAAGTGTTCCAGCAGGTGTTCAGGCTGCTGGGTCGAGCTTTCGGACGGTACTCTGCAAGTGCTATTTCCTGGCCGGTCAGCGTTGTCCATGACTTTTATGAAATGTTTTCCCTTCTCGAAATCGGTGGGCGCGTAAAGCGATCGATAGTTGAAGTTGAGCGTGATGAAAAAAAGGAAAAGCAAATAAAAGGGAAAGCTGATCAAAAACCAGACATAAAGCTCTCTCTCCTTATTGTCAAGAAAGGGTAGGGATACAGCGGCGGATGTTTCAGACAGTGCTGCAAATATCGCAATGATTGTCATGGGGTTGGTGATTTTGTTTTTGAGTTTTATCATGTTTTCTGCTCATGAAATATTATCTTTTCTCGGTTTGTTTATAGGGGTGTCCCGGAGGTGATGACGAATGTGAAGTTTCTCTGTTGTTGTGTGGAGTCCATTTTTTAGTAGTTGAGATTAGTATAGTAGCCGTGTTTTTCTTGGGTCGGATATGGCTATTTGTTTTTTTTGAAGTTGTGCAGGTTTGTTTTGTTGGTTAAGTGTTGCAGTGTGTGAGTTTTTTTTTGAAATGTTCAAACCGAGTGTCGGAGAGGGCCGGAAAATACCCGTTACTTTCAATGGTAGCTCGATAGCTGATGTCTGTCGGATTACGAGTGGCCGGCCCTGTTCTTCTGTTCCGTGGTTGTAAATCGACACAAAAAAATTGTCGAAGTGCTGAGCAACGCTTGGCCAGTAAAATTATTGGCCCAGCGTGCGCAATGATTTTTTGTAGGAATAATCCGTGTTGTTTGTAGGCTATGTCTCTCGGTGCGAGTGGCCGGGGGGGGCGGCATGCCATGGGTGAAACGACTAGGCTATGGTGCGGGCTCTAGAAATTCGAACAGCGAAAATTGGACTTGCCCATGAATAAAGTGCTGATCGTGGATGATCACCCCGTCATTCGTCTTGCGGTACGTATGCTAATGGAACGTCATGGCTACGAAGTCATTGCAGAAACAGATAATGGTGTGGACGCATTACAACTTGCCCGTGAACTTATGCCGGACATTGTCATTCTGGATATTGGAATACCGAAACTGGATGGGCTGGAAGTTATTGCGCGTCTGACATCGGCAGCAATGCCTCTTAAAGTGTTGATATTGACCTCCCAGGCACCAGGGCATTTTTCCATGCGTTGCATGCAATCGGGTGCCGCCGGGTATGTTTGTAAACAACAGGATCTCACTGAGTTGCTCAGTGCAATCAAAGCCGTGCTGTCAGGTTATAGCTATTTTCCCAATCAGGCACTGCATACCGTGCGCTCCAGTCTTGGAAACGCCAGTGAAGCCGATATGGTGGACCGTCTGTCCGGTCGGGAAATGATGGTCCTGCAACAGTTGGCCCGAGGAAAGACAA
>NZ_JAAUOE010000004.1:116986-250216 GCF_017114915.1 Pseudomonas frederiksbergensis
GCCTGTTGCTGAAACTCAATGCTCGCTCACTGGTGGATCTCATCGAATTGGCCCAACGCAATGGCTTGGTATGAGTACGCCAGCATTTGACGAGGCGCGATGAACGGGCGTTTATCGGAGATCGGCACTTAGTAAAAAGCCTCCGTTTCGGGAGGCTTTTAAGTGTCAAAGGTCAAAATCGTAATCGGCCAATTGCTTTTGCAGTCGGCGCTCCTCCAGCAGATTGTCGATGGTGCGGCGTTTGCTCAGGTTGGTCTTCGCTACTTCCACCACCGTTTCCGCGTCATCGGCCTCAACGGGGGTGAAATCGTCTTCTACGTCCAATTGCTCTTTGCCAGTGCTCATAGGGTTAACTCCAGGCTAAGACTGCCTTTGGCGCCCCTTATATCGACAATTTCCCGGCGGGTAAAAAAGATTTTTTCAATCGGCTAATCAAAAAAACTAATAGCACCTCAATCGTCCGAGGTCTTTTGCTTGTATTCGCACAAGTCCTCGATTCGGCAACTGCCACAACGCGGCTTGCGAGCCAGGCAAACGTAGCGTCCGTGGAGAATCAGCCAGTGATGGGCGTCGAGCAGATATTCCTTGGGCACGAATTTCATCAGTTTCTGCTCTACCTCGACCACATTCTTGCCCGGTGCAATGCCGGTACGGTTGCTGACCCGGAAAATATGGGTGTCCACGGCCATGGTCAGCTGACGAAAGGCGGTATTGAGCACCACGTTAGCGGTCTTGCGACCGACGCCGGGCAACGCTTCCAGCGCCTCGCGGGTCTGCGGCACTTCACCTCCATGGCGCTCCACCAGTAAGCGACAGGTTTCGATCACGTTCTTTGCTTTGCTGTTGAACAGGCCGATGGTCTTGATGTACTCCGACAGCCCTTCGACGCCCAAGGCATAAATCGCCGCCGGCGTATTGGCCACCGGGAACAGTTTGGCGGTGGCCTTGTTGACGCCGACATCGGTCGATTGCGCCGAGAGAATCACGGCGATCAGCAGTTCGAACGGCGAGGAATAGGCCAGTTCGGTCTTCGGTTCAGGATTGTCTTCGTGAAACCTGCGGAAAATTTCCAGGCGTTTTGCGGCATTCATGGGCGATGCGTTTCCTCGAGGGAGGTCAATGAGGGCGTCGGAAGGGGCCAGGCCTGACGCGCGGCGATCAGCAGTCCCAGCAGAATAAACCCGCCAGGGGCCAGCGTGGCCAGGCGCAGGCCACCGTCGGCGGTGAGCACCCAACCTTGCCAGTCCGGTTGCGTAGCACCGGCCAGCCAGGACAGATGGCTACCCAGTGTCCCGTTGCCGATGAGCTCGCGCAGCAGACCCAGGACGATCATCAAGGCGCCGAACAGGCCACACAGGCGCAGGCGATCACGCCCTGTGCTCTGGAAAAAACCGTTGTGTTCCAGCACGACGCATTGCAAGGCGATCAATCCGGCATAGAAACCCAGATGCTGGTGCCATTGGAGCGACCAAGCTTGCATGGCGAGTTCCGCGCAACTGTTCAGCGTGGCAGCCAGCACGAGACCGGCCAGCAAATGTGTTGCCGGAATCAGTCGCGAGCGCAAGGCGCCCATGCTCACACCATAAGCACTGAGCACCAGGACGAATATCAGCCACAAGCCCAGGGCCGTTACCAATGAATCAGTGCCACCGATCAAAGGCGTTAGCATCAGCGAGTTCTGCAGGGACAATGACTTATTCATGGGCACTGCTCCCGATCAGCGGTTGCCGGTGCTCATCGAAGTAGCGCAACGCGTCATGGGTGGCGTTGATCACCGCTCTTGAGGTGATGGTCGCGCCCACGATCTGATCGAATTGCCCTTGGTCCTTTTTCAAGGCCCAGCCCTTGTCATCGGGTTCGGTTAGCGACTTGCCGGTAAACATCTGAAGCCAGGCATTGGGCCACTCGGCGAGCTTGCCACCCAGCCCCGGGGTTTCCGATTGCTTGAGGGTTTTGACCCCCAGCAACTTGCCATGGGTGTCGATGGCGATCAGCAAGTCGATGGAACCGGTGTAGCCCAGAGTCTGGCTGCGCAACAATACAGCGCTCGGCTGGCCCGCCTTGGAGGCCAGATAGCCACCGAGCAGCGTGCTGTTGGCCAAGCGAGTGCTTTCGAGGCTGAGGGGCTGTTTCAGTGGCTGATTGTCGTAGCTGTCGGGCGCTAGCAAGTCCAGCAAATTGCGGCTGTCGATCAGGCGTTGTTCAGCGGCAATGCGCGCGGCGCTGGTGTGCTGCGCGAGGTAAGTCGCGCCCACTCCCAAGCCTGCCAGCAACATGACGATCACCACGCTTGTCGCTCTGTTCATGGGGCAACCTGCTGTTGTCTGGACGCGGCAAACCGCTCCAGCGCCGGTACACAGAGGTTCATCAGCAGGACCGCAAACGCCACCCCATCCGGATACCCGCCCCACGTCCGAATCAGGTAAGTCAGCAATCCCACGCCTGTGCCGAACAGCAACCGGGCGGTAGGACTTTTCGCTCCGGATACCGGTTCCGTCACGATGAAGAAGGCACCCAGCATGCTCGCGCCGGTGAGCAGATGAAACAGTGGCGAGCCATGGGAGTCAGAGCCCGTACCGTTCCAGCACAACAGACTGATGATGAACAGGCTGGCGAGCATGCCGACCGGCGCATGCCAGCTGAATACCCGTCGTTGCAGCAGAAACGCACCGCCGGCCAGAAAGGCCAGGTTGACCCATTCCACGCCGCGACCGCCGAAATGGCCGAATGCCGGGTTGCCGGCGAACAGTTCGTCCATGGTCAGGCTTTTGTTGATTCGCAGGCTGTCCAGCGCCGTGGCCTGGGCCCACGCATCGGGCGTCTGGCCGAGACTGAAGCCGAACACCTGTTGCAAACCACCGAGCAAGTCCATGCCATGGGACGTCGGCCAATGGGTCATTTGCTGGGGAAACGTCACCAGGACCAGCGCGAAACCGAGCATCGCCGGGTTGAACGGATTCTTGCCGACGCCGCCGTACAGCTGCTTGCCAAAAAAAAGTCCGAATGCCGCTGCGCTGACTGTCAGCCACCATGGGCAATAAGGTGGTAAGGCCAATGCCAGCAGGGTTGCGCTGACCAGCGCACTGCCATCGCTCACTGTCGGTTTTACCGGTTGCTTGCGCAGTTGCAGCACCGTCGCTTCAACGGCCAGTGCGGTAGCCGCCGCCAGGATCAGGTTGATCAATACCCCCCAACCGTACAGCCAGAACAACATCAACATTCCGGGTACGGTGGCCAGCAACACCAGCTTCATGGCCTGCTGAAGGCGTTCGTCCACCGGTTCAAGGGGCGGCATAGGCATCCACCTGGCGCTCGGCTTCGCTGAGCGCACGTTGCAACGCTTCGATCTGTTCGGTCGGTGCTTCGCTGGTCTGAGCTTTCTTGAGTTCGGCGCGGCGCATGGCCAACTGGATTTTCGCCCGTTTCAGCTCGGCATCGTTCGCCGGAGCAGGCGGCGCAGAGACCGGCGGCGCACTGCTTTCCAGCTGCGCCAGCGCCTGCTCGGCGGCTTCGAATTGCTGTTGCAGCACGATCAGTTGCGATTGCTGTTCGAAGGTCGGCGGATGCCCGAAAGCCTTGAGCGATTTATTCAGTTGCGCCCGACTCATCGCCAGATCGACCTTGGCCTTTTTCAGTGCCGCATCGGCATTGGCAGCCTTCTGTGCACGCACGCGCTCGAGCGCGGCCTGAACCGGGTCGAGCGTCACTTCACTGTGTTGCACGGCGCGCTGGGCGCGGGCCTGACGTTCGGCAAGTTTCTGTTCCTCTTCGCGGTGTAAACGGGCATTGCGCTGTTCGAAGCGACGTCGCGCACGATTGCGCTTGGCGGCCCGGGCCTGCTGTTCCTCCGGGCTGAACGCCAGCCCACCGACAATCGGCAGCACCGTGGCCAGCGGTAACGGATGCATCTCGATGCAATCCACTGGGCAGGGCGCCACGCAGAGGTCGCAACCGGTGCATTCGTCGACGATGACCGTGTGCATGAATTTCGCCGCACCGACGATGGCGTCGACCGGGCAGGCCTGGATGCACTTGGTGCAGCCGATGCATTCGGCTTCGCGGATGTACGCGATCTGCGCCGGTGCCGAGCCGCGGCTGACGTCCAGTTCCAGCACCGGCACTTTCAGCAGGTCGGCCAGGGCCGCGATGGTTTCGCTGCCGCCCGGTGGGCACTTGTTGATCGGCTCGCCGCTGGCGATGCCTTCGGCGTAGGGTTTGCATCCGGGGTGGCCACACTTGCCGCATTGGGTCTGCGGCAGGAGGGCGTCGATGCGTTGAATCAGACTCATGTTTTGATCAGCCCGCTGAATCCGAGAAAAACCACCGCGATCAATCCGGCACCGATCAATTCGATCGGCAGGCCGCGAAAGGGCAGGGGAACATCGTTATCGAGTGTGCGTTGGCGCAAATCGCTGAACAGACCCAGCACCAGCCAGAATCCCAGCCCGGCGCCAAGGCTCAGGGCGATGGCGTGGAAAAATCCCTTGTCGTCCTGAGCATTGAGCAAGGCCAGCCCAAGCACGCCGGCATTGCCCAGCAGCAGAGGCCAGAGGCCATCGAATGAAAGCTTTGTAAATGACCGTGCAAGCAGCGTCAGCAATGGGCTGATCAGCAGAACGCTCAGCGGCAGGAACACGAATAGACGCAATGATGTCAGCCCCAACGGCACCAGCAGCCAGTGGTAGAGACCATGGCCGAGTGTGCCGACGATCAACATCAGGCACGTCGTCGCGATGCCCAATGCATGGACCTGTCGCCGCTCGCTGCCCAGTACCGGATCGACGCCCAACGGCCAGTGCAACACGAGGTTGTTGATCAGGGCAGCGCTGATAAGCGTAAGCAGTATCTCGGTCATGATCGTGCCGGCAAGAACAGGGCTTTCTAAAGGGGCTCTTTATAAAAGAGCTCTCTAAAAAGAGATTAGGCATTATCCGGCAAGGAAGGAGGGGGGGCCAGACATGAAAATCCCACAGTCGCACGGGGCACGACTGTGGGATCGGTTTAGCGCAGAACCTTACTTGATGCGCTGACCTGGCTTGGCGCCGCTGTCGGGGCTCAGCAGGTAGATTTCTTCACCGCCAGGACCGGCCGCCATCACCATGCCTTCGGAGATCCCGAATTTCATTTTGCGGGGCTTGAGGTTGGCGATCATCATGGTCAGGCGACCTTCAAGCTTGGCCGGGTCCGGGTAGGCGCTCTTGATCCCGGAGAGCACGTTGCGTTGCTCGTCACCGATGTCCAGGGTCAGGCGCAACAGCTTGTCGGCACCTTCGACGGCTTCGGCCTTGAGGATCAGCGCGACGCGCAGGTCGACCGCGGCAAAGGTATCGAACTCGATCTCCGGCGACAGCGGATCCTTGGCCAGCTCGCCGTTGCCTTGAGGCGCGGCGGCTTCGCCGGTGTCGGTCTGGCTGGCGGTCAGGTCTTCTTTCGAGGCGTCGGTCATGGCTTGCACTTTTACCGGGTCGATGCGGGTCATCAACGGTTTGAACTCGTTCAGCTGATGGTTGCTGAGCAAGGTGGCGTGGTCGTTCCAGGTCAGCGGTGCGACGTTCAGGAACGCCTCGGCATCGGCGGCCAGCAGCGGCAGCACCGGCTTGAGGAAAATCACCAGTTGGCGGAACAGGTTGATGCCCAGGGCGCAAATGGCCTGGACTTCATCCTGCTTGCCTTCCTGTTTGTTCAGCGACCACGGCGCCTTGTCGGCGATCCAGGCGTTGGCACGGTCGGCCAGGCCCATGATTTCGCGCATGGCCCGGGCAAAGTCGCGAGCCTCGTAGGCCTCGGCGATGCTCGGCGCTGCGGCCAGGAACGCTTCGGTCAGCTCCGGCGCGGCGTTGCCGGCCACCAGCACACCAGCATTGCCTTTGTGGATGAAACCGGCGCAACGGCTGGCGATGTTGACGACTTTACCGACCAGGTCCGAGTTGACCTTCTGCACGAAGTCTTCGAGGTTCAGGTCCAGGTCATCGACGCCACGGCTCAGCTTGGCCGCATAGTAGTAGCGCAGGTATTCCGGCGACAGGTGATCCAGATAGGTCCGGGCTTTGATGAAGGTGCCGCGGGACTTGGACATCTTCTGACCGTTGACGGTCAGGTACCCGTGCACGTTGATGCCGGTCGGTTTACGGAAACCGGCGCCTTCGAGCATCGCTGGCCAGAACAGGGCGTGGAAGTTGACGATGTCCTTGCCGATGAAGTGGTACAGCTCGGCGGTGGAGTCTTTGCCCCAGAACGCGTCGAAGTCCAGCTCCGGCGTACGGTTGCACAGGTTCTTGAAGCTGGCCATGTAGCCGATCGGCGCGTCCAGCCACACGTAGAAGTATTTGCCCGGCTCATCGGGAATCTCGAAGCCGAAGTACGGCGCATCGCGGGAGATGTCCCACTGCTGCAGGCCGGCATCCAGCCATTCGGCGATTTTGTTGGCCACGGCCTCTTGCAGAGTGCCGCTGCGGGTCCAGGCTTGCAGCATTTCCTGGAAGTCCGGCAACTTGAAGAAAAAGTGCTGGGAATCCTTGAGCACCGGGGTGGCGCCGGAGATGGCCGACTTCGGATCCTTCAGGTCGGTCGGCGCGTAGGTGGCGCCGCATTTTTCGCAGTTGTCGCCGTACTGGTCTTCGGTGCCGCATTTCGGGCAAGTGCCCTTGATGAAGCGGTCGGCCAGGAACATTTTCTTTTCCGGGTCGAAGTACTGCGTGATCGAGCGCGTGGCGATGTGCCCGGCGTCGCGCAGCCTCAGGTAGATCTGGCTCGACAGCTCACGGTTTTCTTCGGCGTGAGTGGAGTGGAAGTTGTCGAAGTCCACCAGGAACTCGGCAAAGTCGGCGCTGTGTTCCGCCTGGACGTTGGCGATCAGTTGTTCCGGAGTGATGCCTTCCTTTTCCGCGCGCAACATGATGGCCGAACCATGGGCGTCGTCGGCGCAGACATAAATGCATTGGTTGCCGCGGTGCTTCTGAAAGCGCACCCACATATCGGTCTGGATGTATTCCAGCATATGGCCGAGGTGGATCGAACCATTGGCATAGGGCAGGGCGCTGGTGACGAGGATCTTGCGTGGCTCGGACATGGGGCTCGGCTACTTGATGAAACGGAGGTCGGCCACTATAAAGCGCCGGCGCATATTTTTCACCCCCACGGCCAGTCTCCACGGACCTTTGTAGCAGCAGGCTTCGCCAGCTGCTACAGGGCGCGTCTGGCCATGGGATATTTGTCATATTCTGAAAGCATGCCGTCCAGACGACAGAACGGTTAGGATACCCCCCTGATTTTCCAGTCTTGCTATCGGAGTTGCCCATGAGCGCCGTCAATCGCGCAGCGGTGGAAGCCGTCCTTCGCCAATACACCGACCCTTACCTGAACCAGGACCCGGTCAGCGCCGGGTGCGTGCGCAGCATCGATATCCAGGGCGATCGCGTCAGCGTCCAGCTGGAGCTGGGATATGCCGCCGGTCTGTTCAAGAGTGGCTGGGCGCAGTTGCTGCAACTGGCCATCGAAGGCCTGGACGGCGTGGTCACGGCCCGCGTCGAGATCACCAGCGTGATCGCCGCGCACAAGGCCCAGGCGCAGATTCCGGGTCTGGCCAACGTCAAGAACGTGGTCGCCGTGGCATCCGGCAAGGGCGGCGTGGGCAAGTCCACCACCGCTGCCAACCTGGCCCTGGCCCTGGCTCGTGAAGGCGCCAACGTGGGGATTCTGGACGCGGACATCTACGGTCCGAGCCAGGGCATCATGTTCGGTATCCCCGAAGGCACCCGCCCTCAGGTCAAGGATCAGAAATGGTTCGTGCCGATCGAGTCCCATGGCGTCGAAGTGATGTCCATGGCGTTCCTGACCGACGACAATACACCGATGGTCTGGCGCGGGCCGATGGTGTCCGGTGCGCTGTTGCAACTGGTCACGCAAACGGCCTGGGGCGACCTGGATTACCTGGTCATCGACATGCCGCCAGGCACCGGCGATATCCAGCTGACCCTGGCGCAGAAAGTCCCGGTGGCCGGTGCGGTGATCGTGACGACTCCGCAGGATCTGGCATTGCTGGACGCACGCAAAGGCGTGGAGATGTTCCGCAAGGTCAATATCCCGGTGCTGGGCGTGGTCGAGAACATGGCCGTGCACATCTGCTCCAACTGTGGGCATGCCGAGCATCTGTTCGGTGAGGGCGGTGGTGTGAAGCTGGCCAATCAGTACGGTGTCGAACTGTTGGCTTCGTTGCCGCTGTCGATGCTGATTCGCGAACAGGCCGATGGCGGCAAGCCAACGGTGATCGCCGAGCCTGACAGCCAGATTGCGATGGTTTACCAGGAACTGGCCCGCCATGTCGGCGCGCGGATTGTGCTGCAGGAAGCCGCGACGCCGGCGATGCCGAACATCACCGTCAGCGACGATTGATCCGCTGAAAAGAGATCGCAGCCTCGCTTCGCTCGACAACTCCTACAGGTGTAAGCCAATCCATGTAGGAGCTGTCGAGCGAAGCGAGGCTGCGATCTTTTGATCTTAGATACGCAACCCGCCATCCAACTCCAGAATCCGACCCGTGTAGTAATCGTTCTCGAAAATGTAGGCCGCCGATTGGGCGATCTCTTCGGGTTTGCCCATGCGCTTGAGCGGAATTCCTGACGTCATCTTTTCCAGCGCTTCGGGTTTCATGCTCAGGGTCATCTCGGTTTCGATGAATCCCGGCGCAATGCCCGCCACGCGAATCCCATAGCGCGCCAGTTCCTTGGCCCAGGTCACGGTTGCCGCGGCGACACCGGCCTTGGCGGCGGAGTAGTTGGTCTGGCCGATGTTGCCGGCGCGCGAGATCGACGAGATATTGATGATCGCGCCGCTGTTGTTCAGCTCGACCATTTTCGCCGCGACTTCACGGGTGCACAGGAACACACCGGTCAGATTGACGTCGATCACCGCCTGCCATTGGGCCAGGCTCATCTTGGTCATTTCGCCGTCCTTGACCTTCAGCAGCAGGCCATCGCGCAGAATACCGGCGTTGTTGATCAGGCCATGGATCGCGCCAAAGTCATCGGCCACTTGGGCGGCCATGTGGGTCACTTGCTCTTCATCGGCGACGTTGCACAGGTAGGCTCGGGCCTCGACACCCTTGGCCTTGCAAGCCGCGACGGCGGCGTCGAGTTTTTCCTGGTTCAGGTCCACCAGGGCCAGCTTCGCGCCACGACCTGCAAGATACTCGGCCATGGAACGGCCTAAACCCTGGCAACCGCCGGTAATTATGATTACTTTGTCAGTGAGTTGCATTCGCATGCCCCCGTTAGCTGGTCAGAGGTGGATTTCTTGTAGGCCTCTCTTGCGCGGGCCGGCCGCACATGAGAACTGCCCGATGGCGTCCTGAGAACTTTAGCCCAGTTGTCCGTCCGTTCTCGACGGATTCTACATAAGGAGTCATAAATTGAGCATCAAAGTTGCTAAGCACGCCCGAGAATTGCTTCTCAAGGAATACCGTGGAGTGCTGTCGACGCACTCTAAATCGATGCCCGGTTTTCCGTTTGGCTCCGTGGTTCCTTACTGCCTGGATGAACAGGGGCGGCCTCTGATCCTTATCAGTCGCATCGCTCAGCACACTCACAATCTACAGAAAGATCCGAAATGTTCGCTGCTGGTGGGGGAACGCGGGGCAGAAGACATACAAGCCGTTGGTCGCCTGACTTACCTGGCAGAGGCGCAAAAGCTTGAAGACGCCGAAACTATTGAAACGGCAGCCCAGCGTTACTACCGCTATTTCCCGGATTCGCAGAACTATCACAAGGCCCACGATTTCGATTTCTGGGTGCTCAAACCGGTACGCCACCGTTACATCGGCGGCTTCGGCGCGATTCACTGGATCGATCAGTTGACCCTCGCCAACCCGTTCGTCGGCAAAGCCGAAGTGAGCATGGTCGAGCACATGAATACCGATCATGCCAAAACCATCGCCCACTACGTCGACCTGGCGGGCCTGCCGAAAACCGTGCCGGCGCAATTGGTCGGCATCGACACCGAAGGCATGCACTTGCGCATCGGTCAGGGGATCTACTGGCTGCCGTTTCAAGCGCCCTGTAATACGCCGACACAAGTCCGGGAAGCCTTGGTTTTCCTGGCTCACGCCGAGCATTGGCCGAAAAATGAAGTGGCCGACGCTTGAATTCACGAAACGGCGACGTCATCTAAGGAAGACTGGCAAGGCATTCTTGCGTTGAGGAACCATTTGATGCGCCCTTTTTTGTTGCTCTTTGTACTGTTCCCGGTGTTGGAGCTGTTCGTATTCGTCAAGGTCAGCGGGGCGATCGGGTTTTTCCCGGCCCTGCTGCTGATCATTCTCGGCTCGATGCTCGGCGTGTTCGTGCTGCGCATCGCCGGTCTGGCTACTGCGCTGCGTGCCCGTGAAAGTCTGACCCGCGGCGAACTGCCGGCCCAGACCATGCTCGAAGGCCTGATGCTGGCCCTGGCCGGCGGTCTATTGATCCTGCCGGGCTTCGTCACCGACGTGCTGGGTCTGATCATGTTGCTGCCGATCTCTCGTCGTCTGCTGGCCAACAAAATGCGTCTGCGCGCTGAGGAACAAGCGATGCGTCAGCGTGCGTTCGCCGATGACCTTCAGCCACGGGGCGGTCCTGCTCCGCGGCAGCCGCTGGGTCGCGAGCCCAACGTGATCGAGGGTGAGTTCGAACACCGCGACGCCAAGTAACACTTCCATCGACACGGCACCTTCGGGTGCCGTGTTGGTTTTCAGGGCATCGATGTAAAAAAAATCGCCCCCCGCCCTTGAAATAGGCTTGTACGCCCTTATGTAACGGTCACCGCAAGGTTTCTGGCAATTGCGCCAGACAGACTTCCGCGGTTCGCTTGACGAACCGCACCCGGCGCCGCCGGATTTGTTAAACCCGCCGGGACTACACCGGCCGATGAAAACCACAATTAGGAGAGATCGACAATGAAGCTTCGTCCTCTGCATGACCGCGTCGTCGTCCGTCGCAGCGAAGAAGAAAAGAAAACCGCTGGCGGTATCGTCCTGCCAGGTTCGGCTGCTGAAAAGCCAAACCAGGGTGAAGTCCTCGCTGTAGGCCCAGGTAAAGCACTGGACAACGGTGAAGTGCGTGCGCTGGCCGTGAAAGTGGGTGACAAGGTTGTGTTCGGCCCTTACTCCGGCAGCAACACTGTGAAAGTTGACGGCGAAGACCTGCTGGTCATCGGCGAGAGCGAAATCCTCGCTGTCATCGAAGGCTGATTCCCCGCTCATTTTCCCGTTACTACAAAGTATTTAAGGAATATCGATCATGGCTGCTAAAGAAGTTAAATTCGGCGATTCCGCCCGTAAGAAAATGCTCGCCGGTGTCAACGTCCTGGCTGATGCAGTAAAAGCGACCCTGGGCCCAAAAGGCCGTAACGTGATCATCGAGAAGAGCTTCGGCGCTCCGACCATCACCAAGGACGGCGTCTCTGTTGCCAAAGAAATCGAGCTGAAAGATCGCTTCGAAAACATGGGCGCGCAGCTGGTTAAAGACGTTGCCTCCCGTGCCAACGATGACGCAGGCGACGGCACCACCACCGCTACCGTTCTGGCTCAGTCGATCGTCAACGAAGGCCTGAAAGCCGTCGCTGCCGGCATGAACCCGATGGACCTGAAGCGCGGTATCGACAAAGCGACCATCGCGATCGTCAAGGAACTGAAAGCCCTGTCCAAGCCTTGCGCTGACACCAAGGCTATCGCTCAGGTCGGTACCATCTCGGCCAACTCCGACAACTCCATCGGCGACATCATTGCCGAAGCCATGGAAAAAGTCGGTAAAGAAGGCGTGATCACCGTTGAAGAAGGCTCGGGCCTGGAAAACGAACTGTCGGTTGTTGAAGGCATGCAGTTCGACCGTGGTTACCTGTCTCCGTACTTCGTCAACAAGCCAGAGACCATGACCGCCGAGCTGGATGGTCCGCTGATCCTGCTGGTCGACAAAAAGATCTCCAACATCCGCGAAATGCTGCCAGTACTGGAAGCCGTTGCCAAAGCCGGCCGTCCACTGCTGATCGTGGCCGAAGACGTTGAAGGCGAAGCCCTGGCGACGCTGGTTGTGAACAACATGCGTGGCATCGTTAAAGTCGCAGCCGTCAAGGCTCCAGGCTTCGGCGACCGTCGCAAGGCCATGCTGCAGGACATCGCTGTTCTGACTGGCGGTACCGTGATCTCCGAAGAGATCGGTCTGAGCCTGGAAAGCACCACCCTGGAACACCTGGGTAATGCCAAGCGCGTGATCCTGTCCAAAGAAAACACCACCGTGATCGACGGCGCCGGCGTTGAGGCTGACATTCAGGCTCGCGTGACCCAGATCCGTCAGCAAGTGGCCGACACTTCGTCCGACTACGACCGTGAAAAACTGCAAGAGCGCCTGGCCAAACTGTCCGGCGGCGTTGCAGTGATCAAGGTTGGCGCTGGTTCCGAAGTTGAAATGAAAGAGAAGAAAGCCCGCGTTGAAGACGCCCTGCACGCTACCCGCGCAGCCGTTGAAGAAGGCGTGGTACCTGGCGGTGGCGTGGCACTGGTTCGCGCTCTGCAGGCTATCTCCGAGCTGAAAGGCGACAACGATGACCAGAACGTTGGCATCCAGTTGCTGCGCCGCGCTGTTGAAGCGCCACTGCGTCAGATCGTTGCCAACTCCGGCGACGAGCCAAGCGTGGTTGTCGATAAAGTCAAGCAGGGTTCGGGTAACTACGGTTACAACGCTGCAACCGGCGAATACGGCGACATGATCGAAATGGGTATCCTGGACCCGGCCAAAGTGACTCGTTCGGCTCTGCAAGCGGCTTCGTCGATTGCCAGCCTGATGATCACCACCGAAGCCATGATCGCCGAGATCAAGGAAGACGCTCCAGCTGGCGGCGGCATGCCAGACATGGGCGGTATGGGCGGCATGGGCGGCATGATGTAAGCCAGCCTTACCCCGTACATAAAAACCCCGCCTGCGTTGAGCTGGCGGGGTTTTTTATGGCCTTCATTTTGGTAGGTCTGGAGACCGCGAGGGCGTCGGTTCAGGCGCGGACCGGTTCTGCCTCGTTCACCAGCTCAGCCTTGGTAGCCGGCCGGTACAGGATGTAGTAATACGCCCCCAGACAAATCAGCCAGCAGAAAATCGCCGTCCACACGTTGTGGGAGAAGAAGTGCGCGCCCTGCATCATCCGGCTGACGGAAAACACCGAGCCCAACGTGAAGGCGAAGACAAATGCCTTGCGTGCCAGCCGCGGGCGCCGGTCGCGCAACACAAAGAACAACGCAAACAGGGTGAAGCCAGTCGCCGCATGACCACCGGGCCAGCAGCGGCCCGGCTTGTCGGTGTGCGGGCGAGGGCTGAGCAGTTCGCTGTAGGTTTCGTGCCCGCCGAATTGTTCCAGGCTCCATGGGCATTGCACCGCCGTCACTGCTTTGACTGGGGTGACAAAGGAAGTTGCCAGCGCCAGAGACAACACCAGGCAACCCAGTTCACGTTTGAACGGTTTGAGCCTTTCAATGAAAAAGGAGCCGACAAAGCCCAGGATGGAGAACACCGAAAAGGCAATGACCACTTGCTTGGCCCGGTCATGCAGGATGTTTTCCAGAAAGTAACTGTGCCGCCCGATGAACTCGCCAGCGACCGGATCATAGAACAGCTTGGCAAGGTCCATGTCCAGGGATGTCAGCTCGAGCAGCAGCAGGGTGATCGCCGCTATGGCGGGCACTCCCAGGCACAGCCAGATATTCAGTGGCCTGGAAGCGGGGCGGGCAGCGGTCGAAACCATGGCAATTCCTTGATGAGTAAAGTGTTCTGAAGAGCGCTCCGCGCGGAGTCTGAACAGGGTTCTGTCGTCAGCCCGTGAATCGATAGTGAAAAAGTTGTTAAGGCCGTCTCGGGCTTTCTTTGTCGGATTTACCACTGCACGCCACCCTATCCCTGAGTCACACTTGGCCTTAAGCTGCGCGCCAAGACAGCCGCTACTGTGTACGGAGGAGGTGCCGATGCGAATTCTGTTGGTTGAAGACAACCGCGATATCCTGGCCAACCTGGCCGATTATCTGGGGCTCAAAGGTTATACCGTGGATTGCGCGCAGGACGGTTTGTCAGGCCTGCACCTAGCGGCCACCGAGCATTACGACTTGATCGTGCTCGACATCATGCTGCCCGGCATCGACGGCTACACCCTGTGCAAACGCCTGCGCGAAGACGCCCGCCGCGACACGCCAGTGATCATGCTCACCGCGCGCGATCAACTGGACGACCGCCTGCAAGGCTTCAAGTCGGGTGCTGACGATTACTTGATCAAACCCTTTGCCCTGTCCGAACTGGCAGCGCGGATCGAGGCTGTCATGCGCCGTACCCAGGGCGGCGGTCGCCGCGCCTTGCAGGTCGGCGATCTGAGCTACGACCTCGATACCCTGGAAGTGACACGCCAGGGCCGCTTGCTGAAACTCAACCCGGTGGGCCTGAAATTGCTGGCGGTGTTGATGCAGAAAAGCCCGCACGTGCTGCGCCGGGAAATTCTTGAAGAAGCCCTGTGGGGCGATGACTGCCCGGACAGCGACAGCTTGCGCAGCCACGTCCATCAATTGCGTCAGGTGATCGACAAGCCGTTCGACAAACCCTTGCTGCACACGGTGCACGGCGTCGGTTATCGCTTGGCCGAGGGCCGTGATGGAGTTTAAACAGAGCCTTGCCCAACGGATCATCATTGCCTTTGCATTGATGAGCGCATTGGTCGCGGGAGCCTTCGCCATGGGCATCGTAGCGACCGTGCATCTGGTGGAAGAGAAACTGATTTCGGCAGGTTTAGGCGGCGATTTGCAGCGCCTGTTGCTGATGGACAGCGTGTCGGACTGGAGCCACCGCCCCGAGCCGGACCAATTGTTCTATTTCAGCGGCGGGCCGGGTGACTTTGAGTTGCCCAAGGATTTACGGCACCTGGATTCGGGTTTTCATGAAGTCTTTCGTGAGCAGTTGTCGTATCACGCGATGGTCGAAATCGTCGACGGTCGGCGTTACGTGTTGTTGCAGGATCAGAGCGATTTCGAAGAGCGTGAGCGGGTGCTGTTTGCCGTGGTGCTGGTGGGCTTCGTGCTGAGCCTGGCGCTGGCGGTATTTCTGGGCTGGGTGCTGGCGCGCAAGGTGATGGCGCCGGTGGTGCGACTGGCCCGTCAGGTGCGTCATCGCGATCAGTTGTTGGGCCTGGCGCCGCCACTGGCTCCGGACTATGCCGCCGACGAAGTGGGCGAACTGGCCGTGGCCTTCGATGCCACCCTGGGGCGTTTGCGTCAGGCGTTGAACCGTGAGCGGTTGTTCACCAGTGACGTCAGCCACGAGCTGCGTACGCCGTTGATGGTGTTGGCCAGTTCCTGTGAGCTATTGCTGGAAAACCCCGGTATCGATCAGCGCGGGCGTGCCCAGGTCGAACGAATCGCCCGGGCTTGCGCTGAGATGCGCGAGTTGGTGCAAACTTTCCTCATGCTGGCTCGCGCACAGCATGAAGACGCCAGCATGGCGCCGCAGCAAACCCTGAGCCAGGTGGCCGACGGGTTGCTTTGCCAATGGCGCGAACCGATCGAAGCCAAGGGCCTGACGCTGAACGTCGAGTTGGGTCATCCGCCGGACACTCGCTATAACGCAACCCTCCTGCACGCGGTGATGGGCAACCTGTTGCGTAATGCGCTGCATTACACCGAGCATGGCTTTATCCGCTTGACCCTGACAGATACGGGGTTCGTGGTCGAGGACAGTGGTGTAGGCATTCCCGAGGAAAAGCGCGAGGCGATGTTCGAACCTTTCGTGCGCGGCAACGAGAAGCGTGGCGAGGGCTTGGGATTGGGGCTGTCGCTGGTGCAGAGGATCTGCGAAAACCAGGGCTGGACCGTCAACCTGACGAACATGGAACCCAATGGCTGCCGTTTTCAGGTGGAGTTGGGTCCGTCTCGGAGCTGATTGGGTTGTCATGTAATACCTTGAAATGATTCCGGGTTTTACATGACAAATTTTTCACAAAGGCATGACCTGAAGCTGACACCGCGCTACCTAAAGTGGTTGTCATCAGACGTTCAGGAGATTGCAGTGATGGCTGGCCCGATCAAACTCGATTTTTCCGAAAAGTACGACGATCAACACGCCCGCAAATATCTGCGCAAGCACCAGGAGGGACTCGGCCGCCGACTGTCCCACTGGCGTGACGAGCAACTGGCGCGAAAAGCGCTGACGCTGGCCGGTGAACCTGGCCTGGTTCTCGATTTGCCCTGCGGCGCCGGGCGCTTCTGGCCGCTGCTGGCGGAAAAACACAACCGTGTCATCATCGGAGCCGACAACTCGGAGTCCATGTTGAAGACTGCTCTGCAGGCGCAGCCGGCCGACGTGGTAAAACGGGTACAACCCTTGCACACTTCTGCATTCGACATTGCCTTGCCCGATAACGCAGTCGACAGCATTTTTTGCATGCGCTTGCTTCATCACATCGGTGAAGCCGAGCATCGACTGGCCATTTTGCGCGAGTTCGAGCGCGTTACCCGCGACAGTGTGATTGTTTCGTTGTGGGTAGACGGCAATTTCAAGGCCTGGAAACGCAAGCGCGCCGAGAAACGGCGTGGGCAGGAGGGTTACCAGAATCGATTTGTGTTACCGGCTGCCACGGTTGAAAAGGAATTCGAGCAGGCGGGTTTCCGGATCCAGGAACAACTGGATTTTTTACCGCTCTACGCCATGTGGCGGGTTTACGTATTACGCAAGAGGTAACAGGATGGCAGTGCAATGTGCAGCAACGGAAGTCGCTCCTCAGGACCGCTTCGACTACTTCTGGAACCTGCGCGGTGAATGGGTAGAAGAACCCAACGTCCGTCGCGGTGGAGAAAGTGGCGTGCAGCGCGTCATGGGCAGTGATGGACAGCTGCTCTACGCCAAGCGTCAAACCGGGCATATCTATCGTAGCTGGCTGCACCCGTTCGGTCGGCCGACGGTGTTGCGTGAGCGCGATGCGCTCATCGGCCTGCGCCTGCTCGACGTTCGCGTTCCGGAGATCGTTTTCTGCGGGGCACAGCGCGATCCAGTCCATAAATGGCGCGCATTACTGGTCACCAAGTCCCTGGATGGCTTTGAGGAAATCGAACACTGGTACGCGGGCGGCGGCCGCGAGCGTCACGGTGAGGCAGTGCATGATCGCGTGTTGAAGGAGTTGGCCGACAACCTGGCCCGCATGCACAAGGGCCGTTGGCAGCACAGCTGCCTCTACATCAAGCACGTATTCGTGCGGGTCACCGGTGAAGGCGAGTCGGCCAGGGTCGAAGTGGCCTTGATTGACCTGGAGAAATGTCGGCAGCGTTTGACCGCCCATCGAGCCGCGGCCCATGACCTGAAGCAATTGCGTCGCCACTCGTCGTTCAGCGAAACGGACTGGAAAAAACTCGTCTATTTTTACGAGACGGCGTCTGGCAGCGCTATCAAAGGCTTATAGCGATGAAACTCGAAATTGCACGAGGTTTGTTTTTAGCAGGAGCCTTGGCAGTTGCTTCATTGGCGGTGGCAGCTTGGGAGCAGCCCCGCACGCAAGTCCTCAGTTCAGTGCACGGTGACGCGCATTGTCCGTTGCCCCGGGTTGCCAAAGCCCCCGTGGCTACTCAACCTGATCATGACTTGTTACTGTTCATGTTCGGACTTTCTCAGGGACTGAGGCCACAGAGTTGAACAGATTGAAGCCCAAATAAAAGGCCTCGCCAATGCGAGGCCTTTTTTATTGGTTCAACATAAATCCAATGTGGGAGCGGGCCTATGTGGCGAGGGGGCTTGCCCCCGTTGGGTCGCAAAGCGGCCCCAAAACCTGCAATCGCGGTGTATCAGGTACACCGCATGCAATGGTTTTACGACTGCTACGCAGCCGAACGGGGGCAAGCCCCCTCGCCACACAGGGTTATGGGTGTTCTTCAGGCTTGTCGCGCTTGGCCAGCAACGTGTAGATGCACGGCAACACGAACAATGTGAACAGCGTTCCGATCGACATTCCCGTCGCAATCACCGTGCCGATGTCGAACCGGCTGACGGCACCGGCACCCGTGGCGATGATCAACGGCACCATGCCGAACACCATCGCCGCCGTGGTCATCAATACCGGACGCAAGCGAATGGCCGCCGCTTCCTCCACCGCTTCGCGAGGCGTCAGGCCTTTCTCTTTGCGTAACTGGTTAGCGAATTCGACGATCAGGATCCCGTGCTTGGTGATCAGCCCGATCAACGTCACCAACCCCACTTGGGTATAGATGTTCATGCTCGACCAGCCAAGGAACAACGGGATCAACGCGCCACAGATCGACAGCGGCACGGTCACCAGAATCACCAGTGGATCGCGGAAGCTTTCGAACTGGGCCGCCAGCACCAGGAAGATGATCGCCAAGGCCAGGGCGAAGGTGACCCACAGCGCGCTGCCTTCCTGAACGTATTGCCGCGACGCGCCGGCATAATCGACGGCGTAACCCGCTGGCGCTTCTTCCCGGGCGATCTGGCGCACGGTGTCGATGGCTTCACCCATGCTGACCAGCGGGACCCCGGAAAGAATCGCCGAATTGAGTTGCTGGAACTGGTTCAACTGACGCGGTCGCGCGCGGTCGCTTACAGTGATCAGGGTCGACAAGGGCAGCAGTTCGCCCTTGGTGTTCTTGACGTAATAATGGTTCAGCCAGTCGGGGTTATCCCGGAAGGGCCGTTCCACCTGCGCAATGACTTTGTAGCTGCGGCCTTCGATGGTGAAACGGTTGATCTCCGCTTCACCCAGCAACGTCGCCAGGGTTCCGCCCAGGTCCTGCATCGACACACCCATCTGCGCCGCCTTGGCGCGATCGATATCCACCACGACTTCGGGCTTGTCGAAGGCCAGGTCGACGTCGACGAAAGCGAACTTGCCGGATTCCATTGCCCTTTTTTTCACCCGGTCCGTCACCTCCAGCAGCGATTCGTAGGCGTTGGCCGAGTTGATCACGAATTGAAATGGCAAGCCTTCGCCGGTGCCCGGCAGGGACGGCAGGTTGAAGCCGAAGATTTGCAACCCGGGGATGCTTTCCAGTTTGCTCTGGACCTCGGGCAGGATCTGCATTTGGGTCCGGTCGCGTTCGTTCCAGGGTTTGAGCAGGAAGCCGCCGATACCCGATTGCACACCGTTGAAGCCGTTGATCTGGAACGAGGAGTAGTACTCGGGAAACGCCTTGAAAATCGTGAGGAACTCGTCGGTATAAGTATTCAGGTAGTCGAGGTTGGCCGTCTGCGGGGCGCTGGCCATCATGAAGATGACGCCCTGGTCCTCGTCTGGCGCCAGTTCCGACTTGGTGAATTTGAGCAGCACCGGAATCAGGCACAGCACGATCACCGCGAACACCAGCACCACTGGCCGGGTGTTGAGGGTGCCGTGAAGCACACTCTGGTAGCGGCGCTTGAGGCCTTCGAAGATCACGTCCAGGCGATGGGCCAGACCGCTGGGGTTTTCATCATGGCGCAGCAGAAAGGCACACATCATCGGCGACAGCGTCAGGGCGACGATGCCGGAGATCACCACCGCCCCGGCCAGGGTCAGGGCGAACTCCTTGAACAGCGCCCCCGTCAGGCCGGTCAGGAAGCCGATCGGCGCATAGACCGCCGCCAGGGTAATGGTCATCGACACCACCGGCATGGCGATTTCCCGGGCACCTTCAATCGCGGCGTCCAGCGGCGTCTTGCCTTCTTCGATGTGTCGGTGGATGTTTTCCACCACCACGATGGCGTCGTCCACCACCAGCCCGATGGCCAATACCATTGCCAGCAAGGTCAGCAGGTTGATCGAGTAGCCCATCATCTGCATGAAGAACATCACACCGATCATCGACAGCGGAATGGTGACCACCGGGATCACCACCGAGCGCAAAGCGCCGAGGAACAGGAACACCACCACAATCACGATCAGTACCGCTTCGAACAGGGTCTTCACCACTTCGTCGATAGAGGCCTGGATGAACAGCGTGGCATCGTAGGCGATTTCGCCTTTGAGGTTCGGCGGCAGTTGCGCTTCCAGCTCCGGCATGATCTTGCGCACTTCCTTGATCACGTCCAGCGGGTTGGCGCCGGGCGTGGCCTTGATACCGATGTACACCGAGGGCGTGCCGCCGAAGGAACTGACGGAGTTGTAGTTCTCCGCGCCCATCTCGACCCGCGCCACGTCTCGCAGCAGTACGCGACTGTCGCCCTCTACCTTGAGCGGGATCGCGGCAAAGGCCTCGGCGGATTTGAGTTCGGTGTTGGCGTTGATGCTGGTGACCACATACTCGCCTTTCACTTCGCCGGCGGCAGAGAGGAAGTTGTACTGGCGCACGGCGTTGGTCACGTCGCTGGCGCTCAGGCCGAAGCCGGCGAGTTTCACCGGGTCCAGCCACAGACGCATGGCGAACACCTGGTTGCCGAGAATCTCGGCTTCGGCCATGCCCGGCAAGGTCGCCAGTTTCGGCTGGATGACCCGGGACAGGTAGTCGGTGATCTGCGGATTGCTCAGCTCCTTGCTGAAGAAACTGATGTACATCAGCGCCGAGGCGTCGGCGGCTTCCTTGCTCAGCACCGGGTCTTCGGCGTCCTGGGGCAGCTGGTTCTTGACCTCGTTGGCCTTGGCCAGCAGCTCGGTGAACAAGCGGTCGCTATTGGAACCGATGCGCGCGTAGATCGAGATCACCGAGAAGTTCTGGCGACTGACCGACGTCATGTAGTCGATGCCCTCGGCACTGGCCAGGCTCTGCTGCATCGGTTGGGTGATGTAACCCTGAATGGTTTCGGCGTTGGCCCCGGGGTAAGCGGTGGTCACCGTGATCAGGGCGTTTTCCATTTGCGGGTATTGGCGCAGCGGCAACTTGCTCCAGGCCTGGAAGCCCAGCAGCACAATCAACAGGCTGACCACGGTGGCGAGCACCGGGCGGCGGATGAACGGGTCGGTAAAAGCCATGGGGATTCCTTGATCAGTCAGCGCGCGGCTGACTGCTCTTCTCGGCTAGGGTCTTGTCGTCGCTGATGGCAATGTGTGCGCCGTGGTCCAGTTTGATCTGACCCCCCGTGACCACTTTTTCGCCGTTCTGCACGCCTTTGGTGATCATGACCATCCCGTCGCGGCGCTCGCCGGTTTCGACGAAGCGGCGTTCGGCGATCAGAACCGGCTCGCCCTTGTCGTCTTTTTCGAGGCTGCCGTCTTCGGCCTTTTTCTGTGTGACGACGTACAGCGAGTTGCCATAAAGGGTGTAGGCGATCGCGCTTTCCGGCACAACGATGTGCGGCTGCGGGTTGGGCAACAGCACCTGCAGGCTGGCGAACATCCCCGGCAGCAGCTTGCCGTCGGGGTTGGCCAGGGTTGCGCGCACCAGCACGTTGCGGGTGCTGCTCTCGACCTTCGGGTTGATCGCGCTGACGGTGCCGGGGAACGTCTCTGTCGGATAGGCCGAGACAATGACTTGTACCGATTGGCCGAGGGTGATCTTCGGCACGTCCTGCTCGGGCACAAAGAAGTCGACGTAGAGGCTGCTGAGGTCTTGCAGGGTGGCGATCATCGTGCCGCTGGCCACGTAGTCGCCGACGTCTACCTGACGAATGCCGATGGTCCCGCTAAACGGGGCGAGAATGCGTTTTCTCTCCAGTGCTGCTTTGAGCTGATTGACCGTGGCCCGGCTCTTTTGCAACACCGCCGAGAGTCGGTCGAACTCGCCTTTGGAAATAGCCTGGCTGCCCACCAGTTGGCTGCCGCGACCGTAATCCAGTTGCGCCAGTCCCAGGTCAGCCTGGGCGGTTGCCAGCAGGGCGGTTTCCACAGCGCTGTCGAGTTGCAGCAGCGGCTGACCGGCCTTGACCTTCTGTCCTGACTCGAACTGCACTTCCTTGACGGTGCCGTCGACTTCCAGACTCAGGTCGACCCCTTGCAGCGCCGTGAGGGTGCCGACCGTTGGCAAACGGCTTTGCCACGGACGTTCAGTGGCGGTGGCCACGGCGACGCTTATCGGTGGTTTCGGCGCAGAGAAGCCCTGCATCATCGTGTAGATGGAGAAGGCTTTGTAACCGGCCAGGACCAGCACGATCAGCAGGACAACACCCAACATGATCAGCATGCGGCGACGCAGCATATTTCCATTTCCTTGGAGAAAATCAGGTGAGACAGGCGGGAACATTACTCCCACTGCGAAGGGGATTCCAATGGATGTTTTTCGGGTTTCCCTGATCCCGTAGGAGCCGGCTTGCTGGCGAAGGGGCCGTCGAATATTGCGGTGATCTTAATATTGCCTTCGCTGGCAAGCCAGCTCCTACAGCCAGCGCCTACAGCCAGCTCCTACAGGAGTCGCAGCGTTACGCCATCAAATGAAGATGGTTGTCCCAGAGCCCCGCAGGCAACTCCAGAGGTTTTGCGACAAGGGTTGTCTGGCGGCAATCGTAGAATCGGCATCGTCCTTGACCTGAGGTCACGACAAAACCATCGGCCACGGCCCCGACACCGGCGCAATCGGGAAGCGGCGCGTCCAGGCGTACTTCACCGCTGTCCAGGTCCCAGATAAAAAAGCGGTTGCCCCGCGGCGCAGTCAGGGCGACCAAACGCAGTTCGCTGTGCACGGCCACGCTGGCGGTGTAATGCCCCATGGCCTGCAACTGATGCTCGGGCACCGGGAAGGCCACGAACGGTTGGCCGGGGCGCTTGATCGCCAGCAGCTCCGATGACTCGTGAGCGGCGCCCATGAATTGCTGACCGGCGACGATGGTGCCGTCGCTGGCGATACCCAAGTGCCGCACGCTGTTCATCTGCTGGGCCAGTGTTTCCTTGCTCAACAAAGTGCCGTCGCGTTGCATCAGCACCAGGCTCGGTTCCATGGCATTGAGGTTCATCTCGACCCGGCTTTCGGCTTCGGTACGGATGCCGCCGTTGGCCACCACCAGCGTCTCGCCATCGGGCATCCACGACACCTGATGCGGGCCAACGCCGTGGGTGGAAAGCTCGCCGCTGTGCACCAGTCGTTCACCTTCGAACCTGTACACACCGAGCAGGCCACGGCCCGGATCGCAGGTGTCGTTCTCGGTGGCGTACAACCAGTCGCCGCTCTGGTGAATCACCGCATGGCCGTAGAAATGCCGGTTCGGCCGCGAGACCACGGTTTGCAGCAGCGTGCCGTCGCGCAGGTCGATCAGGTAGCTCTCGGTGCCCGGCCGCCGGGCGACGAACAGCGCCATCGGCAGTGTCGGGTGGTTGATGATGTCGTGGCAGCGCTGGCCGACCTGGGTGGCAAACACCCGGGTGCCGTCCAGCCGATAACCGACGGCATAGTGCTTGCCGTCAGCATCGTCTCGCGCCGAGAGCAGCAGCGGGCTTTTGTCCTTGTGCTTGAACAGCGTCCAGCCGCCCAGTGTCACCGCACCCAGCAGCAAACTCCCTAACGTCAGAGCCTGGCGTCGCAGCATGGCACTTGCCCTCATCAGTCACCGTCGTTGGCGTTGAAGCCCAGTTGGATACCCAGCGCCTTGGCCAGTTCGCCTTCGTGCAGGCGGTGGACGACGTTGAGGCTGTCATAGATGGCGTTGAGCTGCTGGCGACCGGCGTCGTCGGTGAGCATGTCGGTCAGCGGGCGCTGGTTATCGGCAAGCAGTTTCAGGGACGCTGCGTAGGCCGCGTCGATCTTGTCGGCCAACGGTTTCTGCTCGCTCGACAACAGACCGCGCAGGCCTTTGTTGTCCACACCGACCCACACGGTTTGCGCCGCGCTCAGGCTGGCTTCCAGGCCTTTGAGCGACGATTGGCTGCGCCAGGCATCGGCCTGGAATGGCTGTGGCGTGCCCTTGCTCTGACGGCCCATCGGCGTGCCGAGTTTTTTCTTCAGGGTGTCCAGTGCGGTCACTTGCACACGCAGCAGATCGGCAATCGCTTCGTGGGAGTCTGCGTAGCGCTGGTTCGGGAATTTGCTCAGCTGCGCGAGCATGCCGTCGGTGGTGTTCCAGCGCGACAGGATCTCCTCGGCCAGTTGTTTCTGACGTTCGCCAATGGCGGTCAGCAGTGGGCAGTACTTGGCTTTCTGAGCGCTGTCGGCCATGTCGATCTTGCTGTCGAACAGGATGTACTCATAGGCCGAAAGGCCTTGCACCACGACACTGGACTTGGCCAGGGCGGCGGCATCGATCTGTGGTTGCGCGGTGACCAGTTGTTCGACCTGACGGCCCACGAGGTTTTTCTTGTCCGGCCAGAACTGCACCTGCCACGAACGGTTGCCCTCGGCCAGCGGCCCGATCAGCAGCGGTTGCAACTCGGCCCAGGCTTTTTGTGCGTGCAGGAAGTCGGCGCGGGCCGTGTCCAGGGTTTCCTTGCCCTGGCAGAACGCCAGGGCGCTGACCGCCAGTTGCCGGTCGGCTTCAACCCAGCGGCTGTAGGTTGGCAGGATCACTTGCTTGGCGATGGCCGCCGACGTGACCGCTTGCGGATCCTGGGGCGAACAGGCGCCCAGGGCGAGGGCGGCAAGGCTGGTGAACAACAATTTGGGACGGAACATGTCGGGCTCCCGCGAAAGGAATACGTATTAAAGGGAATTCAAGAACGCCAGCAACGCCGCGCGCTGCTCGGCATTGAAAGACAAAACCTGTTGCTGCGCCGCTTTTGCCTCGCCGCCATGCCAGAGCACGGCTTCGAGCAGGTTGCGGGCGCGACCGTCATGCAAGAACTGGGTGTGACCATTGACCGTCTGTGTCAGGCCGATGCCCCACAACGGCGGTGTGCGCCAGTCGCGGCCACTGGCCTGGAATTCGCTGCGGTTGTCGGCCAGTCCGTCGCCCATGTCGTGCAGCAGCAGGTCGCTGTAGGGGCGAATCACTTGATTGGCCAATTCAGGTTCCGCGGCGATGGCGGCGGTGGTGTATTGAGGGGTGTGACAGGACTGGCATCCGGCCTGGAAAAACAGATTCTTGCCGGCCAGCACCTGCGGCGCGCCGACATCGCGACGGGCCGGTACGGCGAGGTTACGGCTGTAGAACAGCACCAGACGCAGAATGTTGTCGCTGACTTCCGGCTCGCCATCCGGGCCATTGCCGTTGGGCGCCTGCTTGCAAGCGGTTTGTGCGTCGGTGCAGTCATCAATGGGCTTCAGGCTGGTGGTGAGGCCCATATCACCCGAGAACGCGTGAACATTTTGTTGATTGAGGTTCGGTTGCCCGGCTTTCCAGCCAAATCGTCCGAGAACAGTCTTCTGCTGCGCGTCATCCCAGACCCGGTTCGGTCGTCCGGCGATGCCATTTTTCTCTCGCGCCTGAGCCTCGGCGTTGGCCAGGATGGCCTCGTCGGGGATCGCTTCAAGCAAGCCCAGGCCAATCATCGGCGGTGCGATGCGCGCCGAGAAACGCGTGTCGGGGTGCATCGGGCCGTAGCCGAGTTGGGTGATCTGCAAGGTCGGTTTGCGCAACTCGATTTCGCTGCCGTCCTTGAAGCGCACCGGGACCGGTGTGTAATCGACGCGCACCTTGCCTTCCGGGGCGACGCCGGGCACCGCCATGTCCTGGAACTGGCCGCCGTAGACCGGCTCCGGCACCACGCCCAGTTGTTCGATGACCTTGGCGTAGGCCGGCGCATCGGGGATCGACAGGCGCACCAGCATCGACACCGCGTTCGGCGCATCGGGGGCGGGTGGATGACCGCGGCCATCCTTGATGTGGCAGTTCTGGCAGGCGTTGGTATTGAACAATGGGCCGAGGCCATCGCGGGCGGTGGTGGTCGACGGCGCGATCACCCAGGGGCTGCGAAAGAAACTGTTGCCGACGCTGAAATCGACGCGCCGTGACGGCGGCAGATTGGCCGACGGCAAGGAGAATGCGTTCTGATCGGTCTTGCGCACCGTCGCGCTGCCACCGGAACGGGCTTCACCGGGTTCGGCCTGGGTAAAACGCGGGGCGTCATCGCAGGCACTCAGGCCCAGGGCCAGCAACAGTGCGGACAAGCGAAGAGGCAGCGAGGGCATTGGACATCCTGCAAGACGAGCAAAACAAGGGCGCAAAGTCTAACAGGGCAGGGGAGTTTGAATAAGAGGAATTATCGTTTGGTTGATGTGGGGCAGGGTTTGATTTGAGACCGCGTCGCGGCCATCGCGGGCAAGCCCGCTCCCACAGGGTCTTGCACTGAACCTGTGGGAGCGTGGCTTGCCCGCGAAAGCGGTGTGTCAGTCACCAATGATGTTGGATGTGACGCCGTCTTCGCGGGCAAGCCTCGCTCCTACGGCCAGCGTTGATCAGAACTCGTGATCAGCGTTGTCCGGGTTCAGGTCGCTGATGCCCAGTTTGCCCGCGGCGGCTTCGATCGAGCCGGTCTGCTTGACCAGCGAGGCGATGGCGTCGCGCACGATCTGATTGCCAGCGGTGTTACCAGCGGCGATCAGTTGGTCGTAGTGTTCACCCTTGTTGGCGTGATCGACCATGACCTGGAGCTTGGCTTCGGTCGCAGCCAGGTCGGCTTTCAGCGCGGTGTCGGCAGCCGGGTCGGCCTTGGCCACCAGGGACGACAGGCTGGCGCCGGTCATTTTGGTGCCGTCGACACGGGTGTATTCGCCCAGGTACACGTTACGCACGCCTTTGGCGTCGTAGAAGTGCGAGTTGTGGGTGTTGTCGCTGAAGCAATCCTGTTCGTCTTCCGGGGAGTTGGCTTCCAGGGAAACCTTCATGCGCTCGCCCGCCAGTTCGCCCAAGGACAGGCTGCCCATGCCGAACAGCATTTTGCGCAGGCCGGATTCAGCCGGTTCCGCTTCCAGGGTGGCGCGGTAGTTGTCGGCCACGTTCGGCTTCCAGTTACCGACCATTTCTTGCAGGTCGTTGACCAGCAGTTGGGTTACGGATTTCAGGTAAGCGCGACGACGATCGTTATGACCGCCGGTGGCGCCTTTGCCTTCCAGGTAGTCGGAAGCCGGGCGGTTGCCGGCGCCAGGGCCGGTGCCGTTCAGGTCCTGGCCCCACAGCAGGAATTCGATGGCGTGGTAGCCGGTGGCGACGTTGGCCTCGGAACCGCCCAGCTCGTTCAGGCTGGCGAGTTTTTCCGGGGTGATGTCTTTCACGTCGACCTTGTCTTCGCCGACCTGGACTTGAGTGTTGGCGATGATGTTGGCGGTGGCGCCCGGGTTACCCAGTGCGTGTTCGTAGGATTTGTCGACGTAGTCGATCAGGCCTTCATCCAGCGGCCAGGCGTTCACCTGACCTTCCCAGTCGTCGATGATGGTGTTGCCGAAGCGAAACACTTCGCTCTGCAGGTAAGGCACGCGGGCCGCGACCCAGGCAGCCTTGGCGGCTTTGAGGGTATCGGCGTTCGGCTTGGCGAGGAAGGCGTCGACGGCGGTCTGCAGGGTTTTCGCGGTGGATTCGGCATCGCTGTAAACGGCGAAGACCATGTCGGCGTAGTGCGCGACCACAGCCTTGGCGGCGGCTTCGTCGACTTTGGCGGTGGCAGCAGGCGCAGCCGGGGCAGCGGTGCTGGCAGCCGGGGTCGGTGCTTGCGGAGCGGCAGCCTTGTCTTTGCCTTCGCCGCAACCGGCGAGGGAAATAGCGATGGCCAGCAGACTGGCGGTGGCCAGAGGCATACGAATCATGGCGAACATCCTGCTTCGGTGATGGATTGGGCGCGCACGGGCGGCGCGCAAAACTGCGACATAATGCAAATCTTTCGCATTATGTGTAAAGGGCTGTAGCTGGAAATATTTCTTATTTACGGGCGAGTTATGCCGCAGATCAAAAGATCTGCAGCCGTCGCCATGAAGAAGAACTTACAAAATGAATGCGTTATTGCGTTGGGCCTGCTTGAGGTAGACGCTCAGTTCCCGCGCCGACAGCGGCTTGCTGTAGTGATAGCCCTGACCTTCGTGGCAGCCTTCGGAGATGATGTAGGCCTCTTGCTCGGCGGTTTCCACGCCTTCGGCAATCACCTGCATGCCCAGGCTCTTGCCCAGCTGGATGATGGCCCGAACGATGGTCGCATCGTCGTCGTCATCGAGCAGGTCCTGAACGAAGCTCTTGTCGATCTTGATCTTGTCCAGCGGCAGGCTTTTCAGATAGCTCAATGACGAATACCCGGTGCCGAAGTCGTCGATGGCGATCAGCGCGCCGGAGCGCCGCAGGCTCAGCAGGTGCTGGGCGGCGGTGCTGATGTCTTCCATCAGGCCGGTTTCGGTGACTTCCAGTTCCAGGCTGCGCGGTGGCAGGCGGTACATCTGCAGCAGGTTGTTGACCACCCGCGGCAACTCGGCGTGGTGCAATTGCACGGTGGACAGGTTCACCGCCATGCGCAGGTCGACGAAGCCCTGATCGTGCCATTCGCGTAGTTGTTTACAGGCCTGATCCAGCACCCATTCGCCAATGGCGATGATGGTGCCATTCTGCTCGGCCAGCGGAATGAACAGGTCCGGCGGCACCAGCCCATGTTCGGGATGCTGCCAGCGAATCAACGCCTCGACGCCCACCACGCGATGATCGCGGTAGCTGATCTGTGGTTGGTAGACGAGGTAGAGCTGATCGCGGATCAAGGCATCGCGCAGGTCTTTTTCCAGTTCGCGGCGCCGACGCATTTCCGTGTCGACGCTGGCGATATAAAACTGATAGCGGTTGCGCGAGCGCGTCTTGGCCAGGGTCATGGTCTGCTCGGCTTTTTGCAGCAGCTTCTCGGTGCTGTCGCCGTCTTCGGGAAACAAGGTGATGCCGATGGTGGCGCGCAGGCGGATTTGCTGATGATCGAGGGCGAACGCCGCTTCCAGATCATCGAGAATGCTTTGGGCCAGTTCGGCGGCCTCGTAGGGTTGTTCGATGTCGGCCTGGACCAGTGCGAACTGGTCGCCGCCCAAGCGGGCGAGGGCGCCGAGGCGGCCGCTGTGGGCCCGCAGGCGATCGGCCAGGGCCAGCAGCAACTGGTCGCCGGTTTGATAACTGAACTGTTCGTTGATGCCCTTGAAGTCATCGAGCCCGACACACAGCACCGCGACCCGACGCTGCAATTTACCGGCGTCGACGAGGATCTTGTCCAGCTGTTGCTGCAATTGCTGACGGTTCGGCAATCCGGTGAGGAAGTCGTACTGGGCCATGCGCAGCAGGCTGTTTTCCGCTTCGTGACGCAGGTGCGTGTTGCGTTCGATGGATTCGAGCAACTGGTTGGCGGTGTTGATCCAGACCCCCAACTCGTTTCTCTCATGACCCTTGAGCTGCGGAATCTTGTGGGCGCTGGGGCGGTCCGGGTTGATTTCAGTCAGGTGCTCGATGATCCGCGACAGCGGTTTGGTCAGCAGCCAGTGATAGACCAAATACAGCACCAGAGCCATGGCCATGGCGCGCAATACGCCAGAGATGAAGATGATCACCGAGCTGACGATGAAGCTCTGACCGTAGGTGGCGGTATCGAGGGTAATGCTCAGGTCGCCGTAGTACTCGCTGTAGGGACCGCGGCCCACCAGTTGGGTGGTGAAGGTGCGTTCCTGGCCGAGGATCAGGTCGGTCAGCCAGCGGCTGTGGGATTGCTGCAACTCGCGGGATTTCTGCGCGAGCATCGCTTCGTTAGGGTGGCCGATGGAGGCCATGCGCACGGCAGCGTCCTGGAACAGGCCTTCGATTACCTGCATGCCCATTTCCCGGTCCAGGCTGTAGACGGCCTGGGTCGACGGATCGCGGAACATGTCGAGGATGCGCTGGGCGTCATTGGCCACGGCCTGACGTGTTTTATAGGCATCGAAAACGATCTGCGCGCAGCTCAAGACCACACCGACGATCAATGCCGACAGGAGCACGACCCGGAGCAACTTCACCGACAAGCTGTTCTTGAGTTCCAGCTTCAAAGGGTTATTCCTTGTTCCGTGCGGGTAGCGTCAAGTTGCCATGAGTATTGGCAATCCCGTGATAGCAGTCAAAGGGACAATCCAGCCCCGGGGATTTAGCCGGTTGCCTGGCCGATACACTGCTGTTTGGAGTATTTGCCCTATTGATACTGTGTCGGTTGTCGAGGCCTTCAACTTGAGGAGATCGAGACAATTTTTCCTTGTGTTGATGTTAGACGGCTGTGCTGGGGGGGCAAGGGGACGAAGGCTGCTCACGTTGTGGGAGCGCGCACAAATCCCACGTAGGGATTTTCCAGGGCATAAAAAAACCCGGCATAAAAGCCGGGTTTCTTGACTGGCGCGAAGCTTAAGCGGTGAAGGTTTTGCCTTCGAACTGCTCAGCCACGAATTTCCAGTTGACCAGGTTCCAGAACGCTTCGACGTACTTCGGACGCAGGTTGCGGTAGTCGATGTAGTAAGCGTGTTCCCAGACGTCGCAGGTCAGCAGCGGGGTGTCGCCGCTGGTCAGCGGGTTGCCGGCGCCGATGGTGCTGGCCAGGGCCAGGGAACCGTCAGCCTTTTTCACCAGCCAGCCCCAACCGGAACCGAAGGTGCCGATGGACGTTTTGCTGAATTCTTCCTTGAACTTGTCGAACGAACCAAAAGCAGCGTTGATGGCATCAGCCAGAGCGCCGGTTGGTTGACCGCCAGCGTTTGGCGCCAGGCAGTTCCAGTAGAAAGTGTGGTTCCAGACCTGAGCGGCGTTGTTGAAGATGCCGCCCGAGGAAGTCTTGACGATTTCTTCCAGGGTCTTGCCTTCGAACTCGGTGCCTGGCACCAGGTTGTTCAGGTTCACGACATAGGTGTTGTGGTGCTTGTCGTGGTGGTATTGCAGAGTTTCCTCTGAAATGTGCGGCTGCAGAGCATTGTGCGCGTAAGGCAGCGGCGGCAATTCGAAAGCCATGATAATTCTCCTAATCAGGTCAGTTGCGGTGAGCGCAAGGCCGATCACGGGCGGCCAGACATGCGCCGGGGAGTTTGTACTCTTTGCGGCGCAGGGATCGGATCATAGCACCGGGGGTGCGGCATAACCACGCAACAACTGTGTGGAATAGAGGTTCCAGAGCCTTTTGGAATAAATCATGAAGCGATGATCAACTGGAACGCTACGGTGAACATCATTACGGCCACCAAAAGGTCGAGAATTCGCCAGGTACTTGGCCGTGCCAACCACGGTGCCAACCACGCTGCGCCAAGGGCCAGGGTAAAAAACCACAGCAACGATGCACTGGCCGCGCCCACGACATAAGCACCGGGCTCGGTTTGCTGTGCGCCGAGAGAGCCGATCAGCAACACGGTGTCCAGATAGACGTGCGGGTTGAGCAGGGTCACCGCCAAAGCGCTGAGCAGCACCGCCCGTAGCGAGCGCACGGTCGGGTTCTCGCCTTGTTGCAGGCTCTGTTTCGAGCACGCCCGACGCAGGGCCAGGCTGCCATACCACAGCAGAAACGCCGCGCCCCCCCAACGGGCAATGGCCAGCAGGGTCGGGTTCTGCGCCAGCAACGTCGCCAGGCCGAACACTCCGGCGGCCACCAGCAACGCATCGCAGGTGACGCAAAGCGCTGCCACGGGCAGGTGATGTTCACGTCGCAGGCTCTGCGCCAGCACAAACGCATTCTGGGTGCCGATCGCCATGATCAGCCCGGCGGCCACCAACAGGCCGTTCACATAGCTTTGCCACATAAGATTCTTACTCCGCGTTGGCCGCCAGATCCCGCAGTACCTGCAGGGCGCGTTCGGCATCGGCCTGGCCGACGAACAAATGGTCGTGGTAATACCCGGCAATCACGTTGCAACTGATGCCGGCCTGGCCCAGTGCCGTGGCGAATGCGGCGGTCAGGCCGACGGCTTGGAGGGCCGAGTGCACGTTCAAGGTGATCCAGGCAGCGACATAGTCGAAGGTCAAACCGGCCTTCTCAGCGTGGGAACGTTGCAGTATCACCGTCAGCCCTTCCTGTTCGCGGAAGCTGCCGACGATCTCCAGGCCCGCGGGCCATTGGCCGTCGGGCAAGGTGCAGAACACGTATTCGCCGTCGTTGAGTTGCGGGCTCATGCTGCGCAGCAGGGTTGCCAATGAGGTTTCGCCAGCCATGTCGGTGATCCTTGTTCAAGAGTTCTTGCTGGTCATTCTCCGGTGGGAAGTTGTATAAGAAAAACCAATAGTGCTGATCGCTCATTAGGAAAACTGATGTTCGACTACAAATTGCTGTCCGCGCTCGCCGCCGTGATCGAGCAGGCCGGATTCGAACGCGCCGCGCAGGTGCTGGGCTTGTCCCAATCGGCCATCTCCCAGCGCATCAAACTGCTAGAGGCACGGGTCGGCCAACCGGTGCTGGTGCGGGTCACCCCCCCGGCGCCGACGGAGATTGGCCGGCGATTGCTCAACCATGTGCAGCAGGTGCGATTGCTTGAGCGCGATCTACAAACGTTGGTCCCGGCGCTGGACGAAGAAGGCCTGCCGGAACGCCTGCGTATCGCTCTGAATGCCGACAGTCTTGCGACTTGGTGGGCAGAGGCGGTGGGGGACTTTTGTGCGGAACAACATTTGCTGCTCGACTTGGTGGTAGAAGACCAGACCGTCGGCCTCAAACGCATGCGCGCAGGTGAAGTGGCGGCGTGTGTCTGCGCCAGTGAGCGACCGGTGGCTGGTGCGCGCAGCGTTCTGTTGGGGGCGATGCGTTACCGAGCGATGGCGAGCCCCGCGTTTATTGCCCGGCATTTTCCCGACGGTGTGCGCGCCGATCAGTTAGCCAAAACCCCGGCCCTGGTGTTTGGCCCGGATGATTTCCTACAGCATCGCTACCTCGCATCCCTCGGTGTGGACGGCGGTTTCGAACACCATCTATGCCCATCGTCCGAAGGATTTCTTCGTCTCACGGAAGCAGGGCTTGGTTGGGGCCTGGTGCCTGAATTGCAGGTGCGCGAGCAACTGCAACGCGGCCAGTTGGTGGAGCTTTTGCCAGATAAACCGATCGATGTGCCGCTGTACTGGCATCATTGGCGCAATGGCGGTCAGTTGTTGGGGTTACTCACCGATCAATTGGTGCGCTCGTCGAAACAATGGCTGGTGCCGTTGGACTGACGGCTAGCGTCAAGACCTCACGCCCTACGCCCTACGCAATATGCAAAGCGCAAAACGTAAAACGAAATATTCGGAGCAATTCATGAAGATTCTGGTCACCGGCGCAAGCGGCTTCATTGGCGGGCGCTTTGCGCGTTTCGCCCTGGAGCAGGGCCTGGACGTACGGGTCAACGGTCGCCGGGCCGAGAGCGTCGAGCATTTGGTGCGCCGTGGCGCCGAGTTCATTCAGGGCGACTTGAGCGACCCGCAACTGGCGCGCGACCTGTGTTCAGACGTCGAAGCCGTGGTCCATTGCGCCGGCGCGGTCGGTTTATGGGGACGGTATCAGGACTTTCATCAAGGCAACGTCGAGGTCACCGAGAACGTGGTCGAGGCCTGCCTGAAACAACGGGTGCGGCGCCTGGTGCACTTGTCGTCGCCGTCGATTTACTTCGATGGCCGCGATCATCTGGCGTTGACCGAAGATCAGGTGCCCAAGCGCTTCAAGCATCCCTACGCCGCGACCAAGTACCTGGCCGAGCAAAAAGTCTTCGGTGCGCAGGAGTTCGGCCTCGAAACCCTGGCCCTGCGCCCGCGTTTCGTGACGGGCGCCGGCGACATGAGCATTTTTCCCAGGCTGCTGAAGATGCAGCGCAAGGGGCGGTTGGCGATCATCGGCAATGGCCTGAACAAGGTCGACTTCACCAGCGTGCAAAACCTCAATGAAGCGTTGCTCAGCAGCTTGCTGGCCAGCGGTTCGGCCCTGGGCAAGGCCTACAACATCAGCAATGGGGCGCCGGTGCCATTGTGGGATGTGGTCAATTACGTGATGCGCAAAATGGATGTCCCACAGGTTACCCGTTATCGCTCCTACGGTTTGGCCTACAGCCTTGCCGCGCTCAACGAGGGCGTGTGCAAGCTGTGGCCAGGTCGACCCGAGCCGACCCTGTCGCGGCTGGGCATGCAGGTGATGAATAAAAATTTCACCCTGGACATCAGCCGCGCCCGACATTATCTGGACTACGATCCGAAAGTCAGCCTCTGGACCGCCCTCGATGAATTTTGCGCCTGGTGGAAGGCTCAGGACATTCGCTGACACACAAGGGCCGACCGGTACTGAACCGAGTCCGGGGTTCAGGGTCAACCGGTGCGGCAGCGGGGGTTATACTTCGCCGCATCAAGCCATCACCGTGTTCCACAAAGGTTGACCCTAATGCCCATGCGTAACGATGCCAACGACGACTTCGATGTCCCGAGCCTGCGCGCCGACAGCCTCGATGACGACGATTTTCCAACCACCGCCCGCACCTCGGTGCATTCGCGTACCGCGCCGGTCGTCAAGGTCAAAGGCCCGAGCACCGGCCCGCTGTGGGCGTTGGTCGGCGCGTTGTTCTTTGCCTTCGCCGGCCTTGCCTGGTGGAGTTTTCAGCAAATATCGCTGATGGAACAGCAACTGGTGGCGACCCAGGAAAGTTTCGCGCGCATCAGTGAGGAAGCGGCGGGGCGCTTGCAGGACATTTCCGGCAAGGTGGTGGCCAGCCAGTCCACTGTCAACACCGGCAGTGAAGCGTTGAAGCTGCAAATCAAACAGCTGGAAGGCAAGCTCCAGGATCAGAGCAAACAGCTGGAAAGCAAACTTCAGGACCAGAACAAACAGCAGCAAGGCGTGCTCGGCCAGACCTCCGATCTGGACAAGCGCCTGGCGCAGATGACCACTCAAGCCACCGAACAACAAGCCGCCAATGTTCAGTTGCAGGCTCAGGTCAAAGCCTTGAGTGGCGAACTGGCTGCGTTGAAGAGTGCGCCGGCCGATACCAGCAAAGTTGACGCCCAACTCAAAAGTCTTGGCGCCGACATCGCTGCGCTGAAGCGGCAAGGCAACCCGAGCGCCGCCATCGAGCGCCTGGAGCAGGACATGATCGTGCTCAAAAGCCAACAGGACAACCGCCCGGCCGCCGCACAAGGTGGCGGCAATACCGCCGAGTTCGACGCCTTCCGCGGCCAGGTCACCCGCAGCATCAACACCCTGCAGGCGCAGATCCAGAATCTGCAGCAACAGCTGCACACCCGGCCTTAATCGAAGCCAAACACTCGTGGTTGATCGTCCTTGATCGTTCCCACGCTCTGCGTGGGAACGCCTCAAGGGACGCTCCGCGTTCCAATGGGACGCAGAGCGTCCCGGGCTGCATTCCCACGCAGAGCGTAGGAACGATCGGTCGGAGGAGTTAGCGAACCGTGTCTTCCCGCCCGCGCAACACCCTGTTCGGCATGGCAATCGCCGCCGCCAGCCCCAGCAGCGATACCGCCGCGCTGACCATCAGCAAATGCTGGAAGGTCAGCAGCAACTCGCCGCGCAAGGCGTTTTGCGCATCACCCGGCGCGGCGTTCAAACCATCGAGCAAGACATTCCCCGAACGGCCCTCGGCAATCAGCGACGAGCCGGCCAGGTGCGCGAAACTCGAATCCTGTAACAGCGCCAGCAACAGCGCCGACATCAACGCCACGCCCACTGCACCGCCCAAAGCGCGGAACAGATTGGTGGTGCTGGTGGCGACGCCGATGTCCCGTTGATCCACCGAGTTTTGCGTGCCCACCAACGACGTCGGGAACTGCATGCCGCCAGCGATCCCGCACAGCAACATGAACAGGCTGCTGAGCACAAACGCCTGCGGCGCACTGAACGCCATGCCGAGAATCGAGAGCGGCATGAGCAGCGCTCCGGTCAAAATCATCGGTTTGTAACGACCGGTCACGGAAGTCCTGCGCCCGGCGAAATAGGCGCCTATCGGCAAGCCCATGGCCAGCGGCAACAGGTGCAGCGCGGCGCTGTCGGACCCGGCGCCGGTGACGCTCTGGAAGCGCAGCGGCATCAGCACGATCAGGGAAATCGCCTGGAAACTGGTGAAGAAAATCGTGCACCAGCAAAGGATCGCATTGCGGTTGGCGAACAAATGCATCGGCAGTAACGGTTCCCGTGCCCGACGTTCATGCCAGACGAACACGGCCAGTACCGCCACCGCGCCACCGAGCAACCCCAGGACCTCGGCGCTGCGCCATGAATGCCCCTGGCCAACCTCAGTGATGCCCAGCAACAATGCCGTCAGGCCGATGATCATCAGCAACGTGCCGAAGTAGTCGATGATCGGCTGGCGCTGCGGCACCGGCAAACCCACCAGCGTACGGTAGGCCACGAGCCAGGCCCACAGCCCCAATGGCAGGTTGATCAGGAATACCCAGCGCCAGGACAGGTATTCGGTCATGTAACCACCGAGTACCGGCCCGGCCACGCTGGCCACCGCGTACATGCTGCTGAAGTAGCCCTGATAGCGACCGCGCTCCCGGGGCGGAACAATGTCGCCGATGATCGCCTGGCTCACCGAAATCATCCCGCCGGCGCCGATACCCTGAAGGATCCGCGCCAGCACCAATTGCTCCATGCTTTGCGCCATGCCGCAGAACAACGACGCCAAGGTGAACACCGCCATGCCGAACAGCATCAACCTGCGGCGGCCATACAAGTCGCCGAGTTTGCCGTAGATCGGCACCGCCACGGTCATCGCCACCATGTAGCCGGAAATCACCCAGGCCAGCAGGCTGACGTCCTTGAACTGCGCGGAAATCGCTGGCATCGACACGGCAACGATGGTCTGGTCCAGCGCGCCCAGAAAGATCGCCAGCATCAGGGCGATCAACACGCTGCGGATGGCCGGTTTGGAGGTTTCAGGCCGGTTGAGATGGGTCACGGTAAACCTGCGGGCAGTGATGGACCCGCAAGAGACAAGGCGAGCGGGAATGCTCGCCAGTGTAAGTCGGTAGCAGGCTATTCGATAGCCTCATACGGAAGGCCGACGTAGTTTTCCGCAATGGTTTTTCGACCCGCCTCAGAGTCAACGAAATAGGCCAGTTCCGACTCACTGATGCGCTGACTGAACGCGTCATGCTCGTCGAAGCGATGCAGCATCGAGGTCATCCACCAGGAAAACCGCTCGGCTTTCCACACCCGCCGCAGGCAGACTTCGGAATACTTCTCCAGCAAATCAACACGGCCTTCGCGGTAAACCTTCAGCAGAATATTGAACAGCGTACTGACGTCGCTGGCCGCCAGGTTCAGGCCCTTGGCGCCAGTGGGTGGGACGATGTGCGCGGCGTCGCCGACCAGGAACATCCGCCCGTACTGCATCGGTTCAACCACGAAGCTGCGCAGCGGCGCGATGCTTTTTTCGATCGACGGGCCGGTCACCAGAGAGGCGGCAAGGGCGGCCGGCAGACGGGATTTGAGTTCGTCCCAGAAGCGTTGGTCGGACCAGTCCTCGACGTGATCCTCGGCCGGTACCTGGAGGTAATAACGGGTGCGGGTCGGCGAACGCATGCTACACAGCGCAAAACCCCGTTCATGCCGCGCGTAGACCAACTCCTCGTGAACCGGTGGGGTGTCGGCGAGAATCCCCAGCCAGCCGAACGGATAAACCCGCTCGAACACCTTCAGGCAATCGGCAGGAATCGACTGCCGCGCTACGCCGTGGAAACCGTCGCAACCGGCGATGTAGTCACAATCGAGTCGATACGTTTCGCCGTCCTTGTCGAAGGTGACAAAGGGTTCAGCGGTTTTCATGCCGTGGGGGACGACGTTGCTGGCTGCATAAATCGTCTGCGCCCCGGCGTCCCGACGGGCGGCCATCAGGTCGCGGGTGACCTCGGTCTGGCCATACACCATCACGGTTTTGCCGCCGGTCAGCGCCTGCAGATCGATATGCACCTGGCGCCCGTCGAGGGCCAGTTCGAAGCCTGTGTGGACCAGCCCTTCGGCGTCCATGCGCTGGCCCACTCCGGCCTGACGCAACAGCTCTACCATGCCTTGTTCGAGGACACCGGCGCGGATACGTCCGAGCACGTAGTCCGGGGTCTGGCGTTCGAGAATCAGAGTGTCGATGCCGGCGTTGTGCAGCAATTGGCCAAGGAGCAAACCGGAGGGGCCGGCGCCGATGATGGCGACTTGGGTTTTTAGTGTTTTCATTGTTTTTATGACTCGCAAGCTCCACACGACCAAGGCCGGTGAATGATTTTTATGGATCGAGTGCTTGCATTTTTCACTTGCGGGTCTGTCAATTGAAGGTGAAAACTGAGCCGATACCTGTACATTCTGCCAATCGGTGCGATTATCGCCCCGTTACCCCTGAGGCCTGGATTGAAGTGATGAACAAGCCTGACCTGCCATCTATTCCCGTGTTCAAGCTCTACGGTGAAAGCCTCGACTGGCCGACCCCGGACTTGTTGCACTGCGAAACCATTTCCAAACGCAGCCGCGAACATCAATGGGAAATAAAACCCCATCGCCACGCCGATTTGTGTCAGTTGCTCTTCGTTTTCAAAGGTCAGGCAGAGCTTGAGATCGAAGGCAAACGCTCACAATTGGCTGAGCCGGCAATCATCATTCTGCCGCCGTTATCGGTGCATGGGTATCGGTTTTCCGAGGACGTCGAAGGGTTCGTCGTCACGCTGGCTGCGCCGCTGGTCGCCCATCTTCAGGCGCAACTGGGCAATTCGGTGAACGCCCTGGCACAGGCCGAAAGCTACCCGGCGGGCAAGGACGGCGAGTACCTCAACAGCCTGTTTTCAGCGCTGCAAAGCGAATACACCGGCCATCAACCGGCGCGGGAAATGCTCATGCATTCGCTGGTTAGCGTGATCATGGTGTGGGTCAGCCGCCAGGTGATTCAGCGCCGCGCTGCCAATCAGCGTCCGCAGCGGGCCCGGGAATACCTCAACGGTTTTATTCAGTTGGTGGAGGAGACTTATCGCCAGCACGTCAAGGTCGAGGACCTGGCCCATCGGCTGGGGATTTCCGTGTCCCACCTCAACGGCACGTGCCGTGAGTTGGCGGGGCAACCGGCGTTGCAGATCATGCATGAGCGTCAATTGCTGGAGGCCAAGCGCTTGCTGACCTACACCAGCATGACCATTTATGAAATGTCCGACGTGCTGGGGTTTTCCGATCCGACCAACTTCACACGCCTATTCCGACGTCGGGTGGGGATCTCGCCCAAGGCTTTTCGCGACCGCTTGAAGGCCGATCAGGACAACGAGGCCTGAACCCTGTGGCGAGGGGGCTTGTCGGAACGCCGCACCGCCCCGTTCGGCTGCGCAGCAGTCGTAATTCGGTGAATGCGGTGTTCTCATAGAAATGCTGGGGCCGCTTCGCGACCCAACGGGGGCAAGCCCCCTCGCCACAGGGTGTTCGTCACCGGAGGGCGTTGAGGCTTGCGTTGTGGGGGATGCAACGCTCGAAGTTGCAACTCGCGACGTCACGGGGCTGTTGTCGCAACTGTTCGACACGCCAGGCGGCCGTGCCATACAGCGCCAGCGTCGCCGTGCAAGTGATGAAAATGGCGAGGTATCTTCTTGTTTTGATGTTCATGGCGTTGACCTCTGAACGAATACCTTTCGGTACTGCTTTGAGCATAGGTCAGCGCGGATGAGTTGCCATCAAAACCGGTTTTGTATGTAACCCGACATTCAGAACGATGATGTTCCTGAGCTGGCTTGCCAGCGAAGGCGTCATCACATCCTGCATATTTGCTGACTGTCCACCGCTTTCGCTGGCAAGCCAGCTCCTACAGGGGACGTGTTCACAGGCCGATGTCCCACGCCGGTTCTTCGGGAAATCTGAGCACCAGAAAATCCAGCATGCTGCGCAACGCCACCGGCATGTGCTTGCGTGAGGCATACACCGCATAGATGTTCATCTGCCGGGGCTCGGCCTGGGGCAGCAGGCGGATCAGTTCGCCGCTGTGGATGTGCACGCCGGCCTGGTAGCTGGGCAGCATTGCCACGCCGGCCCCGGCCATCGCCGCGCGCAACAGCGTGCTGGCTTCGTTGGCGCTGATGTTGCCCTGCACCGGCACCGAGACCGGTTCCCCATCCTGCTCGAAATGCCAGAGGCTTTTGCCGAAGTAGGAGTGGGTCAGGCAATTGTGCAGGCTCAGGTCCTCGACCCGTTGCGGCGCCGGGTGCTCGCGCAGGTAGGCAGGGGAGGCGCAGATCACCGAGCGGCACACCGTCAGGCGCCGGGCGATCAGGTTCGGGTCCAGGTCGTTGCTGGTGCGGATGGCCAGGTCGATGCGCTCGTCCACCAGGTTCACCGTGCGGTCGAGCATCTGCAGGTCGATGCTCACCCCCGGGTAGCGTTTGACGTAAGCCGCCATGGCGTCCGCCAGTTGCGCCTGGCCGAACGAGGTGCTGACGCTGATCCGCAGCAGGCCGCGCGGTGCGTCGTCCGGCTCGCTGACGGCGGCTTGCATGTCGCTGGACAACTCGAGCATCTGCCGACAACGGGGCAGGATTTCGCTGCCGGCAGTGGTCAGGCTCAATTTTCGCGTGGTGCGATGCATCAGGCGCGCGCCGACCCAATCCTCCAGCTCCGCCAGATACCGTGAAACCACCGGCCGCGACAGGTCCAGGTGATCGGCGGCTGCCGATTGGCTGCCCAGGTCCACCACCGTAACGAACACCCGCATTGCTTGTAGACGATCCATGATTTGCCCGCTTTCAGAAACAAACTATGTTCAAGCATCGCATTTTTTGTATCGAACCAGGCAACTAAGCTCTGTCCCATCGCCAAGCACGGCATTCGGACAACGGAGCAACAGATGATCGGTTTCACTTCACTCAAACGCATTCTTCTGGCAACCGCGGCGCTGGGCTTCGCGGCCCACGCCGCCGCGGCGGCTCCCCTGAAGCTGGATGTCTACAATCCCGGCACCCACGCTATTTTTCCGGTGACCTCGGTACTGGTCAGCGGCGAGAAGGACGCGATTCTGGTGGACGCGCAATTCGGCAAATCCCAGGCCGAACAGGTGGTGGAAAAAATCCGCGCCAGCGGCAAGCAACTGACCACCATCTACATCAGCCACGGTGACCCGGATTACTACTTCGGCCTCGACACCATCACCCAGGCGTTCCCGAACGCCAAAGTGCTGGCCTCGCAACCGACCGTTGATCACATCAAGAAAACCGTCGACGGCAAACTGGCGTTCTGGGGGCCGAAAATGGGCGCCGACGTGCCGAACAAAACCATCGTGCCGCATGTGCTCAAGGGTGACAGCCTGATGCTGGAAGGGCAGAAACTGCAGGTGCTTGGCCTGGATGGCAAGCAGCCGGATCGCAGCTTTGTGTGGATCCCGTCGATCAAGGCCGTGGTCGGTGGCGTGGTCGTCGCCGACAACATTCACGTGTGGATGGCCGACACCCAGACCCCGCAGTCCCATGCCGATTGGCTGACCACGTTGCACGTGATTGAAGCGCTAAAGCCGAACACCATCGTGCCGGGTCACTACCTCGGTGAGAGCGCCCGTTCTCTGGCGGCCGTGCAGTTCACTGCCGATTACATCAAGGCTTTCGACGAAGAAACCGCCAAGGCGAAAGACGCTGCCGAACTGATCGGCGCGATGAAGAAACGCTACCCGACCCTGGGCGAAGAAAGCTCGCTGGAGCTGAGCGCCAAAGTCGCCAAGGGCGAGATGAAGTGGGGTGAATGAGTGATCGTTCCCATGCTCTGCGTGGGAATGCAGCCCGGGACGCTCCGCGTCCCACCAAAAGCCGAACGCGGAGCGTCCGTTGAGGCATTCCCACGCAGAGCGTGGGAACGATCAAAGCCCTGAGTCACACCTGTACCGATTCACCCAAGCCAACTGGAGAAACGTCATGAGCAAAATCGCAATCATCGGTGCCACCGGTCGTGCCGGTAGCCAGCTGTTGGAAGAAGCCCTGCGTCGCGGTCACAGTGTCACCGCCATCGCCCGTGACACCTCGACAATCGGCCCGCGTGCCGGCGTCGTGAGCAAAAACGTCGATGTGCTCGATGCCGCTGCATTGCAAGCCGCCGTCGCCGGCCATGAGGCGGTGATCAGCGCAGCGCATTTCTCCACCATCCCCGCCAGTGCCGTCATCGAGCCGGTGAAGAAGGCCGGGGTCAAGCGTCTGCTGGTGGTGGGCGGTGCCGGTTCGCTGCTGTTGCCGGATGGCACCCGGGTGATCGACAGCGAGGGCTTTCCGTCGGAGTACAAGGCCGAGGCCAGCGCTGGCGCCGAATTCCTCAATACCTTGCGTCAGGAAAAGGACCTGGACTGGACCTTCCTGTCGCCGTCGGCGGAGTTCGTCGAAGGTGAACGTACGGGCACGTTTCGAGTCGGCAAGGATGACTTGCTGGTGAGTGCGCAGGGTCGCAGCTGGATTACCTTTGCCGACTTCGCGATTGCACTGCTCGATGAAGTGCAAACCCCGAAGCATTCCCGCCAGCGGTTTACGGTTGGGTATTGAGTGATTGATCGTTCCCACGCTCTGCGTGGGAATGCAGCCCGTGACGCTCCGCGTCACTGGACGCGGAGCGTCCCTTGAGGCATTCCTTTGCTGCGCGTGGGAACGATCATCTCTCAGCGGCTCTGCGCCTGCTCCACCAACCACCCCATCAATTCGCGCAACTTCGACGATGGCTCCGGTTTTTCGGGAAATACCAGGTAATACGCCAAGCCAGTTTTCACCTTCAGTTCAAAGGGCATGACCAGCCGCCCGGCACTCAGGTCATCGCCGATCAACGACCAATCGCCGATCGCCACGCCCGTTCCTTGGGACGCCATCGACATGGCCAGGTCCAGGGTTTCGAAATGCTGCCCCTTGGCGACATTGTTCAGATGAATATCCGCCGCTTTCAACCAGGCTTTCCAGTCCCGCTCATCCCGCGTCGGATGCAGTAGCAAATGCTGTTGCAGATCGGCCGGTGTCTGCAAAGCCAATGGCCCTTCGAGCATCGGTCGGGAACACACGGGCGTCAGTTGCTCATCGAACAAATGATGAGAGGCCAGCGCGCTGTCCGGCGGTGCGCCGTACATGACTGCCGCATCGAACTGCTCGCGATGAAAATCCACACCGTGTTTCACCGTGGTGGTCAATTGCACCGGTACGTCCGGGCGCTCCTTTTGCCACTGCAACAGACGCGGCAACAGCCAGCGCATCACGCAGGTCGGCGCCTTGAGTTGCAGGGTTTGGCGCTTCTCGCCGATCTGCTCCACCGCCTCGTCGATCAGGCCGAAAACCTGCTGCACCCGTGGCAACCACTCCTGTCCTTCGGTGGTCAGGCTCAAGCCCCGCGCCTGGCGAATGAACAGCTCATAACCCAGATGATCTTCCAGCCCGGCGATCTGCCGGCTCACCGCGCCTTGGGTGATGTGCAGTTGTTCGGCGGCCCGGGTGAAGTTGCAGCACTGCGCGGTGATCAGAAAAGTGTGCAGCGCCGGCAGGGGAGGCAGTCGTTTCATGGGGATCCAAGGTATGACGTGAGGACATGGCTAGTATGATTTTTTATCCATTGTTGCGGCTATGTGTCGCCCGTTCCAATGAGGCCATCCCTGGACCTGCCAAGCCATCATAAACACTGCGCAGGCCCGGCGTCTCAAACGAACAAAAAGGGCAAAACACATGGCGACGTGCGGCGAAGTATTGGTCAAGTTACTCGAAGATTACGGGGTCGAGCAGGTGTTCGGCATTCCCGGGGTGCACACCGTGGAGCTGTATCGCGGGCTGGCCCGTTCGAGCATCAACCACGTCACTCCACGTCACGAACAGGGCGCCGGTTTCATGGCCGACGGTTATGCCCGCACCAGCGGCAAACCGGGCGTGTGCTTCATCATCACCGGCCCCGGCATGACCAACATCACCACCGCCATGGGCCAGGCCTACGCCGACTCGATCCCGATGCTAGTGATTTCCAGTGTGCAATCGCGCAGCCAATTGGGCGGCGGGCGCGGCAAGCTGCATGAGCTGCCGAACCAGGGCGCATTGGTCGGTGGCGTGGCGGCGTTCTCCCATACCCTGATGTCGGCGGCGGAATTACCGGGCGTGTTGGCGCGTGCCTTCGCGCTGTTCCAGGCCGGGCGTCCGCGTCCGGTGCATATCGAAATTCCGTTGGACGTGCTGGTCGAAGAGGCCGATGACTTGCTCGCCAGCGTGCCGGTGAACATCGACCGTGCCGGTGCTTCACCCAGCGCGATCAGCCGCATGACCGAGCTGCTGGCCGATGCCAAGCGCCCATTGATTCTTGCCGGTGGCGGCGCCATCGATGCCGCGGCCGAGCTGACTGAACTGGCCGAGCTGCTGGATGCGCCGGTAGCCCTGACCATCAATGCCAAAGGCATGCTCGAATCCAGCCACCCGCTGCTGATCGGTTCGACCCAAAGCCTGGTGGCCACCCGTGCGCTGGTGGCCGAGGCCGACGTGGTGCTGGCCATCGGCACCGAACTGGCCGAAACCGATTACGACGTGACCTTCGCCGGCGGCTTCGAAATCCCTGGCGTGCTGCTGCGCGTGGACATCGACCCAGACCAGACCGTGCGTAATTACCCGCCGAAGGTGGCGTTGGTGGCCGACTCGCGCAATGCCGCCCAGGCCCTGCTGAGCGCGCTGTCCCACCAGTCGCTGGCCGAGCGTCGCAACGATTGGGGCCAGGTGCGTGCCGCTCGCTTGCGAGAAGAGCTGGCCGCGACCTGGGATGCCCCGACCCTGGCCCAGACCCGCTTCCTGGAGATCGTGCTGCACGAATTGCCGAACGCGGTATTCGTCGGCGACTCGACCCAACCGGTGTACACCGGCAACCTGACCTTCAACCCGGAGCGTCCGCGTCGCTGGTTTAACTCGTCCACCGGTTACGGCACCCTCGGTTACGCCTTGCCGGCGGCGATTGGCGCCTGGCTCGGTGGCCGCGTCGAGGGCGGCGTACGCCCTCCGGTGGTGTGCCTGATCGGCGATGGCGGCCTGCAATTCACCCTGCCGGAACTGGCCAGTGCGGTTGAAGCACGCACCCCGGTGATCGTCCTGCTGTGGAATAACCAGGGCTACGAAGAGATCAAGAAATACATGGTCAACCGCGACATCGAACCGGTGGGCGTGGACATCTACAGCCCGGACTTCATCGGTGTGGCCAAGGCCCTGGGGTGCGCGGCCGAGGCGGTCAGTAGTGTTGACGAATTGCGTGATGCGCTGCGCCTGGCTACTGATCGCCAGGGCCCGACCCTGATTGAAATCGACCAGACTTCGTGGATGAAGGCGGTGTCGCAATGAGTTTTCCTATGCCTTTCTCAACGACCCTCGATGGCCTGTTCATCGACGGCCAATGGTCCGCCGGCAACGAACATCTGCGCGTGATCAACCCGGCGACCGAAGCGCTGCTGACCACCGTTAACGGCGGCGATGCACACGCTGTCGATCAGGCCGTCACGGCGGCGACCCACGCGTTCAAGCAATGGTCGAAAACCACCGGCGCCGAGCGCGGGGCGATTCTTCGCACAATCGCCGCAGGCGTGCAGGCCGGGCGCGAACAGTTGATGAAGTTGCAGTCGAGCAACAACGGCAAACCGCTGTTCGAAGCGGCCATCGACGTCGACGACGTGATCGCCACCTTCGAGTATTACGCCGGTCTGGCCGAAGGCCTCGATGCCAGGCAAGACAGCAAAGTGGATCTGCCAACCGACGATTTCAGCGCCCGTTTGCGCCGCGAACCGTGCGGTGTGGTGGGGCTGATCGTGCCGTGGAATTTCCCGATGGTCACCACCGCCTGGAAACTCGCCCCGGCCCTGGCCGCCGGTTGCTGCGTGGTACTCAAACCGTCGGAAGTGACGCCGCTGCCGGAGCTGGAACTGGCGACCATCATTGCCGAAGCGGGCCTGCCGAACGGTGTGTTCAACCTGGTGTGCGGCACTGGGCTGGCGGTCGGCGCGCCGCTATCGGCTGATCCGCGCATTGCCAAGATTTCCTTCACCGGCAGCAATGCGGTGGGCGTGCAGGTGATGCAGCGGGCGGCGGAAACCGTGAAAGGCGTGAGCCTGGAACTGGGCGGCAAATCCTCGCTGCTGGTGCTCAAAGATGCAGACGTAGAGCTGGCCGTGGAAGTGGCGTGTGGCGGTGGTTTTTTCAACGCCGGGCAGATGTGTTCCGCCACCAGCCGCGTGCTGGTCGCCGATGAGCTGGCGGATAAATTTGTCGCGCGCTTGAAGGCCCGCGCCGAAGCCATTCGCGTGGCCGACCCGTTCGACCCGAGCGTGGAAATGGGCGCGCTGGTCAATCAGGCGCAATACCAGCGGGTGCTGGGTCACATCGATCGCGGTTTGAGCGCTGGCGCGAAGCTGATCTGCGGCGGCCATCGTCCGGCGGACCTGACCCGCGGTTATTTTTTGCAGCCGACCCTTTTCATCGACGCGCCCCTCGACAGTGCGTTGTGGTGCGAAGAGATTTTCGGCCCGGTGATCTGTGTACGCAGTTTCACCTCCGAAGCCGAGGCGATTGCCCTGGCCAACGACAGTCAGTTTGGTCTGGTCGCCAGTGTGGTCACGCGCGACAGCGAGGCCGCCGATCGGGTCGCCAACGCTTTGCAGGCGGGGCTTGTGTGGATCAACGCGCCGCAAGTGATCTTCCCGCAGACCGCCTGGGGTGGCTACAAACAGAGCAGCATCGGCCGCGAATTGGGGCCGTGGGGTTTGCAGGCGTTCCAGGAAATCAAACATGTGATTCGGGCCGTCTGACAGCACGAAAAAGGTGAGCGCATGCCTCGAAAGGAGGCATGCATTTATGTCATGGCTTCAATGAGTTTTTATCGATAGTCAGGTGTTTTGCACGACCTCAGGATGAACCCGCCGGTGCGCCTCAAGTCCTTTGAAACCGGGGACTTCAAGCCGATCTGGCCGCGCGGATGCAACGGTTGCGACCAACCTCATACTTAAAAAAACAAAGGGAGTCCTTCATGGGCGAGCACGATCTGAACAGACGTCAATTCATCAAAACCGTGGGCGTGGCTTCGGTTGCCGCGGCAGCCATGAGCATGCCGTTCATCAAAGCCAACGCCAGCGACACCCGCTTTCAAGGCAAGACCCTGCGCCTGCTGACCTGGTCCGATGACACTGGCCTGGCGGCACTGCGCAACATCGCGGCGACCTTCGAAGATAAATACGGCTGCAAGGTCATCGCTGACCGCACCGGCAGTACCTCGGAAATGGTCGCCAAACTCAAGGCCGGTGGTGATCGTCCGCAATACGACATCATCACCCTGGCCGGCGTCGGCGCCGAAGGCCTGGCCGCCGCCAACCTGCTGGAAAAACCCGACCTCAACCGCATCCCCAACCTGGTGGATGTACCGGAGAAATACCGCACCGGCGCCAACGGTCACGGCATCGGTTACTTGCTGTGGTGCAACAGCCTGGTCTACAGCACTCGCACCATCAAAGAGGTGCCGGACAGCTACGCCGCCCTGTGGGATGCGGAGCTGTCGCCAAACATTTTCCTGCCGCCGCCGAACTGGACCGAGGCCATGGACCTGATCATCATCGCCGCCAAACTGGCCGGTGGTGACGAACACAACATCGAGCCGGGCTTCAAGAAACTCGCCGAACTCAAGAGCCGCGTGGTGACCTTGGGCGAAAACCCGAACCAGATCGCCGAGCTGTTCCGCACTGGTTCCCTGGACATGGGCGGCTTGTACGCACCGGCGTTTTTCCCGAAACAGATCCGCGACCCGGCCTACGGTCTGGGGGCCACGTTCGGCATGAAGGAAGGTTTCTACACCGATCTGATGCTGTCGGTGATGCCGAAAAATCGTCCGGGCGACACCGATCTTGCCTACGCCTTCATCAACCACTCTCTGGACCCGCTGGTGCAGGGCAAGATGGCCGAAGACATCTACAACGGCCCGGTCAACGCCAAGGCGATCATCTCCGCCGAAGCCCGCAAGAGCCCGTACATCCTCACGCCGGAGCAGATTGCCGAGAAGGCGATCATGCACGACAACGCCTTCCTGGCCAGCGTGCATGACCAATGGATTCGTCGTTACACGGAAATCTTTTCTTCCTGATCGAGTGGCGAACACAAGCCCTGAGAGCACCGCAAATCAAATGTGGGAGCGGGTTTTTGTGGCGAGGGGGCTTGCCCCCGTTGGGGCGCGAAGCGGCCCTAAATCCTATCATCGCGGTGCATCAGGTGTACCGCATGAGATGGTTTACGACTGCTTCGCAGTCGAACGGGGGCAAGCCCCCTCGCCACAAAGCCCGCTCCCACAGGAGTCACGGCGGTTTTGAGGGCTGTGTTTGCCAGCTGCTTTCCATTGACGAGACCCTTGCTATGGAACACCAACCTCTGACCCATCCGCTAAGCGCCGCGCCGGCGCGCGCCGATCGGGGTGTCTCACCGACGGCGCGTGCGTGGTTTTTCCTCTCGCCGTCGATGCTGTTTCTCGGCGTACTGATTGCCGCGAGCCTCCTGGTGCTGCGCATGAGCGTCGGCACCAAAGGCGCGGAGTGGTCCGGCTTCAGCCTGGCCAGTTACGCCCAATTGCTGGAACCCTATTACCTCAAATCCTTGCTGCTGACCTTGCGCCTGGCGCTGATCAGCGCGGTGATCGCGGTGCTGCTGGCGATCCCGGTGGCCTACACCATGTCGCGGCTGACCTCACCGTTTGTGCGGCGGATTTTCCTTGCGGCGGTGCTGCTGCCATTGCTGGTCAACCTGCTGCTGCAAAGCTATGGCTGGCTGGTGATTCTCGGCCCCGGCGGGATGCTCAATCAGGCGTTGATGGGCCTGGGCCTGATCAAGCGGCCGATCATGCTGCTGTACAACCAGAACGGCGTACTGATGGGCCTGGTGCAAACCGCGTTCCCGCTGGCCGTGCTGCCGATTGCCAGCGCCATGCGCGGTGTCGCCCGCACTTACGAAGAGGCCGCCGCCACCCTTGGCGCCAGTCGCTTGCAGGTGTTCCGTCAGGTGGTGTTGCCCATGAGTTTGCCGGGGATCATCACCGGCGCGACGCTGGTGTTCGCCTACAACGCCAGCAGCTTCGTGGTGCCTTTGCTGCTTGGCGGTCGGCGCGTGCCGATGCTGGCGGTGATGGTCCATGACCAGATCGCCCCGCTGATGAACTGGCCCGCCGCGTCCGCTGCCGGTGTGGTGCTGATCGTCACCACGCTCGCCATCATGACCTTGTCCGAATACATCACTGGCCGTCGTCGACGCATGCTGGAGGCTTCGCAATGAGCTCTATGATCAAGAAGCGCCAGTCGCTGTTGCCGGGCGATACCGGCAAGTTCGCCGGCATCCTCTCGGGCTTCATTCTGCTGCTGGCGGTGTTGCCGATCCTGACCATGATCGTCATGTCGTTCAGCGGCGCGTCGAACCTCGACTTCCCGCCGAGCAGCTACAGCCTGCAATGGTACGAGGCTGCCTGGAACACCTTTGTGTCGCCCGATTCAAGCGATGTGCTGAGTCTCGGTAAAGCCATGAGCACCAGCCTGATGGTGGCCTGCCTGACCATGATTTTCGCCACGATTATCGCGGTGCCGGCCGCTTATGCGCTGACCCGTTGCGAGTTCCGTGGCAAGGCCGTGGCGCTGCAGCTGATGTCTTTGCCTTTGGTGTTCCCGATGGTGGTATTGGGCCTGGCCTTGCTGCTGGTGTTCGACAGCCTGCCGTTCCAGATGACCACCTCGCGGCTGGTGATTGCCCACGTGATTCTGGCGCTGCCGTTCGTGGTGAAAAACTGCACCGCGGCGATGCTCTCCATCGGCAGCGAAGTCGAAGAAGCCGCGCAAATGCTCGGTGCTTCACCGCTGCGGGCGATTGTCGATGTGGTGGTGCCGTTGATGAAGTCGGGGATTCTGGCGGGCATGCTGCTGGCGTTCATCGTCTCGTTCAATGAATTCACCGTGACCTATTTCCTTTACACCATCGACGTCATGACCGTGCCGATCTGGATGTACAGCCGCACCGTGTCATCGCTCGACCCTACCGTTTTCTCGTTCGCCGTGCTGATCGTGCTGATCGACTTCGTCCTGATCTGGGCGCTGGAGAAGCTGGTCGGTGAAGGTGGCGTTTCGTTCTGATTCTTGAGGTGCAACATGACTGGTCTGATTCTGGAAAACGTCGAGAAACATTACGGCTCGGCCTGCGCGGTCAAGGATGTAAACCTGCATTTGCCCGAGGGCAAACTGGTGTGTTTCCTCGGCCCGTCGGGCTGCGGTAAAACCACCTTGCTGCGAATGATCGCCGGGCTCGAAACCCTGACCGGCGGCGAGATTCGCCTGGACGGTGAAGACATCGGCCATACGCCGGCGCATCAGCGCAATTTCGGCATGGTGTTTCAATCCCTGGCGCTGTTCCCGCACATGACGGTGGGGGAGAACATTGCCTATCCGCTGAAACTGCGTGGGGTCAGCAAGGCTGACCAGCAGGCGCGGGTGGTGGAGTTGCTTGAGCTGATTCAACTGCAGGAAATGATTGATCGCCCGGTGGCAAAACTCTCTGGCGGTCAGCGTCAGCGAGTGGCGATTGCCCGGGCGATTGCCAGCCACCCGAAAATCCTCCTGCTCGACGAACCGCTGTCGGCACTGGACGCCAAGCTGCGCGAGTCGATGCAGGTGGAAATCCGTCAACTGCAACAGCGTTTGAACATCACCACCATCATGGTTACCCACGACCAGCGCGAAGCCATGACCATGGCCGATATCGTGGTGGTGCTGGGTGAACATCGGGTGCAGCAGGTGGGCACGCCGATTGAGATCTATCGGCATCCGGCCAATGAATTCGTCGCGGACTTTATCGGTTCGGGGAATATTTTCCCGGCCACGGCGTTGGGCAACGGCAAGATTGGCTTACCCGGCGGCGATGCGCTGCAAGTGCCGATCTGCAGCAGCATTGCGGTGGGGGAGAAGGTCAAGATGCTGATTCGCCCCGAAGACCTGCAACTGTCGCCACCCCAGGCCACGGCGGGGAATCGCTTGCTCGGGAAGGTGACCTTTGTGCGGGATATCGGTGCGACCATTGAAACCACCGTTGAGTGTTCCGGCGTGTCGTTTACTGCGTTGAGTACGCCGTGTCAGGGGGTTGGGTTGGGGATTGGCCATCCGGTGTCGGTGACCTTGCCGGCGGAGGCGTGCCGGGTGTTGAGCGCCTGACGGCTTGTACACAAATTTTGCAATCACTGAAGATCCCCTGTAGGAGCGAGCTTGCTCGCGAATGCGGTGTGACATTCAACATTGATGTCGACTGACACGGCCCCTTCGCGAGCAAGCTCGCTCCTACAGGGGATCTTCAGTGTTATGAGGATTGTGGCAGGCACAAAAAAACGGCCTTCGCAGGCCGTTTTTTTGTTTACCGCACAGGCTTAACCGCCAAGGTACGCTTCGCGCACTTTCGGGTCGGTCAGCAGGGCTTCACCGGTGCCTTGCATCACCACCCGGCCGTTTTCCAGCACGTAGGCGCGGTCAGCGATTTTCAGTGCCTGGTTGGCGTTCTGCTCTACCAGAAACACCGTCACACCGTCCTTGCGCAGCTGTTCGATGATGTCGAAGATCTGCTGGATGATGATCGGTGCCAGGCCCAGCGACGGCTCGTCGAGCAGCAATAGCTTGGGCTTGCTCATCAGCGCACGGCCGATGGCGAGCATTTGCTGTTCGCCGCCGGACATGGTGCCGCCGCGTTGAGCGAAACGTTCTTTGAGGCGTGGGAACAGTCCCAGAACCTTGTCCATCTGTTCCTGATAGTCGCCCTTGTCGGTGAAGAACCCGCCCATGGCGAGGTTTTCTTCCACGGTCAGGCGGGCAAACACCCGACGACCTTCCGGAACCACGGCGATGCTTTTACGCATGATGTGCGACGAGTCCTGGCCGACGAGCTCTTCGCCCATGTAGCGGATGCTGCCGCTATGGGCTTGCGGCGAACCGCAGAGGGTCATCAGCAGGGTCGACTTGCCGGCACCGTTGGCGCCGATCAGGGTCACGATCTCGCCCTGACGGACTTCGACGTTGACGCTGTGCAGTGCCTGGATCTTGCCGTAGAAGGTGGAAACGTTTTCGAATTGCAGCATTTACGCTTCCCCCAGGTAGGCTTTGATCACTTCAGGATTGTCGCGGATCTGTTCCGGCGTGCCGTTGGCCAGGGGGGTACCCTGGTTGATCACGAAGATGTGGTCGGAAATGCTCATGACCAGTTTCATGTCGTGTTCGATCAGCAGCACGGTCACATCATGCTCTTCGCGCAGGGTGCCGATCAGTGCCTTGAGGTCTTCGGTTTCCCGTGGGTTGAGGCCGGCGGCCGGTTCGTCGAGCATGAGGATCCGCGGACGGGTCATCATGCAGCGAGCGATTTCCAGACGACGTTGCTGACCGTAGGCCAGGGTACCGGCCGGACGGTTGGCGAACTCCTTGAGGTTGACCTTTTCCAGCCAGTACTCGGCGTATTCCATGGCCTCGCGTTCGCTTCTGCGGAACGCCGGGGTCTTGAACAGGCCGGCCAGGAAGTTGGTGTTCAGGTGGCGGTGCTGGGCGATCAGCAGGTTTTCCACGGCGGTCATGTCCTTGAACAGCCGCACGTTCTGGAACGTCCGCACCACGCCTTTGCCGGCGATCTTGTGGCCGGGCAGGCCTTCGATCGCTTCATCGTTGAGCAGGATGCTGCCGGCGGTGGGTTTGTAGAACCCGGTCAGGCAGTTGAACACGGTGGTCTTGCCGGCGCCGTTGGGGCCGATCATCGATACCACTTGTTTCTCTTTGACGCTCAAGGCTACGCCATTGACCGCCAACAGGCCGCCGAAGCGCATGCTCAGGCCATCTACTTTCAGGATCTCACGGCTCATTTGCGCAGCTCCATGTGGGGGCGTTGCATCGGCAGCAGACCTTGAGGACGCCAGATCATCATCAGCACCATCAAGGCGCCGAACATCAACATGCGGTATTCGCTGAAGTCACGCATCAGCTCGGGCAACAGGATCATCACGACAGCCGCCAGAACCACGCCCAACTGCGACCCCATGCCGCCCAACACCACGATGGCGAGGATGGTGGCCGACTCGATGAAGGTGAACGACTCCGGCGTGACCAGCCCTTGACGCGCGGCGAAGAAACTACCGGCGAAACCGGCGAAGCAGGCACCCAGGGTGAAGGCCGACAGCTTGATCACGGTCGGGTTCAGGCCCAAGGCACGGCAGGCGATTTCGTCTTCGCGCAAGGCTTCCCAGGCACGACCGATCGGCATGCGCAGCAGGCGGTTGATCACGAACAGCGCGAACAGCGCCAGCAGCAACGCCACCAGGTAGAGGAAAACCACCTTGCTGACGGGGTTGTAGGTCAGGCCGAAGTACTCGTGAAAGGTCTGCATGCCTTCGGCGGCCGTTCTATCGAAGCTCAGGCCGAACAGGGTCGGCTTGGGGATGTTGCTGATGCCGTTCGGTCCACCGGTGAGATCGGTCAGGTTGCGCAGGAACAGACGGATGATTTCACCGAAGCCCAGGGTCACGATCGCCAGGTAGTCACCGCGCAAACGCAGCACCGGGAAACCGAGCAGGAAGCCGAAGGTGGCCGCCATCAACCCGGCGATTGGCAGGCAAATCCAGAAGCTCAGGCCGTAGTAGTGCGACAGCAGCGCATAGCTGTAGGCGCCCACGGCGTAGAAGCCAACGTAACCGAGGTCGAGCAGGCCGGCCAGGCCGACCACGATGTTCAGGCCCAGGCCGAGCAGCACGTAGATCAGGATCAGCGTGGCGATGTCCACCGCACCGCGTGAACCGAAGAACGGCCAGACCAGTGCAACGACGATCAACGCCATGATGATCCAGCGCTGGGTGGTCGGCAGGGTCAGGAAGTGGCTCGCGCTGGCCGGGATCAGTTTGCCCTTGGGCACGGAGCGCATGGCCGCCGAATATTCGCGGTCGAACAGCACGCGCAGGAACATCAGCACTGAGCAGGTGGCGATGATGAACAGCGTGGAGGTGCTGGCACCTTGCACTTCGAGGCTGATACCGGCAATGGACAGTTTCAGACCGAGTACCGGATAGGCCACGGCCCATACCAGCAGGGCGCTGAACAGCGCCTGTTTAAGATTCCTAGTCATACTTTCTCAACCTCCGGACGGCCAAGCAGGCCGGTTGGCCGGAACAACAACACCAGAACAAGCAGACCGAAAGCCACGACGTCCTTGTACTGGTCACCGAAGATATCGGCGCCAAAGGCTTCTGCCACCCCGAGCACCAGCCCGCCGAGCATGGCGCCCGGAATGCTGCCGATGCCACCCAGAACCGCCGCGGTAAAGGCTTTGAGGCCCACCAGGAAACCGGCGTTGGGGTTGATCACGCCGTACTGCATGCTCAGCAGTACAGCCGCTACGGCAGCCAATGCGGCACCGATGACGAAGGTCAGGGCGATGATGTTGTTGGTGTTGATGCCCAAAAGGTTGGCCATCTTGATGTCTTCGGCACAGGCCCGGCAGGCGCGTCCCAGACGTGAACGCGAGATGAACAGGGTGAGGCAGAGCATCACCACCAGGGTCACCACGAACACCAGGATCTGCATGTAGGAGATCAGCACTTCCTGTGCGCCGCCCGGACCGAAGCTGAAGCTGCCCGGAATCAGGTTGGGAATCGATTTGTCCTTGGAATCCTGCGAGAGCAGTACGGAGTTCTGCAGGAAGATCGACATGCCGATGGCCGAGATCAACGGGATCAGGCGGTTACTGCCCCGCAGAGGGCGGTAGGCGATCCGTTCGATGCTGTAGCCATAGGCACTGGTAACAACGATGGTCGCCAGGAAAGCGGCGGTCATCAACAGCGGCAGTGAATCGAAACCCAGCATGGCCAGTCCGGCAAGGACGATGAAGGCCACGTAGGAACCGATCATGTAGACCTCGCCATGGGCGAAGTTGATCATTCCAATAATGCCGTAAACCATTGTGTAGCCAATGGCTATCAAGGCATAGGTGCTGCCAATGGTCATCCCATTAACCAGCTGTTGGAAGAAGTGATAGATCTCAGGCATTACAACGCTCCTAAAAACCTGATACGCATTTCACTGGTGGAGTCATGTTCCAGCCCGGGCGGTGTGGTCTATAACCACTTTTGCTCGAGCATTTGCCAGCGAACCGCTGGTGACGGTTTTAAGATTTTCAGGTAAGCCAGCTCCCGGATCACGGGACTCTGGCTCATTAATCTCGTAAAACAAAGCCCACTGCTCGCGCAGTGGGCTTTATTACTCATGGAGCCATCTTACTGAGGGGAAACTTCAGTCTTTGGTTTACCGAAATGCCACTGATAGACCACGAACTTGAAGTCTTTCAGGTCGCCCTTGTCGTCGAACGACAGGTCGCCGGTAGGGGTCTTGAAGGTGCCTTTGTGGATAGCTTCAGCCACCTTGGCGGTGTCTTCGCTCTTGGCGGTCTTGATACCTTCGGCGATTACCTGGACGGCCGAATAGGCCGGGAACACGAACGGACCGCTCGGGTCCTGTTTCTTGGCGGTGAACGCGTCAACCAGAGCCTTGTTGGCCGGGTCCTGGTCGAAAGACTTCGGCAAGGTCACCAACAGGCCTTCGGAAGCGTTCTGGGCAATTTGCGAGATGGAGTCGTTACCGACACCTTCAGGCCCCATGAACTTGGCTTTCAGGCCTTTTTCCTGGGACTGGCGCAGGATCAGGCCCAGTTCCGGGTGGTAGCCGCCGTAGTAGACGAAGTCGACGTTGGCTTGCTTGAGCTTCTGGATGATCGAGGAGAAATCCTTGTCACCGGCGTTGAGGCCTTCGAACACGGCAACCTTGACGCCTTTCTTCTCAAGGGTCTGTTTCACGGAGGTGGCGATGCCTTCACCGTATTGCTGTTTATCGTGCAGCACGGCAACGACTTTCGGCTTGACGTGGTCGGCGATGTAATTGCCGGCGGCCGGACCCTGGGCACTGTCCAGACCGATGGTGCGGAACACCATTTTGTAACCACGGGTGGTGATGTCCGGGCTGGTGGCAGCCGGGGTGATCATGATCACGCCTTCGTCTTCGTAGATGTCCGAAGCTGGCTGGGTGGAGCTGGAGCAGAGGTGACCGACAACGTATTTCACACCATCGTTGACCACTTTGTTGGCGACGGCCACGGCTTGTTTAGGGTCGCACGCGTCGTCGTATTCCTTGGCTTCGAGCATCTTGCCGTCGACGCCGCCTTTGGCGTTGATCTGCTCGATGGCCATCTTGGCGCCGATGAACTGCATGTCGCCGTATTGAGTGACCGGGCCGGTTTTAGGGCCGGCGATGCCGATCTTGATGGTGTCGGCGGCGAACGAATGGCTGGCAACCCCGGCCAGAACCATAGCGGCAAACAGTTTGGAAATCTGCTTAGTAGCCTTAGTCATAGTGCTCCACTCTTGCTGTTGTAGTTTTTATAGTCCTGGCGCCGTAGCAGCAGAACCGGTCAGATATCGTCGATATCCTCCGGAAAAGCCCCCGGCAACTGTACCGGTACAGTGTAGAGCGCCGATTGTTGGCCTGGGAAGCTGGCGCCAGGGGGCAAAACCTGAGGGTGTCGCTTTATTGAAAGAAAAAGACAGAATCGCGGCGGGACGTTAGCTGGCTAATACTTGAAGCAGCAGCATTCCCTGGCTTTCCTGGGTTTTTCATTCGGTGACTCAATTGCATCCGGGTTTTTCTGGCGCAAGCGCGACGTTATCATTCACGTCGATTTCTTTTGCGGACAGAACCCCATGACTCAAGAACCTAGCACCCTCTATGCCAAGCTGCTTGGTGAAACCGCATCTATTACCTGGAAAGAGTTGGAGCCGTTCTTTGCCAAGGGTGCCCTATTGTGGGTCGACCCTGGGCTGGATTTGATCGCAGCGGCAGAGGCGGTAGCGACCGATGAAGGCGAGAAAGTCGCTGCCTGGCTGGCTGCCGACAAGGTCGCCAAGCTGTCTGAGACGCGGGCGCTGGACATTTTCGAGCGCGATCCGCAGCTCTGGGCCGTGGTGGTGTCGCCATGGATAATGATCCAGGAAAGGGCGCCTGCTTGAAGTTTTGCGCTGATTTGGTGCTGGTCTTTGTCGGGCAAAAGTGTGTAGCCGAGTAGCGTGATGGCAGGTTGCCGTGGAGAAAGGCCACAGAATGGCCGGCATAACGGTGACGTAAACGTAACGGGAACAGTTCAGTGAGCAGCCGACGGGCTGCTTAATTGTTTCTGGATGTTTGTGATCGTTCCCACGCTCTGCGTGGGAACGCAGCCCGGNCGACCTCAATAAGCCGTTTTGCCCGTATGGTTATTCAGCGAAATAACCTTGGTCTTGCCAATCCGGTGACGGTAGATCTCGCGCAGGTACTTGATCGCCTTCTTCACGCAATCGCGCGACAAACGAATGTCATTGATCGAGACAAACTTGTCCTTGTCATTGATCAGCTCGCGGTACTTCTTCTCGTACATCGGTTTGATCGCGTACCAGTTGGTATCGAGGATCTTCGCCGGGTTTTCGAATTCGTTCAGCAAGTCATCGATCCGGTCTTCGTCGAAGTCTTCATTGATGATGAAGTCCAGGATCGAGTTGTCCAGGGTGTCATCGAAGCGGTATGGATTTTTCGCGAAGCAACGTTTGATGAACGCCACGATCAACGTCAGGAAGTCGTCCGACAGACACGGGCTCTTGGCGATCAGGGTGGTCAGCGACAGGTTGGCCGAGGCGCCGATCACCAGCGCATAACGCTTGAGCGTGGTGTTGGGGAACAGGCTGTTGAGGTGGGTCTTCAACCGGTTCAGGTCCATGTAAGACAGCTTGTAGTCTTTGGGTAAGGACACGATCGACACCACCGACGAGCAGTTCTTGAAGAAGTGCAGGTCGTGCAATGCGGCCGCGTCATAGCCCGAATTCTTGTACTGCTCAAGCGAGGCGCGATAGCGCTTGGACTCGATCGGCAACAGGCTGATGCCTTCGATCGCCTGGGTGACCTTGTTGAAGTGCGGCAGGTCGATGGAGCGGAAAAACAGGTCGTCGATGTTCAGACGTTGCGGCTCTTTCTCGAACACCTTGAATTTGTCGCTGCTCGGCGGCGGGGTTTCCGGCACCACGGACTCGGCGTAGGCAATCGCCACGGGGCCGGCCAGGCTCATGAACAGGTCGTTGGCGTCCAGGCGAATGGTTTCGCCGATGTCGATGCCGGCGCGACGGAAATAGTTCTGGTCGTAGTCGGTGGTCACCGCCTGTGCCGTCAGAATATTGAAGATCTGTTGTGAGATGTACTGGTTGGCGTGCTTTTCCATCGCGTTGACGTCGATGTTCTGGATGTTGCCGTCATCGCTTTCTTCGGCATAACGCATGATGTCGTTGGAGATCAGCATCATCGCGTTCCATGGGCGGATTCGGCCCATGACGCTGGCTTCGCTGCTGTCTTCGTTGGCGAAGTTGTAGGAGAAGTCCCACTCTTCCGACAGGTATTTGCACAGCAAACGACCGGCGTTGATGTGCAGCGCCTCGGACATTTCACTGCGGTGATCGGAAATGTTCGGCAGTACGCAGATGCCGCTGGTGAAGATCGGCTCGAAGACGAAGGAATGACCACTTTTGCCGTCGTGCTCATCCATCGGCTTGGTGTCGAACGTCTTGTTCATGTACGAGTGTTGCTGGGCCAGGCCGAATTCCGAGGCCATGCCCGAACCGGTACCGCCGCCGGCGCTGAAAATCGAAAAATACAGGCGCGACTGGTTGGCCTTGATCCCGCAGCTGTCGATCAGGTACGAGTGGATCATCTTCCAGTCGGGGCTGGAGAAGCGCTGGGTGTCCTTGTTCAGGATGATCTTGGCCAGGTACTGACCGAGGATCGGCGCGTTACCGGCGCCACCGGCGTGGACTTCCGACAAGTCCATGATTTTCATTTTGCTGTAGTCGCGCAGAAAACCGCTTTTTTCGCCTTTGCGCGAGAAGCGGATGCGGCCGGCGATGTCTTTGTCCAGGTCGCCGAGCATCACCAGCGGTTCGACCAGGAACACCGGTTTGCTGGCCTTGTTCGGCCCCAGGCGCAGGTTGTTGCGAATCCACTGCGCCGGGCTGTAGCCCTTTTCGGCGTAGCGCTTGTCCGGCGACAGACGATCTTCGTTGTTGAATTCGTTGAGGTAGAACTTGCGGGCGTTGTACACCAGCTCCGCCACGTCCAGCGCGATGTTCGAACCGCAGCGGCCCAGGCCGATCAGGCACACCGACGGGAATTGCTGGTCGTTGTGCTGTTCGTTGTCGTCTTCCAGATGGGGCGGGCGCGGGAACACCAGGTCGCGCAGGCCGTCGAGGTTGTCGAGGATGCGGTCGGTATTGGTTTCGGTGAAGTACAGGTATTGCTGAGTCGACAGTGGACGCGACGGGGTCAATGGCTTCGACGCTGAGGGGCTGTTCGCCGCGGGGCTCAGGGTCAGGTCGGATACCGCGGTGGCCGGATTGTTTTTAGAAGTCATTGTGCGCCATATACCTGGACTGGTCGGCTCGGCGACAAGTGTCATCGAGTCATCACGGAATGGGATCTCGCGTCTTTTTGTAGCGCGAATGTGGCCCAAGCGTCAGGGCCTTGGCCTGAACATCGCTCGGGGGATTGCTTTCCTTAACCATGATGAATCGGCCACTATTCGATGATCTTTAATCAAAAGGAGGCTAAATGATGGCAACGTTGCCTGCGCTAGGGTTCGCCGGAGTCGGCCTGATGGGTTTGCCGATGTGCCGACGCCTGTTGGCGGCCGGTTATCCGCTGACGGTGTGGAATCGCAACCCGGCCAAGTGCGCGGTGCTGGTCGAGGCCGGAGCGCGGCAAGTGGCGACACCGGCCGAGCTGTGTCAGCACGCTGACGTGGTGATGTTGTGTCTGGCCGATACTAGCGTTGTTCGCGAGGTGGTGTTCGGTGCGGTGGGCATTGCCGAGGGGGCGAAAAGCGGCCAGTTGCTGGTGGATTTTTCCAGCCTGGAACCCACAGCGACGCGGGAAATGTCAGCAGCATTGGTCAGTAAAACCGGCATGAGTTGGCTCGATGCGCCGGTGTCCGGCGGAGTGGTCGGTGCCGAGGCCGGCAGCCTGGCGATCATGGTGGGTGGCGAGGCGGCAGACCTTGCGCGTGTGCGGCCGGTGTTGCTGACCCTTGGCCAGCGCGTCACCCACATGGGCGCTGTCGGCGCGGGGCAGGTGACCAAGGCCTGTAACCAGATGATCGTTGCCTGCAACGCCTTGGTCATTGCCGAAGTGGTGGCCCTGGCCGAGCGTTCCGGGGTCGATGCCCGCCTGATCGCCGAGGCGCTGGCCGGCGGTTTTGCCGATTCAAAGCCGTTGCAGATTCTCGCGCCGCTAATGGCCGAAAGCCGTTTCGAGCCGGTGAAATGGCACGTACGCACGCTGCTCAAGGATCTCGACACCGCCGTGAAGTTTTCCCGCGAACAAGGTTCGGCCACGCCGATCAGCGGATTGGCCGCACAACTGATGCGCCTCCATGGGGGGCAGGGGTTCCTGGAAAAGGATCCGTCGACGTTAGTGCAGTTGTACCGTGAGCCAGGCTCAACGGATTGACGGAGTGCGCGTGCTTGCGCTGGTTGATGTCGGCCAGCACCGGACGCAACTCAGCCAGCGGCACCGGACGGCTGAGCAGGTGGCCCTGAACGAAATCACAGCCGTGGCGTTCGAGAAAGTCGTATTGCTCGAAGGTCTCGACGCCTTCGGTGACGACCTGCAAATGCAGGGTGTGGGCCATGACGATAATGGCCTGGACGATCTCCATGTCCTGGGTGGCCTTGGGGATATCCTGAAGGAATGAGCGGTCGATCTTCAGCGTGTTTAACGGCAGGCGCCTGAGGTAGGCCAGGGATGAATAGCCGGTGCCGAAGTCGTCGATCGACAACGAGACCCCAAGGGCGCGAATCTGCCGCAGCAACACCAGGGTATTGGAAATATTGCCCATCAGCGCGTTTTCGGTCACTTCCAGTTCCAGCCGCTGTGGCGCCACCCCGCAGACGCGCAAGGCGTATTCGATTTCATCGGCCAGTTCTTCTCGTGCCAGGTTCAGGGGTGAACAATTCACCGCGATCTTGAGGTCGTCGCAACCTTGGCGGGACAGCTCACCCAGGTCTTCGCAGGCCTTGCGCAGCACCCAGTTGTCCAGTTCGGCGATCAGGTCGTTGGCCTCGGCGATGGCGATGAACCGGTCCGGTGTCAGCAGCCCATGAACCGGGTGTTGCCAGCGAATCAGCGCCTCAAGTTTGCTGACCTGAGCGTTTTTCAGGTCATAGATCGGTTGGTAATACAGTATCAACCCGGTGTCTTCGCGCAGGGCGTAACGCAGTTCTTCTTCGAGTTGCAACTCCAGGGTGGCGCGGGTTTTCAGGTTTGAACTGAAAAAGTGCAGCCCGTTACGACCACTGCCCTTGGACTGATACAGCGCCAGGTCGGCACTCTTCAGCAGTTCCTCGCAGGTCTTGCCATCTTCCGGAAACAGGCTGATGCCGATGCTGGTGGTCATGACCATGCGCCGTCCGGACAACTCGATGGGGTCCTTCATTTTCAGCATGATGCGTTGGGCCATTTGCCGCGCTTCTTCACGGTCATGCAGGCTGATGAGGATGCAGAATTCGTCGCCTCCGAAGCGTGCCACCACGTCTTCGTGGCCACGTACCGAAGCCTTGATGTGGCTGGCCAGGACTTTGAGCAGTTCGTCGCCGGCGTCATGGCCCAGGCTGTCGTTGATCCGCTTGAAGTGGTCAATGTCGAGGAACATCACCGCCAACATGCCGCCTTCGTAGGCTTTCTCGATGAGTTTCTCGGCGAAGACCTGGTTGAAGCCCCGGCGGTTGAGCAGGTTGGTCAAGGGGTCGTAGTGCGCCACTTGCTGCAGCGACAGGCGTGCCTGATCCAGTTGGCTGAGCAGGGCGTTGACCCGCTGCAGGTCGGACTCCTTGTGTTGCAGTTTCTTGTCCGCGAGTGCGGCACTGATGCTGCTGCCGATGATCAGCAGTGTCATTACCGCAACAGTCAGTCCCAGTTGCAGGTGATTGTTGTTGCCGGGCAGCGGTTGAAGGCTGTCGTCGGGCAGCACCAGATTGAGCGACGCCATGCCGGTGAAGTGCATGCTGACGATGCCGGCCCCGAGTACCAGGCTGGCGGTGTATTTGAGCACTTGATGAAGCAGGCCGGTGCCGTCGCGCAAGTGACTGGAAATCAACAGGGCAGCCAGGCTGGCGCCGATGGCGATCACGATGGAGAGGGCGAACAGGACGGGTTGGTAATAGATCAGCGCATTCGACCGCAGGGCGGCCATGCCCACGTAGTGCATGGTCGCGATGCCCAGGCCGATCCACACCGCGGCCCGCAGGTATTGCCAGAAATTCAGCTGAGGATGGCTGAGCGTGTGCATGGCCAGCCATGAGGCGGTGAGGGCGAACAACAGCGAGATCAGGGTGGTGGGCAGGTGGTACTGGATTTCGATCGGCGCCTGGAACGCCAGCATGCTGATGAAATGCATGGACCAGATACCGCCTGCCAGGCACCCGGCGCCGACCCAGCGCCAGAGTCGCTGGGAGGCGGATTTTTCCACATGCCCGACCCGTTCGGTCATGTCCAGCGTGGCGAAACCGGCCGTGCAGGCGACCAGATAGGCCAGCAACACCAGAAACGGGTTATGGGTGCAATTGAGTATGACCTGCCCGCTCTCCGGCAGCCCGGTCATGAAATGCAAACCAAGCCACTCCATAGCGTGTCCTGTCTTGAGTCATCCAGGCCTGCGTCATTCACGCCGACGAATGGTGGGAGTATAGAGGCCATGCATAGAGTGCAAGGCGTGATGGCATAATAGTGTCTATGTTTTTGGAAGGGCCTTTAGAATAATTGGGAATAAATAGAACTATTTGGAAATAAATTGTTGCATGGGCCGCGCTGACTCCCATGGACGGATATCAGCCTTACGAATAATGACAGACAGCGCTGGCGGGCCTGACTAGATTGACAGTTCCGGGCTCGAATGCGTTGGCAGTGAAGCCCCAATAACAATAAAAGAGACGGACCCATGCAGAACTCGACCCAAGCGGCGAATGCCTGGCGCATTCTGTTCCTGCTGTTCCTGGCCAACCTGTTCAACTTCTTTGACCGCACCATCCCGGCCATCATCATCGAGCCGATCCGGATGGAGTGGCACCTCAGCGACTTTCAGCTAGGGATCATTGGAACGGCGTTCACCATTGTCTACGCCATTGCCGGGCTGCCCCTGGGACGAATGGCCGATACCGGCTCGCGCAGCAAACTGATGGGCTGGGGCCTGGCGACGTGGAGCGGGCTGACGGCGGTCAACGGGCTGGTGGGCAGTTTCTGGAGTTTCCTGATCGTGCGCATGGGCATCGGCATTGGTGAGGCCAGTTACGCACCGGCCGCCAACTCGCTGATCGGCGATCTGTTCCCGGCTCACCGTCGGGCGCGGGCCATGGGCATTTTCATGCTCGGCTTGCCGTTGGGCCTGCTGCTGGCGTTCTTCACCATTGGCGCGATGGTCAAGGCGTTCGACAGCTGGCGGGCGCCGTTCTTCATTGCGGCAGTACCGGGGCTGATCCTGGCGGTCTTCATGTTCTTCATCAAAGAGCCGAAACGCGGCGCCGCGGAAAGCGTGCAAGTGTCTCAGGAGCGCGTGGACCGACCGATCCGTCGAGTCCTGGCGGTGCCGACGTTTTTGTGGCTGGTGATGGCGGGGCTGTGCTTCAACTTCGCCACGTATGCCTGCAACTCGTTTCTGGTGCCGATGCTGCAGCGTTATTTCCTGATGCCGTTGCAGGACGCCGCGGTGGCGACCGGGGTGATCGTCGGAGTGACCGGGTTATTTGGCCTGACACTCGGCGGCTGGATTGCCGACAAGATTCACCAGCGGGTGGCCAACGGGCGACTGCTGTTCGCCGGGTTCAGCCTGATCATTTCGACGTTGTGCACAGCCTGGGCGCTGCATGCCGGGCGGATCGAGATCGGGGTGTTTGTCGCGGTGTTCAGCTTGGGCTGGTTGTTCGCCTACAACTTCTACACCTGCGTCTACACGGCGATTCAGGACGTGGTCGAGCCGCGCTTGCGGGCGACGGCGATGGCGTTGTTCTTTGCCGGGTTGTATCTGTTGGGAGGTGGCTTGGGGCCGGTGGTGGTGGGCGGACTGTCCGATCACTTCGCCCATGCCGCGATGCTCTCGGCGGGTGCCGAACAGATGACCGAGGCGTTCAAGGCTGTCGGCCTGCATGACGCGATGTACCTGATTCCGGTGGCGTTGTTTCTGACAATGGTGTTTCTGTTTTTGGCATCGCGGTGTTTCGTTCGGGATGCCAAGCGGATGAAAGAGGGGTTGGTGGCGGTGGATGAGCCAGGGATTGTGGCGGCGCCCGCGGTTTAAGATCAAAAGCAAAAAGGCCCGCATCGCTGCGGGCCTTTTGTTTTGACGGGGCAGGGCAGGGATTAACCCGCCACCAACACCCGGATCGCTTCCAGTCGCAGTGCCGCCTTGTCGAGCATGGCCAGGCCTTGCTCACGCAGCTTGCGCAGGGCAACCAGTTCGCTGTCGCGCACGGTCGGGTTGACCGCTTGCAAGGCGGTCAGGCGCGCCAGCTCTTCGTCGGTATCGGCCGCCAGGCGACGTTGCGCCTCGGCCACGCGCTCGGCGTGACGCGGGGTGATCTTCTCTTCGCCGGCGTTGATCCGTGGCGTCAGCTGGTCGCGCTGGGCCTGGATGAACTTGTTGGCGCTGGCGCGGGGCACGCTTTCCAGTTGATCGTTCAGGGTTTCGAACGACACACGGGCGGACAGGTCGTTGCCGTTGGCATCGAGCAGGCAGCGCAGGGCGGCCGGCGGCAGGTAACGGCCCAGTTGCAGCGAACGCGGGGCAACCACTTCGCTGACGTAGAGCAGTTCCAGCAACACGGTGCCCGGTTTCAGGGCCTTATTCTTGATCAACGCCACGGCGGTGTTGCCCATCGAGCCGGACAGGACCAGGTCCATGCCGCCCTGAACCATCGGGTGTTCCCAGGTGATGAACTGCATGTCTTCGCGAGACAGCGCCTGGTTGCGATCGTAGGTGATGGTCACGCCTTCGTCGTCGCCCAGCGGGAAACTGGCGTCGAGCATTTTTTCGCTTGGCTTGAGGATCAGCGCGTTTTCCGAATGGTCTTCGCTGTCGATGCCGAAGGCGTCGAACAGGGTTTCCATGTAGATCGGCAGGGCGAATTGATCGTCCTGTTCGAGGATCGCTTCGACCAGTGCATCACCTTCGCCCGCACCGCCGGAGTTGAGTTCCAGCAAGCGGTCGCGACCGGTGTGCAGCTCGGCCTCCAGACGCTCACGCTCGGCGCGGGCCTCGTCGATCAGCGCTTGCCACTCGCCCTCGTCGGCCTCTTCCAGCAGCGGCAGCAGGCGTGGGCCGAACTGATGCTGCAAGGCGTTGCCGGTCGGGCAGGTGTTGAGGAACGCGTTCAGCGCTTCGTGGTACCACTGGAACAGCCGCTCTTGCGGGCTGGTTTCCAGGTACGGCACGTGCAGTTCGATGACGTGCTTCTGGCCGATCCGGTCGAGACGCCCGATGCGCTGCTCCAGCAGGTCCGGGTGCGACGGCAGATCGAAAAGCACCAAGTGGTGCGAGAACTGGAAGTTGCGACCTTCACTGCCGATTTCCGAGCAGATCAGCACCTGAGCGCCGAATTCTTCGTCGGCGAAGTAAGCGGCGGCGCGGTCACGCTCGAGGATGTTCATGCCCTCGTGGAAGACCGTGGCCGGAATGCCGGAACGCACGCGCAGGGCGTCTTCCAGGTCCATGGCGGTTTCGGCGTGGGCGCAGATCACCAGCACTTTGGTGCGCTTGAGCATTTTCAGGGTGTCGATCAGCCACTCGACACGCGGGTCGAATTTCCACCAGCGTTCTTCTTCGTTGGCGTCCGGCTGGGCCTGGAAGCTGACTTCCGGGTACAGCTCGGCGTGATCGCCCAGAGGCAGTTCGAGGTATTCGTCCGGGCACGGCAGTGGGTACGGGTGCAGCTTGCGCTCCGGGAAACCCTGCACGGCGGCGCGGGTATTACGGAACAGCACGCGGCCTGTGCCATGGCGGTCCAGCAGTTCGCGCACCAGGCGGGCGCTGGCTTCGGCATCGCCATCATTGACGGCGCTCAGCAGGGCTTCGCCTTCGTTGCCGAGGAAGCCATGAATGGTTTTGTGCGCTTCAGGCGACAGGCGCCCCTTATCCAGCAACTCCTGAACGGCTTCGGCCACCGGGCGATAGTTGTCGCTCTCGGCGCGGAAGGCTTGCAGGTCATGGAAACGGTTCGGGTCGAGCAGGCGCAGACGGGCGAAGTGGCTGTCCTGGCCCAGTTGTTCCGGGGTTGCGGTCAGCAGCAATACGCCCGGGATCGTTTCAGCCAGCTGCTCGACCAGGGAGTACTCAGGGCTGATCTGGTCTTCGTGCCACACCAGGTGGTGCGCTTCGTCGACCACCAGCAAATCCCAGCCGGCGGCGAACAGCGCGTCCTGGGCTTTCTCGTCGTCCACCAGCCATTCGAGCGCCACCAGGGCGAGCTGGGTGTCTTCGAACGGGTTGGAGGCATCGCTTTCGATGAAGCGTTCTTCATCAAACAGCGCAACTTGCAGGTTGAAGCGGCGGCGCATTTCCACCAGCCACTGGTGCTGGAGGTTTTCCGGCACCAGGATCAGCACGCGATTGGCGCGGCCCGAGAGCAGTTGGCGATGGATCACCAGACCGGCTTCGATGGTCTTGCCCAGGCCCACTTCGTCGGCCAGCAGAACCCGCGGCGCAATGCGGTCGGCGACTTCACGGGCGATGTGCAACTGGTGCGCGATCGGTTGCGCGCGCACGCCGCCCAGGCCCCAAAGGGAGGACTGCAACTGACGGCTGGTGTGTTCCAGGGTGTGATAACGCAGGGAGAACCAGGCCAGCGGGTCGATCTGGCCGGCGAACAGACGGTCGCTGGCCAGTCGGAACTGAATGAAGTTCGACAGCTGGGTTTCCGGCAGGGTGACCACTTCGTTCTGCCCGTTGAGGCCGTGGTAGACCAGCAGGCCGTCGACGTCGTCGACTTCCTGTACGGTCAGTTTCCAGCCTTCGAAGTGAGTGATCGAGTCACCCGGCGAAAACCGCACGCGGGTGAGGGGCGCATTCCGTAGCGCGTACTGGCGAGTGTCGCCAGTGGCCGGGTAGAGCACGGTCAACAAGCGGCCGTCCTGTGCCAGAACGGTGCCTAAACCCAGCTCGGCTTCGCTGTCACTGATCCAGCGTTGCCCCGGTTGATACTGCTGCGCCATGCTGCCTGACTCCCACCTTGAAAAAGCGGGCTATCTTAACGGAATCAGGCCCCGGACCAAAGGTTTACGTGTGTAGGAGCCGCCGAAGGCTGCGATCTTTTCAGGATCCAGGATCAAAAGATCGCAGGCTGCGCCAGCTCCTACGGTGCCAAGTGGGTCACAAGTTTGCGACCGATGGCTCAAGTCGCCATCCCCGCAGCCGACAGCCTGCTGACAGGAGACTCATAATATGCTGCCACCGATGCTCCCCTTGAGCGCCGTGCCGATCACTTCACAGCAGGACCCGATCCGCCAGCGCCCGGATATTCCGCCCGTGGTGCCGGTGCAGGAAAGCTCGAACGAAAGCACCATCGACCTGCAAAAGCGCGACCCGGAAGAGGCGGGCCTGCAGTTGCGCGAGGAACAGCGTCGGCGGCAGGAACAGGAGCGACGCCGTCGTGAGGCCGATGAGGACCCTGAAGAACACCTGGCGATCCCCGGTGATGAGCTTAATGCTGACAACACCGTGCCGGTGGTGCCATTGATGGAGAATCAGCCGCGTCAGGGTTTATGGGTCGATATCGAGATCTGAAGTGTCGGATCACTGGTCAGCGCCCGCGCCAGACCGCATTATTGGCGCAATCCTGTCGCCTTTAGCCGGCAGCTGAATTCATTTCCAAGCGATGCACTGAACGCCATGAGCCAAGATGACAAGCTGATCGACCTTAACTCTGAACGTGCCAAGCGGGTTCATGACCTCAATGAAAAGCGCCTGAACGAAGTGCGTCAGGCGTTTGAGCAGGCGATGCCGTTGGGCAAAGCGAAGAAAAAGCCGAAGAACAAACCGAAAAAGCGTTGAAACACCCTGCATCTGTTGATGCGGGTCAGTTATTTCCCTTCCTTTACGCCCTGTCTCGGGCGGCATTGATCCCGGTCAATTTTCTCTCCTGCCCGATTGGTTAACTTAGCCCCATCGCAACAGGGCAAATGCAGGAGGCCAGTCATGTTTTTCGACAACGTGGTGATCGCCGGAGTGCTGACAGTCGGCCTCATGGTTCTGTTTTTTGCAGGGTTTGGATTTTTTATCTGGAAGGATTCGCACAAGCGGAAATAACCGCAGGTCTTTCTGGAGCAATGAGCACGCAAGGCATTTTGGGCAACTTCGGTTGCCCTTTTTTTTGTCTGCGAATCCGATCGTTCCCACGCTCTGCGTGGGAATGCCTCAAGGGACACTCCGCGTTCCAGTTCTCGAAAGGGACGCGGAGCGTCCCGGGCTGCATTCCTTTGCTGCGCGTGGGAACGATCTAACTACCGAAATGCAATAAAAAAGGCGCGAACCTCACGGAACGCGCCTTTTTCAGTAGCGGTGTATCAGCTACCCAGTGCCTTGGATGCCAGCCAGAACAGGCCGGCCGACAGGGCCACGGTGGCTGGCAGGGTCAGGACCCAGGCCAGCAGGATGGTTCTGACGGTGCCGCCTTGCAGGCCGCTTTTGTTGGCGACCATGGTGCCGGCCACGCCCGAGGACAGGACGTGGGTGGTGGAAACCGGCAGGCTGAAGATGTTGGCCGCGCCGATCATGCACGCGGTGGTGATCTGCGCCGACATGCCTTGGGCGTAGGTCATGCCTTGCTTGCCGATTTTCTCGCCGATGGTCAGTACCACGCGTTTCCAGCCAACCATGGTACCCAGGCCGAGGGCCAGTGCGACCGCCAGAATCACCCAGAACGGGGCGTATTCGGTGGTGGTGGTCAGGTCCTTGCGCAGCTTGTCCAGGTCAGCCTTTTCACGAGCGGCGAGGCTAGGCAACTTGCTGACTTTCTTCGCCGTGTCGTCCAGGCAGAGCAGGTAGCGACGCACTTCGATGCGGCTTTCCGACGGCAGCGAGTGGTAGTCGGCTACGCCTTTGAGGGTGTCGAGCAGGGCGGCAATGGTCGGTTCGGTCTGTTGCGGGTTGCAACGGAATTTCTCCGGCAGATCACCTTTCATGCTCTTGCCCAAAGCCAGGTATTCACCCAGCGTATCGGCATTGCGCTTGTAGAACTGGCTCAGGTGCAGGGTCGCATCGCGAGTCCGTTCGATCTGGTAGGTGGTACTGTTCAGGTCGAGGACGAACTGTGCCGGTACGATACCGATCAGCACCAGCATGATCAGGCCGATACCTTTCTGGCCATCGTTCGAGCCGTGCACGAAGCTGACTGCCATCGCCGAAATCACCAGCACCAGACGGTTCCAGAACGGCGGATGTTTCTTGTCGTCGATCTTGCGGCGCTGTTCCGGTGTCTTGTGCATCTTGGACAGCGGACGCCACCATTTAAGGCTGATCAGCACCAGGGCGGCGATCAGGAAGCCGGCCATCGGCGAGAACACCAGGGACGCACCGATATCGATCGCTTTCTGCCAGTTCACACCGTCGGCCAACGGAATATCGTTGATCAGGGCGTTGGCCAGGCCGACACCGAGGATCGAACCGATCAGCGTATGGGAGCTGGAGGCCGGGATACCGAAGTACCAGGTGCCCAGGTTCCAGGTGATGGCGGCGGCGAGCAACGAGAACACCATGGCCAGTCCGTGACCGGTGTTCACATTGATCAGCAGTTCGACCGGCAGCAGGTGAACGATGGCATACGCCACGCCGACACCGCCCAGCAGCACGCCGAGGAAGTTGAACACACCGGAAAAGAACACCGCCAGATGGGGCGGCATGGCTTTGGTGTAGATAACAGTGGCCACCGCGTTTGCGGTGTCATGAAAGCCGTTGATGAACTCGAAGGCGAGGACAAAGGCCAGGGCTAGGAAGAGGCTCACGAGCACCCAAGCATCCAGTCCGCTGAATAAATCGATCATGAAGGTTTTCTGACCCGGTCGTAAGGGGGCGCGATTATGCCAGAAAAGACTGCTAATCAACGCACTTGCTGCTCATCGGTTACATTCTTCAACGAATTAATTTGTGGCAAACCCCTGAGCCCCAGGGTTTTTCAGGGTTTTACAAGTCATTGAATTTTCTTGGAAAGGCAGCAGCCGCAAGGGTTTCTCTCGTCGGGACAAGAGGCTTGAACGCTTGTGTGAAATATCTGAGAAGAAGGTCAGACAAGAGCCGTTTTCCTCATCCAATTGGAGGAGGGGGCCGCCGCCCGCTTGTAGCGGGCGCGAAAAGCATCATCGATACAACCCGCTTTTAACGGGTGCAGACGCAGGCTCTTGAAAGGATACAAACCGAGGCGGTCATGGCTCTTCGGCTTTGAGTTCCTTTTCCATCTTCTGCAATTCCTGGGTGAAGGCCTGATCCTGAACGGTGGCGCGTTTACGCCAGGGTTTACGTTCGGGATCTGGCTGAGCGGCGTAGGTGGTGACTTCCCCGCCGTAAACTTCCTTGTAACGTTGTTCCTGGCGCTCAAGTTCCGCGCGCAGTTCGTCTTTCGTCACAGTGCTACCTGATTGAGTTGAGATTAATTCTGGTGAAACGCGCTGCATCGATTTATTGACCATGCTCGTCGAAAGGACAATGCCTGATACGGCATCGTTCCCACGGCGCAATCAATACTTCCTTGTTGCAGGCGGCCACGGCACCAGAGAAAAACAGCTGACGTAGCATCAGTCTCCTGTTTCAGCGAGCGCGTTGGCGGAGCATACGAAATGAGCGTCAGGCGCTTGCTGCGGACAGCGGCAATGGATATTGCGCTGCCGGTTGGCGGAGTCGGCAGGTAAAAAGCCGGTCGCCACTGAGATGCATTATAGCGGTCGATCCAAAGAACACTATCTCTTGAGAGTTAAAAGTAGTTCTCCCTGTGTGATTGTTTTGTCACTCGCAACTTTACCGGTAACTACGGTGGGCAGGTGCCAGTTGCAGCGGTGACTTTCTGGCGCCATTAAGCCGGACAAATTATTACATCGTCCTCCTTTAAGCCAGTGACCGAAAATAACAACCCTTTGCGAGTAGAGTGAAAGGCAGCAGGCTCACTGCACGCACTATATGATTGCGATTATCGGCCCATGGTTCGATAATCGCCCAATCCTGGCGGCCGATGGCTTGTGTGCCGGACCGGGAGCCGCTTGTAATAGTCGCTGATCCGTGTGGGAAACAATCTGATATGAACGATCAAATGCGCAATTCCTTTGCTTCAGCGGCGCCGCCGATCGTCGCCTCGCCCGCCAAGCGAATCCAGGCCTTGACCGGTGACCCGGATTTCATGACCTCCCTGGCCCGTGGCCTGGCGGTGGTGCAAGCATTCCAGGAGCGCAAGCGGCACCTGACCATCGCGCAGATCAGCCATCGCACGGAAATTCCCCGCGCCGCGGTGCGACGCTGCCTGCACACCCTGATCAAGCTCGGCTATGCCACCACCGACGGGCGTACCTATTCGCTGCTGCCCAAAGTCTTGACCCTGGGCCATGCCTATTTGTCGTCGACACCGCTGGCGGTATCTGCCCAGCCGTACCTGGACCGCATGAGTGAGCAACTGCACGAGGCCTGCAACATGGCCACGCTGGAAGGCGATGACATTTTGTACATCGCTCGCTCGGCGACCACCCAGCGGCTGATTTCCGTCGACCTCTCGGTGGGGGGACGGTTACCGGCCTATTGCACCTCCATGGGCAGGATTCTGCTCGCCGCGCTGGACGACACGTCGTTGCGCGAGTACCTCGATCATGCAGAGCTGCAAGCCAAGACCAGTCGCACCTTGCATACCCCCGAGGCATTGCTCGAATGCCTGCAAGAGGTACGGCGACAAGGCTGGTGCATCGTCGATCAGGAACTGGAGCAGGGCCTGCGCTCGATAGCCGTTCCTGTGTACGACGCTTCCGGCCAGGTGGTGGCGGCGCTGAACGTCAGCACCCACGCCGGCCGGGTCAGCCGCAGCGAGCTGGAGCAACGTTTCTTGCCTGGTCTGCTAAGCGCCAGTCGAGATCTCAGCGCGCAGCTGTTCGCCTAAGCTGTTCGATAAACGCACGAAGTCGCGTTTATCGAATTGACGCTCTTTCCCTTGGATCATTAATGTCGCGGCAGCGTCATCCGGCGCTGCTGGCCTTGGTCAGCCGCCGGGCGACGACCCTGATAATAATGAGAAGAGGCAATCGTCATGCGCACGTTTCCCGACTGTCGCTGTTCCCACCGGTTTAACTGCCGAAACCGGATCGCCTGATCCCGACCTCCTTTCCTTGTGACAACGTCAGCCCCGGCTGGCATCTGTTCGACTGCGTTCTTTACGTGGAATAAAAATAATGAACCAGCCTCAGTCTGCTCTAGGAAACTGCCTCGACGTGCAGTCCTTCATCAACGCTCAACCCATTTCGCGCTACCAATGGCGGGTGGTGATCCTGTGTTTCCTGATTGTCTTCCTCGATGGCCTCGACACCGCGGCCATGGGTTTTATCGCGCCGGCACTGTCCCAGGACTGGGGCATCGATCGCGCCAGTCTTGGCCCGGTGATGAGTGCGGCGCTGATCGGCATGGTCTTCGGCGCCTTGGGTTCTGGCCCGTTGGCTGACCGCTTCGGGCGAAAAGTCGTACTGGTGGGCGCGGTGTTGTTGTTCGGCGTTTTCAGCCTGGCTTCCGCTTACAGCACCCATGTCGATCAGCTGCTGGTCCTGCGCTTCCTCACTGGCCTGGGCCTGGGCGCCGGCATGCCGAACGCCACCACGCTGCTGTCCGAATACACCCCGGAACGCAAGAAATCCCTGCTGGTGACCAGCATGTTCTGCGGCTTCAACCTTGGCATGGCCGGGGGCGGGTTTATCTCGGCCAAACTGATCCCGGCTTTCGGCTGGCACAGTCTGTTGATGATCGGCGGGATTCTGCCGCTGATCCTCGCCGTCGTATTGCTGTTCTGGTTGCCGGAATCGGCGCGCTATCTGGTGGTGCGCAATCGTGGCACCGACAAAGTGCGCAAGGCCCTGGCGCCGATCGACCCGGCGGCAGTGGCCCAGGCGTCGAGCTTCAGCGTGCCGGAACAGAAAACCGTGAAGGCACGCAATGTGTTCGCGGTGATCTTCTCCGGCACTTTCAGCACCGGCACGTTGTTGCTGTGGCTGACGTATTTCATGGGGCTGGTGATTGTTTATCTGTTGACCAGTTGGTTGCCGACGCTGATGCGTGACAGTGGCGCGAGCATGGAGCAGGCAGCGTTCATTGGTGCGCTGTTCCAGTTCGGTGGGGTATTGAGCGCAGTGGGCGTAGGTTGGGCGATGGACCGGTTCAATCCGCACAAGGTCATCGGCACTTTCTACTTGTTGGCCGGGGTGTTTGCCTACGCGGTAGGGCAGAGCCTGGGCAACATCGCCGTGCTGGCGACCCTGGTGCTGGTGGCCGGGATGTGTGTCAACGGCGCGCAATCAGCGATGCCGTCGCTGGCAGCGAGGTTTTATCCGACCCAAGGGCGGGCGACCGGTGTGTCATGGATGCTCGGGATTGGCCGCTTCGGTGCGATCCTCGGGGCATGGATGGGCGCAACGCTGCTTGGCCTGGGCTGGAACTTCGAGCAGGTGCTGACGGCACTGGTGATTCCGGCCGCGTTGGCGACCACGGCGGTGGTGATCAAGGGCATGGTCAGCCATGCGGATGCGACCTGATCCAGCTTGAGATCGATCGTTCCCACGCTCTGCGTGGGAATGCCTCAATGGACGCTCTGCGTCCGCTTTTGGGACGCGGAGCGTCCCGGGCTGCATTCCCACGCAGAGCGTGGGAACGATCTGAGAGAGAACGATAGCCAGACAACAATCTGTTCGATAAACGAACACTCAGTCGATTATCGGATTGTTTGGGCTTTTCCAGGGGCTTAATCTTCAGTCATTCCGGCGCTGCGCATCGGCGCCTTTTTCCCACACTGTCGGTTCATAACAAAACGGGAGCCTGCCCCATGGCTGAAATCCTTTCGCTGCATGACGCGGTGAAGCAGTTCGTCAACGACGGCGATACCGTCGCGCTCGAAGGCTTCACTCACCTGATTCCTACGGCGGCTGGTCACGAAATCATTCGCCAGGGCAAGAAAGACCTGACCCTGGTGCGGATGACGCCTGACTTGATCTACGACCAGTTGATCGGTGCCGGTTGTGCTCGCAAACTGATTTTCTCCTGGGGCGGCAACCCCGGCGTCGGTTCGCTGCACCGTCTGCGTGACGCCGTCGAGCGGCAGTGGCCGCATGCGCTGGAAATCGAAGAACACAGCCACGCCGACCTGGCCAATGCCTACGTCGCGGGCGCTTCGGGCTTACCGTTCGCGGTGTTGCGTGCCTACGCCGGTTCCGACCTGCCGAAGGTCAACCCGCTGATCAAAACCGTCACTTGCCCATTCACCGGCGAAGTGCTGGCGGCGGTGCCGTCGGTGCGTCCGGACATCACCGTGATTCACGCGCAGAAAGCCGACCGCCAAGGCAACGTGCTGCTCTGGGGCATTCTCGGGGTGCAGAAAGAAGCGGCGCTGGCGGCCAAGCGTTGCATCGTCACCGTCGAAGAAATCGTCGATGACCTCAACGCACCGATGAACGCTTGCGTGCTGCCGACCTGGGCTCTGAGCGCGGTCTGCCACGTACCGGGCGGGGCGCATCCGTCCTACGCCCACGGTTACACCGAGCGTGACAACCGCTTCTACCAGGCCTGGGATCCGATTGCCCGCGACCGTGAAACCTTCACCGCGTGGATCAACGAGTACATCCACGGCTGCGCTGACTTCAGCGAGTTCCAGGCCAAGCTGGCCGCTGCTTCGGAGGCCAAGTAATGACTTACACCACCAATGAAATGATGACCGTCGCCGCCGCCCGCCGCCTGAAAAACGGTTCGGTGTGCTTCGTTGGTATCGGCCTGCCGTCGAAAGCCGCCAACCTGGCGCGACTGACGTCCTCGCCGGATGTCGTCCTGATCTACGAATCGGGTCCGATCGGTGCCAAGCCAAGCGTACTGCCATTGTCGATCGGTGACGGTGAGCTGGCGGAAACCGCCGACACCGTCGTCCCGACCGGCGAGATTTTTCGCTACTGGCTGCAGGGCGGGCGCATCGACGTCGGTTTCCTTGGCGCCGCGCAAGTCGACCGTTTCGGCAACATCAACACCACCGTGGTGGGCGACTACCATCAGCCCAAGGTTCGCCTGCCGGGTGCCGGTGGCGCGCCGGAGATCGCCGGTTCCGCCAAAAGCGTATTGATCATCCTCAAGCAGTCGGCGCGTTCGTTCGTCGACAAGCTCGACTTCATTACCTCGGTCGGCCATGGCGAGGGCGGTGATTCGCGCAAACGTCTCGGCCTGCCGGGCGCCGGTCCTGTCGGCATCATTACCGACCTGTGCATCATGGAACCGGAAGCCGGCACCCATGAGTTCGTGGTCACCGCGCTGCACCCAGGTGTCACTCGCGAGCAAGTGATCGCGGCCACCGGTTGGGCGATTCGTTTTGCCGACACGGTTGAAAGCACTGCCGAGCCCACCGAGGTCGAGCTGACCGCGCTGCGCGATCTGGAAGCCCGTACCGCGGCAGCCCACGGCCAAGCACCCGGAGAAGCCTGATGCGCGACGTTTATATCTGCGATGCGATTCGCACCCCCATCGGCCGTTTCGGCGGTGGCCTGTCGACGGTCCGCGCCGATGACCTGGCCGCCGTGCCGATCAAAGCGCTGATGGCGCGTAACCCGTCGGTGGACTGGAGCGCGGTGGACGAGGTGTTCCTCGGCTGCGCCAACCAGGCCGGCGAAGACAACCGCAACGTGGCGCGCATGGCGTTGCTGCTGGCGGGGCTGCCGGAAACCATTCCGGGCGTGACCCTCAATCGCCTCTGCGCTTCAGGCATGGACGCTGTCGGCACCGCGTTCCGGGCCATCGCCAGCGGCGAGATGGAGCTGGCGATTGCCGGTGGCGTCGAGTCGATGTCCCGCGCACCGTTCGTGATGGGCAAGGCCGATGCGGCGTTCTCGCGCAACATGAAGCTGGAAGACACCACCATCGGCTGGCGTTTCATCAACCCGTTGATGAAAGCCCAATACGGTGTCGATGCGATGCCGCAAACCGCCGACAATGTGGCGGACGATTACGAAGTTTCCCGCGAGGATCAGGACGCTTTCGCACTGCGCAGCCAGCAACGCACGGCCGCCGCGCAAGCCGCAGGATTTTTCGCCGAAGAAATCGTTGAAGTGCGCATTGCCCACAAAAAGGGTGAAACAGTGGTCAGCCAGGACGAACATCCTCGCGCCGACACCACGCTCGAAACCCTGGCCAAACTCAAACCGGTCAACGGCCCGGACAAAACCGTCACCGCCGGCAATGCCTCCGGTGTGAACGACGGTGCGGCGGCGCTGATTCTGGCCTCGGCCCAAGCCGTGAAGAAACACGGCCTGACCGCCCGCGCCAAAGTGCTCGGCATGGCCAGCGCCGGTGTCGCGCCACGGGTGATGGGCATCGGCCCGGTGCCGGCGGTGCGCAAATTGACCGAGCGCCTGGGCCTTGCGGTCAGCGATTTCGATGTGATCGAACTCAACGAAGCCTTCGCCAGCCAGGGCTTGGCCGTGTTGCGTGAGCTCGGATTGGCGGATGATGCGGCCCAGGTCAACCCGAACGGTGGCGCCATTGCCTTGGGCCATCCGCTGGGCATGAGCGGTGCGCGTTTGGTACTGACTGCACTGCATCAATTGGAAAAGACTGGCGGCAAGAAAGGTCTGGCGACCATGTGTGTCGGTGTCGGCCAGGGTCTGGCCTTGGCGATCGAACGTGTCTGACGCACAGAAGCGACTAATAAGAACTGAGGAATGCGCAATGACTGACAAACCTGGTTACCGTCGCCCACAGGCGGGCACTCAGCCGGAATACCTGCACCCTCCTTATCAATCCACCAACCTTCGCTCGCCGTCCAAGCCGCTGGTGTTCTTGCCTCATTCGCTGTCGGAAATCACCGGTCCGACCATCGGTGCCGAACGTATCCAGGAGCGGGACAACGACCTCACCGCCCAGCACTCCGGCGAGCCATTGGGTGAACGGATCATCATTCACGGCCGTGTGCTGGATGAAGACGGTCTGCCGGTGCCGGGCATTCTGGTGGAGATCTGGCAGGCCAACTCTGCCGGTCGCTACGCCCATGCCCGCGACCTGCACGATGCACCGCTGGACCCGAACTTCACCGGCACCGGCCGCACCGTAACCAACGCCGATGGCTGGTATCAGTTCCAGACCATCAAGCCTGGCGCCTATCCGTGGGGTAACCACCCCAACGCCTGGCGCCCGGCGCACATCCATTTCTCACTGTTCGGGCCGAGTATTCTGACGCGCCTGGTGACCCAGATGTATTTCCCGGGCGACCCGTTGCTGGCTTACGACCCGATCTACAACTGCGTGCCCGACACCCACGCCAAAGAGCGTTTGATCGCCAGTTTCGACCTGGAAAAAACCATCCCGTCCTACGCCCTCGGTTATCGCTGGGACATCGTCTTGCGCGGCCGCGAAGCCACGCCGATGGAGAAATAAGATGACGCTGAACGCGACCACGTCCCACACCGTCGGGCCGTATTACCACATTGGTCTGACCTGGCTGAACCGCGAAGACCTGACTGTCGAGCAAACCCTCGGCGAGCGTGTGGCGATCACCGGGCAAGTCGTCGATGGCAATGGCGACTTCGTCAACGACGCCATGCTCGAAGTCTGGCAGGCCAACGCCGCCGGCAAATACGACCACCCCGAAGACGATCAGGACAAACCCCTGGACCCGAACTTCGAAGGGTTTGGCCGGGTGCCGGTGGATGCGCAAGGGCGCTTTCGCTTTACCACGATCAAGCCGGGCACCGTGGAAGGTCTGAAAGGCACGATCCAGGCGCCACACCTGGTGGTGCTGGTGTTCGCTCGCGGGTTGGTGAAGCACTTGCTGACGCGGATTTACTTTGAGGGTGAGCCGGCCAACGTGGCGGACCCTCTGCTCGAATGTGTACCTGCCGAACGCCGCAGCACCTTGCTGGCGAAGAAAGATGCTTCGGGTGTTTATCAGTGGAATGTGATTCTGCAGGGGACGGATGCCGAGACGGTGTTCTTCGATTATTGAGATCAAGGTCAAAAGATCGCAGCCAGCGGCAGCTTCTACCGGGAAGGGGTATGGTTCCTGTAGGAGCTGGCGCAGCCTGCGATCTTTTGGCGCCTGCACAAGACCTTTGATTTCTGCGCGGGGCCTCACTGGCCCTCACCTGCAAGGACTGTTTATGAACCAGCGACCGGGTAATCAATTGTTCGATGCCTACTTCACGGCACGCGACATGCGTGGGGTGTTCTGCGATCAGGGCCGGGTTCAGGCCATGCTCGATTTCGAAGCCGCACTGGCCAGGGCCGAGGCGCGGGTTGGCCTGATTCCGCAGACGGCTGTCGCCTCTATCGAAGCGGCCTGCCAGGCTGAGCATTACGACTTCGCCGCTCTCGGCGAGGCGATTGCCACGGCGGGCAATTCGGCGATTCCCTTGGTCAAGGCGCTGGGCAAGCAGATCGCCAAAAGTGATGCCGAAGCCGAGCGCTACGTGCATCTGGGCGCGACCAGCCAGGACGTGATGGACACCGGGCTGGTGTTGCAACTGCGCCGCGCGCTGGAGCTGATCGAAGCTGATCTGGCGCAGCTGGGAGAAACCCTCGCGACCCAGGCCAGGCGGTACGTTGCCACGCCGCTGGCCGGGCGCACCTGGCTGCAACACGCGACACCGGTCACCCTCGGCATGAAAATCGCCGGTTGGCTGGGCGCGGTGACCCGCAGCCGTCAGCGTCTGCTGGAACTCAAGCCACGCCTGCTGGTGCTGCAATTCGGTGGCGCCTCCGGCACCCTCGCGGCGCTCGGCGAACAGGCGATGCCGATTGCCCAAGCCTTGGCCACAGAACTGCAACTGACCTTGCCGGAACAACCCTGGCACACCCAGCGCGATCGTCTGGTGGAGTTCGGCGCGGTGCTTGGCTTGATCGCCGGCAGCCTGGGCAAACTCGGTCGCGACATCAGCCTGTTGATGCAGACCGAAACTGGTGAAGTGTTCGAACCTTCGGCACCGGGCAAGGGCGGTTCCTCGACCATGCCGCACAAACGCAACCCGGTGGGCGCGGCGGTGTTGATCAGTGCGGCGACGCGGGTGCCGGGTCTGCTCTCGACCTTGTTCAGCGCCATGCCCCAGGAACACGAGCGCAGCCTGGGTCTGTGGCATGCCGAGTGGGAAACCCTGCCGGAGATCTGCTGTTTGGTGTCGGGCAGCCTGCAGCAAGCGCTGTTGGTGGCCGACGGCCTGGAAGTGGATGCCGACCGAATGACTCGCAACCTCGACCTGACCCAAGGCCTGGTGCTGGCCGAAGCTGTGAGCATTGTGCTGGCGCAACGGGTCGGTCGCGACACCGCGCACCATCTGCTGGAGCAATGCTGCAAACGCGCCGTGGCCGAGCAACGTCATCTGCGCGCGGTACTCGGCGACGAGCCGCAAGTGACCGCCCAGCTGTTGGACGCTGAACTCGATCATCTGCTGGACCCCGCCCATTACCTCGGTCAGGCCCATACCTGGGTCGAGCGAGCGGTGGCTGAACATTTTGCGTTGACTGCCTGAAGGAGGCTGCTGTGGCATTCGTACAACTCGCCGAGGGCGAACTGCACTACCAAATTCAAGGGCCGCAACTCGATGGCCCTGAAGAAGCTCCGGTACTGGTGCTGTCCAACTCACTGGGCACCGACCTGCACATGTGGGACGCGCAGATCCCGGCGTTCACCGAGCGTTTCCGGGTGCTGCGTTTTGACACACGTGGTCACGGCAAGTCATTGGTGACGCCAGGGCCGTACAGCATCGAGCAACTGGGCCGCGACGTGTTGGCGCTGCTGGATGCCTTGCACATCGAGCGCGCGCATTTCTGCGGTCTGTCCATGGGCGGGTTGATCGGCCAATGGCTGGGGATCAACGCCGGTCAGCGTTTGAACAAACTGATCGTGTGCAACACCGCGGCGAAAATCGGCGATCCATCGGTGTGGAACCCACGAATCGAAACCGTGCTGCGCGACGGCGCGGCGGCGATGGTCGCCCTGCGCGATGCGTCGATTGCCCGCTGGTTCACTCCGGATTTTTCCGCCGCCAACCCGGCAGCGGCGAAGCGGATCACCGACATGCTCGCGGCCACTTCGCCTGAAGGCTATGCGGCCAATTGCGCGGCGGTGCGTGATGCCGATTTCCGCGATCAGTTGTCCTCGATCAAGACGCCGCTGCTGGTGATCGCCGGTACCGAAGATGCGGTAACGCCGCCGTCCGGCGGGCATTTCATTCAGGAACATGTGCGGGGCGCCGAGTACGCCGAGTTCTACGCCGCGCACCTGTCCAACGTCCAGGCCGGCGCTGCGTTCAGTGAGCGGGTGCTGGCGTTTCTTTCAGGTCATTGAGGGTTTTTTTGTGGACGAGAAACAACGTTACGACGAGGGCATGAAAGTCCGCCGCGCGGTACTGGGCGACGCCCACGTCGATCGCAGCCTGAGCACGCTGACCGAGTTCAACTCGGAGTTCCAGGAAATGATCACCCGCCACGCCTGGGGCGACATCTGGACCCGCCCGGGCTTGCCGCGCCATACCCGCAGCCTGATCACCATCGCCATGCTGATCGGGATGAACCGCAACGAAGAACTCAAACTGCACCTGCGCGCCGCCGCCAACAACGGCGTGACCCGCGGCGAGATCAAGGAAGTGATCATGCAGAGCGCGATCTATTGCGGCATTCCGGCGGCCAACGCGACGTTCCATTTGGCCGAGTCGGTGTGGGATGAGTTGGGGGTTGAATCGCGGGAGTAAGCCACATGTAGGAGCGGGCTTGCCCGCGAAGACGTCGGTACAGTCAACATTGATGTCGCCTGACACACCGCTTTGGCGGGCAAGTCGGATCGCCGCACCGCCGCTCCTACAATTTTGTGGGTTTACAACAAACTGATCGGATAGCTGACGATCAACCGGTTCTCATCGAACTCGTTGTTGCTGAAGTCGCGGCGGATGGTGGAGTTGCGCCATTTGACGTTGAGGTTTTTGAGCGTGCCGCTCTGCACGGTGTAGCCCAGTTCACTTTCGCGGCCCCATTCCTTGCCGTCGCTGGTGGTGGCGGTGTGGACGTTGTCGCCGCTGATGTAGCGGTTCATCAGGGTCAGGCCCGGTACGCCCAGGGCGGCGAAGTTGTAGTCGTGGCGCACTTGCCAGGAGCGTTCCTTGGCGTTGTCATAGCTGGCGTTGTAGCTGTCGTTGGCCAGGGTGCCGCCGCTGGTGCCGTTGACCCGCATCCACGCGCTGTCGCCGGTGAGTTTTTGCAGGCCGACGTAGAAGGTGTTGCCGCCGTATTTGGCCGAGAACAGGCCCGACCAGGTCTTGTTGTCCAGCTCGCCGGCCCGGGCGCTGCCGTCATCCTTACCGTAGAAGAACCCGAGATTGGCGCCCAGCGTCCAGTCGCCCAGTGGTTGGCTGTGGATCAGGTTGACGTATTGCTGGCTGTAGATGTCCTTGAGTTCCGCGTTCCACAGGCCGATCTGCGTGCGCTTGTCGTTGAAGGCGTATTCGCCGCCCTGGAAGTTGAAGCGGTCTGACTTGAACGCCGCTTTGCCGGTCATCGACATGTCATTCATGCTGCTGTCGTCACGCGGGCTGTTGGCGCGGAACTGGCCACCGTAGAGCGTCAGGCCGTCGATTTCCTTCGAAGTGATCTGGCCGCCACGGAAGGTTTGCGGCAGCGAGCGACCGTCGTCCGAACGCAGGATCGGCAGCACCGGCATCCATTCGCCGACCTTCACTTCGGTCTGGGACAGTTTCGCCTTGAACGCCACATTGGTGCGCCCGAAGTTGTCCGCCGGGCGACCATCAGAATCCAGTGGCAGCAACTGCGTACCGCCAGTGCCTTTGCCGCCGTCGAGCTTGACCGAATACAACCCCAGCACGTCCATGCCGAACCCGACGGTGCCCTGGGTGAACCCGGATTTGGCGTCGAGGATGAAACTTTGCGTCCATTCTTCAGCCTTGCCCTGGGCCTTGGTCGGGTTGGTGAAGTTACGGTTGATGTAGAAGTTGCGCAGGTTCAGGTTGACCTTGGCACCTTCGACAAAGCCCGCTTCCTCGGCCAGGGCGGGCAGGGCCGCACCGGCCAGTGCGATGGCGATCAGGCTGGGAAACAAATACTGCGGTGTGGGGGAAGTCATGGGCTCGGGTCTCTCTAATTGTCAGGGATAAGGCAGTACACAGCCGCAACCAAGGGGTCGCAGACAAAAAATCGAATTCGGATAAGGGGGCGAGCGAGATCAGCCGGAGTGCAGAGTGCGCGTAGTCATGGTGTTGGACCTTGTTGTTATTGATTTTTGCAGGTGCGGACAATGGTGCGAGGGATGGGCGGGGGGATTCAATTGGGGGGTATGGGGTTTTGGGCGATTAACGAACACTAATCGACGCCGGCCGGATGACGGACGGTGTGAGGCATTCTTAATAAAATCCTATGGTTATTCGGGTTGATAGCGAGGGGGCGACGGTGTGTTCTATTAATGGCGCCTTGTTGCTTTGTTGGTATTAGATGGAAGTATTTATTGCTTTAGTTGTAAGACGTTTCCTACAGCGCTAACTGTCATTAAAGGTATGTCGATAATCGCTGGTTAAACTTAAGAATTGGTATTGTCGGTTATCGTAAAAAGATTTAAAGAGAGCCGCGGACTTCGCTGGAAAAGAAAAGAGGCCTTGCTATATTCAAAGTCCTCAGGCGGGCAAAAGACACTCTGATGCTTCGTCAGGGGGTAGTTTTCGTCATGCCGAAATAACAAGGAGAAGTGCCATGGGTAATAAAGTCAATCAGGAACGTTTGGCCTCGGTTCTGGGACGGGCCGTGCTGGACGAAAAATTTGCCAGAGAGTTACACAGTGATCCGGCAGGGGCGGCTAAAAATATTGGTGTGCATTTAAGTACTGACGAGATCGCGGCAGTTAAAGGTATTGATGCTGCAAAACTGACGGCTGCCTCCTCCGGAATTCGGAGCAACCTGGGGATACGCGCGGTATTTGACACACAGAACCAGCAGCAACAAGCGCGAATGGATTAAAGGTGGATGATGCCATTTGGCGTGCCACGAAAGGTGGGCCTTCACGCGGGTACGCCGAATGGCTTTATTAGCGCTCGGGCACGGAGTGAATGACTCATGTCTGTCACCTTGGCTCCAATGAATGACGCGGACTTCGTTACGTTCGCCGAAAGAGCCCTTGCTGAATATGGCGACGGGATGGTCGCCGCAGGCGAGTGGGTCCAGGAGGAGGCGTCGCAAAAGGCGCGAAGCGTCTTCGAGCAATTGTTGCCGCAAGGGCGATTGACTGAAAAGAATCAACTCTGGGTGATCCAGGATCAAGCGCGGCGCATCGGTGAGTTATGGGTCGCCGAACGACACGCCGGCGCCGGTCGGATCGCCTTCATTCTGGATATCTACATTGACCCCGGCGCGCGTCGCCAGGGTTATGCAAAACAATCGCTGCTGGCCCTGGAGTCATGGGCGAGCCAGGCGGGATGCAGGGAAGTGCGGTTGCATGTCTTTGGCCGCAACGAGGCGGCACGTCGTCTTTATGAACAATCGGGTTATGGCATTGCCAGTCTGACAATGGCGAAGCCGTTGCCGTCAGCCTAAGGGAAGGTTGAGAAATGGACATCGATAACAGTGGTCAACGTGAGCTCTCGGTCGACGATTTATTTCAGGGCACGACCTTCCTTGCGGATTCGGAGCCTTCGCGATTTGAAGTCTTGCTGGAGCGTGTCAGTCGAAATCGATACACCAGCTTTGTTGCGCTGTACACCGAACTTTTTCAGTTGTTTCCCAATGCCCCGCATCTGGCAGAGTTTTTTGAGCAGGCGTTTAATCTTATCGTTCCTCCGACCCGGGAACAGCGCTTGATTATTAATGATCCGGTGTTTCAAGTGTGGAATGTGCTGACGGCTCATTATGCCAACCTGATCATCACGCAAAAGACAACGGACAGAAGTGAGCTGGAAAAAATGCTGTTTGAATTTCCAGAGATGTTAGTGCGTGTCAAAACGGCCGACAATTCACGCGTGAATCATTATTGTCCCCCCGTGCATCGGTTCGATGTCGATCCGCTGGTTGCGATAGTGATGCCGCCCAGCTATGAGTTTCCGGAAGATGAAGCCGTCCGCAAACAGTTGGAGCGTAGCGGTTATTCCGTACGGTTTTTTTGCGATGTGGTGAATATTGCCCTGTTGCGCATAGAACACACTTGGCCCGCCTGCCGCGAGCAAATCAAAAAACTGGTCAAGTCGATTTTTTATTTGCCCGATGGTTCATTTCGAAGCTGTTCGGCGTCCCGCTTCACCGGAATCATCCTGTTGTCGAGCCGGGATGATTCGATACTCGATCTGGAAGAGTCCCTGGTGCATGAGGCCACTCATCAGTTGCTTTATCACATTGTCGAGGCGTGCCCGGTTGTCAAGGAAGAGACCTCGCGGGAGCCGTTGTACACCTTGCCATGGTCGGGACAGAAGCGTGACTTTTATGGCTACTTCCACGCGTTTTACGTGTACATCGCGTTGGTCAAATACCTGGGGCGGGTTCGCTCGCGTTCGTCCGAAGAGCTGCAACGAGCGCAAGACCGTCTTTTGTACATCCTGCGCGGCTTGATCAAGGCATTGCCGGACTTCGAAGCCAGCACTGAATTCACCCCCCAGGGACGTCAACTCCTGGAAAACCTGGCCAAAGAGGTCAGAGTACTGGAAAACCAATATGCCGGGCTGTTGGCGATATCGGGGACTGAGGCTGAGCAACAGCGCTTGCTGGGTTTGACCGCCTGAAGCCAGGGAGGCTCACATGGGGATGTTTGATGCCTCGTCCTATCCGGAGGGCGGAGTAGGGCTGGAATACCATTTGCCACGGCACAGCCTTCAGGATGACCGGTCGGAGAATGGACTCGACCCGACTGTCGAGCGAATTCTCGCTGAGGGCTTGCCGCATTTCGATTACGTCGAGTTTCAGCCGACACACTGCATTCTTCAGCCTCGTTTACTGGACGTCAGCGCTCAAGTACCGAGCCTGCTGCATTCGTCCAGTTTGTCCCTGGGCAGCGTGGGGATCGCGATGGATCGCGAGTTTCTGCGTATGACGCGGCGACTGTGCGAAAAAACCCGCTCGCCATGGCTGGCCGAGCATATTTCCTGGTCGCGTTTCCGTGGTGGCGACACGCAGCACTTCATTTTGCCGACACTGGCCCAAGAAGTGGCCGACACGGTGGTGGCCAATGCCATTGAATTGCGCGAGCTCACCGCAACGCTGCTGGTGCTGGAAAACGCACCGCGGTTGTTTTCATTGCCGGGCGCACAAGAGCAGTCCGAAGGCGAATTCATCTCCAGTGTGGTGGCGCGCAGCGGTTCGGGCTTTCTGCTGGATCTCGACAGCGCGATGGCGACCGCCAGAACCCAGGGTTACGACCTGAACGACTATTTGCGTTCGTTGCCGCTGGACCGGTTGATTGAAATTCACACCGGACATCCGCGACGGGATTGGGACATTTTGCGAGAGTTGTTTGCGTCATCCCCGGTGAAAGCGATCACCCTGGAGTGGGATATTTCCCGCAAAGCCGATGACGCAGAGCTGTTGACCTTGATCAAGGCCATCAAGTCCTTGAGGCCCAAGGCCCTGTTCTGGCAGGGCCTTGATCAACAAGGCGATCAACAGACGCCATCGGAGGGCGCGCAGACCCTGCTGAAACTCAGGCAAAGCACCTGGCTCAGCGTCGGCTCGGCGTCGTTTTTTATCCGGGACCGGCAGCAGGACCTGAGCCTGGAGTTTGACGTGACGTTGCTGCCGTTACTGCGCCACTTCCTGAGCCCGCAGACGCTGGAGAGTGCCTTGTTGCTGCCGGGGGTTTTGCAGAGTCCTGCACAGGACGACAACCTGGCATTCCTGAGGACACTGGTCAGCCACGGTATTTTGCTACCCGTCGTCAATCAACCGGATAGCGCCCCGTCCGAGGAGAGTAAACATCCGCTCAACCTTTGGACCCGCTGGGACGCGGCGCTGGAGTTTTACCTGAGTACCCGGACCGACTCGCACACCCCCTACATCAGCGTTGCCGAGCTGGAAACGGAACTGGAGCAAAAGGCCTCGGCGCGATGCCAGCCGTCGGCGTTCAAGGACTACGGGTCCCATCCGTTCATTGCCCTGGAAAACCCTCTACTGACTTCCTGCACGATCGCTCAGCCGACATTGCTGGACTCGCTGTGCAATCGCCGCACGTCGCGAACCTTCAGTGGTCAGCCGTTGAGTTCGGCGCAGCTGTCACTGTTGCTCTACTACACCTGGGGCGCGACGGTCATGGAGCACAATCGCATGGGCGACTACTTCCTGAAGAAAACCTCGCCGGCCGGCGGTTCGCTGCAGGGCACCGAGGTGTATGCGGTGCTGATGAATGTGCAAGGTTTCGAGCGGGGGCTTTATCACTATTCGGTCCGTCGTCACGGGCTGGAGCTGCTGTCCCTGGAAGATCCACGAGCCTGGATCAGCGAGGCCTGTGGCGGTCAGACGTGGATCAAGGATGCGGCAGCGGTGTTCGTTTCCACGGCGCGGGTCGAGCGAATGGCCTGGAAATACGAATTCAGCCGCGCACTGCGGGTGGCGCTGATGGACGCCGGGCATCTGAGTCAGACCTTTTCACTGCTGGCCACCGCGTTGGACCTGGGGTGTTTCACTACCGCGGCGTTACGCGACGAAATGTTCGAAAACCGCTTGGGGCTCGATTATCTGGAGGAGCCGGTGTTTCTGGTCAATGGTGTCGGAGGCTGATACGAAAGCTGCCTTTTTGCGTAATCCCTGTAGGAGCGAGCTTGCTCGCGAAGACGGCGGCACAGTCAACATTGATGTTGCCTGATCCACCGCTTTCGCGAGCAAGCTCGCTCCTACAGGTTTCGCGCTATCAGAACAACTTCATCTTCGGCGCTTCTTCTTTCAACGGCTCGTTCTTCGCCGTCTGTTCATTCCAGCCACCGCCCAACGCCTTGTACAGGTTGACCGCACTGGTCAGTTGCGCCAGACGGTCGGTGATCAGCGCCTGTTGGGCACTGAACAGCTGGCGCTGGGCATCGAGGAAGGTCAGGTTGCTGTCGACACCGATGCGATAACGACGCTCGGCCAGACGGTAGTAGTCCTGGTTGGCGCTGACGAAATCACGCTGAGCCTGCAACTGCTCGGTGTAGGTCTGGCGTGCGGCCAGGCCATCGGCGACTTCCTGGAAGGCCGTTTGAATGGACTTCTCGTAGTTCGCCACGCTGATGTCTTTCTGGATTTTCGAGTAATCCAGGCTGGCGCGCAGGCTGCCGGCGTTGAAGATCGGCAGGTTGATTTGCGGCTGGAACAACCAGGTGCCCGAACCACCTTTGAACAGACCGGACAGGTCCGGGCTCAGGGAGCCTGCATTGGCGGTCAGGCTGATGCTCGGGAAGAATGCCGCCCGTGCCGCGCCGATGTTGGCATTAGCGGCCTTGAGGTTGTATTCGGCCTGGAGGATGTCCGGACGACGTTGCAGCAAGTCCGACGGCAGGCCGGCCGGTACGTCGCTCAGCAGGTCATCCGACAGTGGCTTGGCCGCTTGCAGATTGGCCGGGATACCGGTGCCGAGCAGTAGCACCAGGCTGTTTTCATCCTGGGCAACCTGACGGGTGTACTTGGCCAATTGCGCACGGGCGTTTTCCACCGAGGTACGCGATTGGGCCAAATCCAGCGCCGAGGCTACACCCACTTCGTTGCTGCGCGAGGTGAGCTTGTAGCTCTCCTCGAAGGCACCGAGGGTTTCCTGGGTCAGCTTCAGCAGTTCCTTGTCCGCCTGCCAGGTCAGGTAGGCATTGGCCACGCTGGCGACCAGACTGATCTGCGTGCTGCGGCGCGCTTCTTCAGTGGCGAAGTACTTCTGCAGGGCTTCTTCGCTCAGGCTGCGCACCCGACCGAACAGGTCGAGTTCATAGGCGCTGATGCCGACAGTGGCCGAGTAGGAACTGCTGATGTTCGCTTCACCGGTTTGCGAGGCCCGTGCCGGAACCCGCTGACGACTGCCGCTGCCGGTGGCCGAAACCGCCGGGAACAGGTCGGCGCGCTGGATGCGGTATTGAGCCGCGTAAGCGTCGATGTTCAGCGCCGCGACGCGCAGGTCACGGTTGTTCTCCAGCGCGGTCTGAATCACCTGTTGCAGCGCAGGGTCGTGGAAAAACTGCTTCCAGCCCTGTTCGGCGGCGGCCTGGTTGGGCGCCTGGGCCGGCGAATACGCCGGGCCTTGCGGGTACTGGCCCGCCACCGGTGCTTCAGGCCGCTGATAATCGGGGATCAGCGAGCAGCCACTTAGCACGAAAGCGGTGACTGCCAGGGAGAGTAGCGACTTGCTCATTAGCCAGCCTCTTGAGAAGTTTCAATGGCGTCATCCTGGTCGGCGACTTTGCGCTGGCCCATGGACGACACGGTGACGAAGAACAACGGAACCCAGAAGATCGCCAGGATCGTGGCCGTGAGCATACCGCCAATCACCCCGGTGCCGATCGCATGTTGGCTACCCGAACCTGCGCCCGTGGAAATGGCCAGCGGTACCACGCCGAGCACGAACGCGAGCGAGGTCATGATGATCGGTCGCAGACGCATCCGGCAGGCTTCGATCGCGGCATCGCGCAGGCTGCGCCCTTGCTCATGCAGTTCCTTGGCGAACTCGACGATCAGAATGGCGTTTTTCGCCGCCAGACCGATGGTGGTCAACAGCCCCACCTGGAAATACACGTCGTTGGACAGGCCGCGCAGGCTGGTCGCCATCAGCGCACCGATGATCCCCAGCGGCACCACCAGCATGACCGCAATCGGGATCGACCAGCTTTCATACAACGCCGCCAGACACAGGAACACCATCAGCAGCGACAAGGCGTACAGCGCTGGCGCTTGCGAGCCGGACAGACGTTCCTCGTACGACAGGCCGGTCCAGGAAATACCGACACCGGCCGGCAGTTTGGCAGCAATCGCCTCGACTTCGGCCATGGCTTCACCGGTGGAATAGCCTGGCGCCGGGGCACCGAGGATTTCCATCGCTTCCACGCCGTTGTAACGGGCCAGTTTCGGCGAACCGTAGATCCACTCACCCTTGGCGAACGCCGAGAACGGAACCATGGTGCCGGCGCTGTTGCGCACGTACCACTTCTTCAGGTCTTCAGGGCTCATGCGAGCGCCAGGCAGGCCTTGCACATAAACCTTCTTCACACGGCCACGGTCGATGAAGTCGTTCACATAGCTACTGCCCAGGGCAATCGACAGGGTGTTGTTGATGTCGGTGAGGGTCACACCCAGGGCGCTGGCCTTTTCATCGTCGATTTCCAGCTGGTATTGCGGCTCGTCGTTCAGACCGTTCGGACGGACCTGCGACAGGACCTTGCTTTGCGCCGCCATGCCGAGGAACTGGTTACGGGCTTCCATCAGCTTGTTGTGACCGATACCGGCGCGGTCCTGAAGGAACACGTCGAAACCGGTGGCGTTACCCAGTTCCAGTACCGCCGGTGGCGCAAAGGCAAACACCATGGCGTCACGGAAGGTAAAAAAGTGCTGTTGGGCACGGGCCGCCAGTTTGAACACGCTGTTGTCGGCGTTACGTTCGTCCCACGGTTTGAGCATGATGAACGCCATGCCCGAACTCTGACCACGACCGGCGAAGTTGAAGCCGGTCACGGTAAACACCGAGGCCACCGCATCGCCTTCACCGCCATCCTTGCTTGGACGCAGCAGGAATTCGCGCATTTCGTCCACGACCACTTGCGTGCGCTGGGCGCTGGAACCGGCCGGGGTTTGCACCTGGGCAAACAGTACACCCTGGTCTTCTTCCGGCAGGAATGCCGTTGGAATGCGGGTGAACAGCCAGATCATGCCGACCACGATGATCAGGTAGGCCAGCAGGTACGGAGCCTTGTGCGCGAGCATGTTGCCCACGCCGCGCTCGTAGCTTTTGACGCCACGGTCGAAGTTGCGGTTGAACCAGCCGAAGAAGCCGCGTTTCGGCGTGCCGTGCTCGCCTTTGGGAATCGCCTTGAGCATGGTGGCGCAGAGCGCCGGGGTGAAGATCAATGCAACCAGCACCGACAAGGCCATGGCCGAAACGATGGTGATCGAGAACTGCTTGTAGATCACACCGGTGGAGCCACCGAAGAACGCCATCGGCAGCAGTACCGCCGACAGCACCAGGGCAATACCGACCAGAGCACCCTGGATCTGCCCCATGGATTTTTTGGTGGCTTCCTTGGGTGACAGGCCTTCTTCACTCATGACCCGTTCGACGTTTTCCACCACGACGATGGCATCGTCCACCAGCAAGCCGATGGCCAGCACCATGCCGAACATGGTCAGGGTGTTGATGCTAAAGCCAAACGCCGCGAGGATCCCGAACGTACCCAGCAATACCACCGGCACGGTCATCGTGGTGATGACGGTGGCGCGGAAGTTTTGCAGGAACAGGAACATCACCAAAAACACCAGCACGATCGCTTCGACCAGGGTTTCAACCACACCCTTGATCGACTCAGTCACCACCGGGGTGGTGTCGTACGGGAACACCACTTCCATCCCCTGCGGGAAGAATGGTTTGAGGTCGTTGATGGTTTTGCGCAGGGCCTTGGCGGTATCGAGGGCGTTGGCACCGTTGGCCAGTTTCACTGCCAGACCGGAGGCCGGGCTGCCGTTGAACTGGGCGCTGACGCTGTAGTTCTCGCCACCCAGGCCTACTTCGGCGACGTCTTTGAGGCGAACCTGCGAGCCGTCCTTGTTGACCTTGAGCAGGATTTCCTTGAACTGCTCGGCGGTCTGCAGGCGGGTCTTGCCGATGATGGTAGCGTTCAGTTGCTGGCCGGGCAGGGCAGGCAAGCCGCCGAGTTGACCGGACGAAACCTGGACGTTCTGCGCCGCGATGGCGGTTTTCACGTCTACCGGGGTCAGGTTGAAGTTGTTCAACTTGGCCGGGTCGAGCCAGATGCGCATCGCGTACTGGGCACCGAAGACCTGGAAGTCACCGACACCGGCGGTCCGCGAGATCGGGTCCTGCATGTTCGACACGATGTAGTTGGACAGGTCGTCCTTGGTCATGCTGCCGTCGCGCGACACCACGCCGATGACCATCAGGAAGTTTTTCACCGACTTGGTCACGCGGATGCCCTGCTGCTGCACTTCTTGCGGCAGCAGCGGGGTGGCCAGGTTCAGTTTGTTCTGGACCTGAACCTGCGCGGTATCGGAGCTGGTGCCCTGCTCGAAGGTCGCGGTGATGGTCATGCTGCCGTCGGAGTTACTTTCCGACGAGACATAACGCAGGTTGTCGATACCGTTGAGCTGTTGCTCGATCACCTGCACCACGGTGTCCTGCACGGTTTGTGCGGACGCGCCCGGGTAGGTCACGGAGATCGCAATCGCCGGAGGCGCGATGCTCGGGTATTGATTGATCGGCAGTTTGAGGATCGATAAAGCCCCGACCAGCATGATCACCAAGGCAATTACCCAGGCGAAAATCGGACGGTCGATAAAAAATTTCGACATGATTTACTCCCCTTTGCCGCCGACAGCGACTTTGGCTGCCTGTGCGGGGACCGGGCTCTTGGCGCTAACGTTGGTGGCTTCTGTGGCCTTGACTTCAACGCCAGGTCTGACGAATTGCAGCCCTTCGGTGATCAGGCGATCGCCAGCCTTCAGGCCATCTTCAATCAACCATTGGTTGCCGACAGTACGGCTGGCCTTGAGCTGACGCAGTTCGACCTTATTGTCGGGACCCACGACCAGCGCGGTCGGGGTGCCTTTGAGGTCACGGGTCACGCCTTGTTGCGGCGCCAGAATCGCTGCGCTGTTCACACCGGCCTGCAACTGGGCGTGAACGAACATGCCCGGCAGCAGGGTGTGTTCAGGGTTGGGAAACACGGCGCGCAGGGTCACGGAACCGGTGGTCTGGTCAACCGAGACTTCGGAGAACTCCAGCTTGCCGTCCAGTGAGTACTGGCTGCCGTCTTCCAGGGTCAGCTTGACCTTGGCGGCGTTGTCGCCGGCCTTTTGCAGACGGCCGCTTTCCAGTTCGCGACGCAGCTCAAGCAGCTCCACTGAGGACTGGGTCACATCGACGTAGATCGGGTCCAGTTGCTGGATGACGGCCATGGCGTCGGTCTGGCCGCTGCTGACCAGTGCACCTTCAGTCACTGACGAACGGCCGATGCGACCGGAGATCGGTGCGTAAACCTTGGTGTAGCGCACGTTGATCTGGGCGGTCTGCAGGGACGCTTCCGATTGCAGGCGGTTAGCCAGCGCCGTGTCGTATTCCTGACGGCTGACGGCCTGTTCGTCGACCAGTTGCTTGTAGCGATCGGAGATCGACTTGGTCGAACGCAGGTTGGCTTCGGCGCTTTTCAGCGTCGCGTCATACACCGACGGGTCGATCTGATAGAGCTGCTGACCGGCCTTGACGTCGGCGCCTTCCTTGAACAGTCGGTTGAGAATGATGCCGTTGACCTGTGGGCGAACTTCGGCGATGCGGAACGCACTGGTGCGCCCCGGAAGTTCGGACGTCAGGGTGAAGGCTTGTGGTTGCAGGGTTACGACGCCGACCTGAGGGGTGGGTGCGGCAGGCGCCGCCTCTTCCTTTTTACATCCACTGAGCAGCGATGCCAGGGCGACGGCAGTAACCAGAGCGGTAACAGCTGGCTTGAATTGCATGAAGATCCTCGGGTCAGGCGCGCAAACAGCGCACAAGAAAGGTGGAAAGGTAAAAAATCTCTACCGGGTGGATAAGTAGCTTGCTAAGGAATATACTTACGTTCATGGTTGTTTGTAAAGGCCTTGGCGGTGTATCCACACGGTTACGAAAACTGTTCAAAGGCTGGAATTGTAGGCCGGAGACGAAGCCCGAGAGCGCTCGCCCCACTTTTATTCAGCGGATATTCAGACATCGCTGAAACATCCTGATTGAGGTTGTACTGCCATGGTTCGTCGCACCAAAGAGGAAGCTCAAGAAACCCGAAGCCAGATACTCGAAGCGGCAGAAAAAGCCTTTTTCGAGAGAGGCGTGGCACGCACGACACTGGCGGATATCGCTACCTTGGCCGGCGTGACTCGCGGGGCCATCTACTGGCATTTCAGCAACAAGGCGGATCTGTTGCAGGCAATGCTCGATACCTTGCACGAGCCGCTGGATGAAATGGCCAAGGCCAGTGAAAGCGAAGATGAACTCGATCCGCTGGGTTGCATGCGCAAGCTGCTGATCCATTTGTTTCATCAAGTTGCCCTTGACCCGAAAACCCGACGCATCAACGAGATTCTGTTTCATAAGTGCGAGTTCACCGATGAAATGTGCGACCTGCGCCAGCAGCGCCGAACGGTCAATCTCGATTGCAATGTGCGAATCGCGCTGGCCCTGAGTAATGCGGTGAATCGCGGGCAACTGCCGGAAGACCTCGACACTGCCCGCGCGGCCATCAGCCTGCATGCGTACATCGATGGCATCCTGTATCAGTGGCTGTTGGCTCCCGACAGTTTTCAACTGCACACCGAAGCCGAGCGTTGGGTCGATACAGGGTTGGACATGCTGCGCTTGAGTACCAGCCTGCGCAAATGAAACAAAATGCGTAATTGGATCCATTTATGTCAAGCTTGAAGCGGGGGAAATATCCCTGCTTCGCTCGCCTTTGTGTAATGGGGTGCTTTTATATACGTACACTTGCCAGGTTGATAGGTAGCGAGCTACGTATTTTGTAGGGATTTTGTGTCGAGTGTGTGAATGAGTGTGAACACCCCGGGCTACAAGGGCGCCGAGCAGCCGATCAAGGGGATCGCGCTGATCTGTCTGGCGGTTTTGTTGTTCGCCAGCCACGACACGTTGTCCAAGTACCTGTCCGGCTTCTACCCGATCGTGATGGTGGTTTGGGCACGTTACGTGGTGCACACCTTGTTGATGCTGGTGATTTTCGTGCCGCGCAGTGGTTTTTCGGCGGTGGTGCGCACCCAGCGTCCCGGATTGCAGTTATTACGCGCCCTGTGCCTGATCGGCACCAGCCTGTTGTTCACCACCGGTCTGCGTTACATCCCCTTGGCTGAAGCCACGGCCGTCACCTTTCTTGCACCGTTATTAGTGACCGCGTTGTCCGTGCCCTTGCTGCGTGAGCGGGTAACCCGCAATCAGTGGCTGGCGGTACTCAGCGGGTTTTTGGGTGTGTTGATTGTCGTGCGGCCTGGCGGTGCACTGTTTACCCCCGCGATTTTGCTGCCGCTGTGTTCGGCGTTGTGTTTTGGCTTCTATCAGTTGCTCACGCGACTGCTCAGCGGTGTGGACAGTCCGACCACCAGCAACTTTCTCACCGGCATTCTCAACAGCCTGATCATGACCGCGTTGTTGCCGTTTTTCTGGAGCACGCCCAGCCTGGTGCACGGCCTGTTCATGATTGGCCTGGGCACCTGCGGCATGCTCGGTCACATGCTGCTGACCCAGGCCTTCCGTCATGCCGCTCCGGCAATGCTCGCGCCGTTCAGCTATGGGCAGATTCTGTTTGCCGGGATGTACGGTTACCTGATCTTCGATCACACGCCGGACAGCTTCGGTGTGATCGGGATTGCAGTGATTTGCCTCAGTGGTCTTGCGGTCGCCTGGGGGCAGCGCAAACGCTGACAAGATTGCAATGCAGGCGCTGTCGAAGACTGCGATCTTTCGATCTTCCCTACGCAAAAGCCCCGGCTCTTTCGAGTCGGGGCTTTTGCATTTCAACGGTTGACGCTTACAACGCCGGATAGTCGATATAACCCACCGGGCCTTTGGCGTAGAACAATTCCGGACGCGCCTCGTTCAACGGCGCATCGGCCTTCAAGCGCGCCGGCAGGTCCGGGTTGGCAATGAACGGTACACCGAACGCCACCGCGTCAGCCTTGCCGCTGGCCAGCCACTCGTTGGCGCTGTCCTTGGTGAAGCGTTCGTTGGCGATGTACGGGCCGCCGAAGGCTTCTTTCAATTGTGGGCCGAGGCTGTCGCCGGCTTCTTTCTCGCGTGAGCAAATGAAGGCGATGCCACGCTTGCCCAGCTCGCGAGCGACGTAGGTGAACGTCTCGGACAGGTTGTCGTCGCCCATGTCATGCAGGTCGGCACGGGGTGACAGGTGCACACCCACACGGCCAGCCCCCCAGACTTCGATGGCAGCGTCAGTCACCTCCAGCAGCAGACGCGCACGGTTTTCCAGGGAGCCGCCGTAGTGGTCGGTGCGCTGGTTGGTGCTGCTTTGCAGGAATTGGTCGAGCAGGTAACCGTTGGCGCCGTGGATTTCCACGCCATCAAAACCGGCAGCCTTGGCGTTTTCGGCACCCACGCGGTAGGCGTCAACGATGTCGGCGATTTCGGCGACTTCCAGGGCGCGTGGGGTTGGGAAGTCGGCCAATGGACGCACCAGGCTGACATGGCCCTTGGGTTGGAGGGCGCTCGGCGCGACCGGTGCTTCGCCGTTCAGGTACAAGGGGTGGGAAATCCGACCCACGTGCCACAGTTGCAGGAAGATTTTGCCACCCGCGCAGTGGATCGCTTTGGTCACGTTGCTCCAGCCGCGCACCTGGTCGTTGGACCAGATACCGGGCGTGTCCGGGTAACCGACGCCCATCGGCGTGACCGACGTGGCCTCGCTGAGGATCAGGCCGGCAGAGGCGCGCTGTACGTAGTATTCAGCCATCAGCGCGTTCGGCACACGGCCTTCGTCGGCGCGGCAGCGGGTCAGCGGTGCCATGATGATGCGGTTGGCCAACTCGAGGTCGCCCAGTTTGATCGGATCGAAAATAGTCGTCATTTAATAGCTCTCTTTTAGCGATTAATTAGTAGCGGGGGCCAGCTCGGCATCGCCGCTCTGACGGAAAGTAATCAGGGTCACCAGCAGGGCGAGCACCGCCAGTGCGGCGGCCGCAAGTGGCACGCGGGTCAGGCCGAAACCGTGGGCGATGACGCTGCCCCCGACCCAGGCACCCAGCGCGTTGCCAACGTTGAAAGCGCCGATGTTCAGGGTCGACACCAGGTTCGGTGCCGCCTTGCCGTAGGTCACCACGTTCACTTGCAGGGCGGGTACGGCGGCAAAGCAAGCGGTGGCCCAAAGGAACAGGGTGATTTCGGTGGGGATCACGGCAATGCTGGTCCAGGTCAGCACGGTGGACACCACCGCCATGGTGATGAACACGCCGATCAGCGTCGCCGCCATGCTTTTGTCGGCCAGCTTGCCGCCGATGATGTTGCCGACGGTCAGGCCCAGGCCGATGAGCACCAGGGTCCAGGTCACGCCGCGTGGCGAGACGCCGGTGACTTCGCCCAACAGCGGTGCGACATAGGTGAACAAGGTGAAGACCGACGCTGCGAACAAGGCGGTCATGCTCAGGGACAGCCAGATACCGGCACCCTTGAGAGCGCGCAGTTCGGCGCGCATGTCGAGTTTTTCTTCATCGCGCTTGGCCGGCAGGAAGCGGATCAGGCCGATCAGCGCAATCACACCAATCACGGTCACTGCCCAGAAGGTCGAACGCCAGCCGGCTTCCTGGCCGAGCGCGGTGCCCAGCGGTACGCCGAGGACGTTGGCCAGGGTCAGACCGGTGAACATCAGGGCCACGGCCGACGCGCGTTTATTGGCCGGCACCAGACCCGCCGCCACCACCGAACCGATGCCGAAGAAGGCGCCGTGGCACAGGGCCGTGACTACCCGGGCAAACATCAGGACGTTGTAATCACTGGCCAGGGCGCAGAGCAGGTTGCCGACGATGAAGATCCCCATCAACGCTACCAATGCGGCTTTGCGCGGCAGTCTGGCGGTGGCCAGTGCCATGAACGGCGCACCGATGGCCACGCCCAGGGCGTAACCGGTCACCAGCCAGCCGGCACCGGGGATCGACACGCCGAGGTCCGCCGCCACATCGGGCAGCAAGCCCATGATGACGAACTCGGTGGTGCCGATGGCGAAGGCGCTCAAGGCCAGGATGAGTAGCGAGAGGGGCATTATCAGTTCCTTGTCGGAGCGCTGAGCTCTTTGACGATGGCGTCGAGGAACGCCTGAATCACGTCCTCGTTGCGTTTGAAGAAGTGCCATTGACCGGCTTTCTGGCTGCTGATCAGTCCCGCCCGTTGCAAGGTCGCCAAATGGGCGGACACGGTCGACTGCGACAGGCCGCAGCGTTGATCGATCTGTCCGGCGCAAATGCCGTATTCATGGTTGTGGAGCTGTTCCGGGAACTGAACCTTGGGGTCTTTCAGCCAGATGAGGATGTCTCGGCGTACTGGGTGTGCCAGCGCTTTTATTATTTCGTCGAGGTCGATGGTCATGGGTTTGGGCTCGTGATGAGTAAAACGCTATATCGCGATGAGGCGAACTTTAAATCGGTACTTCGCGATATACCAATATGATTTTGCTCTGATAACTGTGCAAATCGGTATATCGGGTTATAACGATATGGATGACGCAGTGCTAAGCTGCGCCCATGAACTATCTCGCACATCTGCACCTCGGTGGCCAGCGCCCCGGTCAAATGCTCGGCAGTCTGTATGGCGATTTCGTCAAGGGACGGCTGCAAGGGCAGTTCGATCCGGAGATCGAGGCGGCCATTCAGTTGCATCGCCGCATTGACGTGTTTACCGATCGCCATCCGCTGGTGGACATCGCCTTGTCGCGGTTTTCCATCACGCGCAGGCGCTACGCCGGGATCGCGCTCGATGTGTTTTTCGACCACTGCCTGGCGCGGGACTGGACGTTGTACGCCGACCGTCCGCTGGCGCAATTCACCTCGGACGTTTACCGGGTGCTGTTGGCCGAGCCGCAGCTGCCGGAGCGCCTGGCGAAAATTGCGCCGCACATGGTGGCCAATGACTGGTTGGGGGCTTATCAGGAGTTCGAAGTACTTGAGCAGGTGCTGCGGGGGATTTCACGGAGACTGACGCGGCCCGAGGAACTGGCCGCAGCGATGCAGGAGTTGCGGCGGTTGTATGAACCGTTGAGCGAGGATTTCCGGTTGTTCTATCCCGAGTTACAGGCATTCGCCCAAACGAAGGAGATCTAATGTAGGGGCTGGCTTGTTGTAGGAGCTGGCTTGCCAGCGAAAAAGCCATAACATTCAACATCTTCGTTGGAAGTTAAGCCGCCTTCGCTGGCAAGCCAGCTCCTACGGGGGATTGGTGTCAGGCCGCGATGGCAGGGCGTAGCGGCTCCGGTTGCGTCTGTGGAATCGCCCCAAACAACGTCTTCTGCACCGCCTGCTGTGCCTCGAACGCCAGCGCTGCACGCTCCCGGTCCTGGCATTCGATCGGTTTGAGCAGGTAAATTTCCACGTCCCCCCGATCATTGGCGAACAAGCGCATCAGGTGCGACAGCAAATCATCATCGCCAATGAACGGTGCCAGGGTATCGAGCTCGCCATTGCGCAGATAACGAATCGCCACCGGCTGCAGCGCCACTTCGGAATCGATCGCCGCGGACAGCAAACGACCGTGGAAGGTGCGCAGCGAACGGCCATCGGTGGTGGTGCCTTCCGGGAACATCAGCAGCGGGTGTTCCTGTTCCAGATGGCGGGTCATCTGTTTGCGGATCAATTGACTGTCGCCTGAACCACGGCGAATGAACAGGCTGCCGGCCTTGGCCGCCAACCAGCCCGCCACCGGCCAGGTGCGCACTTCGGCCTTGGACAGGAATGACAGCGGTGTGAGCATGCCCAACAGCGGAATGTCGGTCCAGGACACGTGATTGCTGACCCAGAGCATCGGTGCCTTGGGCAATTGACCGTGGACGGTCACACGAAAGGGCAGGGCATTGCTCAGCCGCGCCATGAAAAACCGCGACCAGCGCTGGCGACGGACCATCGAATGGGCAATCCCCAATCGTTCGAACGCGCCGAACACACTGGCCATGCCCAAGCCCAGCGCCACCACCATCAGCACTCGCGCAATTCGCGCGTACACCCGCAAGCGGCTCATTACACAGCCGCCTTGAAGTGCTTGGCGTAGCGCGGGCAGAGCTCGTCGCGCTTGAGCAGGATGAACACGTCGGCCACCTGGAAGTCTTCGTCCCAGCACGGCTCGCCGCAGATTTTCGCCCCCAGGCGCATGTAGGCCTTGAGCAGTGGCGGCATTTCGGCGATGACGTTCGATGGAATTGCCAGCGTCGGCAATGGTTTCTTCGGCTCGGCCCGCAGGTGTTCGGTGCACAGGTAACGTTCGCGCAAGCGCTGCATGATCGCATGGGCCTGGATGCCGCCGTCCTGCATCGGAATGCTCGCGCAACCCATCAGATAGCTGTAGCCGCCCTGGTTCAGCACTTCCGCCAGCTCACCCCAGAGCACGGCGATAGTGCCGCCGTTGCGGTAGGCCGGGTCGACGCAGGTGCGACCGATTTCCAGGATCGGGCCTTTGAGATGGACCAGGCCATGCAGGCTGAATTCTTCTTCACTGTAGAACTTGCCCAGGCTGCCGGCGGCGGTGTGGTCGAGCAAACGAGTGGTCGCCACCAGGCGCCCGGTGTTCAAGTCACGCACGCCGATGTGGGCGCAGTGAACATCATAATCATCCATGTCCAGACCCAGCTCCGCGCCTTTCAGCCTGGCGTTGAATTCGCCGCTGAACACGTTGAAGCGCAAGGCCTGGGCTTCCTGCAGTGCCTCGGCGCCCACCAGGCGTTCGGCTTGCAGGCGGCGTTCATTGCCGGTGTCGCTGATGCGGGCGATCTGAGTCATTGCGAATCTCCGTACGGGCTGGCCACCCGTCTTGGGTTGCGGCCGATCGACTTTCTTTATGCAGCCGTGTTGTGCAAAGTCAGGCTATGTAGCCCCGGTGTCATCGCCATGAAGCTTTGGTGATGCTTATATGACAGCCCACAAGGAGCCTCTTATGCCCTGGCAAACCCTGTTGAACCGCAGCGATCGCTTGCCCGCCGACCCAGACCTTGGCGAAGGTTTTTCGACCTTGTTGCAACGCTTGGGCACGGTCACGCCGTTCGATCTTGCGGTGGCTGGCGGACGGCTGATGGCGACACCTGGGCTGGCGTTTCTGGTGGGCTATCAAGCGGCGTTGCGCATGCTTTGGCCGAGCGCGCCACTGAGCCTGGGGGCGTTGTGCGCGACCGAACAGCGCAGCTTGCGGGTGGCGGACATGCAGACCCGGCTGCGCGATTTGCGCCTGACTGGACGCAAGGATTTCGTCACCGCTGGCGACGCCGCCGACTGGCTGCTGGTCGCCGCCCGCAGTGAAGAACCCGGCGACGCCCCGCGCTTGAGTCTGGCGGTGGTTTACCCCGGCGAACCGGGCGTGCGCCTGGAAAAACTCGCGCCGATGCCGCTGATGCCGGACATCGGCCACGGCCGGTTGTTTCTCGATAACGCACTGTGCGAATTGTTGGCGGGGGATGGCTGGGATGCTTACGTCAAACCATTCCGCACCCTGGAAGACATCTATGTGCTGAGCGCCATGACCGCCTGGCTGTTCGGCGTCGGTCAGGACAGCGACTGGCCACAAACCTTGCAGCTGCGTTTGCTGGCACTGCTGGCCGGGTGCGCGGAAGTCAGCCGCCAGGCGCCGAACAATCCGGCCGGGCATGTGTTGCTGGGCGGGTTGTTTGCGCAGTTCGACGGGCTCAAGGCTGAAGTGAATCAGGCCCTGGCCGATGGTCCGCCGCAATGGGCGGCGATGTGGCAGCGCGATCAGAGCGTGATGGAATTGGCGGCAGGGGCGCGGGGGAAACGGTTGGCCAAGGCGTTGGCGGGATTGTCGTAAGGCTGAAGGAACCCTTCGCGGGCAAGCCTCGCTCCTACAAGTTTAGTGATACGACACAAATCCTGTAGGAGCGAGGCTTGCCCGCGAAGGCGATCCCATTGACGACACAAATCCCGGAACTGTCATCAAGCTCGACTAGGCTCTGCTGGTTCATCCCTCCGAGCGCCCCTCATGTTCAAAGGCTTGTCCCTGATTTTCATGCTGCTGCTCAGCCTTCCGTCTAAGGCTGAAAACTGGCCGGATGAGCAATGGTCGCCCGGCCCGAAAATCACCGGCCCAGCCCTTCAAGCCCTGGAGAACTACGCGTTCCCACCCCGCAACGACACCACCCGCGAAGGCATCCGCACCGATGCCTTGCTGGTGATCCGCGACGGCCAACTCGTCTACGAACGTTACGCCGCGCCGACCCGCGCCGACACCCCGCACCTGACCTGGTCGATCAGCAAAAGCCTGATGGCCACGGTGCTCGGCGTGGCCTATGGCGAAGGCCTGTTCAAACGGCAGGACCCGGCGGTGCAGTTCTATCCGCCGCTGGAAAAACACCCCGCCATGACCATGGCCGATCTGCTGCACTGGGCCTCGGGCCTGGACTGGCAGGAAGACTATGAATACGCACCGTTGAAGTCCTCGGTGGTGGCCATGCTCTACACCCGTGGTCACCGCGACATGGCCGCGTTCACCGCCGGGCACGACGCGTACGCCAGGCCCGGTCGGGCCTTCCGTTACTCCAGCGGCGACAGCAATCTGTTGGCCGCCGCGCTGAAAAACATCGTCGGCCCGGCCCGGTATCCGGATTATCCGTGGACCGCATTGTTCGAACCCTTGGGCATTCGCGGCGCGGTTTGGGAGGCGGATGCCACGGGGACGTTTGTCGCTTCGTCCTATGCCTACCTCACCGCCCGGGACCTGGCACGCGTCGGTCTGTTGATGGCGCGCGACGGTCGTTGGCGCGAGCGGCAGCTATTGCCCAAGGATTGGGTCGACTTCAGTCGTGAGCCTTTCGCCCACTATCGAGCCAACCAGGATGAAGCGGTGCCCGGCGGTCACTGGTGGCTCAATCGCGCGGTGGACGGTGCGGCACAACCCTGGCCCGATGCGCCCGTCGACACCTTCGCCGCGCTGGGCCATTGGGGTCAGGCGATGTACGTGATTTCCAGCGAAAAGCTGGTGATCGTGCGCTACGGCGATGACCGCGACGGGCGTTATCGGCACAACGAACTGCTCAAACACGCGCTCAAGGCGTTCGCCATGAAGGTGCAGCCATGAGCCGCCGCAGTTTCATTCGCCGTCGGCCGTTCAGCACGCTGTTGCTGGTGCTGCTGATCGCCGTGCTCGGCTGGGGCTGGCAGGAACGTGTCGCGCTGTGGGCGTTTCCGGACATCATCAGTGCTTACACCGCCAAGGAGTACTGCTCGTGTCGCTATGTGATGAACAATGCGGCGGCGTATTGCCAGGGTTATGTGAAGCAGTACTTGCCCACCAGCGGGTTCGTCGATGATGCCGCGAGCAAGCGGGTGACGGTCGGCGGTATGGGGCGCAGCAACAGCGCACAGTGGATCGGCGAGCGCCAGGGCTGCCGCCTGATCCCTTGAAAAGATCGCAGCTTATGTAGCAGCTGCCGAAGGCTGCGTTCGGCGGCGCAGCCGTCGCCAAGACCGGTCCCCCCTATCTATCTGAAACACCGCAATGCATGGTTTTACGACGGCTTCGCCGCCGAACGCAGCCTTCGGCAGCTGCTACAGGTTTGCAACTGACTCGCGGACAGTTAAGGTTCGCTCAGGTTTATCTGCCCACGAGTCTCTATGTTCAACCGCTTTGTCTGCAAAACCCTCGCCTTCCTGTTGCTGGCCGGCGTCACCGTGTCGGCTCAGGCCAATTGGTATCTGGATGGCGAGTCCTCGCGGCTGTCGTTCATCAGCACCAAAAACGCCAACATCTCTGAAGTGCAGCGCTTTCTGGTGCTGCACGGCAAAGTCGATCCCAAGGGGTTGGCCGAAGTAGAAGTGGAGCTGGAGTCGGTCAACAGCGGCATTCCGCTGCGTGACGAGCGCATGCGCAAGGAGCTGTTCGAAATCCAGAAATTCCCTGAGGCACTGATCACCACGCAGATCGATCTGCGGCCGATCAATGACCTGGCACCCGGTGCACAACTGGAGTTGCGCTTGCCGCTGACCGTCAACTTGCATGGCAAACAACAGCAATACAACGCTGAACTGCTGGCGACTCGTCTCGATGACCGGCGCTTTCAAGTGGTGACCCTCGAACCTTTGGTGATCCGCGCCGAAGATTTCGATCTGGCCCCGGGCCTGGAAAGTTTGCGCAAGGTCGCCGGTTTGTCGGCCATCAGTCTGTCGGTGCCGGTGGGTGCGGTGCTGATTTTCACGGCGCGCTGAGATGCGCGGCGCAATTTTTCCGTGGCGCGACGGCAACCGTTTTGAATTGCTGATCGACGGCCCGCAATTTTTCCCGCGCATGCTGGTGGCGATTGCCCGCGCCGAAGAACAAGTCGAACTGGAGCTGTATCTGGTGGAAGCGGGGGCCTGCGCCGAGGCTATGGTTCAGGCGCTGGTCCAGGCGGCCGAACGCGGCGTGCGGGTGCGCTGCCTGTTCGATGACTATGGCAGCCTGGCCTTCACCCTGACTTTGCGTCAGCGCCTGATGGCCGCCGGTGTCGAGTTGCGTTTCTACAATCGCCTGAGCTGGCGGCGCTGGGTGGGCAATTTCTATCGCGATCACCGCAAACTGCTGCTGGTGGATCAATGCCTGGCAGTGGTCGGCGGCACCGGGGTCACCGATGAATTCTGGTCACCGGGCGAAGACACCTGCGAATGGCACGAAGTGATGGTGGAAATCACCGGCCCGCTGGTGATCGACTGGCAGTTGCTGTTCGACCGCCAATGGATCGCCAACCGCTATCGGCGTGCCTGGAAACCGGCTTCGCACTTCGGTTTGCCGCGTCTGCCGCGAGTGCCCGCGATGGGCGAGGGCATGGGCCGGGTCGCCTATGCCGACGCCCGTCAGCACCGGGACATTCTGCAATCGTTGATTCGCGCGCTGAACAGCGGCCAGCGGCGAATCTGGCTGGCCACGCCGTATTTCCTGCCGACCTGGAAAGTCCGCCGCTCGCTGCGCCGGGCGGCGAATCGTGGCGTCGATGTGCGTCTGCTGCTGACCGGGCCGCGTACCGATCACCCGTCGGTGCGCTATGCCGGGCATCGCTATTACCCGCGACTGCTCAGGGCCGGGGTGAAGATCTTCGAATACCAGCCGTGTTTCCTGCACCTCAAAATGGTGTTGATCGATGACTGGGTGAGCATCGGTTCGTGCAATTTCGATCACTGGAACCTGCGTTTCAACCTGGAAGCCAACCTTGAAGCCCTGGACCCCGGACTGACCCGGGCGGTGGCGGCGAGTTTCGAGCATGACTTTTCTCTGAGCCAGGAAGTCAGCCTCGAAGCGTGGAAGCGCCGTCCGTTATGGCGGCGGGTCAAGCAAAGGGTGTGGGGATGGGTGGATCGGGTGGTGGTGAATCTGCTGGATCGGCGGGGCTGAATACTTTTTCAGATCGTTCCCACGCTCTGCGTGGGAATGCAGCCCGTGACGCTCCGCGTCACTGGACGCGGAGCGTCCCTTGAGGCATTCCCACGCAGAGCGTGGGAACGATCAATTGCGGTGTGTCAGGGGTTACAGCAGCTCGAAACTCTGCTGCGTCACGTCCTGGGAGTCCAGGCCGATCTGCACGTTGAACTTGCCAGGTTCGGCGGCGTACTTGAGCTGGGCGTTGTAGAACTTCAGGTCATCCTCGGTGATGGTGAAGCGCACGACTTTCTGTTCGCCGGCCTTGAGCAGCACTTTCTGGAAGTTCTTCAACTCCTTGACCGGGCGGATCATCGAACCGGTCACGTCCTGGATGTACAACTGCACCACGGTTTCGCCGTCACGTTTGCCGGTGTTTTTCACCACGACGCTGGCATCGAGCTTGCCGGTCTTGTTCAGCGTGGTCGACGACAGCGCCATGTCGGTCAGGCTGAACTGGGTGTAGCTCAGGCCGAAGCCGAACGGGAACAGCGGCCCGGTGGTGTCTTCGAAATACTGCGAGGTGTAGTTGCCCGGTTTGCCCGGGGTGAACGGCCGGCCAATGCTCAGGTGGTTGTAGTAGGTCGGAATCTGACCCACCGAACGCGGGACGGTGATCGGCAGTTTGCCCGACGGGTTGTAGTCGCCGAATAGCACGTCTGCGATGGCATTGCCGCCTTCGGTGCCGCTGAACCAGGTTTCCAGAATCGCGTCAGCCTGCTCGTTCTCTTCGAGAATCGACAGCGGCCGGCCGTTCATCAATACCAGCACCAGCGGTTTGCCGGTAGCCTTCAACGCCCTGATCAGCTCGCGCTGGTTGGCCGGGATGTTCAGGTCGGTGCGGCTGGAGGATTCGTGGGACATGCCACGGGATTCGCCCACCGCAGCCACTACCACATCAGCATCCTTGGCGGCTTTTACCGCTTCGTCGATCAACACGTTGGCCGGGCGCGGATCGTCCACCACTTCCGGGGCATCGAAGTTGAGGAAGTTCAGGTAATCGAGGATTTTCTTGTCGTCGGTGATGTTCGCGCCACGGGCGTAGATCAGCGTCGACTGCGCGCCGAGTGCGTGGGTCATGCCGTCGAACAGGGTGACCGATTGCGCGGGACGGCCAGCGGCGGCCCAGCTGCCCATCATGTCGATCGGCGCCTTGGCCAGTGGGCCGACCAGGGCGATTTTCGCGGTTTTCTTCAGCGGCAGGGTTTCGCCCTGGTTCTTCAGCAACACCAGGCTGCGGCGCGCGACATCACGGGCTTCGGCGCGGTGCAGGCGGCTTTCGGCGTAGGTGTCGGCCGGGTCATCCTCGGCCTTGCCGATGCGCAGGTACGGGTCCTTGAACAGGCCCATGTCGTACTTGGCGGCGAGGACTTCGCGCACGGCGTTGTCGATGTCTTTCTGTTCGATCTCGCCGGATTTGAGCAGCCCCGGCAGCTCTTTGCCGTAGAGCGTGTCGTTCATGCTCATGTCGATGCCGGCCTTGATCGCCAGCTTCGCCGCTTCACGACCGTCGCGGGCGACGCCGTGTTTGATCAGCTCGAAAATCGCCCCGTGGTCGCTGACCGCCAGGCCCTTGAAGCCCCATTCCTTGCGCAGCAGGTCGTTCATCAGCCAGGTGTTGGCGGTGGCCGGCACGCCGTTGATCGAGTTCAGCGCAACCATTACCCCGCCGGCACCGGCGTCGATGGCGGCGCGGTACGGTGGCAGGTAATCCTGGTACATCTTGACCGGGCTCATGTCGACGACGTTGTAGTCGCGACCGCCCTCGACCGCGCCGTACAAGGCAAAATGCTTGACGCTGGCCATGATGCTGTCGGCCGCGTTTGCACCGCTGCCCTGCAAAGCCTTGACCATCACGCCGGCGATTCGCGAAACCAGGTAGGTGTCTTCGCCGAAGCCTTCGGACGTGCGGCCCCAGCGCGGGTCGCGGGAGATGTCGACCATCGGCGCGAAAGTGATGTCGAGGCTGTCAGCCGCGGCTTCCTGGGCGGCAATGCGTCCGGAGCGGCCAATGGCGTCCATGTCCCAGGTCGAGGCCAGGGCCAGGGGAATCGGGAAAATGGTGCGGTGGCCGTGGATCACGTCATAGGCGAAGAACATCGGGATCTTCAACCGGCTGCGCATGGCCGCGTCCTGCATCGGACGGTTCTCGGCGCGGGTGATCGAGTTGAAGGTGCCGCCGATATTGCCGGCGGCAATCTCCTTGCGGATCATCTCCCGCGGCATTTCCGGGCCGATGCTGATCAGGCGCAGTTGGCCGATCTTTTCATCGAGGGTCATCTGCTTCATCAGGTTGCTGATGAAGGCGTCCTTGTTCTCCAGAGGTGCGGGTGTCGTGGCGGCCAATACGGTATGACTGGCCAGGCTGACGAACAGGCCCAGCAAACACAGCTTCTTCATGAATGGTTTTCTCAAAAGGCCCAAGCGGCAATGAATACGCGCCGGTCAGCCAAAATGTTGGGAGCGACTATTGTTGTTCAGGTGTTGTGCAGAAAAATGCAGCACATTTCTTAACTGTTTTTTACGCTGGGCACCTTTTAGCCCATTGGCTCGCTGCAATCCAGTAGCGGCGCAGATTATGCCCCAAGAGCCGGGCTCAGAGTTCGCCGGTTGTTTTATCAACGCAATGTGCAAGGGAGCATCAACCAGATGAATGTACGACACCCCTATCGCTCGAGCCTGCAGGTTGCAGCCTTGATGCTGCTGACCACACTGTTGGCCGGCTGCGGCATCAACACGATCCCGACCCTGGATGAACAGGCCAAGGCGGCCTGGAGCCAGGTGCAGAACCAGTACCAGCGCCGTGCCGACTTGATCCCCAATCTGGTGGAAACCGTTAAGGGCTATGCCCGGCACGAACAGGAGACCCTGACGGCGGTGATCGAGGCCCGGGCCAAGGCGACGTCGATTCAGGTGGATGCCAGCACGCTGGATAACCCCGAAAAACTCAAACAGTACCAGCAGGCGCAGGATCAACTGACCGGCGCGCTGAGTCGGTTGATGGTGGTGTCCGAGCGCTATCCGGACCTCAAGGCCAACCAGAACTTCCTGGCGCTGCAATCGCAACTCGAAGGCACCGAGAACCGAATCGCCGTGGCGCGTCGCGACTTCATCCTCGCGGTGCAAAAATACAATACCGAACTTCGCACCTTCCCCGGTCGCTTGTGGCACACCGTGATGTACAGCGATTTGCCGATCCGCGAAACTTTCGAGGCCACAAGCCCCGGTGCCGAGAAGGCGCCTGAAGTGAAGTTCCAGTAAGCGCCGGAACGGGCTTGAAGTGCCACCAAGGATGAGGTTGCCAATGCGTGTGTTGAAAGTGGGCCTGGTGTTGTTGCTCTGGGTGTTTGCCCTGATGGTCCAGGCTGAGTTGAAGTTCCCGGAACTGACCGGACGGGTGGTGGACAACGCCGCGATGATCGAGCCCGTGGTGCGCGAGCAGCTCGCTCAACAGCTTGATGCCCACGAAAAAACCACCGGCGAGCAGTTGGTGGTGGTCACGTTGGCGGACTTGCAGGGTGCCGACATCGCGGATTTCGGCTATCAACTGGGACGCTACTGGGGCATTGGCCAGAAGGACAAGAACAACGGCGCGCTGCTGATTGTCGCGCGTGCCGAGCGAAAATTGCGGATCGAAGTCGGTTATGGCCTGGAAGATCGCCTGACCGATGCGCAGAGTTCGGTGATTATCAACCAGGTGATCACGCCCGCGTTCAAGGCCGGCAATTTCAGCAAGGGCATCAGCGATGGCGTTTCGGCGATGTTGGTGGTGCTGGGAGGCAATCCGCTGGACGAGCCGTCGACGGTGTATGAGTCGCGTGGCAGTCAGGAGAGCGATTTCGTTGCGCGGCATCCGGGGTTGTTCGTGATCCTGGTGCTGCTGTTTATCCTGACGGTCTTCGTCGGCCAGATGTTCGGTATTCTGCCAAGTGGAGGGGGTAGAGGCCGGGGCGGTTTCGGTGGTGGAGGTTTTGGCGGCGGTGGTGGGGGCTTCAGTGGCGGTGGGGGCAGTTTCGGCGGCGGCGGTTCGTCGGGCGGCTGGTGATGACACGGCAGGAAACATAACAACAATAGCGAGCAGGCACTCATAAACATGGCATTACTGACTGAACACGAACAACGCAAAGTCGCCGAGGCGATTGCCCAGGTCGAGCGCGACACCGACGCCGAACTGGTGACGGTGCTGGCGGCCCGCGCCGACGACTATGCGTACATCCCGCTGCTCTGGGCCAGCCTGCTGGCGCTGGTGGTGCCAGGTATCGTGCATTACCTGACCGGTTGGCTGACCATGCACAGCCTGTTGCTGGTGCAATGGGTCAGCTTCATCGTGTTGTGCCTGGTGTTCCGCATTCCGAAAGTCACCACGCGCCTGATCCCGCGCTCGGTCCGGCACTGGCGTGCGTCGAACCTGGCGCGTCGGCAGTTCCTGGAGCAAAACCTGCACCACACCGTGGGCAGCACCGGCATGCTGATTTTCGTCTCCGAGGCCGAGCGCTATGTGGAGATCCTGGTGGATGAAGGCATTTCCAAACGGCTGGACAACAAGAACTGGGACTCCATCGTGGCGGCGTTTACCCAGCAGGTGAAGCAGGGGCAGACGTTGCAAGGCTTTGTGACGTGCATCGAGGCGTGCGGCGAGTTGCTCAAGGTGCATGTGCCGGTGACCCAGGTGCGCAATGAGTTGCCGAATCGGTTGGTGGTGTTGAGCTAAAGACTCGCAGGCTGCGTCTGCTGCTACGGATCACACCGTTCGGTAAATAACTGCGTGTCCCGAACGGCCATCCCCCCTAAAATACCCGCCATTCCCCGATTCGCACCGCCGAGGCCGTTTTTTCCATGTCCGTCACCGCCACTCCCGCCAGCCTCGCGCCGGATCACCACGCCCAGTTCATCGACCTGCTGCAAACCAGCCTCGAGCAGAACGCCTTCATCAAACTGGTGCTGGCCAAGTACGTCGGTAGCGAGGCGGACTTGCAGCGGCTGATCATCAAGCAGCTGACGGTCAAGGATCAGCCGTGCCTGTCCTTCGTCTACCGCTACAAGACCCGCGACATCACCAAGAACCTGCCGGTTGCCGAAGGCGTGGCGACCATTGCCGCGCTGTTGCCCGCATCGTTCAAAAATGCGCATTTGCTGTCATTGACCGACGAAGCCCAGCTCGAATACAGCAAAAAGGGCAAATCTTCGCTGTTCAAGAGCAAACCCCAGCAATTGCGTGAAGTGCCGTCCGCCGAGCACAACCGCGAGAAGAACCGTTTCCTCGACCTGAGCCGGCCGTTCCTCAAAGACCTCGGCGTGACCAACGCCCAGCATGAACTGATCCCGGCGATGTCGCGCAAGTGGAAGCAGATCAACAAGTTCATCGAAGTCTTCAGCCATGCGCTGACCTCCTCGCCACTGGCGCTGGACAAACCGGTGCGGGTGGCGGATTTCGGCTCGGGCAAGGGCTACCTGACGTTCGCGATCCACGATTACCTGCGCAACACCCTGAAAGCCGAGGGCGAGGTGACTGGCGTCGAGCTGCGCGAAGACATGGTCAAACTGTGCAACAGCGCGGCGGCGAAGCTGGAGCATCCGGGGCTGGTGTTCAAATGCGGTGACGTGCGCAGCGTCGCGCCGAGCGAGCTGGACGTGATGATCGCCCTGCATGCCTGCGACATCGCCACCGACTATGCGATCCACACCGGCATTCGTTCCGGCGCTGCGATCATCATGTGCTCGCCGTGCTGCCACAAACAGATCCGCCTGCAAATCCAGAGCCCGGCGCTGCTCAAGCCGATGCTGCAATACGGCCTGCACCTGGGCCAGCAGGCGGAAATGGTCACCGACAGTTTGCGCGCACTGTTTCTGGAAGCCTGCGGCTACGAGACCAAGGTGTTCGAATTCATCTCACTGGACCACACCAACAAGAACAAGATGATTCTGGCGGTCAAACGCGCCGAGCCGGTGAACCCGGCTCAACTGTTGGTGAAGATTCAGGAGCTGAAGGATTTTTACCACATCAGCGAACATTGCCTGGAAACATTGCTGCGGGCTGACGGTTACCTCTGATCGCTGCCACGGGACGACGGTCGCCGCTAATTCTGTAGGAGCCAGGCTTGCCGGCGAAGGCGATTGAGAGGACGCCTTCGCCGGCAAGCCTGGCTCCTACAGGGTTAGGCCGTCGCAACACGCGCAGGTTGTACCGCCGTCTTGCGCCCCAATATCACCGTCACGATCACCCCGGCGGCAAACAGCCAGGTAATCGGCTCGACGTGCTCACCGAAGAACAACGCCGAAAACGCGATGGTGAAGAAGATCTGCAGCAACTGGATCTGACTGACCCGGGCAATGCCACCCATGGCCAGCCCGGCGTACCAGGCAAAGAACCCGATGAATTGCGAAAACAGCGAGACATAACCGAAGGCCCACCAGGTCCTGGCCGAAATCTCGCCCTGGTGTTGCAGCGCCAGGTACAGCACCGGCCCGATCAGCAGCGGCGTCGACAGCACCAGCGCCCAGCAGATCACCTGCCAACCGCCCATCTCCTTGGCCAACCGGCCGCCTTCGGCATAACCCAACCCACCCACGGCAATCGCCCCGAGCATCAGCAAGTCACCGGCCTGAATACTGCCGGCGCCGCTGATCAGCGCATAACCGAGCACCAGCGCACTGCCCAGTGCGGCGCAGATCCAGAAGGCTTTCGACGGACGCTCATGGGACAGCCACGCGGCATACAGCGCCACGCACAGCGGTTGCAAGCCGTTGACCAGTGCGCCGTGGGAGGCGGGCAACGTCTGCATGGCCCAGGCCGACAGCACCGGGAAGCCGAGGATGACGCCTGCGATCACCAGCGTCAGGCCTTTGACCTGTTTCCAGGTGGGCCATTTTTCCCGGCGCCACAGCAACAAAAGCGCCGCCGGAATCGCCGCGAACAGCGCACGGCCCAGGCCGTTGAGCAGCGGATGGAGTTCCTGTACGACGATCCGTGTGAAGGGCAGGGTCAGGCTGAAGATAATGACGCCGAGCAGGCCGAGGGCCATGCCGGTGTTTTCGCGCGAGGACATGATGGCAACCAGAATCGAGGGTGGCGGGAAGAGCCTTCATCTAGCCATAAACCGCAGGGGACGATCTGTTACAGCTAGACGCAGAGTTATCCATACAGTTTGCGGACGCCATCGCGGTCCATCAGGTAGTAGCTGGTTATTACCCGACCCGCCGGATAAGGACTACCTTGAATACTCCTGCAGGCCCACGCATTTTCCAGAGGAGTCCTCCCCATGGCGGCTAAAAAAATTCTGATGCTGGTTGGCGATTACGTCGAAGACTACGAAGTGATGGTGCCGTTCCAGGCGCTGCTGATGGTCGGCCACACGGTGCATGCCGTTTGCCCGGACAAAACCGCCGGCCAGACCGTGCGCACCGCGATTCATGACTTCGAAGGCGACCAGACCTACAGCGAAAAACCCGGTCACCTGTTTGCCCTGAACTTCGATTTCGCCAAGGTTGATGCGACGGACTACGACGCATTGCTGATCCCGGGCGGTCGTGCGCCGGAGTACCTGCGCCTGAACGAAAAAGTCCTGGCGCTGGTGCAAGCCTTCGATAAGGCCGGCAAACCGATCGCCGCCGTGTGTCACGGTGCGCAACTGTTGGCCGCCGCCGGGATTCTTGAGGGGCGCGAGTGCAGTGCCTACCCGGCCTGTGCCCCGGAAGTGCGCCTGGCTGGCGGCACGTACATCGATATCCCGGTGACGCAAGGTCACGTTCAAGGCAATCTGGCCACTGCCCCGGCCTGGCCGGCACACCCGAGCTGGCTGGCCGGTTTCCTCGGGTTGCTGGGCACCCAAATCACGCTGTAACGAGGGACCTGTTCATGTGCGAGCTTTACGTCAAGGCCGATCCGATTCTCTACGAATCGCGCTCCCGCTCGCTGCGCATCTGCGGGGTGGTGACCACCCTGCGGCTGGAGAATCAGTTCTGGGACATTCTCAGCGAAATCGCCGAGGTCGACGGCATGACCACCAATCAGTTGATCGCCAAGTTGTATGAAGAGGTGATGGACTACCGCGGCGAAGTGGTGAATTTCGCCTCGTTCTTGCGGGTCAGTTGCATGCGCTATTTGAGCCAGCGCCGGGTGGCTGTGCCACAGATGAGTGTGGTGCGGTCGGCCTGAACATCGAAAAATCGCGGGCTTCGCCAACTCCTGCAGAGGTATGCAACCTCGTGTAGGCGCTGGCGAAGCCTGCGATCTTTTGATCTTGCCGTTGAGGTGGTCTTTACTCTGAAGCGCGAAACCTATCAATCGCCAAGGAGTACAAACATGTCCGGATGGTACGAAGTGAGCAAAACCAGCAATGGTCAGTTCAGGTTTGTGTTGAAAGCTGCCAATGCCGAAACCATTCTGACCAGCGAGTTATACACCACGCGCAGTGCGGCCGATGGCGGTATCGCCTCGGTTCAGGCCAACAGCCCGCTGGACGAACGCTACGAGAAAAAAAGCACCAAGGACGGCCATCCTTACTTCAATCTCAAGGCTGCCAACCATCAAATCATCGGCAGCAGCGAGTCCTACTCATCCGACGCCGCGAGGGAGAAGGGCATTGCCAGCGTCAAAGCCAATGGCCCGACCACGGTGATCAAGGACAAGACCTTGCCGGTGTTCTGAGCACAGCATCCAACTCCCCTTCGCGGGCTTGCCCGCGATGGTGTCAGCCGCGTCGCCGCTAAACCTCGACTGGAACTGTGAGCTTAGGGTTACCGAGCGCATGGGTTTTCGAATCAAAAAACCGCAACGCCACCCCCGTCCCCTCGAACACCTTCGCGTAATGCCGCTTCTGATGCTGGATGAACGCCTTGCTGCGCGGGTAAATCGAAATCGCCACCGCTTTCGGCTTCGCCTGGCGCAACGCATGAACAATGTGACTGTCCTGCTCGCCAAGGGCATGCCCGAAGATGCACAACCCGTCGCCATGGCCCAGTAACTGGTCGTAGCAGAACGACAGGTAATCCGAGCTGCGAATGGTTTTGAGCTTGTCCTGCGCCGGGCCTTCATTGACGAACAGCGGCACGTCGTCGAGGGTCTTGATCGTATTGTTGATCGCGAAATTGCCCAGCAACGTACCCTCGGTCGACATCAGTTTGCGCGCCGTGCCGTCCTGATTGCGCACCAGATGCAGGCCGCCGTGCAGGTACAACAAACGTGGCTTGTCGGTGGCGCTGGCGCTCAGGTCGAAACCCGGCTCGGTCCCCTGGAACAGATCGGTCATGACGTCAGGCCGATGCTGGATCGCCCAATGGTTGAGCAAGTCGTAGTTGGTGGTGAACACCGTCCGATAGCTGCCCAGTTCCTGATTGATCGCCATCAGTGTCGAGGCTTTCACCAGCCGCCACGGGATGTGCACCGCGTGCACGCTGTTGATCAGCGCTTCCTTGATCGCGTAATAGCGATTGCGCGGTGCCGCGGAGCTGACGGCCAGGGCCTTGTTGACCCGGCTGGTGGTCTTCAGCGCGCCAAGCACCTGCTCGAAACTGCGCGTCTGCATCGCGTCGAACACGCTCAGTTCGGATTGGCTCAGAGGCTTTTCTTCGACGGTGCGGGCGTTTTCGAACAGCGAGTCATAGCCGAAGTCGTCCCATACCGCACGACTGGCGCCATTACCCACCAGCAGGCCGCCGAACGAGGCGGTGGTGCGCAAGGCGTTCCAGTCTTCAAGTTGGGCATCGACATCCTGGAAATCGGTCATTGCGATCAAAGTCTCAAAGCAAAAGGTCTGATGGACGGCGACTTTATCACGACCCGGACTTGAGCCAGATCAAGTTACCGCACGACTAATGGGTCGATCCTGTGCGCTCCCGCCAAACCGGCGCTGCCGATTCGGTTTCAGCCAGGAGACTTGCGCATGAGCAGTACGTTTTTCATCCCCGCCGTGAACATCATGGGCACCGGGTGCCTCGACGAAGCCATGGACGCCATTGGCAAGTATGGTTTTCGCAAGGCGTTGATCGTCACCGACGCCGGGCTGGCCAAGGCTGGCGTAGCGGGCATGATCGCCGAGAAACTGGCGATGCAGGACATCGACTCGGTGATTTTCGACGGCGCCAAGCCGAATCCGAGCATCGCCAACGTCGAATGCGGTCTGGGCCTGCTCAAGGAAAGTCGCTGTGATTTCGTGGTGTCGCTGGGCGGCGGTTCGCCTCACGACTGTGCCAAGGGTATCGCTTTGTGCGCCACCAACGGCGGGGCGATTCGTGACTATGAAGGTGTCGATCAGTCGACCAAACCCCAGCTGCCGCTGATCGCGATCAACACCACCGCGGGCACCGCCAGCGAGATGACCCGTTTTTGCATCATCACCGACGAAACCCGTCACGTGAAAATGGCCATCGTCGACCGCAACGTCACGCCGCTGCTGTCAGTCAATGACCCAGAGCTGATGGTCGCCATGCCCAAGGGCCTGACCGCCGCCACTGGCATGGACGCACTGACTCACGCCATCGAAGCCTACGTCTCCACGGCGGCCAACCCGATTACCGATGCCTGTGCGCTGAAAGCCATCACGTTGATCAGCTATAACCTGCGCCTGGCCGTGCGTGACGGCAATGACCTGCTCGCGCGGGAAAACATGGCTTATGCGCAATTCCTGGCGGGTATGGCGTTCAACAATGCGTCCCTTGGCTACGTTCATGCCATGGCTCACCAGTTAGGCGGCTTCTACGACTTGCCCCATGGCGTGTGCAACGCGGTGCTGCTGCCCCATGTGCAAAGCTTCAATGCGTTGGTTTGCGCCGATCGCCTGGCCGATGTGGCCCGCGCAATGGGCGCTGACATTCGCGGGTTCAGCGCGGAAGAAGGGGCGCAAGCGGCGATCGTGGCGATCCGCAACCTGGCCAGGGACGTGGACATTCCCGCTGGTTTGCGTGAGCTCGGTGCCAGGCTCAATGACATTCCGGTCCTTGCCGCCAACGCGCTGAAAGACGCCTGCGGACTGACCAATCCACGGGCGGCGGATCAGCGGCAGATCGAGGAGATTTTCCGCAGCGCGTTCTAACCACGGCACGGTCGGTAACAGAGGACGCTATGCTGCGACTTTGTCCGAGCCAACATTGCCGAGAGCCTGATGCTGCCAAAAAGCCTGATCCGCCGCCTCGACCTGATCACTCTCCAGCTGTTTGTGGCCGTTCACGAAGAGGGCACCTTGACCCGTGCCGCCGCCCGCGAAGCAATCGCGGTGTCGGCGGCCAGCAAGCGCTTGATGGAACTGGAACAAGTGCTGGGCATCAGCCTGTTCGTGCGTCAGGCCAAGGGCATGACCCTGACGCCGGCCGGTGAAACCCTGCTGCATCATGCCCGGCAGATGTTGTTCAACGTCGAAAAGATGGGCCTCGAACTGGGCGAACACAGCCACGGTGTGCGCGGTTATGTGCGGATGCTCGCCAATCTGTCGGCGATCATTCAGTTCCTGCCCGAAGACCTGCGGGACTTTTCCGCGCGCCATCCCCAAGTCAAGACCGACCTCGAAGAACGCCCCAGCAGTGGGGTGATTCAGGGCGTGCTCGATGGCGTGGCGGACCTTGGGATCTGCTCCAGCGACAGCGACGTCAAAGGTCTGCACAGTGTTCTTTATCGCCAGGACAAACTGGTGGTGCTGATGCCGGCCGATCATCCGTTGGCGAGTCGTTCGACCCTGGCTTTTGCCGACACGCTGGACAGCGATTACGTCGGTCTGCATTCGGCCAGTTCCATCAACATGCGCACCCATGCGGCCGCGCGCAAGGCCGGCAAGGTGCTGAGGCTGCGGATTCATGTGCCGGGGTTCGACGCCATGTGCCGGATGGTCCAGGCCAACATGGGCATCGGCATCCTGCCGCAAAAGGCTTACGAATTGTTTGGCCGGGCGTTGGGTTTGCACGCGGTGCCGCTAACGGATGACTGGTCGGATCGTGCGTTGATTCTGGTGGTGCGCGATGAAGCGGCGTTGTCGCCGGTGAGCCGGATGTTGTTTGAGCAGTTGCGTGGGCAGGTCTGAACATTCTCTATTGGATGGGCGGCCTCATCGCGAGATCCTCCAGCCTGGCGTTCGCGTTTCGCGAACGGTCGTTGCCAACTGAAGGTTGGATTCCTTGGTACTCGGTCCTCTAGCCTTGGCTCATATTCCAAGAACAAGAGGTATCCCGCGATGACTGCCCCCTTGAGTGCAATCAAAGTGATCGAGATCGGCACGCTGATCGCCGCGCCGTTCGCCGCGCGCATGCTGGCCGAGTTCGGCGCCGAAGTGATCAAGATCGAAGCCATGGGCCAGGGCGATCCCCTGCGCAAATGGCGCAAGCTGCACGAAGGCACTTCGTTGTGGTGGTACCTGCAATCGCGAAACAAGAAGTCCCTGGCGCTGAACCTGAAATCTCCCGAAGGCATCGAACTGGTCAAGCAACTGGCGACCGACGCCGATGTGCTGATCGAAAACCTGCGCCCCGGCGCCCTGGAGAAGCTCGGCCTGGGCTGGGACGTGTTGCACGCCCTCAACCCCAACCTGACCCTGGTGCGCATCTCCGGTTACGGCCAGACCGGCCCGTACCGTGATCGTCCGGGTTTCGGTGCCATCGGCGAGGCCATGGGCGGGATTCGCTACACCACCGGCACCCCCGGTTCACCGCCGGCCCGAGTGGGCGTGAGTCTGGGTGATTCGCTGGCTTCGCTGCACGCGGTCATCGGTGCCTTGATGTCGCTGCTGCGGGTCAAGACCGGGCAGGGCGGCGGGCAGGTGGTGGATGTGTCTTTGGCCGAAAGCGTGTTCAACGTGATGGAAAGCCTGGTGCCGGAATACGACATGCAGGGTCATGTGCGTGAGCGCAGCGGCGGGGCGTTGCCGGGCATTGCGCCGTCCAACACCTACCTGACGGCCGACGGTGCCTACGTGGTGATCGCCGGCAACAGCGACCCGATCTACAAGCGCCTGATGACAGTGATTGGTCGGGTCGATCTGGCCGACGCGCCGGAGTTCGCCCATAACGATGGCCGCGCCGCCAGAAGCAACGTGCTCGACGCTGCAATCACCCATTGGACCAGCAGCTTGCCGATCAACGAAGTGTTGTCGGCCCTGGAAGCCGCCGAAGTCCCGGCCGGACGCATCTATTCGGTGGCCGATATCGTCGCCGATCCCCACTATCAGGCGCGGGACATGCTGCTCAACGCCGAACTGCCGGGTGGTGCCACAGTGAAGATGCCGGGCATCGTACCGAAAATGTCGGAGACCCCCGGCGGCGTGAACTGGTCGGGGCCGAGCCTGGGTCAGCACACCGACGGCATCCTCTTAGGGCTGGGGCTGACTGACCAGGACATCGAACGCCTGAAGGCTGAAGGGGTGGTGCAATGATCACTGATTATTCCCAGACGCTGATCGTTCAGGAAGTCTCCCCGCGTGACGGTTTGCAGATCGAGCCGACCTGGGTCGAAACCGTCGACAAGATTGCGCTGATCGATCAGCTGTCGCTGGCGGGGTTCAGCCGCATCGAAGCCGGTTCGTTCGTTTCACCCAAGGCGATTCCCGCGCTGCGCGATGGCGAGCAGGTATTCAAAGGCATTGCCCGGCGGCCGGGCGTGATCTATGTCGCGTTGATCCCCAACCTCAAAGGCGCGCAACGAGCACTGGACTCGGGTGCCGACGAGCTGAACCTGGTGATGTCCGCCAGCCAGACCCACAACCTGGCGAACATGCGGATGCGCTGCGAGGCGTCATTGGCGGCATTTGGCGAAATCGTCGAGTTCGTTCGCGGCACGCCGGTGCGGCTCAACGGCAGCATCGCCACGACCTTCGGTTGCCCGTTCGAAGGCAGGATCGATGAGGGCCGGGTGCTGCAGATTATCGAGGCTTATCAGGAGCTCGGGATTCAGGGCATTACCCTGGCGGACACCACCGGCATGGCCAATCCGCGGCAGGTCGATCGCTTGGTGCGACGGGTGTTGCAGCGGGTTTCACCGGCTGATCTGACCCTGCACTTCCACAACACTCGCGGCCTCGGCCTGTGCAACGTACTGGCCGCCTATGAGGCCGGTGCCCGGCGCTTCGACGCGGCCCTCGGCGGCCTTGGCGGTTGCCCGTTCGCGCCGGGTGCCTCGGGCAATATCTGCACCGAAGATTTGGTCAACCTGTGCGATGAAATCGGCATTCACACCGGCATCGACCTGCCGTTGTTACTGAAGTTGTCCCGAGGATTGCCGGCGTTGCTGGGCCACGAAGTGCCCGGGCAGCTCGCCAAGGCCGGACGCAATTGCGACCTGCACCCCACGCCTTCCTGACTCACCGAACAAACCCTGTAGGAGCGAGGCTTGCCCGCGAAAGCGGTTTGTCAGTCGCCATCAATGCTGAATGGCAGACCGCCTTCGCGGGCAAGCCTCGCTCCTACAAAAAGCGCGTTCACTGAACACCTCAACCAGACAACAAAAACAATCGGACGCCCACGGGAAGTCTGCCTGGAGAAATACTATGAGCCTCAATGTACTGGAGGCGGGTGCGAGCCCGTCCGTTAGCCACGACGCCGAAAAAGCCCTGGTCCGCAAAGTCGCCTGGCGACTGATGCCGCTGATCATGGTCTGCTACCTGTTCGCATTTTTCGACCGCATCAACATCAGCTTCGCCAAGTTCCAGCTGCAGGCTGACCTGAGCCTGAGCGACACGGCTTACGGCCTCGGCGCCGGGCTGTTTGTAGTCGGTTATGTGATCTTCGAAGTACCGAGCAACATGATGCTCTACAAGGTCGGCGCGCGGCGCTGGATCGCCCGGATCATGATGTCCTGGGGTGTCGCCACGGCCCTCATGGTTTTCGTCAACAGCGAATGGCAGTTCTACGTCCTGCGCTTCGTGATCGGTGCGATGGAGGCGGGTTTCGCCCCGGGTGTGCTGTATTACCTGACGCTGTGGTTCCCGCAGCATTATCGTGGGCGCATCACTTCGATGCTGTTTCTCGCGTCGGCATTTGCCGGGCTGGTCGGCGCACCGTTCTCCGGGCTGGTGCTGCAACACCTTGATGGCTTCCTTGATATGCGCGGCTGGCATTGGCTGTTTCTGCTCGGTGGCGTGCCTTGCATCGGCCTCGGCTTGCTGGTGCTGACCTTACTCAAGGACCGCATCGAAGACGCCCACTGGCTGACGCCGTCGGAGAAGACGCTGCTCGCCAGCCGTATCGCTCACCACGAACCCCACAAGAGCGGTGGCTCCTTGCTGGCAGCGCTGCGGATCCCGGGCTTCCTGACGTTGGGGCTGATCTACTTCCTGATTCAGGTGGCATCCTACGGCTTGAATTTCTGGGCACCGCAACTGATCCGCAGTGCCGGCACCGAGAGTCCGGTGATGATCGGTTTGCTGACCTCCATTCCCTACATCTGCGGCGCCATCAGCATGGTGGTGATCGGGCGGTTGTCCGATGCCACCGGTGAGCGGCGCAAGTTTGTCGCAGGTCTGGTGGCAGTCGGCGCGGTGGGGTTCTTCTGTGCAGGAATCTTCGCTAATCACACGACGTTCCTGATTGTCGCCCTGGGCTTGCTCGGTGCCGGGATCATCGCATCTATCCCGAGCTTCTGGACCCTGCCGCCGAAACTGCTGGCCGGTGCCGGGGCGGGCGCCGCTGGCGGGATCGCGGTGATCAACACCCTTGGCCAGTTCGGTGGCATCGTCAGCCCGGTCATGGTCGGGCGGATCAGGGACCTGACCGGCAGCACCACCCCGGCGCTGTATGTCATCGGTGTTGCTGCGTTGATCGCCGCTGCGCTGTTGCTTTGGGGGTTGCCGCAGAAGTTGCGTACGCTCGACAAGTTCTGAGATTTTCTGAATTAGAAAGACCGCTTTCGCGAGCAAGCTCGCTCCTACATCTGACTGAGTTCCAAAGTGGGGCACGGTTAAATGTCGGAGCGGGCTTGCTTGCGAAGACTGATTCACAACCAACAAAGCCCTGATGGTTCTACGCTCAAGGGCGTTTCAGTTGTACCCTCCGTTCGCAACCACCCAGAGAGACTCAAGGTCACTAAACCCATGCTAACCGGCCTCAACCACCTGACCCTCGCCGCCACCGACCTGAACTGCAGCGTGGCGTTCTATCGCGATCTGCTGCAATTTCAGCTTGAAGCCACTTGGGACACCGGGGCCTATCTGTCGCTACCCGGTCTGTGGCTGTGCCTTTCACTCGATCCGCTGCGCGAATCCGCGTCTGCCGCCGACTATACCCATTACGCCTTCAGCATCGGCGCTGAGGACTTCCCGTTGTTTGTCGAACATCTGCGATCCGCCAACGTGCGGGAATGGCGGGACAACCGCAGCGAAGGTGCGTCGTTCTATTTTCTCGACCCGGACGGGCACAAGCTTGAGGCGCATGTCGGGGATCTGGCGTCGCGGTTGGCGGCTTGTCGGCACCGGCCCTATGCGCGAATGAAGTTCTTCGACGATCAGTGAGTCGATATTCCAGAAGCTGAGATAGACTTGCGTGCGTTCATCCAAGTGCTTCAAAGGACTCGATTTGAGCTTCATTGGTGGCCTTTTGGCCTACGCTATTGTCATTGGCATCGTCGGTGCGCGTCAGGTGCGTACGTTGTATCAGCGTCGTGAACTGGCGATCACCCGCTTTTGCGGAGTGATGAACAAGGCTTGAGGCCGAACGCAGGGATGCGTCGGCCGTACGTCATCGCTTGGGCGTATGACCGGTCAGGGAGGTTTGTTCAACGTTGCATTGTCCGGACATGCTCTCGGCATTATGGAAACCAGAAATTCCGCGCCACTGGCGAGCTACATCGATCTCTTGCTGGACGCCGTCTGTGCGGTGGATAAACAAGGTCGCTTCGTATTTGTCAGCGCGGCCTGCGAGCGCATTTTCGGTTACACCCCCGACGAGTTGATCGGTCAGCCGATGATCGATCTGGTGCATCCCGCCGACCGACAGCGCACCCTCGATGCCGCGCGGGAGATCATGGGGGGCGAGCCCAAGCTCAATTTTGAAAACCGTTACCTGCGCAAGGACGGCCGGGTGGCGCATATTCTCTGGTCGGCACGCTGGTCGGAGGTCGACCAGTTGCGTATCGCCGTGGCCCATGACATCACCGAGCGCAAACAGGCCGAGTCCCGGCAAGCGGCGTTGTATGCAATCTCCGAAGCCGCTCACGCGACGGAAGATTTGCTGGCACTGTTCAAACGCATCCATTCGATCATCGGCGAATGGCTCCCGGCGTTGAATTTCTCCGTGGCGCTGTATGACGAACACTGCAAACAGCTGAATTTTCCCTATCACGTCGACGACCATGAGCCGCAACCCGAGCAGCCCGGGACGGTGACCGGGCGTTTGTGCGCCGAAGTGATTCGCAGTGGCCAGCCGATCCTGCTGACCCCGGATCAGGACAATCCGCCGCTGGGGTTTGCGGCGCTGTTCGCAGGCCAGGATTCGCCCTGCTGGCTGGGCGTGCCGTTGAATTCGCAGAACGGCACCATAGGCGCGCTGATCGTCAAAAGTATGCCGGGCGGCGAGCGCTACACCGAGCAAGACAAGGAGCTGCTGCAATATGTTTGCGCCCAGGTCGCGACCGCGATCGAGCGCAAGCAATTGCATGCCCGGCTCCAACGCATGGCCCAGTACGACCAACTGACTCAGTTGCCCAATCGCGAGTTGCTGCGCGATCGCCTCAAAGCCTCGCTGGCGCGGGCCCGGACAGAGTCCGGTCGAATGGCGTTGCTCTATGTCGACCTCGACCGCTTCAAGCAAGTCAACGACACCTTCGGTCATGCCGTCGGCGACATGCTGCTGCAAGCGGTCGCCAATCGGCTCAAGGGCTGCGTGCGCGAAACCGACACGGTGGCGCGCATTGGCGGTGATGAGTTTGTCGTGTTGTTGCACAGCATCCACGCCGCGGAAGACGCCGAGAATGTGGCGGGAAAAATCCGCCAGGTGCTGTTTCAGCCCCTGCGCCTGGACGGGCACAACCTGAACATCCAGCCGAGCATCGGCGTCGCGCGATACCCCGAGCACGGCACCGAAGAAAAGCAGCTGTTCAGGTATGCCGACGAGGCGATGTACGCCGCCAAGCGTCAGCATCACCTGCGTCTGGGGGCCTGAAAGTCCGTCACCGTTCGTCGCGGCGTTGCCAGGTTTTCTAAACCTTTTGAGGCATTGAAATTCATATCCTATGCGGGCGACTGCTCGCTGTGATCATCAGCAAGAGGATGAGAGCCATGCCTACTTCAAAAAATCCGAGCCCGGGTAGCGCCATCGATCGAACGAAGGTGTCTGAAGCCGGTCGCAAAGGTGGGAAAACTACCACGACGACCGTTGATAAAGAGCCTGCGAAAGGCGGCATGGGCCGCAAAGGCGGTCAGAAATCTCGGTAATAGGTGAAGGTAGTTTTGTTTAATAGACGGGGGCGCAAGCTCCCGTTTGAATGTTCAAGAAGGAGGGCGCGACCATGAGTCGGATGGCCACCCGTTTACGCAATGCCGGTTTTGCCATGTTACTGGGCTTGTGTGCCAGCAGTGCCTTTGCCCAGTCCCCCGCCGAATTCATCAACGACGCGTCGGCCAAAGGCATGGCCGACATCGAAGCCAGCCGCCTGGCGCACCAGAAAACCGAATCCAAAGAGGTCAAGGATTACACCATCGTGGTGATCAACGATCGCACCACCGCCAACCAGCATCTGGCGAAAATTGCCAAGCAACTCGATTTGCCGATCGCGCCGCGCGAAGAGGTGGTCGACAAGGCCAAAGCCTTGATGCCCCAGGTGAAGGACGATGCCTCTTTCGATCAGGCGTACGTCGCCAGTCAGGTGAAAACTACCCAGGAAGCCATCGAGCAGCTCCAACAACAAGCGCAGACCACGGACGTGCCGCAAATCAAAGCGTTCGCCGAAGAAACCCTGCCCAAGCTGCAAAACCAGCTGCAAATGGCCAGGGCACTGCAAGCCAGTCGCTAGTCAGCCTGCTGCGCGAGTGATCGGCGTCACCCGCGAGGCGTGGCTCAGCATTGGTTCAAATCCTGCTTTTTTGTTTCCTCGACGACGGTGCCATCCAGGGAAATCGTTTCACCTTCACCGAGGTTGCGATATTTCTTTCTCAACGCTTCCAACTGAACCACTTTTCGTAGGAGCCAGCGGTGCGGCGATCCGACTTGCCGGCGAAGGCGCACTTAAGGACGTTTTCGCCGGCAAGCCTGGCTCCTACGAGGCCCCTGAGGCCGGTTTTTTGTGCAAAACCGTTCACGCCGACAGCGTCACCTCAGTCTTCCAGCTGAAATACCCGAGGGCTTCGCAGCGCTGGTTGATCAGCATGAAGCTCAACTCGCAGGTTGCCACGCCTGTGCTCAGTTGCGAGCACTCCCAATAATGATCATCGGCTTGGTGGCTACCCGGCTGGTTCGGGTTGGCGGGATCGGGCGCGGGGACTGTCTGGTCGCCGTGGACGATCAGTTTGGGCGGCGAAAGGATCCCGGCATCGTCCACCGTGATGTTGTGGAATACCACGCTGTGTTCGGCCAGCAAACTGACGGTCCTGCCGCGAATATGAAAGAACTTTCCGTTGTGGGTGGTTAGCGTGATTTTATTGTCATTTTTAACACTTTCTGCTGCCGTCATAGCGCTGATGGCGAAGATGAAACCATCTTCAATCACCGTCGGCTTTTGCGGGTCAAGGCTGGGTTGCGGATAGCGGGAAAGCAGCGATTCGGCATCGACGATCAGCAGCACGCTATTGGCGGTCACGGCGCTCGCCGGAGGGGAGGTAATCGGTTCGGAAGTCATCATGGATTCCTTTCATGATGTTGACGCAAAACGGTAGCCGCTTCGGTTCAAGCAAGACATCCTGTTCCAGCCGAGGCGGCAACGAACTGGGGTGACCCCTCGTTGCCAAGGGGCCGAATCCATCATCAGTTATGGATGGAAATGAACGGGTCCCACGAACAGCAGCCGATAATCTGGCAGTTGCGGTCGACGATCAGGAAGTTGAAGTGGTAGGTCACACGACCACACGCCAGGGTTTCCGAGGACCAGTAGTGGTTGTCGACTTTCTGGCAGCTCGGCACTGACGGATTGCTGGTGTTGGGTACCGCAACGCACGCGGTAGCGCGGCGCGGCGAGGGTGGGGAGATCAGGTCGTTGCCTGCGTTGCCGATGAACTTGTAGAAAATTACCGCGGTTTCGAAGCTCTGGGACAAGCTGGTTTCACGCCAACGAATCAGATCGCCGACCTGGGCCTTGAGGTCCAGCTCGCCACCGGCCTGGCCGCTGACCACATTATCCTGATTGGTGACCATGTAGACGTGTTTCCAGTCGATCAGCGTCGGCGCAGCAGGATTCTTGCTGATGTTCGGGTAGTTTTTCAGAATGGTTTCAGTGTCGATGGAAACAAGTACATCCGTGACTCGAGACATAATAAAGCTCCTTTGAACATAGTGATGGTCTGGCTACTGACCAGGCACGACAACGCTTGCCTGCCTTGTGGCCATTGCGAACACACTACTGGGGAACCCACTCGATCACGGGGTACGAGCTGGCCTTGCTCCTTGCCTTGAAATGACGGGTTGGGTTCCTTCCAACAGGCCGCGATAGGACTATAGATGCCATTTTTTTACTGTCAAAATCGCTTTGCCTTTCCGTCGACGAACGGTCCTCTTGGTTATGATTTCCAACGATTTGGCGATAAGGAAAGGATTATTCAGATCCCCTGTGCCCTCCAAAAGTCGGGATAGGGCAGAACACACCGATCGATGTATCGTAGCGAACCGGTTGTCTACCCCAGGCTGCAATAACGCACCCGACAGGAGAGCGATATGAGTTGGTCCGCCAAACAATACGTAGCTTTTGAAGATGAGCGCACGCGCCCGGTGCGTGACTTGCTGGCCGCCATCCCCACAAAGGACGTGCGAGCAGCCATCGACATCGGTTGTGGCCCAGGTAATTCGACTGAGTTGCTGGTGCAGCGTTTTCCCGATGCAGCGGTGCGTGGGCTGGACAGTTCGACCGATATGATCGAGGCCGCCCGCAAGCGCTTGCCTCACGTAAATTTCGACACCGCTGACATTGATACCTGGAACGAGACCGGCCCGTTCGATGTGATTTTCGCCAACGCGGTGCTGCAGTGGGTGCCGGATCACGCCAGGCTGCTGCCGTCACTGGTGTCCCGGCTCGCGCCCGGCGGCAGTCTGGCGATCCAGATGCCCGATAACCTCAACGAACCGTCGCACCGATTGATGCGCGAGGTCGCAGCGAACGGCCCTTGGGCTGACAAACTGGCCCGTGCCGCTGGCCAGCGAACGGAAATGGTGGATGCAGGTGGCTACTACTCGATGCTGCGTGCCCATTGCACCCGGGTCGATGTATGGCGCACCACTTACTATCATCCGCTCGCGGATGGCGCATCGGGCGTGGTCGAGTGGTTCAAGGGCTCCGGTTTGCGGCCTTTTCTCGAACCGCTGGATGACGCGCAGCGGGCGCACTATCTCAAGCAGTATCAAGCGGCAATCGAGCAAGCCTATCCGGCGCTGAGCGATGGTTCAGTGCTGCTGCCGTTTCCGCGGTTGTTCATGGTGGCAACGCGCTGACGATCAAAGGGACACCTGTGTCCCTTTGATTTACCCGATATTCAGGGCCATCAGCCCTGCTGCAAAACCTTCAGTGCCGCCGAGGCCAGAAACCCGGAGCGACTTTTCTCTTCCGGATGGTGCAATACGTACTCATCAATGCGGTTGAGCAGATAGCCGGGCAGGGTGATGTTGAGTTTCTGAGCCTTGCCCAGGTATTTGGTGACATCGATATCCACCACGGCCCACGTGCACCCTGCGTACTGCGGATTGGCCGCATGCAGGGTCACTTTGTTGGCGGGCGGAATCGGTGATCCGTCTTCGGCCAGAATCTCGAAATGGCCTTCGATGGCTTCGCGAGCCATGGCCATGGCGTCATCCAGATCCTCCCCGGCGGAGAAGCAGCCGGGAATATCCGGTACCTCCACGCCCCAGGCGTGTTCGTCATCACCCATGGAAATCGCAATGGGGTAAAGCATGTTCGTTATCCTCCGAGGGCGCAGTCCATCGGTTCTTCAGAGCAGCGCCTGTTGCAAAATACTGATGGCCGTTTTTTTCAGCAGATCCTTTTTCGGATGGGGAACCGTTACCAGTCCCGGCTTGGTCGGATGCTTGAAGTGATGGTGGCTCCCCCTGATTCGTACCAGATACCAGCCGTCCGCAACGATTTGGCTTATCAAAAACCGGCTATTCACATCACCTCCCTGTGGTGTGCTTGTGGTTACTATACCTACTGAAAATCGCTAATCAACACTATAACCACCTATGCATCCTGAATACGGATGAAAGAACGGCATGAAACGAGTCTAGAGGGCATGTCGCGTTGGTTTGGGGGAGACCCCGTCTTCTGTATTGCAGGGTTTTGCCGCTAGGCTGAAGGGTGAGGGGCGCGCCAATTTCGGGTACAAAAAAACCGGCCACTTCGGACCGGTTCTTGTGTTCCCCGAGAATCACGCCGTAGCTTTACAGCAGCTGATCAATCAATACCGCATTGGTATAGATCAAGCTGCCATCGCTCGCTCGATGCCCGACCATATGGAACTGACCGCGCTCGTGGTGCAAGTAGACACGCATTTGGCAGTCGGACAAGGGGCCGTATCCCTCTGGCAACATCAAATCCAACGTATTCATGTCGACATCGACCATGGCTTCACGCTCATGAGTCTTCTGCAGGCGTTCTTCAGCTTGCTCCAGACGCAGATGGAGAGGCCCATCGACGTCAAAACTGATCTCACCCATCGGGGTGGATTTTTGGTCGGGGCTGGTTTTGCACCAACCTTCGATCGTCAGGGTACTCATGACGAAACCTCCGTCGTGGACTGGACTCGGTGGCGCTTGCCTCTTCTCAATGCCATCACTTATCTGACGACTACGCATAGGCAGGGTTCGTCTTTGGGGCTGCTTCTGGCCGAACTCTGCCGTCCGTCATCTGAAATTGAGTATAGCCGGCAACCGGGCCTCGCTTGCCAGCCTCACGGTACAGCCCGATGGCTCTATACTTCTTACTGACTTTGCCACCCGGACGGGTGGTAATTGTCTGCCCTGCTTGGACGTCAGCGGCGATGCTTTGGCATAACCAATGAGCAACAGGAACAGGATGAAGAGAACATGGCAATAGCAATTATCTTGATACTAATCGTTATTGCATCAGTACTCTTCCATCTACTAGCGCCTTGGCATGCGACACCGGCAGCTTCCAACTGGGGGTCAATAGACACCACCCTGTTCATCACCTTGGTCATTAGCGGAATATTCTTCATCGCCATTACGGTTTTTATGGCGGTTGCCGTGATGCGTTATCGTCACAAGGAGGGTTCCAGGGCACACTACCAGCCAGAAAGTAAAAAGCTGGAATTATGGTTAATTATCGTGACCTCGATAGGTATCGTCGGGATGTTGGCACCAGGTCTGGTTGTTTACAGTGATTTCATCCGGGTGCCGAAAAATGCTTATGAACTTGAAGTGGTCGCCCAGCAGTGGCAGTGGGCCTTTCGTTTTCCCGGCCAGGACGGGAAGTTGGGCAAGTCGGATATAAAGTTTGTTGATTCCGTCAATCCCCTTGGCCTTGATCCCAAAGATCCTGCCGGGCAGGACGATGTGCTGATAAAAAGAAATGAAATTCGCCTTCCACTCGATAAGCCGGTGAAAGTTTTACTGCGCTCTAAAGATGTACTGCACAATTTCTATATACCGCAAATTCGCAGCAAGATGGACATGGTGCCGGGGATGGTGTCGTACTTTTGGTTTACGCCGACTAAAACCGGGAAGTATGAAATCCTTTGCGCTGAATATTGTGGCGTAGGTCATTACAACATGCGCGGCCAGATGATCGTGGAAGAGCAGGGCACCTTCGATCAATGGCTGAACAGCCAACCGACGTTTGCGCAAACATTAACGACAGCTGCCAAACCCGGTCAGGACAGCGTGCTGGAAAAAGGTCGCCTGCTGGTCGAACAATACGGCTGCGGTGCCTGCCATAGCCAGGATGGCAGTAGCAGTCTCGGTCCGGGATGGAAGGGGCTGTACGGCCGCACTGAACAGTTTGCCGATNAATACGGCTGCGGTGCCTGCCATAGCCAGGATGGCAGTAGCAGTCTCGGTCCGGGATGGAAGGGGCTGTACGGCCGCACTGAACAGTTTGCCGATGGCACCAGTGCACTGGTCGATGAGGCCTACCTGAAAGAGTCCATTCTCGATCCGAAGGCCCGACTGGTACAGGGCTACCCGCCGGTCATGGTGGCCTATACTCTCAATGACGATGAACTGGGTGCTGTCGTCGCCCTGATCAAATCACTGGGTGCCGCGCAACAAGAGCCCTCTGCCAGTGAAAAGTTGGACAGAGGTGATGACTTGGCGACGCAGGGGCAACGGCTGGCCGAGTCGCTCGGCTGTCTGGCCTGCCACAGTGTCGACGGCAGCAAGGGTGTCGGTCCCAGCTGGCAGGGCCTGTATGACGAGACCGTAACCTTTGCCGACGGTACGAGTATCAAGGTCGATGAGGGCTATATAAAGGACTCAATTCTTAATCCCAGCGCCAAAATCGTCAAAGGCTACGCAGCCGTCATGCCGGCCTTTACGCCGAGTGATCAGGAGTTGAGCGCACTGATCGCTTTTATCAAGTCCAAGGCGAACGCCGGCGCTGATGCGAGCGAGGCACAACCAGGAAAGTAGCCGTAAAGGAGCCAGAAACTCACCGAAACTTCAGCAGGAGGATGACGTGATGGCCTATGCGGAGCAAGCCGAAACAGAAGCGCTACACGAGCCAAAAAGTTTCCTGACCAAATACATCTGGAGTCAGGACCACAAGGTCATAGCCATTCAATATTCCTTGACGGCTCTGTTCGTGGGTCTTGTCGCCATCGTGTTGTCGGGCTTGATGCGCATACAGCTAGGCTTTCCCGGCAGTCTGGAGTTCATGGACGCCAGTGCTTACTATCAGGCGATGACCATGCACGGCATGATCATGGTCATTTATTTGCTGACGGCCTTGTTTCTGGGGGGCTTCGGTAACTATCTGATCCCGCTGATGGTGGGCGCCCGCGACATGGTCTTCCCCTATGTCAACATGCTGAGCTACTGGTTCTATCTGGTGGCGGTAGTGGTGTTGCTCGCCAGTTTCTTTGTCCCTGGTGGCCCTACCGGTTCAGGCTGGACGCTTTACCCGCCACAGTCCATTACTCAGGGAACACCGGGGGTCGAGTGGGGCATCGTCCTGATGCTCGTCTCACTGGCGATTTTTATTGTCGCCGCCACCATGGGCGGTTTGAACTACGTCACCACGGTGTTGCAGGCGCGCACGCACGGCATGACATTGTTTCGCATGCCGCTCTCCGTATGGGGCATCTTCATGGCCTCGATCATGGCCTTGCTGGCCTTCCCGGCGTTGTTTGTCAGTGCGGTCATGATGCTGTTTGACAAGCTGTTGGGCACCAGCTTCTTCATGCCGGCGATCGTCTCGCTGGGGCAGCAGCTCGATCACCAGGGTGGCAGCCCGATCCTGTTCCAGCACCTGTTCTGGTTCTTCGGCCACCCGGAGGTCTACATCGTTGCTCTGCCTGCGTTTGGTCTGGTCTCCGACTTGATCAGCACCCATGCGCGTAAAAACATCTTCGGCTACCGAATGATGGTGTGGGCGATTATTGCGATTGGCGTGCTCAGCTTTGTGGTCTGGGCGCACCATATGTATGTCAGCGGAATGAACCCGTACTTCGGCTTTTTCTTCGCCGTCACCACCTTGATCATCGCGGTGCCGACTGCGCTGAAAGTCTATAACTGGGTGCTGACCCTATGGCGGGGCGACATCCATCTGACCGTGCCGATGCTCTTTGCCCTGGCCTTTATCGTCACCTTCCTGGTCGGCGGCCTGACCGGCTTGTTTCTCGGCAATGTGATCGTGGACATTCCGCTCTCGGACACCTATTTCGTCGTCGCCCATTTCCATATGGTCATGGGGGTCGCGCCGGTACTGGTGGTGTTCGGCGGCATTTATCATTGGTTCCCGAAAGTCACCGGGCGCATGTTGAACGATACCCTGGGCAAGCTGCATTTCTGGATTACCTTTCTAGGCACTTACGCCATCTTCTTTCCCATGCACTACCTGGGGTTCCAGGGCATGCCGCGCCGTTACTACGCTTATGAAAACTACGCGTTCATCCCGCAGTCGGCGCAAGAGTTGAATGCCTTTATTACGGTGGTCGCCTTGATCGTCGGCGTTTCCCAGTTACTGTTTCTGTTCAATCTGGCCTGGAGTGCATTTAAAGGTAAGCCCGCAGGCAGTAATCCCTGGGGCGCGGCCAGCCTGGAATGGCAAACGCCGAACACCCCGCCGAAACATGGGAACTGGGGAGAGAAACTGCCGGTCGTGCATCGCTGGGCCTATGACTACAGCGTGCCGGGGATAGAACAGGATTTCGTTCCGCAAACGGTCTCCGCCGAGGAGCTGGAGCAAATGCGGCAACTGAGTGCCGGAACTAAAATCGCGGACGTTAAAACATGAACAGACTGCTCTTGAGAAACGCCGATGGCGCTGACCCCGGCGGTAGTTGGAATCGCGATCCTGAAGGCATTCAGGCTGCCGCTGATAAAAGCCAAACTGCAAGAGTAGGCCTGCGCTTGTTTCTGGCTGTGGTGAGTTCGTTGTTCTTTCTCTTCCTGCTCGCCTTTATCGCCCGCTCACAAATGGCCGACTGGCTACCCCTGACAGACCCCTTGGCGCCGTTAGCCAATCCATGGCCACTGTGGGTGAATTCGGCTTTTCTGGTATTGAGTTGCATCGCGTTGCAGTGGTCGCGCATGGCGGCCCGACGGGCTCGACTGGACGCGACGGTCATGGGTTTTGTATTGGGGGGCGTATTTGCAATTGCCTTTCTGGTGGGGCAACTCTGGGTCTGGCAGCAGTTTGTCGCCTGGGGCTACTTTGTCGCCAGCAATCCGGCCAACAGTTTCTTCTACCTGTTGACCGGTGTGCACGGGATTCACCTGCTGGGCGGGTTGATTGCCTGGGGCAGAACCATCGCCAAATTCCTGCGTCACGTGCCGTTGCCGCAACTTCGCGCCAGCGTAGAACTCTGTGCCATCTATTGGCATTACTTGTTGGGTCTTTGGTTCGTGCTATTCGCGCTGCTGACCAGCACGCCGCAAACCTATGAAACCATCGCCAGATTCTGCGGCCTGAGGTGAAAAACCATGGCATCGCACCCGCAAGCCCCAAGCGAGTCAAGTTCAACCAATCCACCAGGCTCACCGCTTGTACCAGGATGGGAGGGCATCGCCAGCGACTGGGCCTCGGACAGGGAGGCTTTCAAGCAGGTCCCCTGGGGCAAGGCGATGATGTGGATATTCCTGCTCAGCGATACGTTTATATTCACCTGTTTTTTAACCGGCTACATGTCGGTACGCATGACCATCACCGCCCCTTGGCCGAACCCGAGTGAAGTGTTCGCGTTGACGATCGGTGGAGTAGAAATCCCGCTTATTCTGATCGCTATCATGACCTTCGTGCTGATCAGCAGCAGCGGCACCATGGCCATGGCCGTTAACTTCGCCTATCGCCGTGATCGCGCGAAAACCACTGCCCTGATGCTGGCGACCGCTGCCTTGGGTGTGACCTTCGTCAGCATGCAGGCATTTGAATGGAGCAAGCTCATCGCAGAAGGGGTGCGTCCCTGGGGGAATCCCATGGGCGCGGCGCAATTTGGTGCCAGCTTTTTCATGATTACCGGTTTCCACGGACTGCACGTTTCAATCGGCGCTATCTACCTCAGCATTGTGGCGATGAAAGTATTGCGAGGAGATTATGAACGCTCCGGAAACTATCAGAACGTCGAGATAGCCGGGCTTTACTGGCACTTCGTGGATCTGGTGTGGGTGTTTATTTTTGCCTTCTTCTATTTATGGTAGAGGAGCACGGGTCATGGCACATGCTCAGGGTCAACAACATCCGATTGGTTTGTATCTCAAAATCTGGGGGCTGTTATTCGTCCTCAGCACGATGTCATATCTCGTCGACTATTTTCACTTCCATGGCTACCTTCGGTGGGCCCTGATTATCACGTTCATGTTGTTGAAGGCAGGCTTGATTGTCTCCATCTTCATGCACATGGCTTGGGAGCGGTTGGCCTTGGTCTACGCGATATTGGTGCCACCCTTGTGTTTGCTGGTGCTCGTCGGACTGATGGCCACCGAGGCGGACTATGTTTTACTCAGCCGGATCAATTTCTTCGGCCAATAAACAACTTCCGGATGGCCTTGAGCCTCCGGAGGCTGCCCCTGCATTAATGGCGTTATTTATATCGTTCGCTTGAACTGATGCCATTTGTGCAGCCAGGCGACTGTCCAGTGAGGGGCTGCCGTTCCCGTGCCGGCGATCCTCAGCTTTGGATGATGTTCGATGACCCGGTCCAATACCGACTCCTGATTCGGTTCAACATCCACGAACAAGATATGTTTTCCCTCTTCTACCATCTGTTTGAAACTGCGGAAGTGAGCATTTGGCACCTGGAAACCAAAAAAACCGCCTTCCCAGACGCAGAAGCCAAATATAACAATGGCAAGGAAAATAAACGGCACCCAGCCTGCGGCAGATTCGGTCCAGCCCATCCAATAGGCGCCGCCAAGGACCAGCGCCGCGAGTGGCACACCAACCACCGCACCAATCTCGCCAGAGTGAACAGCATCCTGTTTCATTAACGAGTTAACCTCGTGGAGGTGATGTTCTTCAACATCAGCAACCTCTTCACTGAGCACATGAATTTGTTCGGTATTGATGCCGTTGGCTTCCAGTTCATTTTCAACGGCTTCGAGATCGTCGAGATTGTCACTGATGTAATAGTGTCGATTCATGCCACACCTCCCATCTCGTGTTAGCGGCAGGCCTCCTCTGTCCTGCAGCTGTTAACTGAGATTTGCAGTCGGTATCTGTGCCCGTGGGGAACGTTGCACACTTCATGCAATCCGTAGGAAGTATAG
>NZ_JAAUOE010000040.1 GCF_017114915.1 Pseudomonas frederiksbergensis
CGATTCACCGACAACATGGTAAATGTCAGTGAATGCCTATGCTGATTGAGCATCAGCTCTGGATAGATTTATGGGAAGCTCTGATGGCATCAATCGCCTCTTGAGTGAGCGTCATGACAGTCGTTGTGCTTACCTCAATCCGACTGATGATGTCTGCTCTCGGACCTTGCTTCCAATCAGTACTTGAGTAAAAAAGATCTTGAGAGGCTTGCCGATGACTCTCGCTCTCGTAGGAGCGAATTAAGTGATAGCTGTCATCGTCATGCAAAGAGCCGCCATAAGAAACAACATCCATACCCGCCTTTAAGTGAAGCGGAACGCTTACTTCCCGCATTATTCGATGGAAATCCAATCCTGATCCCGGTTTCAAGGTGTACATCAGGATTTCAACAATTCGAGTCATTCCAAATCTTCCCTGTGGGATTTCAGTTCCTGCCTAAGGATATGTGCTGGCTGATCTGCCGCCTTCGCGGGCAAGCCTCGCCCCTACAGTAGGACGGCGTACATCTGGGGGAGATTGAGACTGTCAGGCCGCCAAGATCAAGGTCAAAGATCAACGAAAAAACCGGCCAACTATGCCCAGATAGAGGGGTCCCCCTCAAAAAACGATATTTCCACACTCCCCGCCAACAACGCTACCCTCAGGAAAACATCGCCGCCACGCCCTCGGGGACTCCATGGATAGAACCACCGTCAAACCACTTCTGCTCGCACTCGCCCTCGCCACAACCGCATCACTCGCACAAACCGCCCAAGCCGCCACCACCCTGGTCTACTGCTCCGAAGCCAGCCCCGCCGGCTTCGACCCCAGCCAATACACCAGCGGCACCGACTTCGACGCCTCGGCCGAAACCCTCTTCAACCGCCTCACCCAATTCAAACGCGGCGGCACCGAGATCGAACCCGGCCTGGCCACAAGCTGGGAGGTCTCGAAGGACGGTCTGGCCTATACCTTCCACCTGCGCGACGGGGTGAAATTCCACACCACCGACTACTTCACCCCCACCCGCGATTTCAACGCCGACGACGTGCTGTTCACTTTCCAGCGCCTGCTCGACCCGGAAAATGCCTTTCGCAAAGCCTACCCCGCCGAGTCGCCATACTTCACCGACATGGGCCTGAACACCACGATCAAAAGCATCGACAAGCTCGACGACCACACCGTGCGCTTCAGCCTGAACAACGTCGACGCCGCGTTCGTGCAAAACCTCGCCATGAGCTTCGCCTCGGTGCAGTCCGCCGAATACGCCGCACAACTGTTAAAGGAAGGTAAAGCTGCCGACCTCAACCAGAAACCGGTCGGCACCGGCCCGTTCGTGTTCAAGCGCTACCAAAAGGACTCGCAAATTCGCTACGCCGCCAACAAGGCCTACTGGAAACCCGAGGACGTGAAACTCGACAACCTGATTTTCTCGATCACCCCGGACGCCGCCGTGCGCTTGCAAAGGCTCAAGGCCGGCGAGTGTCAGGTCAGCGGCTACCCGCGCCCGGCGGACATCGAAGTGATGGAGAAAGACCCGAACCTGACCGTGCTCAAGCAAGCCGGTTTCAACCTCGGCTTTCTCGCCTACAACGTGACCCACCCGCCGCTGGACCAGCTCAAGGTGCGTCAGGCGCTGGACATGGCCATCGACAAGCCGGCGATCATCAAGGCGGTTTACCAGAGTGCCGGGCAACTGGCGCAGAACGCTTTGCCACCGGCGCAATGGTCGTATGACCCGAGCATCAAGGACGCGCCCCACGACCCGACCAAAGCCCGCGCGCTACTGAAAGAAGCAGGGGTTGCCCCCGGCACCACCATCGATTTGTGGGCCATGACCGTGCAGCGCGCCTCCAACCCCAATGCGCGGATGTCGGCACAGATGATCCAGCAGGATTGGGAGAAAGTCGGCATCAAGGCCAACATCGTCAGCTATGAATGGGGCGAATACATCAAGCGCGCCAAGAATGGTGAGCACGACGCGATGATCTATGGCTGGACCGGCGACAACGGTGACCCAGACAACTGGCTCGGCGTGCTTTACAGCTGCGCTGCGGTGAAAGGTAGCAACTACGCCAAATGGTGTGACCCGGCCTACGACAAACTGGTGCAACAAGCCAAGGTGTCCACGGACAAACAGCAGCGGGTCAATCTGTACCAACAGGCGCAGCAAATCCTTAAACAACAAGTACCTATCACACCGATTGCCAACTCGACGGTGTTCCAGCCACTGCGCAAGGAAGTCACCGACTTCAAGATCAGCCCGTTTGGCCTCACCCCCTTCTATGGCGTGGGTATAAATAAGTAACACCCGGCTCCAACCGGGTGCGCCAGACGCCCAGGTCGCCCCTTATTGGTGCGTGATTTGCACCGTAAAAAACCTGCGCAAACGGTCAAATACCTCTATTTTTACACATATGCGACATTAAGGTACGTTCGTGCCACTCTTTAAGACTTGAAGCCATTCAGGATCTTGCATTGGGTATGGCCCCTGCATAAGTATCCGCAGGCACGACTCACGAGGTCGTACCTCACAATCAAAAATGACAACAAATCATGAGGCCAACATGCTTAAACACGCGGTCATTCCGTTTTTAGTCGGCGCAGGCTTGTTAGCCTCCGCACCTTTCGCCGTCGCTGCGACTAACCTGGTGTATTGCTCCGAAGGGAGCCCGGCCGGTTTCGACCCTGGCCAATACACCACCGGAACCGACTTCGACGCCTCTGCAGAAACCATGTTCAACCGCCTGACCCAGTTCGAGCGCGGCGGCACCGCCGTGATTCCTGGCCTGGCGACCAAGTGGGACATCTCCGATGACGGCCTGACCTACACCTTCCACCTGCGTGAAGGCGTCAAGTTCCACACCACCCCGTATTTCAAGCCGACTCGTGAGTTCAACGCCGACGACGTGCTGTTCACCTTCAATCGCATGATTAACAAGGATGATCCGTTCCGTAAGGCGTACCCGACCGAATTCCCGTACTTCACCGACATGGGGATGGACACCAACATCACCAAGATCGATAAAGTCGACGATCACACCGTCAAGTTCACCCTCAAAGAGGTAGACGCCGCGTTCATCCAGAACATGGCCATGAGCTTCGCCTCAATCCAGTCCGCCGAGTACGCCGCCCAGCTGCTCAAGGAAGGCAAGGCTGCCGACATCAACCAGAAACCGGTCGGCACCGGCCCGTTCGTGTTCAAGAGCTACCAGAAAGACGCCAACATCCGCTACACCGGGAACAAGGATTACTGGAAGCCTGACGACGTCAAGATCGACAACCTGATCTTCGCCATTACCACCGACCCGTCGGTGCGTATCCAGAAGCTGAAGAAAAACGAGTGCCAGATCACCCTGTTCCCTCGTCCGGCCGACCTGAAAGCGCTCAAAGAAGATAAAGCACTGAAGATGCCTGAGCAGGCCGGTTTCAACCTGGGCTACATCGCCTACAACGTGATGGACAAGGTCAAGGGCAGCAACGAGCCGAACCCGCTGGCCGACCTGCGAGTTCGTCAGGCACTGGACATGGCCGTCAACAAGCCGCAAATCATCGACTCGGTTTACCAGGGCGCCGGCCAACTGGCCGTCAACGCCATGCCTCCGACCCAATGGTCCTACGACACCACCATCAAGGATGCGCCGTACAACCCTGAGAAAGCCAAAGCGCTGCTCAAGGAAGCCGGCGTGAAGGAAGGCACCGAAATCGTTCTGTGGGCGATGCCAGTGCAGCGCCCGTACAACCCGAACGCCAAGCTGATGGCTGAGATGCTCCAGTCCGACTGGAAGAAAATCGGTCTGAACGTGAAGATCCAGAGCTACGAGTGGGGCGAGTACATCAAGCGCTCCAAGGGCGGCGAGAACCAGGGCATGCTGATTGGCTGGAGCGGCGACAACGGTGACCCGGACAACTGGCTCAACGTGCTGTTCGGCTGCGACTCGCTGCAGGGCAACAACTTCTCCAAATGGTGCGACAAGAAATTCGACGGCCTCGTCAAGGAAGCCAAGCGCACCACCGATCAGGCCAAGCGCACCGAACTGTACAAACAGGCGCAACACGTCCTCAAAGATGCTGTTCCATACACACCTATCGCTCACTCGACGGTGTTCCAACCCATGCGCGCCAACGTGCAGGACTTCAAGATCAGTCCATTCGGCCTGATGTCCTTCTACGGCGTCAGCGTCAGCAAGTAAGAAAAGGCAGCGGCGACGTTTTTCAGCGTCGCCGCTGCTTTTTTCTGCCGAGAAGTTAGGAATTTGCCTACATCCATTTCCACTCGGTCTTACCACAGTGGTTTAGGACGCGTTGCCTTTTCCTACGAGTCTTTAGGACTCAGCGCATTTACTGCCAGACCCACGGCACCTACCGTCGGGTTCTGACCAGTGACTGCGTGGGCTATCGGTTTGTTGCCCGTATTGGTTTGAGCTCAATGCAGCCACAACGTCCCCGGACGGGATCGCGGCGCATTGAATAACACGACAAAAAGAGGGAGCGTCATGCGCCATACCTTGGTTTTATCCGCATTGCTGGGCACCAGCCTGCTGGCCGCCACTTCCATCAGCCAGGCCGCCAACAACAGCCTGGTGTTCTGCTCCGAAGGCAGCCCCGCCGGTTTCGACACCGCGCAGTACACCACCGCGACCGATAACGACGCCGCCGAGCCGCTGTACAACCGTTTGGCAGAGTTTGAAAAAGGCGCCACCAACGTCGTACCTGGCCTGGCAACGAGCTGGGATATTTCCGAGGACGGCCTCAAGTACACCTTTCACCTGCGCGAAGGGGTGAAGTTTCATACGACCAAGTACTTCACGCCGACTCGCGATTTCAACGCCGATGACGTGCTGTTCACGTTCAATCGCATGCTCGATCCGCAGCAGCCCTTCCGTAAGGCTTATCCGACCGAGTTCCCGTATTTCAACGGGATGAGCCTGAACAAGAACATCGCCAAGGTCGAAAAGACCGGGCCGCTGACCGTGGTGGTGACGCTCAACAATGTCGACGCCGCGTTCATCCAGAACATCGCCATGAGCTTCGCCGCCATCCTGTCCGCCGAGTACGCCGAAAAACTACTGGCCGAAGGCAAGCCGAGCGATATCAACCAGAAGCCGATCGGCACCGGGCCGTTCGTGTTCAAGAGCTACCAGAAAGACTCCAACATCCGTTACAGCGGCAACACGCAGTATTGGGACCCGAGCCGGGTCAAGCTCGACAACCTGATTTTTGCCATCAACACCGACGCCTCGGTGCGCGTGCAGAAACTCAAGGCCAATGAATGCCAGATCACCCTGCACCCGCGTCCCGCCGACGTGACCGCACTCAAGAATGATCCGAAACTGCAACTGATCGAGAAACCCGGCTTCAACCTCGGTTACATCGCCTATAACGTTCGGCACAAGCCTTTCGACCAGCTCGAAGTGCGCCAGGCGCTGGACATGGCGGTGAACAAGCAAGGCATTCTCAACGCCGTCTACCAAGGCGCCGGTCAACTGGCGGTCAACGCCATGCCACCGACCCAGTGGTCCTACGACGAGACGATTAAAGACGCCGCCTACAACCCGGAAAAAGCCAAGGAGCTGCTCAAGGCTGCCGGCGTGAAGGAAGGCACCGAAATCACCCTCTGGGCGATGCCGGTTCAGCGTCCGTACAACCCCAATGCCAAGTTGATGGCCGAAATGCTCCAGGCGGATTGGGCGAAGGTCGGCCTCAAGGTCAAGATCGTCAGCTACGAATGGGGCGAGTACATCAAGCGCACCAAGAACGGCGAGCACGACATCAGCCTGATTGGCTGGACCGGTGACAATGGAGACCCGGACAACTGGCTCGGCACGCTGTACGGCTGCGATGCCATTGGCGGCAACAACTACTCCATGTGGTGTGATCCGGCTTACGACAAGCTGATCAAGCAGGCCAAGGTCGTGACCGATCGCGACCAGCGCACCGTGCTCTACAAACAGGCGCAGCAGTACCTCAAACAGCAGGTGCCGATCACGCCGGTCGCCCACTCGACGGTCAACCAGCCGTTGAGCGCCAAAGTCGAAGGATTCAAGGTGAGTCCTTTCGGTCGCAACGTGTTCTCGGGCGTCAGCCTGGACCAATAACCGTGTAGCAGAAACGCTGGGGGCGAATTTCGCCCCCACGCAAGCGTGTTGCCGTAATTCGTCAATCCGGCCTACAGCAAACGTTTGCGAAGCCTGAGATAAGTAAAAAAATACCAAATAGCCGGATCACCAAAAAAGACCGGTATTAAAAAAGAGAAAGAAAGGAGCTTCACCCATGAGACTGAGCAGCACCGCGTTATTGGCCTTGGCCATCAGCAGCGTGACCGCCACGGCTTACGCAGAATCCCAGAGCCAGGCGTTCACACCGGTTACCGTGAAAGAGAAGAGCGCCCAAAGCGAAGCCACTGGCTTTGTCGAAGGCCAGTCGATCACCGGCAGCACGCGTAACTGGTACGCCAATGAGCATTTCAAGCGGGGTGCGACTCTCAACTACCGCCAGAATGGTGAAACTCGTCAGACCGACCGTCGTATCAACTGGCTGCAAGGCACGATCATCAAGTACAACTCGGGCTTCACTGAAGGCACCGTTGGTTTCAGCACCGAAGTAGCGGCCTACAACGCCATTGCCCTGGAACGTGACCGCAAAAACCTGGCCTCCAATAACGGCGGTGCGCCAACCACGCGTCCTGGCGCGGGCAACAACCGTACCCTGACCGAAGAAGGCGGCGACGCCGTCGGCCAGTGGAGCAAACTGGGCCTGGCCAACGTCAAGGCCCGTATCTCCAACACCACGCTGACCGCCGGTCGCCAGAACTTCAGCAGCCCGATGGTCGATGTCATCGGTAACCGCGCCCTGCCTTCGAGCTTCGAAGGTGTGACCCTGCACAGTGAAGAGCTGGAAAACCTGACCTTCGACCTCGGCACTTTCGACCGCAACTCTCCGCGTACCGAACAAAGCCAGCGCAAGTTCCGTTCCGAATACGGCGACACCAATGCCGAAGCCGATCACGTCCATACTGCCGGCATCACCTACCAGCCGTTCGCCAGCCTGACCACCAGCCTGTGGGGCACCCAGGCCGAAGACCTGTGGAACCAGTACTACTTCGGCGCCAGTCATGTACTGGGCGACAGCTCGATCCTGAGCCTGACCACCGGCCTGAATTACTACAAAACCGTGGACGAAGGCAAAGCCAAGCTCGGCCAGATCGACAACGACACCTACTCCCTGTCGTTCGGCCTGACTCACACGGCTCACACCCTGACCTTCTCGTACCAGGAAGTGAACGGCAACGAGTACTTCGACTACCTGCACGAAACCAACGGTATCTACCTGGCCAACTCCCTGCTGTCGGACTTCAACGGCCCGAACGAGAAATCCTTCCAGATCGCCTACGGCCTGAACATGGCCGAATACGGTGTGCCAGGCCTGAAGTTCAACATCTACCAGGCTCGTGGCTGGGGTATCGACGGTACTCACTACAACAGCACCGGCTACTCCGGTTTGACGGAGATGGACGACGAGCACCACTACGAATACGGCATCGGCGCTTCGTACGCGGTACAGAGCGGCCCGCTCAAGGCCACTGCTATCCGTGCGACTTACACCGCGCACCGCGCCAGCGAAAACCAGGCGGATGGCAGCCTCAACGAGTTCCGTCTCGTGACCACCATCCCGTTCAACATTTTGTAAAACGCACGTCGGCGGCTGACTCATGACGAGTCGGCCGTTCGGTTTTTTCCTGTTCAACCGATTGCAGAGGGTTCTTGATGAAAATGCTTCCCCTACGAGCGGCCATCGCTGCCGCGTTGCTGAGTGTCGCTGTTGGCGTCTCGGCCAAACCCTTGGTGGTCTGTACCGAAGCCAGCCCGGAAGGCTTCGACATGGTCCAGTACACGACTGCAGTCACTGCCGATGCGGTGGCCGAAACCATCTTCAATCGCCTGGCGGACTTCAAGCCCGGCACCACTGAAGTGATTCCGGCGCTGGCCGAATCCTGGGACATCAGTGAAGACGGCCTGACCTACACGTTCCAGCTGCGCAAAGGCGTCAAGTTTCACACCACCGAATACTTCAAGCCGACCCGCGACATGAACGCCGACGACGTGGTCTGGAGCTTCCAGCGTCAGTTGGACCCGAATCACCCATGGCACAAGCTGTCGAGCGTGGGCTTCCCGTACTTTGAGAGCATGGGCTTCAAGGAACTGCTCAAAAGCGTAGAGAAAGTCGACGACAACACGGTCAAATTCACCCTGACCCGCCGCGAAGCGCCGTTCCTGGCCGACATCGCCATGGCCTTCTCCTCGATCTACTCCGCCGAGTACGCCGACCAGTTGCTCAAGGCCGACAAGACCGGCGACCTGAACAACAAGCCCATCGGCACCGGCCCGTTCGTCTTCCAGCGTTATGCCAAGGATGCCCAGGTTCGCTTCAAGGCCAACTCGGACTATTTCCGTGGCAAGCCACCGGCTGACTCGCTGGTCCTGGCGATTGCCACCGACAACAACGTACGCCAGCAAAAACTCAAGGCCAACGAGTGCCAGATCGCGCTGTATCCGAAGCCGGATGACATCCCGAGCATCAAGAAAGACACCAATCTGAAGGTCGCAGAACTGGATGCGATGACCGTGTCCTACATCGCCATGAATACCCAGCACAAATACATGAGCGATGTGCGGGTACGTAAAGCCATCGACATCGCGTTCGACAAGGAAGCCTACGTCGCCGCCCTGTTCGGTAAAGGTAATGCCACAGTGGCGGTCAACCCGTACCCGCAGACCCTGCTGGGTTACAACTATCAACTGACCAACCCACCGCGTGACCTCGACAAGGCTCGTGCCCTGCTCAAGGAAGCCGGCGTGCCGGATGGCACCGTGTTCACCCTGTTCACCCGTAACGGCGGCGGCCCGACCAACCCTAATCCGATGCTCGGCGCGCAAATGATGCAGGCCGATCTGGCCAAGGTCGGGATCAAGGTCGATATTCGTGTCATGGAATGGGGCGAAATGCTCAAGCGCGCGAAAAACGGCGAACACGACATGGTGTCCGCCGGTTGGGCCGGCGACAACGGCGACCCGGATAACTTCCTGACGCCTATGCTCAGTTGTGAGGCTGCCAAGAACGGCGAAAACTATGCACGCTGGTGCAACGAGCAATTCCAGGCACTGCTCGACCAGGCACGGGCCAAAGTGGATCCGGCCGAACGCGCCGCGCTCTACGAACAGGCCCAGGCCATTTTCAATCAGGACCAGCCATGGATCAGCATGGCGCACACCCGGATGTTCACCGCAATGCGCACCAACGTAGAGGGCTATCACATTAGCCCCCTCACCACTAACAACTTCGCCACCACCCAGGTGAAGTAGATAAGAAACGCCCGGCATCGCTGACCCCAGCGCTGCCGGGCACGCCTAACCGGCTGATGAGGTACCACACAAGATGTTTAGTTTTATTGCCCGCCGATTGGGGTTACTGATCCCCACATTCTTCGGCATCACCTTGCTGACTTTCGCGTTGATTCGCATGATTCCGGGCGACCCCGTGGAAGTGATGATGGGCGAACGTCGTGTCGACCCTGAAATGCATGCTCAGGCAATGGAACGCCTAGGTCTGAACAAACCCCTGTATGCCCAATACCTGGATTACATTGGCAAACTGGCCCAGGGCGATCTCGGCGAATCCCTGCGTACCCGTGAAAGCGTCTGGAGCGAGTTCACGCAGTTGTTCCCGGCTACCTTCGAGCTGTCGATGGCGGCCCTGCTATTCGCAGGCGTCCTCGGACTGCTGGCCGGCGTTATTGCCGCGTTGAAGCGAGGATCACTGTTCGACCACGGCGTGATGGGCATTTCTCTCACGGGATACTCGATGCCAATCTTCTGGTGGGGCCTGATCCTGATCATGTTCTTCTCGGTCAGTCTTGGCTGGACGCCGGTTTCCGGGCAAAACGACTTGTTGATCGACGTAGAACGCAAAACCCACTTCATGCTGATCGATACGTGGCTCAGCGATGAACCGGGTGCACTGCTCGACTACCTGCATCATCTGATCCTGCCTGCCATTGTGCTGGGCACCATTCCGCTGGCGGTGATCGCCCGGATGACCCGCTCCTCCATGCTCGAAGTGCTGCGTGAAGACTACATCCGCACCGCACGCGCCAAAGGCCTGTCGCCAGCACGCGTCGTATTCGTCCACGGCCTGCGCAACGCGTTGATTCCGGTACTGACCGTGGTCGGCCTGCAAGTCGGCACACTGCTGGCTGGCGCGGTTCTGACCGAAACGATCTTCTCCTGGCCCGGCATCGGCAAGTGGCTGATCGAAGCCATCGGCGCCCGGGACTATCCCGTCGTGCAAAACGGCATCTTGTTGATTGCCTGCATCGTGATCCTGGTTAACTTCGTGGTGGATATCCTCTACGGCTTTGCCAACCCACGCATTCGTCACCAGCGCTGAGGAAAATACCCATGAGCATTCCAACGTCCTCAGCAGTCGCCTCTACCTCCACCGTGGATCAAAGCCTGCTGTATCCATCACCGTACAAAGAGTTCTGGCAGGCGTTTTCGAAGAACAAAGGTGCTGTGGCGGGCCTGATGTTCTTCACCCTGGTTGTGTTCTGCGCGATTTTTGCCCCTTGGGTTGCGCCGCACAATCCAAGCGAGCAATACCGTGATTTCCTGCTGACGCCTCCGGTGTGGCTCGAGAGTGGGCAGTGGCGCTTTTTCCTCGGCACCGATGAACTGGGCCGCGACCTGCTGTCGCGTTTGATTCACGGCTCGCGCCTGTCGCTGCTGATCGGCCTGTCTTCTGTGGTGATGTCGCTGATCCCGGGGATTCTGATGGGATTGCTGGCCGGCTTTTTCCCCAGAGTGCTCGGCCCGACCATCATGCGTCTGATGGACATCATGCTGGCCCTGCCGTCCTTGCTGCTGGCCGTGGCGATTGTCGCCATCCTCGGCCCAGGCCTGATCAACACCGTGATCGCCATCGCCGTGGTGTCCCTGCCGTCGTATGTTCGTCTGACCCGCGCCGCGGTGATGGGCGAGCTGAACCGCGACTACGTGACCGCCGCGCGCCTGGCCGGTGCCGGTCTGCCACGCCTGATGTTCATCACCGTGCTGCCCAACTGCATGGCGCCGCTGATCGTTCAGGCCACCCTGAGCTTCTCTTCGGCGATTCTCGATGCCGCGGCACTGGGCTTCCTCGGCCTTGGCGTACAACCGCCAACCCCTGAGTGGGGCACCATGCTGGCTTCGGCCCGTGACTACATCGAACGCGCCTGGTGGGTGGTGAGCTTGCCTGGTTTGACCATTTTGCTCAGCGTGCTGGCAATCAACTTGATGGGCGACGGCCTGCGCGATGCGCTGGACCCGAAACTCAAGAACGCCGCCTGAGGAGATTCAAATGTCACTGTTAGAAATCAAGAATCTCAACGTTCGCTTCGGCGACGCCAACGCCGTTCCGGTGGTCGACGGTCTCGACATTTCCGTGGACAAGGGCGAAGTGCTGGCCATCGTCGGCGAATCGGGTTCCGGCAAGTCCGTGACCATGATGGCGCTGATGGGCCTGATCGAGCATCCGGGGATCGTCACCGCCGACGCCCTGAATTTCGACGGCAAGAACATGCTCACCCTCAGCAACCGTCAGCGTCGGCAAATCGTCGGCAAAGACCTGGCCATGGTCTTCCAGGACCCGATGACCGCGCTGAACCCGAGCTACACCGTCGGTTTCCAGATCGAAGAAGTGCTGCGCCTGCACCTGAAAATGTCCAGAAAGGACGCCCGCAAGCGCGCCATCGAGCTGCTGGAAAAAGTGGAAATCCCCGGCGCCGCCAGTCGTATGAACGCCTACCCGCACCAACTCTCCGGCGGCATGAGCCAGCGTGTGGCCATTGCCATGGCGATTGCCGGCGAGCCGAAACTGCTGATCGCTGACGAACCGACCACCGCGCTCGACGTCACGATTCAGGCGCAAATCATGGACCTGCTGCTGGCGTTGCAGAAAGAGCAGAACATGGGCCTGGTGCTGATCACCCACGACCTCGCCGTCGTGGCCGAAACCGCCCAGCGCGTATGCGTGATGTATGCGGGCCAAGCGGTTGAAGTCGGTCAGGTACCACAACTGTTCGACATTCCGGCGCACCCGTACAGCGAAGCGCTGCTCAAGGCTATTCCAGAACACAGCCTGGGCGCTGCGCGCCTGTCGACGCTGCCGGGCATCGTTCCCGGTCGTTACGACCGCCCGCAAGGCTGCCTGCTGTCGCCGCGCTGCCCGTACGTGCAAGACAACTGCCGCACCCAGCGCCCAACCCTTGATCAGAAAAGTAACAGCCTCGCCCGCTGCTTCTACCCGTTGAACCAGGAGGTGGCGTAATGGCCGTCGTACTTACCGCCCGCGACCTGACCCGTCACTACGAAGTGTCCCGTGGCCTGTTCAAGGGCCATGCGACCGTGCGCGCCCTTAACGGTGTGTCGTTCGAACTGGAAGCCGGCAAGACCCTCGCCGTTGTCGGTGAATCGGGCTGCGGCAAATCCACCCTGGCCCGCGCCCTGACGCTGATCGAAGAACCGTCCTCCGGTTCCTTGAAAATCGCCGGACAGGAAGTCGCCGGCGCCGACAAGGCCCAGCGCAAGCAGCTGCGCAAAGACGTGCAGATGGTGTTCCAGAGCCCTTACGCGTCGCTGAACCCACGGCAGAAAATCGGTGATCAATTGGCCGAGCCGTTGCTGATCAACACCAATCTGTCGGCTACCGAACGTCGTGAAAAAGTTCAAGCGATGATGAAACAGGTGGGCTTGCGTCCTGAGCACTACCAGCGCTATCCGCACATGTTCTCCGGCGGTCAGCGCCAGCGGATTGCCCTGGCCCGCGCGATGATGCTGCACCCCAAAGTGCTGGTGGCGGACGAACCGACCTCGGCGCTCGACGTGTCGATCCAGGCTCAGGTGCTGAACCTGTTCATGGATTTGCAGCAAGAGTTCAACACGGCGTACGTGTTCATCTCCCACAACCTGGCCGTGGTGCGCCACGTCGCCGATCACGTGATGGTGATGTACCTGGGCCGCCCCGTGGAAATGGGTCCGAAAGAGGACATCTACACCCGTCCCCTGCACCCGTACACCCAGGCGCTGCTGTCGGCCACTCCGACCATCCACCCGGATCCGGACAAGCCGAAAATCAAGATCGTCGGCGAACTGCCCAACCCGCTGAACCCGCCGTCCGGCTGCGCTTTCCACAAGCGTTGCCCGTACGCGACCGAGCGCTGTGCCATCGAAGAACCGCTCCTGCGCCTGCTCGACACCCGCCAGGTGGCCTGCCACTACGCCGAGCAATTCCTCGACGGCGCGGCATAAAAATGATCTGACCCCAAAATGTAGGAGCGAGCTTGCTCGAAAAGGCGGTCTGTCAGTCGACATTGATATTGACTGGCATGACGCCTTCGCGAGCGAGCTCGCTCCTACAGGGGATACCTGTTCACCAACCTCTTCTACTTCGATTACGCATCAGTCGGGGGAGAAGGGGGTTTCTTTTGTCCGACATTTACGCTTGGGTGTCGTCCTCATCCTCGTCGGCGTCTGGATCGTCATCGTCCGTGCTACCGCCCTGGGCCAGATCACCTGGCTCAGACTCTGATTTGGCCAGCATCAGGTCACCCTGCACGACCTGACCGCTCGACGCCTGGGTCTCATGATCCTCGCATTCGGCCCAGACCGCCGAACTGCCGAGGGACAGCATCACCAAAACCTTAAGCAGCAACACAATGCGTAGAAAAATGCTCATAGTCGATTCCATCCTTCTCGTTGGTGAAGCTTAAGTGCCTGTCTTGCGCTGAATAAAATTTAGTTCCGATTGACCGGGTTCTCCAGACAGGACGCTACCGGGTAGCAGAAAATGCAACTGGAGGGGAGATTGGTTTGGAATAAGTGTTATGCCGAAAAAATCATCTTCCATAAAAAAAGCGAAGCCCCAAGGCTTCGCTTTTTTACTTACTCAACACCTTTGCCGCTTAATGATGCTCACGCGTCGCACGGAACTTCACATCCGGCCAGCGCTCTTCCATCAGCGCCAGGTTGACCCGGGTCGGAGCCAGGTAGGTCAGGTGACCGCCGCCGTCCAGCGCGAGGTTTTCCACAGCCTTGTTGGTGAATTCCTCGAATTTCTTCTTGTCGCTGCAATCGATCCAGCGTGCGGAATAAACCGTGATCGGCTCGTACGAACACTCGACCTTGTATTCCTCTTTCAAGCGGCTGGCGACCACATCGAACTGCAGCACACCGACGGCGCCGAGAATGATGTCGTTGCTGCGCTCGGGGAAGAACACCTGGGTCGCGCCCTCTTCGGCCAGCTGTTGCAGGCCCTGACGCAGTTGCTTGGACTTCAGCGGGTCGCGCAGGCGTACGCGGCGAAACAGTTCCGGGGCGAAGTGCGGGATGCCGGTGAAGCCCAGGGTTTCGCCTTCAGTGAAGGTATCGCCGATCTGGATCGTGCCGTGGTTGTGCAGGCCGATAATGTCGCCGGCGTACGCTTCTTCCAGTTGCTCACGTTCGGAGGAGAAGAAGGTCAGCGCATCGCCGATCCGTACGTCCTTGCCGGTGCGCACATGGCGCATCTTCATGCCTTTTTCGTACTTGCCGGAACAGATGCGCATGAAAGCGATGCGGTCGCGGTGTTTCGGGTCCATGTTCGCCTGGATCTTGAACACGAAGCCTGAGAATTTCTCTTCAACCGGCTCGACGGTGCGCTCGTTGGCGACACGGGCCAGCGGTTGCGGCGCCCAGTCGACCACGGCGTCGAGCACGTGATCGACACCGAAGTTGCCCAGCGCAGTACCGAAGAACACCGGGGTCAGTTGACCGTCGAGGAATTCCTGCTGGTTGAATTCATGGCAGGCGCCCTGCACCAGTTCCAGCTGTTCGATGAAACGCTCGTACTCGTCACCCAGGTGCGCGCGGGCTTCAGCGGAGTCGAGCTTCTCGATGATTTTGGTTTCGGTGCGCTCGTGGCCGTGACCAGCGGTGTAGACGATGATGTAGTCGTCGGCGAGGTGATAAACACCCTTGAAGTCGCGGTAGCAACCGATCGGCCAGGTGATCGGTGCGGCCTTGATCTTCAGGACCGCTTCGATTTCGTCGAGCAGTTCGATCGGGTCGCGGATGTCGCGGTCAAGTTTGTTGATGAAGCTGACGATCGGCGTGTCACGCAGACGGCAGACATCCATCAGGGCGATGGTGCGAGGCTCTACACCTTTACCGCCGTCGAGCACCATCAGCGCCGAGTCCACCGCGGTCAGGGTGCGGTAGGTGTCTTCGGAGAAGTCTTCGTGGCCCGGGGTGTCGAGCAGGTTGACCATGTGGTCGCGATACGGGAACTGCATGACCGACGTGGTAATGGAAATACCCCGTTGTTTTTCCATTTCCATCCAGTCGGAGGTGGCATGGCGGTCGGATTTGCGAGATTTCACCGTGCCGGCTACCGCAATCGCCTTGCCCATCAGCAAGAGCTTCTCGGTGATGGTGGTCTTACCGGCATCGGGGTGGGAAATAATGGCGAAAGTGCGGCGTTTCGCGACTTCGGCGGCCTGTCTGGTCATGGGAAATCGCCTGGCGATGATTCAAAAAAGGGCGGCGAGTATAGCTTAAAAAGTGACCTACGGACCACCGTGTGCAGGCGCAGCCGAAGGCTGTGATCCAACCGACGCCCGCTCGCGATTGGAGGCACCACAACGCCCTCTGAAACACCTCGAATATCCCTTCCAGGGGAACATCACACTGTCATGCAGGTCGGTTACATCAGTAGCTGTCAGGGACCGCACGACGGAAGCGTGCAAAAACGCGACATTTTTTGTTGATCTCAAGCCCCTCACGCCCTAAAGTTCGCGCCGAACGTCCATGCTGGAAACGATCCATCCGGCTCAAGTACTGACGACGAGACAGCAAGGCCAAGGGAAGCACCGCCTCCCATGGCCTTTTTGCTTTCGGCGACATGCCTTGGGAAGTAGGCGAACCAAAGTGGGGATACGGAGGACGTTCATTTGCACCCATTGTTTTTACGAGTTTGCCCATAGGAGCTCCCAGGTATGTCGATTCAGGTCGAAGATTATTTCGCGCGCGAAACCTTTCAGAAAATGAAGGCCTTCGCCGACAAACAGGAAACCCCGTTCGTGGTGATCGACACCGCGATGATCAGCCAGGCCTATGACGACCTGCGCGCCGGTTTCGAGTTCGCCAAGGTCTACTACGCGGTAAAGGCCAACCCGGCCGTGGAAATCATCGACCTGCTCAAAGAGAAAGGTTCGAGCTTCGACATCGCCTCGATCTATGAGCTGGACAAAGTGCTGAGCCGCGGCGTCGGCCCGGATCAGATCAGCTACGGCAACACCATCAAGAAATCCAAGGACATTCGCTACTTCTACGACAAGGGCGTGCGTCTGTATGCCACCGACTCCGAAGCCGACCTGCGCAACATCGCCAAGGCCGCTCCAGGCTCGAAAGTCTACGTGCGTATCCTGACTGAAGGCTCGACCACCGCCGACTGGCCTTTGTCGCGCAAATTCGGCTGCCAGACCGACATGGCCATGGACCTGCTGATCCTCGCCCGTGACCTGGGCCTGGTGCCTTACGGCATTTCGTTCCACGTCGGCTCGCAGCAGCGCGACATCAGCGTCTGGGACGCGGCGATCGCCAAGGTCAAGGTGATCTTCGAACGCCTGAAAGAAGAAGACGGCATTCACCTGAAGCTGATCAACATGGGCGGCGGCTTCCCGGCCAACTACATCACCCGCACCAACAGCCTGGAAACCTATGCTGAGGAAATCATCCGCTTCCTCAAGGAAGACTTCGGCGACGACCTGCCGGAAATCATTCTGGAGCCAGGCCGTTCGCTGATTGCCAACGCCGGCATTCTGGTCAGCGAAGTGGTGTTGGTTGCACGTAAATCCCGTACCGCCGTCGAGCGATGGGTGTACACGGATGTGGGCAAATTCTCCGGCCTGATCGAAACCATGGACGAAGCCATCAAGTTCCCGATCTGGACCGAGAAAAAAGGCGAGATGGAAGAAGTGGTCATCGCCGGCCCAACCTGCGACAGCGCCGACATCATGTACGAAAACTACAAGTACGGCCTGCCGCTGAACCTGGCGATCGGCGATCGTTTGTACTGGCTGTCGACCGGTGCGTACACCACCAGCTACAGCGCGGTTGAGTTCAATGGCTTTCCGCCGCTGAAGTCGTTCTACGTGTAAGCGCTGCACGCAGAAATCAAAAAGCCCATGACGTGTCATGGGCTTTTTTGTGCCTGCGATGATCGTTCCCACGCGCAGCAAAGGAATGCCTCAACGGACGCTCCGCGTTCGGCTTTGGATGGGACGCAGAGCGTCCCGGGCTGCATTCCCACGCGGGAGCGTGGGAACGATCTATCACCGAAGCGTGGAGGCCCTCAGGCAAAAGCCCCGTTCATCGAAGTGAACGGGGCTTTTTGTGTAAAAAAGAATCTTTCTCGACAACTCACGGCATAATGCGCGCCGTGATGATGACTTTCGAACGAACAAGGCGAGCGACGTGTTGAAGAAATCCCTGTTCCAGTTGCACTGGTTTTTCGGCATCAGCGCCGGACTGGTCCTGGCCCTGATGGGCATCACCGGGGCGACGGTATCGTTTCAGGATGAAATCCTGCGGGCGTTGAACCCCTCTGTGCTGCATGTCGAAAAGCAGGCCGCCGGCGTGCTGCCGCCAGCCGAGCTGGTGGAGAAAATCGAAGGGGCTTCGGGCAAGACCGTCTCGATGCTCTGGGTCGAGATCGACAGCGGCAACGCCGCGCGGGTGATCTTCACGGCGCCACCTGGCGAACGTCGCGGGCCGATGCGTTACTTCGATCCCTATACCGGCCAGTTCATGGGCGAGGTCACCGGCCAGGACTTCTTTGACCTGATGCTGCAACTGCACCGGGTATTGGCCATGGGCGATACCGGCCGGCAGATCACCGGCGCCTGTACGCTGATTCTGGTGTTCTTCTGCCTGTCCGGCCTGTACCTGCGCTGGCCGCGCCAGTGGAAAAGCTGGCGTGCCTGGCTGACCCTGGACTGGAAGAAAAAGGGCCGCAGCTTCAACTGGGATTTGCACTCGGTGGCCGGCACCTGGTGCCTGGTGTTCTACCTTTTGGCGGCACTGACCGGGTTGTCCTGGTCTTACGAGTGGTATAACAAAGGCCTGACCCGGCTGCTTTCCGACTCGCCGCAGAACGAGCGGGTGCGCAGTGGTCGCGGCCCTGCGCCAAGCGGCCCGGCCCCCACCGCCGATTACAGCGCCATGTGGAGCAGCATCTACAGCGCCGCCGGCCCTGGTCTTTCGTCCTACAACGTCCGTATGCCGCCCGTGGCCGGGCAACCGGCAACCGTGTTCTACCTGCTCAAGGATTCACCCCACAACCAGGCACGGAATCAGATCATCCTCGATCCGGCGACCGGCATCGTCAGCCGTCATGACCGCTACAGCGACAAGAGCCTCAAGGCGCAACTGCTGACCAGTATTTATGCGCTGCACGTCGGCAGTTATTTCGGAGTGGTCGGGCGGATCATCCTGACCGTCACCGCGCTGAGCATGCCGCTGTTTTTCGTCACGGGCTGGTTGCTGTACCTGGACCGTCGGCGCAAGAAACGTCAGATCAAGGATGCCCGCAAAGGCCTTGCGCAACCGGGTAGCGACGCACCGGCATGGCTGATCGGCTTCGCCAGCCAGAGCGGATTCGCGGAACAACTGGCCTGGCAGACCGCCGGGCAATTACAGGCCGCCGGATTGCCGGTGAAGGTGCAACCGTTGGCCAATGTCAGCGAACAGGACCTGCGAGATTCCAGCAACGCGTTGTTTGTGGTCAGCACTTTCGGCGACGGAGAAGCGCCGGACAGCGCCCGAGGATTCGAACGCAAAGTGCTGGGTCGTGCACCGAGCCTCGAAAGCCTGAACTATGCGGTGCTGGGCCTCGGTGACCGTCAGTATCAACACTTCTGCGGCTTCGCCCGTCGTTTGCACTCCTGGCTGGGCGAGCACGGCGGCAAGACCTTATTTGCCCCAGTGGAAGTCGACGGTGGTGATCCTTACGCCTTGCGTCACTGGCAGCAGCAACTCGGCCTGCTGACCGGTCAGGCGCCGGTCGACACCTGGCAAGCGCCCAGCTACGACAACTGGACCCTGACCCGCCGCGAACGCATGAACCCGGATAGCAGCGGCTCGCCCGTGTACTTGCTCGGCCTCAGCGCCCCCACCACCAGCAGTTGGCTGGCCGGTGACCTGGTGGAAGTGCTGCCGCGCAATTGCCCGTGGGCCATCGAGCATTTCCTCGATGGCTTGGGCATCGACGGTCGCGCCACGGTAGCGCTCGATGGCCTGCCGCACTCTCTGGAACAAGCCCTGGCCAGCCGCCAACTGCCCGAGAACCGCGCCCATCTGGTCGGCCTGCACGCGCAAGCGCTGGCGGACGCTTTGGTGCCATTGGCCATGCGCGAATACTCCATCGCCTCGATTGCCGCCGACGGCGTGCTGGAATTGATCGTACGTCAGGAACTGCATCCCGACGGCAGCCTGGGCATCGGCTCCGGCTGGTTGACCGAACATGCTCCGGTGGGTAGCAGCATCCGTTTGCGGGTGCGGCGCAACAGCGGCTTCCATCTGCCGAACGAACCGGTACCGATGATCCTGCTGGGCAACGGCACCGGGCTGGCCGGGTTGCGCAGTTTGCTCAAGGCACGGATTGCCGATGGCCAGCAACGTCACTGGCTGCTGTTCGGCGAGCGCAACCGCGAACATGACTACCTGTGCCGTGTGGAACTGGAAGAGTGGTTGATCAACGGTGATCTGGCGCGTCTGGACCTGGCGTTCTCCCGGGATCAGGCCGAGAAGATCTATGTGCAGGATCGCCTGCGCGAGTCTGCCGGTGAACTGAAGAAATGGCTGGCCGACGGCGCCGTGATTTACATCTGCGGCAGCTTGCAAGGGATGGCTTCAGGCGTGGATCAAGTGCTCAACGATGTGCTCGGCGCTGCTGAAGTCGAGCGCCTGATCGAACAAGGCCGCTACCGCCGCGACGTCTACTGACACCATTGATCCCTGTGGGAGCGACCTGTGGCGAGGGGGCTTGCCCCCGTTTGAGTGCGTAGCACTCACAAGATCTTAGGTACATCAGAGATTTTGGGGCCGCTTCGCAGCCCAACGGGGGCAAGCCCCCTCGCCACAGCCAGACCCTCAAACCGGCTGCAACGTGCGCTCAAACACCCCCACCCCATCCAGATCCCGCAGCACCACACTCAGCTCCCCCGTCTGCCCATCGATGTTCACCTCGCCAAAAAACTGAAACCCGGCAAACGGCGAGGTGTTCTGCGCCTCTGGCGCCTTCTGGAACACCACGTCGGGGCCAAAGGTTTTATCCAGCGCATTGGGCCCGAAGCTCCCTGCATTCAGCGGCCCGGCGACAAACTCCCAGAACGGTTCGAAATCCTGAAACGCCGCACGCTCCGGGTGATAGTGGTGCGCCGCGCAATAATGCACATCCGCTGTCAGCCAGACGAAATTGCGCACCTGCTGCGCCCGTAGAAAACCCAGTAATTCAGCGATTTCCACTTCACGGCCCTGAGCCGGGCCTGAATCCCCGTTGGCCACCGCTTCCCAGCGCGCCACACCAGGGCTGACTTCGCCATCGGGTACCCCAAGGCCGATGGGCATGTCGGCGGCGATGACTTTCCATTGGGCCTGGGAGCCTTTCAATTCACGTTTGAGCCAGTCCAGTTGTTCGCGACCGAGGAACGGTTTGGCGGCACCGAGGTTGTCGTCATTGGCACCGCGATAACTGCGCATGTCGAGCACGAACACATCGAGCAGCGGCCCATAGCTGAGCTTGCGATAAATCCGCCCGCCACCGTCGGCGCTCTGTAAACGCATCGGCGCATATTCGAGCCAGGCCTGCCGTGCGCGGCCCACCAGGCTGTGGATATCTTTGCTCTTGTAGCGATCATCCAGTTGCTTGCCCGGCGACCAGTTGTTCACCACTTCGTGGTCGTCCCACTGCCAGATCTGCGGCACTTCGGCGTTGAAGCGGCGGACGTTTTCGTCCATCAGGTTGTAGCGGTAATTGCCGCGATAGTCGTCGAGGGTTTCGGCGACTTTGCTCTTGGCTTCGCTGGTGAGGTTGCGCCACACCCGACCGCTTTCGGTGGTCAGTTGCGCCGGCACCGGGCCGTCGGCGTAGATGGTGTCGCCGCTGTGGATAAAAAAGTCCGGCAGGCGCAGACGCATGGCTTCGTAGATGCGCATGCCGCCGATGTCCGGGTTGATGCCGAAGCCCTGGCCAACCGTGTCACCGCTCCAGACGAAGCGAATATCCCGCCGCGCACTTGGCATACTGCGCAGATGACCGAACCAGGGTTCACTGGCGACACCGCTCTGGGCGTCTTCGAACGTCACGCGATAGAAAATCGCCTGATCGGCGGGCAGGCCGGTGAGTTCGGCCCGTGCGGTAAAGTCAGTGCGGGCATCGGCCAGTGGCGAGACGAATCGACGCGGGTTGCTGAACAGGCTGCGCGTGTCCCATTCCACCACCATCCGCGCCGCACGGTCGCTGCGGCTCCAGATCATCGCCCGGTCGCCCAGCAAGTCGCCGGACTGCACGCCATCGGTCAGTTGCGGCCGATCCTTGACCGAAGCGATCACCGCCGGGGCCAGGCCGGGCAACAACAGCCCGGCGCCAACGGCTTGCATGACACGACGGCGGCCGAGGTCGAAATCGCTCATGGTGTTCTCCCTGAAAAAGGAAAACTAAAGCATGGCCGTGTGAAACCGGCATGACACAAAAAAGATCGCAGCCTTCGGCAGCTCCTACACATTGACCACTGTAGGAGCAGCCGAAGGCTGCGATCTTTTGTTGTTAAGCGTTAGCCGGTTCCAGCGCCAACTCCACTGTTTCCGGCCGCTTGAGCACCGAATACACCACCGCCGTCAGCAAACTCCCGGCGACAATCGCCAGCAGGTACAACAGCGCATGGTTGATCGCATTCGGAATCAGCATCACGAACAACCCACCGTGAGGCGCCATCAGTTTGCAGCCGAAGTACATCGACAACGCGCCGGTCAGCGCACCGCCGGCGATGCTCGCCGGTATCACCCGCAGCGGGTCTTTGGCCGCGAACGGAATCGCCCCTTCGGAAATAAAGCACAACCCCAGCACCAGCGCCGCTTTACCGGCCTCGCGCTCCGTCTGGGCGAATTTGCGCCGGGCAATGAACGTCGCGATGCCCAGGCCAATCGGCGGCACCATGCCGGCGGCCATGGTCGCGGCCATCGGTGCATAACTCTGCGACGCCAGCAGCCCCACCGAAAACGCGTAAGCCGCCTTGTTGATCGGCCCGCCGAGGTCGACGCACATCATCCCGCCCAGCAGCACACCGAGCAGGATGGCGTTGGTGGTGCCCATGCTGTCGAGGAAGTGCGTGAGCCCCGCGAGCATTTCGGCCACCGGTTTTCCGACCACGTAGATCATCACCAGACCGGTGAACAGGCTCGCCAGCAACGGGATGATCAAGATCGGTTTCAGCGCCTCGAGGCTTTGCGGCAAGCGCGCATAGCGATTGATCGCCTGGGCCGCGTAACCGGCGATGAAACCGGCAACGATCCCGCCGATGAAACCGGCGCCCAGGGTGCTCGCCAGCAAACCACCAATCATCCCCGGCGCCAGGCCCGGGCGGTCGGCGATCGAGTAAGCGATGTACCCCGCCAGCAGCGGCACCATCAGCTTGAACGCCGTCTCGCCGCCGATCTGCATCAGCGCGGCCGCCAGCGTACCTTCTTCCTTGAACGCGGTGATGCCGAACACGAAGGACAAGGCGATCATCAGACCGCCCGCCACCACCATCGGCAACATGTACGAGACACCGGTCAGCAAGTGTTTGTAGATGCCGGTCTTCTCTTGTTTGGCCGGGCCTTTGGCGCCGGTCGAAGCGCTTTCCTGCTTGCCTTCGGCCAGGGCTTTGTTCAGCGTGGCTTCAGCCTGTTTCAGCGCGATGCCCGTGCCGCAGCGGTAGATTTTCTTGCCGGCGAAACGCTCTGTGGCGACTTCGATGTCGGCCGCCAACAGCACCACATCAGCATCGGCAATCGCCTCTGCGCTGAGCGGATTGCGCGCGCCGACCGAGCCCTGGGTTTCCACTTGCAGGTCGTAGCCCAGGCGCTTGGCCGCTTGCTGCAAGGCTTCGGCGGCCATGAAGGTGTGGGCAACGCCGGTCGGGCACGCGGTAACGGCCACCAGCCGCGGTGCATTTTTAACCACCGCAGCAGGCTCGGCTGAGGCTTGGGGCGCGACGTAAACTTCGGCTTCCTCTACCCCACGGCGCAGCACCGCTTCGACATCTTGCAGGGCTTGGGCCGGGGTGCTCTGGAACACGCGCTTGCCGATGAACCGCGACATATCCACCGGCGCGCTGGTGACCAGCAACACCCACTCGGCAGCCTCGATGGTCGCCGCCGACAATTGACGTTCCGGATGGGCTGCATCAACGACTTCGACACTGGTGCTCCAACCCTGACGCTGGGCCGCTGCATCGAGCAGACGAGCGCAGAGCACACTGGTGACCATGCCGTTCGGGCAGGCCGTAACAATGGCTAATTTCATTGCAAACCCTCTTATTGTTCTGTCAGGGGGCGCACGCGCACGCCCTGTTCGAGCTGCGCCAGTTGCGCGGCGTCGCCGATGCCAAAACCGATCTGGGTGACCGCCATGGCAGCAATTGCGGTGGCGGTGCGCAAGGTTTGTTCAGGCGTATCGGCACTGAGCAAGCCGTGCAGCATCCCCGCCAACAACGAATCCCCCGCACCGACGGTGCTGACCACGCTGACCTTGGGCGGCGTGGCGTGCATGGCCGAGCCGACACTGAACCAACTCACCCCATTGGCTCCGTCGGAAATCACCACATGCTCGATGCCATGGGCATGCAAACGGCTCGCCGCCTCGGACTGGGCCGTGTGCGAAACCACTTCGCAATCGAGTGCGTCGGCCAGTTCTTCGGTATTCGGTTTAATCAGCCACGGGCCGGCCTTGAGCGCCGTTCGTAGCGCCTCGCCACTGGTGTCGAGGGCGACTTTCAAGCCGATTTGATTCAAGCGCTCGATCAACTCCCGTAACCACTGCGCACTGACCCCGCGCGGCAAACTGCCGGCAACCACTACCGCGTCATGCCCCGGCGCGATCTGCGCCAGGCGATCCAGCAGCGCCTGTTGCGCCGCCGCGCCGATCACCGGCCCCGGGCCGTTGATGTCGGTGATGCGCCCGTCGTGTTCGGCCAGTTTGAGGTTGCTGCGGGTCTCGCCCGGAACACGGATAAACGCGTCGACAAAACCGCGTTTGGCGAACAGGGTTTCGAATGCCTGAAGGTTGTCGGCCCCGAGAAAACCGCTGACGGTCAGTTGATGCCCGAGGTCCGCCAGCACCTGCGCTACGTTCACCCCTTTACCGGCGGCATGGGTGTGCATTTCGTCGCTACGATTGACCTGACCGGGTGTAAGAAGCGGCAATTGAACGGTGAGGTCCAGCGCCGGATTAAGGGTCAGGGTTAAGATCTTGGCCATTACAGGGCCTCCACTAATGCGCGGACTTCGTTCGCGCTGCCCACGGCCAGGGCCTGTTGGGCAAGGGTTTGAGTCTGGGTCAGGCTGAGTTCACGAATGCGCGCCTTGACCTCGGCAATGCTGCGGCCCGACACGCTCAACTCATCCACACCCAGGCCCACCAGCACCGGCACCGCCAGCGGATCCGCCGCCAGTTCACCGCACACGCCGACCCACTTGCCATGAGCATGAGCCGCGCGCACGGTGATGTCGATCAGTTGCAGCACCGCCGGATGCAAGCCGTCGGCCTGGGCCGACAACGTGGGATGACCACGGTCGATGGCCAGGGTGTATTGCGTCAGGTCGTTGGTGCCGACGCTGAAGAAGTCCACCTCTTTGGCCAGCACCGGCGCCAACAAGGCGGCCGACGGCACTTCGATCATGATCCCCAGTTGCAGGTCCGCAACCGGGATTTCCAGGCGCAGACGTTCGGTCATGTCCCGAGCCTGACGCCACTCATCGACGCTGCCGACCATCGGGAACATGATCCGCAGTGGACGGTTGTCCGCCGCACGCAGCAAGGCGCGCAATTGCGCTTCCATGACCTGCGGACGTTGCAGGGTCAGGCGGATGCCACGCACCCCGAGGAACGGGTTTTCTTCTTTCGCGATCGGCCAGTACGGCAGCGGTTTGTCGCCGCCGACGTCGAGGGTGCGCACCACCAGCGGTCGGCCGGCCAGGCCATCGAGTACGCGACGGTATTCGACTTCCTGGGTGGCTTCGTCCGGCGCTTGCGAGTGGGCCATGAAAATCAGTTCGGTGCGCAGCAGGCCGATGCCTTCGGCACCCTGCTCCACTGCACTGGTGACGCCGGCGCTTTCACCGATATTGGCGAACACTTCCACCGGGTGGCCGTCGGAGGTCAGCGCCGGTTGATGGCGTTGTTCGGCGGCGGCCTTGAGGCGCAGTTCACGGGTGTCGCGCTCTTCGGTGGCGCGCTGCAGGGTGGCGGCATCGGCGTCCACGTGCAGGCGACCGCGTTGACCATCGATCAACAGCGGCGTGCCCGGTTTCAGCAGCAACACGGCGGCACCGGCGCCCACCAATGCCGGAATCCCCAAGGCCCGGGCGACGATGGCGCTGTGGGCCGTGGCGCCACCGCGAGCGGTGAGAATGCCGGCCACACGGGTCGGATCGAGGCGTGCCACATCCGAGGGGCCGACTTCGTCCATCACCAGAATGTAGGGCTGCGCAGGTTCCACCGGGGTTTCTACGCCACTCAATTGCGCCAGCACTCGACGGCCAATGTCGCGCAAGTCGGCGGCACGTTCGGCGAGCAAGGCGTCCTGCAGCGATTCCTGTTGTTTGGCGGCGGCTTCGATCACCGTCATCCACGCCGCTTCAGCGCTTTCGCCTTGCTTGAGGCGGGTTTCGACTTCGTCGGTCAGTTCCGGGTCGTCGAGCATTTCCTGATGGGTGATGAAGATCTCGCGAATCGCTTTGGCCTTGCTGCGTTCGATCAGGCCTTCGATGTCGCGACGCACATCCGCCAGCGCTTGCTTGAGACGTTCACGCTCGATGGCGGCGGACTCACCGCGCAGCGGGTAATCGATGACTTGCAGCACTTGAATATGCGCCGGGCCGATGGCGATCCCAGGGGCGGCGGCAATCGCCTGAATCAGGCTGCCGGACGCGGGTGCGAGCAGCACTTCGGCAACTTCGGCGAGCACTTCGCGCTGCTGGCTCACCACAGGCAGCGGCTCGACTTCTTCACCGAGGCCTTCTTCGATGGCCGCCAGCAAGGCGGGCAAGGCATCGGCGGCGATGGTGGGTTCGGCGATGAACTCCAGCACCTGACCGCGACGGGCACCGAGGCTGAGCAGTTTGCTCAAACTCTTCACCGACACCGCGCTGTCGTGGCCATCGACGATGCGCACGCGGATTTCACCTTCAAAACTTTTCGCCAGTTGCGCGAGGATCTTCGCCGGGCGCGCATGCAAGCCATGGGCGTTGGCCAGGGCAATGCGCGCGCTCGGCCAGTCCGCCGGCACTTCACCGCCCAGGACTTCCAGCACCGCGCGGCTGCTGGTGGCGCGACCCAATTCATGACCACGGCCTTCGATCAGCAACGCGCAAAGGCGTTCGAGCAGCGCCTGATGGGCTTCACCGAGGCTGGCCAGGCAGAACAGACCGCTCAACGGCTGGCCGAGGTAGCGGATGGGTTTGTCCGGGGTAACGAACGCAAGGCCCGGGCGCTTCACCATTTGTTCGCTGTGCAGCCACCACAGGCCATCGCCCAGGGGCAGCGCTTCGACTTGCTGCAGGACACCGGCAAAACCGCCGCTCACGCAATCGGCCTGACGCAGCAAGCGGGCACCGCGCCAGACCAGTTCTTCGAAATCATCGGCGGACACGCCCAGACCGATCATCTGTGCGTCCAGCGCCAGCTCTTGCGGTGCACCTTGCAGCAGTTTCAGCAAGGCTTCGGCAGAACTGGCGCGGCGCAGGGCCTGGCCCAGGTCGGTTTCACCGAGGGCACGGGTCAGCAGTTGCAGCAGGCGCAGGTGTTCATCGGATTTGGCGGCGATACCGATGGCCAGATAAACGATCTGGCCGTCGCCCCAGTCCACGCCTTCAGGAAACTGCATCAGCCGCACGCCGGTGGCGAACACCTGATCGCGGGTTTCGGGAGTGCCGTGGGGGATGGCAATACCTTGGCCTAAAAAGGTCGAGCCCTGGGCTTCCCGGGCCTGCAAGCCCGCGAGATAGCCGTCGTCCACCAGGCCATCGGTCACGAGTCGGTCAGCGATCAATTGCAAGGCGGTGGCTTTATCCACAGCCGACTGGCCCATGGATATCTGCTCTATGGTGAGCTCGAGCATGCTTTCTCCTTTTTGGCGCCGTGTGACGCCAGGTATTGTTTTGATTGATTCAGCTTAGGCCCTTGGGAACGCCTTTTCAGGGGGCAGTTTTGGCGGTTTCGCGGCAGAACCGTCCAAAGCGACCTATAACGTAGAAAATACGCCTGCTGAAACGTTTAATCTAGAATATTAGGCACGTTACTCGATAATGTCTCATCCTTGAAGTCCAATTGTCGGACAAGCTGCGACAATGGTCGTCTGCCTGGTTCGGGTAGGATTGGCGAAAATGTTGCGACACGCTTAAAAAAACAAGGAATACCGGGTTGAAACTCAGTGATATTGCACAGTTGGCCGGCGTCTCCGTGACCACCGCCAGTTATGTCATCAACGGCAAGGCCGAACAGCAACGCATCAGCAGCGCCACCGTCGAGCGCGTGCGGGCGGTGGTGGAACAACATGGCTTCACGCCCAACCCTCAGGCCGCCGGGCTGCGCAGTCGGCACACCCGCACCCTGGGTTTCATTCTGCCGGACCTGGAAAACCCCAGTTACGCGCGAATCGCCAAACTGCTGGAACAAGGCGCCCGGGCTCGCGGCTATCAACTGCTGATCGCCAGCTCCGACGATGCGCCGGACAGTGAACGGCAACTGTTGCAACTGTTCCGCGCCCGCCGCTGCGATGGATTGATCGTCGCCAGTTGCCTGCCCGCCGGCGATGACAGCTATCGCCAGTTGCAGGCCAAAGGCATTCCGATCATCGCCATCGACCGGGTAATGGAGCCCGAGCATTTCTGCTCGGTCATCAGCGACGACCGCGAAGCCAGTCTGCACCTGACCCGCAGCTTGCTGGACCCGCTGCCCAAGCAGATTGCGCTGATCGGCGCACGCCCTGAATTGAGTATCAGCCAGGAGCGGGCGGCGGGTTTCAAGCAAGCGCTGAACGGTTTCAAAGGCGAAGCGTTGATCGAGCACGGCGAGTCGTTCAGCCGTGAGTGCGGCAAACAATTGATGGAAGCGTTAATTCAACGTCTGGGCCATTTGCCGGATGCGCTGGTGACCACGTCTTACGTGCTGCTTCAGGGCGTGTTCGATGCCTTGCACGATTTCCCGCTGAAAAACCGCCCGCTGCGCCTGGGCACCTTCGGTGATACGCAGTTACTGGACTTCTTGCCGTTGCCGGTCAACGCCATGTCCCAGCAACATCAGCTGATTGCCGACAAAGCCCTGGAACTGGCATTGGCCGCCATCGAACAGGCCGATTACCAGCCCGGTGTGCAGGCCATCGCGCGGACCTTCAAGCAGCGTATTCATCAGGACTGAACCGTGGAGCTGATCGACACCCACACTCATCTGGATTTTCCGGACTTCGACCAGGACCGTCAGGCGCTGCTGGCCGAGAGCCGCGCCCTGGGCGTGCGGCGGATGGTGGTGCTGGGGGTTTATCAGGCCAATTGGCAGCGGGTCTGGGACCTGGTGCAAAGCGATCCCGATCTGCACGCCGCGTTGGGTTTGCACCCGGTGTATCTGGATGACCATCGCCCCGAGAATTTGACCGAACTCGGTGACTGGCTGACGCGCCTGGCGGGCCATCGACAGCTATGCGCGGTGGGCGAGATCGGTCTGGATTACTTTATCGAAACCCTGGATCGTGAACGTCAGCAAGCGCTGTTCGACGCCCAACTGCAACTGGCGGCGGACTTCAATCTGCCCGCATTGATTCACGTGCGACGCAGCCATGCGGCGGTGATCGCCACACTCAAACGGTTTCGCTTGAAACGGGCGGGGATTATTCATGCCTTCGCCGGGAGCCAGGAAGAGGCTCGCGAATACATCAAGCTCGGTTTCAAACTCGGCCTCGGCGGCGCCGCGACTTGGCCGCAGGCCTTGCGCATGCACCGTGTGATTGCCGGTTTGCCCCTTGAATCGGTGGTGCTGGAAACCGACTCACCGGACATGGCTCCCGCCATGTTCCCCGGCCAACGCAACAGCCCGGCCCATTTGCCGGCGATCTGCGAAGCTCTGGCCGCCATGATGGCGATCAGCCCAGAACGACTGGCCGCCGCCAGCACGGCCAATGCCTGTGAGCTGTTCAACTGGTAATCCACTGATTCCCACATTGATCTGCTCTGATCGTTCCCACGCTCCGCGTGGGAATGCCTCCTGTGACGCTCTGGATCACGCTTTTGGGACGCGGAGCGTCCCGGGCTGCATTCCCACGCAGAGCGTGGGAACGATCATGCTTAAACCCGGAACGCGCTGATCAATTGCTTGAGCTCCACCACCTGCGCCGACAACGCTCGGCTAGCATTCTCAGTCTGGTGCGCGCCTTCGGCGGTCCGCTCACCGGCGCGGTTGATTTCGACGATGTTCTGGTCGATGTCGTGAGCCACGGCGGTCTGCTGCTCTACGGCGGCGGCGATCTGCTGGTTCTGGTCGACGATCATGCCGACGGCACCCAGGATGTTTTCCAACGCCTGCTGGACCTTTTCCGACTGCCCGACCGTGCCGTTGGCCATTTGATGACTGGTGCCCATGGCCTTGACCGCCGCACCGACACCGCTGTGCAGCTTGGCGATCATCTGCTCGATTTCTTCGGTCGATTGCTGGGTGCGCTTGGCCAGAGTCCGGACCTCGTCCGCCACCACCGCAAAACCACGGCCCTGCTCACCCGCGCGCGCGGCTTCGATGGCGGCGTTGAGGGCCAGCAGGTTGGTCTGTTCGGCAATGCTTTTGATCACCTCCAGCACGCGGCTGATGGATTGGCTGTCGCTGGCCAGTTGGTTGATCACCCGCACCGACTGATCGATCTCACTGGCCAGTGCAGCGATGCTGCCCTGCTGGGACTCCACCAATCCGCGACCGCTGATGGTCTCGTCGTTGACACTGTGAGCGCTGCTGACGGCCGCCGAGGCACTGCGCGCCACCTCCAGGGAAGTGGCTGACATCTGGTTCATCGCCGCCGCGACCTGTTCGATCTGCGTGCGCTGCCCCGCCACCGCCTGGTTGCTCTGGGCGGACACGTTTTCGACCTGTCCGGCCTGGCGCTCGACCTCACTGACGGTCTGGCCCACCCGCTCGATCAGGTCATGGATTTTCTTCACGGTGCCGGTGAACACCTCGCCCAACTCGCCCAGTTCATCGCGGCTGTTGGCGCTGAAGGTCACGGTCATGTCACCGGCCGCCACCTTGTCCATCACCGCGCCAAGACGCTTGAGGGTGGTGCGGGTCGAGGCGTAGAACCCGCCGTAGAGGTAAAAAATCAACACAAACACCAGCGCCAGCGCCACCGCCTGCAACACCATGTGGGTGCGATGCTGCTCCAGCCGCTGCTGCAACTGGGTGCCGAGAAACTTCAGGGTGGCTTCGTTGAGTTGATAGGTCTGGTCCATCAGGCCGGTGACCTGATCGAAAAAGGCCTGCCATGGCGCATCAAGAGTGTCGGCCATCACCACCTGTTCTTCGAACAGTTCACTGGCCTTTTTCAGGGAGGCCTTGCTGCTTTCTGCCTGAGCGGCCAGGGTTTCGTGCGCCGCTTTGCTTGAGCCCAGAGCGTCCTGCAGTTTCAGACCATATTCGGCCTGAAGTTTTTCGATCTGCGCCAGCAATTCATCGAATCGGGTACTCGAGGCCGAATTGAGGAAGCCCTGGCCCAGCGAGTAAGACCCCATCGCCCGGCCTTCGCCGAGCGTCTGGGTGACGGCCGGCGTGACGTTGGTAATGAGTTCGCTCAGCTGACGCATGTCGCTCTGGCTGTCGCGGCTCAGGCCGGCCTGACTGGCGATGATCTGGCTGAAAATCTGCGCGTTGCCGAGCAACTTGCCGATCAGTGCGCTTTTGCTTTGCAGGGAGTTTTCCGCTTGCTGGGCCTTGAACGCGGCGATCATTTCATCACGCTTGCCGTCGAAAAACGTGATTTGCTCCGGGTCAGTGGTCATCGCCGCCAGCCCTTGCAAACGACTCAGAACGCTTTGCTCCAAGGCACTGATCGTCGACTCGACATGACCGGCCTTGCCGGACTGACCGAGGATGACGTTGATCTGCACCTGGTTGTTCAGGGTTTCCAGGTCTCGACGCAGGCTCAGGCCGCTGCCCAGCAGGTCAAGGCTCTGCAACTCGACCCGGGTGCCCTGGAATTCGCGATAGGAATCGCGCACCAGATAGAAATTGGTCACCAGCATCGGCACGAGGAACAGCACGCTGATCAGGCTGAACTTCATGCCGAAGCTCAGGCGGTTCATCAGCGCGACGGCGGGATAGAGCAAGCTCTTCACTGTGAAGTCTCCCTTTGATTTCTTATTTTTATCGGCAGGCGCGCAGAGACAGCAGATAGCCACTATTGGCGCTATCCCTGTATAGCTTAAATCGGAGGAAGGTTTTGTAACTTAAGGTTAACGACAGACACGCAGCCTTGTAGCAGCTGGCGAAGCCTGCGTTCGGCTGCGAAGCAGTCGCCAGCTCAAGCACCGGGTTTTGTCAGGTTAACCGCGTTTGCAGGATTTACGACTGCTTCGCAGCCGAACGCAGGCTTCGCCAGCTGCTACAAGGCTGCGATCTTTTTGGTTTTAAGCAGAAATCAGGACAAAACAGTCCACAACGCAAACCCGGCATACCAAAGCACCGCAGCGCGCAGCAGCAGTTCCCAGATCCGGTCCAGGCTATTGATGCCATCCGGGCCGACCACCGGCGCCGGAATTTCACCGGCCACCAGCCCGACCTTCTCGATCAACTGAGCGGCGCCGATGTTCCAGTTCAGCAGTTCGTGCAGCATCACCCGGCCGACCGAGACAAAGTTGCCGACCAGCGCGAAACTCGCCGCCAGCAACCGCACCGGCACCCAATCGAACGCGTGGCGCAGTTGTGCCGCTCGCTCGACCACGGCCGGGTTCTGCCCGTGCTCTTGGGCCAGAGCCAGCAGTCGATAGCTTAGCGCCGCCACCGGCCCCAGCAGGAAGTACCAGAAGATCACCGCGAAAAAGCTCTGATAGGCCTCCCACAGCAAATGCCCTTGTACCCGCTCCAGCAATTGCTCGCCGCTGTCGGCGCAGATATCCAGGTCGCGTTTGGCCACGTGGGCAGCGGCTTGCAGGTCTTCCCGGCGCCAGGCGTCGCGAAAGGGTCCGAGGCCGGCCAGCAGATCGCCCCGGCCCAGGCTGTAAATCACCACCAGCAAGTGCACCGGCAATGCCAGCAAACCGTAGGCCACCGGCTCCAGCACCACCAACAACAAACCCAGCAGCGCCACTGGCAACAACACCAGCACCACCAGTATCAGCCACGGGCGGTTGGTCATGCGTGGGCTGACTTCGAGCTTGTTCAGCTCGCGTACCCAGCCGCCATCATGTTGAACCCGATGGCGCAGGGCCGAGAATTTTTCGATCCACACCGCCAACAGCAGCACCAGAAAACTCATTGTCCTTCCTCTTCTTCCTGAGCGGCATTTGTCAGGGCCGCGCGATAGCGTGCCCAGTCGAACGCCGGTCCCGGATCGGTCTTGCGCCCGGGTGCAATGTCGCTATGCCCGCAGATGCGTTGTGCGGTGATGCCCGTGAAGGCGCTTTGCAGTTGTCGGGTCAGGGCCGTCAACGCCTGATACTGGGCGTCGCTAAACGGCAGATCATCCGTGCCTTCAAGCTCGATGCCCACGGAAAAATCGTTACAGGTGTCCCGTCCTTCGAAACACGAGACACCGGCGTGCCAGGCGCGCTCAAGACAAGAGACAAACTGGGTGACGGTGCCGTCACGTTCAATCAGAAAGTGCGCAGACACCCGCAGGTCGGCGATCCCCGCAAAGTAGGGATGCTCCGTGACATCCAGACGATTCTGGAAAAATTCCTGCACTTTGCCGGTCAGAAACTGCGCCGGCGGCAGACTGATGTTGTGGATCACCAGCAGGGAAATTTCGCCCTCGGGGCGCGCATTGAAGTTGGGCGAAGGGCATACACGCACGCCCTGACACCAACCGCTCGCGGGGTCCAACTGCATACAAGTTCCTTCAACGACGACTGTGTTGGCGCTCAGTATGCCGCGATAGACCCTCGTCGCGCGATCACTTGCCGCGATTGAGGCGCCGCAAGTTACCCAGCACCGACTCCAGCGCCCGGTCGAACAGCAAGGTATCGTCCAGCATGCGCACCGCGCCACGCCGCAACTCCTGGGCCAGACCGGTACGGCTGTGCTCCAGCACTTTCATCCCGGTGCGGTCGACGAAGATGTACTTGCCGGTGGTTTCAATGATCGCCGCCAATTTACAGCGCAAGGTATTGTCTTCATCTTCCTGAAACTCGACCCAACAACCCGGGCGCAGTTGATCGACCTGCAGCAGAGCAGCATCGTCCTCCGGCAAACGCACCGAAGCTGTTTCGACCAGGCCCTCGTCAGCGGTGCGAAGCACGATTTCCTGCTGCACCTGGACCATCATCGGCCCGTCGACAGGCGTGCTGTTCCGGCCCGGTCGTTCGAACAGTTGAACGTGCAAGACTTCCAGTTCGCTGAAAAACTCGCTGGTGGCGAAGGGGTCGAACGCCGAGCTGTTCAACCCCTCGCGCAACGACTTGAGCAACCCCGGCACCAGCGCCAGCAAGCGCAGGTTCGCGTCGGGTTCGTCATGGCGTTGCACGCTCCAGATCAACTGCTCCATGGTTTGCACATCGGCGTGCCATTCGGCGGACTGATCACCGTGCTTAAGGCCGGTCAGCAACAGCACTTTGCTCCAGGCGTCCTGGACAAACGCCACCACGCTGTGCGGCAGAATCTTGCCCAGCAACGCCTGGTTCAGCGCCTGCTCGACACGCTGGCGCGCCAGTTCGGTCCTGGCGCGGCCTTCTTCGGCATCACGGGTACGCTGCTCGAGCAATTCGCTGCGACGGCGCTCGTCATGGGTGAAGGCGAGAAAATCCGCCAGCAGTTCGGAGAAGATCGCCGGATCATCGACAAAGTCGTTCAACAAACGCTGCACCACCTGTTCGATGCGCAGGTACAGACTGTCGCGCTCATGGTCATCGCACGCGCCCCAGCCCAAGGCCGCCGCGGCGATTTCGTTGAGCAAACGCCGGGCCGGATGGCTGCTGCGGCTGAAAAAACTCTTGTCGAGCACCGCGACTTTCAGCATCGGGATCTGCAAGCGGCCGATCAGCGCTTTGAGGGAGTCCGGGAGGTTGCGATCATCGAGGATGCATTCGAAGAGCATGGCGATCAGGTTGATCACATCTTCATCAGCCACCCCGACCACGCGTGACTTGCCGCTTTTGACACTGACCCGGGTCAGCAGTTGTTCGAGCTGGTTACGCAGATCGAAGTCGTCCTGAGCCGCCAGTGCCGGCACGTATTGCTGCAAGTGCGAGAGCAGGCGCAGCAAGTCGCGGGTAGAAATGGGCTGGGCCTGGGCACTGACCTCCAGGGTCGGCGCAACGCTGCCACGCACATGGAACAGCAACTCCTGCAAGGCGGCGAAAACTTCCTGCACCCCCTCGTCAATCTGTGGAATGCCGCAGCGCCCCCCCGCCTTGGCGGGTGCATCGTGAACACCGGCGGCCGCCCGATCGGCGGCACGCCGCGTCGGGGCAGGCTTGAGGTCCGGCAGCACGCCGGTGGCGATCAGCAGTTGATTGGCTTCGGCGTAGAGCTGATCAGTGTTGCTGAGCACGTAGCGCTCGAACAGCTTGAGGATGATCAGCTTGACCTTGATCTCCATCCCCAGGTTGCGCCCGGCCTGCAGGAAATACTCGCAGAGCAGCGTCGGTCCCAGAGGGTTGTGCTGTTCGACCAGCGTCTTGCCCAGCAACGTGCTGAGTCGGGCGGTGAGTTGGTCGAGGGCGAAACCGTCGCGGTGCAGCACTTTGCCGACCATGCCCTCCACCGCCACATTGCGCTCCATGTCGTCGCGGGATAATGACGCCGAGGTATCGAACAACGCCCGAGGCAAGGCCGCCTGAGCGGTGTCGAACTGCGTGAGGCGCAGGAAAGCCTCGAGGAACTGCTCGAGAAAACCGCGTTCGATATTTTTGCGCTTGAGGCGCAAATCGCGCATGGCCTCGAAGAAGATGTTTTGCTCGACGTCGTTTCGGGCCCGGTCGGCCATTTCGAACAGGGTGTCGTCGGCGTTATCGAACAGCTCCTGCAAACCCTGCTTGAGCTGTTGCGCAGCCTTGTCGCGAACCTGAAGCAGAATCACGGGCAGGCGGGCGAGCAGCGAATGAGCCTGGTCGGTAGCGGCCTTGTGCAAAGGCACTACATTCCCGTCGTTGTGCATCCAAGCCTCCTGAAACGGTGATTCTTCGGTTCGGTTCGTTAAGAAAGATCGAGCTCGCAGGCCAGGCAGCCGGCGCTCAGTGGGGAACAATATCCACTCCACACGTCAAAGCCATGACGTCAAATACAAGGCGAATTATCTGCAAAAGGTCCTCCTTGTGCCAGCAGACTCTGCACCGCCCGTGGAAATAGACGTTTATGAAAGCCCCTTGCTCAGGGACGATTGCTCGCGCGAATCGACCAAATGCAGATGGCGAGCGACGGGATGGCCGACGATGCCTTGGGTTGCCTCGCACCATGGCCCTATAATCGGGCCACTTTGTTTGTGGAGCCCGTTATGCCGAATCTACGTCTCGCCGATTTGACCGCCGAAATCGAAGCCAACGTGCGCCGTGCGTTGCTCGAGGACATCGGCAGCGGCGACATCACCGCGCAACTGATCCCGGCCGAACGCCTGGCCAAAGCCACCATCATCACCCGCGATGCCGCCGTCATCAGCGGCACGGCGTGGGTTGATGCCGTGTTTCGGCAGCTGGATCCGCGGGTCGCCGTGCACTGGCAAGTGACCGATGGCGAGCGGGTGAAACCCAATCAGGTGTTATTCCACCTCGAAGGCCCGGCGCGCTCGCTGCTCACAGGCGAGCGCAGCGCGCTGAACTTCCTGCAACTGCTCTCGGGCGTGGCCACGCGCGCGCAGTACCTGGCGGATTTCGTCGCCCAAACCCAAGTGAAATTGCTCGACACCCGCAAAACCCTGCCGGGGCTGCGTCTGGCCCAGAAATACGCCGTGACCTGCGGCGGTTGCCATAACCACCGCATCGGCCTGTATGACGCGTTCCTGATCAAGGAAAACCATATCGCCGCCTGCGGTGGCATCGCTGAAGCCATCAACGCCGCGCACAAGATCGCCCCGGGCAAACCGGTGGAGATTGAAGTGGAGGACTTGGCAGAACTCAAAGAAGCCCTGGCGGCGGGTGCCGACATCATCATGCTCGACGAATTGAGCCTGGATGACATGCGCGAAGCCGTGCGCCTGAACGCCGGCAAGGCAAAACTGGAGGCCAGCGGCGGTATCAACGAAAGTACGTTGCTGCCAATTGCACAGACCGGGGTGGATTACATTTCGATTGGTGCGATGACCAAGGATGTGAAGGCTGTGGACCTGTCGATGCGCCTCAGTCTCTGAGGAGCAGCTACAAGCGACAAGCTGCAAGCCTCAAGCGAATCTGCTTTGGCTTATAGCTTGCCGCTTGAAGCTTCAAACTGCTGTCAAACGACCAGATTGTTCATCTCGCAGTACTCTTCCCACTCGACGCCCAATACCTCGGCCGCCTCCTTGTGCAGCGCCAGGCGCGCGGCCTCGTACTCTTGCGGGCTTGAGGTGTACTTGAGCGTCAGTTCCCATGGCTGCAAGCCCTGGGCTTCGGCCTCATCTTCGAACGCCCACTGGATCTGGTCTTTCTGATCATCGGGTGGCAAGTCCTTGATCTCATCCATCAATTCAGGTGCGTCCAGCACATACTTTCTCAGGGCTTCTTCGTGTCTGGCTTCTTGGGTCAATTCTTTAACGGTCATGGCGTTCTCGTTGATCTGGGGAATGGAAGATGGATCTGGATCATCAAGGATCTCTCTGACGCAAAAAAACCGTTTGAAGCCCGGTTTGTCTGGCCTTCAGAACCATTCGGGATCATCTGAAAACTGCTGGGCGATGCTCAGGCAGGCAACGAATATAGGACGTTTTGCCGACGATTTACACGGCTCTTTACATCTACCGCACAAAAAGTCACGGGCGTAAGGCGCAGGAAATCCCGGGAACATAAAACAGACGAGGAAAGTGGTGCCCGAGACAGGAATCGAACCTGCGACCTTCGCGTTACGAGTGCGCTGCTCTACCGGCTGAGCTACACGGGCTGTGGGCTAAACCTAGCACCGGTCTCGAGGTCCGGCAACTTCGCGCACCGCAGAATCAAAAGATCGCAGCCTTCGGCAGCTCCTACCCGAGATTGTGTTCAACTCCGCTATCTCGGTGTACATCGAATCTGGAGCTGCCGAAGGCTGCGATCTTTTGATCTTCCTGCACACAAAAAAATGCCCCGCCGTTTTAACNCCTGCACACAAAAAAATGCCCCGCCGTTTTAACGGCGGGGCATTTTTTATAACGTTGAAGCGGTCAGGTGCGGGAGTAATTAAACGCCCGAAACCTTGGCTGCTGCTACGTCTTTGATGGACAGCTTGATACGGCCGCGGTTGTCCACGTCCAGTACCAGTACTTCCACTTCCTGGCCTTCTTTCAGGATGTCGGTCACTTTCTCGACGCGAGCATCACTCAGCATGGAGATGTGAACCAGACCGTCCTTGCCTGGCAGGATGTTGACGAAGGCGCCGAAGTCGACGATGCGCTCAACTTTACCCACGTAGATCTTGCCGATTTCAGCTTCAGCGGTGATGCCCAGAACGCGCTGACGTGCAGCTTCTGCAGCTTCCTTGGTTTCGCCGAAGATCTTGATCGAGCCGTCGTCTTCGATGTCGATCGAAGCCTTGGTCTCTTCACAGATCGCACGGATGGTCGCGCCGCCTTTACCGATAACATCACGGATTTTGTCAGTGTCGATTTTCATCGCGATCATGGTCGGAGCGTTGGCCGACAGTTCGGTACGCGACTGGCCAATGATCTGGTTCATCTGGCCGAGGATGTTCAGGCGCGCTTCCAGGGCCTGGCCCAGAGCGATCTCCATGATTTCTTCGGTGATGCCTTTGATCTTGATGTCCATCTGCAGCGCGGTCACACCCTTGGCGGTACCGGCTACTTTGAAGTCCATGTCGCCGAGGTGGTCTTCGTCACCCAGGATGTCGGTCAGGACGGCGAATTTCTCGCCTTCTTTAACCAGACCCATGGCGATACCGGCAACCGGCGCCTTCATCGGCACACCGGCGTCCATCAGAGCCAGGGAAGCGCCGCAGACCGAAGCCATGGAGCTCGAACCGTTGGACTCGGTGATTTCCGACACAACACGGATGGTGTACGGGAACACGTCAGCGGCAGGCAGCATGGCCTGAACCGAACGACGGGCCAGACGGCCGTGACCGATTTCGCGGCGACCGGCGCCACCCATGCGACCACACTCGCCCACCGAGAACGGAGGGAAGTTGTAGTGCAGCATGAACGGGTCTTTTTTCTCGCCTTCCAGAGTATCCAGCAGTTGTGCGTCACGGGCGGTGCCCAGTGTCGCGACTACCAGAGCCTGGGTTTCACCACGGGTGAACAGGGCCGAACCGTGGGTTTTTGGCAGAACGCCGACTTCGATGTTCAACGGACGCACGGTGCGAGTGTCGCGACCGTCGATACGTGGCTTGCCGTTAACGATGTTTTCGCGAACGGTGCGGTATTCGATTTCGCCGAAAGCCGCTTTGACGTCAGCAGCGCAAGGCTGGCCTTCTTCGCCGGACAGCTTGGCAACCACCTGATCCTTCAACTCGCCCAGGCGAGCGTAACGGTCGGCCTTGACGGTGATGGTGTAAGCCTGGGAGATCGCTTCGCCGAACTCGGCGCGGATGGCGCCCAGCAGTTCGGTGGCTTCGGCTTGTGGAGCCCAGGTCCAGGTTGGCTTGGCAGCTTCGGCGGCCAGCTCCTTGACGGCCTGGATCACGGCCTGGAATTCGTCGTGGGCGAACAGTACGGCGCCCAGCATCTGGTCTTCGGTCAGCTCTTTGGCTTCCGATTCAACCATCAGAACGGCTTCCGAAGTACCGGCGACGACCATGTCCAGGCTCGAAGCAGCCAGTTGCTCGTAAGTCGGGTTCAGCAGGTAGCCGGTGCTTTCGTGGAACGCAACGCGGGCAGCGCCGATCGGGCCATCGAAAGGAATACCGGAGATGGCCAGGGCAGCCGAGGTACCGATCATCGCAGCGATGTCCGGATCGGTCTTCTTGCTGGTGGAAACGACGGTGCAGACAACCTGCACTTCGTTCATGAAGCCTTCCGGGAACAGTGGACGGATCGGACGGTCGATCAGTCGGGAAGTCAGGGTTTCTTTCTCAGAAGGACGGCCTTCGCGCTTGAAGAAACCGCCAGGGATCTTACCGGCAGCGTAAGTCTTTTCCTGGTAGTGAACAGACAGAGGGAAGAAGCCCTTGCCTGGATCGGCTTGTTTGGCACCGACGACGGTCACCAATACGCTGACGTCGTCGTCAACGGTGACCAATACTGCGCCGGAGGCCTGACGGGCGATACGGCCAGTCTCGAGGGTAACGGTCGACTGACCGAACTGGAATTTTTTGATTACCGGGTTCACGGTGTCCTACCTTCTTTGTGGCTCTTGGGGGAACTTGTCTTCTTGCGAAATTCTTGGGCAACGCCGGGAATCGGCCCGACTCCATTGTCCAGGGTAAAGCTGATATCCAGATAAAACTTGAGGCTGGGAGCCTGCCATGCGCTGGCGGGAAACCCGCTGACGCACGACAGACAACCAACCTCTAGCGCAATCGCTTATTAGCGACGCAGACCCAGGCGAGCGATCAGAGCGCTGTAACGGCTCACGTCCTTGCCTTTCAGGTAGTCCAGCAGCTTACGACGCTGGTTAACCATGCGGATCAGACCACGACGGGAGTGGTGGTCTTTACCGTTGGCCTTGAAGTGACCTTGCAGTTTGTTGATGTTGGCGGTCAGCAGTGCAACTTGCACTTCTGGCGAACCAGTGTCACCAACGGCTTGCTGGTAGTCAGCTACGATTTGAGCTTTTTCTTGAACGTCGAGAGCCATGAGGCAATCCTTTTATCAGGAAACTGTTTCAGGAAAACAGTTTCAACAGGCCAGGGACAAATCCCTGTATCTATAAATGAGTAGTGACCGTGCCTGTTGACAGCCACCCTCGCCAGTCTGCTGTTACACAGGCTGGTTTCGGTCATTCCGACCGAATCAAACGACGTGGCGCGATGCGCCCGTCTTCGCTCACTTCACCGATACCGATGAAGCGACCATTGTGATCCTGTACCCGTACCATGCCAAATTTCGGTGCATCCGGGGCGCGTACCGGTTGGCCGTTAAGCCAGTAGAACGCGCTCGCTTCCGAGAACTGCAACAGTGGCCAATCCAGCAGGCCGCTGTCCGATGGCATCAGGAAGCGGTCGACCGCTTCGTTGCCGCCTTCGGCATGTACCGCTTCCAGCTCTTCCAGGGTGACAGTCTGGGCCAGCGTGAAAGGCCCGGCCTGGGTCCGTCGCAATTCAGCCACGTAAGCGCCACAACCGAGTTGCTCACCAATATCCTCCACCAGGGTACGGATATAGGTGCCTTTGCTGCAATCCACCGCAAGCCGCGCAGTATCACCTTCAAAGGCCAGTAATTCCAAGCGCGCAATAGTAACAGAACGCGGTTCGCGCTCCACTACTTCGCCTGCACGAGCCAGCTTGTACAGCGGCTGACCATCGCGCTTGAGCGCCGAGTACATCGGCGGTATCTGACTGATTTGCCCACGAAATTTCGGCAGAACGGCTTCGATATCGGCGCGACCAACGGTCACCGGACGCTCCAGCAAAACTTCACCTTCGGCATCGGCCGTGGTGGTGGTCTTGCCCAGTTGCGCCAGGGTTTCGTAACCCTTGTCGGAATCGAGCAGGTACTGCGAGAACTTGGTGGCCTCGCCGAAGCACAACGGCAGCACGCCGGTGGCCAGCGGATCGAGACTGCCGGTGTGCCCGGCCTTCTCGGCGTTGAGCAACCAGCGGACTTTCTGCAATGCCGCGTTGGAAGTGAATCCCAGCGGCTTGTCGAGCAGGATGATGCCGCTGACGTTACGACGGATACGTTTGACCTGAGCCACCGATTACTCCTTGGCGTCTTCGGGTTCAGCGGCGTGCTGGCTGTCTTCAGCCACGGCGCGCTCGATCAGGGCCGACAGATGCGCGCCCCGCACGACGCTTTCGTCGTAGTGGAAATGCAGCTGAGGAACGCTGCGCAACTTCATTTCGCGAGCCAACTGCATGCGCAGGAAACCGGCAGCGGAGTTGAGCACCTTGATGCTTTGCGAGATTTCTTCGGCGCTGTCCTGCCCCATCACGGTGATGAAGATCTTGGCGTGACCGACATCGCGACTGACTTCAACAGCGGTAATGGTGACCAGGCCGACGCGCGGGTCTTTGACTTCACGACGGATCAGCTGTGCCAGCTCACGCTGCATCTGATCGCCGATACGTTGGGTACGGCTATATTCTTTTGCCATGTCTTGTTACCTGTTACTGCCCCACGGTGAAACCCGTGTGGTCTGAAAGCGGCAAACGCCCGGCCTGACAGAAGCCAGACCGGGCGTTGCGTTTAGAGCCCGACCGATGCGCCGCGCAGTTGCATGCGGCTGGCCATCAGGGCTCTTGAAGTGTGCAAGTCAGAGGCTGCGAGCAACCTGAACCTTCTCGAAGACTTCGATCTTGTCACCGACCTTGACGTCGTTGTAGCTCTTCACGCCGATACCGCATTCCATGCCGGCACGTACTTCGGAAGCGTCATCCTTGAAGCGGCGCAGGGATTCCAGCTCGCCTTCGAAGATAACGATGTCTTCACGCAGTACACGGATTGGACGGTTACGGTGAACGACACCTTCGATCACCATGCAACCGGCGATCGCGCCGAACTTCGGCGAACGGAACACGTCACGCACTTCAGCGGTACCCAGGATGTTCTCGCGAACATCGCTGCCGAGCATACCGGTGAGGGCTTTCTTGACGTCTTCGATGATGTCGTAGATCACGTTGTAGTAACGCATGTCCAGACCTTCCTGCTCGACGATCTTGCGAGCGCCGGCATCGGCACGCACGTTGAAACCGAACAGTACAGCATTGGAGGCCAGTGCCAAGTTGGCGTCGGATTCGGTGATACCACCGACACCGCCACCGACCACACGCACTTGCACTTCGTCGTTACCCAGGCCGTTCAAGGCACCGTTCAACGCTTCCAGCGAACCACGAACGTCGGATTTGAGGACGATGTTAAGCGTCTTCTTCTCTTCCTGACCCATGTTCTCGAAGATGTTTTCAAGCTTGCCGGCGTGAGCACGGGCCAGTTTGACTTCGCGGAATTTGCCTTGACGGAACAGAGCCACTTCACGGGCTTTCTTCTCGTCTGCAACCACGCTCATCTCGTCGCCAGCGTCCGGGGTACCGTCCAGGCCGAGGATCTCGACCGGAATGGCCGGGCCCGCGTCCTTGATCGGCTTGCCGTTCTCGTCGAGCATGGCGCGCACGCGGCCATAGTTCGAGCCGACCAGCACCATGTCGCCTTGACGCAGGGTACCGTCCTGAACCAGCACGGTCGCCACCGGGCCGCGGCCCTTGTCGAGACGCGATTCAACCACAACACCACGGCCAGGAGCCGATGGAGTGGCGGTCAGTTCGAGAACTTCGGCCTGCAGCAGTACGGCTTCGAGCAGTTCGTCGACACCGGTACCCATCTTCGCGGAAACCGGAACGAACGGAGTGTCGCCACCCCACTCTTCGGAGGTCACGCCATGAACCGACAATTCGCTACGGATGCGATCGAGGTCGGCACCCGGCTTGTCGATCTTGTTCACCGCAACCACCAGCGGAACGCCAGCAGCCTGGGCGTGCTGAACGGCTTCGATGGTTTGTGGCATCACGCCGTCGTCCGCCGCAACCACCAGGATCACGATGTCGGTCGCCTTGGCACCACGGGCACGCATTGCGGTAAACGCGGCGTGACCCGGGGTGTCGAGGAAGGTGACCATGCCGCGTTCGGTTTCAACGTGGTACGCACCGATATGCTGGGTGATACCGCCGGCTTCGCCAGCAGCTACCTTGGCACGACGGATGTAGTCGAGCAGCGAGGTCTTACCGTGGTCAACGTGACCCATGACGGTCACGACCGGCGCACGAGGAACCGCTTCACCTTCGAACTTCAGGGACTCGGCCAGGGAATCTTCCAGGGCGGTATCGCTGATCAGGGTCACTTTGTGGCCCAGCTCTTCGGCAACCAGTTGGGCAGTTTCCTGATCCAGTACCTGGTTGATGGTGGCCGGAGTACCCAGCTTGAACATGAACTTGATGATTTCAGCAGCCTTGACCGACATCTGCTGGGCGAGATCGCCAACAGTGATGGTTTCGCCGATCTTCACTTCACGCACGACAGGGCCGGTAGGGCTCTGGAAACCGTGAGCGTTGCGCTTCTTCAGCTTGGCCTTGCCGCGACCACCGCGACGGAAACCATCGCTTTCTTCATCGGTAGTACGTGGCGCAACGCGTGGAGCAGGCGCTTTTTCCTTGACCGAAGCACGATGCGGAGCGTTTTTGCGCTCGCCATCGCCACCGCCACGACGGTTGCTGTCGTCGGCACGTGGTTTGTCCGGACGACGCTGTTCGTCGCGTTTGCGCGTGTCGACTGCAGGTGCTGGCGCAGCAGCCATGACCGGGGCGCTTTCACGCACAGGCTCGGCAACAGCAACAGGGGCCGCGACTGCTTCGACAGGAGCGGTTTGCGCAGCAGCAGGCTGGCGACGCGCTTCTTCTTCGGCGCGACGCTTGGCTTCTTCTTCAGCCTTCTGACGTGCAGCATTTTCTACTGCGCGACGTTCGTCCAGTTCGCGTTTGCGCTCGGCTTCGATCTCTTCCGGGCTGCGTTGCACGAAGACTTTCTTCTTGCGTACTTCAACGCTGATGCTTTTGCTGCCAGCAACACGCAGGGTGCTGGTGGTTTTACGCTGCAGCGTGATCTTGCGTGGTTCTTCCACTTTCGCCTTGTGGCTGCTTTTCAAGTGAGTCAGCAAAGATTGCTTCTCACTGTCAGTCACATGTTCTTCGGCGGCGGTGTGCGGCAGACCTGCCTCACGCATCTGCTGCAACAGGCGCTCTACCGGTGTTTTGACCTCATCGGCCAGTTGTTTCACCGTGACTTGCGTCATGCACTTCTCTCCTCAGGCCGCGCCTAATTACTCGAACCAGTGGGCTCGGGCGGCCATGATCAACTTGCCGGCACGATCATCGTCAATGCCGTCGATGTCGAGCAGGTCGTCAATAGACTGCTCGGCCAGGTCTTCGCGGGTAATTACGCCGCGCACCGCCAGTTCCATCGCCAAATCCTTGTCCATGCCCTCAAGCGAGAGCAGGTCTTCGGCCGGATGGGCGTCTGCCAGCTTTTCCTCAGTAGCGATGGCTTTGGTCAACAAACGATCCTTGGCGCGAGCGCGAAGCTCGTTGACGGTTTCTTCGTCAAAGCCGTCGATGTTGAGCATTTCTTCCAACGGTACGTAGGCAATCTCTTCCAGGCTGGTGAAACCTTCATCTACCAGCACCTGTGCCAGGTCTTCGTCGACTTCCAGCTCGTCGATGAAGTTGCGCAGGATGTCGCCGGTTTCTGCTTGTTGCTTAGCCTGGATGTCCGATTCGGTCATCACGTTCAGGGTCCAGCCAGTCAACTGGCTAGCCAGACGCACGTTCTGACCACCGCGACCGATGGCCTGAGCCAGATTGTCTGCGCCAACGGCGATGTCCATTGCATGGGCATCTTCGTCAACGATAATTGCCGCCACTTCAGCCGGCGACATTGCATTGATCACGAACTGAGCCGGGTTATCGTCCCACAGGACGATGTCCACACGCTCGCCACCCAACTCGCCGGACACCGCCTGGACGCGCGAACCGCGCATACCGATGCAAGCGCCTTGCGGGTCGATGCGTTTGTCCTTGGAGCGGACCGCGATCTTGGCGCGCGAACCCGGGTCACGGGACGCAGCCATTACTTCGATCAGGCCTTCTGCGATTTCCGGCACTTCGATGCGGAACAACTCGATCAGCATTTCCGGCGCGGTACGCGACAGGATCAGCTGCGGGCCGCGGTTCTCGGTGCGGATTTCCTTGAGCAGCGCACGCAGACGCACGCCAACCCGGAAGGTCTCGCGAGAGATGATGTCTTCACGGGCCAGCAACGCTTCAGCATTGTTGCCCAGGTCGACGATCACGTTGTCGCGGGTGACTTTCTTCACGGTGCCGGAGATGATTTCCCCCAAGCGCTCGCGATAGGCATCAACGACTTGAGCACGCTCGGCTTCACGAACTTTCTGCACGATGACTTGCTTGGCAGTCTGTGCAGCAATGCGGCCGAACTCGATGGATTCGATCTTTTCTTCGACAACGTCACCGACCTTGGCGCCAGGGTGCGTTTCGGCAACCTTGCTCGGCCAGGTTTCGATGGCCGGATCGTCCAGATCGGCTTCTTCGACGACCGTCCAGCGACGGAACGTCTCATAAGCACCAGTGTGGCGATTGATTTCCACACGCAGATCGACTTCGTCCTCGAAACGCTTTTTGGTAGCAGTGGCCAGAGCCAGCTCCAGCGCTTCAAAAATTACGTTTGCCGGTACGCCCTTTTCATTGGATACCGACTCAACAACCAGCAGTACTTCTTTGCTCATCGTACGCCTCGCCTTTCGCAAGCCATTGGATCCGCGGGATCCGCGTCTCAGTCAAAACTGGGAATAATGTTGGCCTTGTCGATCATATCGATCGGCAACAGAAACTCATGGTCTTCAACCTGCACCACGACGTCCTGCTCTTCTACACCGCGCAGAAGGCCCTGAAAGTTGCGTCGACCTTCAAAAGGCGAGCGCAGCTTGATCTTCACTTGTTCACCGGCAAATTTTGCAAACTGCTCAAGAGTGAACAGTGGGCGTTCCATGCCAGGCGAGGAAACTTCAAGGGTGTATTCAACGGCGATAGGATCTTCAACATCCAGTACACCGCTGATCTGGCGACTGACGATGGCACAATCGTCCACCAGCACGCCGCCTTCTTTATCGATATAAACGCGCAACATTGAGTGGCGACCTTGAGCCGTAAACTCAATACCCCAGCATTCATAGCCTAGGGCCACGACCACCGGGGCCAGCAAGGCCTGCAACTCTTCTAGCTTGCTCGACACCTGAACCCCCTCGTGCATGTATGTGCATGCTATGCAAAATAAAAAAATGGGCGAAACGCCCATCCTTGAAACGCCGTTGAACAGCGGCGTTGAAAGTGTCCAGCTAACAAAAAGCCCCTGAAAAGGGGCTCCTTAAACTGGTTGCGGGGGCCGGATTTGAACCGACGACCTTCGGGTTATGAGCCCGACGAGCTACCAGACTGCTCCA
>NZ_JAAUOE010000041.1 GCF_017114915.1 Pseudomonas frederiksbergensis
ATGAATTCGGGTTTAATATCCGCAGGCACATAGGTATTTTCTTCTCTTACCGGCGGTAGTAAGGGTTGCTCAAAGCGAACAATCAGAATATCCCTTTCACCCGGTTTCGACGCCGGTTCGTCCCACAACGGGACTACCACATCAATACCTTTAGGCAACAAATCAAGTGGGATATGGCCCTCCGGATCAATATCGGCATCGGCCACACCTTTAACACTCGGCGCCTTAAATGTCAGTGGTTCATCGGACGCCATAGACTCAGCCCTATTCATGCTGTCGGGATTGTTCTTTGATGCTGTAAACAAACGTTGGAAATAATTAAGCGCCGTTTTCAATACGGTGACTACTATCATTTCTGACAGGTAAAGCGACCGCTCGTCGGAAGTATCGTACGCCTAGGGCCTCTTCTGGCTTGACCTGTACCGGTTAATGCCGTTTCATGAAACCGGTTTCAAGGCCAGACTACACAAACACCAATTACAAGGTTTAAAGCCGTGAACGACTTCTCCGCCGCCCAACGCAGCCGCGTCACCATGCTCGACGTCGCCGAACGCGCCGGCGTGTCCAAGGCCAGCGTCTCGCGGTTCATCGGCGACGACCGCGCCCTGCTCTCCGACGCCATTGCCCTGCGCATCGAGCAGGCGATTACCGAACTGGGCTACCGCCCGAACCAGATGGCCCGCGGCCTGAAACGCGGGCGTACCCGCCTGATCGGCATGCTGGTGGCCGATATCCGTAACCCTTATTCGATTGCCGTGATGCACGGGGTGGAAACCGCTTGCCGTCAGCACGACTACAGCCTGGTGGTGTGCAACACCGATCGCGATGACGAGCAGGAGCGTCAGCACCTGGCGTTGCTCCGCTCATACAACATCGAAGGCTTGATCGTGAACACCCTCGGCCATCACGTGGATGAGCTGCGTGAATTGCAGCGGGAAATGCCCATGGTGCTGGTGGATCGCAAGGTCGAGCAGTTCGACAGCGATCTGGTGGGGCTGGATAACCCGGCGGCGGTCGAGATGGCCGTTGCCCACCTTGAAGAACGCGGTTATCGCGAGGTGCTGTTGGTGACCGAGCCTTATGACGGCACCAGTTCGCGGATCGAGCGGGTCAGCAGTTTCAAGGCGCAGATCGAGCAGCGTACAGCGCTTTCAGGCGCGGTAGTCGAAACGGGGGGCGATCTGGCTGCCCGTTTGAAATCCTTTCTTGATACCCCTGGCCCCGGTCCGAAAGCGCTGTTCTGCGCCAACGGTATCGCCGCGCTGGCCAGTACCCATGCGTTGCGTGAGTTGAAGTGCAACCTGTTCGAGGATGTCGGGCTGATTGCCCTGGATGATCTGGATTGGTATCCGCTGGTGGGCAGCGGGATTACCGCCCTCGCCCAGCCGACGGAGGAGATGGGTGTGAGTGCGTTTGAGTGTTTGCTCAAGCGTTTGCGCGGGGATGATGGGGCGGTGCGGACTTTGGATTTTTCGGCGCGGTTGATTGTGCGTGGGTCGACCCTTGGGCATTTTCGGTGATTGAAAGAACAACACATCGATCACTGATTTTTTTTGAACAAAAATGAAACCGGTTTCAGAGGTGATAACAATGAACAAACCACCCGTTTCCATCAGCCTGTCCAGCTACGGCGCCGAGCTTGTGCGCCAACGCGGCCAAGGCAGTTTTGTCGAGGTGCTGGCCGCTGCCGGCGCCACCCACATCGAATGGCGCGAAGAGCTGCTGACCCTGGAAGACCCTGAGCAATTGGCCAACGCCACGCAATCCCGGGGCCTGGCAAGCGTGTATTCCTCACCAATGGAATTGTGGCTGGCCGGGCAGTCGGCACCTAACCCGGAACTGCTCTCGACCCTGAAGCGCGCCGAGGCATTCGGCGCCCAATGGTTGAAAGTCTCACTGGGTTATTTCACCGACAATAACGATTTGCAGAGACTGGCGCATCTGTTGCCACAGAGCCCGGTGCAGCTGTTGGTGGAAAACGACCAGACCTTGCACGGTGGCCGAATCGAACCGTTCCAGCGTTTCTTCGCCGCCGTCGAGCAGCACAACCTGCCGATCAAAATGACCTTCGACATCGGCAACTGGCATTGGCAGGACCAGTCCGCCGCCAACGCCGCGCGGCTGCTCGGTCGCCACGTCGGCTACGTGCACTGCAAAGCGGTGGCGCGCCGGGCCGACGGCAAACGGGTGGCGGTGCCGCCGACCGCCAGCGACTTGCATCTGTGGGGACAACTGCTGCGGCACATGCCCCACGGCGTGATGCGCGCGGCGGAGTATCCGCTGCAAGGCGCCGACCTGGTGCAACTGACCACCGAGCATGTCGCCACCCTCGCCCGTCTCGGTCAATCCCGCCTGGAGCCTGCCCATGTCTGAGATCGAGATTCTGTCGTTTGGTGAAACCATGGCGATGTTCGTCGCCGAGCAGACCGGTGAACTGGCTGGCGTCGGCCACTTCCACAAACGCATTGCCGGGGCCGACAGCAACGTCGCCATTGGCCTGTCGCGGTTGGGATTCAACGTCGCCTGGCTGAGCCGGGTGGGTGCGGACTCGCTCGGTCGGTTCGTCGTCGATACGCTGAAGAAGGAAGGCCTGGATTGCAGCCACGTCGACATTGACCCGGCGCACCCCACCGGATTTCAACTCAAGTCCCACGCCGACGATGGCCGCGATCCGGTGGTCGAGTATTTCCGTCGCGGCTCGGCGGCCAGTCATTTGTCGGTGCAGTCCATCGATCCGCAGCTGCTCAAGGCCCGGCACTTGCACGCCACCGGCATTCCCCCGGCGCTGTCGGCATCGGCCCGGGACATGTCTTTCGAGTTGATGACCCGTATGCGCGAAGCCGGGCGCAGCGTGTCGTTCGACCCCAACCTGCGCCCGAGCCTGTGGGCCAACGAGCAACAGATGATCACCGAAATCAACCGCCTCGCCGCCCTCGCCCATTGGGTGCTGCCGGGGGTGAGTGAGGGCCGTTTGCTGACCGGTTTCGAAGACCCCGCCGACATCGCGGCGTTTTACCTCGACCTGGGCGCCGAAGCCGTGGCGATCAAGCTTGGCCCGCACGGCGCGTATTACCGCACCCACCTGGATCAGGGCTTTGTCCCGGGTGTGCCGGTGCAAACGGTGGTCGATACGGTCGGTGCCGGCGACGGGTTCGCTGTCGGTCTGATCAGCGCCCTGCTGGAAAACCACAGCGTTGCCCACGCGGTGCAGCGCGCCAACTGGATCGGCAGCCGCGCGGTGCAGAGTCGGGGGGATATGGAGGGGTTGCCTACCCGGGCTGAAATGGATGCTGAATTTGAGGACGCCGTTCGCGGGCAAGCCTCGCTCCTACATGATCGTTCCCACGCTCCTGCGTGGGAATGCAGCCCGTGACGCTCCGCGTCACAGAGGACGCTCCGCGTCCCTAGAGGCATGCCCACGCAGGAGCGTGGGAACGAGATACCACAACCGTTACCTGCTGCGACAAAAACAACAAGCTCAGGAGCACCACTATGAAAACCGCAACCCTCGCCACCCGCCGCTGGTGGTACATCATGCCCATCGTGTTCATCACCTACAGCCTGGCGTATCTGGACCGCGCCAACTATGGATTCGCCGCCGCCTCCGGGATGGCGGCGGACCTGATGATCACCCCGGGGCTCTCTTCCCTGCTCGGCGCGCTGTTCTTCCTCGGCTATTTTTTCTTCCAGATACCGGGCGCGATCTACGCCCAGAAGCACAGCGTGAAGAAACTGATTTTCGTCAGCCTGATCCTCTGGGGTGGCCTGGCGACCCTGACCGGGATCGTCTCCAACGCCTACTGGCTGATCGTGATTCGCTTCATGCTCGGAGTGGTCGAAGCGGCGGTGATGCCGGCGATGCTGGTGTACCTGTGCCACTGGTTCACCCGTGCCGAACGCTCGCGCGCCAACACCTTCCTGATCCTCGGCAACCCGGTGACGATGCTCTGGATGTCGGTGGTCTCGGGCTACCTGATCCAGCATTTCAGCTGGCGCTGGATGTTCATCATCGAAGGTTTGCCGGCGGTGTTCTGGGCGTTTATCTGGTGGCGTCTGGCCGATGACCGTCCGGCTCAAGCCACGTGGCTCAACGATCAGCAAAAGCAGGACCTGGAAAGCGCCCTGGCCGCCGAACAGGTGGGCATCAAAGCGGTGAAAAACTACGCCGAAGCCTTCCGTTCGCCGAAAGTCATCATCCTGGCCTTGCAGTTTTTCTGCTGGAGCATCGGCGTCTACGGCTTCGTACTGTGGCTACCGTCGATCCTCAAGGCCGGCGCGCAAATGGACATGATCGAAGCCGGCTGGCTGTCGGCGTTGCCGTACCTGGCGGCAGTGATCGGCATGCTGCTGGTGTCCTGGGGCTCGGACAAACTGCAAAAGCGCAAACGCTTCGTCTGGCCACCGCTGCTGATCGCCTCGATTGCCTTCTACGGCTCCTACGCCCTGGGCGCGGAACATTTCTGGTGGTCCTACACCCTGCTGGTGATTGCCGGCGCCTGCATGTACGCCCCTTATGGACCGTTCTTCGCCATCGTTCCGGAAATCCTCCCGGCGAATGTGGCCGGCGGCGCCATGGCATTGATCAACAGCATGGGCGCGCTCGGTTCGTTTGGTGGCTCTTATTTGGTCGGTTACCTGAACAGCTCCACCGGATCGCCCGGTGCGTCTTATCTGCTGATGAGCGGCGCGTTGCTGGTGTCGGTGGTGCTGACGATTTTCCTCAAGCCCGGTGCCAGTGACCGGGTCGTGGCCAAGGCCTCGGCGCCCCGGCCGATGGCGACTCATTCCTGAATGGATGTTGATATGACGACGATGAAAAAACAGGTGGTGCTGTACAAGAAACTCTCGCCGCTGCTGATGGCTCGCTTGCATGAGCAGACCGAGGTGACGCTGATCGACAGCCTCGACGCCGAAGGCCTGGCCAAGCTGCGCCAGGCCCTGCCCCGCGCCCAAGGATTGCTCGGCGCCAGTCTGAAGCTGGACGCGGGGTTACTGGATCTGGCGCCGAATCTGGAAGCGATTGCCAGCGTGTCCGTGGGCGTCGACAACTACGACATCGACTACCTGACCGAACGGCGGATCCTGCTCAGCAACACCCCCGACGTGTTGACCGAGACCACCGCCGACACCGGTTTCGCGCTGGTCCTGGCCACCGCCCGGCGCGTGGTGGAACTGGCCAACATGGTTCGCGCCGGCCAGTGGAACCGCAATATCGGCCCCGCGCATTTCGGCAGCGATGTGCACGGTAAAACGCTGGGCATCATTGGCATGGGGCGGATTGGCGAAGCACTGGCACAACGCGGGCATTTCGGTTTTGGCATGCCGGTTCTGTATCACAGCCATTCGCCGAAACCGGCGGTGGAGCAGCGATTCAATGCGCAATACCGCAGCTTGCCGGAACTGTTGCAGCAGGCCGATTTCATTTGCCTGACCTTGCCGCTGACCGCCGAAACCGAAAAGCTGATCGGCGCCAGGGAGTTCGCCTTGATGCGCCCGCAGAGCATCTTCATCAACATTTCCCGGGGCAAGGTGGTGGACGAAGCGGCGCTGGTCGAGGCGCTGCGGCAGAACCGGATTCGCGCCGCCGGGCTCGATGTGTTCGAGCGGGAACCGCTGAGCCATGACTCGCCGCTGTTGCAGTTGAACAACGTAGTGGCGACGCCGCATATCGGCTCGGCGACCCATGAGACGCGGGAGGCCATGGCCCGGTGTGCGGTGGATAATCTGCTGGCAGCGCTGGCGGGTGAACGGCCGGTGAATCTGGTAAATACCGGAGCGTGGAAGGCCTAAGGGTGATCGTTCCCACGCTCCGCGTGGGAATGCATCCCGTGACGCTCCGCGTCACATCTGAAGCGGACGCAGAGCGTCCATGGCGGCATTCCCACGCGGAGCGTGGGAACGATCACGNCATTCCCACGCGGAGCGTGGGAACGATCAGGCGACGCGGGCGTGGGAACGATCAGGCTCGATCAGGCCCGCCGCACCTGCAGCAAATCCACCGCACACAAGGCAATCCGCCGGCACGCATCCGCCAGCTTCACCTGGTCCACCACCAACCCGATGCGAATATGCCCCGCCGCGCTCGGCCCGAAGGCTTCGCCGGCCAGCACCGACACGCCATAACGCTCCAGCAAGCGCTCGGCGAAATTCTGGGCGCCGAGCCCGGTCTGGCGCACGTCGACCATCACGAACATCCCGCCATCGGGCTTGATCGGCCGCAGGCCCGGGCAACCGTTCAACTTCGCGCATACCAGATCGCGACGCTGGCGATATTCCTCGCGCATCAGCGCCACTTCCGGCAAGTCCTCATCGAGCGCCACTTGTGCGGCTTTCTGGACGAAATCCGGAATCCCGAACAGCATGCACAACGACAGATTCATCACATGTTCGGCCAACGGTTTCGGGCCGATCATCCAGCCGACCCGCCAGCCGCTCATGGCATGGGACTTGGACAAACTGTTGAGGGTCGCGGTGCGCTCGGCCATGCCCGGCAGGCTGGCCGGGCTGATATGGTCGCCCTCATACAACAAATCGCTGTACACCTCATCGCTGATCAGCCAGAGATCATGCCGCACACACAGCGCTGCCAGTTCCTGCCAGATGTTCAAGGACAGGCTGGCGCCGGAAGGGTTGTTCGGGCTGTTGAGCAGAATCGCCCGGGTTTTGTCGGTGATCAGCGCCGCGACATCCGCCGGTTCTACCCGAAAGCCGTTCTCCGGACGCACCGCCACCGGCACCACGCGGGCCCCGCAGGCACCGAACACCGCTTCATAAGTGACGTACATCGGTTCGGCGACGATCACTTCGTCACCCGGGTCGAGCAGGCATTGGGCAACCGAATACACCGCGCACTGCGCGCCGGGCAGCACAATCACATGCTCGGCGTCCACCTCCTGGCCGCAGCGCCGCTGATGACGGCTGGCGATACTGCTGCGCAAGGTACGGGTGCCGCGCACATCCGAGTAATGGGTGTCGCCGGCCAACAGGCTGTCGATGGCGGCGTGGACGATCGGCAGCGGAGTGTCGAAATCCGGATCGCCGATAGAAAGCAGCAGCACGTCGACGCCCTGCTCGCGCAATTCCAGCGCTCGATCGTGAATCTTCCAGGCTGCCGCTCCGTCACCGGCGATTCGTTGGGTCAAGGCTGAATAGCGCATGTACTTCTCCTAACGCGCGAGTTCCAGTTTCAACCCTATCTCAAATCACGAAACGCGCCACCATGGCGTTCAAATTCACCGCCAACCGCGACAGTTCGTGAGTGGCGGCGCTGGTCTGATTGGCACCGGCGGCAGACTGCGTAGCCAAGTCGCGAATGTTCACCAGGTTGCGGTCGACTTCACGGGACACCTGAGCCTGTTCTTCCGAGGCGCTGGCGATCACCAGGTTGCGTTCGTTGATCAGCTGAATCGATTGGGTGATCTGCTCCAGGGCGATACCCGCGGCGCGGGCCATTTCCAGGGTGCTTTGGGTGCGCTGATTGCTTTGTTGCATCGACGAGACCGCTTGGCCGGTGCCGTTCTGAATGCCGGCGACCATTTTCTCGATTTCCTGGGTCGATTGCGCAGTGCGATGGGCCAGTGCCCGGACCTCGTCCGCCACCACCGCAAAGCCGCGCCCGGCTTCCCCGGCACGGGCGGCTTCGATCGCGGCGTTGAGGGCCAGCAGGTTGGTTTGCTCGGCAATGGCGCGGATCACGTCCAGCACTTTGCCGATGTCGCGGCCCTGAGCGGCCAGCCCCTCGATCATCAACGCGGTGTTTTGCACGTCGTGGGTCATGGTCTGGATCGCGTCGACGGTTTCCACCACCCGGTCACGCCCTTCACGGGCCGCCTGGGTCGACTGGTTCGAGGCTTCGGAGGTCGACACCGCGTTGCGCGCCACCTCTTCCACCGCGGCGGTCATTTCGTTGACGGCGGTGGCGGCCTGTTCGATTTCGTTGTTTTGCTGTTGCACGCCACGGGACGCTTCTTGGGTCACGGTGCTGAGTTGCTCAGCCGCGGCGCCCAGTTGCGTCGCCGAGCCGGCGATCTGTTCGATGGTCTTGCGCAGGTTGGCCTGCATGGCAGACAAGGCGCCGAGCAAGCGCGCCGGCTCGTCATTGCCATCGATGTCGATGACCTTGCTCAGGTTGCCGCCGGCAATGGTTTCAGCCGCCAGCACCGCACGGTTCAACGGCGTGAGAATGCTGCGGGTCAGCAGCCAGGCCAGCAGCACGGTCAGCAGCGAAGCCATCACCGCCACCGTCACGATGCCGATAAAGGCTTCGTTGTAATGCTCGCCCGCTTTGCTCGACGCGGATTTGGCATCGGCGGCATTGAGCGCCACCAGTTTGTTCAGTTGCTCGCCCATCTGATCGGTGCCTTCCTTGATCCGCGTGTTGATCAGGGTACGCATCTCATCGAGTTTATTCTGCCGCGACAGCTCCAGCATCTGGCTCTGGGCCTGCATGTAATTGTCGAGGGTGGTCTCAAAGGTTTTGTACAGCGCCGCTTCTTCAGGGCCGGCCGGCAAGGCGGCATAACTGGCCTGGGCGCTGCGCACCTTGTCGACGAGTACGCCGATGCGGGTTTGAGCCTCCTGCAATGCGGCCGGGTCACGGTTGACCAGTACGCGGAACGAGAGGATCCGCAGGCGCAGAACGTTTTCCGTCACGTTGCCCAGAAACCCGATGCTGGGTAACTGCGTTGCTTCCATGTCAACAGAGGCCTGGCGGATGATCGTCATGCGGTTCACGGCAAACACACCCAGCACGATGACCAGCAAGGCAATGAAGGCGAAACCCAGGAAAGCTCGAGGCGCGATGTTCAGATTACGCAGTGACATAAGGATGATCTCGGTAATTGAAGCGGCGAGCATCCTTGCTGTAATCACTGTCGGGCGGGCGATGGCGCGCACCTTTCAGTTTGGCGCCACTGTTGTAATAGGTTTGTGTGCGCCTATTGGATGTATCGGCCGGGGTTGAGGATTTTTGCAGGGGGGGTGGAGAATATTTTTCAATGCGCAATCTGTAGGAGCGGGCTTGCCCGCGAAGACGGCGGCACAGCCACCATTGATGGTGGCTGACACACCGCTTTCGCGGGCAAGCCCGCTCCTACATGGATTAGACGTTACGGGCGGCCACCCGCCAAACCCGCGCAATATCACTGGCGCGCTCACGCAGCAATCGCGGCGCCTCGGCGCAGGCCTGCTCCAGGGTCATCGGCCCGCTTGCCAACGCAAACGCCGCAGCGATGCCATGCTCGTACAGGGCCTGATACCCCTCGCCCAAGGTGCCGGCGATGACGATGACCGGCACGCCGTGCTGCCGTGCAATGCGCGCCACGCCGAACGGGGTTTTGCCGCGCAACGTCTGGGCATCGAAACGGCCTTCGCCGGTGATCACCAGGTCGGCGCCTTTGACTGCCTCGGCCAGGCCGACGAGTTCGGCGACCACTTCTACACCGGCCTGGAATTGCGCGCCGAGAAACGCCTTCGCGGCAAACCCCAAACCACCCGCCGCGCCGCTGCCCGGTTCATCGCGCACGTCCTTGTGCAGGGCTTGCGCGCAGAACTCGGCAAAGTGCCCAAGGGCGAGGTCCAGTTGCTGGACTTGCTCGGGCGACGCACCTTTCTGCGGGCCGAAAATCGCTGACGCGCCATGGGGGCCACACAGCGGATTATTGACGTCGGCGGCGATGTCGAAGCGCACTTCGGCCAGACGCGGATCGATGTCGCTCAGATCGAGACGGGCCAGTTGCGCCAGGGCCAAACCGCCCGGCGCCAGGGTGTGGCCCTGAGCGTCCAGTAGCTTTACTCCCAAGGCCTGCATCGCCCCGGCGCCGCCGTCGTTGGTGGCGCTGCCGCCAATCGCCAGAATCACCCGTTGCGCCCCGGCATCGAGCGCGGCGCGGATCAATTCGCCGGTGCCGAAGGTGCTGCTGGTGCACGCATCGCGCAGGCTGGGCAGGACCAATTGCAAACCACTGGCCTCGGCCATTTCGATGATCGCGGTGTGGCTCCGCGCCAACCAGCCCCAGGCCGCATCGACGGGTGCGCCCAACGGCCCGCGAACACGGGTGCGGCGCCGTTCTCCGTCGCACGCGGCCAGAATCGACTCGACCGTGCCTTCGCCGCCATCAGCCATCGGGCACTTGAGCAATTGCGCGTCCGGCCAAACGTGCGCCAACCCCAGCGCAATGGCTTCGGCCACACCCTGGGCACTCAGGCTGTCCTTGAACGAATCGGGGGCAATGACGATTTTCATGCGAATTCTCCAGTTCCAATGCGTCCATGCTGCCAGCAGGCCTGAACAATAACGCCAGTCCGCTGCACAAGCGGCCATGAGGATTATTGTTCATTTCCACAAAACCTTTGCCTACCCCGTAAGTCGTAGCAGCTGCCGAGCTTGCGAGGCTGCGTTCGGCGGCGAAGCCGTCGTGAAATCATGCGGCGCGGTGTGTCAGGTAAACCGTGCTTGCTGGAATTACGACGGCTTCGCCGCCGAACGCAGCCTCGCAGGCTCGGCAGCTGCTACGGTGCTACGGGACGGTGGTTGGCAGTTCGGTTTGGGGCAGGAGTTGGACGCCAAGGTAGAGCGCGAGCATTCCGTCCAGCTTTAGCGGATCAACGCCGCTGAGTTCAGCGATCCGCTCCATGCGATAACGCAAGCTGTTGCGGTGAATGCCCAGGGCATCGGCGCAGGCCTGGCTCTGGCCGTCGTGTTCGCACCAACTGCGCAGGGTCGCCAGTAACTGGCCGTTGCCATCCTTGGCGATGACTTTGCGCAACGGCCGCAGCAGCTCGTCCAGCGCATCGTCGTCGCGGTGCCGCCAGAGCATTACCGGCAGCCGATAACGGTTCAGGGTCAGCAAACGCGAATGCGGCAACACATCGCGCCCGTAGGCCAACAAATCGCCGACCCGCCGATAACAGCGGCGCAACCCCGACAAGCCATCGGCCTGTCCGCCCACGGCGATGCGCAAAATGTTCCAGCCCAGGCCATCGAGTTTTTCCAGCAGCCGTTCATTCTCGACCGCAGGCAGAGCCGGTCGGCACCAGAGCAACGAAGATTTGGCCGAGCTCACGCACCAACTGTCCGGGTAGCGCGACATCAACCAGGCGCTGAGCGCTTCGACGGTCTGGCTCGGGCCGTGTTCCATGCCCAACTCGAACAGGTACGGCACTCGCGTCATCTGCGGCTTGAGCCCCAGTTGCGCCGCTTCATCCAGCAACCGCGGCGAATCCCCCGCCTCGCTCAGCAGCAGCGCCAGCAGGTCATCGCAACGCTGGCGCCGCCATTGCTGTTCGGCCTGTTGATTGCGCTGGCCCACCAGCATCTCGGCGGTCATGCGCACCAGCTCGGCGTAGGTGCGCAATTGTTCGGGTTCGCCGGTGATGCCCAGCACACCGATCAAACGCTGATCGAGCAACAGCGGCAGGTTGATGCCCGGTTGCACGCCTTTGAGGTGAATCGCCGTCTGCGCGTCGATCTCCACCACGCGCCCGTTAGCCAGCACCAGTTGCGCGCCTTCGTGACGGGTGTTGATGCGCTCCGGTTCGCCGCTGCCAAGAATCAGCCCCTGACTGTCCATGACATTGACGTTGTAGGGCAGGATGGCCATCGCCCGGTCGACGATGTCCTGGGCCAGGTCGTGATCGAGTTCGAACATAGCGCGGATCCTTGAAAACGTGATGGGACGGGTTGTTCACCCGCACAGGCCTTGGTCGCAAACCCTGTGCTCAGGCACAAAGACAACCACCCAAGGGGTGGCTGAGACTCATCGGGCGATCAACGTTACCCTTGCGTCGCAAAAAATCATAATAAAGAGAGAGCCGCCATGTCACAGAGCGCCACCGCTACCCTGGCCAACGCTGACGACAAGAATGCCGTCTATAAGCGCATTACCCTGCGTTTGATCCCCTTCATCTTCATCTGCTACCTGTTCAACTACCTCGACCGGGTGAACGTCGGGTTTGCCAAACTGCAGATGCTCGACGCGCTGAAATTCAGCGAAACCGTGTACGGCCTCGGCGCCGGGATTTTCTTCATCGGCTACGTCCTGTGCGGCGTACCAAGCAACCTGGCCCTGACCAAATTTGGCCCGCGACGCTGGATCGCGCTGATGATGATCACCTGGGGCACGCTGTCGACCTGCCTGCTGTTCGTCACCACACCGACCGAGTTCTACACCCTGCGCCTGTTTACCGGTGCGGCCGAAGCGGGGTTCTTCCCCGGTGTGGTGCTATACCTCTCGCAGTGGTTCCCGACCTTCCGTCGTGGCCGCATCATGGCGCTGTTCATGTCGGCGATCCCGGTGTCGGGCCTGTTGGGTAGCCCGTTTTCCGGTTGGATCCTCAATCACTTCGGCGCAGGACAAGGCGGTTTGGCTGGTTGGCAGTGGATGTTCCTGCTGCAAGGCATTCCGACGGTGATCCTCGGCGCCCTCGCCTACTTCCTGCTCAGCGACAGTTACGCCAACGCCAAGTGGCTGACCCCTTACGAGCGCTCGGTACTTGAGGCCGACCACGCTGAAGACCTGGCCAGCAAACCGAAAAAAACCGCCACCGATTCGCTGCTGGCGGTGTTCAAAAACCCGGCGATCTGGGCGTTCGGCCTGATTTACTTCTGCATCCAGAGCGGTGTCTATGCGATCAACTTCTGGTTGCCGTCGATTATCAAAAATCTGGGCTTCAGCGATAACCTGGTGATCGGCTGGCTCAGCGCGATTCCGTACCTGTTGGCGGCGGTGTTCATGTTGATGGTCGGCCGTTCGGCGGACCTGCGCAAAGAACGCCGCTGGCACTTGGTAGTGCCGATGCTGATGGGCGCGGTCGGTCTGTTGATTGCCGTGAACTTCGCCACAACGCCAGCCATTGCCATCCTCGGCCTGACCCTCGCCACCATGGGCGCCCTCACTGGCCTGCCGATGTTCTGGCCAGTGCCGACGGCGATGCTCAGCGCGGGTGCGGCGGCGGGTGGTTTGGCGTTGATCAACTCCATGGGGCAGATGGCGGGTTTCCTTAGCCCGTATCTGGTGGGTTGGGTCAAGGACAGCACCGGGTCGACCGATGCCGCGCTGTATCTGCTGGCGGGTGTGATTGTGTGCGGGAGCTTGCTGGCGTTGCGCATGACGCGGACGTTGCGGGTTTAAGGTTCAGCGAAAACAAAAACGGCCCTCTCGGGTGATCGTTCCCACGCTCCGCGTGGGAATGCAGCCCGGGACGCTCCGCGTCCCTTCCAGAGCCGAACGCGGAGCGTCCGTTGAGGCATTCCCACGCAGAGCGTGGGAACGATCAATCCTCGCTAGCCCAGTGGATCGAGGTTGTCCAGCACTCGGTTGACGGCCAGTTCCCCGAGCATGACCACCGATTGAATTCCCAACATCATGTTGCGATGGGGCATGTCCATCAACCCGGCGAATTCACTGAGCATCACGCTCGCTGATGCCAGGGATTCGCAGGCGTTGACCAGCAGGGTTTCGTTATCGACCTTCCCACCGACATGGTAAATGGTGCTGGGTTTGCGCGTGAGTATCTGGAAATGTCTTTTAAACATCGCCGTTAAACACACTCCAGACTCCCCGCCTTGGCATCCAGCTCAATCACCAACCCACCCGGCATCTGCACGAAAATCTGCCAGATCCCGTCCTCCGGCACCTGCGCCACCTGATACGGCAAACCGCTAGCCCGGACCCGCCGCAATACCGCGGCGGCGTCCTCATCGGTGCGAAAGGCAATGTGGCTCAACACCGTCTCATCGAACGTCGGCTGTTCGATCACATGCACCAGCGCCTGCGCATCCTGATACAACCAGCGTCCGGGGAACGGAAATGGCGGGCGGCGTCCCGGCGCCAATCCCAGCAACGAACCGAAGGCTTCCTGCAACGGTTGCCCGTCGGGGGTGTTGAAGGCCAGATGATCAAAGTGCCAACTCATAACAACCCTCCTCCGTCGACATCGATAACGGTGCCGCTGATAAAGTCGTTTTCCATGGCCAGAATAAACGCCGCCGCCAGATCTTGCGGGGTGCCAACCCGGCCCACTGGCAACGCGGTGGCGGTACGGGCAAACATCGCGGCGCGTTGCGTTTCATCCATGCTGGCGTAAGCCTCGGTGTCGGTCACGCCGGGGCTTATGACGTTGACCCGGCGCGGTGCCAGTTCCTTGGCCAGCTGCTTGCCCAAGGCCTCCAGCGCCGCATTCAAGGTGGTTTTGATGAACTGCCCGGCGACGAATTTGCGCGACAACAGACCCGAGGTCAGCGTGATGCTGCCACGTGCGCTCAGGTATGGCAGCGCGACCTGGATCGCCCGCAGCGTGCCCCAGAATTTGACGTCGAAAGCCTGTTGGGCGTGCTGCAAATCGCTGTCAGCCAGCGGTTTGGCGCTCACACTCGGACCGGCAGTGATCACCAGATGATCGAAAGGGCCGATACGCTCGAACAGCTGTCGCAACGACGCTTGATCGGTGATGTCCGCCGCTTCGTGTCGGATGTTGGCATCGTGGTCAACCGCTGGCTGGCGGCGACTCACCGCCACCACACGGGCTTCACGCTCGGCTGCAGCCTGGACGATGGCTGCGCCTATTCCGCTGCTGCCACCGATCACCACGACGGTCTGATTGTGCAAGCAAGCGTTGAGTTGTGTCATGAGCCGATCTCCGGTCGGGTTAGGGAGATTCAATCTTCCCCGGTTGCCAATCGAAGAAAAATCCCGGTAAATCAGAAGGATCTTTAAAGGATTTTTACCAATGAGCTCGATTCTCGATCTGGAGATCTTCGTTCGCACCGCCGATTCCGGCAGCATTTCCGCCGCCGCCCGCGCCCTGGAACTAACCCCGGCGGCGGCCAGCATCGCCCTCAAACGCCTGGAAACCCGCCTCGGCATTCGCTTGCTGGCCCGTTCCACGCGAAGCATGCGCCTGACCGAAGAAGGCCGGCGTTATCTGGAAAGTGTGCGCCTGGCACTGGCCGCGCTGGCCGAAGGCGAGCAGGCGCTCAAGCAACAGACCCAAGGCTTGAGCGGTGTGCTGCAACTGGCCGCGCCGTCGGACTTCGGGCGCAATGTACTGTTGCCGTGGCTGGATGATTTCAAGCGCCAACACCCACACATTCAATTGCAGCTATTGCTCAACGATCGCCATGCCGACCTGTTCCGCGAGACGGTCGATGTGGCCCTGCGCTTCGGTGTGCCGAGTGACTCGACGTTGGTAGCGCTGCCGATTCTGCCGCAGCATCGGCGCGTGGCCTGCGCCAGCCCCGAGTACCTGGTCCGCCATGGCACGCCGCAGCATCCCGATGAATTGGGTGAGCACAGCGCCCTGCTCTACCTGCGCAATGGCCGACCCTACAACCATTGGCGTTTCAGCCGTGGTGATGAGGTGCTGGAGGTCGATGTGCATGGCGACTATCTGAGCGATGACGGCGAAGTGGCCCGCCGCTGGGCACTGGCCGGGCATGGCATCGCCTACAAGGCCTGGCTCGACGTCGCCGCCGATGTGCAGGCCGGGCGCCTGGTGACGCTGTTCGATGACTGGCAAGGCGAAAGCGTGCCGTTCAATTTGCTGTGCCCGCATCGGGTTCAGGTGTCGGAGCGGGTCAAAGTGCTGCAAGCGTTTTTGCAGGAGCGTTGTGAGGCACTGCGCCGATAATTCAGATTGCTCCGCGCGGCGGTTCTTGGTATTTGATTGAAGCTTTCTCACCGGTAAAAGGATTTCGTCATGAGTTATCGCACGCTGGGTCATTCGGGTTTACAGGTGTCGACCCTCACATTGGGCACCATGATGTTCGGCGAACAGACCAGCACCGAAGATTCCCGGCGGATCATCGACAAGGCCTGGGACCAGGGCATCAATTTCATCGACACCGCGGACGTTTACACCAACGGCCGCTCCGAAGAGATCGTCGGCGAAGCGATCGCCAGTCGCCGCCAGGAATGGGTGCTGGCTACCAAAGTCGGTTTCGGCCCGGTGGACGGTGTGCCGAACCGCAGCGGTTTGAGCCGCAAGCATCTGTTCAATGGTCTGGAGGCCAGCCTGACCCGGCTCGGCACGGACTATCTGGACATTTATTACCTGCACCGCGAAGACCACAACACGCCGCTGGAAGTCACGGTGTCGGCCATCGGCGATTTGATCCGCCAGGGCAAGATCCGTTACTGGGGTTTGTCGAACTACCGTGGTTGGCGCATCGCTGAGGTGATTCGTGTGGCCGACAAACTCGGTGTCGACAGACCGGTGATCAGCCAGCCGCTGTACAACATCGTCAACCGTCAGGTGGAAACCGAGCAGATCACCGCCGCGCAAAACTATGGCTTGGGCGTGGTGCCTTACAGCCCGCTGGCGCGCGGCGTGCTCAGCGGCAAGTACGCCCCGGACGTGACACCGGACGCCAACAGCCGCGCCGGGCGCCAGGACAAACGCATTCTGGAAACCGAATGGCGCGTGGAGTCGCTGCGCATTGCCCAGCAGATCCAGCAATACACCCAGGAGCGTGGCGTGGGCATCGTCGAGTTTGCGATTGCCTGGGTACTGAATAACAGCGCCGTCACCTCGGCCATCGTCGGCCCCCGCACTGAACAACAGTGGGACGCGTACACCAAGGCCCTGGCGGTGAAGATCACGGCAGAAGATGAAGCCTTTATCGATTCGCTGGTGACACCGGGGCATGCGTCGACACCGGGGTTCAATGACGTGAGCCATTTTGTGCCGGGGCGTAAACCGCGTTCGGCTTGACACACATCTCTTGTAGGAGCGGGCTTGCCCGCGAAGGCCGTCTGCCAGTCGACATCGATGTTGAATGTGCCGACCCCTTCGCGGGCAAGCCCGCTCCTATTGGTCGGTATTGAGTTGCAATCAATGTTGAAAATATTGATCACCCGACCAATATTCAGCACAAAAACCACGTATCCTGCGCGCCCCGTTTGACCTTCAACCCGCGAGGACAGTTTGGCTAAAGGTATCGCTCTATCGGTCACAGCCTCGACGCTGTTTGCCGTCATGTATTACTACACTTCGTTGCTCACCCCCTTGAGCGGCCTGGAAATCTTTGGCTGGCGGATGCTGCTGACCGTGCCCTGCATGACCGTGTTCATGCTGGTCTCCGGCGAATGGCGGCGTGTGCTGGAGTTGCTGCGCCGGGTTGCCGAACATCCGAAACTGATTGGCGGCCTGATCGTTTCGGCGGCGTTGCTTGGCGTGCAGTTGTGGCTGTTCATGTGGGCGCCGCTCAACGGCTATAGCCTCGATGTGTCGCTGGGTTACTTCCTGTTACCGCTGGCCATGGTGCTGACCGGGCGCATCGCCTACGGTGAAAGCCTGTCGTACCTGCAAAAGATCGCGGTGTTCTTTGCCAGCGTCGGTGTGCTGAATGAGCTGTATCAGGTCGGCGGATTCTCTTGGGCGACGCTGGTGGTGGTCGTCGGTTACCCACTGTATTTCGTTCTGCGCAAATACCTGAAGGCGGACAACCTCGGCGGATTATGGGTCGACATGACGTTGATGTTGCCGGTGGCGTACTGGTTTGTGCGCGGCGGTGAACAGGGTTTCGACGTGTTCGATCAGTACCCGGCGCTGGCGTGGCTGATCCCGCTGCTCGGGCTGATCAGTGCTTCGGCGCTGGTGGTGTACATCATTGCCAGCCGGCTGCTGCCGTTCAGCCTGTTCGGTTTGTTGAGTTACGTGGAGCCGGTGTTGCTGCTCGGGGTGGCGCTGCTGCTCGGCGAAAGCATCAAGCCTGAGGAATGGCTGACCTACATCCCGATCTGGCTGGCGGTGGTGGTGCTGGTGTTCGAAGGATTCAAGCATTTGATGCGCCAACGGCGCCCGTAAAAACCCAAGAAAAAGCCCGGCCTGCATCACTGCAGGCCGGGCTTTTTTACATCTGTTTCAGGTTACTCGGTGGCGAGTACGCCACGACGCACCTGGTCACGCTCGATGGACTCGAACAGCGCCTTGAAGTTGCCTTCGCCGAAACCATCATCGCCTTTACGCTGAATGAATTCGAAGAACACCGGCCCCATCAGGGTTTCCGAGAAAATCTGCAGCAGCAGACGCTTGTCACCCGGCTCCGACGAGCCGTCCAGCAAAATGCCCCGCGCTTGCAGTTGATCGACCGGCTCGCCATGGTTCGGCAAACGGCCTTCGAGCATTTCGTAGTAGGTGTCTGGCGGCGGCGTCATGAAGCGCATGCCGATTTTTTTCAGGCGGTCCCAGGTGTCGATCAGGTTATCGGTGAGGAATGCCACATGCTGGATGCCCTCGCCGTTGAACTGCATCAGGAACTCTTCGATCTGCCCGGCGCCCTTGGACGACTCTTCGTTCAGCGGGATGCGAATCATGCCATCCGGCGCGGTCATCGCCTTGGAGGTCAGGCCGGTGTATTCGCCTTTGATGTCGAAGTAACGGATTTCGCGGAAGTTGAACAGCTTCTCGTAGAAGTTGGCCCAGTAGGCCATGCGACCGCGATACACATTGTGGGTCAGGTGATCAATGATCTTCAGACCGGCGCCGACCGGGTTGCGGTCAACGCCTTCGATGAACACGAAGTCGATGTCGTAGATGGAGCTGCCTTCACCGAAACGGTCGATCAGGTACAACGGCGCGCCGCCGATGCCTTTGATCGCCGGCAGGTGCAACTCCATCGGACCGGTCTCGATGTGGATCGGCTGGGCGCCGAGTTCCAGGGCGCGCTTGTAGGCCTTTTGCGAATCCTTGACCCGGAACGCCATGCCGCACACCGACGGGCCGTGCTCGGCCGCGAAGTATGAGGCCACGCTGTGGGGTTCATTGTTGAGGATCAGGTTGATCGAGCCCTGGCGATACAGGTGCACGTCTTTGGAACGGTGGGTCGCGACCTTGGTGAAGCCCATGATCTCGAAGATCGGCTCCAGGGTGTTCGGGGTTGGCGATGCGAATTCGATGAACTCAAAGCCCATCAGGCCCATTGGGTTTTCGTATAAATCTGCCATTTTGGCGCCTCATCATGCTTTTAGAATTAACGGATCGTTAGTTGCTAGCAATGCTGAGACCGGCGGGTGGCGCGCAGGAGATGCCCCTCACGCTTCGGGCGAGGAAGTCACCGTAGATCAATTGGAACCCAAATATCTTCATTGTCGACCCAAGGCTCTTGCGGGCGAGGCTTCTGCTGCCAGAAGACGATTATTCTTATATGCGTAACCGGATTCTACACAGCGTAAATCAGTTTGTCCGCCTTCTTATACAATCCCCTTTTTCGTGGCCTGCGCAAGCGGTTTGTTGCACAGGAAAATCCCCGTCAGGATCAGCCCGCCGCCCAGGTACATCGCCAGTGTCAATTGCTCACCCAATAACAAGGCACCGAGGAGAACGGCGGTCAGCGGGTTCAAGGCGATGAACACGCCCGATCGCGTCGCGCCGATTTTGCGGATACCGTCGTAATAATCAATGTAGGCCAATGCCGAACCCAGCACGCCCAGGTACATCAGGCTCAACCATTGTTGCGCGCCGAGCCCGGTGAGCGCCGCGACACTCAACTCGCCCCGCACGGTGCTGGTTATGCACAGCATCAGCGTGCCGAGCAAAATCGAATACGTCACTGTCTGCAACGGCCCCAGTGTTTGATTCAGACCTTTGGAAAACAGCGAGTAAATGCCCCAGCCGAGTACGCAGCCGAAAATCAACAAATCGCCAATCCAGGCGGCATAAGTGCCAACGGCCAACTATCATGGCTGCACTTTTCCGGGGAAACATTCGCGCATGCCACTGAACGTCAAAAGCCGCCGCAACCGTGGCACCCGGATCGTGGTCACCGTTCTGAGTGGGTTGCTCCCGGTTTTGCTGGGGTTGGTCATTCTTTATCTGCAGGCTGAACGTGCGCTCAGGCAAAGTACTGAACTGACTGCCGAACAAGCCATTCGCCAATTCGAACTGATGCTCGACAACACCGCCCAGGCGGCGCAAGTGCTACTGCCGCTGGCCGGCCAAAACTGCAATGACGTCAAGCTGGCCCTGCGCGAACAAGTCACCCGCCGGCCGTTCGTGCGCTCGACCAGCCTTGTGTGGGCCGACAACCTCTATTGCAGTTCGTTGTTCGGCGACTATCAGGAAAAGGTCAATTCCGGCGACTACACGCAGGGCAAGTTGTGGCTTATGAATGGCAACCCGGTCACGCCCAATACCCCATTACTGGTCTATCGACTCAGTGAAGGAAACCAGGGCGCATTGACCACGCTGGACGGTTATCACCTGAGCAACGTGTTGCGCCTGATTGGTCGCAAGACATTACTGCTGCTGCAAGTCGGCCCTTATTGGTTATCCGCCGACGGCAAGGTCCACGACGATGCCCTGCCCGACTTGCCGGTGGCGCGAAACGTGCTGACGTCGCCACGTCATGCCTTTACGGTGGCCGCCGGTTTCCCCGAAGGAGAAACCTGGCGTTACATGCGCAGTGAGTACCCGCCGCTGTTCAGTCTACTGATCCTCTTCGGCGTGGTGTCGGGCTCGATCGGGCATGTCCTGCAGAAGCGCTCAACATCGCCCAGCCGTGAAATGCAGCGTGCACTGGAGGCCGCGGAGTTCATTCCGTATTTTCAGCCGGTGGTGCATGGCGACAGTAAGCAGTGGTCCGGCGCTGAAGTGTTAATGCGCTGGAAACATCCCGAGGAAGGCCTGGTGCGCCCTGATCTGTTCATCCCGTTTGCCGAACATTCCGGGCTTATCGTGCCAATGACCCGCTCGTTGATGCAACAGACCGCTAAATTGCTCGCGCCTCTTTCATCCGATTTTGACGGGCCGTTTCACATTGGTATCAACATCACCGCCAGTCACTGCCAGGATCTGGAGCTGGTCGAGGACTGCCGTCAATTCCTCAGCGCTTTCGCACCGGGCAGCGTCCACCTGGTGCTGGAATTGACCGAACGCGAACTCATCGAGCCGACAGCCATCACGCTCCAGCTGTTCGAGCAACTTCACGCGCTGGGTGTGATGATCGCCATCGACGACTTTGGCACCGGTCACTCAAGCCTCGGTTACTTGCGTCAGTTCAATGTGGACTTCCTGAAAATCGACCAGAGTTTTGTCGCCATGATCGGTGTCGACGCCCTCTCCCGGCACATTCTGGACAGCATCATCGAACTCTCGGCCAAGCTCGATCTGGGCATTGTCGCCGAAGGCGTGGAAACCGTGGGGCAAAGTGATTATCTGACGGCCCACGGGGTAAACTTTCTGCAAGGTTATCTGTTTGGCCGACCGATGCCCGGCGCGGAATTCATTAGTGCATTAAGTGGTCATTAACGAACCACTTCAAGCGGCGAGATCACGATGATGGACACAAAATTGAATCAAAAGACTACTCTTGTTACATGAAAAAACGTCAGGATTTACTCTTGGCCGATTAACTACTACAATTTTTCATACCTGTGCAGAATCGACAGGTGAGCCAATAATCACCGAGTCGCTTCAAGGCTCTTGGCTTATAGCTTTGTTTGCGGTTGGTATCAGCCAAACACACTATTGGAGTAAAGATATTGTCCAGACTCGCTGAATTTCGTGCAGCTGAAAAGGCCCTTCAAGAACAGCTCAAGCAGTTGGAATCGCTGAAGAACGATGCCGGGCTCAAGAAAGAAATCGAATTCGAAGAAAAGCTCCAGGGGCTGATGAAAACCTACGGCAAGAGCTTGCGCGACATCATCGCCATCCTCGATCCACACCCGGCAAAATCCGGTTTGCAGGCAACTGCGCCCAAAACCCGCCGCGCTCGCGTGGTCAAGGTTTATCAGAACCCGCACACCGGTGAACTGATTGAAACCAAGGGTGGCAACCATCGTGGCCTGAAAGCCTGGAAGGAACAATACGGCGCAGCCACCGTTGATTCCTGGTTGCGTGGCTAAGCGCTCACGGTAATAAAAAGCCCTGCCAATGCAGGGCTTTTTCATGGATGCCCTCTAAAGGCGACGAGCGTCGCTGAACAACTCGTTACATGCTGACTAACTTTGTGCTTAATCCGTTTGGCTATCTAAACATGCGCGCCGTGCCGAAAGGCGCTGAAACAGAAACCTTGAACTAAAGTTTCAAGCTGTTTCGAATGGCCTCTATGTCGCCCTGACTTGCCTTATACACCTCGGCCTGCCCCGCGTAGGAAAGAACATAGGCCTTACCGGCGTCCACCGCAGCGACCAATGTTTGAGACAGCACATGTCGACCGTTTTGGGTAATCGTGCAGGTAGTTTCCAGCGCTGATAACCGGCTCAAGGTAGTCGCATGAATTTTGCTGCAAACGCTCTGATACCCGCCCTGAAAAAAGTCCTTCTGCACTGACTTGCGCATTTCCAGCAACACACCCTCAAGATTCACCTGATGACCGCTTTCCACTTGAGTCATGGTCAACTCCATCACCATTACCGGTGTACCGCCCTGATCGTTTTTAACCGCGCGCTGGCGAGATACCTGTGACTTGGCCTCATCCTGCGCAACGGTTTCGACTGCCCATCCGTTTGGCCAGGTCACGACCGGAGCCTCTGCATGAGCACTGGCAACTCCCGACAGCAGATACATCAGGACGAATATCGGTAGAAAGAATCGAATCATTGCAATGAACACTCACGAATTGAGGCGCAAAGTCTGAGCTTCACCCGGCTGTCAGGCAAGCCTGCGGTTTCGGTTTGGCGATGTCGCAGCCCTTGCGTATCATTGCGGTCATTCCCAGATTTTCCGGAGGGCCCATGAGCCTGCACGAACTCAATACCTTTCCCGGCGTAACCGCCCAACCGGACACCGCCACCCAGAAGTTCGTCTTCAACCACACCATGCTGCGGGTCAAGGACATCACCAAATCCCTGGATTTCTACACCCGCGTCCTGGGTTTCTCGCTGGTGGAGAAACGCGATTTCCCGGAAGCCGAATTCAGCCTGTATTTCCTGGCGCTGGTTGATAAAGCACAGATCCCAACCGATGCCGGCGCTCGTACCGAATGGATGAAATCGATCCCCGGCATTCTCGAACTGACCCACAACCATGGCACCGAGAGCGACGCGGATTTCGCCTATCACAACGGCAACACCGACCCGCGCGGCTTCGGCCATATCTGCATTTCGGTGCCGGACATCCGCGCCGCGTGCGAGCGCTTCGAAGCGCTGGGCTGCGATTTCCAGAAACGCCTGAACGATGGCCGCATGAAGAGCCTGGCGTTCATCAAGGACCCGGATGGTTACTGGGTCGAGATCATTCAGCCGGCACCGTTGTAAAAAGATCGCAGCCTTGATCGTTCCCACGCTCTGCGTGGTAACGCCTCCTGTGATGCTCGGCGTCACGCTTTTGGGACGCGGAGCGTCCCGGGCTGCATTCCCACGCAGAGCGTGGGAACGATCAACCTACAAAAAAAACCCATGATCGCTCATGGGGTTTTGTGTTTTCAGCGNTACAAAAAAAACCCATGATCGCTCATGGGGTTTTGTGTTTTCAGCGTCGGCGTTTATGCCGGTGCCGAAGTGCGGATCAAGTGATCGAATGCACTCAGGGAGGCCTTGGCGCCCTCGCCCACCGCAATCACGATCTGCTTGTACGGCACGGTGGTCACGTCACCGGCCGCGAACACACCGGGGATCGACGTCTCACCACGGGCATCGACGATGATCTCGCCGCGTGGCGATAACTCGATGGTGCCTTTGAGCCAATCGGTATTGGGCAGCAGACCGATTTGCACGAAGATCCCTTCCAGCTCGACAGTGCGCAACTCATCCGACTGACGATCCTTGTAGCGCAGACCGTTGACCTTCTGGCCGTCGCCGGTCACTTCAGTGGTTTGCGCACTGGTAATCACGGTGACATTCGGCAGGCTGTGCAACTTGCGCTGCAATACCGCATCGGCGCGCAGTTGTACGTCGAACTCCAGCAGGGTCACATGTGACACGATCCCGGCCAGGTCGATGGCCGCTTCGACGCCGGAGTTACCGCCACCGATCACCGCTACACGCTTGCCTTTGAACAGTGGACCGTCACAGTGCGGGCAGTACGCCACGCCCTTGTTGCGGTATTGCTGCTCACCCGGCACGTTCATTTCACGCCACCTTGCACCGGTCGCCAAAATCAGGGTCTTGGCCTTCAAGGAAGCACCGCTGGCGAAATGGATTTCGTGCAGCTCGCCATTTTTGCCCGGCACCAGTTTGTCGGCGCGTTGCAGGTTCATGATGTCCACGTCGTACTGCTTGACGTGTTCTTCCAGGGCCACGGCCAGTTTCGGCCCTTCGGTTTCCTGCACGGAGATGAAGTTCTCGATGGCCATGGTGTCGAGCACCTGACCACCAAAACGTTCCGCCGCCACACCGGTGCGAATGCCTTTACGAGCAGCGTAGATCGCCGCCGAAGCACCGGCCGGGCCACCGCCGACGACCAGCACGTCAAAGGCTTGTTTGGCGCTGATCTTCTCGGCCTGACGCTCGATGCCGCTGGTGTCGATCTTGGCGAGGATTTCCTCCAGACCCATGCGGCCCTGGCCGAAGTTCACACCGTTCAGGTAAACACTGGGCACGGCCATGATCTGGCGTTCGTCAACTTCAGCCTGAAACAGCGCGCCGTCGATGGCGACGTGGCGGATATTCGGGTTCAGCACGGCCATCAGGTTCAACGCCTGGACCACGTCCGGGCAGTTCTGGCAGGACAGGGAGAAGTAAGTCTCGAAGTTGAACTCACCTTTGAGCGAGCGGATCTGTTCGATCACTTCAACACTGGCCTTCGATGGGTGGCCGCCGACTTGCAGCAGGGCCAGCACCAGGGATGTGAATTCGTGGCCCATCGGGATGCCGGCGAAACGCAGGCTGATATCGGCACCCGGGCGATTGATCGAGAACGATGGTTTGCGTGCATCGCCACCGTTATCGAGCAAAGTAATCTGGGTGGAAAGACTGGCAACGTCTTTGAGTAACGCGAGCATTTCCTGGGATTTCGCACCGTCGTCGAGGGAGGCAACGATCTCGATCGGCTGGGTGACCCGTTCCAGGTACGATTTCAACTGGGCTTTAAGATTGGCGTCCAACATACGGGCGATTTCCTTAGATGCTTTGATTAGAGAGCGATCAGACATAAAAAAACGCCCGAGCGAATCTCGCCCGGGCGTTTTTGAGGGCGGTGCAGCTTACTTAAGAGGTGCGGAGTTCCGCCCTGGTGAAGCGCGTCACAGACTTAGATCTTGCCGACCAGGTCCAGGGACGGAGCCAGAGTGGCCTCGCCTTCTTTCCACTTGGCTGGGCAAACCTGGCCTGGGTGAGCAGCGACGTACTGAGCCGCCTTGATTTTGCGCAGCAGCTCGGATGCGTCACGGCCTACACCGCCATCGTTGAGTTCAACGATTTTGATCTGGCCTTCAGGGTTGATCACGAAGGTGCCACGGTCAGCCAGACCAGCTTCTTCGATCAGCACGTCGAAGTTGCGGGAGATGACATGAGTCGGGTCGCCGATCATGGTGTACTGGATTTTGCCGATGGCTGGCGAAGTGTTGTGCCAGGCAGCGTGGGCAAAGTGGGTATCGGTGGAAACGCTGTAGATCTCGACGCCCAGTTTTTGGAACTCGGCGTAGTTGTCAGCCAGGTCTTCCAGTTCGGTCGGGCAAACGAAGGTGAAGTCGGCCGGGTAGAAGAACACGACAGACCACTTGCCTTTCAGGTCAGCGTCCGACACTTGTACGAAGTCGCCGTTTTTGTAGGCGGTGGCTTTGAACGGTTTAACTTGGCTGTTGATGATAGGCATCGGTGACTCTCCGTCAGGGGTTAAGAAGTTGATGGGGTGAATCCTACCCACCCGATCGCCGGTTGGCTCATTGGCAAACCTGATGCTGCTGATTTGTTTTCGCTATTAGCCGAACGTATTAATAGAAGAAAACGTGATCTACAACGCCAATGGCTTTTCAGCGATTCGGGTCATCCCGAGAAACGGGCTGGCTTCAACATAGCGCATGGCGGACTTCATATCCTTCCAGCCCACGTAATTCATCAACGACTTCAAATCCCAACCGCTCTGATGGGCCCAGGTGGCAAAGCCACGACGCAAGGAGTGACTGGTGTAGTGCTCGGCCGCGATGCCGGCGCGTTCCAGTGCCTGGCGCAACAACGGGATCACGCTGTTGGCGTGCAAGCCCTCCTCACTCAAATGACCCCAGCGGTCGATGCCCCGAAACACTGGTCCGCGGACCAACGCGGCTTCGGTGATCCACTGGATGTAGGCCTGCACCGGACACAGGCGCTGCAAGGCTGGCGTCTGGTAAGTCTGACCGAGGTTCTCGCGGTCGCTCTTGCTGCGTGGCAGATAGAGGGTGATGCCGGAGCCGACGCTGGCTTGCACATGTTCAACCTGCACGCGGCACAACTCATCGCTACGAAAACCGCGCCAGAAGCCCAGCAGAATCAATGCGGTGTCGCGCCTGGCTCTCAGCAATCCCGGTCGATCGCCCTGTGCCTTGGCGGTTTGCGCCTCCTGTTCCAGCCAGGCAATCACTTGTTCCAGATGCTGCAGCTGCAACGGCTCGGCCTGTTTCTCCTGCGCCGGGTGCAGCGCGCGAATGCCCTTGAACACTTTGCGCACCACGGGTGCCTTGGTGGGATCGGCAAATCCCTGGCTGTTGTGCCACTGCGCCAGCGCCGACAAGCGCAACTTCAAGGTATTGATCGACAGCACGCCAGCGTGGGCCACCAGGTAACGCGCCACGCTGTCGCCGGTCGCTGGCAGGAACCCACCCCAACTGACTTCGAAGTGCTCGATGGCCGCCCGATAACTGCGACGGGTGTTATCGCGGGTGGCGGCCTGCAGGTAGCGATCCAGATCGGTCATGGGCTCGGCTCTCGAAAACGTACCGCGTTGGCGGCAGAAAACCCGAATGACAGCGCTTCACACGGGGTAATACCAGTATATCCCGCATGATAAATCACAGGTTTTTAACTTTATTCGCTTCATGGTACATTGCGCTTATTAGTGGTACGTACCACAGTATCAAATCGTAGGAGAACACATGGCACGTGGCGGCGTAAACAAAGCACTGGTGCAAGCGGCACGCTCGGCAATCCTCGCCCGGGGCGAACACCCGAGCATCGACGCGGTGCGGATTGAAATGGGCAATACCGGCTCGAAAACCACGATCCATCGCTATTTGAAAGAGCTCGATGACGGCGCCGAACCCGCGCAAGCACCTTGCGAACCGATCGATGATGAGCTTTCAGCCCTGGTGGCGCGGCTGGCGCAACGCCTGAAAGAACAGGCGCAAGAGCCCATCGACCAGGCACGCGCACAGTTCGAGCAACAACGAAAAGAATTGGAAACCCAGCTGCACGAGGCCCGCGAAGCCAATACCGAACTGCAGCAGCAATACGAAATTCAAAGCCTGGCACTGACCCAGGAATCGGCAGAACTGCATGACACCCGCTCGATGCTGCAAACCGAGCAAACCCGCAACGCCGGGCTGAACCAGGCGCTGGCGGACTTCGAATTGCGCTTGCAGGACAAGGACGAGCAGATCCGCTCACTGGAAGAAAAACACCTGCACGCCCGCGAAGCGCTGGAACACTACCGCAACGCCGTCAAAGACCAGCGCGAGCAGGAACAGCGACGCCACGAAGGTCAGGTGCAACAGATTCAGATGGAATTGCGTCAGGCGCAGCAAAGCGCACTGGTTCGTCAGGATGAAATCACCCAACTGCACCGCGACAACGAGCGCCTGCTGACTGAAAACCGTGGAACGCTGCGGGAACTGAGCCTGCTGCAGGAACAACTCAAGCACACCAACAGCCGCCAGGATCAGTTGCTGGAACAGGTCAATCGCATCGACAGCGAACGCACCCTCCTCCAGGAACGCTTGCGCATTGCCCTTCTGGAAGGCCAGTCACTCAAGCAGAACATCGACGAGCAGTCGCACATCAACAAGGCATTGGAAGTCGAACTGATCAAATTGCAGGCAAACCTGGATGAAAGCGTGCGCCTGGCCGCTGCCGTTGCGACAGGGCCAGACGCATCAGCGCCGCAGAAGGATGATTAACCCGCGACCGGCGTTCGCATGGTGACGAACTCTTCGGCGGCCGTCGGATGCACGCCGATGGTTTCGTCGAAGTCGCGTTTGGTCGCACCCGCTTTCAGGGCAATCGCCAACCCTTGCACGATCTCGCCGGCGTCCGGGCCGACCATGTGGCAGCCCAGGACCTTGTCGGTCTTGGCGTCTACCACGAGCTTCATCAGGGTACGTTCCTGGCATTCGGTCAGGGTCAGCTTCATCGGCCGGAAACGGCTTTCGAAGATCACCACATCGTGCCCGGCCTCTCGCGCCTCCTCTTCGGTCAGACCGACAGTGCCGATGTTCGGCAAGCTGAACACCGCAGTCGGGATCATCTTGTAATCCACCGGACGATATTGCTCAGGCTTGAACAAACGCCGCGCCACGGCCATGCCTTCGGCCAGAGCAACCGGCGTGAGCTGTACTCGCCCGATCACATCGCCCAGGGCCAGGATCGATGGCTCTGCGGTTTGATACTGTTCATCGACCTCGACAAAACCTTTCTTGTCGAGTTTGACCCCGGTGTTTTCCAGCCCCAGGTTGTCGAGCATCGGACGTCGACCGGTGGCGTAGAACACGCAGTCCGCCTCCAGCTCGCGACCATCCTTGAGGGTGGCCTTCAGGCTGCCATCGGCTTGCTTGTCGATGCGCTCGATATCGGCATTGAATTGCAGGTTCATGCCGCGCTTGGTCAGCTCTTCCTGCAAATGTTTGCGCACTGCACCGTCGAAGCCGCGCAGGAACAGATCGCCGCGATACAGCAACGTGGTCTCGGCACCCAGCCCGTGGAAAATCCCGGCGAACTCCACCGCGATGTAACCACCACCGACCACCAGAACGCGCTTGGGCAGCTCTTTAAGGAAGAACGCCTGGTTGGAACTGATCGCATGCTCGTGCCCCGGAATCTGGGGGATCTGCGGCCAGCCACCAGTGGCAATCAGAATGTTCTTGGCGGTGTAACGCTCGCCATTGATCTCGACCTGATGCGGGTCGACGATCTTTGCGTGCCCTTCATGCAAGGTCACGCCACTATTGATCAGCAAATTGCGATAGATGCCATTCAGGCGATTGATCTCGCGATCCTTGTTGGCGATCAGCGTCGCCCAGTCGAACTCCGCCTCGCCCGGGGTCCAGCCGAAGCCTTGCGATTGCTCGAAGTCTTCGGCGAAGTGCGCACCGTAGACCAGCAATTTTTTCGGCACGCAGCCGACGTTCACACACGTACCGCCCAGATAGCGGCTCTCGGCCACGGCGACTTTCGCGCCAAAACCGGCCGCAAACCGCGCAGCCCGTACACCGCCGGAACCGGCGCCAATTACATACAGGTCAAAATCGTAGGCCATTTCTATCTCCTCGGCAGGCCACCAGCATACCTGTGGGCGCCCTTTGGGCAAGCATCGCAAACGATATGGGGCCGAAAAATGAAAAAGCCACCCGAAGGTGGCTTTGTCAGTACAAGCAGGTCAAACGCTATCAGTAAGCCTTGCCCGTCTTGTAGAAGTTCTCGAAGCAGAAGTTGGTCGCGTCGATGTAGCCTTCGGCGCCACCGCAGTCGAAACGCTTGCCTTTGAACTTGTAGGCCATGACGCAGCCGTTTTGCGCCTGTTTCATCAGGGCGTCGGTGATCTGGATTTCGCCGCCCTTGCCTGGCTCGGTCTGTTCGATCAGGTCGAAGATGTCCGGGGTCAGGATGTAACGGCCGATGATCGCCAGGTTCGACGGTGCATCTTCAGGCTTTGGCTTCTCGACCATGCTGTGAACGCGATAGATATCGTCGCGAATCATCTCGCCGGCAATTACGCCGTACTTGTTGGTTTCTTGAGGGTCGACTTCCTGGATGGCCACGATCGAGCAGCGGAACTGCTTGTACAGCTTGACCATCTGGGTCAGTACGCCGTCGCCTTCGAGGTTGACGCACAAGTCGTCCGCCAGTACCACGGCGAAAGGTTCGTCGCCGATCAGCGGACGGCCGGTCAGAATGGCGTGGCCCAGGCCTTTCATTTCGGTCTGGCGAGTGTAGGAGAACGAGCACTCGTCGAGCAGTTTACGGATGCCGACCAGGTATTTTTCCTTGTCGGTGCCCTTGATCTGGTTTTCCAGCTCATAGCTGATGTCGAAATGGTCTTCCAGGGCACGCTTGCCGCGACCGGTAACGATGGAGATTTCGTTCAACCCGGCGTCCAGAGCTTCTTCGACGCCGTACTGGATCAGTGGCTTGTTTACCACCGGCAGCATTTCTTTGGGCATGGCTTTAGTCGCTGGCAGGAAGCGAGTACCGTAACCGGCTGCTGGGAACAAGCATTTCTTGATCATATAAGTCCTTGAAAGGGCTGTGTGTACGAGTTCGGCGCAGTCTAATCAGGCGGCGTGCACCTTACAATGCCCCGCACTGGCTAACCGACGCCATCATAGAGAAATATTCTGATGGATAGTTCCGCAGATAAGCAGCACAACCTCTTATAGATAGCAGAGATCGACCGATCTGCACGGTCATCAACCAAGACAATCTGCGCCACCCTACACCCATTGGCACCGGTTGAGGGCATTTGGCGCTATCATTGCCCGCTTGGACCAGCCAACGAGGCAGATAGATGTCGGCAGCAAAAAGCATCAACGGGTACCTGATCAATCAGGCAAAAGACGGGCAGTGGTGGATAGACAGTGTCGGCGGCGAGAACATTGCCGGGCCGTTCCCGACAGAAGCGCTTGCGATTGAAGTGGCATCGGTGTTGCAGGATCAACCTGCAGCCCCCAAGCGGCGTGGCAAGGACAAGCCTTGAGCTGAACCTGACATGACCGCAGCCCTGCCTTTCTGCAGGGCTTTTTTGTGATTGCCTGCAATGAAGTTAGCCCCCATCACTGACGACGACCACGACATGAAAAAACTTTTGCCACTGATTGCAGTACTGGCCCTGAGCGGCTGCGCCACGTCGGAAACGACTTACCTGAAAAATGGCGAGCAAGGCCTGACCATCGATTGTTCCGGGAATGCCAACGACTGGGCCAGTTGCTACGAAAAAGCCGATGCTTCTTGCGCCGGCACCGGCTATCGGATTGTCGGTACCGACGGCACACCGTTGACCAAGGAAAGCGACAAAACCCTGGGCGCCGACATCGGCAACTACAAAAGCCGCAGCGTGGTGGTGGTCTGCAAGTAGCTAGATGTGAATTTCGGCGAATTTGATCCCGAGCCCGCGCACCGTCTCGATCAAATCGTCGAGGCGACTGAAGGATTCGACTTCATCGTTGTCATCGACCAGGAAAAAACTGCGCCCGGCGCTTTTCTTGAAAAATACGATCCACTCCCCCGGATTCGCCGGGTTCTGAATCACGTGGGTGGCACAGATATGCCCCTCTGCATGGCGCTCCCGCACCTGTTCTCGCTTCATGCTCGACTCCAGAAATGACAATGCCGTCAAAGTGCGACTTTGACGGCATCGATGCTGATAGAACGTAGTCTATCAGCCTGATATGCACGCGGTAGCGGCATTACGAACATCCCATGGGCGTAAAGGTACGTTGGAGATGCGTTCATGCAGCTTGATGCTGCTGCCGCCGGAGCGGTCTTCAATGTCAAACACCGCTGCCGGCCCCGAGGAGAACTTCTGCGGCACGATGACCCGCACGCCTTCCTTTTGCGGCTCGACTTGCAGGGCTCCACGGCTATCGGCCAATTTTTTGACCAGACACTGGGCGTACTCATGGGGTTTCTTGCCTGAAATCACGCTCATGGTAGGCAGCGACTCATTGATGTCCGAGACTGTCGCACATCCACCCACTGCCAATGCCAACGGCACGACCAGAACACCCCACTTCATACGAAACCTCCGATAAAGACCCTCCGACAGCACAACGGCTGTTTTTCTCCGCGGCTCACTGCTTTTATCGCTCATAGAATTCCGAATAACTGTTTTTAATTGTCAAAGCGGACCCAGGCAGCCAGATAATAACCTGTTCGGGCTGATAAACTGCGCCAATCGCCCATGCTATCGTTTTGATTTTGTAGAAAAAGCCCTTCTGGAGGCGCCTCATGAAATTTATCCACCAGCGCGAGCACCTCAACGAAGACGACATCGTCGTCATCCAGTGCTCCCAAATGTGCAACATCCGCTTGATGAACGACGCCAACTTCCGCAGCTTCAAGAACGGCGGCCGTCACACCTACCACGGCGGTGCATTCGACACCTTCCCGGCCCGCATCACCGCGCCGAGCACCGGTTTTTGGAACATCACCATCGACACGGTCAACCGCCGGGCGATCAGCGTGACCCGCAAGCCTACCCTGACGCATTCAATCAAGATTATCCGCCGCTCCAGTTCGAAACTGAGCTGAGCCCACCCGAATACAGGCAGGAATGACCGTGGCCCAGACGACCAAATACGTCATCAAGTACAAACTCAACGGCGAGCGCCGTTTCGAATTCGCCCAGCTTGAAAACGGCACCACAGAAGAGGCCAAGGCTGCACTGGACGTCATTCATGGCCAGACTGAAGACGTCATCAGCGAGATCAGCGTCAGCAAAGCGCTTTAACGCCCTGCGGAGCGGCAACATGGACGTCTGCTCCCCTTCGAGTTCGACCGCAAGCGCCGGAGTGCCCACTCACGCAACGCTCACTAAGCTGGCCGCCTCGACCTTTTGGTCAAGGAGTCAGAAACCTTGTTTACCGATCCGATTCATAACGACACCCTCGACTGGGCCATGCTGGAGCAGCCACTCGATCAGGATGGCTGCGCGGTCATCAGGTCATTTTTAAGCCATAAGACCTGCGATGAAATAAGTGTCCTGTACGACCGGCCCGAGCCCTTTCGCTCGAAAGTGGTGATGGCTCGCCACGGTTTCGGCCGGGGCGAATACAAGTACTTCAAGTATCCGCTGCCGGATTTGGTGGCCCGATTGCGCAGCGCACTCTACCCTCGGCTGGTTCCCATCGCCAATCGCTGGTACGAATGCATGGGCCTGCCGACCCGTTTCCCCGAATCGCATCAAGCGTTTCTGCAACGCTGTCATGCCGCCGGTCAGGAACGCCCGACACCTTTGTTGCTGCAATATGGCCCGCAGGACTACAACTGCTTGCATCAGGATCTGTACGGCGAACACGTCTTCCCGCTGCAAGTGGCGATTCTGCTGTCAGAACCGGGGGAAGATTTCACCGGCGGTGAATTTGTGCTGACTGAACAACGCCCACGGATGCAGTCGCGCCCCCAAGTCATCGATCTGAAGAAAGGTGACGCGCTGATTTTTGCCGTGAATCAGCGCCCGGTAAAAGGCGTTCGCGGCTATTACCGAGTGACCCTGCGTCATGGCGTCAGTCGCCTGCACAGTGGAAAACGGCATACCCTTGGAATCATCTTTCACGATGCGTTATGACCCCATGAGCCCGATCACCTTCGATCTGTTTGCCGACACCGAACCCGAGCAGCAGCCCAGTCGCGAGCAGATCGGCGAACAATCCTGCGTGCTCAGGGGCTTCGCCCTACCCTGGCTCGAGCGGTTGCTGCCGGCACTGGAGGCGGTTCTGACAGCGGCACCGTTTCGGCAGATGGTCACGCCCGGCGGCTTTACCATGTCGGTGGCTCTGAGCAGTTGCGGCACCTGGGGCTGGACCACCGACCGCAGCGGCTATCAATACACCCGCAACGACCCGCAGACCGGCGCGCCCTGGCCTGAAATGCCCGAGGTGTTTTTCGAACTGGCCCAAGCGGCGGCGCAAGAGGCAGGGTTTATGGATTTCGTACCGGATTCCTGCCTGATCAACCGCTATATTCCCGGGGCCAGGATGTCATTGCATCAGGACAAAAACGAAAACTCCTACGCAGCCCCCATCGTGTCGGTGTCCTTGGGGTTGCCGGCGACGTTCCTGTTCGGAGGCTTCGAACGCAGTGCCAAAAGCCAGCGGGTGCCGCTGTTTCACGGTGATATCGTGGTCTGGGGCGGCGTGGACCGTTTGCGTTATCACGGCGTATTGCCAATCAAGGACGGCCAACATCCGCGGTTGGGCGAACAACGGATCAACTTCACCTTTCGTACTGCGGGATGAATCAGTCGAATTCGACCGCAAGACCCGGAGTGTAGCGTCTGTGCCGACTGGTTAATCTGCATGAAACGGGTCAACGGACATGAAGCCATGACAACTCATTCAACCAAAATTGCCACCGAAAACGATCCGCGCTGGGCCGCCGTGGTCGCACGCGATCCCCGTGCCGACGGGCAGTTTGTGTATGCCGTGAAAACCACCGGTATCTACTGCCGTCCCAGCAGCCTGGCACGCTTGCCGAAACCGCAGAATGTCGAGTTTTTCGACACGGCCGAGCAAGCTCAGGCGGCGGGTTATCGCCCCAGCAAACGAGCGGCAAAGGACGACGTCGCCGTACAGCACGCCACCACCGTGGCTGCTGCATGCCGTCAAATCGAGTCCGCCGAAACGTTGCCGGCGCTGAACGAGCTGGCGGACGCGGCCGGCCTGAGCAGTTTCCACTTCCATCGAGTGTTCAAGGCCATCACCGGCCTGACGCCCAAGGGTTACGCCACCGCCCATCGCTCACGCAAAGTTCGCGAGCGCCTGGCGGATGGCGGCACGGTCACCGACGCGTTGTATGACGCCGGATTCAACTCCAACAGCCGTTTCTATGAGGCGGCGGATCAACTGCTGGGCATGAAGCCCGGCGACTACCGCGCGGCCGGGCAGAACAACGACATTCGTTTTGCCGTCGGCCAGTGCTCCCTCGGGGCGATTCTGGTGGCGCAAAGTAAACGCGGTGTCTGTGCGATTCTGCTGGGGGACGACCCGCATCAATTGGTCTGTGACCTGCAGGACAAGTTTCGCCGCGCCAACCTGATCGGTGCCGACCACGAGTTCGAACAGTTGATCGCCAAAGTGGTGGGTTTTATCGAAGCCCCGGCCCTTGGCCTGGACTTGCCGCTGGATGTACGCGGCACGGCGTTTCAGGAACGCGTGTGGCAAGCCCTGCGGGAGATTCCCGCCGGCAGCACCGCCAGTTATGCCGATATCGCTCAGCGCATCGGTGCACCGAAAGCCATGCGCGCCGTGGCCCAGGCCTGCGGCGCGAACAGCCTGGCGGTGGCGATCCCTTGCCATCGCGTGGTGCGCAGCGATGGCAACCTGTCGGGCTATCGCTGGGGTGTGGAACGCAAGCGTCAGTTGCTGGAACGCGAGAGCCGCTAGTCAGCGATTGACATCCACTATCACGCGGCCACGCAACTGGCCGGCGAGCAAGCGCGGCGCGGCGTCGATGGCTTCGCCCAAGCCGATTTCGTGGCTGATCAGCGGCAGCAAGGCAAAATCCAGATCCTTGGCCAGACGATCCCAAGCCAGAATCCGCCTGGCTTTGGGCTGGGTCACGCTGTTGATGCCGGCCAAGGTCACGCCGCGCAAAATGAAGGGTGCAACAGAGGCCGGAAAGTCCATGCCTTGGGCCAGACCGCAGGCAGCGACGGTGCCGTTGGCCCGGGTGCTCGCGCAAGCGTTGGCCAATGTGTGGCTGCCGACCGAGTCGATTACCGCCGCCCAACGCTCCTTGGCCAACGGTTTGCCCGGCTCGGACAACGTGGTGCGGTCGATGATTTCACCGGCGCCCAGTTGCTTGAGGTAGTCGTGCTCCGAGGTGCGGCCGGTGGAGGCCACCACGCGATAGCCGAGTTTGCTCAGCAGCGCGATGGCGAAGCTGCCGACACCACCGTTGGCCCCCGTCACCAGCACTTCGCCCTGATCGGGATTCACGCCGTTGTGTTCCAGCGCCAGGATGCTCAGCATCGCCGTATAGCCGGCCGTGCCGATGGCCATCGCTTGCGCGGCGGTGAACGCTTTGGGTAACGGGATCAGCCAGTCGCCATTCAGGCGAGCTTTCTGCGCCAAGCCGCCCCAATGTCCTTCACCCACGCCCCAGCCATTGAGCAGGACCTGGTCACCCACCTTGTAGTCCGGATGACTGCTGACTTCGACAGTGCCTGCCAGATCGATCCCCGGCACCATCGGGAATTTGCGCACTACCGGGCTGTTGCCAGTGATCGCCAGGCCATCCTTGAAGTTCAGCGTGCTGTACGCCACGCGCACCGTCACATCGCCTTCAGGCAATTGATCGTCAGCGATCTCTTGCAGTGTGGCCCGGTAACCGCTGTCGTCCTTGTCGATCAAAATGCCTTTGAACATCACTGCCTCCCGGTGGAATCGCTCTGTTGTCGTGCGGTTGAAATAACACATGAAAACACATCGCCATACCCGACTTTAAGCCAATCGCCGAATCTCGACTGGCCTTGCGCCAACCATTACTGATACAAACTCGCTGCTACCCTCCCTGCCCTGTTTCGACGTCGGAGAACACTGCACATGAGCCAATGGCCAGACACCCGCATGCTTGACCTGCTCGGGATCGATCTGCCGATCATCCAGGCCCCGATGGCTGGCGCTACGACGTCGGCCATGGTGATTGCGGCAAGCAATGCCGGTGGCCTGGGTTCGATGCCCGCCGCCATGCTGAGCATCGAGCAATTGCGCGAGGAGCTCAAAACCATTCGCCAACACACCCAGCGCCCGTTCAACGTCAATTTCTTCTGCCATCAACCGCCACTGCCCGATGAGCAACGCGTCCAGGACTGGAAAAATCTGTTGGAACCCTACTATCGGGAATTGGCTGTGGATTTCGACGCACCGACGCCGGTGTCCAATCGTGCGCCCTTCGATCATGCGGCCTGCGAAGTGATCGAAGCGTTTCGTCCCGCAGTGGTGAGTTTTCACTTCGGCTTGCCGGAAAAGTCTCTGCTGGATCGAGTTAAAGCCACCGGGGCGAAAGTTCTCTCCTCGGCGACGACGGTCGATGAAGCGATCTGGCTGGAACAGCATGGCTGCGATGCGATCATTGCGATGGGTTACGAGGCTGGCGGTCACCGGGGAATGTTTCTCAGCGATGACTTGAGCAGCCAGGTGGGTACTTTCGCGCTGGTGCCACAGATCGTCGACGCGGTGAAAGTACCGGTGATTGCGGCAGGCGGGATTGGCGATGCCCGGGGCGTCGCGGCAGCTTTCCTATTGGGCGCTTCGGCGGTGCAGGTGGGGACAGCTTATTTGTTTACGCCGCAGGCCAAGGTCAGCGCTGCTCACCACAAGGCGTTGCGCACGGCCAAGGAAAGTGAAACGGCGGTCACCAATATTTTCACCGGGCGCCCGGCGCGCGGGATTCTCAATCGGGCGATGCGCGAACTGGGGCCGATGAGCGCCAAAGCCCCAGCCTTCCCCTTGGCGGGTGGTGCGCTGATGCCGCTGCGGGCCAAGGCAGAAGCGGATTTCAGCAACCTTTGGGCCGGGCAGGCGTTTACATTGGGGGTTGAAATGAGCACGGCAGAGCTGACCCGGCGTTTGGCTGAGGAAGGATTGGCCAAATTGATCCGCCGGTAGGATCGGGCCACAGTCCGGTACCTTGCGCTCTGCATCCAGCAAGTTCCGTTTACAGGCATTTCGCTATATATTCCGATATATAGCGTTTCACTCGCCTGCCACGGAGCCGTTTCATGATCATTCGTGCCTCACGTTTTGCCCCCGCGTGCCTGTTCACCGTGTTCGCTTTCGGGTCCGCCCAAGCGGATGAAGTGCAGGTCGCCGTTGCCGCCAACTTCACCGCGCCGATCCAGGCCATCGCGGTCGGTTTCGAAAAAGACACCGGGCATAAACTGGTGGCCGCTTATGGCGCCACCGGCCAGTTCTATACCCAGATCAAGAACGGCGCGCCGTTCGAAGTGTTCCTCTCGGCGGACGACACCACCCCACAGAAACTCGAGGCCGAAGGCGACACCGTCAAGGGTTCGCGCTTCACCTACGCCATCGGCACCCTCACGCTATGGTCGGCCAAGGATGGTTATGTCGACGCCAAGGGCAAGGTGCTGAGCGACAACCAGTATCAGCATCTGTCCATCGCCAACCCGAAAGCCGCGCCGTATGGCTTGGCGGCCACTCAGGTGCTGGCCAAACAGGGGCTGACCGACAAGGTCAAAGCCAAGATCGTTGAAGGCCAGAACATCACCCAGGCCTACCAATTCGTGTCCACCGGCAACGCCGAACTCGGTTTTGTAGCCTTGTCGCAGGTCTACAAAGACGGCAAAGTCACCAGCGGTTCGGCGTGGATCGTTCCGGCCAACCTGCATGATCCGATCAAACAAGACGCGGTGATCCTCAACAAGGGCAAGGACAATCCGGCCGCCCAGGCATTGGTTGACTATCTCAAGGGGCCGAAAGCTGCCGCCGTTATCAAATCCTACGGTTACCAACTCTAAATGACGCTATCGAGTGCCGATTTTTCCGCCATCTGGCTGACCCTGAAACTGGCGTCCTTGACGACCGTCATCCTGCTGGTTATCGGCACCCCGATTGCGTTGTGGCTGTCACGCACCCAGTCCTGGTTGCGTGGCCCGGTCGGCGCGATCGTCGCCCTGCCCCTGGTGCTGCCACCCACGGTGATCGGCTTTTACTTGTTGCTGGCCCTCGGCCCTAACGGGTGGATCGGCCACTTCACCCAATCGCTGGGCCTGGGCACCCTCACCTTCAGTTTTGCGGGGCTGGTGATCGGCTCGGTGCTGTACTCGATGCCGTTCGTGGTCCAACCGCTGCAGAATGCATTTTCCGCCATCGGCACTCGCCCACTGGAAGTGGCCGCCACCTTGCGCGCCAATCCCTGGGACACGTTCTTCAGCGTCATTGTGCCGCTGGCCCGTCCCGGCTTCATCACCGCGGCCATTCTCGGTTTCGCCCATACCGTCGGCGAGTTCGGCGTGGTGCTGATGATCGGCGGCAACATTCCCGACAAGACCCGCGTGGTCTCGGTGCAGATATACGATCACGTCGAAGCGATGGAGTACGCCCAGGCTCATTGGCTGGCCGGGGCGATGCTGGTGTTCTCTTTTGCAGTGTTGCTGGCGCTCTACTCCGGCCGTAAAACCAAAGCGGGTTGGAGTTGATCGATGATTCAAACGCGTTTGAAACTGAGTTATTCGGGATTCGCCCTGGATGTCGACCTGCAACTGCCCGGCCGCGGAGTGACGGCGCTTTACGGTCATTCCGGCTCGGGCAAAACCACCTGCCTGCGCTGCATCGCCGGTCTGGAGCGGGCCGGGCAGGGTTTTATTCAGGTCAACGATGAGGTTTGGCAAGACAGTGACAAGCGGATTTTCGTCCCGCCGCATCAACGCGCCCTGGGTTATGTTTTCCAGGAGGCCAGCCTGTTTCCCCATCTGTCGGTGCGGGCCAATCTTGAGTTCGGCCTCAAACGCATCCCTCGTCAACAGCGTCGGGTCGACATGAGCCATGCCACGGAGTTGTTGGGGATAGGCCATTTGCTCGATCGTGATTCGCAAAATCTTTCCGGCGGCGAACGCCAGCGAATAGGCATCGCTCGCGCCCTGCTTACCAGCCCCAAATTATTGCTGATGGACGAACCGCTGGCGGCGCTCGATACCCAGCGTAAAAATGAAATCCTGCCGTACCTGCAACGATTGCACGATGAGCTGGACATTCCCGTGCTGTACGTCAGCCACTCCCAGGATGAAGTCGCGCGGCTCGCCGATCACCTCGTCCTGCTTAGCAACGGCAAAGCGTTGGCCAGCGGCGCCATCGGCGAAACCCTGGCCCGGCTCGATCTGCCACTGGCGCTGGGCGACGACGCCGGCGTGGTGATCGAAGGACACGTCAGCGCCTATGATGCCGACTACCAATTGCTGACCTTGCAACTCCCCGACACAGAACTGAGTATTCGGGTCGCCCATGCACCGATGGCCGAGGGCCAGGTACTGCGCTGCAAGGTCCAGGCGAGGGATGTCAGCCTGAGCCTGCAAGGCGCCGAACAAAGCAGCATTCTCAATCGTCTGCCGGTCACGGTGATCAGTGAGATCGGCGCCGACAACGCTGCCCATGTACTGATCCGCCTGAACGCGGCCGGCACACCGCTGCTGGCGCGAATCACCCGCTACTCCCGGGATCAATTGGGCGTGCATCCCGGCCAGCAACTCTGGGCGCAGATCAAAGCCGTGGCGGTGCTGGCCTGAATCCATCGCCGAGACGTGTTCAAGGATGTACTGAACCGACGAACTGCCCCGCCAGTTTTTTGCATGATCGCAACGGGCTTCTATGCTTGATCTGAATACGAATAGCTTCGGTGGTCGCCATGGAAGACATTTTCGTTGTGAAACGCTGCAACAAGATCATCATTCACGGCCGCCGGGCCGGAGAAGCCGATCACCCGCCACCCGACGCTGCTGTCTGGTTTCGCATTGCCGATACCCGCACTCGCGGCTTCATCGGTGACGGCTTCGATCTTGAAGAGGACGCCAAGCGCGAATGTCGCAGGCTTAACGCGGCCAGTTCGCCGGTGTCGCACGGGTTGGCTTGAAGCCGGCCCCTTTCATTTTCCGGGTCTATACTTTAAGGAGCTGAAGGACCAGCGACCCATCGGCAGAAAGCTCGCTCCCCGCGGGCTTTTTGTTGCCCTTTAGCCGATTTCCTTGAACGGAGGTGATTGTCATGTCCGAGAAAGAGTCTATCGCCACCCTGCTCACCTTGCTTGATTCCCGTCAGGCGCGCCTTGCCGCTGCGTGCAAGGAGATCGCCGACTGGGTCGATCATCAAGGAGGGGGCCATCCAACGGCGCTCAGGATTCGTGATCGTCTGAACGACATCGAGAAAGACACGCCGCAGATTCGTAGCGCGCTGTCTGCACTCAAACCTGTCGAACCGCCGCTGCCTCGGTTCAGATGAGTCGCCCCAGGTACTCGAGCCAGGGACAGCGCCCGCTTCAGGACAGCTGAACGGTGACATCATCGTCACCAGGTATGTGCCTGCCTGCCAGACATGCGCGACACCCCAACCCGGCCCCCGTTTGCCATTTTTTGTGCGCTCCCTCGCCCATTTCACACAGCCTTCACAACTCACCGCCTACAGTTGACTTGCTCCTTTGAAGAAATCCCCTGGCCCGCCCGCATGCGGGCCATTTTTTTGCCCGCTGTACCGCGAACGAACGCCCACATCCGCCGGGTGTCGAACGATTACACCCCACGAAGGAGATGTCCCATGGTCACTCACTTCAAAGTCGGCGGGCACCTGGCCTGCGGGCACAAAGGCAACAACCTGACCTCCAGCAGCATCCTGAACCGCGTGAAATGCAGAAGCTGCCGCAACACCGATGCGTTCAAGGAAGCGCGCAAAGCCGAACGCAATGCCGCACGTCGGGCCGCACGCAAGGCCAAAGCCACCCACGCCGCCAATGATTGGCGCGTAGAGTGGACCCAACGGCTGATCGAAATGCCCGGATTGCAACGACTGCCGCGTGGGTTTACTGGCCAGCCGTTTGTGTAGCTGACACGTTGGGTCGAGCCCGGTTTATGACTCGGATGCAGCAAAGGACGTGCGATGAATCTAGGCGCCCAGGCCAGAAGTAGCAACTATTGGCTCTGTTAAAGTGCCTCTCTGAACACAACTCACGGACGGCTTCATGGAACGATTCCATCCTCGTGGCATTGATGCAGACGGTTATATCCTCACCGTGCCCAACGTCGAGGTGCAGCCACAGTTTCAGGATTTACTGGTGGACGTTTGCATGACGCTCGCTCGGTCGGAACCTCTGCTGGACGGGATTTATCTTTATGGCAGCGTCGCTAGAGGCGACGCCGTGCCAGGGGTTTCTGACCTGGACCTAACCCTTGTTCTACACAGCCCTCCTGCGTCGCAGGATCTGGAAATGCTGGAGTCGAAAAGGCGCACACTGGAAAGTCGGCATACCGAAGTCATCAAGATCGATTTCGACATCGGGAGTCGTTCTCAAGTATTGGCGGCTGACAATCGATTGAGCTGGGGGTATTGGCTCAAGCATCACTGTCGTTGCTTATGGGGGAATGATCTGACCAAGCGCTTCGACCGGTTCAAGCCGTCGCGTGATATCGCCATTGCTGTGAATGGTGATTTTGAATCCGTACTGACCCGGTATGCCGATCTTATCGATCAGGCTGCCACACCGACGCAATCGCTACGCTTGCAACGCGAAGCCTCACGCAAACTCATCCGGTCAACTCAAGTACTTCGCTCTGAAAAGGACCAGATGTGGCCGCAAACACTGGAAGAGCATGTCGAGCTGTTTGTTCAGCATTACCCGTGTATGAGAATGCAGATCTCTTTTTTCTTGTCCCAGGCAAGGAACTCGAACGCTAAGCCAAAAGAGTTTACGACTCAGCTCCATAATTTTTTGACCTGGATCGCTTCAGAAACCGGTTAGGTGCACTTTGGGTCAGCTTGAACACTAGACTTCCAAGTGCCCGTACCTGACCGGCTCTCATTACGGTACTCAACCCCGTTCGCTCCGCTTACTGAACTCGCAAAAGCTACGCTTAAGGGCTCCGGGCGGTTCAGCAAGACGCGTTGGTGGTAAGGGAATTGAGGAATCTATGACTGACCGCGATCAACTCCATCGAGATGGCTTTGCGCTGCTCCGTCGAGCGATCCCGGACGAGTGGCTGGCTGACCTTCGTGCCGTGTTCGATGCGGGCGTGAAGCTGGCGGACCAATGGCCAGTGCCGCGTGGCATGGATTGGCGCCATTCGCTGTTGGACGCGGATTCAAAGGTTCAGGCTGTGTGTCGTCTGCCGGCGGTGCTGGCGGTGGTTGGTGAACTGATCGGAGAACGGTTCTTCCTCTCGCAGGTGGAGGGTCGCGAGCCCCTTGCAGGTGGCGGTCATCAGCAGCTGCACCGCGACTTGTCGGCCCAACGGCCAGGCGACATTGTGAACGCCCTGGCCTATTTCGACGATTATGGCCCCGAGAATGGCGCGACACGTATCGTCCCCGGCAGCCATCGCCCTGATCCGGAAGCGCCGCCATTGGACTTCAATGACGAGTCCCGGTCTGTGCAGCTTTCAGGCTCCGCGGGTGACATCCTGGTGTTTGATGCCGATTTAGTGCATGCGGCCAGTCTGAACTCAATCGGCGCACGCCGTCGCTCCATCCTGATCAGCTATTTTTCGGAGCCTCTATACTCGTCACACCTGGAAACAGTGGGTCTGCGAAGTATTCGGATGGACACGACCGATCGGTTCGACCCTTCGGATTTTGCCTGTTCAAGCCATACATAATGCGGGAAGGACGCACGACGACTCATGACCAGCTA
>NZ_JAAUOE010000042.1 GCF_017114915.1 Pseudomonas frederiksbergensis
CATTCCCACGCAGAGCGTGGGAACGATCAGCACGCGGAGCGTGGGAACGATCAAGAACGATCAGAAGACCGCGCCGGTGTTCCTTAAAGGGGCGCCCCGCACATCCATTGCTCCCATCTGTAACACCCGCCATTGCGGACCTCGCCCCTCACGGCATCACGCTGATGCACCGCAACACCTCTACTCCAAGGCCTGACGATTAATTCGCGCCTCCGCCTGGAAACGGGCACGTTGATTGCTATATTTAATATCGTATACGAAATCCACAATACGATATCCAACAGCACTTCACATCAACGAGGCCTCTATGAAAACCCCCGCATTTGCCGTAGCCCTCAGCGCTGTTCTCAGTACCTCCTTTATCGCCACCGCCCAGGCCGACAAGCTCGACGACATCATCGGTTCGGGCAAGCTGCGCTGCGCCGTGACCCTGGACTTCCCGCCCATGGGTTTCCGCGATGCCGGTAACAACCCGGCCGGGTTCGACGTGGATTACTGCCGTGACCTGGCGAAAATCCTCGGGGTCGAGGCCGAAGTGGTCGAGACGCCGTTCCCGGACCGCATTCCGGCGCTGGTCTCCGGGCGGGCCGATGTGATCGTCGCCTCCACTTCCGACACCCTAGAACGGGCCAAGACCGTGGGCCTCACAGTGCCCTACTTCGCCTTCCAGATGGTGGTGCTGACCCGCGACGACACTGGCATCAACAGCTTCGATGACCTCAAGGGCAAACCCGTGGGCAACACCAGCGGCACCTATGAAGCCATCGCTCTGGAGAAAGACGTGAAGAGCTGGGGCACTGGCACCTTCCGCGCCTATCAGTCGCAGAACGACACCCTGCTGGCCGTCGCCCAAGGCCACATCGCTGCCACCGTGGTCACCAACACCGTGGCCGCCGCCACCCTCAAGTCGGGCAAATACAAAAACCTGAAAGTCGCCGGCAACGCGCCGTACGTGATCGACTACGTCTCCCTCGGTGCCAAGCGCAACGAGTATGGCCTGCTCAATTACCTCAACCTGTTCGTCAACCAACAGGTGCGCACCGGTCGTTACAAGGAACTGTTCGTCAAATGGGTCGGCACTGAAATCTCGCCGACCAACCTGACCGTGCCCCAGGTCTACTACTGAGGTATCCGGCATGCCTAGGCCCACTTCTCTGACCGGTCGCAGTCTGGTCGCGGGCGCCGCCGAGGGCGCCCTGCTGTTCGCCGATATCGGGTTGAGTTTTTGGGGCGGGGTCGATCCGTTTAGCGGCGAGATCATTGACCGTCACCACCCGCTCAGCGGCGAATACCTGGCCGGCCGCGTGCTGGCCATTCCCAGCGGTCGCGGCTCGTGCACCGGCAGCAGCGTGTTGATGGAACTGATCAGCAACGGCCACGCACCGGCCGCATTGGTGCTGGCCGAACCCGATGAGATCCTGACCTTGGGCGTGCTCGTCGCGCAGACGATTTTCGAGCGTTCCCTGCCGGTGCTGTGCATCGGCCGGGAGGCCTTCGCCGCGTTGCGCGGCAAGGCTTTCGCTCGGGTCGATGGCGCCTCGGTAACCGTGTTCGAACACCTGCCGGGCGATGCCTGGCAGGCACTCGACAGCCCATTGCAAACGCAAGACCCAAGCGCCCCGCTCGAACTCACCGAACACGACCGGGCGTTACTCGACGGCCTGCAGGGCAAGGCCGCGCAAGTGGCCATGCAGATCGTCCTGCGCATGGCCGAATTGCAAGGTGCCCGCCGTCTGGTGGATGTCACCCAGGCGCACATCGACGGCTGCATCTACACGGGACCGGCGAGCCTGCGCTTTGCCGAACAACTGGTGCAATGGGGCGCAAAAGTGCGAGTGCCCACCACCCTCAATTCGATTTCCGTGGACCAGCGCCGCTGGCGCGAATTGGGCATCGACCCGGCGCTCGGCGAACCGGCCAGTGCCTTGGGCGATGCCTACATGGCGATGGGCGCGCAACTCAGTTTCACCTGCGCGCCCTACCTGCTCGACAGCGCACCGAAGGCGGGCGAACAGATCGTCTGGGCCGAATCCAACGCGGTGGTCTACGCCAACAGTGTGCTGGGTGCACGCACCCTGAAGTACCCGGACTACCTGGACATCTGCATCGCCCTGACCGGCCGCGCCCCGTTGATCGGCTGCCACCTGGACGCACAACGCAAGGCCCGATTGCAGGTCGAAGTGCCCGCCCTGGGTGAACTGGACGACGCCTTCTACCCGCTGCTCGGTTACCACATCGGCGCGTTGGCGGGCAGCCGGATTCCACTGGTGCGCGGGTTGGAAAAGCACCAGCCGAGCCTGGACGACCTCAAGGCGTTCGGCGCGGCGTTTGCCACCACGTCCGCCGCCCCTTTGTTCCATATCGCCGGGATCACCCCGGAGGCCATCGACCCGTCACAAGTGCTGGATGTGGATGTAGCCCTACCCGTGGAAAAAATCCGTCTGAACGATCTATTGGTCAGTTGGCGCGAACTCAACAGCGCCCGCGACAGTCGGGTGGATGTGGTCTCGCTGGGCAACCCGCATTTCTCCCTCAGCGAGTTCGCTCATCTGGCGCGACTGTGCCTCGGTCGGCACAAACACCCTGACGTGGTCCTCGCCATTACCTGCGGCCGGGCCGTGCTGGAGCAGGCTCGCGAAGCCGGGCATATCGCCGTGATCGAAGCCTTCGGCGCGACCCTGGTCACCGATACCTGCTGGTGCATGCTCGGCGAACCGGTGATCCCGCCGGGTGCAACAACCTTGATGACCAACTCCGGCAAATACGCCCATTACGCACCCGGCCTGGTGGGTCGCCAGGTGCATTTCGCCAGCCTCGCCGAATGCGTCGACACCGCTTGCAGTGCCACGGCCAGCGGTCGTCTGCCGGCCTGGCTGAACACTGCCCCCCCTCTGGAGACGCTCGCGCATGTTTGATTACACCTTCCAATGGCGCGCCACCCTGCGCGCCCTGCCGGACATGCTCGCCGGCGCCTGGGTCACTTTCGAGACCGCCGCGCTGTCGATGATTTTCGGCGTGCTGATCGCCCTGGCCCTGACGGTGATGCGCGAAAACAAAAACCCGCTGCTGCGTGGCATCGGCAACGGCTGGGTATCGATTGCGCGCAACACGCCATCGCTGTTCCAGATCTACGTCCTCTACTTCGGCCTCGGCTCGCTGGGCTTGCACGTCAGCTCATGGTTCGCCCTGCTGGCCGGGATCACCTTCAACAATGCCGGGTACCTGGCGGAGAACTTTCGCGGCGGCCTCAAGGCCGTCCCCGACACGCAAGTGCGCGCCGCGCGTTCGCTGGGCATGAGTGCCTTCCAGGCCTACCGCATGATCATCGTCCCGCAGCTGTTGCGGATCGTCTTCTACCCGCTGACCAATCAGATGGTCTGGGCGGTGCTGATGACGTCGCTGGGGGTGATCGTCGGGCTGAACAATGACCTGACGGGGGTGACCCAGGACTACAACGTCAAAACGTTCCGCACCTTCGAGTACTTCGCCATCGCCGCGGCGCTGTATTACCTGATTGCCAAGGCGATCGTCGCGTCAGCCCGGCTGATGGCCTGGCGGTTGTTCCGTTACTGAGGGCTTGACCATGTTTTCCACCAGTTTTTCCTGGAATGATCTGCTGTTCCTGCTCGACGGCGCCTGGGTCACCCTGCAACTGACGTTCTGGTCGATCATCCTCGGCTCCGTCGCCGGGCTGTTGTTTGGCCTGCTGCGGGCGCTGTTGCCACGGGCCAGTCTGCCCCTGGCCTGGGTGCTGGACGTGTTTCGCAGCGTGCCGCTGTTGATCCAGTTCGTGCTGTTCAACTCACTCAAAAGCATCGTCGGCTTGAACCTCAGCGCCTTCAGCGTCGGCTGCATTGTGCTGGGGGTCTACACCGCCGCGTACTTCACCGAGATCGTGCGCAGCGGCGTGCTGTCGGTGCCGTTCACCCTGCGGCGGGCCAGTCGTTCGCTGGGCCTGAGTTTTTTGCAGGACCTGCGCTGGATCGTCCTGCCGATGGCCACCCGCGTGGCCTTCCCCGGCTGGCTGAACCTGGTGCTCGGGGTGATGAAAGACACCGCGCTGGTGATGTGGATCGGCATCGTCGAACTGCTGCGCGCCTCGCAAACCATCGTCACCCGCATTCAGGAACCGTTGCTGGTGCTGTGCGTCGCGGGCCTTATCTATTACGTCATGAGCCTGGTGGTTGCACGCCTGGGCGCTCGTCTGGAAAGAAGGTGGCAAGAAAATGATTGAGATCGACAACGTACATAAATCCTTCGGCGATCTGGCCGTGGTCAAGGGTGTCAGCCTGACGGTGGACAAGGGCGAAGTGGTGTCGATCATCGGCGGCTCGGGCTCCGGCAAATCGACCCTGCTGATGTGCATCAACGGCCTGGAACCGATCCAGAAAGGCAACATCCGCGTCGACGGCGTCGAGGTTCATCACCGCGCCACCGACCTCAACCGCCTGCGGCAGAAAATCGGCATCGTGTTCCAGCAATGGAATGCCTTCCCACACCTGACCGTGCTGGAAAACGTGATGCTGGCGCCGCGCAAAGTGCTGGGCAAAAGCAAGGCCGAAGCTGAAGAGCTGGCGGTGCAACAGCTGACCCACGTGGGCCTTGGCGACAAGCTCAAGACCTTCCCCGGCAAGTTGTCCGGAGGCCAGCAGCAACGCATGGCCATCGCCCGCGCCCTGGCCATGTCGCCGGACTACATGCTGTTCGACGAAGCCACCTCGGCCCTCGACCCGCAACTGGTGGGCGAGGTGCTGGACACCATGCGCATGCTCGCCGAAGACGGCATGACCATGGTGCTGGTGACCCACGAAATCCGCTTTGCCCGCGACGTGTCCGACCGCGTGGCGTTCTTTCGCAATGGGCTGGTGCATGAGATTGGCTCGCCGGATCAGGTGATTGGCAATCCGGTGCATGCGGAAACGGCGGCGTTTCTTAAATCAGTGAAATAACGACTGGCCCCTCAATGTAGGAGCGAGCTTGCTCGCGAAGGGGCCCTGACAGACAAAACAAGGAGCAGGCAATGCGCTCATCGAAAGTCATTCATGTGGTCAGCTGCCACGCCGAAGGCGAAGTCGGCGATGTGATCGTCGGCGGTGTCGCCCCACCGCCCGGCACCACCGTTTGGGAGCAATCGCGCTGGATCGCCAAGGACGGAACCCTGCGCAATTTCGTCCTCAACGAACCCCGCGGCGGCGTGTTCCGCCACATCAACCTGCTGGTGCCGGCCAAAGACCCTCGGGCGCAAATGGCCTGGATCATCATGGAACCGGCCGACACGCCACCGATGTCCGGCTCCAACTCGCTGTGCGTCGCCACGGTGCTGCTCGACAGCGGCATCTTGCCGATGACCGAACCGCAAACCCGGCTGGTGCTCGAAGCGCCCGGCGGGTTGATCGAGGCCGTAGCCGATTGCCGTGACGGCAAGGTCGAACGGGTGGAAATCAAGAACGTGCCCTCCTTCGCTGACCGCCTCGACGCCTGGATCGAAGTCGAAGGCCTCGGCTCATTGCAGGTCGACACCGCGTACGGCGGTGACAGTTTTGTGATCGCCGACGCCGAACGCCTGGGCTTTTCCATACGTCCTGATGAAGCTGCCGACCTGGTGGCGGTCGGGTTGAACATCACTCGCGCGGCCAATGAACAGTTGGGCTTCGTCCATCCGCTGAACCCTGAGTGGTCGCACATTTCCTTCTGCCAGATTGCCGCGCCCATTGTCGTTGAAAACGGCATCGCCACCGGCAGGAACGCGGTGGTGATTCAACCCGGCAAGATCGACCGTTCCCCCACCGGCACTGGCTGTTCGGCGCGTATGGCAGTGTTGCAAGCCAAGGGCTTGATGCAGGTGGGCGAACGTTTTATCGGCCGTTCGATCCTCGGTTCCGAGTTCCATTGCCGCATCGATTCGATGACCGAAGTGGCCGGCCGCCCGGCGATCTACCCGTGCATTTCCGGCCGGGCCTGGATCACCGGCACCCACCAATTGCTGCTCGACCCCAGCGATCCCTGGCCACAGGGCTATCGCCTGTCAGACACCTGGCCAGGTGCCTGAAACTCCCCCAGACCAACGGCAACCCAAAACCCCTGATTGATTGAAAAAACCACTGGCCGAGTATCGGCATTTAAAATATCGTATACGAAATACAAAAACGAACCGGAGGCAACAATGAGCAAGCGCATTAACTGGAGTGGCGTCTTCCCCGCGGTGACCACTCAATTCAACGATGACTTCTCCATCAACCTGGAAAAAACCCATCAGGTGATTTCCAACGTGATCCGTGACGGCGTATCGGGCCTGGTGGTGTGTGGTTCGGTGGGGGAAAACACCTCATTGACCGCCGAAGAAAAAATCGCCGTGACCGAAGTTGCGGTCGACGCTTCCCGCGGCCGCGTGCCGGTGATTTGCGGTGTGGCTGAATTCACCAGCGTGCAAGCGGCCAAGGTGGCCAACGCGGTGCGCAGGGTTGGTGTCGACGGCGTGATGCTGATGCCGGCGCTGGTTTACGGCTCCAAGCCGTTCGAGACCGCCGAGCACTACCGCTACGTGGCGAAGAACGCCGACGTACCGCTGATGGTTTACAACAACCCGCCGATCTACAAAAACGATGTCACCCCGGACATCCTGATTTCCCTGGCCGACTGCGACAACGTGGTGTGCTTCAAGGATTCCTCTGGCGATACCCGCCGTTTCATCGACGTGCGCAATGAAGTCGGCGACCGTTTCGTGCTGTTCGCAGGTTTGGATGACGTGGTGCTGGAAAGCATCGCGGTGGGTGCTGAAGGCTGGGTGTCGGGCATGTCCAACGTATTCCCGAAAGAAGGCGAGACCATCTTCCGCCTGGCCAAGGCCGGTCGCTTCGCCGAAGCCATGCCGATCTACGAATGGCTGATGCCGATCCTGCACCTCGATGCCCGTGCCGACCTGGTGCAGTGCATCAAGCTCTGCGAAGCCATCGCCGGTCGCGGCAGCGCCCTGACCCGTCCGCCACGCCTGGCACTGCCGCAAGCGGATCGGGAGTTCGTCGAGCAGATCATGGCCAAGGCCATGGCCAATCGTCCGGAGTTGCCGGACGTCGGTCTCTGAGTGATTGCCGGGCGGATCCTTGCGGGTCCGGCCCGGCTACCTGTTTTTGCGCCTCTACAGGAAACGTCAGCATGTCCAATCCTCACAGCACGTCCAGCGCAACCACACCCTCGGGACTCAAACGCGTGGTGGCCGCCGCCATGGCCGGCACTGTCGCCGAGTGGTATGAATTCTTTCTCTACGGCACCGCCTCGGCCTTGGTCTTCGGCCAGCTGTTCTTCCGCCAGACCGACAGCCCGATTGACGGCATCATCGCCGCCTTCGCCCTGTACGCGGTCGGCTTTCTCGCCCGTCCGTTGGGCGGTCTGGTGTTCGGTCACTACGGTGACAAATTCGGCCGCAAGCGCCTGCTGCAACTGAGCCTGGTGGTGGTCGGTGTCACCACGTTCCTGATGGGTTGCCTGCCCGGCTTCGACAGCATCGGCTATGCCGCGCCGGTGCTGTTGGTGCTGCTGCGCCTGATCCAGGGCTTTGCCTTCGGTGGCGAATGGGGTGGCGCGATTCTGCTGGTGTCCGAACACTGCCCGGACAATCGTCGGGGGTTCTGGGCCAGCTGGCCGCAAGCCGGGGTGCCGGCCGGCAACCTGGTGGCGACCGTCGCCCTGCTGCTGTTGTCATCGAACCTGTCGGAACAACAATTCCTCGCCTGGGGCTGGCGCGTGGCGTTCTGGTTTTCGGCGGTGGTGGTGCTGATCGGCTACTGGATTCGCACCAGCGTCGATGACGCGCCGATTTTCAAGGAGGCCCAGGCCCGGCAAGCGCAGACCAAGCAGCAACAACTGGGCGTGGTGGAAGTGCTGCGTCATCACTGGCGCGCGGTGCTGGTGGGGATCGGCGCGCGGTTTGCCGAGAACATCCTCTATTACACCGTGGTCACCTTTTCGATCACCTACCTGAAACTGGTGGTGCACAAGGACACTTCGGAAATTCTTTTGCTGATGTTCGGCGCGCACTTGCTGCACTTTTTCCTGATCCCGCTGATGGGCTATCTGTCGGATATCGTGGGGCGCAAACCGGTGTACCTGATCGGCGCGGTGCTCACTGCGTTCTGGGGCTTCATCGGCTTCCCGATGATGGACACCGGCAACAACTGGCTGATCATCGGCGCCATCACCCTGGGCCTGGCCATCGAGTCGATGACCTATGCGCCCTACTCGGCGCTGATGGCCGAAATGTTCCCGACCCATGTTCGCTACACCGCCCTTTCGCTGTGCTACCAGGTGGCGCCGATATTCGCCGGATCCCTCGCGCCGCTGATCGCCATCACCCTGCTCAACAAGTACCACAGCTCGACACCGATCGCCTTGTACCTGGTGGGCGCCGCGCTGATCTCCATCGTGGCCGTCGGCCTGACCCGGGAAACCCGTGGCAAGTCGTTGCATCAGGTGGATGCTGAATCCGCTGCGCGTATTGCTGCTCTGGATAACGCCGTGCCGGCCGCCGCGCGCCGGGGTGATTCGCTGGCTTGAACCAATACCTGTAGGAGCGGGCTTGCCCGCGAAGACGGCGGTACAGTCAACATTGATGTCGCCTGACTCACCGCTTTCGCGGGCAAGCCCGCTCCTACAAAGGCTCCGATTTCAACCTTTTTCGACAGGAGTTTTTTATGCCCCAGATCCTCGGCCACAACTACATCGGCGGCACCCGCAGCGCCGCTGGCAACATCGCAATGCATAGCCATGACGCCAGTACCGGCGAAGCGCTGCCCTACTCGTTCATGCAAGCCACCGCTGAGGAAGTGCACGCCGCCGCCCAAGCTGCCGCGGCGGCCTACCCGGAATTTCGCAATCTGCCGGCGACTCGCCGTGCAGAATTTCTTGAGGCCATCGCCGCGCAACTGGATGCCCTGGATGACGAATTCGTCAACCGGGTCACCCGCGAAACCGCCTTGCCGACCGCACGCATCCAGGGCGAACGCAGCCGTACCAGCGGCCAGATGCGCCTGTTCGCTCAGGTGCTGCGTCGGGGCGATTTCTACGGTGCGCGCATCGATCGCGCCTTGCCCGAACGTCAGCCACTGCCACGGGTCGACGTGCGCCAATACCGGATCGCCGTTGGTCCGGTGGCGGTGTTCGGCGCCAGTAATTTCCCCCTGGCCTTTTCCACCGCCGGCGGTGACACCGCCGCAGCGCTGGCCGCCGGTTGCCCGGTGGTGTTCAAGGCCCACAGCGGCCACATGGCCACCGCCGAACGTGTAGCCAACGCAATCATCCGCGCCGCCGAGCAAACCGACATGCCTAAAGGCGTGTTCAACATGATCTACGGCGCGGGCGTCGGTGAAGCGCTGGTCAAGCATCCGGCGATCCAGGCCGTCGGTTTCACCGGCTCGCTCAAGGGCGGTCGCGCCCTCTGTGACATGGCCGCCGCGCGGCCACAACCGATTCCGGTGTTCGCCGAAATGAGCAGCATCAATCCGGTCATCGTATTGCCTGAAGCCCTGCTCGCCCGTAGCGAGAAAATCGCCAGCGAACTGGTGGCGTCAGTGGTCCAGGGGTGCGGTCAGTTCTGTACCAATCCGGGGTTGGTGATCGGCATTCGCTCACCGCAGTTCAGCGCGTTCATCGCGCGGCTCAGTGCCTTGATGGCCGAGCAACCGGCGCAAACCATGCTCAACGCCGGCACCCTCGGCAGCTACGAAAAAGGTGTGCAGGCCTTGCTCGACCATCCCGGCATAACCCGACTGGCAGGCCAGGACCCACACGGCAATCAAGCACAGCCGCAACTGTTCAAGGCCGACGTCAGCCTGCTGCTCAAGGGTGACCCGCTGTTGCAGGAAGAAGTGTTCGGCCCGACCACCCTCGTCGTCGAAGTGGCCGACAAGGCGCAGCTGCAACAGGCACTGCGCAGCCTGCACGGGCAACTCACCACCACCCTGATCGGCGAAGCGCAGGACCTGCACGAACACGCCGACCTGCTGGTGCTGCTGGAACAAAAGGCCGGCCGGGTGCTGTTCAATGGCTACCCCACCGGCGTTGAAGTGTGTGATGCGATGGTGCATGGCGGCCCTTACCCAGCGACCTCCGATGCACGTGGCACGTCGGTCGGCAGCCTGGCCATCGAGCGTTTCCTGCGCCCGGTGTGCTACCAGAACTGCCCGGATGCCTTGCTGCCTGACGCCCTGAAAAACGCCAACCCGCTGGGCATTGCCCGACTGGTCGATGGCAACAGCCACCGCGAACCGGTCTGACACCACAACCTCCTGTAGGAGCTGGCTTGCCAGCGAAGGCGGCCTTGAGCCTTGCGGTGGCAATGAAAACGCCTTCGCCGGCAAGCCGGCTCCTACAGGTTCGGGATTTCCACGATCTGGCTGTGTAGGAGCTGGCTTGCCAGCGAAGGCGGCCTTGAGCCTTGCAGTGCCTATGAAAAGGCCTTCGCGGGCAAGCCCGCTCCTACAGGATTTTCATCGCATTCAAGCCAGCAGTGCTTTCAGGTCGTTGTACAGCGCCTCGGGAATCTGCACGCCTTCCACCACACTGCATGCCCGCGCCGCATAACGCCGTTGCGACGGCAAGCGTGCCCCCTGCCCTTCAATCCCCTGAAACAACACTTCGGCCCGGGCCAAATGTTCCTCGGTGGCCTCCCCCAGAAAACGCCGCGGATCCAGCGCGATGATCAACTCGCCATGGTACGGCGATGACTTGCTGCCCGCGTCGTAAGCCAGTGACTCGGCGCTGGTCAGGTCACCGATCAAAGGCCCGGCAATCAACTCCACCATTGCCGCCAGCGCCGAGCCCTTGTGCCCACCGAACGTCAGCATCGCGCCGCCGTCGAGCACCACCTTGGCATCGGTGCTTGGCTGCCCGTCAGCATCCACGCCCCACCCCTCGGGAATCGCCTTGCCGGCACGCCGATGCAACTCGATATCGCCACGGGCAATCGCACTGGTGGCGAAGTCGAACACAAACGGATCCTGCTCCGCACGCGGCCAGCCAAAGGCAATGGGATTGGTGCCGAACACCGGCACCCGTCCCCCGGCCGGTGCCACCCAGGCATGGCTCGGATTACACGCCAGCGCCACCAAACCAACTGCGGTCAACTGCTCGATCTCCACCCACAGCGCCGAAAAATGCACACAGTGGTTAATCGCCAACGCCGCAATCCCGTTGGCCCGGGTTTTCTCCAGCAGTAACGGCAGACCCGCCTGGAACGCCAATTGCGAGAAGCCACCCCCGGCATCCACCCGCACAATCGACGGCGCCTGGTCGATCACCCGTGGCTGGGCATCGGCCGACACCTTGCCGGCCCGCAGGGAATTCACGCAGCCCAGAATCCGGTACAAGCCGTGGGAGGCACAGCCATCGCGCTCGCCGGCGATCACCGTCGCCGCCACCGCTTGCGCATGGGCCAGATTAAAACCGTTGTGCAACAGGATCGATTCGGCCAGTTCACGGGCTTGAATCAGGGTCAATCGGATCATGCTCATCTCCTTGGACAGACCGCTCAGCGTGGTCGATCCAAGGGGATGTGGCTTGATCGGTTTGGAGACGGAGGGTGACGAAATTGGCACAGTGCCCTTTCGATCAGAACTGCGCTGCATCCAGTTTAAAGAGGCATTCGCTACCGGCCCTGACCGATGCACTCAGCGAGTGGATGCGCGGCAGCAGACGGGCGAAGTAGAAGCGCGCGGTGGCCAGTTTGCTGGCATAGAAAGCGTCCTTGGAATGCGTGCTCATGGCCGCCTTGGCCATTCGCGCCCACATGTAGGCGTACGCGGTGTAGCCGAACACGTGCAGGTACTCGACCGAGGCCGCGCCGATTTCATTCGGGTTGCTCTGGGCTCGATCCAGCAGCCACGCGGTCAGTTCGTCAAGGGTGTCCATGGCGGCGTTCAACGGTTTGGTGAACTCACCCAGGTCAGCGCAGGCGTTGGCGGTGAAGTGGCGAATTTCGGCAGCGAACAAGCGGTAGAGCGCCCCGCCGCTGCCGACGATTTTGCGCCCGGCCAGGTCCAGTGACTGAATGCCGTTGGTGCCTTCGTAGATCTGAGTGATGCGCACATCGCGAACCAGTTGCTCCTGGCCCCATTCGCGGATGTAACCGTGGCCGCCGAAGATCTGCTGACCGTGCACCGTGGTTTCCAGCCCCATGTCGGTGAGGAACGCCTTGGCCACCGGGGTCAGCAGCGACACCAGTTCCTGGGCGCGGGTGCGAGTTGCCGCGTCATCGCTGTACTTGGCGGTATCCAGTTGCAGGGCCACGTAGCTTGAAAACGCCCGTCCGCCTTCGTTCAAGGCCTTCATGGTCAACAGCATCCGCCGTACATCCGGATGCACGATGATCGGATCGGCAGACTTGTCCTTGTGCTGCGCGCCCGTCGGCGAACGGCTTTGCAGACGGTCACGGGCGTATGCGACGGCGTTCTGGTACGAGCGCTCACCCAACGCCAGGCCCTGGATGCCCACGCCCAGGCGTTCGTAGTTCATCATGGTGAACATCGCCGCCAGCCCCTTGTTCGGCGCATCGACGATCCAGCCAGTGGCGCCGTCAAAGTTCATCACGCAGGTCGCGGACGCCTTGATGCCCATCTTGTGCTCGATCGAACCACAGGACAGCGCATTGCGTTCACCCAGCGAGCCATCGGCATTCACCAGCACCTTGGGCACCAGGAACAGTGAAATGCCCTTGGGGCCGGCGGGTGCATCGGGCAGTCTGGCCAGCACCAGGTGAATGATGTTTTCGGTCAGGTCGTGCTCGCCGCCGGTGATGAAAATCTTGCTGCCGCTGATCTTGAAACTGCCGTCGGCCTGAGGCTCGGCGCGAGTGCGAATCAGGCCAAGGTCCGTGCCGGCATGGGCCTCGGTCAGGCACATGGAACCGGTCCAGGTGCCGGCATACATGTTCGGCAGATAGCGTTCCTTGAGTTCCTGGCTGGCGTGGGCATTGATCGACAGGCACGCCCCGGCGGTCAGCATCGGATACAGGCCGAACGACAGACTCGCCGAGTTGACCATCTCCTCGACCTGAGCCGAAATCGCCTTGGGCATGCCCATGCCACCGAACTGTGGGTCACCGCCGACACCCACCCAACCGCCTGCGGCGAACGCTTGGTAAGCCGCGACGAAACCTTCGGGAGCGATAACGATGCCATTGCTCCAGGTGCACCCTTGTTCGTCGCTGCTGCGGTTCAGCGGCGCGACCACCTCGGCGCTGATCTTGCCAGCCTCTTCAAGAATCGCGGCGGCCGTTTCTTCATCGATCACCTCGGCCAGGCCAGGCAATTGGGCCCAGAGCCGGGGCACCTGGAAGACTTCGTTGAGTACGAAGCGCATGTCGCGCAAAGGAGCTTTGTAATCAGACATAGTTGGCTTACTCGGAAGTGGTCAGGGCATGCGGCACGCCCTGACGTTGGGATGTATCGGTTTCAGCGGTTTGCGCCACATCAGCTTGCGCAACGGGATGACGCAGCAAGAAGTACGACAGGGCCGGGATCAGGATCAGCGCACCGAGCATGTTCCACAGGAACATGAAGGTCAGCAGGATGCCCATGTCAGCCTGGAACTTGATCGGCGACCAGACCCAGCACACCACGCCCGCCGCCAGGGTGATGCCCACCAGGCCCACCACCCGGCCGGTAAACGACACGGCGCTGCGGTAAGCCTGACTCAGCGGCAGGCCCTGGCGCTGGTAATGCAACTGCACGCTGAGCAGGTACAAGGCGTAGTCCACGCCGATGCCCACGCCCAAGGCGATCACTGGCAGGGTCGCAACCTTCACGCCAATGCCCATGGCCACCATCAACGCCTCGCACAGGATCGAGGTCAGGACCAATGGCAACAGGGCGACCAGGGTGGCGCGCCAACTGCGGAAGGTGATCAGACAGAACAGCGTCACCGCCGCATAGACGTAAAGCAGCATGGTGCGATTGGCCTCGCGCACCACAATGTTGGTCGCCGCCTCAATCCCGGCCGACCCGGCCGCGAGCAGGAACTGGCGATCTTCGCTGTTGTTGTCCCGGGCGAATTGTTCGGCGATGCCCACCACGGCATCCAGGGTCTCGGCCTTGTGGTCCTTGAGGAAGGTGATCACCGGCATCAGCGAACAATCGGTGTTGAACAACTCCGGGGAGTTGACCGAGGCTTGCTGCGCCGCGTAGTTCAGCACGTCCTGATTGCGCTGGATGCTGTTGAGCTTGGGGTTGCCTTCATAAGTGCCGGCGGTGATCTGGCGCACCGCGTTGACCAACGAAGCGGTCGCCTGTACGCCCGGATACTGCTGCAGCTCCCACGCCAGACGGTCGGCGAGGACCAGCGTCTTGTAGTTCAAGCAGCCTTCCGGCGCGGTCTTGATCATCACCGCGAACAGGTCGCTGGACAGCGCGTAGTGGCTGGTGATGTAGGCGTTGTCACGGTTATAGCGAGAGTCGGCGCGCAACTCCGGTGCGCCACTTTCCAGGTCGCCGATCTTCAGCTGCAGGCTGACCATGAAGCCGCCGATGCCCATCAGTACCGCGACCAACACCGCCCCGGTGGCCCATTTGGCGGTGGTGAAGCGGTCGAGCAAGTCCCACAGTTTGCCGAAGCCTTTGTGCCCTTCGGCGCGCGTGTCGATGTTCAGCGCTCGCTCGGCCGCCTTGGTGCCGACGCCGACATAAGACAGCGCCACCGGCATCAGCAATAGCGAAGTGAAAATCAGCACCGCCACACCGATACTGGCGGTGATCGCCAGGTCGCGAATCACCGGAATGTCGATCAGCATCAGCACCGCGAACCCGACGGCGTCGGCCAACAGCGCGGTAACGCCGGCAATGAACAGGCGGCGGAAGGTGTAGCGTGCGGCGATCAGTTTGTGGGTGCCACGGGCGATGTCTTGCATGATGCCGTTCATTTTCTGCGCCGCGTGGGACACACCGATGGCGAAGATCAGGAAAGGCACGAGCACCGAGTACGGGTCGATGGCATAGCCGAGCCAAGCGACGATGCCCAACTGCCAGACCACCGCGATCAGCGAGCAGCCGACCACCAGCAAGGTGCTGCGCACGCATCGGGTGTAGGCGTAAATGATGATCAGCGAAGTGACGACGGCCAGGGCGAAGAACATCATCACCTGGATCAGGCCGTCGATCAGGTCGCCCATCAGTTTGGCGAAACCGATCACCCGGACTTTGTACGGGCCCTTGCCCTCCTCCCCGGCCTTGCGTGCAGCGCTGTCACCCGCAAACTCGATCTGGTCGCGCAACTGCTCTTCGAGCATCTGCGAAAAGGCGTGGTAGTCGATGGGCTGACCGCTGGCCGTGGCCTTGTCCAGCAGCGGCACGATCAGCATGCTCGATTTGTAGTCGCTGGCCACCAGACTGCCAACGATACCGGCGCGGGAAATGTTCTGGCGCAGCTGTTCTATTTCTGCCGGCTTGCCCTGGTAGGTATCGGGCATCACCGGGCCGCCCTGGAAACCTTCCTCGGTGACTTCGGTCCAGCGCACCGCCGGGCTCCACAACGACTTCATCCAGGCACGGTCGACCCCCTCGGCAAGGAACAACCGGTCGTTGACCTGTTTGAGCACGTCCAGGTAACCGGGGTCGAAAATATCGCCCTGAGTGTTCTCCACCACCACCCGTACCGAGTTACCCAAACCGCGCAGCGACTGGCGGTTTTCCAGGAAGTTCTGGATGTACGGCTGGCTCTGCGGAATCATCTTTTCGAAGCTTGGACGCAGCTCCAGGCGAGTCGCGGCCATGTAGCCTAACATCAGGGTGACCAGCGCCATCAGCAGCATGAACAGCGGACGGTAGTTGAACACCAGCCGCTCCAGCCGATTGCCGGAATGGCGGTCGAAATCCCGCAGATCGCGGATCACCGGCATGGTTTCTTGTTTGGTATGGCCCATGTCTGGGTTCTCGCTCCAAGTGTTCGAGGGCTTATTCAACGGACAGCGTCCGTGCACCACGGCTGCCAACCACCACCAGCGCACCGTCGGCGGACTGAGCGGCGCCGGTCACCGGGGTCGGTGCCGGTTGCTGAACCAGGTGCAATTGCGCGCCGGCACCCTGGCTGACCAGCATCTGCCCGCCCTGGGTGAACAAGCGGTAGTGGCCATGGGCATCGACGAGGCCGGCGGTGATGCTGACGTGCAGGCCACTGTCCAGCGGGGTCCAGTTGCGACCGCCATCGGTGCTGCGCAGCACATTGCCGCGCAAGCCGTAGACGAGCGCTTCCCCGGGTTTGCCGAGCACACCGAAAAAACTGCCCTGATAAGGTGTCTGCACCGCGTCGAAGCGCTGTTGGGTGTCATCCCACTTGAGCAGCAGGCCTTGCTCTGCGGCGATGTACAGCGCATCGCCGGTGGAGGCGATGGCGTTGAGGTGAAAGCCCTGCGGGTTGTCGGTGCGGTCCTGAAACGGTGTCCAGCTCTGGCCGCCATCCTCGGTGCGCAGGATCAGGTTGAACACCCCAACCACATAGCCGAGGCGGTCGTTGGCGAACCAGACATCGAGCAACGGTTTGTCGGCGCCCTGCGCAATCAGGCGCTCACCTTCGGCGACCAGCAATGGCCATTGTTGATTGCCAGGTTCTGCACCGGCCAACGCCTGGTAATGCTTGACCAGCAAGGCACCGATCTGGCGGCCGTCCAGTTGCTTGCGCCAGGTCGCACCCGCGTCACTGCTGTGCAACACCACGCCGTCACCGCCCACCGCCCAGCCTTGGGTGGCGGAAGGAAAACTCACGGCATTGAGGTCGGCGCTGACCGGCACCGCTGCCTGCTGCCAGTGTTTGCCGGCATCATCGGAATACAGAATGTGGCCACGCTGCCCGACGGCAACCAGCCGGTCGCCGGCGCGGGTCATGCCCGATAGCGGGCTGTTGATGGCCAGGGCGCTAACCCTGGCCGGCAGATCCAGCACGTCGACATAAGCGGACGCCTGGCTCAGGCCTTGCAACATTGCAAGCAGAGCGCCGAGCGCCAGCCGCAGATAATTTTTGTACGAACACATACCGCGTCCTCTTCGGATAACCGCGCAGGGCACACGTCCGTGTGCCTGACATTCCAACCTGGGGTCACGGTTTGTTCAGCGAATCCCGCTACCGGCCAGGGATTCCGACGACCACTGCGCCTTGGAGAGCGGCTCGATGTACTTGATGCCGCCGTAAGGTCCGACCACGCCATTGATGTTGTAGGAACCCCCCACCAGGTCGTAGATCATGAAGGGCGTGGAATCCGGGGTCTGCTTGTCGTAGCTCTGGCTGAGGAACGCGAAGGAGCCACGGTACAACTGACCACGGGCGTCGTACTGGTCGGAGGCCAGAGCGGTCCAGCTGTCTTCATCCAGGTAGAATCGACGCTTCTGATAGATGTGCCGGGCGCCGGACTTGAGCGTGCCCTCCACCACCCAGACCCGGTGTTTTTCCCAGCGTACGTAGTCCGGTGACAGGTGATTGGCGGTGGTCAGGGATTTTGGGTCCTGGGCGTAGGTCAGCTTGTAGGTGTTGTACGGCACGATCATTTCCTGCTTGCCCACCAGCTTCCAGTCGTAGCGGTCCAGTGCACCGTTGAACACGAAAACATCGTCGTAAGTGCCCGCGCCGGCGGTGCCGGGGTTAGGCGTGTCGTACGCCAGGTTCGGTGCCAGCTTGACCCGGCGCTGGCCCGGCAGGTATTGCCAGGCGCGGCGCGGTTGCTGCAGCGGATTGGCGGCGTCCTTGAGCATCACCGCTTCACCGGCCCGGCGCGCAGGGCCGGTGTAGGACAGCTTCATCTGGTAGTACACGTCGGCGCTGCTGATCGGCTGCGCCAGGTTCTCGTAGATCGGATAGGAGATGAACGCCTGCCCGGTGGTCGCCAGGCTCGGTACGCCAGCGGAGTCGACGTTCCAGGAGTCGTACTTGGAATTGATGCTGACGCCCTGAAAACGCAACAGGAAGTTCCACATCACCTCGTGACCCGTCTGCGGAATCGGGAACGGCACGCCGGGCAGGACGTTATCGACGGCCAACCCGCCCTCGAGGGACTTGGCGCCGGTGGCATTTTTCACCCCGTTGTCCAGCACTGCCTTGGGCAAGGAGACTGTACGGTGGGTCGGGTAGACATTGACGTGGAAACTTGGGAAACGTTTGGCCAACTCCACCGTGGTTGCACTGAGCAAGCCCTTGTACTGATCGACGTTCTTGCCGTCGATCACCAGCAACGGTTTTTCGTTGGCGAAGGGATCCGGACGCATGCTGTCACCGGCTTTGAAACTGGCCGGCGGCATGGTCAGGCCTCCGTCATAGGCGGGGATCGATCCGTCGGCATTCCCGGCTTTTTCAGCCCCGACCAAGGTCAGGCTGGTGCCGAGCCTGGCGGCTTCCTGAGCCGATACAGCGGCCTGTGCCTGGGCGGCAATGACCATCGCCAACGAGGCGGCCAACACGGTTTGCACACATTTCATCTTGTTATTCTCCTGCTTACTTTGAGCAAGCCAGTGGTGAATCAAAAAGTGGTTTTCATCGTCAGGTAAACGGCGCCACGGTCCTCAGTCGTGGCACCACCACCGGAGAAGGCCGAGTAGCCGCCGCCGTAACACGCGTAGTTTTCATTGCCGCTAAAGGCATTGGGTGTGGAGCCGTCTCCGCTGCCGGCATTGGCCGCGCCCGTGCTCAGGCCACTGACGTCGCACTTGTCGGTCTTGCCGAAGGAGTCCACGTACTTCAGGTCGATGAAGTATTTGTTGTACACAACCGCACCCACGCCCACGGCATAGTTACCGGTGTCCTTGGCACCGCCACCGGACACCGGCGACACGCCGTCGAGGCCGACGTTGATGGACATCGGTGCGTTGAGATCGACCCCGGGGAATACCTGGTACCAGGTCGGTGTGAAGTTGACCGCGATGCCCCAGTTGTCCCGGGTCGGCTGGTCGATGCCGCGATAGGTGTCCTGGCCCTTGTAGAGCGCTTCGTTCTTGCTATCGAGCTTGAGCAGGTTGCTGTAGTACAACTCGGCGAGCAGGCTGGCCGAATCGAACACCGGTGTTTTCGGGAACGTCATCAGGCCGTTGAGCGTCCAGTGCAGCGTGTCGCCGGTGGCACTCAGGCTGTCGCCCTTTTGCGGGGTGTCATAGATCACACCGGTGGCCGCCGTGCGGGCCGGTAACAGCCCCAGACCGGCGCCCAAACCCCGTGGCCCCGTCGAGCTGACAACGGCGGGAATACTGGCCAGCGGCATGTTGTGACGAATGTTCAGGTCCGACCCCACGCTGATACCACCCACATCCTTGGACAGGCTCAGGCCGACGATCTGAATGTTGTCGGCATAGGCCAGTTGATAGGTGCTGGTACTCAACGAATTGAGGGTGTTGACCACCGCCGGCACCATGCCGGCAGGTGGGGTGCCGTTGGGATTGGCCGACGTCAGCCCGGTGGCGTTCAGCCAGGCTTGCGGCAGGATTTCCGAGGTATTGCGGTAGTACACGCCGAGGGTGCCATCCAGCCAGGCCGGCGACCACTTGGCCATCACGCCCCAGTCGCCGCGCTTGTCCGGCGTCAAGTCGTGACCGCGACGCACATTGGTCAGCCCGTTGCAGGGCGCCAGACCACAACCCAGCGGGCTGCCCGGCACCACGCCATTGGTGTTGCCCAGCAGGAACGACTGCGCACCGAAGCCGACCAGATCGGAACCGCCATAGTAAGTACCGGCTTCAGGCAGGCGGGCGGCATCCCAATCGAGGAAATACTGAGCGGCCACGGTCAACTCAGGATTGACGGTGAACGACATCGACAACTGGTTACGCGGAACGAACAGTTCCTTGGCTTCGGTTCCCGGCGAGGCGGCCAGTTTGGCCAGGTCCAGCCCGGACTGGCCGTAGCTGATCGAGTGCACCGGGTTGAGAATCGTCTCACCCCAGAACACGTTGTGTTGACCGGCCTTGACGCTCAGCAAGGACTCCTCGCCCACTTCGGTGCTGTAGAACACGAAGGCATCGAGGATTTCACCGGAAGGACCGGTGTAGTAACGCTGGGCATAGTTGCTCAGGTGGGGGCTGCCATTACCGACATTGTCGCCCGTGACCCCGGCCAGGCGCGGATCGTTGGCGACCAGACCCGACCTTGCGTCATTGCCGTTGACGAACGGGTTGGAATTGGAACCGGTGTTCTCGTAGGCCTTGTCATACCAACTGGCGGCGCTGACGCGAAAGCCCATGTGGTTCTGGTAGACCACATCCATCTCGGTCAACAGGTCAATGCGGTTGGTGATGTTGGTTCCGGCCTTGCGGAAGTTGTAGTCGCCGTCGTTGTTGTTCGGTGTCGCCAACAGGCGCTTGTCGGCGCTTTCGGTGCGCACGCCGTAGTTGTACTTGACGGTGTTATCCAGGCGCGCGGTCCAGTCCGGGTTACCGGTATCGAGTTCGACCGCCTGGGCGACCGGCACGGTTGCGGCCAGAATGGCCGAGGCCAACAAGGTGCATCGCGAAGGCGCGAACCCGTGACTCTTATTGTTGTGCATTGCGTTGTCTCCGCCTTTTTGTATTTGTTTTAAGCGCAGCCGCCCTCGCGCGACCCCTTGTGCCAGGGGTTTGCGTTTTTCAGGAGTGAGGGCAAATGCCGGATGGCTGGGGCCAACCGGCGCCTGAACTAGCGATCCAGCTCCAGGATGAGTGCTTCGGCACGAGGCCAGTGGCCAAAACCTGCAGCCGGATTGAGATGACCCACCTCGCCCATGTTGAGCAGTTCGCTGCCCCAGCCTTCAGCCAGCCGAGTGACGGCGGCCAGGCTGGCGAGGTGGTCGTTGGTACTGGCGGCCACCAGGCTGCGAAACGGCAGTGGCCCTTTGGGTAGAGGGTTCCAACCCTGGGTACGCAGGGTTTCGGGGGATGGATAGCCTTGCGGCCAGTTGGCATCGAGATCCGGTGGCGCGGCCAGCAGAGCGCCCTTGATCGGCCGACGGTGCTGCGCCGCCCAGTGCGCGACCATCAACACACCGGCACTGTGAGCCACCAGAATCACCGGCCCATCGATCTGCTCCAGCTCATGCTGAATCGCTTCGACCCGCTTGGCGCAATCGAGCTTGTCGGTGGCGAGCGGCGGCACGCTGCGCACCTTGCTCAATCGAGCTTCAAGCAACGTCTGCCAATGTTCGGCAACGTGCTCGCGCAGGCCCGGTACGATCAGAACGGTTGCGGCAGTTTGCAGTTTGTCCACGTCAACACCTTCGCTTTCTCGATGACTCGACTGGCTCTATCGGCCAGGGGCTTTTTGTAGGACTGACATTAAAGAGCGCCCACCCGAAGCGCTTTTCATTGGACGTCAGGCACTTTTCTTTTCATGACAAATTTCCAGGGATCGGCACGCGGCGACCATTGGTCGTAAATCCCCTCAGGTTCTCTGCGGGTCACTGTAATCAACGGGTGAGCGTCGATTGCGCCACGACAACGGGGGTGATTCTGGACAGATTTGAGCGAGCGCCCTCGACAACCTCACAACTGTTCAATTGCTGATGGGCTGGATATAGTCGCCACGCTCATTTAAATCGCAACCGGCCCAGGAAAGACCTTCGCATGCCCAAGCTTGTTCGCGCCGCCGTCTTGACCAACTACCTGGAGGTCACTCAATACCTGGGGTTCAACCCGCGCGATGTACTGGCCGGCGTCGGCCTGAGCAAAGCCCTGCTGCAAGCGCCCGAACACCGCATTCCCATTGATGCCGCGGTACGCCTGCTGGAAGATTCGGCCGCCGCCAGCGGCTGCCAGAATTTCGGCCTGAGCATGGCCGAGTCGCGCCAGCTCTCGGACTTCGGCGTGGTCAGCCTGCTCCTCAGCCACCAACGTACGCTGCGTGATGCCTTGCAGGTCGTGGTGAATTACCGTCACCTGATGAATGATTCGCTGGCCATCTTCATTGAAGAGGCCGACAAGATGGTGATCATTCGCGAGGAGGTGGTCACCGAATCGCCCATGCCCTCCCGCCAAGCCACTGAGCTGGCCATCGGGGTCATGTTCCGCCTGTGCGCCGCCTTGCTCGGTACACACTGGCACCCCTACAGCGTCAACTTCACGCACCAGCCTCCAGACAACCTGCAACTGCATCGCCGCCTGTTCGGCTGCAATCTGGAGTTCGGCAGTGAGTTCAATGGCATTGTCTGCTCCGATGCCAGCCTGGACATGACCAATCCCCATGCCGATCCGGCCATGGCGCGCTACGCCCAGAGCTACCTCGACTCGCTGCTCAACCACGAAGGCCCGTCGATACTGTTCGAGGTGCGCAAAGCCATCTACCTGCTGCTGCCGATGGGACGCGCCACCATCGAGCAGATCGCCCAGACCCAGGGCATGAATGTCCGGACCCTGCAGCGCCGCCTCAAAGACGACGGCTGCGCCTTCAACGACCTGATCAACGACGTGCGCCGCGACCTGGTGCTGCGCTACCTGGACAATCCGAATTACTCGCTGGGCCGGATCGCTGACATGCTCGGCTATTCCATGGCGAGTTCCTTCACACGCTGGTTCATCACCCAGTTCGGCATGCCGCCCGCCGCTTGGCGTAGCGCACAAAAGCACACCGCCTCAAAGCCGCTCTCTGGCTCCAAAGAGTCCTGAGCCAGCCGAACCTGCGAATAATCCGTGGCTGGCGCGGGCAAAGCCCGCTGCGGATTCCGCCCCATACCCGCATTCATTACCTGAAGGTTTTTCTGACAGCCTCAGGCTTCAACCACCCCATCCCGATCCTACAAGCGATTAAGCCGCGACTGGCAGCATCACCTATCCCCCAACGCGCACCGTTATCCCCAGAAACCAATCACTGATTTGGCGCCCAGGGATGGGCTTTCGCTAAAGGGATGCATCCATGGGAAAGGACTTTGGCGGTTACCACTGCGCCGTCTGCCGCGAGCGCGCTCTGGCAGAACGCGCCCGACGGCCTGTGCGCAGACCGGAGCAGGCAGAGGAACAACGCAAATACGACGAAATGATGGCCCGGCAACGGACACAGGCAGAGCAACTCAACGAGGCGTGGGAAGCCAAGGTTGCGCGCGAGCAAGCCGCCATTGTGAAGGTCACTCTGCGTATCGGGGTGTTTTTTGATGGCACCGGTAATAACCCGTTCAACGTGGAGATGGGGCGCAAGTGCGGGGCTCATCATCCGGTGTCGGCGCAGGATATGGAGGGGAGTTGCAAGCCATATATGCAAGATTCTGACAGCAGTTATGGAGGTGAAGTGACGAATGTTGCGCGGTTACATGATTTGTATATGGCATCTATCGACCAGGGAAAAATCATCCAGCAAAAAAAGGCATTCGATAAGGTCTATGTCGAAGGTATTGGTACGACCGCAGGCGGGCAAGACAGTCTGCTGGGCATGGCTTTTGGTCGGGGTGAGACCGGTATCGAAGCTCGGGTATTTGACGCATTCGGCCAGATCAAACGCCGGTTACGCAACTTTCATCAGGTCTTCCCGGACATCCAGATCAGCTCCTTGACCTTCGACGTGTTCGGCTTCAGCCGTGGCGCGGCTGCCGCCCGACATTTCGCCTGTTTGTGCCTGTCCGGAACCAATAGCCCGCTTAGGGAAACGCTGTACTTGCCGAATAGCCTGTTCGCCCGGGGCTTCAGCAAGGTCTTTGGTGAAGGGGTCAACATCGGGTTTGTCGGCCTGTTCGACACCGTCGCTTCCGTGGGTGGCCTGAGTAACCTGGGTTATGTGCGCAGCCCGGTAGCCCCCGGGGTCAAGTTGTATTTGATGCCGCGCTTCTTCCCCAATGTTTTGCAACTGGTGGCACGGGACGAATACCGCGCGAACTTCGCCCTCAACAGCGTCGCTCCGGATCATCTGGAAATCAGCCTGCCGGGTGCTCACTCGGATATCGGCGGTGGTTACCGCGAAGACATCGAAGAGTGCGTGTTACTCAACCCCATGCAGGCCTTGGAAGTCAGTGAGTTCACCGACGTAAAAACCACTTCGATCTACCGCGAGGCCCAACAGGAACGGGCGAAATGGCATGCCAAGGGCTGGCCAATGGAGATGCTGGAGCTGATCACCCCAAATCCGGTAAAGCTGCTGCCTGAGCCAAGAGAGCAGAACGCGCCAAAACAAAAACGGGTATTTGTCGGCTTACAGCTACGACGTAAGATCGGTGCCGGGCTGTCGCGGGTGTACCTGCGGGTTATGTATGAAGCAGCCAAAAAGCATGGGGTTGAATTTGACGATCCTCAGGAAGATCCCGAATTAGCACTACCCGCGGAACTTGAGTCAATGTGCGAGCGGTTTGTCGCCGGTGATTACCGCGTTACCGCCGCCGAGGAGCAATTGCTGAAGCTGCACTACATCCACCAGTCAGCGCACTGGACCCCGACTTTCCTTTCGGGGCCTCGCATCAGCCGATTCGAACTGGTCTATGCCCATGTCCCAACGGCAGATGCCGTACGGGTGCACCATCCTCATGTACCGGAATGGACGCTGTAACCATGAAAATTCTGATCCTGTTACTGGCGCTTGTATCGATAAGTGCCTGCCAACCCGTCGATCCGCTGTCGGCCAAAAACGACTACAGGACATCCTGGTGGTACATCGGCTTCACCGAGCCCGCTCATATGACGGTATGGGTCGAGACCTCCGCTGTCGAGGATATAAACGGGCGGATTTTTTACAATATCGCTGCAGGGGTAGCGGGTAGCAGCGACCACGAGAATGGCACTGAAAATGCGCGGGGCTGGGTGGGTATTGGCGGCGCCGGCAAGCCCGTCACAGGCGCCGACCTGCCCAAGCGCCTCTATGTGCGCTGGCAATCGATTGTCGAGCGCAAGACCTACGCGGGCTGGATCGATATCTCCGAGTCCACCCGCGATATCATGCGCAACTCGACAGCCCAACGTTGCCACGAGACCCCAGAGTTCACCGCCAACCCAAGTGCGGCCCTGAATCTGGGGCTGGCGCCGGGGGGCATCATTCAGGTCTGGGTCTGGGACGATTGTTTCCGCGCCCACAAAGTCGACCGTGGGCAAGTCGGTATCGAGCCGTTAGGCCCCTATCAAGGCAAGTACAACGGCTACCACAGAAAGATCAAAGACTCGTCCAAGCGCTACATCGAACGTTTCGGCATTCCCTATGGCAGTTGGTGACGACGTATTGTTGTTCCTGAACCGGTCAAACAAAAAAAACGGCGACTGCTGGCACAGTCGCCGTAAAAGAACCGGTGTCAGGGACACCGGCCGAGAGTCCCACCGCGCCATGGAGGCAACGCAGTGCAACGCCGCTCGTGAATGAAAGTCCTGTGGCGAGGGAGCAAGCTCCCTCGCCACAGGATTTTGTGTGCCTACAGCCCCCAGCGCAGCAACAGCAACACCAGCACAACCAGGAACACCGTCTCCCCCACCATCAGCAGAATGGGTTTGATGCCAACCGCCGCCAGCTCCTTGAGCTGAGTCTTCATGCCCAGGGCGCTGATGGAAACCACCAGGCACCAACGCGACAATTCATTGACCGATCCCTGCACCACCGGGGCTATCCAGCCAGTGCTGTTGATACAGGCCAGAATCAGAAACCCGACGGCGAACCATGGCAGCAGCGGCGGTCGTTTGCCGGCCGGGTCGGCGCCCTGCATGCGGGAAATCATCGCGGCGCAAACGATCACCGGCAGCAGCATCGCCACCCGCATCAACTTGACCACCGTGGCGGTATCGCCGGTCTCGGTCGACAGGCTGTAGCCGGCACCGACGACCTGGGCAACATCGTGGATGGTCGCCCCCAGGAACACCCCCGCCACTTGCGGCGACAACGACAGCCAATTGGCAATCATCGGGTACACGATCATCGCCAGGGTCGACAGCGCCGACACCCCGATCACCGTGAACAACGTCGCGCGTTCTTTCTGCGGATGGTTGGGCAATGCCGCCGCCAGCGCCAACGCGGCGGATGCACCACAAATGGCGGTGGCCCCACCGGTGAGCATGCCGAACAAACGCTGGAACCCCAGCGCCTTGGCCGCGATCACCGAGACGCCGATCGTCACCGCCACCACAATCACCACCAGCGCCACAGGCTTCCAGCCCAGCGCGGCCATCTGTTCGAGGGTGATGCGCATGCCCAATAACGCCACGCCAATGCGCAACACCGTGCGGGCCGTGAATTCGATGCCCGCCTTGCAGGCACCATCACTGGCCAGGAAGTTCAGCGCCATGCCCAACAGCAAGGCAAACAGCATCACCGGCGCACCGTAATGCTCGGACAAAAAGGAGGCGGCCGCCGCCACGATCAGACTGACGACAAAACCCGGTGCCAGTTCGCGCGTTCGGCTATGGATACGGGTGAGCGCGATCGCGTTCATGGCGCGGACTCCTCGCAAGCGATGACGATGAATGCCTGGCCGTCGATGATCTCGACGGGGTAATTGGCGACTTTGAGCACGGTTGAATTGAGCAGATAGCCGCTGCGCAGATCGAAGCGCAGGCCATGGGCGCCGCATTGAATCACCCGCCCTTCAAGGCGCCCGCCACACAGCGAGGCACCCTGATGGGGGCAACTGTCGTCGATGGCGAACAGGTCGCCTTCGACGTTGAATAACGCCAGGCTTTTGCCATCGAATTCGAACAGCGCACGACCACCTGTCTGCGGGAGTTTTCCAGCGGGCACGGGGATTCGAAGACTCATGCCGGTTGCCGCGCGCGATGACTGTCGAGCAAGGCTTCATGCATGGCGCCAAGCAGCACTTCGGCAGGCTGCGCGCCCACTACCGTCAAGCGACGGTCGAACTGAAAACTGGGCACGCCGCTGGCTGCTCCCGCCTCGTTGCCGATGTAAGGATCGCCGTCGCCTTTCAGGAAGGGGGCCATGACATCAGGGTCGAAACCACACGACTGGGCGATGGCAAGCAAGGTCTCCTGGCAGCCCAGATCCTCACCGCTCTCTGATCCCTGAAGCTGGAAATAGGCTGCGAACAAACGCTCAAGCAAAACATCACGTTGGGCGCTATTGCCCAGCACGCTCGCACGCTCCAGCAAACGATGGGCGTCGGCGGTATTGGGCATGCGGGTGATGCGGCTCAAATCGATGGGCACGCCCGCCGCCATCGCAGCCTGCTGCACCTGGGCCTGGCGCATCGCTACGGCTTCAGGACTGCCCAGACGCTTGAGGTAAAAATCGGCGAAGGACCCGCCCTGTGCCGGCAGCTGCGGCAGCAATTGCACCCCGTGCCACACCGTGGTGATTTCCACGTCGGGTTGCTGGATACGCAGCAGGTCTTGCGCGCGCTCCAGTTGACGCTTGCCGATCAGGCACCAGGGACAGATGAAATCGAAAAACACATCAATACGTAAACGACTCACAACTTCACCTCTAACACCGCTTTGCCAATCGAATCGTGGACTTGCTCGCCCTGAAGCCGGGCCATGTCCTTGTGGTAATGACACTTGGCGTAGAAGAACACGGCCGCTGCCGCGATGCTGACCAGTGGCACCATTTGAAAAGCCGCCTGCAAGCCGATGAAGTCGGACACCCGGCCGGTGATGAACGGCCCCGGCGCCAGCCCCAGCATGTTGTTGGCCAGGGTCAGCGTGGCGAAGGCCGTGCCATGGACCGAGTAATGGGTCAGGTTGGCAACCATGGCGCCGCAAGGGCCGGTCGTGCCGGCGGCAATCAACATCCCCAGGCAGATCAGCACCAATTGCACAGGCCCTGCCGGGAGCGCGAATGCCGCCGACAACAGCAGACAACTGCCCAGGCAATAGGCGATGGCCAAAGCGACTTTGCGCTCCGGCGAATGGCGACACAGGCGATCGCTGAGCATGCCGCACAGGATCATCCCCGCGCCGCTGCACAGCACGATGATCGCCGCGACACCGCCCGCCTTGTCCGTGGCCATGGCGTAATAACGATTGAGGTAACTGGGCATCCACACAATCACGGTGCCGCCGACAAACAGTTGCAAGCCACTGCCAATGTAGGCAGCGATCACCGAGCGGCTGGAAAACAGCGTGCGCAACGGACGCTTGACCGCCGCAGCCGCCTTGTTCGCCGCCTGCGCAGCACGTTGCGGAGCGATGCGTGCTTCCTTGACGATGACCGGGTAAAGCACCGCCAGCAGCAGGCCGAACAGTGCCATGCCGGCGAACGACCAGCGCCAGCCCAGTTTGGCGGCGATGGCACCGCCCAGCGCCATGCCCAACACCGAACCGAACATGCCGCCCGCCATGAACGCACTGGCCAGGGTGGCACGCATGTGTTTGGGAAACACCGAAATCACCACCGCGATGCCGACGCTGCCATAGGCCGCTTCGCCGACACCCACCATGAAGCGGGCGATGAACATCTGCGGGTAGTCCTGCGCCAATGCGCAGCCCAGTGTGGCCAGGCTCCACAACAGCGCCATCAATGCCAGGCTTTTGACCCGACCGAAGCGATCCGCCAACAACGACAAGGGAAAGGTAAGCAGGCCGACCATCAAAGCGACAATGCCACTGAGCAGGCCGAGCTGACCGTCGCTCAGGGCCCACTCGCCCTTGAGCATCGGGAACACCGCATTGAGTACCTGACGCGACATGTAATCGGAAATCAACAGGCCGAACGTCAGTGCAAAGACGATCCAGGCGTACTTGCGCGCAACGCCGACGCCACTGCCGTCGTCATCGTCTGCGGCGATGGGGTGAAAGGCCATGCAGCCTCCTCGAAGCTTTGTTTTATTGTTGTTATCAAGCGTGTCGCAGTGCCGCGAGCGGGAGGCCATTGACCGCCCGCCTCGTCTGCCGATCAACCGCGTTGCGGCACACCTTTTTGCCCAGCCTTGCGGTTGGGGGCCATGCCATTGGCCAACAGGGTTTCTTCGATGCTTGGGTACTGCACACCGATGCGATAGATCTCGCGGGCTTCTTTGCCCGTGGCGATTTCGCGACCCAGTTCATGGGCGATGCGTACGGTTTGCTCGATTTGCTGCACCGAGCTGAAACGCTTGCCCTTGTGATCAATGATAGTGTCTTCGATGCCTACACGCGGGTGCATGCCCATGGCCAGCGCCATGGTGTTGAACGGCAACACGTTCTTGAGCAGCGACTCGGCGGTCAGGGTGCAGCCATCCGGCGCACGGTGGATGAAGTTGAAGAAGTTGAACGGATTAGGGCCATCGAAACCGCCGCCGATGCCGATCCAGGTCAGGTTCAACGGTCCCCTGTACACGCCTTTGCGCACCAGGCGTTCAAGGGTCTCCATGGCATGCATGCCAGTCAGTTGGAAATGCGGCTGGATGCCGTTGTCCATCAGACGCTTGAGGTGTTCGGCGACCCAGGCTGGGCCAGCCGGTACGGTCATTTCGCTGTAAGCCGCCTGATAGGCAGGATTGGCCAGGGACGTGCCTTCCAGGTATTCCGGATACAGCAGCTCCATGATGTTCATCTGGGTGGTGTTGATGGCCACCGTGACCTGATCCGGTTTTGGCGTCAGCTCCGCCAGCATGTGGCGCGTATCGTCAGACAGCCACTTGGCCGCTTCGCCATCGCTTTCGGGTGCGAAGGAAATCGAACCGCCGACCTGGATGATCATGTCCGGCACGGCTTCACGCACGCCGGCGATCAACTCGTTGAACTTGGACAGACGCTTGGAGCCCTTGCCGTCCAGTTCACGCACGTGCAAGTGCAATACCGTGGCACCCGCCTCATAACAATCGACCGCTTTCTGCACCTGTTCATCCATGGTCAGCGGGATGTCTTCGGGAAAGTCTTCCGGCATCCACTCCGGGCCATACGGAGCCACGGTGATGACCACCTTTTCCATGTTTTCCGGGTGCAGGGAATCGTCGAAGAATTGCATGGGTTACTCCTGTTCTTATGATTGTTCCGCACGCCCAGATCGTGCCGGGCAGGCGTGTCTACGAGAGCGAATGCAGTTGCGGTCGATCAGTAAGTCTTGTCGCCGATGATGCCGGCGCGTTCCATCTTGCGATGGCACGGCGGGTAATCCATCACGGCGTAGTGCTGGGTACTGCGGTTGTCCCAGATGGCGATGCTGTTGGGTTTCCAGCGCCAGCGCACCTGGTACTCGGGGATGTACGCCTGGCTGATCAGGTAGCGCAGCAGCTCGCTGGCGCCTGGGTTGGCGTCCTGGCCGAAACGCACCCGCTCGGGGGTGTGGTAGTTGCTCAGGTGGGTAGTAAAGGCGTTGACGAACAGCACCTTTTCGCCAGTCTCCGGATGAGTACGGACCACCGGATGCTCGGCATCCGGGTACATCGCCTTGAGCGCCAGACGCTTTTCAATCGGCATGGCGGCACCGAAACTCGCTTCGATGCTGTGGCGCGCACGCAGGTCGGCGATCTTCGCCTTTACGTCATCGGGCAACCGCGCGTAGGCCTCCACCATGTTGGCCCACATGGTGTCGCCACCGACTGGCGGGCACTCCACACAACGCAGCACACAGCCCATCGGCGGCGCTTCGCGCCAGGTTGCATCGGTGTGCCAGGCGTTCTCGTAACGGTCCATGGGCTGGTCCGGGCGCTTGTAGATGCGCACCAGCCCTGGATGATCCGGGTCACTGCCGGCCACCGGGTGATCCTCCAGTTCGCCAAAGCGCCGGGCGAAGGCCACGTGCTCGGCGCGGGTGATCTCCTGATCACGCAGAAACACCACGCGATGCTTGAGCAACTGAGCACGAATCTCGGCAAAAAGACCGTCGTCATGCACCGCATCGGCGAGGTTCACGCCCAGCAGTTCCGCGCCAATGCTGCAGGTCAATTGTTCGACTTTCATGGAAGACGGCTCCCTTAAATGACGAAAATCGATGAGCCCGTGGTCTTGCGTGATTCCAGGTCGCGATGGGCCTGGACGGCATCCTGCAAGGCATAGTGCTGGTTGATCTCGATCCTGATCCGGCCGCTGCCGACATGGCCGAACAACTCATTGGCCAACGCGGTTTTTTCCGCCGGGTCGGCGATGTAGTCGGCCAGGGCCGGACGGGTCATGAACAGCGAGCCTTTCATCGCCAGCAGTACCGGATCGACAGCCGGAATCGGACCGGAGGCCGTACCGACGCACACCATCAGGCCGCGACGCTTGAGCGAATCCAGGGAACCCATGAAGGTGTTCTTGCCAACACTGTCGAACACCACGTTGACACCAACGCCGTCCGTCAACTCGCGAACACGCTGGGCGACATCTTCATGGCTGTAATTGATCACATGGTCGCAGCCATGGGCCCGGGCGATTTCACCCTTGACCTCGGTGGACACGGTGCCGATGACGGTCAGCCCGAGCAGCTTGGCCCACTGCGACACAATCAGGCCCACGCCACCGGCAGCGGCATGCAGCAGAATGCTGTCGCCGGCCTTGAAGTCGTAAATGCGCCGCATCAGGTACGACGACGTCAGGCCGCGCATGGTCATGGCCGCGGCGGTCTCGAAACTGATGGTTTCCGGCAGCTTGATCAGCGGCGCGGCCGGGATCAGGCGTTCGGTGCTGTAGGCGCCCAAGGTATTGAGAAAACCGGTGTAGGTGACACGATCCCCCACCCGTACGTTGGTCACCCCCTCGCCGATCGCCTGGACCACACCAGAGGCTTCGACCCCCATGCCGTTGGGCATCGGGATCGGGTAGGTGCCATTGCGAAAGTAGGTATCGGCATAGTTCAGGCCAACCGCCACATGACGCAGACGCACCTGGCCCGGACCGGGCTCGCCGACTTCGACGTCCTCATAACGGAGGACTTCGGGACCACCGGTTTCGTAGAAGCGTACGGCTTTGGCCATTTTTCTTATTCTCCAGTCTGCAAGATTGGCGTGCAGCGTCGATTTGCGCTGACTGGACTGTAGGACGCCGCCAGAGGAGCCGCTTCTCATCAGACGACAATGGCTTTTCATTTGATGACAGTGAGCCGGCAGGCATCGATTGGCCACTCGTCGGGAGGCCTGACGCGACCAATTGACTTCGATGGGTGTCTGCGCAATTATTATTTACATCGCATACGATACAAACGTATACGACACATAAATCACATCATTCGAAACGTAGAGGATCCACCCCATGAGCAAGATCGAAAAAGTCCTGATGACCGGCAAGACTCACACCACCGTCAGCGCCGCTGGCAACACTTCGCGTGGCCATAACGGCAGCCTCGACATCACGCTGTCGACGCCTGGAAACGCGAAGCCGGCGCACGTGTTCACCGCTATTCAGCCACACCCAACCGCCGAGCAACTGTTCGCCGGCGCATGGTCGGCCTGCTACACCGCCGCCGTCGGGCTCGTGGCCAATGACATGAATGTGGTGCTGCCGTCTGATCTGTCCGTCGACATCGAAGTCGATCTGGGCCAGACCGGCGCGGCCTACTTCCTTCAGGCTCGATTGACGCTCCGCGTGCCGGGGCTGGCGCACGACGTTGCGACGACACTGGCGCACACCGCCGATCAAATTTGCCCGTACTCGAAAGCGACGCGCGGCAATATCGACGTGGCCCTGAACGTCCTCACGGCCTAACGCGCCACATATGTCGCATGCGCTTTAAGCGCATGCGAATAACAAAGCCAAGCCCATTCCGATAAAATCGTACACGAGGTATCTTTTGCCTTTGCGAGCCTTCAACTTGGCCAATGAGGAAGCACATGAAACGCACCGACAAGACCGTCCCCGCTGATCTGAAGCTCTCCGACTTCCTGTGTTTTGCGGTCTATTCCACGAACCTGGCCTTCGGCAAGGCCTACAAGCCGATACTCGAGCAGCTGGGGCTCACCTATACGCAATACATCACCATCGTTGCGCTATGGGAGGAAGACCACCAAACCGTGGGCAGCCTGGGCGAGAAACTGTTTCTCGAATCAAACACGCTCACACCGATCCTGAAAAAGCTGGAAGCGATGGGCTATCTGCAGAGGCAGCGTGACCCCGAGGACGAGCGGCAGGTGCGGATCAGCCTGACGAAGAGCGGTCGACAGCTGCGTGAAGACCGCCCCGAAATGGGCCTTTCCCACGCAACGGGCCTGACACCGGACGAGTTCATGCAGCTGCAGAACGCGGTAGTGAAGCTGCGTAATAATCTCATCAAATCGACGAAAGCCGAGGAATGAGCAAAGCAAATACCTTGATACCGGAATGAAAAACTGGCGCCTTATCGGCTAATGCCAGTCAGTTAAGCGAAACCCCTGTAGGAGCGGGCTTGCCCGCGAAAGCGGTGTGTCAGGCAACATCAATGTTGACTGTACCGACGTCTTCGCGGGCAAGCCCGCTCCTACAGGGGTTTCGTCCATGAGTGCTCCGCTTGCCGCCTCTCTTTGATATGTTTATTTTCATACAGTTGATTTGTGAAATATTTTATGTCATTTATACCCTCGCAAATCATCAGGACAGTCCACCTCGCCAGACCGGACGGCAGCCCCGAATCACCCCCAACGCCCCTTCCAAGGAGTCAACAATATGAACAAGACAGAACTTCTAGGTGCTCTGGCACTGTGCGCCGCAAGCTTGCTGGCGCACGCCGACGAGGACAGCCTGCGTATCGGCATCGAAGCCGCCTACCCGCCCTTCTCCTTCAAGACGCCGGAGGGCAATGTCAGTGGTTTCGATTACGACATCGGCAACGCGCTGTGCGCAGAGATGAAGGTCAAATGCGAGTGGGTCATCCAGGAATTCGACGGCATGATCCCGTCGCTCAAAGTGCGCAAGATCGATGCGGTGCTGTCGTCGATGTCGATCACTGAAGACCGTATGAAGTCGGTCGACTTCAGCAAAAAGTACTACCACACGCCGGGCAAGTTCGCGATGAAGACCGGCAGCGTGATCAACGATCCACTGGTTGATCTCAAAGGCAAGAAAGTCGGCGTGCAACGCGCCTCGACCTACGACCGTTTCGCCACCGAGCAGCTTGAGAAAGCCGGCGCCCTGGTGGTGCGCTACGCCTCACAGAATGAAGCCTTCCTCGATCTGGCATCAGGTCGCCTGGACGCCACGCTCGCCGACATCGTCAACACCGATGAGAGCTTTATCAAAACGCCAATAGGTAAAGGTTTCGCTCTGGTGGGGCCGGACATCAACGACCCGAAATACTTCGGCAAAGGCGCCGGGATCGCGGTGCGCAAAGGCGACAGCGCGAACGTTGCACGCCTGAGTGCAGCGATTGACGCCATCCGCGCCAATGGCAAATACCAGCAAGTGATGGCCAAGTACTTCGCCTTCGATATCTACGGCGAATAAGCCGTTACCCGAAACCCTGGCGCCGGCGTTTGCGGGTGCCATTTTTGGCTTGTCTCGCGCGCCTCCCGGCGCTCGTTTGAGGAACTTCATCATGCTTCACGGCTACGGATCGAGCATTCTCGATGGCGCCTGGCTGACCATTCATCTGGCCCTGACCTCCATGACCATGGCGATTGCCCTGGGCCTGATCGGCGCCGCCTTTCGTTTGTCGCCGTTTAAATGGCTGGCGGTGCTGGGCGAAGGTTATACAACCCTGATTCGCGGTATTCCTGACCTGGTGTTGATCCTGCTGATTTTCTACGGCGGCCAGGATCTGGTAAACCGCATTGCCCTCGCACTCGGTTACACCCGCTACATCGACATCAACCCCTTTATCGCCGGCGTCTGCACCATGGGCTTCATTTTTGGTGCCTATCTCTCGGAAACCTTTCGCGGTGCCTTTATGGCGATCCCTAAAGGTCAGGGCGAGGCCGGCGTGGCTTATGGCATGCGTGGTACCCAGGTGTTCTGGCGGATTCTGGTGCCGCAGATGATTCGTTTCGCCATTCCCGGGTTCACCAACAACTGGTTGGTGCTGACCAAATCCACCGCGCTGATCTCGGTGATCGGTTTGCAGGACATGATGTTCAAAGCCAAAAACGCAGCGGACGCCACCCATGAGCCGTTCACGTTTTTCCTCGCGGTTGCCGCGCTCTACTTGCTGCTGACCAGCGTGTCATTGCTGGTGCTGCGTTATCTGGAAAAACACTACTCGGTCGGCATCAAAGCCGCCGAACTGTGACGGGGAGCACAGCCATGATTCTCGACTACAACCTGATCTGGGAAAACCTGCCGCTGTATTTCAATGGCGCCTTGTTGACCCTGAAAGTTCTGTTGATTTCCCTGGCCGTTGGCCTGGTGCTGGCGATTCCTTTAGCGCTGATGCGCGTCTCCCGATCGCCGCTGATCAACTTCCCGGCCTGGCTCTACACCTACGTGATACGCGGCACCCCGATGCTGGTGCAATTGTTCCTGATCTACTACGGCTTGGCGCAATTCGAAGCGGTACGCCACAGCGCGCTCTGGCCTTACCTGTCCAGCGCGACCTTTTGTGCCTGCCTGGCCTTCGCGATCAATACCAGCGCCTATAGCGCGGAACTGCTGGCTGGCAGTTTGAAGGCCACGGCCCACGGCGAGATCGAAGCCGCCAAGGCCATGGGCATGTCGCACTTTACCTTGTACCGCCGCATTCTCTTGCCGTCGGCCTTGCGCCGGGCGCTGCCGCAGTACAGCAACGAAGTACTGATGATGCTGCAGACCACCAGCCTGGCATCCATCGTCACCCTGGTCGACATCACCGGAGCCGCTCGTACGGTCAGTTCGCGGTTCTATCTACCATTCGAGGCGTTCATCACCGCCGGCCTTATCTACCTGGCCCTGACCTTCATCCTGGTTCGTCTGTTCAAGCTGGCCGAGCGCCGCTGGCTGGCCTATCTGGCACCGCGCAAGCACTAAGGAGTTTTATGAAGCACATTCAATACCTCTTGCCGTGGAGCACCTCGGGCACAGAACGACGGCTGTCGCTGTTTCGTTTTGGCAGCGGGCCGCGCAAGGCCTACATCCAGGCCTCCCTGCATGCCGACGAGCTGCCGGGGATGCGCGTCGCCGTCGAACTCAAGCGCCGTCTGCAAGAGCTGGAAGAACAAGGTCGCCTGACCGGGGTGATCGAGTTAGTGCCGATGGCCAATCCGATCGGTATCGCCCAGATGTTCCAGGCCACCCATCAAGGTCGCTTCGAATTTTCCAGCGGGAAGAATTTCAATCGTGATTTTCCGGAGCTGGCCGAAGCCGTAGCGCCGCTACTGGCAGGCCAATTGGGCGACAACGCCGACGCCAACATCGCCCTGATCCGCCGCGCCATGAACGATGTCCTCACCGACATGCCGGCACCGACATCGGAACTCGATGGCCTGCGCCGCCTGTTGCTGCAACATGCCTGCGCTGCCGATGTGGTGCTGGACCTACACTGCGATTTCGAGTCGATCATGCTGCTTTACGCCATGCCGCAACACTGGCCGCGCCTGCGCTCATTGGCCGCTCGACTGGGTGCCGGCGCCGCATTGCTGGCCGAGGATGCGGGCGGCAGTGCCTTTGATGAAGCCTGCGCGATTCCCTGGTTACGTCTGACCGAGCTCTTTCCTGAAGCCAATATTCCGCTGGCGTGTGTGGCCACCACGATCGAACTGCGCGGCATGGCTGACACCGAACGCGAGCAATGCGTCGATAGCGCCCAGGCCATTCTCGGCTACCTCGCCGAGCAAGGCCTGATCAGCGGTGACTGGCCGGCCGCGCCACCGACCGAGTGTGAAGCGACGCCATTCGCTGGCGCGCAGTACGCCTATGCGCCGCACCCCGGCGTGGTGAGTTTTCTGCAACCGCTGGGTGCCCGGGTCAGGGTCGGCGATCCGCTGTTCGAAGTGATTGATCCGCTGACTGATCACCACAGCGTGGTACACGCCAGCACCGACGGCATCCTCTATGCCCGCGAACGTCTGCGTTTTGCCCAGCCCGGTTTGTGGTTGGCCAAAGTGGCCGGCAGTACCCCTATTCGCCAAGGCCGTTTGCTCAGCGACTGATTCCAGAGAGTTGAAACCATGTACAAACTTGAAATTCAGGACCTTCACAAAAGCTACGGCACCCACGAAGTGCTCAAGGGCGTGTCCCTGGAGGCGAAGGCCGGTGACGTGATCAGCCTCATCGGCTCCAGCGGTTCCGGCAAAAGCACCTTCCTGCGTTGCATCAACCTGCTGGAGCAACCCAACGCCGGCAACATCGTGCTCAATGGCGAACCGCTCAAACTGGTGGCCAACAAACTTGGCGGGCTCAAGGCCGCCGAACCCAAACAGCTGCAACGCATGCGTTCGCGGCTATCGATGGTGTTTCAGCATTTCAACCTCTGGTCGCACATGAGCGCCCTTGAAAACGTCATGGAGGCCCCAGTGCATGTGCTGGGCATGAACAAGAAACAAGCCCGGGAAAAGGCCGAGCACTACCTGAACAAAGTCGGCGTGGCACACCGCATGGACGCCTGGCCGGCGCATATGTCGGGCGGTGAGCAACAGCGTGTAGCGATTGCCCGGGCACTGGCCATGGAGCCGGAAGTGATGCTGTTCGACGAGCCCACTTCGGCACTCGACCCCGAGCTGGTCGGTGAAGTGCTTAAAGTCATGCAGGATCTTGCGCTGGAGGGCCGGACCATGGTGGTCGTGACCCACGAAATGGGCTTTGCCCGCGAGGTCTCGAACCAACTGGTGTTCCTGCACAAAGGGCGGGTCGAAGAGCGCGGCAATCCGCGAGAAGTGCTGGCCAATCCGCAGTCCGAACGTCTCCAGCAGTTCCTGGCCGGCAGCTTGAAATAATCATACACTCCAACCAATTTATGCCCCCGCGCAGAACCCTGTAGGAGCGTGGCTTGCCCGCGAAGCGAACACTGCGGTTTTTCAGGCATTACGCGTTATCGTTCTTCGCGGGCAAGCCACGCTCCTACAGGTTATGCGCCCGCCCCCAGCCCCATCTCCAACCCTCAGGAACTGTAGAGCCGGACATGCCGACCCCTTCGAAAAACACCACGGTCTATGCCGCGCCGGTAATGCGTAAACTGGCGGAAATCGTTTCCGATCTACAGCCTTCACTGCGCAAGGTAGCGGATTTTATCCTGCGTCACCCGCTAAGGGCCGCGACGCTGACGATTGAAGAAATGGCTCATGAAACAGCCACCTCGCCAGCAGCCGTGAACCGTTTGGCCAAGGCGCTGAACCTGGGTGGTTACACCGGCATGAAGGCCGAGCTGGTCGCGACATTGCAGCAGATGGTGTCGCCGGTCGACAAACTGCGTAACGAACTGGCGCATCGTCCTGACGGCGCATTTGGCCTGCATGAGCAACTCCAGAGCGCCAGCAGTAACCTCGCCACGGCGGCGACCAACAACCATGCCGACACCTTTGAAGCGTTCGTCACCCGCCTGACCGAAGCGCGAAAAATTTACATCCTGGGCTTTGGCAACAGCGTCTACTTCGCCGGCCTCGCCGCCTCGACCCTGATGCCCTTCTGTGCGGACGCCACCGCCATCAGCATGGAGGGCGGCAACGAAAACGCCGCTTACCGCCTGGCCGCCATCACCGATCAGGACGTATTGCTGGCGATCTCCCTGCCGCGCTATTCCCTCGACACCCTGCAACTCGCGCGTTTCGCCAATGAACGCGGCGCCTCGGTGCTGGCAATCACCGACTCACCCGCATCGCCGCTCACCAGCATTGCCGAACACGTGCTGTTTGCCCCCGCCGACCATCCGGTAATGACCAGCTCCAACATCGCCGTGCTCGCCTTGATCGAAGGATTGGTGGCGGGCGTGATGGCGCGCAATAAAGAAGCGGTCAAACTGGCGACAGAACTGACTGAAAGTGTGATGTCTTATTTGCATATCCCTTCCAGCAGTAAATCGTCGAAGAAGTGATGTTTGTTGGAGGGCGAGAAAAATCAAACTGGGGCTCACCCAGCCAGGGCCTAGCACTCCGTGCCTGGTAAAGAGCCAAAGCTGGGTGAGCGGTGAGAACTCTATCCAGCGTTGCACCCTGTGTCCCGAACACAATTCTGAATAAACCTGAACAGCCTGCTGGTGAACGGCGGGCGATGCGGCGGCGGGATGTTACGAGAGATGGAAGGAAGAAGAGATGCCGGGCCTCCATGAAGTGCGGGCGCTGTCGCTGCGCCTGTACAAAAAAGCGGGAAAGGATGGGCAGAAAATCGCAGATCATGCGAGCGAAGGCATGACATGACATGACATGACATGACCAAAAACTATCGGTGGGACCACGTAGAAATAGTCTGGTCCGAGGCAATTCCAGACCTGAATATCAGCGAAATCACCAGGTAGTTTTGCGCAGACCTGAAACGAGAAAAGGGGATCAAGCCACTAAGTGCTTGATCCCCTTGCCACTGGCGCAGCACCTACCTGCCCTTGTCATAAGGATCGCATGTGCGGATTAGCTGGAGTTTTTGGGGCCTCAGGGGGTGCCCCCCTAACTGCCCCTCAAAAACGCAGGAATGGTACAAAAAGTGGTACGAGACTTCAGATCGATTGCGACGAGCATGATTTCAGCTACGACCTTTACGACTGAACAACCAGCGCCACGTCAGCCTGACGATAACTGCCCGATGCGGACGAAACTGCGGCCTATAACCGCCCACCTGCATCAAATCCCAGAATCGGTTGCTATCGAGCGCTGGCGAACTGAACACGGCCGTGGAACTCGGCGCCGGAGACGTAACCGGCAATTCCTCTAACTTGAGATGATGATAGCGGCATGGTCAAATAAGTGATGGCCTTTTGCTACGGAGATCTCAGTTGAAGCAGTACCGCGGATTAATCATTTTTTTTTCGGCAATGATTTTACTCTTTGTCCTGGTCCAAGTCTGGCACGCACAGTCTGCTCCGGAGGAGAAAAAGCAGGAGCGAGAACGCCAGCTTAAAGGGCTCGCGCTCATCATGAATACCGAATCCCGAAAGATGTTCGATGAATCAACTCGCCTCGATTCGGTAACCTACAAAGATGGGATCATGCATATCTCATACACGCTCACAAAAGTCTCGAAAAACGAAGTCGATTCCGATGCATTTGCTAAGGACACAAAAGCCGTTGCCGCGTCTGTATCCTGCGCTGAAAAAGGTCTAGGACCCTTCGTGAAGTCGGGGCTTTTGGTTAATTACACCTTCAACGACTCAAGCAACTCACCGATAGCCGACTTTCATATAGGCAGGTCCGACTGCCTCTAAAGGTCAGCACCTGAAGCCCGCCTCTCTCGCGGTTTTTTTATGCGTGTCGTACCCTCTACGGGATCCGCGCAACTCGCCATCCCCCTCCCAAACACACCCGCATGCACTCCCCTCCGCGCCCAACGGCAACCAGCGGAACGGATGAGTGCAGCCGAGTTTTGTTGGATCAACACCCGCCACTTTGGAGGCGACCATGTCAGCACTACCCAAGGCTCAGATTCAATACGACAACCTTCTGCCGCCTCCGGTGAGCGAAGACGACCTGGTGGAGATTCAATGGCTGGAAGCGAACGCTGAAAACCTGATGCGAGGCTTCGTCGTCAGCTGGGGCATCCGCACAGATCGCGGTGAAGTGACCCAAGCCGAGCTTTACAAGGCTGTTTAGGACCATGTGAACTGTCAATACCGGTTGAAAACTGACCCACCCTACCGAAGTAAAACTGACCCACCCCGGCGGTGTTTGAGGTCTGATTATTTCCGTGGCAAGGCTGTTTCTCTCGGCACCACCTGACCTGATTTCAGCTTGTCCTTCAGCCGATAACTCTGTCCGCTGCAAAGACTCCATGTGCTCGACTCCGTGATAGGCATGAGAAATTGGCCTTCACCATGTAGAATTCCCTCGCCAACAATCCAAGGACAAGGGTATGAACAAAAAAGTAGCGGCAGGACTCCTCACTTCCATTGGACTCATCACCAGCGCACACGCCGACACCTTCACAAGCGCCGAAATCTGCAAGGCAGCTATTTCCGTGGAGATGGGCCGACCAACAAAAACGATGAAAACCAAACATTCAGACCCAAACCCGGAGATTTTCTATCGGCGTCCCGACGGAGACTCATTTCGGTATCGATGCCAGGTCAGTGAGGACCGTGTGATCTGGTCTGCATTCATGGAAGACGAAAACGAATGGGGCCGATGGAGAAGTCGCTACTCGGAGGGGGACGCGTCGACGACGTACTCGGTATCCAACGGTGTGCTGACGATAAGCAACGATCAATCGGGCGACAAAACCTTCAAGAAGAAAGATTTCTGAAACCCTGAAATAGGAACGCATGTCTTTTTAATTAATTCGTGTCTTCCCAGCAGCAGGGTTACTGAATGCTGAAGAAACAGCCGGAAAGAAAAGTAGCGACTGCTGCTGAAATTGAGCGCTCCATCCAGGCCCTGAACAAAATGGCAGAACGCCTTTGGGGTGATGGCCGGGAAGCTGAGGCTAAAGCCCTGCTTGATGCCTTGGACGCACTAAACCGGGCGCTTGATCGGATCAGGATTGGAGAGAGCCGAAGGATTTCGACTCTCCATTAAGACGCACTTGAACGCTAACGAACAACAAGAAAGTCGACGAACCCAAGGACGGGCGGGTCCGAAAAAGACTCACCTTACCCACAGATGTTTAGCTGCGCGTTTAAATACACCCGGTGTTACTTCATCGAGGCTACAACGCCTTGCGTCGTTGCCTACGCCTGCGCCAGAATCCGCCGGCTTGTGCGC
>NZ_JAAUOE010000043.1 GCF_017114915.1 Pseudomonas frederiksbergensis
AAGAACGCGCCCTCACGGGAAATCATTGCGGCGATCGAAGCCATCGTCAGTGGCGGGACGTTCTACAGTGCCGAAATCGCCCAGCGGCTCATCGCCGACAAAAGTACCGACAACGAACTGACACCCCGTGAAAGCCAGGTGTTGTACAAGATGGCTCAGGGGCTGAACAACAAGGAAATGGCCCGCGAACTGGACATTAGCGTCCGGACCGTAGAAACCCATCGCCTGAGCATCCGCCGCAAACTCAACATCGACAAACCCGCCGCCCTCGTGAAATACGCGATCGATCACGGGATCATTTCCCGTTAGCAGTGCTGCTTTCACAACTTACACCGCACTCGTATTCACCACACGTGCAGTACGGATAAACAAGGCGCGCACCTTGTCCCAGAAATTACCCCCCAGCACGAAAAAGCTGCCGATCAACAGGGCATCGCCCAGCGCCTGGACCTGCCAGAGGTTCGGTCTGAGCCCCGGCCACAACGTGTCCACATAGGGTTCGAGAAACGATGAGATCAGCGGCAGGCAAAACATCACCAGGCCAATCCGATGGCGGGCCGGACCTACTTCCACGTCAGCCGCTGGGGCAAGCGCGGAGACATAACCAAACACGCTGCGCTTGAGTTGCTGAAAGCCGGACTTGCCCATGACGGCGATGGCGAGGATCAACATAATCTTGTTACTGATAAACAGGATGCCTGTCAGCGCCGCGATCTTTGGGCCTGGCACATCCGCCGCGGCAGCGAGTGGCACCGCCAGCCAGGACAGCAAAATCAAACAGATAATCGCGATGCCTGCTTTGAAGCGCCAACTGGTGGAACTGGAGGCAATGTCGTCCTGGGGGCTGCTCATGGTTTTCGTACCTTTTTGTTTGGCCCAAATGAATAACTTTCAGAAGCGTAGCAGTTGGTCGGTCCCATGATCGTCCAACATGAGCTTGTAATTGTCCGGGCTGTACTAACCTAAGCGAAACCAAATCCTGTAGGAGCGAGGCTTGCCCGCGAAGAATGCACCGCGTTTTTTCAGGTATTACGCGTCATCGTTCTTCGCGGGCAAGCCTCGCTCCTACAGGATCTTGCCCAGGCATTCAATATTGGGGACGCCAGGATGACCCGTGACCTGTTAGTAGTGCTGCGATGCTGACGCGCTCGGGCCGGCTGCTTCTGCTGGGCGCCCTCGGGCTGGGCGGCTGTGTCCGTCTGGGGCCGGACTTTCAGGCTCCCGGCGAAGCCTGGACAAAACACTGGAACAGCCCCGCGCTTGAACAGGCCAGCCAAAGGCGCCTGAATCCCGATGTTCGCCAGTGGTGGCAAGTGTTCGCCGACCCGGTCCTCGACGCGTTGATTGCCGAATCGGATGCACACAACTCCAACCTGAAGATTGCCGGCCTTCGTGTCATGGAAGCCCGTGCCCGGTTGGGCATCGCTCAAAGCGGGCGCTACCCGCAACTGCAACAGGCCAGCGCCGACAGTCTGTACTTCAACCGCCAGCAATCGGGCGGCAGCAACCCGCAAGACAGCCACTTCTGGCAACACAGCGTGGGCTTTGACGTCGGCTGGGAGCTGGACTTCTGGGGGCGCTTCAGTCGAGCCATCGAGTCGTCCGATGCCAGTTACTTCGCCGCTCAAGCCAACTATGAAGACGTACTGGTACTGCTGCGTGCCCAGGTGGCCGACACTTACTTCTCGTTGCGCACCACCGAAGCGCGTTTACGGGTCGCCCGGGAAAACGCCGAACAGCAAAAGCGCAACTTCGAGATCACCGAAAAACTGTTCAACAGCGGCCAGACCGCCGAACTCGACTTGCAACAAGCCAAAACCCAGTACCTGGGCACCTTGAGCAGTATTCCGGACCTTGAAGCACAAGTACTGCGCACCCGCAACGCATTGGCCGTGCTGATCGGACAGCCGCCCAGCGCCCTGCCTCAATTGCTCGAGAACCAGGGACTGATCCCGCTGGTCGACCGGGCCGTGCTCCAGGACGTGCCGGCCAGCCTGCTGTTGCGTCGACCGGACGTACGCGCCGCCGAACTCAATGTCGCCGCCCAGTCGGCACTGGTCGGCGTGGCTGAAACCGACTTCTATCCGTCACTGACCTTGCTGGGCAGCATCGTCTGGACGACCGACTCACTGAGCGGCACCTCCAACAGCCTGGACCTGATCGGCGGCCCCAGTTTGCGCTGGAACCTGTTTGATCACGGCCAGATCAGCAACAATGTGCGGGTCCAGGATGCGCGGTTGCAGCAGCTGATCGAGGTTTACCGCGATAAAGTCCGCCAAGCCGCGCGGGAGGCCGATGATGCCGCCAGCGGCCTGACCAAATCCCTGCAACGCGAGCGGATCCTGTGGGAGGCACAGATCGCCGCCAAGCGTTCGTTGAGCCTGGCCACCACCCAGTATCGCGAAGGTTATTCGGACTTCCAGCGCGTGCTGGATGCCCAACGCGCACTGCTCGAACAGCAGGACAACTACCTGCTCAGCCGCAGCAACGCCGTGAGCAACCTGATCGCGCTGTACAAAGCCCTTGGCGGTGGCTGGTACAGCGCGCGACCCACCGTCGATCCCGCCACTCGCCAGCAAATGGAACAGCGCACCGACTGGGGCAATCTGCTGAATGAGCCAACCCCCTCGCGCGCACCTTCTCCCACGCCAGACAAGGTCAAAGCCGATGAGTGAACCCTCTCTGCCCACCCCCCCACCACCCTCCCCCAAAACGCCCGAACCGGCTGCCGATCCGGCGAAAAAAGGCATCAAGTGGGTGATGCTGCTGATCGTCCTGAGCCTGGCCTGGTACTTGTCGGCTGACCGTTTCACGCCCTATACACAACAGGCTCGGGTGGGTGCCTTTGTGATTCCGGTGGCCGCCGAAGTCGCCGGTCGGGTGACCCGCGTAAATGTGCGCAACAATCAGGACGTCAAGGCGGGCGATCTGCTGTTTGAAGTGGATCAGCAGCCCTATCAGATTGCCGCCGACCGCGCACGGGCGGACCTGGAGTCCACCCGCCGGCAAATTGGTGCCAGCACCGCCGGTATTGCCTCCGCGCAAGCTTCGTTACGAGCGGCCCAGGCCAACGAACTCAAGGCCCGGCAGGATAACCAACGTCTTGAAAGCTTGTATCGCCAGGACCCCGGGACCATTTCCGTGCGCTTGCTTGAAGTCTCTCGGGCCAGCCGTGAACAAGCCGTGAGTCAGGTCGCCGCGGCCCGTGCCGAAGTGCAACGCGCGCGGGAACAGGAAGGCGGCAGCGAGGAAGACAACGCGCTGTTGCGCAGCGCCGCTACGGCGTTGTCAAAAGCCGAGCTGGACCTGGCCAACACCCAGGTTCGCGCGCGCTCGGCGGGTTTGATTACGGATCTGCGCACCGACGTCGGTCAATTCGCCGCAGTCGGGACGCCGGTCATGACCTTGATTGCCATTCATGACATGTGGATCAGTGCGGACATGACCGAGAACAACCTGGGGCGAGTCCGGCCCGGGACTCCGGTGGCCATCGTGCTGGATGCGCTGCCGGGGGAAATTTTCGAAGGACGGGTGCGCAGCGTCGGTTACGGCGTCAGTGTGGGGCAGACGCCGGCGCCGGGCACCTTGCCCACCGTGCAAAACAGTCGCGACTGGCTGCGTCCGGCCCAACGCTTTCCGGTGATCATCGAGTTTTCTGACGAGGCGACGAAAGTGCTGCGTGACAGTCGCGCCGTGCGTGCCGGGGGGCAGGCCGAAGTCATGGCGTTCCCGACGCAGAACAATCCGCTCAATCCCCTGGGACGCTTGTTTGTGTGGCTGATGAGCTGGCTGTCTTATGCCTACTGAACGTGCGCCGCGTGTTCAACGCGCACTACGTCTGGCCACGGGCACGGCGCTGTGCCTGGCGATCAGCTTCGGCCTGGCCCTGCCGATCCCCTTCCTTGCGCCGGTGCTGGCCGTGTTGCTGCTGGCCACGCTTAACAAGCCGCTGCCATTCAAGGCCGGACTCATACTGGCAGTGGTCGCAATGCTGACCACCGGCATCGGCCTGTTGCTGATTCCGGTCTTGCGTTATTACCCGCTCAGCGGCGTGCTGCTGATCGGTGTCAGTCTGTTCCTGGCCTTTGGTTTCGGGTTGCGCGGTGGCAACGCCTTGGTCGTGACCTTTCTGATCATCGGCCTGACGATGATTTCCTCGGCCGGCGTTGCCGAGTTCGATCTGGCGATCATGGTCATCGGTGCTTTGGTCAAAGGTTTGATCCTCGCCGTCATCGTCGTGGCGATCAGTCACTGGCTGTTTCCCGACCCGCCCAATGCGCCCTCCCCACCCGCCGCCAGCACGCTGCCGGCGCAGGAAGTGGCCAGGATTGCACTGCGCGCCACCCTGATCGTCATACCGGCGTTCCTGCTGGCACTGATCGACCCGGCCAGTTATCTGCCGATCATTTTGAAAGCGGTCAGTCTTGGTCAGCAGAGTTCGACGGTAACGACGCGCAATGCCAGTCGCGAACTGCTCGGCTCGACCTTGATGGGCGGGCTGTTGGCAATCATGTTCTGGAGCGCGCTCAGCCTGTTCGTGCACCTGTGGATGTTCTTTCTGTGGATGCTGCTGTTCGGCTTGCTGTTGGCGCGCAAGCTTTATGCCCTGAGCCCGACTCGGCAAACCCCGGGGTTCTGGCTCAACAGCCTGGTCACGCTGATCATTCTGCTCGGCCAATCGGTTCAAGACAGTCTTGCCGGGAAAGACGTCTATACCGCCTTCGCCGTGCGCATGGGGCTGTTTATCGCCCTCACGCTCTATGCCGACCTGATGGTTCATCTGATCGAACAGCGGCAGCGAACGCCGGGCGTCAGTCAACCCGATCAGTGAGATTCAGCGGGATAACCGGCCCTTGCAAGCGTCTGGCTGGGAAGCTCCTGGAACAACGCGCGATAACTGCTGGAAAACCGCCCCAAGTGCCAGAACGACCACTGCATCGCCACTTGCGCGATCGTCGTTTCCTTGTCAGTTCGGCTGAGCAATTCACGGCGCGCGCTGTTGAGCCGGCGCAAGCGCAACCAATGCGTGGGTGTCATCCCGGTGTACGCCTTGAACGCCTGCTGCAACTGGCGCAACGAAACCCCGGCCACTTGGGACAGCTCCAGTAAATTGAGGGTTTCTTCGGGCATATCGGCGGCCCATTCGGCGACGCGCTTCATCACCGTACGCTCTTCGGCCCGGCGCTGTAAGCCTGCGCGGTCCAGGCACACACAGGCGTTGTCGAGGATGAACAAACAGTCCTCCAGCAACTGCTGGGTCAATGCCTCTTTGCTCGGCGGATCCAGCGTCTGCGCCAGCCGCGTCAAGGTGCCGCTCAACCAGCGGCTGAACAGCGCGTTCTGCGCGCAATTGAGCGGCGACATGAACAAACCTTCGAGCCGCGCCACGTCCAGACCCTGCTGTTGAACGAATTGCGGCCCGAACACCACGGCGATTTCCTGGTAGTTCTGCGGGGTGATCCAGATATTGCGGCTCTCGCCGTTCAACAGGTACAGCGCGTTGTCGCTGCGATCGAAACAGAACGCCAGCGAGCCTTCGGGGGCGCTGAAATTCTGCTCCACGCGGGTGTTCATCTGTTCCTCGTAAATCTCCACGCCTTGCAAGTCCAGATAGCGCACCCGTCCGGCGAAATGCCCCGGCGACATCTGCTGATAGTGCTGCACCCAACCCGGTGTGGCGCGGATCTGCTCGGCCACGTCGGCGGTGTCGAAGGCTTGAACCTGTAGCGGATTGCACGTTGTCATGGGGTGACCTTACGCACTCGTTTGGTGCGTTTTGGTGCTGCTGAAAATGGATAGATGGAACGCCAAGGCTCACCCAAGATAGTCGCCAACGCGCCACAGGGGAAGTGTGCGGTGGATGAAGCCGCCCTCCCCGGCGTTAATCAAACCGACAATGAGGTCTTTATGAATGTCCCTTTCGATCAGCTGTTCACGTGGCTGAAAGATCACAAGATTACCGAGGTCGAGTGTGTGGTCAGCGACTTGACCGGCATTGCTCGCGGCAAGATTGCACCCACCAACAAGTTCCTGCATGAGCGAGGCATGCGCCTGCCGGAAAGTGTGCTGTTGCAAACGGTAACCGGGGACTTTGTCGACGACGACATCTACTACGACCTGCTCGACCCGGCCGACATCGACATGGTCTGCAAGCCCGTCGCCGACGCGGTGTACGTGGTGCCGTGGGCCATCGAACCCACCGCCATCGTGATCCACGACACCTTCGACAAGTTCGGCAACCCCATCGAACTGTCGCCACGCAACGTGCTGAAGAAAGTGCTGCAGCTCTACACCGATCAAGGCTGGCAGCCGATTGTCGCGCCGGAAATGGAGTTCTACCTGACCCAGCGCTGCGAAGACCCGGACTTGCCGCTCAAGGCGCCACTGGGGCGTTCGGGGCGTGCGGAAAGCGGTCGCCAGTCGTTTTCCATCGACGCCGCCAACGAGTTCGATCCGCTGTTTGAAGACGTCTACGACTGGTGCGAACTCCAGGGCCTGGACCTCGACACACTGATCCACGAAGACGGCCCGGCGCAGATGGAAATCAACTTCCGTCATGGTGATGCCCTGGACCTGGCGGACCAGATCACTGTGTTCAAACGCACCCTGCGCGAAGCAGCACTCAAGCACAACGTCACCGCGACTTTCATGGCCAAACCCATCGGTGACGAGCCCGGCAGTGCCATGCATCTGCATCAAAGCGTGGTCGACATCGCCACTGGCCAGCCGATCTTCGCCGATGCCGACGGGCAAATGAGCGAGCTGTTCCGGCACCACATCGGCGGCCTGCAGAAGTACATCCCTAACGTGCTGCCGATGTTCGCGCCCAACGTCAATTCGTTCCGCCGCTTCCTGCCCGACACCTCGGCGCCGGTCAACGTCGAATGGGGCGAAGAAAACCGCACCGTCGGCCTGCGCGTGCCGACCTCAAGCCCCGACGCCATGCGCGTGGAAAACCGCTTGCCGGGCGCCGACGCCAACCCTTACCTGGCGATCGCTGCGAGCCTGTTGTGCGGTTACCTGGGCATGGTCGAAAAGGTCGAGCCGAGCGCCGCGGTGCAGGGCCGTGCCTATGAGCGGCGCAATCTGCGACTGCCGATCACCATCGAGGACGCTCTGACGCGCATGGAAGAGTGCGCAACCATCGAGCGTTACCTGGGCAGCAAATTCGTCCGGGGCTACGTCGCGGTCAAGCGTGCCGAACATGAAAACTTCAAGCGCGTGATCAGCTCCTGGGAGCGCGAGTTTCTGCTGCTGAGCGTCTAACCCCCCAATGATCGTTCCCACGCTCTGCGTGGGAATGCCTCAAGGGACGCTCCGCGTTCCAATGGGACGCAGAGCGTCCCGGGCTGCATTCCCACGCAGAGCATGGGAACGATCACCGAATAACTCAAAGAGGTGTCGATATGCGTCTATTGAAATCCGTGGTCCCGGTCGCGCTGGCGTTGTGGTTCAGCGCCGGGGCGCAGGCCCAGCCGAGCGTCAGCGTCTACAACTGGACCGATTACATCGGCGAGACCACCCTCGCCGACTTCCAGGCAAAAACCGGGATCAAGGTGATCTACGACGTATTCGATTCCAACGAAACCCTGGAGGGCAAACTGCTTGCCGGCCGCACCGGGTATGACGTGGTGGTGCCGTCCAACCACTTCCTCGCACGCCAGGTAAAGGCCGGCGCGTTCCTCAAACTGGATCGCTCGCAACTGCCCAACTTCAAAAACCTCGACCCGAAACTGCTGACGCTGCTGGAAAAAAACGATCCGCAGAACGCGCATTCCGTGCCGTACCTGTGGGGCACCAACGGCATCGGCTACAACGTCGACAAGGTCAAGCAAGTGCTGGGCATTGATCACATCGATTCGTGGGCCGTGTTTTTCGAACCCGAGAATCTGAAGAAGCTCAGTCAGTGCGGCGTGTCGATGATGGATTCGCCGGATGAGGTGTTCCCGGCGGTCCTCAACTACATGGGCATGGACCCACGCAGCGAAAACCCTGCGGACTTTAAAAAAGCTGAGGGCAAACTGCTCGCCATCCGGCCTTACATCACCTACTTCCACTCCTCCAAGTACGTCTCGGACCTGGCCAATGGCGACATCTGCGTGGCCTTCGGCTACTCCGGCGACGTGTTCCAGGCAGCCAATCGCGCCAAGGAAGCGAAGAACGGCGTGAACATCGCCTACTCGATCCCCAAGGAAGGCAGCAACCTGTGGTTCGACTTGCTGGCAATTCCCGCCGACGCCAGCAACCCGAAACAGGCCCACGCCTTCATCAATAACCTGCTGGACCCGCAAGTGATCGCCAAGGTCAGCGCCTCGGTGGGTTACGCCAATCCGAATCCGTCGGCCAAGCCCTACATGGACCCTGAGTTGATCAATAATCCAGAGGTCTACCCACCCCAGGATGTCCTCGACAAACTCTACATCTCCACCACCCCGCCCCAGGCGATCATGCGTTTGATGACCCGCTCCTGGAGCAAAGTGAAGTCCAACCAATGAATCAGCACGATAACGAACACGCCCGCTCCTATTACGCCGCGTCGGCCAATGGAATGGCGCCCTACCCCACGCTGGACTCGGACCTTGAGGCCGATGTCTGTGTGATCGGCGGTGGTTTTACCGGGGTCAACACCGCGATCGAACTGGCGCAGCGCGGGCTCTCGGTGATTCTGCTGGAGGGCCGGCGAATCGGCTGGGGCGCCAGCGGGCGTAACGGCGGCCAGTTGATCCGTGGCATCGGGCATGACGTCAGCGGTTTTGCCCGTTATGTCGGCGAGGAAGGCGTGCGTTATCTGCAGCGCGCAGGCATCGAGTCCGTGGAGTTGGTGGGCAATCGCATCCGTGAACATGGCATCGATTGCGACCTGCGCTGGGGCTTCTGCGAGCTGGCCAATACCCCGGCGCAGTTCGCCGCGTTCAAGGCTGAGCTGCAAAACCTCGCCGAACTCGGTTACACCCATGAAACCCGACTCGTGGGCCCCGAGCAGATCCGCCGGGATGTAGTGGGTTCGGACCTTTATGCCGGCGGCCTGATCGACATGGGTTCGGGGCACCTGCATCCGCTGAATCTGGTGCTTGGCGAAGCGCGGCTGGCGCAATCCCTCGGGGTGCGGATTTTCGAGCAGAGCCCGGTGCTGGAGTTGCTCCATGGCAGCACCGTGCAGGTTCGCTGCGCGGGCGGTACGGTACGCGCTGGCAGTCTGGTGCTGGCCTGTAACGCGCATCTGGACGAGCTCGAGCCGCGCTTGAGCGGCAAGGTGTTGCCAGCGGGCAGTTACATCATCGCCACCGAACCTTTGCCGCCTGCGTTGGCCGCGCAATTGATCCCGCGGAACCTCGCGCTGTGCGACCAGAAAGTCGGCCTCGATTACTACCGGCTCTCGGCGGATCGACGCTTGCTGTTCGGCGGTGCCTGCCATTATTCCGGGCGCGATCCGGTGGACATCGGCGCTTATATGCGACCGAAAATGCTCAAGGTCTTCCCGCAATTGGCGGATGTGCGCATCGACTATCAATGGGGCGGCAAGATCGGCATCACCGCCAACCGCTTCCCCCAGGCCGGACGCTTGAGCCAGTACCCGAACGTGTTCTACGCCCAGGGTTACTCCGGCCATGGCCTGAACGTGACTCACTGGTGCGCGCGATTGTTGGCCGAAGCGATTCATGCCGGGCACAGCCAGGGGCTGGACGTGTTCAGCGCTGTGCCGCACATGACCTTTCCCGGCGGACGTGTTCTGCGCTCGCCGCTGCTGGCCCTGGGCATGTTCTGGTATCGCCTGCGTGAATTGCTCGGCTGAGCCCTCCCCGTGGACGTGCGATCGTTCCCACGCTCCGCGTGGGAATGCAGCCCGGGACGCTCCGCGTCCCAGAAGCAGACGCAGAGCGTCCATTGAGGCGTTCCCACGCAGAGCGTGGGAACGATCGTCCCTCTCCGTCCTCCTGATCAGCCATTTAATTTGCTCAATCGCAAGTCACTTCTATATTGAGGGGGTGCTCTGACTTTTCTGCCTACTGGCGAGTACGGCCCATGGCGACGACTGACTCACTGATCATCTGCGAGCACTGCGACTGCGTGTATGAAAAAGTCACGCTCGCCAAGCATCAAAAAGCCCTCTGCACCCGCTGCGGTGGCGTGCTTGCGCGTTACAACGGTTTGTCGGTACAGCAGCGTCTGGCGCTGAGCTTCACGGCGGCAGTGCTGTGGACTTTCGCCAATTTCTATCCCGTCATGAGCATCAGCCTCAAGGGGATAAAGAACAGCGCGACGCTGTGGGATTCGGTGTTGGCACTGAGCCAGGGGCCGATCACTTTCATTGCGCTGGTGGCGGCAATTTCCATCATCATCGCGCCGATGTTCCAGTTGCTCCTGCTGATCTGGGTATTGAGCTTCGCCCTCACCTCCCGACGTTCACCAGGCTTCAAGCTATGCATGCGCTGGCTGGAAACCCTAAGGCCCTGGAGCATGCTGGAAGTCTGCTTGCTGGGGGCCATGGTCGCGGTGTTCAAACTCGCCGGGTTGCTGGATGTGCTGCCGGGCATCGGCATGTTTGCCCTGGCGGTCCTGAGCCTGTTGCTGATCCGCATTGCCGGGCGCGATGTACGTGATCTGTGGGACATTCTATGAACAGGCCACCGCTCGCCAGCGAACTCAACCTGTGCCTGTGCCACAGTTGCGGCATGGCCTGCGACATGACCGATCAACCTCATGAATGCGAACGCTGCGGCGCGCCGTTGCATGCCCGCAAACCTGACTCACTGACCCGGACATGGGCCTATCTACTGGCCTCACTGGTGTTTTATATCCCGGCCAATCTGCTGCCGGTAATGAACACCAGTCTATTCGGCAGCGGCTCCGACAGCACCATCATGAGCGGTGTGCTGGAGTTCTGGGCACACGGTGCGTGGGACATTGCACTGATCATTTTCATTGCCAGCATCGCGGTGCCAGGCATCAAGTTCGTTGCGCTCTCCCTGCTGCTGATCACGGTGCAACGCGGCAGCTTCTGGGCGCGCAAGGAGCGCTCGAAACTTTACCGTTTCGTCGAGCTGATCGGCTACTGGTCGATGCTCGACGTAATTGTCGTAGCGCTGGTGGCAGCATTGGTGAAATTCCAGGCCCTGGGCGATATCGAACCGCGCCCGGGCATTCTGTTCTTTGGTCTGGTGGTGGTGTTCACCATGCTATCGGCGATGAGTTTCGACCCGCGACTGATCTGGGATAAAGAACAGGATCAAGCGCTGGAAAACCCACAAGATGAGGAGCGCATGGATGAAGTCCCAAGCCACTGACGGGCCGCAAGCCCCTGGCCAGGCCGCTATCAAGACCCGTCGCTTCAGCGTTTCGCTGGTGTGGATCGTACCCATCGTTGCAGTGCTGGTGGGGATTTCCCTGGTGGTGCACAGCTGGCTGCAGGAAGGCCCGACCATTACCGTCACGTTCAAGACCGGTAGCGGCCTGGTGGCCAACAAGACTGAGGTCAAATACCGCAACGTGGTGATCGGTCGTGTCTCGGACGTGAAACTGAGCAACGACCAGAAGAGCGTCAACGCCACGATCGAACTCGACAAACAGGCTGAAAGCTTTACCCGCCAAGACTCGCAGTTCTGGGTCGTGCGGCCGCGTATCGGTGCCGGCGGCGTTTCGGGCATCGATACCCTGCTCTCTGGTGATTACATTGGCGCGGACATCGGCCAGGCCGATGTCCGTTCCAAACACTTCACGGGGCTGGAAAACCCGCCGCCCATCACCTATGGCGAACCGGGCAAACGTTTCATGCTCCGCACTCAGGATCTCGGCTCGCTGGACATCGGATCCCCCGTGTACTACCGCAAGATCCCGGTCGGGCAAGTGGTGGCGTATGCGCTGGATGCCGACGGCAAAGGGGTGAACATCGAAATTTTCGTGCACGCGCCCAATGACGTCTTCGTCACCGAGAACACCCGGTTCTGGAACGCCAGCGGGATTGACGTGAATGTCGGCGCCAACGGTTTTGCGGTGAAGACCGAATCCCTGTCGGCCTTGCTGGTGGGCGGCGTCGCGTTTCGCGCACCGGAATTCAGCCCCAACGATCAGGTGGCCATCGAGAATAGAACCTTCGACCTGTTCGAGGACCAGCAAACCGCCCTCGCCCCGCCCAGTGGCAAGGGACAATACCTGAGCTTGCGGTTCGATCAGGCCCTGCGTGGGCTCAAGGTCGATGCACCGGTGGAATTCCTCGGCATCGAATTTGGCAAGGTTGTTTCGGTCAATCTGGATTTCGACGCGAAAAAGCGCAGCTTCCCGGTCAATGTCGGCATCGTGATCTACCCGCAACGCCTTGGCCAGGCCCATGCAAAAATGCTCGAGGCCTTGAAGCATGACCCCAACGACGAAGCCGCCAGCGTGCGCCTGATGGGCTCCTTCATCGAAAACGGCCTGCGGGCCCAGGCCCGTAGCGGCAATCTGTTGACCGGTCAGCTTTACATCGCGCTCGATTTCTACCCCAACGCAGAGAAAGTCGTGTTCGACCCGACCGCCCGCCCCGTCGTTATTCCCACCATTCCCGGCAGCCTCGAGCAGTTGCAGGAAAAACTGGAGAGCATGGTCAACAAGATCAACCAGCTGCCCATCGAACGCATTGCCGGCAACCTCGACAGCAACCTCGTCGAGCTGCGCAAAGGCCTCGCACAGTTCAACGCCAAGACCCTGCCCGGCGTGCAGACCACCCTGGCGGACGTCAGCAAGACCTTGCAATCGGCCAGTTCGACCCTCGCCGAGGACTCGCCGCAAAGGGAACAACTGGGCCAGACCCTGGACGAACTCGGTCGCATGTCGCGCTCGTTGCGTGAACTTTCGGACTACCTGGGCCGGCATCCAGAATCGCTGATTCGCGGCCGCCCCGACAATGCCGCGCCGATGGATCTACAAGGGCCACCGCGCAACTGACCACAGGAGCTACACCATGGTTTTTTCGCTGAAAATCACGCTGGTCACCGCGTTGCTGTTGCTCACCGCTTGCCGCAGCGATCCGATTCAATTCCATACGCTGACTCCGGCCCAACCGGGTGGGGGCAGTGGCGCGGATATCCAGATCGAAAGCATCACGGTGCCACCCCAGGTCGACCGTCCGCAGATCGTCATTCGTCAAGGCAACGCCGGCCTGGCAATCCTTGAAACAGAGTGGTGGGGCGCGAGTCTGGTGGATGAATTGCGCAGCGCCCTGGTCGATCAACTGGTCAACAGCAACCCGCAGCGCAGAATGTCGCTGCGCCTGGATGTGCAGCGCTTTGATTCGATTCCCGGACAATACGCGTTGCTCGACGTCAAATGGCGGCTGCGCAATCTCGGCAGCGCAGATGGCGCGCCGGTCACCTGCCGCAGCACCTTGCAGACCCCGTCCGGCGCGAGCATCGATGACCTGGTGGTGGCCCATCAGAACAATGTGAAACGGTTAGCCGCGCTGATCAGTCAGGCGACCGCCTCGCAAAGGGGGTGTCCTTCGACATCCTGACGCAGGTTCACAAATCAAAACGATCAACCGCCCTTCGGCGCTCGTTGTCGTCGCGCACGTCGTAATTGGCGGTGGTCTGGATGTTGCTGTGATGGGCCAGTTTCTGCGGGATCGACAGGTCGTGCGCCTCCATCACACGGGTAATGAACGATTGTCGGAAATCGTGCGGCATGATTTTCACCCCGACCTGTGCACCGCGTTGCCGGGCAATGTAGTAGATCGCATGCTTGGTGATGCGCTCACGGGAGATATGACTGCCACGGCGAATGCGGTTGAACAGGAACGCATCGTCCGCTTCGCCTACCTTTAACTGCGAACGCCGTAGTTCCAGCCACGCCTCCAGTTTGGCGAACGCCCAGGCCGGGGCGTACTTGATCAGTTGCTTGTTGCCCTTGGCGGTAACCCGCAGGCTGCGCTCGGTGAAATCCACCTGATCCAGATCCAGGTCCACCGACTCCGATTTGCGCATCCCCGAACCGTACAGAATCCCGATGATTGCCGCGTCCCGTAGCCCTTGTGGCCGGGGGTCGGCCGCGCAGACCTCCATCAGATCACGGATCAGGGTGCGCTTGAGATTACGTCCCTGGGACAGTCGCGTGCCGGCAATGCCTTTGACCGAGCGCATTTTCAGCAAATGCTCCTGACTGATCAGGCTCATGCGCCACGCTTCGTTCATCACCCCACGCACCGCGTTAACGTACAGCGATGACGTGTTGGGCGCGTAGCCGTCTTCACGCAAGGTCGCCACCAGCGCAATGACGTCCTCGGGTTGCAGTTGGTGCCAGGGAATCTCTTCAATGTTCATGTCCTCGAAGCCCAGCCGGTCGGCGGCGTCCTGCAACACGTAGCGCATGGTCAACTGGCTGGACGGCGCCAGACGCGCCAGGTACAGGGTTAACGGGTCGGTTTTTGATGAGAGGGATTCGGTAGCAGGTAAGTCAATCAATGAAACGGCCTTGAAATGAATAAAGTTCAACAAAACAACTAAGGACTGCAACACATGCCCTGAATGCGAACACTTCTGTAAGTCTTTTCTTATGAGCAGCGCGATGAGCGGCACAAGTCTGAACAGTGGCTGTATCAGTTTTAGATAAACGATTCGCCCACTGTTTTTTCATGTTCCTTTGACAAAATCGGGTCTACGCTTCTGTTCATTCGACGAGCCCGAGGGGCCGTCACGCTGCCGGTGATGGCCGGGAAAGTCAATTGATGGCTTCTTGGTCTATCGGCCAAGCCCTTGAAAACATGCTGCTTTCGGCGATTACGCTGAAGGATTCGTTCGCCCGGAGTTTACTATGAGTCAGGCGTTTCTCCCCTTCTCGCGCCCCTGTATCGGCGATGAAGAAATAGCCGCGGTAGTGCAAGTATTGCGCTCGGGCTGGATCACTACCGGGCCGAAAAACCAGCAACTGGAAGAACACTTTGCCAACTATATCGGCTGTCGACATGCCGTCGCATTGTCTTCGGCCACCGGTGGCATGCACATCACCTTACTGGCATTGGGCATCGGTCCCGGCGACGAAGTCATCACACCGTCGCAGACCTGGGTGTCGACCGCCAACATAATCTGCCTGCTCGGGGCGACGCCGGTTTTCGTCGACGTTGACCGTCATACATTAATGAGCGACCTGGCGAGCATCGAAGCGGCAATCACGCCTCGCACCAAGGCAATCATTGCGGTGCATTACGCCGGCGCGGCGTTCGACCTCGATCCGCTCTACGCGTTGGCCGACAAACAGGGCATCGCCGTCATCGAAGACGCGGCTCACGCGGCGGGCACTTGCTATAAAGGTCGGCACGTCGGTGCCCAGGGCACGGCGATCTTCTCGTTCCATGCGATCAAGAACATGACCTGCGCCGAGGGCGCGATGTTCGTCAGCGACGATGAAGCCCTGGCCAATCGCGTGCGCATGCTCAAGTTTCATGGCTTGGGCGTGGACGCCTACGACCGCCTCACCCACGGCCGCAAACCTCAGGCTCAGGTAATGGAGCCTGGCTTCAAGTACAACCTGGCCGACATCAACGCGGCCATTGCCCTGGTGCAATTGGAGCGTCTGGACGCGATCAACGCCAAGCGCACGGAGCTGGCCCAGACTTACCTGCAACGCCTGGAAGGTTTGCCGGTACAACCGCTGGCCGTTCCAGCGTATGCGCAGCAGCACGCCTGGCACCTGTTCATCCTGCGCATCGACGCCGAACGCTGCGGGCTGGACCGCGAAGCGTTCATGAAGGCGTTGCAGGAACAGAACATCGGCACCGGCATTCACTTCATCGCCACCCACCTGCACACCTGGTACCGCCAGCGTTTTCCCAACCTCTACCTGCCCAACACCGAATGGAACTCGGCGCGGCTGTGTTCGATCCCGTTGTTCCCCGACATGACCACCGATGATGTCGATCGTGTCGTCGGCGCCATTGAAAACACACTGGATGCAAGCCTGTGAAACCTTATCCGATCCGTTGCGTATCAATCGTCATCCCGGTCTACAACGAGCAGGACAGCCTGCCCGAGTTGCTCAGGCGCACCGAAGCGGCGTGCCTGCAACTGCACCAGGACTACGAAATTGTGCTGGTCGACGACGGCAGCCGCGACCACTCGGCGCAGATCCTCGAGGACGCTGCCAGTCGCGAGTGCAGCCCGGTGGTGGCGGTCATTCTCAACCGCAACTATGGCCAGCATGCGGCAATCATGGCCGGGTTCGAACAGTGCAAGGGCGACGTGGTCATCACCCTCGACGCTGACCTGCAAAACCCGCCGGAAGAAATCCCGCGGCTGGTGGCCCAGGCCGAACTGGGCTACGACGTGGTCGCCACGGTGCGCAACAACCGTCAGGACTCGGCCTTGCGCCGCTGGCCGTCGAAGCTGATCAACCTCGCCGTGCAGCGCTCCACCGGCGTTGCCATGAGCGACTACGGCTGCATGTTGCGCGCCTATCGCCGGACCATCGTCGACGCCATGCTCGCCTGCCGCGAACGCAGCACCTTCATCCCGATCCTGGCCAACAGCTTCGCCCGCCACACCACGGAAATTCTGGTGCCCCACGCCGAGCGCGAACACGGCGAATCCAAATACAGCCCGATGCGCCTGATCAGCCTGATGTTCGACCTGATCACCTGCATGACCACCACACCGCTGCGATTGCTGAGCATCGTCGGCTTCGGCATGGCCGGCCTGGGCATGCTGTTCGCTTTCATGCTGATCGTGCTGCGCCTGGTCTTTGGCGCCGAGTGGGCTGGCGACGGCCTGTTTGTGCTGTTTGCGGTGCTGTTCGTTTTCACCGGCGGGCAATTCATCGGCATGGGCCTGCTGGGCGAGTACCTGGGGCGCATGTACAGCGATGTGAGGGCCCGTCCACGGTTCTTTATCGAAAGGGTTTTGCGTAGTACCCCCTCTGCCCCTGCTCCCGTTGTCACCGTCGACGGTCTCACTTTCACTTCTTCAGATCAGGTTCTCTCATGAGTGCAAAAGCAGTTGTCTTCGCTTATCACGATATTGGCTGTGCCGGCATCGAAACCCTGCTTGCCAGCGATTACGAGATTGCCGCCGTGTTCACTCATCCCGACGACCCGAAGGAAAACACTTTCTACGGCTCGGTGGCACAACTGTGCGCGCGCAACGGCATCCCGGTACACGCCCCGGAAGACGCCAACCACCCGCTGTGGATCGAGCGCATCAGCAAACTCAATCCCGATTACCTGTTCTCGTTCTACTACCGCCATCTGCTGAGCGAATCCCTGTTGGCCACGGCCAGTAAAGGCGCCTTCAACCTGCACGGTTCGCTGCTGCCGCGCTACCGTGGGCGCGCGCCGGCCAACTGGGTGCTGGTCAACGGTGAAACCGAGACCGGCGTGACCCTGCACCGCATGGTCAAACGGGCCGACGCCGGCGCGATCATCGCCCAGCAACCGGTAGCGATCGAGCGCACCGACACCGCGCTGAGCCTGCACGGCAAATTGCGCCTGGCCGCCACCGATCTGCTGCGCGACACCTTGCCGGCGTTGCTTCAGGGCACATTCAGCGAAACCCCACAGGACGAATCCCAAGCCACGGTGTTTGGCCGTCGCACCCCGGCGGACGGCAAATTGCTCTGGAACAAACCGGCTGAAGAACTGTTCAATCTGGTGCGTGCCGTGACCCAGCCTTACCCGGGTGCGTTCTGCGCCGTGGGCGAGCACACGTTGATTATCTGGAGCGCGGACGTCGTCAAGGGCAACGAAGGCCAGGCACCCGGCCGGGTCATCAGCGTCGATCCACTGCGAATCGCCTGCGGCGAAGACTCGCTGGTGATCAACGCCGGCCAGCGCAACGACAACGGCCTGTACCTCAACGGCCCACAACTGGCCAACGAACTGGGGCTGGTCGATGGCTCGGTGCTGCGTGGCGCCGAATCGGGCCGTGCACCGCGTCGCACCCGAGTGCTGATCCTCGGCGTCAACGGCTTCATCGGCAATCACCTGTCCGAGCGCCTGCTGCGTGACGACCGTTATGAAGTGTATGGCCTGGACATCGGCTCGGATGCCATCGAGCGCCTGCGCAGTCATCCGCGTTTCCACTTCGTCGAAGGCGATATCAGCATCCACTCCGAGTGGATCGAATACCACATCAAGAAATGTGACGTGGTCCTGCCGCTGGTGGCGATTGCCACGCCGATCGAATACACCCGCAATCCGCTGCGGGTATTCGAACTGGATTTCGAAGAGAACCTGAAACTGGTTCGCTACTGCGTCAAATACAACAAGCGCGTGATCTTCCCGTCGACCTCGGAAGTCTATGGCATGTGCCAGGACAGTAACTTCGACGAAGACAGCTCCAACCTGGTGGTCGGGCCGATCAACAAGCAACGCTGGATCTACTCGATCTCCAAGCAGTTGCTTGACCGAGTGATCTGGGCCTACGGCCAGAAAGGCCTGAACTTCACCCTGTTCCGCCCTTTCAACTGGATGGGGCCACGCCTGGACCGTCTGGACTCGGCGCGCATCGGCAGTTCCCGGGCCATCACCCAGTTGATCCTGAACTTGGTGGAAGGCACGCCGATTCGCCTGTTCGACGGCGGTGAGCAAAAACGCTGCTTCACCGACATCGCCGATGGTGTCGAAGCCCTGGCGCGGATCATCGATAACGACAACGACGCCTGCAACGGCCAGATCATCAACATCGGCAACCCGGACAACGAAGCCAGCATTCGTCAGTTGGGCGAAGAACTGCTGCGTCAGTTCGAAGCGCACCCGTTGCGCAGCAACTTCCCGCCGTTCGCCGGTTTCCGCGATATCGAAAGCAAGGCCTTCTATGGCACTGGCTATCAGGACGTGTCTCACCGCAAACCGAGCATCGCCAATGCCAAACGCCTGCTGGACTGGGCACCAACCGTGGAGATGAAGGAGACCATCGGCAACACGCTGGACTTCTTCCTGCGCGAGGCCATGCTCGAAATCGCGGATAAAAAACGTTGATGCAGGCAGGCCTTCGAATTGATGTCGACACGTACCGAGGCACCCGTGAGGGGGTGCCGCGGCTACTGGAAATGCTCGATGAAGCGCAGGTCAAGGCGACGTTTTTTTTCAGCGTCGGGCCGGACAACATGGGGCGCCACTTGTGGCGCCTGATCCGCCCGCACTTCCTCTGGAAAATGCTCCGCTCCAACGCCGCTGGCCTGTATGGCTGGGACATTTTGCTGGCCGGCACCGCGTGGCCGGGCAAACCGATCGGTCGCGACCTCGGGCACTTGATGCGTCAGGCCCAGGCGGCCGGGCACGAAGTCGGCCTGCACGCCTGGGATCACCACGGCTGGCAGGCCAATGCCGGACGCTGGAGCCAAGCGCAACTGATCGAGCAGATTCGCCGTGGCGTCGACAGCCTCAGTGACATTCTCGGGCAAAAAGTCGAATGCTCGGCATCCGCCGGTTGGCGGGCGGACGAGCGTGTGATCGAAGCCAAGCAAGGGTTCGGCTTTCGCTACAACAGCGATTGTCGAGGCCAGCGCCTGTTCCGGCCGACTTTGGCCGATGGCCGTCCGGGGGCGCCGCAGATTCCGGTGGATCTGCCGACCTTCGACGAGGTGGTCGGTCCGACCGTCGCGGCCAAGGACTTCAACGCCTTCATTCTTGAGCGATTCAGCCCGCAAAAACTCAACGTCTACACTATTCATGCCGAAGTAGAAGGGATTCTGATGGCCAACGATTTTCGCCAGTTACTGGCCGATGCTCGCCAACGCGACATTCATTTCCAACCCTTGGGCGATCTGTTGCCTGAGGCCCTCGTCATCTTGCCGAAAGGCCAGGTTGTGCGCGGCGCCCTTGAAGGTCGTGAAGGCTGGCTAGGGGTTCAAGACGCATGAGCAAACCCTGGGCTCTGCCGTTGTTGCTGGTGGTGATGGCGCTGGCGTACTTGTTGCCGCTGGGCACCCATGGCTTATGGATTCCCGACGAAACCCGTTACGCCCAGATCAGCCAGGACATGCTGCTGAGCGGTAACTGGGTGTCGCCGCACTTCATGAGCCTGCGTTACTTCGAAAAGCCCATCGCGGGCTACTGGATGATCGCCATCGGCCAGGCGCTGTTTGGCGACAATCTGTTTGGCGTGCGCATCGCCTCGGTGCTGAGCACCGGGCTGAGCGTGCTGCTGTGTTATCTGATCGCCCACCGACTGTGGAACGAGCCGCGCAAGCGTTTCGCCTGCGCGCTGCTGTACATGAGTTTTACGATCGTCGCCGGGCAAGCCGGCTACGCCAACCTTGATCCGCAGTTCACCTTCTGGGTCAACCTGAGCCTGGTGGCGTTGTGGTTTGCGCTGGACAGCGCCAGCCGTGGCCAGCGTCTGCTCGGTTGGGCGGTACTGGGGCTGGCCTGCGGCATGGGCTTCATGACCAAGGGGTTTCTCGCCTGGGCGTTGCCGGTGCTGGTCGCCCTGCCCTGGGTGCTCTGGCAGAAACGCTGGCGGGAACTGCTGACTTACGGCCCGGTGGCGATCGTCGTGGCCATCGCGGTAAGCCTGCCGTGGGCCTTGGCGGTGCACGCGCAGGAGCCCGATTACTGGCGGTTTTTCTTCTGGCACGAACACATTCGCCGCTTCGCCGGGGACGACGCCCAGCATGATGCACCCTGGTGGTTCTACCTGCCGCTGCTGGTGGCGTTCAGTCTGCCGTGGGCGGCGTTGCTGCCATCGGCGCTGAAACAGGCGTGGCAAACCCGGCGTCAGACCCAAATCGCTTTCCTGCTGCTGTGGCTGCTAATGCCCTTGCTGTTTTTCAGCCTGAGCAACGGCAAGCTGCCGACCTACATCATGCCCTGCCTGTTGCCCCTGGCGTTGCTGCTGGGCCATACCCTGGCGGACCGCCTGAGGCTGGAACAGGGTCGTGTGCTGGGGATCAACGGCCTGCTGAATCTGACGCTGGGTCTGGCCGCCCTGACTGCGCTGGTCTGGCTGCAACTGAAAAAGCCGTTGTACGACCATGAACTGCACAACCTGGTGTTGGTGTTTATCGGGTTGATCGGCTGGATCATGACCAACCTGCTGCAGGCCTTCCGCCCCTTGCAATGCTGGACGGCACCGGCCTTCGGCAGTTTGCTGCTGATCGGCGTGCTGCCGGCCGGGATGCCCGACTCGCTGGTGACGAACAAGATGCCCGACCAGTTCATCCTCCACCACGCCCCGGAGCTGGCGCAAACCCACAAGCTGTTGAGCAACGACCTGGGCGCCGCTTCGGCCCTGGCCTGGCGCCTGAAACGCCCTGACGTGGCGTTGTACAACACGATAGGCGAATTGAAATATGGCCTCGCCTATCCTGATGGCATACAGCAGCGCGTCGACGTCGATCACGTGCAACAGTGGATGCGCGAAGCCCGCCAAAACGGCTCGGTCGGCGTGGTGATGCGGGTCAAGGGGGATGACGAACTGCAAGAAATCGAACGGCTGCCCAAGGATGGCCAACGTTATGAACAAGGCAACCTGGTGATTCTGATCTTCCCTCAGGGGGCGTCATGAGCCTGTTGCTGCTACTGGCTGCCTGCTTGCTGACCTGCCTGGGCCAGATCGCCCAGAAGTACGCCGTGGAGAGCTGGCGCGGCAAAACCTCGGGCTGGGGCGAGAAACTGCGCTCGCCGTGGTTGTGGCTGGCGTTCGCCTCTTTGGGGCTGGGCCTGCTGGTCTGGCTGCTGGTGTTGCAGCGCCTCGAAGTCGGTATCGCTTACCCCATGCTCAGCCTGAATTTCGTGCTGATCACCCTGGTCGCCCGCTTCGTCTTTCACGAAACCATCGACCGCCGTCACTGGTTGGGCGTGGCGCTGGTGATCGGTGGCGTGGTGCTGCTGGGGCAACACGCATGAGCCTGCGTCGCGGAATCGCCTTCGCCTTCGGCAGCATGCTGCTGGGCACCGCTGCGCAGTTGGGCATGCGCTGGAGCATGACCCGTCTGCCGCATCCGGAACAATGGTTAGCGGCCTTGAGCAGCGGCAGCGTCGATGTGTCCGCTGTGATTGTCGTGCTGACCGCCATCCTCGCCTATGCGGTGTCGATGCTCACCTGGCTCGCCGCCCTGCGGGATGTGCCCCTGGGCCGGGCCTACTCACTGCTGAGCATCAGCTACGCGCTGGTGTATGTGCTGGCCTCCAGCCTGCCGCTGTTCAACGAAACTTTCAGTCTTTCAAAAACCCTGGGGGTGGCGTTGGTCATCCTCGGCGTCATCACCATCAACTCTCGACCTCCTCACGCGCCCAATCTCAGGAGAGCCCCATGAAAATCAGTGTGTTCGGTAGCGGTTACGTTGGCCTGGTGCAAGCCGCGGTGCTGGCTGAAGTCGGCCATGACGTGGTGTGCATGGACATTGACGAGAAGAAAGTTGCGTTGCTGCAACAAGGCCATGTCAGCATCTTCGAGCCGGGGCTGGCCAGCCTGGTGCGTGAAAGCCTGGAAGCCAGGCGGCTGCAATTCACCACGGACGAAAAGTTCGCGGTGCAACATGGCCAGGTGCTGTTCATCGCTGTCGGCACACCGTCCCGGGAGGATGGTTCGGCGGATCTGCAATACGTGTTGTCCGTGGGTGAAACGGTGGCGCGTCATCGTGAACAGCCGGTGATCCTGGTGGAGAAATCCACGGTGCCGGTGGGCACGGGCGATACCCTGCGTGCGCATATCGAGAAGTGTCTGCTCAAGGTCGGCCGGCTGTTGCAGTTCGATATCGTCTCCAATCCGGAGTTTTTGAAAGAAGGTTCGGCCGTGGCCGATTGCCGGCGCCCTGACCGCATCATCATCGGCTGTGAACGCGATGAGGTGCGCGATGTGATGCGCGACCTTTACGCTCCGTTCAACCGTAACCACGACCGCATCATGTTCATGGACCTGCGCAGCGCCGAGCTGACCAAATACGCCGCCAACTGCATGCTGGCGACCAAAATCAGTTTCATCAACCAGATCGCCGAGCTGGCTGAACACCTGGGCGCCGACATCGAGTCGGTGCGGCTGGGCATCGGTGCCGATTCGCGCATCGGTTACCACTTCATCTATCCCGGCTGCGGTTACGGCGGCTCGTGTTTCCCCAAGGACATGCGCGCGCTGATTCACAGTGCCGAAGAGGCCCATTGCTCCAGCGACCTGCTGCAAGCGGTGGAAGCCATCAACCAGCGGCAGAAACACAAACTGTTCGAACGCATCCAAGCCTTCTACAAGGGCGATTTGCGCGGCAAGAGCTTCGCCGTGTGGGGCCTGGCCTTCAAGCCCAACACCGACGACATGCGCGATGCGCCGAGCCGGGTGCTGCTGGAATCGCTGTGGGCTGCCGGCGCCAATGTACGGGCGTTCGACCCGGAAGCCATGCAGGAAACCCAACAGCTTTATCCTGAGGAACCGAAGCTGATGCTCATGGGCACGCCGGAATCGGTGCTCGCGGGGGCCGACGCGTTGATCATCTGCACCGAATGGCAGCAGTTCAAGGCGCCGGACTTCAACCTGATCCAGCAACGTTTGAAGGCACCGGTGATTTTCGACGGACGTAACCTGTACGACGCCGAGCGCCTGGCCCGCGGCGGTTTCCTGTACTTCCCGATGGGCCGTGGTGAATCGTGCAAGTTACCGATTCCCCATCAGCAATGGCCAGCGGCCTCGGTCGTTGCGTGAACACGGTATCGCCCGGCATTCGTCGGCAGTCCTTCGGGTTAGGGCTGCTGACACTGATGCTGTTCATCGCCGGGGTTTATCAGCAAGCGGCCATCGGTTTCGATTCACGGTTCGTGCTGTTCGCCCAGGAAATGCTGCGCCATGGGCCGTCGTTTTTCCCGACCACCTATGGCCAGCCCTATGCCGATTACTCGGCGCTGTCGACGTTGTTCATCTGGTTGTTGTCCCTGCCGTTCGGGCAGGTCAACAGCCTCAGCGCCTGGTTGCCGAGCGCCATCGCCGCCGCCGTGATCGTCACGTTGATGTATCGGTTGCTCGCGCCCTGCTCCAGACGCTGGGCGCTGCTGAGCATCGCGTTGATGCTGATGACCAGTACGTTTGTCACTGAAACCCGTGCCGTGTCTCAGGACTTGATGCTGGCGGCCGTCGCGTTTTCGGTGTTCTACCTTGGCTATGCCGCCGATCATTTCGCGATGCCCCGTCGGTTGCCACTGATCCTTGCGTTGCTGCTGTTGGGCTTCGGGATTCGCGGGCCGCTCGGGCTGGTGATTCCCTGCGGCATGCTGTGCAGCTACTACCTGCTCAATCGCCAATGGTCGCGGTTGTTCGGTTTCGGCTTGCTGGCGGCCATATTGCTGGTGGTGTGTGTCGGCGTGCTGTTGTGGCTGGCCGAAGCCAGCGGCGGCCCGGCCTTCATGCACGAGGTGGTACGCATGCAGTTCATGGGGCGCATGGATGGCAGTGAAGGCGTCAGCGGTTCGCTGTATTACTTCACCCGTTCGCTGGGCAACTATGCGCTGGCCTATCCGCTGGCGCTGCTGGTATTGGCCGCGGTCTGGCTGACGAATCCACGCCAGGCCGGTCCCGCATTGCGCCTGTTGCAATACTGCGCGGCGGCCGGGTTGATCGTGATGATTGGCTTATCGATTCCCCAGGCGAAAAAGGCCCGTTACCTGCTGCCGATGCTGCCCATGGCGGCGATCATTGCGGCGTACCCGTTTCAGGTGGCGCAGGGTCGAGTGTTCGAGTGGTTGCGAGGCTTGATGCAAGGGCTGTGGTTGTTGATTCCAGGCGTATTGATCGTCGCATTGCTGATCGCTCAGCGACGTCTGCCAGTGCAACCGGCTGCCTTTGTGCCGGTACTGATTGTGCTTGTGGCCCTGCAGATCATCGCGTTGGTGATGTGGTTGCGCTCGAACGGGCGAGCCGAGGCGCTGGCCTGTTGCGCAGTCCTGGCGCTGTGGTCGGTTTATATCCTGGTGTTTGAGCCGGTCGAACGTCAGCTTTACGACACGCAAACCTTCAGTCGCGCCGCATTCGCACAGGTTCAGAAAGACCCCGCGCCGCTGGTGCTGCATGGCATGGGCAAGGACGCCAAGGCGATCAAGTTCATGGTCAATATCGAGCAGGATTTGCAACCGGTGTTCACCGAGTCAATCCAGGAACTGGAAGCCCTGCCGGGGCCGGCCTGGCTGATGATGGATCGCAGCGACTATACGGCCTTGCAAGGGACTTCGCTGGGTGCCTTGCAACCGGTGTTGAGCGGACGTTTTGATAACAACGATTTCGTCCTCCTGCACGTCAATCCCTTGTAGCAGCTGCCGAGCCTGCGAGGCTGCGTTCGGCGACGAAGTCGTCGTAAACCCTTCCCCTCGGACTGACTGAAACACCGCAGTGCCTGATTTCACGACTGCTGCGCAGCCGGACGCAGCCTCGCAGGCTCGGCCGCTGCTACAGTGGCCGACGACACTGCAAAAATAATGCACTGAAGCCTCATTAATATGAATTTGTAAGCATCAGCAATGATCGGCACACTGTACGCCGTTCCTCCCCCAATAGTTGGAACCACTTCAAAGGCTTTCCGGGTATCCGGACAAGCCTTTTTTTTGCCCAGGTTTTCGTCAAAGGATCGATTGTCGTCATGCTCGCTCGCTGGTTTCCCGCCGCCATCAACACCCGCCCCTCCGAATGGAGCCGCGCCGCGATCGGCATGGCCCTGGGGACGATGTTCAGCGTGTGGGTTTGCGGTCAGGTGTTCGGCCTCGATGTGGCGCTGCACCTGATCGGTCCGCTGGGCGCTTCGGCGGTGCTGTTGTTCGCCGTGTCCTCCGGCGCACTGGCCCAGCCGTGGTCGATTCTTGGCGGTTACCTCTGCGCGGGGGTGATCTCGCTGCTGGTCGCTCACGTACTCGGCCGCACCCTGGGCAGCGCCTGCCTAGCAGCGGGCATGGCGCTGATTCTGATGTGCTGGCTGCGTTGCCTGCACCCGCCGGCCGGGGCGCTGGCGTTGCTGTTGGTGTTGGCCGACCCGGCGACCATCGCCATGGACTGGAAAGCCCTTGGCCCGGTGATGCTCAGTGGCTCGACGATGTTGCTCAGCGCATTGGCCTACAACAACCTGACGCGCATTCATTACCCCAAACGTCCCGCCGAACCGACCCCCCTCATGCCCGCAACCGACAGCCAGGCGATCACCGCCGAAGATCTGCGACGGGCGCTTGCCGACATGGAGGCCTTCTACGACGTCACGCCTGAAGACCTCGAGCAGTTGATTCATGCCAGTGAGTTGCATGCCAGGCGTCGTAGCATCGGCGAAGTCTTGTCCCGCCGCACATAGCCCGAGACCGCGACCAATGGTCAAGTCGTTCGCTTGCCAGTCGAGCATCTGCAGCTAGAGTCAAACGGGTACCGCACAGAGTTGTCTGCCTTTCACTACGAAGTCTGGCTCGCCGTAATGTCCAGTAGCGATGACACAGGAAGTCTGGCTATGGAGAAACACTCAACGTTGTTGGGTGGCGATGCTGGCTTTGCGCTTTGACAGAACCGCACCTCCTTGTAAAACACCGCGATTGCTTCGCGTAACCTGCTGTCCGCAAGAAAAATTGCGCCTGCTGTGGCAAGGCGTTCGCGTATGCTCTGCCCCGCCAGCTCTCTGACTCTGGTGGTTTCGAAACTGTTTTTTCGAAATCTACGAGAGGAATGTTTCATGAGCGACTCACTGCTGAAATTGCTGGGCACTCCCCTGTTCGATCCCAGAAAGCGCCACCATCTTGCGCTGCGCGACTACATGGACGTGACCATCGAACGTATGCGCACGATTGTGCGCGATGGCCTTGTCACCAATGACATGTGGTTGGGGCAGCCCCGCCAGTCGGACTTCCGACAGATGCATGAGCACACCGGGATTGTCGGCGCTTATGACTACGCGTTGCTCTCTTCCATCGTCGACCACATGATTGCCGGCAACGCATTGTTTTCGCAGGGAGATACGCTGCAAGTCGCGCGCTATCGTCAGGAAGTCATCGAAATGGGCGCGGTGTATGCCTTTGGCTGCACGGAGATCGCCAGTGGCTCCGATGTGCGCAATCTGCAAACCACCGTCATCCACGACCCGCAGCAACGTTGTCTGATCTTGAACTCGCCCTCCCCGGAGGCCTGCAAATTCTGGATCGGCAATGCGTTACACGCGGCGCAGGTGGTCATGGTGCTGGCACGTTTGATCGTCAACGGCGAGGACGAGGGACTTCACTGGTTCCGTGTGCCGATTCGCAAACAGGAAAACGGCCCGTTACTGCCTGGAGTCAGGGTCATGACCTGCGATCCCAAGGGCGGTATCCACGCCAATCAAGTCGCCGGCATCCGTTTCTGCAAGATGAAGCTGCCGCTGGACGCGATGATGCAACGGCATGCCAGATTCTCCCAGGCAGGACTATTTACCAGTGACGTTCCCAAGAGCGAACGCCTGACCCGCGCCATGGAAACGTTCATTCAAGAGCGTTTGTTTCCCCTGGCTGCTGCCCGCGGCGGCGCAAGTCTGTGCATCTATCTTGCTTACCGCTTTGCCTGTCATCGCTTGGTCAAAACCACCTCGTCCAGCGAACCGCTCCTGGTCAAACCGCTGATTCGACAACGACTGTATGTCGAGCAACTCAAGGCCCTGGCTCTGAAACTACTGGAGCAGGCAATCCTGGAGCGCTTCGAGGCAATGTGGGATCACTCGGGCAAGCGCACCGAACTGCACATTCTCGCAGCCGTCGCCAAAAGTGTCGGCACTTGGGTCGGACTCGGTGTCATGCGCGCGTGCAGGGAAATTTGCGGTTCTCAGGGCTTTCACCATAACAACCAGATTGTCACGTCGTGCATGGATCACGAGATTAGCGTGACATTCGCAGGCGACAACAGTGTCCTGGCGTACCAGGTGGCCAGGGATGCGGTGACCCGCCCGCATTTTGACTCCCTGTCCACTGGCAACATCGCCCAGCGCATCGAAAAGAAAATTGTCGAACAGTGTCGCAATGCAGGTGAAATCTCCCACCGCCAGGCCGTGGAGCTGACGTTCGCCCGCGCATTGGGTCTGATTATCCACGAGGGCAAGCGCAATCAGCTCGTATCGCCACAAACACTTGAGGACCTTGTGCGGGTGTTTTCCCCTCAATTGAACGAATGGGGTTTGTCCGCCGACAGCGGCGACCTGAATCGTCACGCCACTGAAGCTCAGCTGGCCCTGATAAACGACCTATTGAAACCACCACCCGAGCTGGTCAGCGCTCCCATTGACAGTGCGGATTACATCAAGCAATTCACAATGGCGCTGTATGAGGAGCAATGATGATGGACATTCAATCGCTGCCCGATTTTTCGAATCGCGACACGGTTCGTGATCCCTACCCCGCCTACGCCTACTTGCGAGACCATCATCCGGTGTACTGGTGCGATCACTTAAAGGCTTGGCTTCTGACCCGCTATTGCGACGTCTTCGCCGCCCAGGGAGATGTCAAACGCTATTCCTCCAACCGCATGCAACAACTGGTCGACGCTCGGGTGCCCCCAGAAAAACGCGGGCAACTGGCAACGTTCGTCAAACTTGCGTCCCAATGGATGTACTCCCAGGACGGAGACATTCACAAGGCCAGTCGCAACCTGCTGGGTAAAGCCTTCACGCCCCGCTCCATCGAATCATTGCGGCAAAGCATTCAAGACATCACCGATCGGGAGTTGTCCCGGCTGGAACCGTCAACCGACTTGAAAGCCAACCTGTTCGACCGCATTCCGGCGCTGATCCTGGCCATGCTCTATGGCATTGCGAGTGAAGAGGCGTTGAAACTGCGGCGCTGGATGAAAGACATTGTGATGTTCCTGGGCGGTAGCCTTGACCCCGGCTATGGGCCTGAGCAAGCGCTAGAAGGCGTTGAGGAAATGTACGTGTATTTCGCCGCCATCATCGAACAGCGGCGAAAACAGCCTGAGGACGACCTGGTCAGCCGGGTGCTTGAGGCCAGTCAGGACAGTGCTTCAAGCAATGATGAGGTACTGGCGCAGATCGTCTTTATCCTGGTCGCAGGCTACAACACCAGTGCTGACCAGCTCTGCATCGGACTGTTGCACTTGCTTGAGCATCCAGAGCAACTCGAAGCCCTCAAGGCAGACCTGAACCTTGTTAAACCGGCCATTGAAGAGATGCTGCGCTTCGATGCCGCCGGCTCATTGAGTCATCGGGTGCTCAATGAGGACGTCACGATCGGCAATGTAACGATGAAAAAAGGTGACCTGGTGTACCTGATACGTGCTTCCGCCAATCGTGATCCCGCGAAATTCACCGACCCCGACGCGTTCGATATCCGCCGCACGAACAACGATCACCTGGCGTTTGGACGGGGCGAGCATTTCTGCATGGGCACGGCCTTGTTCCGCCTGGAGGCCGAGATTGTTTTTACTTCGCTGTTCAAGCGATTTCCCAAGTTGAGCCTCATAGCCGGCAAACCTGCGATCTGGCGTACCAATAACTTGCAATTCCGGGGTTTGAAGGAGCTACCGATTGATCTGGGCAAAGGAGTTTGAACAATGGAATTTGAACGTGTTTTTTCCGCAGCACCGTGGGAATCCAAAGCTTGCTACTGCAGGGCTTTAAAAGCGGGCGATACGATTCTGGTGGGCGGTACGGTGGCTTTCGATGATCAGGGCAACCCCTTCAAACCGGGTGATGCATATGCCCAGACTCTGCGCTGTCTGGAGATCATTGAAGCGTCCCTCAAGCAACTGGGTGTGGACCGCACCCGTATTACCGCAACACGTATGTACACCACCGACATGGATTTGTGGCCGCAAATAGCCAAGGCACACAAGGAGTTTTTCGAAGGCCATCCACCGACGACGATGCTTCTGGAAGTCAGAAAGTTGATCGCCCCTGAATATTTGATTGAGATCGAGACTCAGGCCCGTGCGGGTAAGGAGTCCAACGATGACTGAAACATTCCTGAGCGTAGAAAACGCCAGAACAGCGTTGCGCAAGTCGCTGGTGACCGGCGTTCGCGACCTGTTGATCGAGAGCCATGGCCGACCGCTACCGCTACGCCTCTACACCCCACCCGGCCAAGGCCCCTTTGCTGTATTGATGTTTTTCCACGGCGGCGGCTGGGTCACCGGCGATCTGGACACCCACGACGGCTTTTGCCGGCTGATGTGTGAATGGGCAGGCTGCGCGGTGGTGGCTGTGGACTACGCCCGGCCTCCGGAACATGTGTTCCCGGCTGCGGTGGAAGATTGCTGTACGGCCACGGACTGGGTTGTCGAACAGGGGGCGAATCTGAGGCTGGACACTTCGCGAATGGCGGTGGCCGGCGGCGGTTCGGGTGGAGGACTCGCGGCGGTCATTTGCCAATGGGCCAGTGCGCAAGGTAAGCCTCGGCTCATGTTCCAACTGCTGCTTTACCCCTTGCTCGATTGCCTGGCCCAAAATCCTTCCCATGAAGAATTTGCAGAAGGATACGGGCTGACCGCAAAAATGCTCGAGTGGTATATCGAACACTATGTGCCGGAGGGTGTGTCCCGCGCCGATCCGAGGCTTTCCCCGCTGCGCAGCAAATGCCTGCATGGTTTGCCAAAGGCGCTGATCATCACCTCAGAGCGTGATGTGTTGCGGGACGAAGGCCGAGCCTATGCAGATCGGCTCAAGGAGGCCGGTGTGCCGGTACAGCACAAAGAGTATCCGGGCATGCTCCACGGCTTTATCAATTACCCGGCGAAACATGATGACGCTAAACGGGCGCTGCTTTTATGCGCCCAGGCGCTGCAGATGCAATTTCGTGGTGAAGTGTAACCGGCAGCCCCTGACCCCTTGTAGCAGCTGCCGAGCCTGCGAGGCTGCGTTCGGCTGCGAAGCAGTCGTAAAACCAAATATTGCGGTACATCAAGCAGACCGAATCAGCTGGATTCACGACTGCTGCGCAGCCGAACGCAGGCTGCGCCAGCTGCTACAGAGCACAGCTCGTCACAGGACTCACTAGGCTGCAGACTGCTGCCGCACCGGCACCGCCAGGCTCACCGCGCGCACCGATGCACCGGCACTCAAGCCCAATGTGTTCGCCGTCTGCGCATCGACAATCAAGGTCCCGGCGGCGACCCGCGCCGGGGCTGCGGTAATCCGGCAGTCGGCAAACTGGCGGTTGTGAATCAGGTACGTCGCGGCGTGTTCACCGGGTGTGCCGATGCTCAGTTGCAACACCTGACTGTCGCGCACCGCGCGGATGTCGCCGGTGGCGCATTCGATCAGCGGGCCGCCATCAAAGATATCGATGTAGTCCCGGTGCTCGAAGCCTTCCGCCTTGAGCATCCCCAGTGCCGGTTCGGTGTTGGGATGCACGCGACCGATGACCGCGCGTGCCGCTTCAGGCAACAGGCAGGTGGGCAACGGAAACTTGGGCATCAGTTCGGCGATAAAGGTTTTGTTGCCAAGGCCCGTCAGGTAGTCGGCGTCGGCGAAATTCATCTTGAAGAAGTGCCGGCCCAGACCTTCCCAGAACGGAGAGACACCCTCTTCGTTCGAATAACCGCGCATCTCAGCGATCACCTTGTCACCGAAGTGCTGACGAAACTCTGCCAGAAACAGGAAGCGTGCCTTGGACAGCAAGCGGCCATTCAGACCGCTGCGGTGATCGGCGTGCAAAAACAGTGAACACAGTTCCGAGTGGCCGGTCATGTCGTTGCCAAGGAACAACGTCGGCAGTTGCTGATTGATCCCGAGGTTCTTCGACGCGGCGACAAACAGGCCCAGTCGATAGTTGTACCAAGGCTCGCGCAGACCGACAGCGCCCGCCAGCGCGCAAATACCTATCGCTTGCTGCTGGTCGTTCTCCAGCACAAACAGGTAGTCGGCATCAGCGCGCTCGGCCTCGCCGGCGAAGGTTTTCGCCGCCCATTCCAAGCGCTGGGTCAAGCGTGCCGCATCGGCCGGCAAGGTGGTCAAACCGGTCCCGGCGCTATGGGCCAGGGCTAACAGTGCCGGCAAATCTGCCGGTGTTGCAGGACGGACGATCATTGCACTTGCTCCTGGGCCGCTTTCGGCTGACGTTCAAATTGACGTTTGGATAGAAAGACTTCGGCCAACATGCAGCGCGCGCTGCCGCCGCCGATGCGTTCGATGGTGTCGATGTTCACCGGCAGCGGCGTGGCGTGGGTCTCGATCAAGCGGCGCTGAGCGGCATCCAGCGATTGCCAGGCCGTGCGCGACATCACCAGCAACGGTTCGCCCTCGGTGTTGTGGACTTCCAGCATGTTGCCGGCGAACGACTCCAGTTGCGCCCAGTCCAGGGCGATCACCTGCTTGCCGCTGGCTTCGAGCCGAGCGCGCAAGGCCAGGCGTTCTGCCGGGTCAGCGACGGAGGCCAGGCACGCAATGGCCAGCCGAGTGCCGACACTCATCATCACGTTGGTGTGATAAATCGCCACGCCCTGGCGGTCCACTGCATTGAAGGCGCACAGCTCATAACCCAAATGGTCGACCAGTTGCTCCAATGCCCGGACGTGAGTGCGTGTCGAATAGCCGGCGTAACAAATCCGCTGCTGGCGATCCAAAACCATGCTGCCGGTGCCTTCGAGGAACACCTCCTGCTGCTCCAGGGTGGAAAGATCCAGCAACTGCTCGACCCGGTATTCGTCCCGCAGCCAGTCGAGCACACCCTTATCGCGCTCCAGACGCCGGTTGTGGCCCTGCATCGGGTACAGCACCAACGTGCCGTCGGGGTGGCTGCTCCACCAGTTGTTGGGGAAGATCGAATCGGGGGTGTGCGGGGCTTCGCGGTCGTTATGCACCAGCACCTCGACGCCATGGTTGCGCAGCGCGGCGACGTAGCCATCGAACTCTTGCAAGGCCTTGAGCTGCACATCCTCGGACGCCTCGGCCGGGCGCTGGAAACGGTTGTTCGCCGCCGTGTCCTGATTGAACGAGAAACGTGTCGGGCGAATCATCAAAACGGTATTGGTGGTTTGCATGGGCACAGATTCAATGAGGGTTGAGAGGTGCTCATTGTCTGTTTCGGCGGCGGAAAAACCCGGTTGTTAAGGGCTGGCGATGTGATGGAAATGGCTGAAAAACGGGGTTGGGTCAGCCGATTCGGCCCCCTGTAGCAGCTGCCGAGCCTGCGAGGCTGCGTTCGACGGCGAAGCCGTCGTGAAGTCAGGCTATGCGGTATTTCAGGACAACCGCGTATACAGGATTTACGACGGCTACGCCGCCGAACGTAGCCTCGCAGGCTCGGCAGCTGCTACAGGGCTACGGCTTATTCCATCGTGGTCTTGACCATCGCCAGTTCCGGATGGCTGACCAGCTTATCAATGTGCAATTCCGGGTCATCAAACCAGACTTCAGTCAGCACCCGGTAATGCTCCATGTCCCGGCAACGCATGCGCAGGCTGTAGTCGAACGCGCCGCTGATCAAGCGGCATTCCAGCACCTGCGGACAACCACGGACCTTGGCCTCAAAGGCCTTTTGCGCCGACCGCCCACTCTGGTTCGACAACGCCACCAACACCAGCAGCGACAGCCCCGGTGTCAGTTTTTTTTCATCGAGAATCGCGCCGTAGCCACGGATAACCCCGAGCTGTTCGAGCTTGCGCACCCGCTCCAGGCACGGCCTGGGCGTCAGGTGCACGCGCTCGGACAGCTTTTGATAAGTGATGCGCCCTTCGTGGCGCAGCACTTCGATGATGGCCTGATCAATACGATCAAGCACAATCGACATATCGCGGATATCCGCCATGTACGTCTTGCCTCACTTCAAACGACCCGATAGGAATTGCTGTAACCGTTCACTTTTTGGCTGGTCGAGGATGGTTGCATCACCTTGCTCCTCGACCCGCCCCTGATGCAAGAACAACACCTGGCTGGACACTTGCCGGGCAAAGCCCATTTCGTGGGTCACCATCAACATGGTCCGGCCCTCTTCGGCCAGCGCCTGAATCACCTTCAACACCTCGCCCACCAGCTCCGGATCGAGGGCCGAGGTCGGTTCGTCGAACAACAGAATCTCCGGCTCCACGGCCAGCGCCCGGGCAATCGCGACCCGCTGTTGCTGACCGCCGGACAGAAACGCCGGGTATTGCTCGGCCACCCGTTGTGGCAAACCGACCTTGTCCAGATACGCTCGTGCGCTGTCTTCGGCGGCCTTGCGGCTGACACCCAGCACCCGACACGGCGCCAGTATGATGTTTTCCAGTACGGTCAGATGGCTCCACAGATTGAAATGCTGGAACACCATCGCCAGGCGTGTGCGCAAGCGCTGCAATTGCGCCGGATTGGCGACGCGCATGCCGCCGGCACCCGGACGGGTGATGATGCGCTCGCCGTCCAGTACGATGGCGCCTTCGTCCGCCCGCTCCAGAAAGTTGATGCAGCGCAGCATGGTGCTTTTACCCGAACCACTGGCGCCGATCATGCTCACCACATCGCCAGCCTGTGCGTTCAACGAGACGCCCTTGAGCACTTCATTGTCACCAAAACGTTTGTACAGATTTTCAACCGAGAGTTTGTACATGCATGAGTCTCCTGCAGCAGCGCCTGCTTCGACGCCGCTCTGGATGAAAAGGGGAATTAGTGCGCCGGCCCGAGGAAGCTCAACCAACGCTTTTCTGCCAGGCGGAACGCGCCGACCAGCCCGAACGACAGTGCGAGGTACAGCAGGCCGGCAACGCCGAAGGCCTGAAAGGTCATGAACGTCGCGGCATTGGCGTCCCGGGCGATTTTGAGGATGTCGGGAATGGTCGCGGTAAACGCCACCGATGTGGCATGCAACATCAGGATCACTTCGTTGCTGTAATACGGCAGCGCCCGGCGCAAAGCCGACGGCAGAATCAGGCACAGATACAGGCGCCAGCCGCTCAAGCCATAAGCATGGGCGGCCTCGATTTCGCCGTAAGGAATGCTGCGAATCGCTCCGGCGAAGATTTCCACGGTGTAGGCACAGGTATTGAGCGTGAACGCCAGCAACGTGCAATTCATCGCATCGCGAAAAAACGCTTCGAGCAGCGGTTGCGAGCGGACCACGGCAATGCCGTAGATCCCGCTGTAGCAAATCAGCAGCTGGATATACAGCGGCGTGCCGCGAAACACATAGGTGAACAGCTGAACCGGCCAGCGCAGCAGGCCCCAGCGTGAGGTTCGAAGGATCGCCAGCGGCAGCGAGAGGAAGAACCCCATCACGATGCTTGCCACCAACAGCCACAAGGTCATCGCCAATCCAGTGAGGCTATAGCCGTCGCTGAACAGAAAGGGTTGCCAGTATTCGGCAATCAACTCGATCATCGCGCCATCCCCCGCACGCCCTGGTTATAACGTCGTTCAAGCACACGCAATACGTAGGTCGACGCGCTGGTGATCAACAGATACAGCGCCCCTGCCAGCAGCAGGAAATCAAGCATGTTGAAAGTGCTTTTTCCGGCTTCCTGAGCGACTTTGACCAAATCTGACAACCCGATGATCGACACCAGCGCCGTGGCCTTGAGCAGCACCAGCCAGTTGTTGCCCAGGCTCGGCAAGGCGAACCGCATCATCTGCGGGAACACCACGAAGCGAAACCGCTGCCAGCGGCTCAGGCCAAAGCACGCGGCGGCTTCCTGCTGGCCGCTTGGCACGCTGAGGATCGCCCCGCGAAAGGTCTCGGTGAAATACGCGCCGTAGATGAAACCCAGGGTGACGACACCAGCCACGAACGGATCGATTTCCATGTAAGCCCAGCCCATGGCCTCGGTCAGGCTGCTCAGCCAGCCTTGCAGGCTGTAGAAAATCAACAGCATCAGCACCAGGTCCGGCACCCCGCGAATCAGCGTCGTATAGAAAGTGGCAGGCAGGTTCAACAGCTTCAGCGGCGACAGCTTGGCTGCCGCGCCGAGCAGCCCCAGCGCCATGCTCACCAGCAGTGACAGCGCCGACAATTTGAGGGTGACCCAGGTGCCATGCAGCAATAAGGGGCCATAGCCTTGCAGGGCCGAAAGATCGACCCCGATCAGATTCAGGAAGGAGTTCACGCCAGTCACCTGTCTTGAGGCGCCCGCTTGCAAGCGCTGCGCCTGTTACCAGGACGCAGCGTTCGGGGCGCGAGGATCAGTTGTTGTAGAGGTCCAGATCGCCGAAGTGCTTGCGCTGGATCTGTGCGTAGATGCCCTTTTCATGCAGGGCCTTGATGGCGGCGTTGAGCATGCCTTTGAGTTCTTCGTTGTCCTTGCGCACGCCAATGGCGATTTCCGACGGCACCAGCGGGTCGCTGATGCCTTCGCTGTTCTGGAAGTCCGCTCCTTGCGGCGACGGCAGGAAGCTCATCTGCGCTTGCAGCTTGTCCTGAATCGATGCATCGAGACGCCCGTAAACCAGGTCGGCGTAAACCTGATCCTGATTCTGATAAGCGCGCAGTTTCACACCGCCCGGCGCCAGTTTGGCCTTGGCGTAGGTTTCCTGAATCGTGCCCTGCATGTAACCGATGGTCTTGCCCTGCAGCGACTCGGCGGTGGGCAACAAGCCGGAGTCCTTGCGGGTGACGATGGCGGTCGGCCCGGCATACAGGCGATCGGTGAAGTCGATCTGTTTTTTGCGCGCATCGGTCACGGTCATCGACGACTCGATGGCGTCGAACTTGCCCGCCTTGAGCGCCGGGATCAGCCCGTCGAAGTCATTGCTGACCCATACGCATTTCACCTTCAGCTCGGCGCAGATCGCATTGCCCAGGTCCACGCCGAACCCTTGCACGCCGCCATCGGCGNCACGCCGAACCCTTGCACGCCGCCATCGGCGGTGGTGGATTCAAAAGGCGGGTAACTGGGGTTCACACCAAAGCGCAGCTCTTTCCACTCTTTGGCGCTGGCGCCGGTGGAGCAGCACAGCAGAGCCAATGCCGGTAAGGTCAGCCATTTGATATTCATCTTCTAGAGTCCCGGATTATTTGGATTTATCGCGGCTTGGCGCCTGCGCCGCACCACACTTTTTGACAGGGGCAGAGAGTCGATGCGGCATTCACCGCAGCCGTATTTGTTGTTGTTTTCGACTGGGTCTAATCAGTCGTCGGGGTGCAGTCCATTCCAGGCGCTTGATCGCAAGTGCTTGAAATGGACCGCCAGAATGCCAATTGCCTGGGGGCCACGGGTGTCGTAAGCCCCTGTCCAGACAGCTCAACTGCGCTGAACGAAGGGTTTTCACAGCCGATTCTGTCGTTGCTGGCCGGATGGGGTTAAGGATCAAAAGAAAGAGCAAAAAATCACTGCCTTCCCTTAAGGCAAAAATGCAGACAGCACCTGCACGTATCCCGGTTGTACATCACAAATTTGCACTGTTACGATCCAGCATCGCTCGCGCGCGAGCTTCTCTATAAAGAACAATAAAAGCAGGGAGTTAGTGATGACTGCTCAGGTTTCATCCCCGGGGACACAGTCCATGGATGCCACACAAAACGACGTGTTGGCCGAGGTTCGCAATCACATCGGTCACCTGACCCTCAATCGCCCCGCCGGCCTCAACGCCATTACCCTGGACATGGTCCGCAGCCTGCAACAGCAGCTCGATGCCTGGGCACAGGATCCGCAGGTGCACGCGGTGGTGTTGCGCGGTGCCGGCGAGAAAGCCTTCTGTGCCGGCGGCGATATCCGCTCGCTGTACGACAGTTTCAAAAACGGCGACACACTGCACGAAGACTTCTTCGTCGAGGAATACGCCCTCGACCTCACCCTCCATCACTATCGCAAACCGGTCCTGGCCTTGATGGACGGCTTTGTGCTGGGCGGCGGCATGGGGCTGGTGCAAGGCGCCGATTTGCGGGTGGTCACCGAGCGCAGCCGCCTGGCGATGCCGGAAGTGGCCATCGGTTATTTCCCCGACGTCGGCGGCAGCTACTTCCTGCCGCGCGTTCCCGGTGAGCTGGGCATTTATCTGGGTGTCAGCGGTGTGCAAATCCGCGCCGCCGATGCGCTCTATTGCGGCCTGGCTGACTGGTACCTGGACAGCGAAAAGCTGGGCACGCTGGATGAGCGACTCGACCACCTGCAATGGCACGACACGCCGCTCAAGGACCTGCAAGGCTTGCTGGCAAAACTCGCCGTGCAACAATTGCCGGCAGCCCCCCTGGCGGCGTTGCGGCCGGCCATCGATCACTTCTTCGCCCTGCCCGATGTGCCGAGTATGGTGGAACAACTGCGTGCAGTGACCGTCGCCGACAGTCATGAGTGGGCCATGGCCACCGCCGATGTGCTGGAAAGCCGTTCACCGCTGGCCATGGGCGTGACCCTGGACATGCTGCGGCGCGGTCGGCACTTGGGCCTGGAACAATGCTTCGCCCTCGAACTGCACCTGGATCGCCAGTGGTTCGAACGCGGCGACCTGATCGAAGGCGTGCGCGCCTTGCTGATCGACAAAGACAAGAACCCGCGCTGGAACCCGCCGACCTTGCAGGCGCTGGACGCCGAGCACGTCGCGAGTTTTTTCACCGGGTTTGACCAGAGCGGGAGCTGAGCCATGCACGATATCGAATTGAGCGAAGAACAAGTGATGATCCGCGACATGGCCCGGGATTTTGCCCGAGGCGAAATCGCGCCCCACGCACAAGCCTGGGAAAAGGCCGGCTGGATCGATGACGGTCTGGTGGCGAAGATGGGCGAATTGGGTCTGCTGGGCATGGTGGTGCCCGAGGAATGGGGCGGCACCTACGTCGATTACGTGGCCTATGCGCTGGCAGTGGAAGAGATTTCCGCCGGTGACGGCGCCACCGGTGCGCTGATGAGCATCCACAACTCCGTGGGCTGCGGGCCGGTGCTCAATTACGGCACCGAGGAACAGAAACAGGAATGGCTGCCGGACCTCGCCAGCGGTCAGGCCATCGGTTGCTTCTGCCTCACCGAACCGCAAGCCGGTTCCGAAGCCCATAACCTGCGTACCCGCGCCGAACTGCGTGACGGCCAGTGGGTGATCAACGGCGCCAAGCAATTCGTCAGCAACGGCAAACGGGCGAAGCTGGCGATCGTTTTCGCCGTGACCGATCCAGAGCTGGGCAAACGCGGGATCTCGGCATTCCTGGTGCCGACCGCAACAGCGGGGTTCATCGTCGATCGCAGTGAACACAAGATGGGCATCCGGGCTTCCGATACCTGCGCCGTCACCCTGAACAACTGCACGATTCCTGAGGCCAACCTGCTGGGCGAACGCGGCAAAGGCCTGGCCATCGCCCTCTCCAACCTCGAAGGCGGCCGCATCGGCATCGCCGCACAAGCCCTGGGCATCGCCCGTGCGGCGTTCGAAGCGGCACTGGCCTACGCGCGGGATCGGGTGCAGTTCGACAAGCCGATCATCGAACACCAAAGCGTCGCTAATATGCTGGCCGACATGCAGACCCGGCTGAACGCCGCGCGCTTGCTGATCCTGCACGCCGCGCGGTTGCGCAGTGCCGGCAAGCCGTGTCTGTCGGAGGCGTCACAGGCCAAATTGTTTGCTTCGGAGATTGCGGAAAAGGTCTGCTCGTCGGCGATCCAGATTCATGGCGGGTATGGGTATCTGGAGGATTACCCGGTGGAGCGCTACTACCGGGATGCGCGGATCACGCAGATTTATGAAGGGTCGAGCGAGATACAGCGGATGGTGATTGCCAGGGAGTTGAAAAACTATTTGGTGTGACCGTTAAAAGCTTCGCTGGCAAGCCAGCTCCTACGGGAGCGAGGCTTGCCCGCGAAGACGTCCGTGAGGACGCTACATCACTTGCCTTGGAATTCGGCCTCACGCTTGGCAATGAACGCCGCCATCCCTTCCTTCTGATCCTGCGTGGCAAACGCCGCATGGAACACCCGGCGCTCAAAGCGCACGCCTTCGGACAGGCTGACTTCAAAGGCGCGGTTGACGCTTTCCTTGACCATCATCGCAATCGGCAGCGACTTCTTCGCGATCAGCGCCGCGACTTTCAGCGCTTCTTCCACCAGCTCATCCGCCGGCACGATGCGCGCGACAATCCCGCAACGCTCCGCTTCCACCGCATCGATCAAGCGCCCGCTCAGGCACATCTCCATGGCCTTGGCCTTGCCCACGGCGCGGGTCAGGCGCTGGGTGCCGCCCATGCCTGGCAGCACACCGAGGTTGATTTCCGGCTGACCAAATTTTGCGTTGTCGCCGGCCAGAATGAAGTCGCACATCAGCGCCAGCTCACAGCCACCGCCCAAGGCGAAACCGTTGACCGCGGCGATGATCGGCTTGCGGCGGTTGGCCACGCGATCACTGTCGCTGAACAGGTCGTCGAGGTAGATCTGCGGGTAGGTCAGCTCGGCCATTTCCTTGATGTCGGCACCGGCGGCGAAGGCTTTTTTCGAGCCGGTCAGCACGATGCAGCCGATGTTCGAATCGGCTTCCAGACCATCGAGGGCGTGGTTCAGTTCGCTGACGATCTGTGCATTCAACGCGTTCAGCGCTTGCGGGCGGTTCAGGGTGATCAGGCCGACGCGGCCGTGGGTTTCCAGCAAAATCGTTTCGTAGTTCACGTATTGGTTTCCTTCTCAAAGATTGCGCGAAATGACCATGCGCTGAATGTCGCT
>NZ_JAAUOE010000044.1 GCF_017114915.1 Pseudomonas frederiksbergensis
TGGCGGGGATGTGATCCTCAAGGTTGAACGAGTAAAACAGCCGTTCCTGCCCACTCGATAACTGTCCCATCATGCTGCGTGCTTCCCTGCTGGCTGGTGCGAAGATTTTGCCGCAGGCCAGACGGGGGAGCTACTTTTTCAACAGAATCGGCCAGGAGCTGTCAGTCGCGGTTGGTGTCCAATAGACGATTTTCGCCATGGAGAGCCCTCCTGGTCATGACCGAACCCTCAGGTGAAAACCCTGTTTGCAAGCAGGCTGCGGTGATGTAGGTTGAATCAATGTCGTCGTGGATGCGGTCTTCCGACACGAGCCGAAGACCGCTTGCGATTGCGCCGTTCAAGCATCGCATCCAATAGGAATGGGCTCTCCCCCGAGAACATCCAGGATGAGTGCAATGAAAACGCTATTCCTCGTTCGCCACGCCAAGTCGAGTTGGGACGATACTTCGTTGCCCGACCGAGACCGACCATTGGCGGATCGGGGCAGGCGCGATGTGGCGAAGATGGGTAAGCGATTGGCAGAGCGCAATGTGAAGCTCGATATGATCATGTCGAGCCCGGCGACACGCGCGCTTGCGACTGCGGAGGTCATCGCAAAGATGCTCGATTTCAGGAACAAGGATATCGTGGTGAATGATCGGCTTTATGCTTGCGAGATGGATGACTTGCTCGACGTCATTCAAGAGCTTGGCGACAAACTGAAGCGCGTAATGCTGGTCGGCCACAACCCCGAGCTGACCGAGCTCGCGCATCACCTCACGAGCGAGATCACCCAGATGCCAACCTGCGCCATCGCCGAGTTCAGGTTCGATGCGAAGTCGTGGTCGGGCATCGGCAAGACCACGCCAACACAAGTAGGGCTGGACTATCCAAAGAAGCCATAATGCTGGCGCATCGACACCGTCGGTCTGCCGAAAATGGCGAAGGGGTGAAGGGGTGAAGGGGTGAAGGGGTGAAGGGGGAAACCATTGCCTTTCGCGACTGGCTGCAAAGGGTCGCTCTCTGCCGGTCATGTCCACGAATCCTGCTGGTCAAATCCGATGCAAATGACTGGTCAGGTCGAATGCAAATGGGGGGCAAGTCCGTGTAATTACCCACGGAGAAAGCCTTACTCAATCTAACGGCTCGAAAAGCACGTCTATAACGCCTTCAGCCAGCCGAATCCCTTGCTTCATCGCCTCTTCAAAACTTTTATAAACAGTATTTTCCCGAATTAGCCGTATATTTTCATTGGCAAAATTCACGGTGACGCAAATACCACTAGGAGCCGGATCATCTGGCGCGCCCCATATAAAATCTATTCGTGCCTTAATCCCGTTTTGATGGGTGTAGTCCACAGAACAGGGCCGCTCAGCCATCTCGCTCATATTGGTCACCTGGGTCCAGATCCAATCGAGTCGTAACTAATAGCCCATTTCAACGAACCACACCAGCCGCCAGCAGCAATGCCAGGCGAGATTGACAGGTTGAGTGCGTTTTCTGCCCCCCGTTCGTCTATTCTTCCGGCAAACGTCCGAATGAGATACGTATCTGAGAGCTCACCGCCTATGCTTATTTCATCCTCAGATGGCGTCATCTCCCATGCTCGAAACTCGTCCCGTTCAAGTTCAGCATCTCAAGGCTGCGTGCTCCAACTGCAGCGTATTGGAGTTGTGCCTGCCGATTGGCCTGACCGGGCAGGAGGTTGAACGTCTGAACACGCTGATCGTGCAACGCTTCAAGGTTAAAAAGGATGCAGCGCTGTACCGCACTGGAGATCCGTTACGCTCGCTTTACGCGGTCCGTATCGGCTCATTCAAGACCAGCATGGTGTCAGTCGATGGTCGTGAACAGGTCACCGGCTTTCACATACCCGGCGAAATGCTCGGTCTGGACGCTATCAGTGCCGAAGAGCACGCCTGCAATGCGATTGCCCTTGAGGACAGCGAAGTCTGCCCCATCCACTTTGCGCAATTGGAGAAACTCGCACAGAACCTGCCGTCACTGCAGCACAACCTGAACAGGCTCCTGAGTCGTGAAATCGTGCGTGATCACAGCATGCTGATGTTGATGGGTAACATGAACTCGGACGAGCGGCTGGCGGCTTTTTTGCTGAACCTGTCGCAGCGTTTCAGTATCCGCGGCTACTCATCCAGGGACTTCGTATTGAAAATGCGTCGCGAAGAAATCGGCTCCTACCTGGGACTGCGCCTGGAAACCATCTGCCGGGGCATTGCGCATCTGCGGAATCAGGGACTGGTGGAAATTGCCGGTCGCGACGTTAAAATCCAGAATATGGAAGGGCTGAAGCAACTGGTAGCGGGGTGTAATCGCCACCAGAGCTAACACCTGTAAATTCGAACGATTGGCAATGTCAGCTATGGGTCGGTTTCAGCCGGTCGTGGAAGGCAGAAATCGGCCAGAAGGAGACCGTGAGCATTACCCACTACAAGGAGTTAGCGTCGTCCATTCAATTCGAGGGCTGTGCCATGGATGCTATTGCCGACTAAACACCATCGCCTTCAGGCGCGACCAGATAGGGCCGCCGCGCCTGCAGAGAATGGTTAGCTGCGACCGATCATCTTCTTCAGTTCATCGATAGACAGCGGTGGTCGACGCTGATGAAGCATTGAGTGGCAGTTTGGACACACCGGGCGAAGATCCTTCACCGGATCCACCTTGTAATCTTTGCCGATATCAGCAAGCTGCACGAGGTGGTGGACGTGAATGTAGCCGCGACCAATCTCACCGTACACCTTGCCAAAATCGAAGCAGCATATGACACACGCGGTGCCGTAATGTGCTTTGCACGCTGAAATTGCCTTAGCGCTCCGCTCGTATGCGTTTACCGAAACCTGTTTTACAGCGCCTTCTCCATAGGTTGCGGCACCCGCGACCTCCTCTGGGAATTGCAATTCGCCTGACGCTTGAGATGCTTGCGGTTGTGTTTCAGCCGCAGTCGCACCTGTGAATCCGCGCTGCGGTGCCCCAACTTGAAATGACCAAGTGATTTGTACGGGCGTCGTCCGTTGAAAGCTATCCGGGGCTGCCTCGCCAGCATATTTAAAGGGACTCCTATCGTCGGTACGATAGAACACATGAACTCCCCCCTGACGGCTCAGGAGACTCTTAATGGATTCCTGTCCCACATGCGACGCGGTCTTCCCGTACCAATGGAGAAGACCTTCTTCAAAGCGGTTTGCATAGTCATGACCCGTTCGGCCCGCTGTGCCAATATTGCAGAAGATGAACCAATCGCCGCTCCATTGGGTATAGCCCGTGTTCCAGTTGCCCTTCTGCTTGCCCGGCGGAACGCGGCAGATTCTATAGATGTCATCCTTTGTATATCGTTGGCCGACGACGAACGTGAAGTGTGCCAATGAAATTCTCCAAGTTTGAGGAGCAGCTACCTGGCCGTTCTCTGCCGGTCATGGCCATGCGGCTTGCTGGTCAAATCCGATGCAAATAACTGGTCAGGTGGAATGCAAATGGGTGGGCAAATCTGTGTAATTACCCAACTTGTTATTGAGCACACACCAGAACCTTACAAAACCTAGCGTTTGGACCGCCAGCAGCATAGTGATTTTTTTATCAAGCGAGAGGCCGGAAGCATCACACAGCTTTGATACTTGCTGCATAGGGTGTTCTCCATGGTATGCCTGAGCTGATACACGCAAATTTGCGTTTATTTGCCCTTCCTGCTTGATAAGTAACACTCAAAGTGCAACAGTATTAGTGAGACACCTTAACTGATACGGGACGCACATCATGTTCATCCGCGCATACCTCAGAGCATCGACCGAAGAGCAGGACGCGGGCCGCGCCCGGGCATCGCTCGAGCAGTTCGCCACCGACCATAACAAGGTCATCGCTAGTGTGTACCTGGAGAACGCCAGCGGCGCCACGGCAGACCGGCCTGAGCTACTGCGCCTGCTCGAAGACGCGCGCAAGGGTGACGTGCTGCTTGTCGAATCGATAGATCGCCTCTCACGGCTTCCTGTAGAAGACTGGCAGAAGCTCAAGGCTGCGATCGACTCCAAGGGGTTGCGCATCGTCGCGATCGATCTGCCAACCAGTCACCAGGGAATGCAGGACACCAAAGGCGACGAGTTCACCGGGCGGATGCTGGGAGCGATCAACTCGATGCTGGTGGAAATGATGGCCGCCATTGCGCGCAAGGATTACGAGCAGCGCCGAGAGCGCCAGGCCCAAGGTATCGAGAAGGCTAAAGCTGCCGGCAAGTACCAGGGTCGGCCGGTCGATGAGGATCTGCACAAGCGCGTTACGGAACTGCTCGGCGCCGGCCTTGGCATCCGCGCAACAGCTCGGCACGCCAACTGTTCGACCACTACCGTTCTAAGGATCAGGGATCAAATCGCTTTAGCCTAAAAAGTAAAAATGGAAGATCACAACTGAGTGCTTTTGGGGTTGCCTTGGCGTGCGATGGAAAATACACATATTCTCAGAGCTCTACTCGGCAAGTGCTGTCGAGCCATCTTCCCCAACCTTGCGGAAAAAAGAATGGAAGCAAACTGGGTTTTCGGAATCGGTACGATCGTTGCCACACTGCTTGGGCCGATCCTAGCGGTTCAAGCACAGAAGTATCTTGAGCGCGTGAATGAGTCCAGAAACCAAAAAACCTGGATATTTAGCACGTTGATGGCAACTCGAGCGGCAAGGCTCTCACCGGATCATGTTCGTGCATTGAACATGATTGATCTCGCGTTCAACGGAGGCCGCTCGAACCGCCGAAAGGCCTCAGAAACAGACGTTTTGGATACCTGGCGTGACTACCTGGAGCACCTTACCTCGACGATAAACGAGAGCAATGCGGAAAGGTGGGTCGAGAAGCAGCAAGAGCTTTTGATTTTAATGTTGAGTGCAATGGCCACGGATCTAAATCTTCGGTATGACCGGGTCCTTCTACGAAACGGAGCCTACATTCCAAAGGGCCATACAGATCTTGAGCTCGACCAGCAAAAGCTAAGGCACTACGCAATTGAAGTCCTTTCCGGGCATCAACCGATTAGCATGAACGTGACCGGTTTCCCCTTCAGCGAGGAAATGACAAATTCGCAGCTGAAGCTACAGGAAGGCCTCTCTGAGGTTCTGGCTGGGCAAGGTCACCTGAAAATTCGAATAGAGCCCGGAAGCACAACTGAGATTGACGAGAAGGCTCCCGCCTAACCCGCTGTCAGCTCGGCGGTCGGAAAAGGTTGATCAATTGTAGGTACTAAAAAGCCCCATCAGATTGATTCTGAGTGGGGCTTTTTTTGCCTTCTGCTGCCACCCTGCTGTCACGAAAAAATGAAGCTGTCAGGAGAATGGTTTGAAAGGCGCGAATTATATGGTGTCCCAGGGCAGGTTCGAACTGCCAACCTTCCCCTTAGGAGGGGGATGCTCTATCCAATTGAGCTACTGAGACACAAGTCCCCCCGCAAGGAATGCGGGGCGATGGACGGCATGCATGTTAACGGGCAGGCCCGCTTTTGTCATGTCGTCCGTAGGGCTTTTTAAGTGTAGGCAGACGCCTCACGGTAGCGCCCCCCCCCATCAGCCGCTGAAGCTCAACAGCTCCAGAAGATTGGCCACTGTTGCCATCAGGTCGCCGGAGTTATCGAGCCGACGGATCTGCGTATCACCGATAGCATCGTCAGCCATGAACAACGCATTGCGGCGCAGTCTTGCTTCAACTTCTGTCAGGCTCTCGCGCCCCCGCTGTAGCAGACGTTCACGCAGCACTTCATCCTTGACCGTCAACAGCACCGGTATCAGCGTGGGGTAGCGCTGCTGCGCTTCTGCCAGGTGCCCGCGCGAACCATTGATCAATACATCGTGACCGTCCTTGAGCCATTGATCCATGCGCACAGGAATACCGTAATCCAGCCCATTGGCCTGCCACGACAGCGCGAAATCCCCTTTGCCTCTGCGCCGCTCGAATTCTTCGCGGGACACCTCGATGGCGTCTTCACCCACGGATCCAGCCGAGCGCGTGATAACCCGACGCACGACGGTACAATTGCGCGTTCGCAATGGCTCGCGAGCGGCTTCGATGAGGCTGTCCTTGCCGGATCCCGAAGGTCCCATTAAATAAATCAGCCTGCCATCCATCCTGAAATTATCCCATACCGCCCGTCAGCCCTAGTAAATCGGCCATTTGCCACTATCCTGTATAAGGTAAGGAACAAGGATCGAATCCGCATAGCATGCACCTTCAGGGGGCTTCGGGCATCACCTGTCGTGCAAGAGGACGCGGACAGCGATACGGACTCATGGATTATTTTCAAACCAGTCCGCATTTCTGATAATGGGTGCTGGCATTAAGCCTTTACCCAAATCAATATTTGTCACAGAATTGACGCCAATGATCTGGCTAATTTGAGGCATGATGCGCGCCTCTATCAATTCAGGTTGAACATTTGGCTGGAGTGCTTGTCCTATCTGACATCCTGCGGCCAATCCCGAGAACCGCTCCCCTGAACTAACCGGTTAAATATATGCGCCCATTGAAACAGGCAATTTATTCCAGCCGTACGGCTGACAAGTTCGTCGTACGTCTGCCAGACGGAATGCGTGAACGCATTGCCGAGGTGGCTCGCAATCATCATCGCAGCATGAACTCCGAAATCATCGCGCGCCTTGAGCAAAGCCTTATTCAGGAAGGCGCGTTGGGCGAAGAATTGAGCATGCGCCTGGACAGCCCCGAGCTGTCATTGCACGAACGCGAACTGCTGCAACGCTTCCGTCAACTCTCCCACCGCCAGCAAAACGCTCTGGTTTCGCTGATCGCCCATGACGCAGAAATGGCCGCAGACGCTTCCTGATTCATCCCGAAAGCTCAAGCCAGCGTAATTGCTGGCTTTTTTTTGCCTGAAATTTGGCTAAAAAAAACCCGCCGATCAGGCGGGTTCTTTAAATCAGGACCTCAAAGCAGGAAAATTGTCGCCAGCCCGAGGAAGATAAAAAAGCCTCCACTGTCGGTCATGGCAGTGATCATCACACTGGCGCCCATTGCCGGGTCGCGCCCAAGCCGTGCCAGGGTCATCGGAATCAAAACCCCCATCAGGGCCGCAAGCAACAGGTTAAGCGTCATGGCGGCAGTCATCACCACGCCCAGGGACCAACTGCCATAAAGCAGATAGGACACCACACCGATCACGCCGCCCCAGACCAGACCATTGATCAAGCCAACCGCCAACTCCTTGCGCATCAGCCGCGACGTATTGCCGGTACTGACCTGGTCCAGCGCCATGGCCCGAACGATCATGGTGATCGTCTGGTTACCCGAGTTGCCACCAATACCCGCCACAATCGGCATCAATGCCGCGAGCGCTACCAGTTTCTCGATGGAGCCTTCGAACAGGCCGATCACCCGGGATGCAACGAACGCGGTGATCAGGTTTATCGCCAGCCAGGCCCAACGGTTGCGCAGGGATTTCCAGACTGACGCAAAAATATCTTCTTCTTCGCGCAGACCCGCCATGTTGAGAACTTCGTTTTCGCTCTCTTCACGAATCAGGTCGACCATTTCATCGATGGTCAGACGACCGATCAGCTTGCCGTTCTTGTCGACCACCGGGGCCGAGATCAAGTCGTAACGCTCGAACGCCTGAGCGGCCTCGTAAGCATCTTCGTCCGGATGAAAACTCACCGGATCGCTGGCCATGACTTCCGATACCTGTTTTTCCGGGTCGTTGACCAGCAGGCGCTTGATCGGCAACACGCCCTTGAGCACGCCGTCGTAATCGACCACGAACAGTTTATCGGTGTGGCTCGGAAGCTCCTTGAGACGGCGCAGGTAACGCAAAACCACTTCGAGACTGACATCCTCGCGGATGGTCACCATCTCGAAGTCCATCAGCGCACCGACCTGATCCTCGTCATAAGACAACGCGGAGCGGACGCGTTCACGCTGTTGGCCATCGAGGGTTTCCATCAGCTCGTGGACGACATCTCGCGGCAACTCGGAGGCCAGGTCAGCCAGTTCGTCGGCATCCATGTCCTTGGTCGCCGCCAGGAGCTCGTGATCGTCCATGTCGGCGATCAGGCTTTCACGAACCGAATCGGATACTTCGAGCAGAATGTCGCCGTCGCGATCGGCCTTGACCAATTGCCAGACCGTCAAACGATCGTCCAGCGGCAAGGCTTCAAGGATGTAGGCAACGTCGGCGGAGTGCAGATCATCGAGCTTGCGCTGCAACTCGACGAGGTTTTGCCGGTGAACCAGGTTCTCGACCAGGTCGTGATGCGCACCTTCCTGACGATGAGTCAGGTCTTCGACCACCCGCTGGCGCTGCAGCAGCTCAACGACTTGAGCGAGGCGGTCCTGCAAGCTTTCCTGCGTTTTCTTTACTTCAACTTCAGACATAGGCGAACTCCACTCCCAGCAGCGGGGCACGCCGGAAGGATCAATCAGTCAATTCATGATTGTAAAAACGGGGTACTGAGTAACTACTGGGTAAGTCCATGGAGGTATTCCACAAGCCCCGGCGGGGCTGACGGGCGCAATGATAACACCGCCTGACGGTTTTAAACGTTAAAAAATCGTGGCTGAAACAAGCGCTTGCGAGACAAACCTGAGCGCTGTCCTGATCCATGGAACTGCGACGACTTATCCTGAAAAGAAAACACACCGCCGTCGAAAAATGTACCGGCTACCCTTGAGAAGGACCGTCAAGGAGGACGTCGAATGCCATCCAATACTCATTATTTCTTGCTTGCCGCCCTGCTCTGCCTGTCGCCCTGGGCGCTTGCCACGACCGTCCACCGGTGCGAAGCCCCCGATGGACGCATCACCTTCACAACCTTGAGCTGCACGACCGGGGATAACTTTTCGCTTCAGGATGTGCGCACCTTCTTGCCAGGCAGCACGACAGCCCTGATGCCGGAAGCTGACACCCGCGAAACATCAGGCAGGAAAATCCAAAGGAGAGAGCCGACGGTCGTTGGTCAGTCCGAGGACAAATGTGGAAATCAGCTCAGCGCGAAGGAGCGCCGTGCAGCGATCATCAATCAGCGGGTCGTCGCCGGCATGAGTCAACAGGATGTCGAAAGCGCTCTCGGTAAGCCAGACAAGATCAGCACCCGCAATTCAGCCATGAGCTACCGCTACGACAACAAGCGAGGGCGCAGTGCTCATATCGAATTCGACGAGAAAGGTTGTACCAAAGGAAAAGCCAAATCGCAGACGGCAAAAAGCCCGCGTTAAACGCGGGCTTTTTGTTGTTTGGTGCACTCGACAGGATTCGAACCTGTGACCGCTCGGTTCGTAGCCGAGTACTCTATCCAGCTGAGCTACGAGTGCATTTGTGTTTTTATACCAGATCACAACTGGTTGGAGCCAAGTCATTCACATCACTGCAAACAACTCTTAAATGGTGCACTCGACAGGATTCGAACCTGTGACCGCTCGGTTCGTAGCCGAGTACTCTATCCAGCTGAGCTACGAGTGCATTTGTTGCCGCGCATTATAGGCCGTTAAATCTTTTTGTAAAGCACTTTTTCTAGTAATTTCAACAACTTACCGAAGAAGCCAGATTACAACGTACTAAACAAATAATGGCGGAGAACGGGGGATTCGAACCCCCGACACCCTTGTGAGGTGTACTCCCTTAGCAGGGGAGCGCCTTCGGCCACTCGGCCAGCTCTCCGCAACACGGGGCGTATATTAACCAGCTTTATCCCCGTTTGCAAACATAAAAAACGATAAAAATTAATGGCTTGGTTCTTCGTCCTTCTCTTTCTTGATACGCAGGTAAATTTCCTCACGATGCACAGCCACCTCTTTCGGGGCGTTGACACCAATGCGCACTTGATTTCCTTTGACGCCGAGCACGGTCACGGTGATTTCGCCATCACCAATAATCAGGCTTTCTGCGCACCGACGAGTCAGAATCAGCATACCTTTCTCCTCACGCATTTCATTTCAGGGACAACAGTCTGCAAAAAAAAGGCATTCGACCTACAACCGAAAAGGTCGCAGCCCTACATGCCTGAGTATTGACTAGCGCGAGCAAAAGAACAGCTTTGGTACGCACCATTCAAAAAACGAAGGGCGCGGTCAGACCGCGCCCTTCGGGGGAACGCATTACTCGCCCTGTCGGGCCGGCGCGTCCAGTTCGAAAGCTGTGTGCAGGGCGCGCACAGCCAGTTCCAGGTACTTCTCTTCGATCACCACGGACACCTTGATTTCCGAAGTCGAGATCATCTGGATGTTGATGCTTTCTTTGGCCAGGGATTCGAACATGCGGCTGGCCACGCCTGCGTGGGAGCGCATGCCGACGCCGACGATCGAGACCTTGGCGATCTTGGTGTCGCCAACAACTTCACGGGCACCGATCTCGCGAGCGGTGTTTTCCAGTACGGTTTGCGCCGCCTGGTAGTCGTTGCGGTGCACGGTGAAGGTGAAGTCGGTGGTGTTATCGTGCGCAACGTTCTGCACGATCATGTCGACTTCGATGTTCGCGGCACTGATCGGGCCGAGAATCTTGAACGCCACGCCCGGGGTGTCTGGCACGCCACGGATGGTCAGCTTGGCTTCATCGCGGTTGAAAGCGATGCCGGAAATGATCGGCTGTTCCATGGTTTCCTCTTCATCAATAGTAATGAGGGTGCCCGGACCCTCCTTGAAGCTGTGCAGTACGCGCAGCGGAACGTTGTACTTGCCGGCGAACTCGACCGCACGGATCTGCAACACCTTGGAACCGAGGCTGGCCATTTCCAGCATCTCTTCGAAGGTGATCTTGTCCAGGCGCTGAGCCACGGACACCACACGCGGGTCGGTGGTGTAGACGCCGTCGACGTCGGTGTAGATCTGGCATTCGTCAGCCTTCAGGGCTGCCGCCAACGCCACGCCGGTGGTGTCGGAACCGCCACGACCGAGCGTAGTGATATTGCCGTGCTCGTCGACGCCCTGGAAACCGGCGACAACCACCACGCGACCGGCCTTCAGGTCACCGCGAATCTTCTGGTCATCAATCTGCAAGATACGCGCTTTATTGTGCGCGCTATCCGTCAGAATCCGTACCTGGTTGCCGGTGTACGACACCGCTGGCACGCCGCGCTTGATCAGCGCCATGGCCAACAGTGCAATCGTCACCTGCTCACCAGTGGAAACGATCACATCCAGCTCGCGAGGAACCGGTTGGCCGTCGCCACTGATTTGCTTGGCCAGATCGATCAGACGGTTGGTTTCGCCGCTCATTGCAGACAGCACAACCACCAGGTCATCGCCCGCATCGCGGAATTTCTTAACCTTGTCGGCGACCTGCTCGATTCTCTCGACAGTGCCGACTGAGGTGCCTCCAAATTTCTGTACGATCAAAGCCATTTCAAAGCCGCCTCTGCCCATGAAGGGCGCCCAATAATCACTCAAACAGCGTTCTGGCCCGCCACTAGACCGCGGGCCAGGCACACTGCCTTATAAACCCTGCTCTACAAATGGAACAGTCAGGGCCAATGCGGCATCCAGTGCGCCAGCGTCGGTACCACCGCCCTGCGCCATGTCTGGACGACCACCGCCCTTCCCGCCCACTGCCGCAGCGGCTTGCTTCATCAAATCACCGGCTTTGAGTTGGCCAGTCAGGTCTTTGGTCACGCCTGCAACCAGAACGACCTTTTCCTCATGGACACTGCCGAGCAGGATCACTGCGCGGCCGAGTTTGTTTTTCAGCTGATCGACCAGCGCCAGCAGCGCCTTGCCGTCCTGGCCGTCCAGACGCACGGCCAGCACTTTCACGCCTTTGACGTCCAGGGCAGAGGCCGACAGATCGTCGCCCGCCGCGCTGGCCGCCTTGGCCTGCAACTGCTCGAGTTGCTTCTCCAGCAGACGGTTGCGCTCCAGCACAGCCGACAGCTTGTCGATCAGGTTATCGCGGCTGCCCTTGACCAGGTTGGCCGCTTCCTTGAGTTGTTCTTCTGCCGCATTCAAGTAGGCCAGTGCCGCGGCACCGGTGACTGCCTCGATACGACGCACGCCGGAGGCCACACCGCCTTCGCTGATGATTTTCAGCAGGCCGATGTCGCCGGTACGGGTGGCGTGAATACCGCCGCACAGCTCGACGGAGAAATCGCCCATGCTCAGCACGCGTACGCTGTCGCCGTACTTCTCGCCGAACAGCGCCATGGCGCCTTTCTGCTTGGCGGTTTCGATATCGGTTTCTTCGGTTTCAACCTCGGAGTTCTTGCGAATCTCGGCGTTGACGATGTCTTCCAGCGCTTTCAGTTGCTCAGGCTTGATGGCTTCGAAGTGGCTGAAGTCAAAGCGCAGGCGTTGACTGTCGACCAACGAGCCTTTCTGCTGAACGTGCTCGCCCAGTACCTGACGCAATGCGGCGTGCAGCAGGTGAGTCGCCGAGTGGTTCAGCGACGTCGCGTGACGCACTTCGGCATCGACATGAGTCTCGACCGGAGCACCTACGATCAGACTGCCCGAATCCAGCACGCCGTGGTGCAGGAACGCACCGCCGGTCTTGGTGGTGTCGCGCACGTCGAAACGCGCAGCGCCAGCCTGGAGGAAGCCGCAATCACCAATCTGACCACCGGATTCGGCATAGAACGGGGTCTGATTGAGAACGACCACGCCCTCTTCGCCTTCGCTCAGTACGTCAACCGATTGCCCGTCTTTATAGAGAGCAACGATTTTGGCGGAGCCGCTGTGCGCGGTATAACCGGTGAACTCGGTGGCCACATCAACCTTGACCAGGCTGTTGTAGTCCATGCCGAAGGAGCTGGCGGAGCGAGCACGGACGCGCTGGGCTTCCATTTCGCGCTCGAAGCCTTCTTCGTCGATGGTCAGGCTGCGCTCGCGAGCGATGTCGCCGGTCAGGTCCATCGGGAAGCCGTAAGTGTCGTAAAGCTTGAACACCACGTCGCCCGGCACCACGTCGCCTTTGAGTTCGGCCAGATCCTGCTCGAGAATCTTAAGGCCTTGCTCCAGGGTCTTGGCGAATTGCTCTTCTTCGGCTTTGAGGACGCGCTCGATGTGCGCCTGCTGGGATTTCAGCTCAGGGAACGCTTCGCCCATCTCGGCGACCAGGGCCGCAACGATCTGGTAGAAGAAGCTGCCCTTGGCGCCCAGTTTGTTGCCGTGGCGGCAAGCACGACGAATGATCCGGCGCAGCACATAACCGCGACCTTCGTTGGACGGCAGCACGCCATCGGCAATCAGGAAGCCGCACGAACGAATGTGGTCAGCCACGACTTTCAGCGAAGCCTGAGCGTCGTTGGTGCAACCGATGGCTTTGGCCGATGCGGTGAGCAGGCTCTGGAACAGGTCGATTTCATAGTTCGAGTGAACGTGCTGCAGCACGGCACTGATCCGCTCCAGGCCCATGCCGGTGTCCACCGACGGCGCTGGCAACGGGTGCAACACGCCATCGGCGGTGCGGTTGAACTGCATGAACACGTTGTTCCAGATTTCAATGTAACGGTCGCCGTCTTCTTCCGGCGAGCCCGGTGGGCCACCCCAGATGTCGGCGCCGTGATCATAGAAAATCTCGGTGCAAGGACCGCACGGGCCGGTATCGCCCATGGTCCAGAAGTTGTCGGAAGCGTATGGCGCGCCCTTGTTGTCGCCGATGCGAACCATGCGCTCGGCCGGAACACCGATCTCCTTGGTCCAGATGTCGTACGCCTCGTCATCGCTGGCGTAGACGGTGACCCAGAGCTTTTCTTTGGGCAGGTTCAGCCACTTCTCGCTGGTCAGGAAGTTCCAGGCGTAGGTGATGGCGTCACGCTTGAAATAATCACCGAAGCTGAAGTTACCCAGCATTTCGAAGAAGGTGTGGTGACGGGCGGTATAACCGACGTTTTCCAGGTCGTTGTGCTTGCCGCCGGCGCGCACGCATTTCTGGCTGCTGACGGCGCGGGTGTACGCGCGCTTTTCCTGGCCCAGGAAGCAGTCCTTGAACTGGTTCATCCCCGCGTTAGTGAACAGCAGGGTTGGGTCGTTGCCCGGAATCAAAGAGCTGGAGGCTACACGGGTGTGGCCTTGCTCTTCGAAGAAGCGAAGGAAGGCTTCACGGATTTCTGCGCTTTTCATTAGGTTCTTCCACGGAGGCTGCGGCCAAAGGCCTGTTCGAAACGTCAACAGACGAAGCGACGGCAAAGGGCCGCATTATATCGGCCCTGCGCGCGGGGTACAGCGTGTTTATACGATAGAAACGGTCAATTGGACCGCTAACGCGATCAGTTGCGGGAAAACTCGACGAATGTCGCGACGACCTGCTCGATTTGCGCACGGCTGACGTCCATGTGCGTGACCATTCGCAGACGAGCGGCAGCGCTGAGTTTGATCCCGCGCGTCGCAGCGAAGGCCTTGATCGCTTCGGCCTTGTCGCCCATCTTCACGTAAACCATGTTGGTCTGCACCGGCTCGACCTCATAGCCCGCCGCTCGCAGGCCCTCGCCCAGCAACTGTGCATTGGCATGGTCGTCGGCCAGGCGCTGAATATTATTATCCAGCGCATAGAGCCCCGCCGCCGCAAGAATCCCGGCCTGGCGCATGCCGCCACCGACCATTTTGCGCAGACGCCGCGCCTTGGCGATGAATTCCGCCGTGCCGCACAGCACCGAACCGACCGGCGCACCCAGGCCTTTGGACAGGCAGACCGATACCGAATCGAAATGCTGAGTGATCTCCCGGGCATCCACACCGAGCTTGACCGCCGCGTTGTAGAGCCGCGCGCCATCCAGATGCAGCGCCAGGCCATATTCCCGAGTGAAGCGGCGAGCCTGGGCCAGATACTCCAGCGGTAGCACCTTGCCCTGCATGGTGTTTTCCAGCGCCAGCAAACGGCTGCGGGCGAAGTGGAAGTCATCCGGCTTGATCGCGGCGGCGACCTGCGCCAGATCCAGCGAACCATCGGCTTGCACTTCCAGCGGCTGCGGCTGGATCGAACCGAGCACCGCCGCGCCGCCACCTTCGTACTTATAGGTGTGGGCCTGTTGACCGACAATGTATTCGTCACCGCGCTCGCAGTGGGCCATCAAGCTCAGCAGGTTGCTCATGGTACCCGTCGGGACAAACAGCGCCGCGGCAAAACCCAGTCGTCTTGCCAGCTCGGCTTCCAGACGATTGACCGTCGGATCTTCGCCATAGACGTCGTCACCGGTGGCCGCATTGGCCATCGCGTCGAGCATCCCTGCGGTCGGTTGGGTAACGGTGTCGCTGCGAAGATCGATAACACTCATGAATCTGGCCTCGGTAAGCAGGGGAAAAATCCGTTTCGGAATGGAATTACTGCGGTCATGCCGACAATTAATCAAGCCTTGCGCGAGAAAAGGCGCTTTACGCCTTCGAAAAATCTGATAGCAATCATCAGAAAGCAGCCATGCGTACTCAGGAAATATGTGTTAAAAACGCTACGCCGCCAAACGTTCTGGCGGCGAAACGTTCTCAGGGCGGGGTGTAATTCCCCACCGGCGGTAATTGCGCGCAATGCGCATAGCCCGCGAGCGCTTGGTGTCAGGTACGGCAATGGCTGTGATGGCGGCAAGGTCAGCAGACCCGGTGTGATTCCGGGGCCGACGGTCATAGTCCGGATGAAGAGAGAACGGGATTGACACAAAAGGGCCGTCCGCAGGCATTCGTGCGAGCGTGCGCACCCTTGAATCCCATTCGATTCATAACGCCCTGTTTTTCACACAAACAGGAGTCAGAACATGCAACCCACCGCAATCGATAGCAAAAGCAAAAACCATCAGGGCGAGCGCGTCGCGTTCATTCAGGCCTGCTGGCACAAGGAAATCGTCGATCAGAGCCGTAAAGGCTTCGTCGCCGAAATGATTGCTCAGGGTTATCAGGAGTCGGACATCGATTTCTTCGAAGTCGGCGGCGCCTTTGAAATTCCACTGCACGCCAAGTTGCTGGCCAAATCCGGTCGTTATGCCGGCATCGTCGCCGCGGGCCTGGTGGTCGATGGTGGCATCTATCGCCACGAATTCGTCGCCCAGTCGGTGATCAGCGGCCTGATGCAGGTTCAACTGGAAACCGAAGTGCCAGTGTTCTCGGTGGTTTTGACCCCGCACCACTTCCATGCCGGCGAAGAACATCAGAAGTTCTTCTTCGAGCATTTCGTGCATAAAGGTCAGGAAGCGGCGAAGACCTGCGCGGATACACTGCACAAGACGCGCGCATTGCGCCGCAGCGAGCCTCGCGCGGTAGCGGTCTAGTTACATGATCATTCCCACGCTCTGCGTGGGAATGCCTCAATAGACGCTCTGCGTCTGCTCTTGGGACGCGGAGCGTCCCCGGCTGCATGCCCACGCAGAGCGTGGGAACGATCAGTCAGGCGAGGTTTTCGTCGGTCGTCGGTACGATCAGGATGCCGGCGCGCAGGCCGTTCTTGACCTTTGGGTTCGGGAAGATGATCCGGGCGCCCTGCTCTTCGATGATCCAGCGGGTATTGGCGATATCCTCGGCCAACACATAACCCACTTTCAACTCCGAAAAGTTTTCGATATCCGCCGGCAGGTTCAGGCGGAAGCTGTCGCTGTGCTTGATGACTTCTCGCGCGACGCTGAACAACTGCAAGCCATCCAGCCCATCGTCGGTCATGGGCGGCTCGGTGCCTTCGATGATCTGCTTCAGGCGGGACTCAAGAAGGCTGACGTTGACCCCATCGTTCTGCCCGAACGGCCGGGCCTTGCCCAGTTCCAGGGTGAAGGACTCGGCATCGAGCTTGTCGTAGGTGTAGGAGCTGAAGACGATGGAAGGCTTGTTCTGCAACAGCACCGCCTCCATGCCGGCGGCGCGCAGGCGAGCCAGTTCCAAGCGTGAATGCTGACGACCTTCTTTCCAGGGATACAGAGCGAACTGCTCGATTTTCGAGCCACGGATCGCCGTGTGCAGGTCGTAGTGCAGACGGTTGCGGTCCGGCAGGCTGAAGAAAGTCGCCGCCAGCCGCTCCAGCTCACAAGCGCGCAAGGCTTCGGAACCGCTGCTTTGTTCGTGCCGGCCGTTGAACAGCCGATTGACGTCCTGCTCGATGAAACGCTCACCGCGACGAATAGCCTCGGGATTGCCGAACAGAAACAGAATACGTGCGCGCGGCTTCAGATCACCGCGAGCGATGTCATGCAACAGGCGATCGAGCAGCTCGATCGGCGCTGTTTCGTTGCCATGGATGCCGGCCGAGAGCAGCAGGTCCAGGCCATTGTCACGGGCTTCAGGTGGCCGGACTTCCAGCGCACCTTCGCTCAACCAGCGCATCCGCACGCCTTCGACAGTCAGTTGAGTCTTCTCCGCCGGTTCGCGACCGGCGAGGGTCAGTTCAAGCAGTTTGCCGAGGGCGAGCATAGAGCGGTTTCCTTAGTGGTCGTGATTGCAATCCGGGCCGTGGACGTGGTCCTCGTCGTCACTGATGTCGGCCGGTTCCATCTCCAGTTGCAGACTTACCAGATTAGTCGCCAACGGGCGCAGCAGCAGGTTGGCGTATTCAGCGTCCCCCTCTTCGACGTCCACGCCGATCAGCAGCTGGCCGCGGCCGTCCTGCTGGATCCACAGCTCTTTGCCTTGCCACATGACCGCGACGCGGGTGCAGGACGTTTCCAGTTGCGTGCCGTCGGTGTCTTCAAGGATCAGCTGCAGGGTATCGCTCATGTAATTACGCTCTCATCTGGAGATATCAATTGATCTGGAATGGATAAACCGCGCCCAGTTTAAGGATTTGCGTCAATTCATCCAGTGCCGTCCGGCACTCAAGCAACAATTGCGGATCCGCCAGATCGTTTTCGGTCATGCGGTCGCGGTAGTGCTTGTCGACCCATTCGGTCAATGTGCCGTACAACGGAGCCGTCATGATAACCCCTTGGTTGACGGCCGCCAGTTCGGTTTCGTTGAGTGCGACGCGTAACCGCAGGCAAGCCGGGCCACCACCGTTCTGCATGCTCTGCTTGAGATCGAACACCTTCACTTCGCGGATCAGACCGCCAGAGCTGGTCAGGCCTTGCAGGTATTGCCAGACACGCTCGTTGCCACGGCATTCTTCCGGCACGATCAACAGCATGGAGCCGTCGGGACGCGACAGCAGCTGGCTATTGAACAGGTAGGAACGTACCGCGTCTTCCACGGTGACCGCGGAACGCGGTACGCAGATCGACTGAAATTTCCCACCGACTTTTGCGAGTTTGCCTTGCAGTTCAGCGAGCATCCGGTCGGTATCGAGGAAGGCATCCTCGTGATAGAACAACACCTCGCCGTTACCCACCGCGATCACGTCGTTGTGGAACACGCCCTGATCGATCACCGAAGGGTTCTGCTGGGCGTACACCACGCCGTCATCGCTCAGACCGTGCAGACGCGCAACCGCCTGGGAGGCTTCGAGGGTCTGGCGCGCCGGGTACTTCTGCGGTGCCGGGTAACGGGTGTCGAACGCGCTGCGACCGAACACGAAAAACTCGACACCGGCTTCACCGTAGTCACGGCAGAAACGCGTGTGGTTGGCCGCACCTTCGTCACCGAACTGTGCGACGGCCGGCAACGCGGCGTGATGAGCAAAGTGTTTCTGATCGGCGAACATCGCCCCCAGCACGCGACTGGTGGTCGGGTGTTCGATGCTGCGGTGGTATTTGCAGTTCAGGTTGGCGGCGGTGAAATGCACGCGACCATCCGCGGTGTCGGCGCCCGGGCTGACCGTGGCGGCGTTGGCCACCCACATGCTCGACGCCGAGCAATTGGCAACCAGCAGCGGCATGGCCTCTTTGGCGGCGCGCTCGATCACCTGGGCATCGGTGCCGCTGAAACCCAACCGGCGCAATGCAGCCACATCCGGACGCTCTTGTGGCGCTAAAACACCTTGCTGAAAGCCCATTTCCATCAGCGCTTTCATCTTCGCCAGGCCTTGCAGCGCGGCTTCCTTCGGATTGGAAGATTGCTGGCTGTTGCTCTGGGAGGCGACGTTGCCGTAAGACAGGCCGCCGTAGTTATGGGTCGGCCCCACTAGACCGTCGAAATTGACTTCATAGGATTTCATCAGCGAGGCTCCACGAGAATCTGTTGTTATAGGCTGTAGCAGCTGCCGAAGGCTGCGTTCGGCTGCGCAGCAGCCGCAATTAAACTATCCCCGATTCTGATCCAGAATCACGGTGTACCCATTTACGACTGCTTCGCAGTCGAACGCAGCCTTCGGCAGCTGCTACAAGGGTCGGTCTTACGACATGCGCACGCCTGGAGTCAGTGCGCTCGGCAAGGTCAGGCTCGGAGTTTCCAGCGAGGCCACCGGGTACGCGCAGTAATCCGCGGCGTAGTAGGCGCTGGCGCGATGGTTGCCCGAGGCGCCGACACCGCCGAATGGCGCGCTGCTCGCCGCACCGGTCAGCTGCTTGTTCCAGTTGACGATACCGGCGCGGCTTTCCAGCCAGAACTGCTGATAACGCGCTTCGGAGTCCGACAACAGACCGGCCGCCAGGCCATAGGCGGTGTCGTTGGCTTCAGCGATCGCCGCTTCAAAATCAGCGTAGCGGATCACTTGCAGCAGCGGACCGAACAGCTCTTCGTCCGGGCGATCGGCAACCGCTGTCACGTCCAGGATGCCAGGGGTCAGCAAGGCGGCTTGAGCCTGAGGCTGAGTCATTTCCAAAAGCGCCACGGCGCCGTTGGCCAGCAGATGTTCTTGCGCATCCATCAGCGCTTTCGCCGCGCCGAGGGAAATCACCGAGCCCATGAACGGTGCCGGTTGCTGATCGAACGCACCGACATCGATGGTCGAGCTGACCGCCACCAGACGCGCCAGCAGCGTGTCGCCCCAGGCGCCTTGCGGCACCAGCAAGCGGCGGGCACAGGTGCAACGCTGACCGGCAGAAATGAACGCCGACTGAATGATGGTGTAAACGGCGGCATCGAGGTCCGCGACCTGATCCACCACCAGCGGGTTGTTACCGCCCATTTCCAGCGCGAGGATCTTGTCCGGACGACCGGAAAACTGCTTGTGCAGATGATTGCCGGTGCGGCTGGAACCGGTGAAAAACAGACCGTCGATGCCCGGGTTCGCCGCCAGGGCGATACCGGTTTCGCGAGCGCCTTGCAGCAGGTTCAGCACGCCGGCCGGCAGACCGGCTTCGATCCAGCACTTGACCGTCAGTTCGGCGACTTTCGGCGTCAGTTCGCTGGGTTTGAACAGCACACTGTTACCGGCCAACAGCGCCGGCACGATGTGACCGTTCGGCAAGTGACCGGGGAAGTTGTAAGGACCGAATACTGCCACTACGCCGTGCGGCTTGTGACGCAATACAGCGGTGGCGTCGCCCAGCGGGCCGCTCTTCTCGCCGGTCCGTTCGCGGTAGCTCTGCACCGAGATGGCAATCTTGTTGACCATGCTGGTGACTTCAGTCGCCGCTTCCCACAGGGGTTTGCCGGTTTCTTCACCGATGGTGCGAGCCAGTTCGTCGGCGTGACTCTTCAGCGCGGCGGCAAAAGCCTCCAGCACGCTAATGCGCTCTTCGAGGGTTCGACGAGCCCAGCCCGGGAACGCTTGACGCGCAGCCTGCACCGCCGACTCGACCTGAGCGGCGGTGGCGCCTTCACCGGCCCACAGCACTTGCTGGGTCACCGGGTTGACCGATTGAAAGCTTTCACCCTGACCGGTCAGCCATTCACCGGCGATGTATAGCGAATTCATTATTTCGACTCCCGAGCAGCAGACAACGCAACGGCGCGCACTTGATCGCCAGCGTTGAGTTGAAGACGTTTGGCGGTCAGCGGATCGACCACCAGAGTGCCAGCGGCGAAGCGTGCTGGCGCAGCAGTGATCCGGCAGTCTTCGCGCTTGCGGTTATGAATCAGGAATGGCGTGGCGTCGTCACCCGGGGTGCCGATGGCCAGCACCAGCGCCTGGCTGTCGCGCACTGCGCGGATCTTGGCGGTTTCGCACTCCACCGCAGGACCTGCGTCGAAGATGTCGACGTAGCCTTGGTAACTGAAACCTTCACTCTTGAGCATCGCCAGGGCCGGCTCGGTGTCCGGATGAACCTGGCCGATCACGTTGCGCGCGCCTTCCGACAGGAAGCAGGTGTACAGCGGGAATTTCGGCATCAGCTCGGCGATGAATGCCTTGTTGCCCACACCCGTCAGGTAATCGGCCTGGCTGAATTCCATCTTGAAGAAGTGCCGACCCAGGCTTTCCCAGAACGGCGAACGGCCCGAGGCGTCGGACACGCCGCGCATCTCGGCGATGATCTTGTTGCCGAACAGTTGCGGGAATTCGGCGATGAACAGCAGCCGCGCCTTGGCCAGCATGCGGCCGTTGAGGCCCGTGCGGTAATCGGCGTGGAGGAACAGCGAGCACAGTTCAGAGTTGCCGGTCAGGTCGTTGGCCAGGAACAGTGTCGGGATTTCGCGATAGATGTTCAGCTCTTGCGAGGCGCTGACCGTCAGGCCCACCCGGAAGTTGTACCACGGCTCACGCAGGCCGACGGCGCCGGCAATGGCGGAAATACCCACCACGCGACCGTTGTCGTCTTCAAGCACGAACAGGTAATCCGCATCGCCCCGCCCGGCTTCGCCGCGAAAGGTCTTCTCGGCCCAGCCAACCCGGTGGGTCAGGCGCTCTTCATTGGCCGGCAAGGTGGTCAGGCCGGTGCCGGTGCTGCGGGCCAGGTCGATCAGAGCGGGTAAATCGCTGCTGCGTACGGGACGAACGATCATGCTATCTCCTCAAACGGGCCGCTTGCGCCACCCGTGAAACTCGCTGCTTTACTAAGCATTCTTTAAAGCAGGCGTTAAACCGCCACCAGGCGCACGCTCGCACCTTCACCGACGCCCAAGGCTTCGGCCGCTTCAAGGTCCAGGGTCACGGGTTTGCCCGGCGCGTAATCGAGCTCGAGCAACACGGCGCGGTAATCCTGCAACTGGGCGTTGGCCACCAGATACTGACGACCGGCCCCCTTGACCGGCTCACCGATTTTCACCGGCACCACACGGCTCTGGGCAATCGAACGGATCCCCGAGACGCGGGCATGCAGGGTCGGGCCACCGTCGAAAATGTCGATGTAGTGATCGGTCTCGAAGCCTTCGCGCATCAGGATGTCGAACGTGATCTGTGCCCGTGGATGCACCTGGCCCATCGCCTCTTGAGCGGAGTCCGGTAGCAACGGCACGTAGATCGGGTAATGCGGCATCAGCTCGGCCAGGAACGTGCGGCTTTTCAGGCCGCACAGACGCTCGGCTTCGGCGTAGTTGAGATCGAAGAAGTTGCGACCGATGGCATCCCAGAACGGCGAGTCGCCATTTTCGTCGCTGTAACCGACGATCTCGGTGACCACCGAATCGGCAAAACGCTCCGGATGGCTGGCGACGAACAGCAAACGACCACGGGAGTTGAGTTCCGCCCAAGGCGACCCCACCAGCTCACGCTGCACGTAGAAACTGGTCAGCAAACTGTTGCCGGTCAGGTCGTGGCATTGCGAAAGCACGTGGATCTTGTTGTGGATCTTCAGCTCGCGGGAGGCGTGCACGAACGTTTCGTTACGAAAGCTGTAGAACGGCTCGGAATAACCGGCCGAAGCAACGATGGCCGAACAGCCGACCAGCTTGCCGGTGGCGGTATCTTCGAGGACGAAGAAGTAGCTCTCTTCACCGTTGAAGCTCACTTCGGCGGCGAACGAGGCTTCGCTTGCTGCGATTTTGTCGCTCAGGCGTTCAACGTCATCCGGCAAGGAAGTGACACCAATCGGGCTGTCCGCAGCCAGACGCTGTACCTCGCCCAGATCAGCCATTTGCGCGGGGCGCATCACCAGCATGGTGTCACTCCTTTCTTAACATCAGGTTGGCGAATTGCGCCAACTCGGGGAAAAAAATGCCGGGCAGGCCCGGCACAGGAAAAAATCTCAACGCCCATCTATTACGATAGGCGCTGAGGAGCACTGTACGAATCAGGCTTGCGTCAGTTTGGCCACGGCGCGTTCGAAGCGGTCCAGACCGGCCTCGATATCCGCGTCTTCAACCACCAGGCTTGGCGCGAAACGAATCACGTCCGGGCCGGCTTGCAGAATCATCAGGCCTTCACGCTCGGCGGCGTTGAAGATGTCCTTGGCTTTGCCTTTCCAGGCATCGGCCAGCACGCAACCGAGCAACAGACCCAGGCCACGGACCTGAGTGAAGAGGCCGTATTTCTCGCCGATCTGCTCAAGACGGGTCTTGAACTTGTCGTGCTTGGCTTTGACGCCGTTCAGCACTTGGGGCGTGTTGATCACGTCGATCACCGCTTCAGCGACCGCGCAGGCCAGCGGGTTGCCGCCGTACGTGGTGCCGTGGGTGCCGACGACCAGGTGTTTGGCCAGGTCTTCGGTGGTCAGCATCGCGGCGATCGGGAAACCGCCACCCAGGCTCTTGGCGCTGGTCAGGATGTCCGGGGTCACGCCGTAATGCATGTAGGCGAACAACTCGCCGCTGCGGCCCATGCCGGTCTGGACTTCGTCGAACACCAGCAGCGCGTTGTGCGCATCGCACAGTTCACGGGCGCCTTGCAGGTACGACAGCTCGGCCGGCAGTACGCCGCCTTCGCCCTGGATCGGCTCCAGAACCACCGCGCAGGTCTTGTCGGAAACAGCGGCTTTCAGCGCGGCCAGATCGTTGTAAGGCACGTGAGTGATGCCGGTGATCTTCGGACCGAAGCCGTCGGAGTACTTCGACTGGCCACCGACGTTCACGGTGAACAGGGTACGGCCGTGGAAGCTGTTGAGCGCGGCAACGATTTCGTACTTCTCGGTACCGAAACGGTCATGGGCCACGCGACGGGCCAGCTTGAAGGCGGCCTCGTTGGCTTCGGCGCCGGAGTTGCAGAAGAACACACGCTCGGCAAACGTGGCGTCGACCAGCTTATGGGCCAGGCGCAAGGCCGGCTCATTGGTGAACACGTTGGACACGTGCCACAGCTTGTTCGCCTGCTCGGTCAATGCAGCGACCAGCGCCGGATGCGCATGGCCCAATACGTTAACGGCAATCCCGCCGGCGAAGTCGATCAGCTCGCGGCCAGACTGGTCCCAGACACGGGAACCGGCGCCACGCACTGGAATGAAAGCGGCTGGCGCGTAGTTGGGAACCATTACCTGGTCAAAATCGGCGCGTTCTACCGCAGCGTGCTCAACGGACATCGGAGTCTCCTGATGAGGAACACTCGCCTGAAACTGGCGAGCTTGGTGAGGATTGTAAGGACAGTTTTCAGCCCGGCCTTGCCGCCAAGCGACAACTTCTTATAGCGCAAACACCGGTTTTTCCCGGGTTTACGGCAATGCGACAAATAGGGTCGCAAAGGCGCAGTTTAAACTGTCGCCGACAATTGCAGCAGGCCCGTCAGCATATCAATTCCAGAAGCTGTCCCTGCCATACATATGTACCGCACCTCGCTTTGCGCATTTTGATTTGCTTGGCGTTTCTACAGACGTTCAAGGATTCACCCCATGCAAACATCGACCGGGCAACCGCCTGTTGTCACGCCCCAGGACGGTCCTGCACCGCTTAATCCTGCGTCACACTATGAGCCGCTCAGCAATGCCATCCCCGAATGGCTTGGCAAGGCCTCCTCTACCCGGCGCGAAGCGCTGAAGAACAGCCGGCGCCCTGTCGCCGACAGGATCAAGGCCGCGCCGCGGGCGCAGCACGATGAGTTGAGAGCCGCCATCGCCACCCACATGACGGCACAGAACACTGTCGATCAGACGCTGGAACACCTGCAAGACGCCAACGCCTTTGCCATACCTTTGCTCACAGCGGCGTTGAAGGAGCGATTTGGCGTGGACCTGGAGGTTACGCAAACCTTCCTGCGCCTCTACATACCCGTGACGACACCCGGTTTCCCGATCACCACCGGCACCCGAACCTGGACGGTATCGATGGTGGAAGCGGCGCTGCACAACTTCGAAGAGAAGGAAACCCGCGAAGATGCCTACGAAACCGGTTCGTCCTTTATCACCAAGCCGTCCCCGACAGGGCAATTCGAGACGCTGGCGCAGGTCAATGCCAAAATCAGCATCCCGGCCTTCACCCGTCTGTGCCGGGAACTGGATATCGGTGCCCGCTACAAAACCTGTCTTGAAGACAGTCTCGGCATCACCCATCCAGCCGTCGCCGCCGTCCTGCGCCCCAATGTCAAAGAGAGTCAGAAGGCCGCACTGAAGGCCGCCCTTCAACTGGCGCGGATGAACCGGGATATCGACGAGGACTATTTGCGCCTGATCAATGGCCTCCTCGACGGCTTGCAAGGCATGCGGGTGAACGGTCAGCCGTTGCTATGTCACGATTTGACGATGATGTCGGCCGCACTGACGGGCATCGTGGTTTTCGCACCGGATCTGGAGCAGTCAGGGGCATCGGCCCGGGTGGTGGCTTACGTACCGGATGACCCTGAGCATCCCGTCAAGGAATACGCTTCGTCCACCGAGATGATGAAAGAACTGACCCGCCAGTTGCGCTCGACCGACTACCAGCGTTTTTTCAGCCGTTTCGTGGCCCATGAGCAACGGGGGTATTTCTTCTCCGATCTGAACCGACGCCTGAGCCAGGTGACATGGCATAAGCCGCAAGCGGGAAGCCAGCTGCCCGCCTGGCGAGACACCCCCATCGACAAACCCAAATTGCAGTTTGCCGTCACCCCCATCACCACAGAACTGTGGGAACACCTCTATCAACGCAAACTGAACAAGATCCTCAATGATGCGGCGGTCATCGCGGTCTCCACCGCCACGGTTGACCGCAACGCCCGCTGGGCCCTCTGGGACTCCTTCGTCAAGGTGGCGTCATCGATCGTTGAAATCGCCTCGTTTATCGTGCTGCCTTTCGTGCCGTTTCTGGGCGAAATGATGATGGCTTATATGGCTTATCAGTTTCTCGACGAGGTTTTCGAGTCGGTGGTCGATTGGGCTCAAGGGCAGATGACAGAAGCCGGCGAACAGTTTTTCGCGGCATTGGAATCATTGATCCAGCTAGGGGCTTTCGGGGGCGGCACCGCCATCGCCATGCAGGAGCTTCCAAAAGTACTGCCGGCCAGCGTCGTGTCATTCCTCGATCGGTTCCAGCCCGTCAAACTGCGCAACGGCAAAACCCTTTACTGGAAACCGGATCTGAAACCCTACGAACGTCAAGCCGTGCCCCCCAAAGGATCCACGCCAGACCATCAGGGTGTGCACTGGCACCAAGGCAAGCAGCTGGTGACCATCGATCAGACCCATTACGCCGTCAGCCAGCATGCGCATCCCGGCAAGTTCGGCATCGAACACCCGACCCGGCCGGACGCTTACCAGCCGATCGTGCGCCATAACGGCGAAGGTGCGTTTTACACCGAGCTCGAACAGCCGCTGGAATGGGACACCGCCACTGCTTTGCGCCGCATCGGCCATGGCATGGAACCGTTTTCACCGGCCCGACGCGAGCGGATCCTCAAGGTCAGCGGCTACCCGGAAGATGCGCTGCGCAAAATGCACGTGAACCAGGAACGCGTGCCGCCGCTGCTGGCCGACAGTATTCAGCGCTTCAAGATCGATCAGGACCTGCACGATTTCATCCATCAAATCGCCAGCGACAGGCCTGAGGATTACCTCAACGCGGATCCGTCGACCCAGCTGCGCCTTCTCAAGGAGCACAGCTTGTGGCCGAGCGATAAAAGACTGCGCTGGATCAACGACCAAGGGGGGACTGTCTGGGAATCCTCCACCGAGCAACATCTGCCGCTGACAGAGATTCGGCAGGACAGGCTGATCGACGGCGACTTGCTCAAGACGCTTCTACAGACCCTCAGCCATTCAGAAATCAACACGCTGCTTGAAGAAGATTTCGGGCAGATGCTCGCCCTTGACGTGCGCACCCGCCGACTCAGAGCCAGGCTTGCGCAGATCGCCAGACAGCAGCGTACTTCGCTGTTCGAGCAACGCTATCAAACGCTTCAACAACGCGCTGAGCCCCTGGCCAGGAAAGTGGCCCTGCACGAGCCGCATTTGCCTGCCAGAATCACCGAGGAGCTGCTGAACACCGCCACCGGCTCCGAACTGCTGATGATCGGCAAAGGACAATGGCCGGAACGACAGCAGGAACTGGCGCAACAGGCCCGACAGGAACTGCGCATCGCCCGCGCCTATGAAGGACTGGAACTGGACTCGGTGCGTAACCCGGACTCCGATACCCTGGCACTGCACAGCCTCCAGCAATTGCCTGGCTGGTCGAAAGAGGTACGCCTCGAAGTCCGCGATCAATCCTTTGAGGGAAAGGTGCTCGACAGCACCGGACCGATAAACGCTTCAGTGCAAAAAGTGCTGGTACGCAAATCCGACGGCACCTGGCAACCGTACGACCATCAGGGGCTGGAGCTGCATGCGCCGACGGATTTTTACACCAGCGTGCTACAAGCCCTGCCGGACGCTGAACGTCAGGCATTGGCCATGCAGATCGGCGAAGGGGAAAAACTGAAACAGGCCATCCGTGATAATCCACTGGCGCGAAGCGACCTGCGCGTAGCGATCTGGAATGAGCCTGCTCCAACACCTGTCGTCGACACGTTGCGGCTGGTGGGGACGGACGGCTATTCACGCACTGTCGGGCAGGAGCCCCGCACGCTGGAGAGCCGGATAAGACATGTCTTCCCAAGAATTCCCGATGACGATCTGCTGGCCATGGCGCAACACCTGCAAAACCATCCGGACGGCCCAATCGCGGAATTGTCCCGCCTTCGCCTCGAATACGCTCAACTCGACAATGACCTGAATCAATGGATGTCCAACGCCCCGCAAGTCGACTCGACTACCGGCCTCAGACTGTCGCGCGAGCGCCAGGCGGCGGCCCTGCGAGATCGTCAATCGTTCGCCGATGCCCTGCGCAATTGCTGGCGCAGGGAAACCCGGGAGTCATACGGTTATCGCCTGCATGTTCCGGAGCCCGTCATGGGTGATCTGCCGGTTCTGACGGCTGATTTCAGCCATGTCGCCAGCCTGGAAATAAGCGGCAGCGCAACCCCAGCCGGTGTCGACGCCTTTATCGAGCATTTCCCCGGGCTGCTGCGCCTGGATTTGCGCCACTTCGATTTGCACAACCTGCCCCAGCGCATAACGCAAATGCCCTCGCTACGGCAACTGAAGCTGCGCAATTGCGGCGTGGTCCTCACCCCACAAAACCAGGCATTGCTGTCGTCGCTCAATGAGCTGACGACGCTCGATCTACAGGGCAACCCGCTGGGCGTGACGTTCGACGTCAATTTCATGCCCGCACTGACTCATATCAACCTGTCCGGCACGGGCATCTCCGAAACACCGGCTGGGCTGCTGGATCATCCGGGCATCAGAAGTGCCTGGCTCACCAACAACCAGATCACCTCATTGCCCGAAGCCTTGTTCGAACTCTCCCCAGGCACCAACGCAGGATTCGATTTTTCCGGCAATCCGCTCTCTGCCGCTACTCGGGAACGGGTGAAGACCTACTTCAATCAGACCGGGAACGACTTGGGCGTGCGGGCGGAGCAATCCGATATCGACCGGGCGAAAGCACTGTTTACAGACCTCAACGATCGTCAAGCCAGCGAGCTGGTCTACCAATTACCCGGTTCACTCCTTCAAGGCCGGCTTCAACTGGCCCGCTGGGAGACGGAAATTGCCCGGATGAGTGCCGACCTGGCCGGGTGGGCCCGCGACATTCCTGACCGCAATCCAGCTAATGGCCGGATGCTTACCCCCAATGAACAATTCGACGAGTTTTACGCCAGAGAGACATTTGCCGGACGCCTGGAGAGGCTCTGGCGCCACCGCTCCACGGCATATCCGCTGACGAGAGCAGACGTGTTCACGGCAGAAGCAGCGTTCATGGGGGACATGCCAGTGCTGACAGCGGATTTCAGCCACATCACCACGTTATCCCTTACCGGAAACAAAAATATCAGCGCCACCGCCCCATTTCTCAGGAGCTTCCCACGGTTAGCCCGGCTGATTTTGCACAATTTCGCGCTTGACCAAGTGCCTCAGACTCTCGCTCGTCTGCCGAAACTTGAGACATTGGTTCTGAAAGATTGCGGCGTGACATTTACAGCCGAAATGCAGGCGGCACTGGCCGCAATGCCCGAGCTCGAATTACTTGAACTCCCCCACAACCCGCTGGGCAGCGCGCCCGATGTGGGGGCCTTTCCCGAGCTGACTTACCTGGACCTTTCCCATACAGGGATCTTCGACATTCCGCCCGGCATGCTCGAACACCCCAAGTTGAAAACAGTCTTTGTCAGTGACAACCGGATCACCGAACTACCCGACGCTCTTTTTCAACTGCCCGCTAAAACCAGTGAAGGGTTCGATTTATCCAACAACCCGTTAACCGCCAGCATCCGGGAACGGATCAAGACCTATTCCCGTGAAACCAGCCAGGATTTTGGCGTGTTGGCCGACCAGGCGGACATAGACGCCACCAAGGCGCTGTTTCCCAGCCTGGACAACGAGGAAGCCAGTGATGTGTTCTATGGCTTGCCCGGCGATCTGGAGCACGGCCGCGGCCAGCTCAGGCATTGGCAGGCAGAGATCGAACAACTCACGGACGATCTTGCGCAGTGGAAAACAGCGATTCCCGAAAGGCACCCTTCAAGCGGACAGCCACTTGGCGCCCGGCAGATGCTCGCAGAGCACACGGCGAGAACAACCTTCGCCGATCAACTGGAACAACTGTGGCGCGCCAGATCCCGGGAAAATCCCAGGCAGAGAGGCGAGGCACTGATTGCGGATTTGCCTTTCATCGGCGAGCTGCCCGCTCTGTCGGCGGATTTCAGCCATATTTCCGATGTCACCTTCAACGGCAACGCAGCTCTGAGCGGTACCGATGCTTTCCTTGACGCCTTTTCCGGCTTGCGTCATCTAGAGTTGCGCGACTTCGACTTAAGGCTGCTTCCACAAGCGTCCACCCGCATGCCCTCGCTGGAACGCCTGATCGTGGAAAATTGCGCACTGACGCTGACGCCTGAAACTCAAGCCACCCTTTCGTCTCTGGGCCGGCTCCAATACCTGAATCTGAGTCATAACCCGTTAGGAGCTCCCCCGACTCTGGAAGCGCTCCCGGCTTTGATTCACCTGCGAATGGTCGACACCGGGATTTGCGATCTGCCAGGCGGCCTGTTCGGGCATCCACGCCTTGTCGCTGGCATTTTCGATAACAACCGCATCCGCGAACTGCCTGGCGAGCTCTTCAATCTCTCCACTCTCAGCCCAAGGCAATTCAGCTTTGCCGACAACCCGTTGACCCCGGCCACCCGTGATCGAATCAAGACCCACTACCAACGGAACAGGCAGAATTTTGGCGTTTTAATGCTCCAGGAGGATGTGGATCGAACCATTGCGTTGTTTCCGTCCCTGGATGCTGAAGACGCCGACAGGGTGCTGTATCTGTTGCCGGGTACGATTGAGCAAGGGCGGATGCGGATCACACAGTGGGAGGTGGAATTCCGGCAACTGGGCGAAGAGCTCGCCCAATGGGTGGATGACATTCCTGAGCGTTATCCCGCAACGCAGGTATTGCTGAACGAGAATGGCCGAGCACGGGAGCGCGCCGACAGAATGACGTTTCGCCTGGACATGGAAGAGTTCTGGCGTGAAAGATCCCAGGAACGACCTGAGTCAAGGACGAGCACGCTCAGTCTGAACCCGGCGTTCATCGGCGAGCTCCCTGCATTGAGTGCAGACTTGAGCCACGTCACAACGCTGTCCGTCACCGGCAATTCTCAGCTGCGGGCAAACAACGGGTTTCTCCAGTGCTTTACCGGCCTCAACACCCTGGAACTGCGCGATCTGGCATTGGAGCAGATGCCACAGGCGATTACCCGGATGCCTGCACTCGAACAACTGGTATTGAGCAATTGTGGTGTGGTGCTGAATGAAGAAGGCTTGGCCGCCCTCTCGTCACTCAAACACATGAAACGCCTGGATCTTTACGCCAATCCGCTGGGCATGGCGCCCGACATCCGGAGCATGCCGAAGCTTAAGTTCATCGACCTTGCCAATACCGGAATCTCAGAGCTTCCCGCTGGCCTGTTGAACCTTCCTGAACTTGAGATCGTTATTCTCAACAGCAACCGGATCACTGAACTTCCTCGGGAAATTTTCAATCTGCCAGTAGCCGCCGGCAAGGGATACGATGTGGGCGGCAATCCATTGAGCGCCGCCACCCGGGAGCAGATCAAAACCTACTATTTGCGCACCGGGGAAGATCTTGGCGTACTCGCCGACCACACCGATATCGCTCGCGTCCGGACACTCTATCCAGGCCTGGACGATAAAGAGGCCAGCCAATTCATCTACCGCCTCGACGGAACATTGACCGATGGCAGAAATGAACTGGCACGCAGAGAAGCCGAACTGCAAACCTTGATCAGAGACCTTGACGCCTGGACGGCCAACGTACCCGACAACCATCCTGCCACCCTTGCACCGCTCAGTGCCGCCCAACGACTGCTGGAGGAGCAAAAGCGAATTGCTTTCAAAGAGGCGCTGTTGAAGTGCTGGCGCAATATTCCGGTGGAGGGTTCGGAGGTGGAAAACCATGGATTCACCTCGCGCCTGTCGATCATGGGTGCGTTGCCGACGGTCAACGCGGACTTCAGCCATGTGCCGCACCTGTTCCTGCTCGGACAGCGCGCGCGCTCGCCACGGATCGGTCGATTCCTCGAGGCCTTCCCCAGCCTGGAAAGCCTTGATATTCGAGGTTATGACCTTGGCGGCATCCCTGAAGCCGTTTTCAGGATGGGACGCCTGACAGCGCTGAGCCTGCCCGATTGCAATATCACCCTGGAGCCACGCTCTGCAAACGCGTTGGCCGGTATGCCAAACCTTGGGATCCTGCACCTGCACGATAATCCGCTGGCTCTCGCTCCCGACCTCAGCAACTTGCAAAGTCTTACCGACCTGGACCTGAGCAATACCGGCATTACCGAAATTCCCGACGGCGTTCTGGGCAACTTCCAGTGGAACGAGATTGACCTGTCGGGCAATGCGATCACCGAAGTGCCGCAAGAGTTGATGCAAGTCCCGGCGGAGATCGGTGACCGCTACGACTTGCGCGGCAACCCCTTCTCCGCACAAAGCATGGAGCGTATTCGGGCCTACTACCACGAAACGGGTCAGACGTTGAATGTCGACAATGTCATAGGGCAACCGCCTGCCGTCATCCGTCCTGACGTCGACATAGAGGACTGAAAAACGCGTCAGACAACAACGCCATGGAACCGGACTCCATGGCGTTGTCGTTCAGGGTCAACCGCGCTCGGACGGTACTGACGACAACTCGAACGGGCTGCTGCTGCGCCGCTGGTTGCGATCTTCCCGTGGCGTGGCGCCGAAGAAGTTGCGGTAGGCGCTGGAGAAATGCGGCCCCGAAGAGAAGCCACAGGACAGGCCGATCTGGATGATCGACTTGCTGGTTTGCATCAACATCTGCCGGGCCTTGTTCAGGCGCAGCTCCAGGTAATACTGGCTCGGCACACGGTTGAGGTATTGCTTGAAGATCCGCTCCAGCTGCCGACGGGATACGCACACGTGCTGGGCGATTTCGTCGGTGGTCAGCGGTTCTTCGATGTTGGCCTCCATCAGCAACACCGCCTGGGTGAGCTTCGGATGACTGGAACCCAGGCGGTTCTGCAACGGAATGCGCTGGCGCTCGCCGCCTTCACGGATGCGCTCGACCACCAGTTCTTCCGACACCGCACCGGCCAGTTCGGCGCCGTGGTCACGGGCCAGCACCGCCAGCAGCAAGTCGAGCACCGACAGGCCACCGCACGCGGTCAAGCGATCACGATCCCAGTCGAACAGGTGACTGGTGGCAATCACTTTCGGGAAACGCTCGGCGAAATCGTCCTGCCAGCGCCAATGCACGGCAGCGCGATAACCGTCGAGCAAACCGAGTTGCGCCAACGGGTAAACACCGGCCGACAAACCGCCGATCACACAACCGGCGCGCACCAGCTGTTTCAACGCACTGCTGAGCGGCGGCGCGAGAGAAGTCGGTGGTTCGTCGGCGAGCAGGAACAGTTTCTGAAAGTTTTCGAGCTTGCCGGCCCATGGCTCACCGGGCAATTGCCAGGCGCCGTCGGTCGGCGGTTCGGCCTGCAAAAACGACAATTCGTAAACAACGTCCGGGTGCACACGCTGGGCAACACGCAAGGCCTCCTCAGCCAGCGCAAGCGTCAGAGCTTTAGTGCTAGGCCAAATCAGGAAACCAATTCGATGGGCAGTCATGGGCAGGCGATCCGAAGCGAAGAACAATGATGAAGGCATGGGCCAATGCTAGCCCGTAAATGAACACAAATCGCAAAACCAGCAGATATCAGATGTAGGAGCTGGCTTGCCAGCGAAGGCGGTATGACAAGCAACAGTGATGTTGAATGTGACGGCCTCTTCGCTGGCAAGCCAGCTCCTACAAGAGATCGGAGTCAGCCTCTAAATTGCGAAGCATGCACTATCCCGGTGCGCAACGGCAGTCCTGATTATTTCAAGCTGCCGGACAGGAATTGCTGCAGACGTTCGGATTGCGGGTTCACCAGCACTTCGCGCGGGTTGCCGCTTTCTTCGACCACGCCTTTATGCAGAAACACCAGCTGGTTCGACACTTCACGGGCAAAGCCCATTTCGTGCGTCACCACCACCATGGTCCGGCCTTCCTGCGCCAGGGCCTGCATGACTTTCAGCACGTCACCGACCAATTCAGGGTCCAGAGCCGAGGTCGGTTCGTCGAACAACATCACCTCAGGCTCCATCGCCAGCGCACGGGCAATCGCCACACGCTGTTGCTCGCCGCCGGACATATGGCCCGGGTAAGCGTCTTTGCGGTGAGCCACGCCGACTTTGTTCAGGTAGTGCTCGGCCTTCTCGCGGGCTTCAGCCTTGGGCACACCCAGCACGTGAACCGGCGCTTCCATGATGTTTTCCAGCGCGGTCATGTGCGACCACAGGTTGAAATGCTGGAACACCATCGACAGGCGCGAACGCATGCGTTGCAGCTGTTTCGGGTCAGCGGCTTTCAGCGCGCCGTCCTTGTTGGCGACCAGTTTCAGCTCTTCGTTGTTGAGCAGAATCTTGCCCGCGTGCGGCTGCTCGAGCAGGTTGATGCAGCGCAGGAAAGTACTTTTGCCGGAGCCACTGGAGCCGATGATGCTGATCACATCGCCAGCCGCCGCTTTCAGGGACACGCCCTTGAGCACTTCGTGACTGCCATAGCGTTTATGCAGGTCTTGGACTTCAAGTTTGTACATGCGGTCGGTTCTCACAAAAACAGTCAGTCAGTCGTTGAGCAAGCGCCCGTGACGCAGCGCTTCGCGCCCCGCCACCTTGGCCAGCCAGAAACCGGGTTGGGCATAACGCAGCCGTTCAATGGCAAACAGCACCCCGGACGTACCAGCACACACCGTGCTGACCCGATCCGCTAACGGATCGATCACTTCAAAAATCTCGTCGCCCGCTTCAACCCATTCACCGGGTTTGCGCAGAAAACTCACCACGCCAGGATGCGGCGCGAACAGCATTTCGGTGCCTTCGAACGGCAGGCCTTCGCAAGCGTCTTGCGCAGGCTTGGGCCATTCACCGCTGATCAGGCCTTGCTCGGCGAGGAACGCCAGAATGCCTTCCGCGTGAGCCTCGGCCTCAGGGCGCCCAGTGTCCGCCTGACCACCCAGCTCAATGGTCGTCGCCAGGCAGGCCAGTGGAATCTGCGCATCCGGAAACAGGCGCGACAGACGCAGCCACGGCAGCGAGCACGCTTCGTCAAAGGAGCTGCCACCGGAATCTTCCGCCAGCAGACCAACCTTGACGTCCAGGTGCGCGGCCAGTGAACGCCAGTGCGGCCAGTGTTGCGGCAAGGCGTACATGTGCAGCGCCGCTTCGCAATCGCAATGCAGGTCCAGTACCACATCGGCGGTGCAGGCATGGCTGAGCAAGATGCGTTGCATGCCTTGCAACTGACTCGCGGCCGGCGGCAAGGCGGCCAGCACATCGCTCATGGTCTGGCGGATCAAACGGATATTGGCGTGCGGATCATCGCCCAGGTGCCCTTGCAGCTCAGCAGCCACGGGCTCGCTCAACTCGACGAAATCCCGGTTGAAATTCTTGCCGCTGCCGGCTTCGAAACGCCCCTGATGGTTACCCTGAAGCAGTTGCCCCAGGCCCAGCGGGTTGGCCACCGGCACCAATTCGATCACACCGTTGAGCAAGCCTTGGGCTTCGAGTTCGCTCAGGCGCTTTTTCAGTTCCCAGGCGGTACGCATTCCCGGCAGTTCATCGGCGTGCAGGCTGGCCTGGATGTAGGCCTTGCGCTCGCCACTGCCGAAGCGGAACACCGAAATCCGGCGCTCGCTACCCAGGTGGCTCCACGGCAATGCATGATCGATGCGTTCCATATCAGTGCTTCCGTGGGGCCAGATAGCCCAGCCAGCGGTGTTCGGCCAGTTTGAACAGCTTCACCAGAATGAACGTCAGGCACAGATAGAACAGGCCGGCGGTGATGTAGGCTTCGAACGGCAAGTAGAACTGAGCGTTGACCGTGCGCGCAGCACCGGTGATGTCGATCAGGGTCACGATCGACGCCAGACTGGTGGTCTGCAGCATCATGATCACTTCGTTGCTGTACTGCGGCAGTGCCCGGCGCAGGGCCGACGGCAGCAGGATCCGCTTGTACATTTTGATCCGCGACATACCCATGGCCTTGGCCGCTTCGATCTCGCCGTTCGGCGTGGCGCGCAGGCTGCCGGCGATGATTTCGGCGGTGTAGGCGCTGGTGTTGATGGCGAAGGCCAGGCACGCACAGAACGTCGCGCTGGACAGCCATGGCCAGAGGAAGCTTTCACGCACGGTTTCGAATTGCGCCAGACCGTAGTAGATCAAAAACAGCTGCACCAGCATCGGCGTGCCGCGGATCACGTAGGTGAATAGCCAGGCCGACATGTTGACGACCGCGTTCTTCGAGACGCGCATCAGCCCCAGCGGCAATGCCGCCAGCAAACCGAAGAACAGCGACAGCGCGAGCAGTTTGAGGGTGGTCACCAGGCCGCCGAAGTACAGCGGCAAGGCCTCCCAAATGACGTTGTAGTCGAAGATCATAGCTCAGCCGCCCTTACGCCTACCGAGTAGCGCTTCTCAAGATGACGCAATGCCAGCAACGAGACGCTGGTGATCACCAGGTACATCGCTGCCACTGCGAGGAAGAAGGTGAAAGGCTCGCGGGTAGCGTCTGCCGCCTGCTTGGCCTTGAACATCATGTCTTGCAGTCCGACCACCGAAATCAGCGCGGTCGCCTTGGTCAATACCAGCCAGTTGTTGGTGAAGCCCGGAATCGCCAGACGAATCATCTGCGGCACCAACACCCGGAAGAACACCTGAAAACTGCTCATGCCGTACGCCATGCCGGCTTCTGCCTGCCCCTTCGGGATTGCCATGAACGCGCCACGGAAGGTTTCCGACAGGTACGCACCGAAGATGAAGCCCAGGGTGCCGATACCGGCGGCCAGCGGGTTCAGGTCGATGTAGTCGTCATAGCCGAGCATGGGCGCGACGCGGTTGAGCATGTCCTGGCCGCCGTAGAAAATCAGCAGGATCAGCACCAGGTCGGGAATACCGCGGATCACCGTGGCATACAGATCGCCCAGCCAGGCCAGCCAGCGCACCGGCGACAGACGCAGCGCAACGCCGATCAGCCCCAGGACGATGGCCAGGGCCATGGACGACAAGGCGAGCTGAAGCGTCAGCCATGCGCCATCGAGGATGACAGCCCCGTAGCCTTTCAACATGATTCAGGTCCTCGGAAGTTGGGATGAAAAAATGGCGCAAACCTCAGAGATCCTGTTGCTTGCGCCATTTCGGACTTGTTGCGGGGACGGTTACTTGCCGTAGATATCGAAGGCGAAGTACTTGTCCTGGATTTGCTTGTACTTGCCGTTCTCGCGAATGGCCGCGATCGCGGTGTTGATCTTGTCTTTCAACGCGTCACCCTTGCGAACCGCGATACCCACGCCGTCGCCGAAGTATTTGACGTCGGTGAAGGCCGGGCCAACGAAAGCGAAGCCCTTGCCGGCGTCGGTTTTCAGGAAGCCGTCATCCAGCAGCGTAGCGTCTGCCACGGTGCCGTCGAGGCGGCCGGCGGCCACGTCGAGGTAAATTTCGTTCTGCGAACCGTAAGGCTTGATCTCGGCACCCAGCGGGGCCAGGACTTCGCGGGCGAAACGCTCGTGGATCGAACCACGTTGCACGCCGATGTTCTTGCCCTTCAGCTCAGCCAGGCTTTCGCTGACCTGAGTGCCGGCCTTCATGACCAGGCGAGCCGGGGTGTTGTAGTACTTGTTGGTGAAGTCCACGGACTTCTTGCGGTCTTCAGTGATCGACATGGACGACAGGATCGCGTCGATCTTGCGCACCTTGAGTGCCGGGATCAGGCCGTCGAACTCTTGCTCGACCCACTGGCACTTGACCTTCATCTCTTCGCACAGGGCGTTGCCGATGTCGTAGTCGAAACCCACGATGCTGCCGTCCGGTGCTTTGGAGGCGAACGGAGGGTAAGCNCACGATGCTGCCGTCCGGTGCTTTGGAGGCGAACGGAGGGTAAGCCGCTTCAATACCGATTTTCAGAGGTTTTTCATCGGCGAATGTCGGCAGGGACAGCACGGACAGTGCCAGGGCGCCAAGCAGCACGAGTTTCTTCATCTTGGGACTCCATCGGTAAAGGGCAAAAACGGCAGAGTGAGCGACAGCCCAATATGCGAATGGTTAAACCACAAAGCGGTGCTGCGTCCTAGGAAGACTGCGATGACTTTCAACGCAGACAACGACGAGCGAGTGATCGGCATTCTAACGACAGGCCCGAAGCCGATATTTCTTCAATGCGACAACAAATTACAGATGCGCCGAGAATGCCGCCCGGGCACGTTGACAGCCTTGCATTTTCATGCAAGAGCAAAAGACAGTGAACCGAACTCTGTTGCAAATTGCGGGCCTATTATTGGCAAACCCTTCTAATCCGGCAAGCGCAGCGTGGTGCCTTATTTTTTTGGCCGGGTTCAACGGCCCTGAAATGGGGCTTTGCGTTTCCCAATGCCTCGTTGTCGGGCGGGCGGTTACACATTCAGTAACTTGAAGGGTGATGGGTAACAGTAGGAAAGTGCCTACGGGTGAAGCCGATAATTATTGGCCCTTCCGTTGATGATCGTTCCCACGCGGAGCGTGGGAACGATC
>NZ_JAAUOE010000045.1 GCF_017114915.1 Pseudomonas frederiksbergensis
ATGGCGGAGGCGATGGGATTCGAACTCATGGACCTGTTACAGTCGACGGTTTTCAAGTCCAAAGATTAATCCTTATATTTCAATACCTTAAGTTGTAGTCGTTTCCGCTAAGCAGTATTCATTAACGCTCTGGAGGCCTCTGAAATCAAGGGGTGGCAGCTTACTTGCGGAAACGAATTTGGCCGGTTATTTGGAGTTCTGAGTGGGCTCATGATCGCCCTACATTTCATAGCTGCAATCGAGAGACTGCGCTTGATGGAAAGCGACTTTCATCTGAAGTGGGATTTTTGCAGCCAACCTGGTCAGTCGTGAAAGGCAGGAAACGGCCAGGAGCGGACATTAGCTCACAGCCCCATTTCTCGCATCGAAGCGCTTACCCCATTGCTGATCGCGAGAATGCTCGACCAGGTGATCAATGAACGACCGTGTCTTGGCCGGTAACAGCTTCTGACTGGCAAAGTAGAGCGAGATAGGGCCGGCATCGACATACCAGTCCGGTAAGACACGTCGCAGCGCACCGCTTTGCAGATGCGCCAGCACATCAGGTACGGCAAGCAGGGCCACGCCCAGCCCGAGTAACGCGCTCTGACATAGGGCTTGAGGATCGTTTACTAGCATCCTCGGGCGTAACTCCAGCGGCGCTCGCTCGCCCTTGGGGCTCTGCAGCATCCAGCTGCGTACCTTACCGCTCTGAGCAGACCGCATTCCCAAGTGTTCGAGCTTGGCTAGCTGCTCTGGCCGACGTGGTGCTGGCCGCCCGGCCAAATAATCCGGTGACGCCACCAGTATCAGATGCGCTGGCGCCAGTTCGCGCGCCACCACGCCGGGCGTCAATTCGATGCCGCCGCCAATTGCTGCATCAAAACCATCGGTGATCAGCTCTACTTGGCGGTTGTCGAAATGCCATTCCGGCGTGACTGCCGGGTAGCGGGCTAGAAACTCAGGCATCAGCGGTAGCAGATAGTCGCGCCCAAAGGCCGGAGCCGCCGACAGGCGCAGCAGCCCAGCCGGGGCACCGGCGCTACTGGTGAGATCGGCAATCGCCGCCTGGATGCTTTCCAGCCCGCCGCCGACATTCACGAGAAAGCGCTCGCCGGCTTCGGTCAGGGTCAGACGCCGGGTGCTGCGTTGGAACAGGCGTACGCCGAGATTGGTTTCCAGCTGAGCAACATTGCGACTGATGGCCGCCGGCGTCAGGCCCAGACGACGTGCGGCTGCGGAGAAGCTTCCGCACTCGGCGCTGCGTACGAAGGATTCCAAATTTGCCAAGGTTTCCATAGCCTAACCTTCAATCATTAGTTGAAGGTAATTCTAGTCATTACCTGCTACTGCGTGGAAAGCGAAAGGCGTTTCATGAGCACACCTACCACCCACACGAGGTCTGCATCATGAACAACGTCAACCTTCCCCTGAACGGCCAGGTCGCCCTGATTACCGGCGGATCGCGCAGCATCGGCGCCGCCATCGCAAAACGCCTGGCCGCAGACGGAGCCAGTGTCGCCATCACATACAACGCATCGCCGGACAAGGCCAAAACGCTAGTCAGCGAGATAGTAGCCGCCGGCGGCACGGCGGTGGCGATTGCCGCCGATGCCGGCGACCCGCAGGCAGTGCGCGATGCGGTACAGCAGGTCGCCAGCACTTTCGGTCGGCTGGATATTCTGGTTAACAACGCTGGCATCAGCGTACTCGGCGCCCCAGAGGAGATCGCCTTCGAGGACTTCCAGCGCATTCTCGCGGTGAATGTGACCGGAGTGTTTGTCGCCACTCAGGAGGCGCTCAAACACATGGGGCGCGGCGGGCGCATCATCCATATCGGCAGTTCCATGGTGCAGTACGCTGCCTTTGCCACCGCCTCAGCCTACACCCTAACTAAGGGCGCCTTGGCCGGCTTCAGTCGCGGGCTGGTGCGCGACCTCGGCCCACGCGGCATCACGGTCAACACCGTGCACCCCGGCCCAACTGACAGCGACATGAACCCGGCGGACGGCCCTGTGGCCGATTTCGTTCGCCCGAATATTGCCGTTGGCCGCTACGGCGAGGGCCGCGACATCGCCGCTGCCGTTGCCTGGCTGGCCAGCCCAGAGGCGGCCTTCGTCAGCGGCGCCGAGCTGCTGGTAGATGGTGGTTTCACGGCCTGAGGAGAGACGGACATGAAGATTGGAGTCATCGGCGCTGGTGCCATAGGCAGTGCCATCGCACGCGCCCTGAGCAAGGCAGGTATCGAGGTCGCAATCGCCAACAGCCGTGGGCCGGAGAGCATGCGGAGTCTGGCCGACGAACTGGGGCCGATGGTCATACCGGTAAGCCGGGAGCAAGCCGCCCAGGCAGACATCGTCTTTCTCGCGGTGAACTGGTCGAAAATTCCCGCCGCGCTAGAAAACCTGCCTCCTTGGAATGGGCGCATCGTGGTCGACACCAACAATCCCATCGAGGCGCCAACCTTCCGGCCCTTCGATCTGGGCGGCCAGAGTTCGAGCGAAGTGGTTGCACGGATGCTACCTGGAGCGCGCTTGGTCAAAGCCTTTAACCACCTTGCACCGACGCTGCTGAGCGGCGATCCGCAGGCCGAAGGTGGTCGGCGCGTTCTGTTCTATTCCGGTGAGGATGTCGAGGCTAAGGTCAATGTGGGGGCGTTAATTGAGCAACTGGGCTTCGCTGGCATCGATCTGGGAGGCCTAAGCGAAGGGCGACTGGCGCAGTTCCCTGGAGGGCCATTACCGGCACTTAACCTGGTAAAACACGACTAATCCCCAATCGTCGGGCGCTCCAAGCGTCCGCTTTTGGCCGAGAGCTGCACGTCGCGTAGGGCAGCTCTCAGTTTTAGGTGAGCGGTTAAGAGCGCTCGTGAACGAATTTACCGATTATGTTAGGTTCATCGTGTGGGTTTCACGATCTCGCCGACGCGTCGATAAACTGTTTCTGTTATGCGCTTATCAGTATGCCCAAGCAGTCGGCTGGCATGACCAAGATCGTCAATCTCACTGGCTGCCTTCGGCCGGATATCCCTGAACTGGAACTGTCGGATGCTTGAAGCGAGTTGCGCATCTTCGTCCTCTAGAGCTTTCGCGATAGCAACATTGCGCGCATCGTCGAACCGTAGGCGAAGCATTGGTGCGGTAACGCGGCGACCGTCCTCTGTAATGATCAAGTACGGGTTTCGCACTGCGCGCACCTTCCGCTGTGTGAGCAGCTTTTCTATTAGCTCACCCAAACCGTTAATGATCTCGCCGGCATCGAGCCGGATGCGAAGCTTTTTCGAGGTCTTGCCCTGGGCAACCTGCAGAAAGCTGTCGGTGACATCCGTAGCGCGCATGGATAGAACATCAGCAGGGCGTTGGCCAGTAAGATAGGCCAGGTCCATGGCGTCTTTGAGTTCTGGCACGGCAACACCGTAGACGGCATTCCAGATCGTGGCATCGGCGTAAAAGTCACGTGGTGTCTCTTTGTTCTTGCGCACACCGGAGGCTGGGTTTTCCTTGTCAGTGATACCCCATTCCCTGGCGATGTTATAGATATGCGAGAGCAGTGAGATCTCGCGATTTGCCCGCACCTTTCCGGTCCGTTTGTCGCGGTACTGGGCTATCACCTGTGGTGTCACCGCATTGATCGGCGCTTCACTGAATGCTTTCCTGAGTTGCGTCAGCGAAAGCAAGTTGTCCTTTTGGGTTCTAGGCTTTTTCGCCGGAATGATCTCGGCTTCGTATCGGTCGAAAACTTTTCCCAGAAGGGTGTTCTTTTGCGGAATTGGCTTGCAATCGAGTTTCGCCCATTCCGCCTTGGCGACATCAAAGTCGCTACCCAACGGAATTTCCTTCCTCTTCCCCTGGTCATCTCTCCCGTCGTAGTAGTACCCGACCCACTGTGAGCCGTTTTTCATTGACCTAACCCGCCTGATCATTCGAGGTGGCAGATCCCGATTTGCAGCCTTTCTTGGTCGCATTTTCACCCCACGCGTGAGAGATCTAGCGACCAGGCTTCAGCCGCAATATTGTCAGATGAAGGCTTCACACCGGACAGTTTCATTCGGGCGTACACGCGGCCAACAACGGGTCGTCTTGCACCAGTAAGTACGTATTTCCAGCCATTTCGATTGAGCCAGTCCAGCTGTAATGAAGGTCGTTGATATCCGGTGATTGCGACCAGCTCGTCCTCGGCAAGAGTTTCGCTATGAATTTCCATGTTTATCCCTTTCTAAATTCGCTTCTACGTGTATGGGTTCGCCCTGTTGGCGTTGCATGCTCTCGTCAGCTTTGTAGGCGCGGATGTCGATCAGCGAGGCGACGTGCCGGATGTGGGCGTATTTGAGGGCCTTGCGGCTGGTGTCCAGCGTGGTGATGGGAAGCTGGATGCGGCCGCTGTTAATCTCCGTCACGAACGACTGCTCGTTGAGGTTACGAAAGTACTGTTCGCGTACTTTCTCCAGCGGGATCAGGACATCACCGAAGATGCGATAGAGCAGTTCGACGGTGGCCGATTCGGGTGCCGGATGCAGGCGAAGCGGATTCTGTGCTGTGTTACTCATGGCCTTGTTGAGCCTCCTTGCGTTGTTTTCGTGCCGGGTGGTTCCAGGCATTCAGGCAGTGGCGTCTGGTCAGCTCGCGCAGATGTTCGGGCACCTCGAGAAGCGCGGCGTTGCGCTCCTCACGTGTCCGCATGGCGATGATCTGGCGGGCGTACTCTCTAGGCCACGTCACGGCGATCTGCCGGGATGGCAGGAAGATCGATGTCCAACTGGTCGGCCAGCCAGCGGATGCCGGCTTGTCTGACCTTGGTCGACTGGGTGTACTGCAGGCCGTATTTCTCATGAAACCACTGGCCGTCCTTGATCCGCAGGTACTCGCGGTCACGGGCGGGGTAGGCCGGCAATCGATGATCGTTGAGCAGATCATTTTCCTGCATGAGAGCAATCAGCTGGGTCCGGGTCAGGCCGAGCTGAGTCGCGGCTTGAGCGAGGGTGCGTTCCATGGTGCCTCCCTCAAGCAGCGTGAGCGGAAGGGGTTGCCGCTGTCGCGAGATGGTTGATGGACTCGGTGACCTTGCCGTAGATCTCGGCATTGGAGCCGTACACGGTGAAGCATCGCGTGTTTGGGCTTTTGTTGCCTATGCTCAGGATGGCGGTGACACCTGAACGTGTGTGGGTGCGATGCAGCGCCACGTGCAGGGGAAGGTCGAAGCCCATGTCAAGGCTCAGTACGCCGCCGGTTTGCACCAGTTCGAACACGCGCTGCTTGGCCTGGACTTCAAAGCGACCGTATTGACGATCTGCATGAGGTCGGTGCACCACATCGCTGGTGCTGCTCGGGTCGAGCGGACCGTTGGCAATCTCTTCGATGAAGTCGGCCAGTTTGAGGTGCATCTTCTTGTCGTTCTGCAGGGTCAGCGTGTGGCGTTCGTTGCCCAGCTCGACGACGAAAGTGCTCTCCACCGTCCCGCGTTCAGCCTTCAGACGAAACGCCAGGCACTCACGCTTGGGCGCTGTTCGCAGGACGTGGTTGAAGGTTTCGGTCAGGTTGACCTGGGCGTTGAGCAACTGCAGGGTGCGGTTGTCGATCTTGTACTTGATCATGCAGCGTGCCCTCCACCGTTCGGATCGATACGAGAGGGCTGGCAGGACTTGGCAACAAGCTTGGGCTTGCTGTTATGGATCACGACCAGGCAGCCCGTGGCGAGCTGCAGCTGTTCGATCAGTTTGCGATTGCTGACGCATGCCGGATGGACATGTAGGGATGCGGTGGCGCGCATGGTGATGCCTCACTGTGGTTGGAGAGTGAGGCAAGTAAACAATCTGTTTGGTTTTTGGTCAACACATTTTGTTTGGTGTTAGATCAGGGAGGGGCCCTTCAATGGGCGTATCGACGACCACCAAAATATGCGGCCAAGAATTACCACGCGTTGAGCCATGATCTGGTCGAAGTCGTAGTCCTCGTCAGCGTATTCCATTGAATTGAAGCTCCTCATCTTGATGCCGTTGGCAGTACGTTGAAGAAACTTAATTCGAAAGTGCCCGTCGTGATCGATCGCGTACATTTCGCCGTCAACGATTCGTGTCATTCCCGTATCGATGCCGACTGTCGCTCCCGAAAGAATCAATGGGTGGTTACTGTTACCGCTATTGGTGGCAAAAACAGCATTTGAAGGATCTACTCCGCAGGTCCTCATCGTAGCTCGTGAAAATCGAAGCTTCGGCCCAGCGATTTCCTGAACCTCAGTGCGTGCAACCTTTCCAGGGCCCGAGGATAACTCCACTTCCTTGTACAACCTTAGCTCCACCTCGTCGTTGTCTATTGGTGTTTCTGAATCCCAAGGGGCCATTGGCTCCAACACGTAAAGCGGCGAATCATTAGCAGCCGGGCGCATTGGGTTTCGCTCAGTGCTCTGGGTTCGCATTGGTGCATCTTTCCCTTCCAGCCATTCGCGCTCCACGATCAGTGTCAGCGCAACTTCGCCCACCATATACGCAGGGACACCCCTAGCTTTCCAGTTTGTGACGTTCTGGTCGTTCTCGAGATCGAGAATTCGAGCGAGCTGAGCACCCGTCAATCCGGAGTCTTCGAGTGCTTCACGGAAGCGTTGGCCTTTGAGGTTTTGCGTTTGTTTGCTCATAAGCAGAATGTTACAGCGCTTGCATTCAGATGATAACAAACGTACTGTTTGGTCTTGTCGTTCATTTTGTTTGGTATGAGTAACGTCATGAGTACACCTGCTCAGATATTCGATTTGGTACTGCAGGTTGCTGAGGCCTCTGGCAAAAGCCCTTCCCAGCTTTCGCGAGAGTGCAAAATCAGCCCTCAGAGATTCTTTAATTGGCGTCGACGAGGTATTCCGGTTGCACAGGTTCGACCTCTGTCGAAAGCACTTTCTGGGGTGCTGCTACCTCACCAGCTTAGGCCGGATTTACCAGAGATATTTCCAGCCGAACCCGATGCCGAAATACAAGCTGCATAGAAAAAAGGCGACCCAAGGGTCGCCCAGTTTCTCCCGATAGCATCACCACAATGCTGTCGGGTCGCGATGTCGGAAAGCGAGCACAGCACATGCCGCCGACCTTCATCGCGTGTCCAAGGCTCGGAAGCCTTGGTGTTGCTGCCGTTCTTACCACAGAGCTGGCAGCTGTTGCGCCAGGGGTGAACAACGGATTGTTCGCCTCGGCACGGTGCCGGTGTTGGTCTTACGAACCTAGCCGGCGTTTGGGCCTCTCCAGACCACGCGGCAAATGTATCACCAACTTCTGTCGCGCGGCACTGGCAACTTTTAGGATTAATGCCATGAGCCGTATTGCTCTTAGTTCTTTGGAACGGGCGCAGCGGGAAATCCTGCCGCTCGATTTAGCGCTGTACCACTCCGCTCGCGATTACCCGGGCGGTGCTGCTGCCATCGCCGCTACCACTGGTCGCAACCCGACCACCTTGCAGCACAAACTGTCGCCGACTCACCCGAGCCACTCCATCAACATCCAGGAGTTTGGTGAGATCCTCGAATTGACCAAGGACCGCCGCATTCTCGATGCGGTGCATGCGCTGGTCGGCGACACGGTCTGGCAGGAGCTGGCCGACACCTACACCCACGACATGCCCGAGACCCTCACGACGGGTATCGCCGAATACTTCCGCCAGGTCGCAGATCTGGCCGAGACCTGGGCCAAGAGCATCGGCGACGGTGTGGTGACTGATCAGGAACTGGCGGCGATTCGCCTGCAGGTGTTCCGGGGCATTCAAGGGCTGCTGGGGTTGTTCAACCGCGCCACCTACGTCAACCAGACGACGCGAGGTGCTGACCGTGGCTGACATCGCTGATTTCGCCAACGATCTGGTGCAGGAACGCATCGATCAGGCCATGGCCGCGCGCAACGCTGCCAAGGCCGAAAGCGCTGCTCATTCTTTGCTGTTCTGCGAAGCCTGTGACGATCCGATTCCGGAAGCACGGCGTCTGGCGTCACCGGGCTGCTCGCAGTGCATCAGTTGCCAGTCCCTCTCTGAGCGGGGGATTTAGCATGCTCGATGAGGTATTGGGGCAATTCGCCGATTACGGTCTGGAGCCGGCGCAGCCGCTGGTGTTCGGCAAGCTGACCCGCTGCAAGACATCGCAGGACAAGGGCAAGGAAAAGAACGGCTGGTACGTGGTCCACGAGCAGCGCACGGAGAAGGGCGACACCCTAATCTTCGGCGCTTTCGGTGATTGGCGTTCGGGTGAGACGCAGAAGATCAAGGTCAAGGCCGGACGCATGTCGCCGGAAGAGCGTGAAGTGATGCGCGCCCGTCAGGAAGAAGCCAAGCGCCGCGCCGCGGAAATCGCGAACAACGCTGCGCGGCGGGCCGCGAAGAGGGCGCAGGGTTTGTTCGAGCGCATGCCGACCACCGGACGCAGCGACTACCTGGACCGCAAACAGATCGTCGGCATCAAGGTGCGTTACGCGCCGCGCACCGGCGCCGTGCTGGTCCCGATGAACAACGCTCGCGATCAGATCATGGGCCTGCAGGTGATCTTTCCAAACAAGCAGGAAGACACCGGCCGCGACAAATCCTATTGGCCTTACGGCATGGCGAAGGAGGGCACCTTTCACCTGCTTGGTCCGCACCCGGAACCGGGCGAACCGGTGCTGGTCTGCGAGGGTTACGCCACCGGCGCCAGCCTGCACATGGCGACGTCGCTTGCCGTGGCCGTGGCCTTCGATGCCGGCAACCTGCTCGCTGTGTGCAAGGCCATGCGCGAACGCTTTGCCGGCTGCCCGCTGATCATCTGCCGCGATGACGACTGGAAGACCACCAAACCCAACGGCGATGCCTGGAACCCGGGCGAGGAGAAGGCCAACAACGCTGCCCTGATCGTCGGTGCCCAGGTGGTCGCGCCGATCTTCTCGGTCGAGCGTCACGAGAAGTGGACCGACTTCAACGACCTGCACGTCGCCGAAGGTCTCGACGCGGTGCGTCGTCAAGTGCTGGCCGTGGTGCGCCCGCCGGCTGCCGGTGGCTGGAAAGATCAGCTCGCCCGCAGCGAGAGCGGCGCCCTGATTGCGCACATGCAGAACGTCGAACTGATCCTGGCTCACGATGAACGCTGGGCGGGGGTGATCAGCTACAGCGCCTTCAGTTCGAAGATCGTCAAGCTGCGTGCGGCGCCCTACGGCGGCGGCACCGGTGAGTGGGCCGACATCGATGACGTGCGGGTGATGAAGTGGCTCGCGCAGCAGTACAACCTGCGCGTGAAGTCCTCGCATGTGATCGAGGCCGTGAGCGTGGTGGCGCATGACCACGCGTTTCACCCGGTGCGCGAGTACCTGAAAAAACTGGAGTGGGACCGCGTGCCACGCCTCGAAGCCTGGCTCACCGACGTGATGGGTGTGCCGGCTTGCGACTACACCGCCAAGGTCGGCAAGCGCTGGATGATCTCAGCCGTGGCGCGGGTGATGAAACCCGGCTGCAAGGCCGACTCGGTGATGATCCTCGAAGGCGCGCAGGGCGCCGGTAAGTCGACCGCGATGAGCGTGCTCGGCGGTGAGTGGTTCATGGACACGCCGTTTGCCCTCGGCGACAAGGATGGCTTTCAGGCGATTCGTGGCAAGTGGATCGTCGAGCTGGGCGAGCTGGACAGCTTCAACAAGGCCGAGAGCACCAAGGCCAAGCAATTCTTCTCCGCCTCGACCGACACCTACCGCGAGAGCTACGGCCGCAGAACCATGGACGTGCCACGCCAGTGTGTGTTCGTCGGTACCACCAACCAGGACGAATACCTCAAGGACGCCACCGGCAACCGCCGCTATTGGCCGGTGGCCTGTACCAAGGTCGACGTGGCGTTGCTGCGCGAGATCCGTGATCAGCTCTGGGCCGAGGCGGTGTTTTGTTACGAGGCGGGTGACCTCTGGTGGGTAACGCCGGACGAAGCGCCGATGTTCGCCGAAGCCCAGGACCAGCGTTTTGTCGTGGATGAATGGGAAGGGCCGATCCTGACTTGGCTGGAGGAGTCGCAGATCGGTGAGACCGCCACCGGCAGTGAGGTGATGAGTCAGGCACTCAAACTCGATCCCGGGCACTGGGGTAAACCCGAGCAGATGCGCGTCGGCGCGATCATGCACCGGCTGGGCTGGCGACGGTTCCGGTTGGGCGCCTTGAGTAAGAGCGGTCAGCGGCCTTGGGCCTACAAGAAACCGGAGCATTGGGGCAGGGCGCCTGCACTGCAAAGGGACGAGTTCGAGGAGCCGTGCTTCGATGATTAAGGCGATCGATATGGCCCTCAAACAATGGGCGCAGGAGCTGCACAGCGACGAGGTAGCCGCCGGTTACTCGGGCGGCAACATGGTTGCGATGATGATGGAAAGCGGTGGTCAGCTGGTGCGCGGCAGGCGCGGGAGCAGGGTGCCGCTGGAAGCCTCGCTGGACATCGAGCGCATCGTCAAGAAACGCCTCGATCCTGAACTGATGGCGGTGGTGCAGGTGCATTACTTCCAGCCCGATGCGCCTTTAGCTGCGCGTCTGGCGCGAAGTGGCTGCACCCGCAACATCTACTATCAGCTCCTGCATGACGCCCACATCGTGGTCGAGCACTTCCTCTTGGGGGAAGCGGCTTGATCGTGGGCATTACTCTGGCTCACGCCGTCCCACCGGCCTGCCTCCGTCCCACCGCTTTTTGCAGTGGTGGGACGGGCGCAGGCCGCGTCCTTGTTGGGCTGTCCCACCGTCCCACCTTTTTCATGTCTCCCGCCCGTGTGTGCGTAGCGGGTACAGGTACGCGCGTTTACGCGCACGCGTGCTTTTTAAATTTCTCTCTTTACACGAGAAAAGAGAGATAAAAGTAGGACGGTGGGGCAAAGCCCCAATCTGCGGGGCTTTCAGACGTCCCACCTTGTTTTGAGAAGGTGGGACGCATGGGACGCCACTAAAGCAAAAGCTAGCCGGGATAGATATTCACCGCCATTCGCCAGCCGTTCACCGGGCGTAACCCACACATTCACCGGATGGCATTAAAACGGTCTTGCTGCCACCAGAATCGACCTGTAAAAAGGGGCCATCTTCGATGGGTGCGACCGCAAAGCGCGGCAGGCAACCCACCACCTGACCCGGCCAATGCGCCGGGTCTTTTTGTTTAAGGGGCAGGGCCATGACGAACGAGCAACAGGCACTGGCAGAGATGCCGATCTGGTTGGTGATTGCCCTGTCCCTGGTCGGCGGCGTGTCCGGCGAGATGTGGCGCGCTGACAAGGACGGGGCACGAGGCTGGGCACTACTGCGCCGCCTCGCACTTCGGTCCGGTGCCTGCATCGTCTGCGGCGTGTCAGCGATGATGTTGCTGTTCGGCGCGGGCCTGTCGATCTGGACAGCGGGCGCGCTGGGTTGCCTGACGGCAATGGCCGGCGCGGATGTCGCCATTGGCTTGTACGAACGCTGGATGGCCAAGCGCCTGGACCTGAGCGAGGCCGAGCCGAAGGCATGAGCAAGGCGGGCCGGGCGGGGCGCCGATTTTTACGGGTCCTCCCCGAGGGCCGCCCCCTACACGGGTTATCGAACTCGCGGATTCTCTCTAGCTGAAGCCTTTGCAGGGATGTCCGTCTTTCCTAAGAGATTGGCTAAAGGGAAATCATATCTGCGATCTGGTAACCAAGATTTGTGACCTGATAGATCTCGCCTTTGTAGCCCTGACCGATGATAAGCCCTTCGTTCGTGAGCTCGAGAATCGCTTGTTCCCATTTTGCTACTTCTCGACGGTCTCTCTTTTCGGCGACGAGATTCTTACCGTTTGTTTGTACGTCTGTGCCTTCCATGTATTCGACATGAATGATCGTCCCATGAGCATCCAGGCTGGCTTCCTTCAGCAAAATTTGAGCTTCACCAGACAGCTTCGGGATCTGCGTTTGAGATTCAGAAATTTCACTTGAGCTATGGCTTTCCAGTTTGTTGAAGATTGGATGCTCGTTGACCTTAAGCTGTAGGTGCCGATAAAGCTTTGTTCGAAAATCCGCGAGACTGTCGTAGCTCTGATAGAGCCCTCGACTTTGGCAATCGGTTCTGAATTTCTTAACTGCTGCGGCTTGGTCGAGCTCTACGGAGTCGAACACTACTGGCTGAGATGAGAAATACAGCATTGCTGGCTTGCCTGATTGGATGTGTTTTTCGAGCTCTTCGACGGTGCCACTCGCATAGTCTTCGGTTGGCGTACCAATCCTCGTCCAAAACACGCCTATCAGCAGGTCGCATTTCTCTAGGATTTGCTCATTGATGATGGCTTGAGGGGAGTTCCCCATTTCGGGAGAGGAGTGAGACTCCCAGCCAATGGGAAGCAAAACGATCTTTCGTGTATTGGAATGAACTGCGTTCCACTCATAAATGACGTCTCGCACAATCGCGCGCTCGGAGGCTACATCGCCTGGTGAGGCAATCATCACGTTGAAAGCTTCTGCGGTGTAGCTCATTGCACATCCTCTGTGTAGGAAGGGTGGCTCGGGGTGTTAAAGCTGAAGGTGATCGCACCAAGGCATGTCCATTAAGACGCGTCTCAGCACTGAAAACGATCGCGTATGTGCCGGTTGTAGTAAGAGCCCTTGGATGTCGCCATCATCAAGCCCTGGTGCACAGCTGAAGGAACACCGCAGAAGTCGTAGGAGTGGCCTTGTTCAAAGCGGATCCTCATTCGTCTCGTTGCAGGATCGTAGCCAACGGCGGTCATCGCACTGGAACGCACGGCAATCATTTCCATGACTTCTCACCCTCTGACGGATCGTCCACAGTTACTAGTCGAACGAGGCGGATCTGCAGCCCAGGCCACCGAAAAGGCGCCGGGGACCCTGAGGACTTCCAAAGGACACGGGGTCGGAAACCCGCGGGATCGTGTTAGTGGGAGGCCCGCCGGGTTACTGAAATTTCAATCCACTGAAATCTTGAAAGGATTCATCGAAAAGCCGCTGAAAAGGAGGGCTTATGAGCACAACCACGTACCTGTCCAAAAGCGCCTTCGCCGCGCACATTGGACGGTCACCGAGCTACATCACCTGGCTTAAGGAAAACGGCCGACTCGTCCTGTCTCCTAATGGCAAGCAAGTCGACGTGCTGGCCACCGAAGCGTTAATCCGCGACACCGCCGACCCGAGCAAAGCTGCTGTTGCTGCTCGTCACCAACAGGAGCGGCTTCAGCGTGATGTGTACAGCCACGTCTCAGCCCAATCCGAGCCGACTAACATGGCTGCGCCGCCGCCCGCTGATCCTGCTCATGGGCAGACTCCAGACTTTCAGAAAGCACGAGCGCATCGCGAGCATTACCTGGCGCGGATGGCCGAGATGGAGTTTCGCAAGGCGCAGGGAGAACTGGTGGAAATCAGCTTCGTGCAAAAGGCTGCCTATGAAACGGCTCGTGCGCTCAATCAATCGCTGATGAGCTTATCGCCGCAGTTAGCACCGCAGCTCGCTGCCTTGTCGGATCCGTGGGAGGTGGAGCGGCAGCTAACCGCTGCGCTACGCCAGCGACTCAACGAAGCGGCTCAAGTCTCCAGTGACGACTATGGGTTTGCGCTGCAGGAGTGCTGAGAAATATGCACTGGGCATCGGTAACCAAGCATCCCTCTACGATGAGGAGGCCACAGACTCAATGGAATGTTTTGCTTCGGCGACGCTGAGCCCACTCGGCAAGCTTGCACCATTCTTGGCCGCAAGAATCTCGGCCATCACGCTAACGGCGATTTCTGCAGGCGTCTTGCTGCCAATGTAGAGGCCGATCGGCCCGTGCAGGCGCTCAAGCGACGCCTCGGTCTCACCAAAATGCTCGATCAGGCGTTCGCGGCGCAGCTGGCTGTTGCGCCGCGAGCCGATGGCGCCGATGTAAAACGCCGGGCCGTGGAGCGCTTCGAGCAGGGCTAGATCGTCGAGTTTGGGGTCATGGCTCAAGGCGACGATGCAGGTGCGCAGATCGACCCCGAAGTCGCGGACCACGTCGTCCGGCATGCCGACGATGCGCTCCACACCATCTATCGCCCAGGTCTCGATGTACTCGGGACGCGGATCGCACACCGCCACCTTGAAACCGTTGAACAACGCCATGGTGGCCAAATACTCGGCCAGCGCGCCGGCACCGATCATCAGCATCCGATAGCCAGGCCCCAAGGTATTGAGCATCTGCGCGCCATCGAAGCTGAATTGTTCCGGAGTCGCGGTCGGTTCGAGCATGATCTCACCGGACTCCAACGCCAGGCGACGCCGAACCAGTTGCCCGGCGTCCAGTTGCACCAGCAACGAGTCGAGTGACTGCCACGCCAGGTTGAACTCAAGGATCAGTTCAAGCGTGCCACCGCAGGGCAAGCCGAAGCGATGCGCCTCATCGGCGCTGACGCCATAGCGCACCACCGCCGGTGCGCTGTCGCTAAAAGCGCTACCGCCATGGGCCGTGGTATAGCGATGGATCAGATCATCCTCAATGCAGCCGCCGGACACGCTGCCCACCACGCGACCATCGTCACGCAAGGCCATCATCGACCCCGTCGGACGCGGTGACGAACCCCAGGTGCGCGCCACCGTGGCGAGCAACACACGTTCGCCAGCGGCGAGCCAGTCCCGCGCCGTGCGCAAGACCAGCACGTCGATGCTTTCCATCAGACTCTCCTCTAGCGCATGTGCAGGATAATCGGGCTGCTGCTGGGCGGATCAGTGTGTTCACGCAGTTTGCCCACCGTCTGCGCATCAACAGCAGTGCCCTGATTGCCCCAGGTGCTGCGCATGAAGGTCAGCACTCCGGCGATCTGCTGATCCGACAACTGCTCACGGAAGGCCGGCATGCGATAGGCATCCGGCACACCGGCCGCCACCACACGCTGCGAACCATTCAGGGTGATGTTGATCGCCGAGGCGCTTTCCTTGGCCAATGCCGAGGTGGCGCCCGCCAGCGGCGGCATCCATTCCGATTGACCCTTGCCGTCCAGACCGTGGCACGAAGCACAGTGCGTCACGTAGGTATGAGCACCCGGCGAGTCCAGACGTTCCGCTGCCGAAACCGCTAGATACTGCCACGGCGCGCCATCTCGTTCGCGATCCCCGGGTAGCGACTTCAGGTAGTGGGCAATGGCCGTCAGATCGTCATCGCTCATGAACTGCGTGGAGTTGTTGAACGCCTCGGTCATCGAGCCGTAGACCACCGCATGTTTGTTGCGTCCGTTCTTGAGGAACTGCACGATCTCCGGCTCGCTCCAACGGCCCAGGCCGGTGTTGTGGTCATCGCGCAGGCTCGGTGCATACCAGCCATCGAGCAAGGCGCCGGCTAGGAACGGCGTACCGGATTCATCCAGTGCCTTCTCGTTGAACGCTAAGCTGCGCGGCGTATGGCAACTGCCACAGTGTCCGGCGCCTTGAACGAGGTAAGCGCCACGGTTCCACAGTTCATCCTGCGACGGTTTGGTCACATAAGGCTCGGAGTCGACAAACACGCCGTTCCAAAGTGCAATCGGCCAGCGCAGGTTCAGCGGAAACGGAATCGCACTTGGGATGTTCGCCTGTTTGACCGGTGCCACGCCTTTCATGAAGAACGCATACAGCGCTCGTACGTCGTCATCACTGAGCTTGGCGTAGGACGGGTAGGGCATTGCCGGGTATAAACGGCGACTGTCGGGAGCCACGCCGTGGCGCACGGCACGGTCGAAGTCCGCCAGACTGTAGTGGCCGATGCCGGTTTCCGTGTCCGGGGTGATATTGGTCGCATGGATCGCGCCCAGCGGTGTGGCCATTTCCAGCCCACCGGCGAACGGTGCGCCGCCCGGCACGCTGTGGCACGCCACACAATCGCTGAGCCTAGCGACGTATTCGCCACGGGCGACCAGCACCGGGTCGATATCGGCCACGGCGATCTGAAGGTTTTCAAGGCGCGAGACAGGCTCGCGGGTGACATACCAGGCCAGCAGACCTGCCGCGACCAGGCACGGCACTGCCAGCCAGCCAGCGGTTCTTGCGAATCGGCTGTTATTCATGGACGCTCCGGCGCTGATCAAGTGAAGGTGTGTCGGCTCATGGGCAGGCTGCGCACCCGCTGACCGGTTAGCCTTGCCACCGCGTTAGCGACAGCGGGTGCGACGGCGGGCAGCGGCGGTTCACCGATGCCACCCATTTTTTCCCCGCTCTCGACCACACGCACGTGTACCCGTGCCATCCGCGCAGGCGGCAGGATCGGATACAAGTCGTAGTTGCGCGCCCGGGGCTTGCCATCCACCCACACGGATTCCTCCACCAGCGTTTGCGACAGTCCCAACGCCACGGCGCCATTGACCTGAGCCTCGACAATCGCCGGATTGACGATGCTGCCCGGATCAATCGCTTGCCAGATGTCGTGCACCTTGACTTGGCCATGCTCGATGGACACCTCGGCGATCACCGCAGTCTCCGTACCGAACGGCGAAGCCATGGCCACCCCGCGCGCACGTCGGCTGCCGTCTTCGGCGGTAAACGGCCCACGTTTCCAGCCGCCCGACAGTTCACCCACGGCTTGCAGCAAGGTGGTCAGCCGTTTGTTGTCGCGCAGCAAATGCAGGCGCAGGTCGAACGGGTCCTTGCCGCCCTTGTCGGCCAGTTCATCGAGGAACGATTCATAGAAGAAATCGTTGAGCGAATTGCCCACCGAGCGCCAGTAACCCAACATCGCTGGGCCTTTGACGTAAATCTGCGCGATGCGTTTGTTGGGGATCGCGTAGGATTTGCCGGACAACCCTTCGAGCGCCGTCGGATCGAGCTTCTCACCCTGTTTGCCAGCGATCGCCTCGGTAGGACCTTCGGTGGCACTGATCGCTTCGATTGCCAGCGGCCAGCCGTCGTTGTCCAGTGCGGCACGGAAATTCACTGCGGCAACGGGACGGAGCACGTCGCGCAGGAACTCTTCCTCGCGACTCCAGATCAGTTTGACCGGGCGGCCAACCGCTTTGGACAGCGCGATTGCCTGAGGGTAGGGACTGGCCGAATCGTAGAGGAAATGCCGGCCGAAGAAACCGCCCAGCAGCGGCGAATGCAAGGTAATGCGCGACGGATCCAGTCCTGTGCGCTTGGCGATGTCCGCACGGAACATGTCCGGCGCCTGATTCGGCAGCCAGACCTCCAGCGAGCCGTCCGGATTGAATCGGGCCAGTGCTGAAGGCGGCTCCAGCTGCCCGTGGTTCAGGTATTGGTTGTGGTAAGTGGCGTCGATCCGGGTCTTGGTCCCCTTGAGAATCGAAGCCACATCGCCTTCATGTTCATCATCTTTGGCGGGGCTTTTATCTTCAGCGAGGCGCTTGAACCAGGCATCGCTGGAAAAGTCGGCGGGCATCGGCCGCACTTTGCTGTCGGCCGTTGGCTCTTGCCAGTCGACCTGGATCGCCTCGACGGCACGTTTGGCGTGCCACCAGCGCTCGGCGACCACCGCCACAGCACCCGGCAGACGATGCACGGAATGCACGCCTTTCATCGCCTTGACCTGGTCTTCGTTGCGCAGGTTGCCCACGGTCATCCCCAAGCGCGGGGCATGTTGAACGGCGGCATGCAGCATGTCGTCGACCTTCAGATCGATGCTGTACAGCGCCTTGCCCGTGGACTTGTCATAGGCATCGACGCGCTTCACCGGTTTGCCGATCCAGCGGAACTGGCTCGGATCACGCAGCTTCACAGAGGCCGGATCGGGAACCGGCAGATCCATCGCGCGCTCGGCCAGTTCACCGTAGGCCAACGAGCGCCCGGATTTGGCATGCACGACTTTGCCAGGCTCGGTGCTCAACTCGCTCACCGGTACCCCAAGCTGTTGCGCGCCTGCCTGCAGCAGCATGGCGCGGGCGAGGGCACCGAGGCGGCGCATGACTGGGTAACTCATGCGCACCGACATACTGCCGCCGGTGATGCGCATGCCGTTCTCCATGACCACGTAAGCCTCGCCGGGCGGCGCCGCTTCGACCAGAAAGGTCGCCGGGTCGGCATCCAGTTCTTCACCGACGATCTGCGCCATTGCGGTGAACGTCCCTTGTCCGCCTTCCATGAACGGGCAGAGCAGACGCACGCGGTTGTCCGGGCGGATCTCGAGGAACGCCGGGACCTGTGTGCCGCGCTCGGCCGTCGCCGCAACGGCAGCCTGCACGCGTTTCGCACCGAGCGGCAGACCGAAGCCGAGGACCAGTGCGCCGACGGCGGTACCGGTCAGAAAACGTCTGCGCGAAACGTTGATCGGTTCGTGCAGATCTAGTGCTGAGTCTTGCTGTGAAGGGTCAATACGAACGTTCATCACGCTTCTCCCTTGCCGGCAAGCTCATGCACGGCGGCATGAATGGCGTTGTAAGTACCGCAGCGGCACAGATTGACCATCGCGGCCTCGATCTGCGCATCACTCGGCTTGGGGTTTTGTTTGAGCAGCGCGGTGGCAGCCATCACCTGCCCGGACTGGCAGTAGCCGCACTGGGCGACCTGCAGATCCACCCAGGTCGAGACCACCCGTTTGCCCACTTCATCGGCTTCGATGGCCTCAATGGTGGTGACCTCGCGGCCGACCACACCCGCCACCGGCGTGACGCACGAGCGCACCACATTGCCGTCCACCAGCACCGAGCAGGCGCCGCATTGCGCCAATCCGCAGCCGTACTTAGTCCCGGTCATGCCCAGATCATCGCGGATCACCCACAGTAAGGGCGTATCGGCGTCGGCATCGACCTGATAGGTCTTCTGGTTGATTCGTAGTTCCATGATTCACCCGCTGATCATCGGTTGACGTGTATTGTTATTAGCGGTGACACGCGGCGAGGCGCATCACCGGTGAAGCTGGTTTTCCGTTCAGTTCGCTACGCTGCCGAGCGCTTCTGCCTCAAATGGCTGCCCACGCAAAAGGGCAATGTCACGACTCGGCGCGGTGCCGAACAGGCGGCCATATTCGCGACTGAACTGCGAAGGACTTTCATAGCCGACCGCAAACGCTGCGCGCGATACGTCGAGGTGCTCGACCAGCATCAGCCGCCGGGCTTCGTTGAGCCGCAGCCATTTCTGGTACTGCAGTGGGCTCATGCCGGTGAGCTGGCGGAAATGATGGTGAAAGGTCGGGGTGCTCATTTGCACGCGCGCGGCCAGATCGTCGATGCGCAATGCATCGGTGTAGTTGACCTTGAGCCAATCAATGGCTTTGGCGATGCGATAACCCTGACCGTCGACGGCAGTGATTTGCCGCAGCCGTGCGCCTTGATCGGTATGCAGCAACCGATAGTGGATTTCTCGCAGAATAAGCGGCGCGAGGACCGGGATCGCTTCTGGTTCATCCAGCAACGCCAGCAGTCGATCGAGCGCGTCCTCCAGGGCAGACGACAGGCTGCCAATCGCGGCGCCCGTACCCGTTGATGGCTGCCGCTTGGCCGGCAAGCCGCTCTTGGTGTTGACCTCGGCGAGCATGCTGACATCCAGCTTCAGCACGAGGCCGACACAGGGCTGCTCGGGACTGGCGAGCATCACTTCGGAGTTGGCGGGTAGATCCAGTGAGGTGACCAGAAACCGCGAAGGGTCATAGCTGTAACCCTCACCACCCACCCACAAGCGCTTTTCGCCGCGGCCCACGAGAATCAGGCTGGGTTCGATCATGCACACAACGGGGGGCGCCGGCTGGTCGCGACGAAACAGCGTCAGGCCGGGTATGGCCGTGGCGAAGTCACCCGATGCGCTCACGCGCGGGTCGATGTGCAATGCCAAAGGCGATTCCTGGGGCAGAGGGGTCGGGATCATGTCGGGTCACTCCTGTTGACCGAACTCTAATCCGCGCGCGAGACGTTTCCTATCCATCACCCTGCATCCCCAGAGGATCAGGCAAGCATTCAAGAGGAATGCACTAGGGAAGAGGCGGATTGACCGGGAGAATGTGTCTATCCGTTACAGGGGCAGTGCCCGGAAGGGCGACAAACTGATTGCCCCTGCGTATCACACCCACACGATTTTTTTTCGCACCACAGGTAGTTCCCATGACCTTTCCTTCTATAGAAAAACGCGGCTGGAGCGCCGTGCTGGCCATGTCGTTGGCCGCATTCGCCTTGGTCGCCTCAGAATTCATGCCCGTCAGCCTGCTGACGCCGATTGCGGCAGACCTGCACATCACCGAAGGCCAGGCCGGGCAGGGGATTTCCGTGTCCGGTGCCTTTGCATTGATCACCAGTTTGTTGATTGCCTCGGTCGCCGCTCGCGTCGAACGCAAGCCGTTGCTGCTGGGCCTGACCTTACTGATGATCGTCTCCGGAACGGTCGTCGCGCTCGCCCCGGGCTACCCCTCATTTATGTTTGGGCGTGCCTTGATCGGGATAGCCATCGGTGGTTTCTGGTCACTGTCGGCGGCGACTGCCATGCGCCTGGTGCAACCTGATCAGGTTTCCCGTGCGCTGGCCATCGTCAATGGCGGCAACGCTTTGGCCACGGTCATCGCCGCTCCGGCGGGCAGCTTCCTCGGCTCGTTGATCGGCTGGCGCGGCGCATTCTTCTGCGTTGTTCCTGTCGCAGCATTTGCGGCCGTGTGGCTGCTGATCAGCCTGCCGTCCTTCAAGGCGGAGCGCCAGGTGGGTAGCGGCAACGCCCTGCAGCTGATGAAGCGGTTGCAAGTCGCTTTGGGGATGGTCGCCGTCAGCGTATTTTTCATGGGCCAGTTCATGCTGTTCACCTATCTGCGGCCATTTCTTGAGGGCGTGACTGGCGTCAGTGTCTCAACCTTGTCGTTCATGCTGCTGGGGCTGGGACTGGCAGGTTTTATTGGCACCTTTCTGATCGAAAGGTTTATTGGCCGCGGCCTCTACCGCACGTTGACCGTCATCCCGCTGATCATGGCGGCTATCGCGCTGGCATTAGTCAGCTTCGGTAAATCACCGGCACTGACCGCTGTGTTGCTCGGGATCTGGGGGCTGGTTGCCACGGCCGCGCCGGTCGGCTGGTGGACTTGGCTGGCGCAAACGCTCCCGGATGATGCTGAAGCGGGAGGAGGCTTGCTTGTGGCCATTGTCCAACTGGCGATCGCCGGAGGCGCAGTCATTGGCGGTCTGGCCTTTGATCTGAGCGGTTACAAAGCCACCTTCGAGCTCAGCGCCGCCGTGTTGGTCGCCGCGTCTGTGCTTGCCTGGCTGGCGGGGCGCAATGCTACGGAAGTTCATCTTGTCGAGTCGAACGCGACAGCCTGACGAGATCAACTGTCTCTCAGCGAGTAGAGTATGGACATGAGAGGCGACGATCAATCAACCGTGTGGCTAATTCTTTCGGTGATTTTAATCTGTGCATCGGTGAGTCATGTAGCCATGGCCCAAAGCTCATCGCTGCACCAAAGCCCTGATCAAATGGCTCCGGGCAAAGTGACGCCTGTCATGCTAGACAACTCATTGATGCTGACCAAGGTCAAACTAAAATTTGCAGGTCAAGAGGCAGTGTTGGAACTCAATGACAATCCGGCTTCCCGCGATCTTGTGTCCATGCTGCCGCTCACGTTGAAGTTCAGCGACTACAACCATGTCGAGAAAATCGCTTTCCCGCCGCGTAAGGTCTCAACCGGCTCTGCCCCGTTCGGCCTGACGCCATCCGTGGGAGATTTCGCGCTGTATGCGCCTTGGGGCAATCTGGTGGTGTACTACCGAGGCTTTCAGACCTCCGGTGATCTGGTTCACCTCGGGCGTTTTATTTCAGGCATTGAGCAGCTTGCAGCGATGGATGGGGAGTTCAGTGTCCGTTTAGAGGTGAGCGAGTAATTTGGGTATTGGGGATTCGGCCCATTTGTCGGTGATTGTGATAGTTGGAGCGAGCGATACTCGCCCCCAACCATGCAACCCGTTTCGCCCTATGGCTCAAGCATGAAACTGCGCCAAACGATAACGGGCGGTTCAACCCGCGCAACATCCGGTTGAAGCGCTTGCTGTTCCTGCACCTCTGGCGAAATCACTTCGGATGATGACCGCTTAAGCAGTAAAAGCTGTGCAACTTCTACGGTCGATTCATGAGTAGGCGGCGAGGTCATTTGAGCGAAACAACGACCTTGCCCTTGGCTCGTCCCTGCTCAACGTACTTCAATGCCTCTGCCGTTGATTCAAAGGTGAAGGAACGATCAACCACAGGTTTGATGATTCCGTCCTCAACGAGCGCGGTGATATGTTGCAGTTGAGCGCCATTGGCCCGCATGAACACGAACGCATAGCTGACGTCCTGCTTGCGCGCTTTGCGACGAATGCCAAGGCTCAGCAGGCGCATGACTTGCTGCAATGGCCAAGACAACCTTTGCTCCTGCGCGAACTGTGCAGTGGGTGGCCCTGAGATGGAAATGAGTTGGCCACCGGGTTTTAGGACCGTGAGTGACTTCTCCAGCACGTCGGCGCCGAGGCTGTTCAGCACCACGTCGTAGTCATGCAGGACACTTTCGAAGTTCTGATGTGTGTAGTCGATCACCAGATCGGCCCCCAACGCCTTGACCCATTCGACATTAGCGGTGCTGGTGGTTGTGGCGACAAACGCACCGAGGTGTTTGGCAAGCTGAATAGCAATGGTGCCGACGCCGCCGGAACCAGCGTGAATCAGCACTTTTTGGCCCTTTTGCAGTCGAGCGGTTTCAACCAGTACTTGCCAGGCAGTCAGTGCAACCAAGGGGAGGGACGCGGCTTGGGCCATGTTGGTATTGGCAGGTTTCAGGGCGACCGCGTTTTCGTTCACGGCGATCAATTGGGCGAACGTCCCGATCCGCGCTTCGGGCGGGCGAGCGTATACCTCGTCTCCCGGTTTGAAGCGTGTCACCTTCGAGCCGACTTCAACCACGACACCCGCCAGGTCATTGCCCAGTATCAACGGAAATGAGTAGGGCAGGATCAGCTTGAAGTCGCCTTTGCTGATCTTCGAATCCAGCACGTTGACACTGCTCGCATGTACCTCGATCAAGACGTCGTGGGCACCGATTGCGGGGGCGGGCGCTTCGCCAATGCGCCCGGGGTTCTTGCCATAGCGATCAATTAGAAATGCTTTCATCGTGGTGCGGCTCTTGCTTGTTGTAAGGAGGGTAGCCGGTGCGTTGCGGTGTTGCTGCGTGACGTGGTCAAGCATCGAGGAACGCCTGCGCCTTTGCCACAAAGTCAGCGTGATGTTGGAAAATGCCGCCGTGCCCGGCATCCTCATAAATCACCAACTGTGCGTTCGGGATAAGCTTGGCCAGCTCAAACGAGTTAACGCTGGGCACTATGATGTCGTTGTCGCCGTTGACGATCAGCGTCGGCGTCCGCAAGCGTCCGAGCTCTTGCCGCGGTTGTTTGCCCCACGCGGTGATGGCTTCCAACTGCCGCAGGAAAGCGCGGGGCGTCGGGCCCTTGTCGCGATTTTTCTTGCGTGCTTTGAGGCGTCGTAAATACTGCGAGGCGGACCGTCGTCCATTGGCCGTCGAAGTGAAGAAAAGGTAGAACTTGGGATCGCGCAGGGTCAGCAAGCCTTTGAGGATCAATGGCCACGACACCGTGCCGACCTTGTCGATACCGGTGCCGCCCGCCGGTCCGGTGCCGGTCAGTATCAAACGGCGCACCAAATTAGGCGCCTTCAGTGCGATGTCCTGAGCGACGAAACCACCGAGGGAGAAACCGAGCACATCAACGGTTTTCAGCCCCAGCGCCTGGATCAGTTGGATGGCATCGTCGGCCATTTCACCAACCGTCAGTGGGGCAGTTCCAGCAGAGCTGCCGATGCCGCGATAGTCGGTGGTAATGACGCGTCTGGTTTGCGCCAGGCCATCGATGATCGCGGGGTCGAAGTTGTCCAGCACCGCGCCCCAATGATTGAACAGTACGAGGGGCACACCGGTTGCGTGGCCGGTGTCGCGATAGGCAAAGCGAACGCCGTTGACCGTGATTGACTGGTTCGCCGCGTTGATGAACGACGTCGGCGAACCCGAGGGGGAATTTGTCTGCGTTGAATTCATTGTTACTCCGGACAGCGGGCTGGATTCGATTCGGTGCCATGCGCCTGCATCGAATCCGCCGCGAATGCTCGCTACCAAAAAATCAATGTGGAGTCTGGTAGCGCTGGGCAACTGCCGACTGGCGGATTTGCCCCAGCAGGCTCTGACGTGCGCTCTGCAGCTCATCCCAGCGCTGCGCTTCTTGCAGCGGCGGGATGGTCACGGGTTCGCCGCGGTCGAAAGCGACCAGAGCGGCATCCACCAGATCACCCACTTCCATGATTTCGTTCAAGGTGTTGATGTCGATGCCGGAGCGATCCCAGATCTCCGTGCGGGTGGCGGCGGGCAATACAGCCTGCACGTAGACACCCTGAGGCGAAAGCTCCAGGCTAAGGCCCTGGGAAAGGAACAGCACAAAGGCTTTGGTCGCACCGTAGACCGTCATGCCGAACTCCGGCGCCAGGCCCACCACCGAACCGATGTTGATGATCGCACCTGCTCCCGCCTTCGCCAGGCGTGGAGCAATGGCGCTGGCGAGCCGCACCAGTGCTGTGGTGTTGAGGGCGACCAGTTGCGCAACGCTGTCGGTACTTTGATCGACGAAGTTACCGGACAGCGCGGCGCCGGCATTATTGACGAGAATGCCGATGCGAGCGTCGTCTCGCAGGCGCCTTTCAACGGTGGTTAGATCGTCGAGTTGGGTCAGATCCGCTGGAATGACATCAATGGCGACGTCGTATTGGCTGCGCAACCGGGTTGCCAGAGCGTCCAGACGAGCCTGGTCGCGTGCGACCAGCACCAGATCGTGGCCACGTTGCGCGAAGCGCTCGGCGTAGACGGCGCCAATGCCGGTAGAGGCGCCAGTGATGAGAACAGTAGGGCGAGTGCTCATGGGTTCATCTCTTCAGGATATGAGAAACAGAAAGTGCGATCACTGATTGCTCAGCTCGTGGTCATGCTGGATTCAGCCAGCGTCGGGTAGTCGATGTAGCCCGCCGCGCCGCCGCCATAAAGGGTGGCGGGATTGAAGGCGGACAACGGCGCGCCACTCTTGAGGCGCTCCACCAGGTCCGGGTTGCCAATGAACGGGCGACCGAAGGCGATCAGATCGGCCTGGTCTTTGGCGAGCCTTGCCGTCGCGAGGTTCAGGTCATAGCCGTTGTTGGCGATATAGGTGTTTTTGAAACGCTGGCGCAGGGCGCCGAAATCGAAGGGTGCCACGTCGCGCTGGCCGCCGGTCGCGCCTTCGACCACGTGCAGATAAACCACACCGAGGGCGTCGAGTTGCTCGACGACGTAATCGAATTGCGCCTGCGGATCGCTGCTGGATACGCCGTTAGCCGGCGACACTGGAGACAGGCGCACGCCGGTGCGATCCGCTCCGATCTCATTGACGACAGCCGCCGTCACTTCGAGCAACAGACGCGCACGATTTTCAATCGAACCGCCGTAAGCATCGGTCCGCAGATTGGCGTTGTCCTTGAGGAATTGATCCAGCAAATAGCCGTTTGCACCGTGAATCTCCACGCCATCGAACCCGGCAGCGACCGCGTTAGCTGCGGCCTGGCGGAAATCGGAGACGATCTCCGGCAGTTCGCTGATTTCCAGCGCGCGGGGCTCGGAGACGTCTTCAAAGCGATTGTTGACGAACACTTTGGTAGCGGCACGCAGCGCAGAAGGGGCCACCGGTGCGGCGCCGTTTTCTTGCAGATCAACGTGTGAGACGCGGCCGACATGCCACAGCTGCAGGAAGATTTTTCCGTCCTTGGCGTGGACGGCATCGGTGACTGTACGCCAGCCGTCTATCTGCGCCTGCGTGTAGATCCCGGGGGTGTCCTGATACCCCTGGCCCTGTCGGGAAATCTGCGTGGCTTCGCTGATCAGCAGGCCGGCGCTGGCGCGTTGGCTGTAATAGGCGGCCGCGAATTCGCTGGGGACAAAGCCCTGGCCTGCGCGGTTGCGTGTCAGCGGTGCGAGAACTACGCGGTTCGACAGCGCCAGGCTACCAAGGGTGTAAGGTGTGAACAGATTCTGGTTGGTCATCTGGAGTTTCTTCCGTGGCCGTTGATGGAGATCGGTGGTGTGTTGAATTAGGATGATGATAGTAATCTAAACTGTCAACGGTTTTGATTATGACCAGCATCTATGTATGATTGGGCGCATGATTTCCCGGTAAACACGAGGTATTGCATGTGAGAGTGACCAAGGCCCAGGCGCAGGCCAATCGAGAACACATCGTTGAAACGGCCTCACAGCTGTTCCGTGAGCGTGGCTTTGACGGCGTCGGTGTGGCGGATCTCATGGCGGCTGCCGGTTTCACCCATGGAGGCTTCTACAAGCATTTCGGTTCGAAGGCCGACCTGATGGTCGAAGCCTCTGCCTGCAGTCTTGGCAAATCGTTGACAACCGCCCAAGCGCTCGATGTTCCCGGTTTCATCAACGTTTATGTGAACAGAGAACATCGCGACGGACGCGGCAGCGGTTGCACTATGGCCGCACTGTGTGGCGACGCGGCGCGTCAGTCGGACGATGTGAAAGCAACGTTTGCCGAAGGAATTGAACACACTCTGCGGACGTTAGGAGAGAAATACCCGACAGGAACGGATGCTGAGGCGGGTGAGGGGAGAAAGAAAATGATCGACCTGCTGTCGCGGGCCGTCGGCGCGATTATTTTGTCGCGTGCCTGCCCGGATGACTCCGCAATTGCTGATGAAATCCTTGAGGTGTGCCGCGCTGAAATGGTTGCTTCATTGCCGGTCGATGACGCGGAGCCTGTGTAGAGAGGGCACTCATTAAAAGCGTAGTTTCGTTAGAAGTGCGATGCTGATCGCTCGGACCAGAAAGTCAATTTGAGTCCAAAATTGTGGGTCACGAATGACTGCTCTCGGCCAAAAGCAGCCAGTGGACAGGATGATAGCAAATCAGTAGCGTTGCTTGGGCTGCTACCGAAACCAATCGGGCAGCCTGGGCTTGCCGTCCATGTCGCGTTTTTCCTCGAATAGTGTCGCGTTTGCAGTGACCACTTCCAGGAAAAAAAGGGCTTACAGGATGACAAGGAACGTTATACGACATGCCATTGCGACAGAAAACGCGACATGGCATGTCGCCCAATTGTAGTTATTGGCAGGAGCTAAGCATGGAGAAAGTGTCGCTGAATAGACAGCAACTTGAAGAGCTAGTTTCAAGCAATGTCAGTTTTTTCGGGTTGGATATCTCTAGGTTTAGCATGGTCTTCCTTGCTCAAACTATCCAAATGAATGTAAAGCGAGTTATTAATATCCACCAAATGATGGATGAAATTAGACACCTAGAAGGTCTAGGCGCTAAAACACAAACAAAGAAAGCCACGGTCTTTAATAAAGAACCTCTAAAAGGATTGATGAAAACTCATTTCACCGATGCCTCCTTCATTCTAAAAAATATTGGCATTCATATGGGATTGGATAATGGAGGTGGAAAAAAATTAGACAAGTTAATTCAGGAGGCATTTGACAAGAACACGTCAGGTGTAGTTGACGACGAATTTATCAGTCACATTTCAACCGGAATTACTTTCGGCGCACTGAAAGAGCGAGCGAGGAAGCAGAAATTGACTGGTGAGTGGATTGTTTTTCAAGAACATGAAGAAAAAAATTACTATCTCACACTGGCCGCACATAATGAGGGCGATAGCCTTATTTATAAAAGAGTGTGCGATTGCTATGAGTTGGACTACCCTTTTCTGCGCAAAAGCGCTTAACAAGGGGGGGAGCGTTCGGCCTCGGCTCAAACCCGCAGCCTAACAAACGGTTCAAACCGTTCGCTGTGCTCTCTGGGACGGGCTAAAGCCCGCCTTTAACCTGAACGTTAGAATCACTAGCAAAGGAGTGTTGTGCTTGCTAAATCGCCTAATCAGTTTAATAGTCCGCCAATGTATAAGGCTTTTCTTCTTCACAATATGGTCACTGGGCGCAACAATCTTTTTTAGCGCGCTCTACCACTACCTTATACGCAACGATTTTCTCTACCTAGCAACATTATGTTTCCCAATTCTGGCAATTTTGTTTGGGTTTTCCGCTCTGCTCTACAATAGATCTAGAGCATTTCAGCCAGGCCCCGCTCAGCGTCGATCTTTATACGCTGCAGAAAGAGCTCTTCAGGCAACAATTTTGTTTGTCTTAGGGTTGGCTAGTGGCGCAATTATTGCCACCATCATGTGGCAATTCAAAGGCAACACACCAAATACTCCAGAATCACCTATCTTACTAATGATCTTCTTCATTCCAATCATACTCGTGCTTTTTTCCTTTAGCGCTTTTTTCTTTTCTATTAGGGCAATATCACATCGCATGGTCAGGTTTGTACATACCCGAGAGCTGCTTAGGAAAATCAGGTGAGCGCTTCTAACAATGGACACTCTCGGCAACCTGGTAAACGGACTTGGCCAAATCAACTGTAATACGCTTTATGGCAGCTCTCCCGGCGATCTTCGCGAACTGTTCAGTTCGCAGAAGTGTGGCGTAAGGAGAGTCCATTACAGCATTCAAGGCCGACGCATCGGCGCAGCCTTAACTCCAACGTTATGAATGTCTGCAAAGGGGCGAAAGTAGCCGGTGACAGCTTCATCAATTGACCATACTCCAATCAACCTATTACAGGTTCCAATTGGGGGCACTGTCGCTGCTATGCTTGAGCTTTCTCGAAAGGAATCGACACCATGCCAAGCGATTATTCACTGTCGGATGTACTGGAAAGGCTGTTCGAAAATCAGCAGGCCTTAGAGGCGGCCATTATGGAGTTGACCCTGCTGATTGAGGAGCAAGGGGCACAGGAAGTGGGCGGAAATGTCCGTGGTGCACTGTGGACCATGGGTGAAAACGCCGGTCATATCAAACAAGGCCTGGCTCGATTGAAGAAATTGGACATCGGCTAGGTGCAACACCTTTGCCAAGGCTGCCTGAATCCGACTCCAAAGTGCCTATGGGCGCATCGTTCGAGGGTTCTGACGACGATCAGACGCTTGATGCCAAAAAGAGGCGGAGAGTTGATTCTGGCAAACGATGAGCAGACATTTTTTTGCGATTTACTCTGATACGCTGCTGAAGCACTCGTTTACAGGAGTTGTTCGCATGATTGGCAAGTTAATTTCGACGGGGTTCAGTTTGGCCACCTTGCCCGCCCGCCTGACTTTTCGCAGCGTCCGCGCCTTGGCCATGACGCCTGCCGAAGCCAGCCGCCTGCTGGTGGACATGCGTCAGGCATCGGATCAGGCGGTGCAGGAACTCCAGGGGCTGTTGGCCAACGTCGATGCGGACATGACCCACAAAACGGCGCACCTCAGTGCTGCCGACAAGCGCCTGGCAGCCGAACTGGCCCTGCACGCCGCCGAACAACACCTGAACATGGCCGCGATCAACATTCTGCGGGCCGTCTGGCTGACGCTTCACTCGACGCCGAACTTGCCGCCAAGCGAGCTTGATAAGCGGCTTGAACAGACACGTAACGACTAACAGACCGTCCGGCGGATTGGTCGATCCGAGCGAGAAATGGGAGCTCAGCATCCTTGAATCGGCGCTTCATGTGCAGGTGGGGTTTATGGAGCGCTTACAATTCGGTTAGTCAGTCCGGTTCACCTCACTGGCAGCTATTGGCGACAGTTTAGTTGCGACCATCGCAGAGGAATTACACCTCCGTCTGTTCAGCCATTTCTAGGGCATCATCGACCTCGATACCCAGGTATCTGACAGTGCTTTCAAGCTTCGTATGACCAAGCAGGAGTTGCACAGCTCTCAGGTTCTTCGTCCTGCGATAGATCAGCGATGCCTTGGTTCGCCGGAGCGTGTGAGTACCGTACATGGTTGGGTCAAGGCCAATGGTTGTCACCCACGCTTTGACTATTCGAGCGTATTGCCTGGTGGATAGATGGTCTGAGCCGTGCAACCGGGTCGGAAACAAGAAGTCCTCGCTGCGGAGGCGGGCCTGATGCATCCAAGCCTCCAGAACTGTTCGGGTTTGCTCTGTGATTTCAAATTGCACTGGGTGCTGGGTTTTCTGCTGCATCACAATGGCCCGTGACGACACATGTTCCCCATGGGCTATGTCTCGGACTCGTAGCTTGGTTAAGTCACAGGCACGCAGCTTGCTGTCGATGGCCAGGTTGAAGAGAGCCAGATCCCGTGTTTTTCCGCGAGTTGGAGTCTTACCCGAATGGCCCAGATATCTCTGACTCGGAGCGGGGCTTTCTGTCCGACTAGCTTTCCCTTGTTCCAAGGTTGATGACTATATGTAGCAATGATCTTCATGGTTTGTCCTCCACGTTGAGGGAGGACAAGGGTGGATCAGTCACGGTGCGTGGTGGTCGCTAACCGACCCAAAGCTGACAGTCGCGATAGGAATATGTCTACTTCGATGTTGATTGTCGTCTGGGCAGATTTGTTGAAGCGATTGGTGTAAATTTCACACACGAATGCACGATAGAAATAGCTGTTTCGCAAACTAAGAAAACAGCTATCAACTAATGCGATTGATTGCTTAAATGTCAAGTGAGACATGCGAAATGGAATTTTCTGAGATCTTCAACTCTATACTTCAGTTCGGCAGCAAGGCTAGTCAAACGATCGAGAGTTTTAAATATTGGACAATGACTGCCGCGCAAGCAGCAATCACAGAGGAAAAAAGTGCAGTTTGGGTGACATTGATAACTGATATAATTACCATCGCCGCAGCCTTGGGTGCACTTGCGCTTCCAATATCTTTAAATGTAATCGATGCAACCAGAACACGCTACAGAAGCCCCTCGCTGCTAAAAATAACTTCTTCACTTTCCGGTATAGATGCTAAAAGGCTAAATCGACAACTGTTCACGGTTTTAGCCGCTTCTCTCATGGCTAAATTGCTTATTTCAATTCGGCTGTTTGATTTGATTTTGTTAGTGCCGTATTTATGCGCGCTAACAGCCTGGTTCGGCTTTGTGGTGTGTCAGGTGTATCGGCACCTTAAGTTTACGTACACTTTCATGTCGAACATAGAAGAGATACACGGGCGTATATATCGGAGTATCAATAATTACGCACAGGCGAGCTTTCTGCGATCTGATGGTGAGCAGGGCCTATCTTTCTCTAACTTTCTAAGAATAAAAAAGCTATTTTATAACAAGGTGGGAGTTCAGGATAATATCGCTGCCTTGATAGAGCTAGAGTCCTATTTGCTCTGCACTGATCCGTCCAAAGTCGACTTAGATAGCCGAATCAAGAATATCTCTTACAAGGCCTTTAGCGATCTAGACAACTATGAAGCAAATGAGTATGCGCGTCATTTGCTGGCGTCTCTCCCCTCGGCCTTGGCGGCGGTTGAAGTTTCCAGGGAGGTCGATGTTTACCAAGCCATAGCTGGGTTCTATTTGTATCTTGCCATGAAGGCGATTCTCTCTAAAGAAGAATATAGATCACAGATTGGAGTTATTGAAAGAATCGCGAGATTCAGAGAGGATAAGCTCCCATCGTATGGCCGCTTCTGCCGAAATGGTCGTCTGTTTCTTAGTTTTGCTAATAAAGCAAAGTCTAGCAATGAGGCTTATACATATTTGCAAGAGCATTTTAATTTTCTGATTGAGACCTCTGTTCGTGAGCAGCCGGCAAATATTCCTGAGCTTTTGAGTAATGTACGTCAAGTAATTCAATTTAAGAGCAATTATCACGAAAGCGGATGGGGTCTCCCTGAAGAAGTTTCAGAGTTGTGGGGGTGCGCATGCATGCCTGAGTTCGATAAAGACGTTGCTGACACGTATGCTGGACGAACAACCGTAGACAAGCTTAATAAGAAAGTTGAGACTAAGTATAAGCCAGAGATGCAAGCATATCTCCAAGTAAAAATCTCGGATAAGGCGCTACTCAAGGAGAAGTTTGAGGCTATAGATATGGCCCTAGATAAGTGCTGGAAAGGTATAGCATTAAAAAGGTTTTCTAGCGAAATAGAAATAGCAACTTTGAGAGCTTTAGCTGCATTGTTATCTACGCATCCTGAAATAGTCGTCGAGTGTAGAGAGCTACGCAATCCAGCCGGATCGCGTTCATTTAATGTCGGTCACTCTCCAGTTCCGACATCTTTGGGGGAGTGCATCGAAGCATTTTTATCTGCGAAAAATTTTGGTGATTTTTACGGGCTTCGCAATGACCTTCAGGAATATAAAATAGTAGATGCCATAGGGGCTCTTATAGTCTACGAGCTTTGGAATATTTACATTCTCCGTGCAACTGGCGCGACCATTAAGCCGGAAATGTCTACGCCAGCAATTCCAAATAGCTTGCTGGGTGAGCTGAAGGCTGCATCTCAAAGAGTACCCTTGCTAAAAACGTCGCTGCTTAAAACCTTGGCCAACGTTAGATTTATAGACAGACTTGGAGTCTTGTCAGAGCAAGCATTAAGTTTGCGGGAATATGCTTGTAAGTTTTGCGACTTGTTGAGTGCAGCGCTTGAACAAAAGATTAAGTCTCAGATTGCCAGTCAGAGCTTGGACGTTGCATCATTAGACAGATTTAAGCGTGAGGTTACTGAAGAACTCGGCTCGTCCGTGAGAAAATATGCCTTATTCAGAAGGCTCACAATAGCTCAAGTTCAGCCTATAGTTTCGCATATAAGTCTACCGCGCGAAGCTTTTCTTTCGGGCACCGACACTCATTACGTTTTTGATACGTACGGTTCAAATTTAGCACAGGAAGTTCACAGCTGGTTGAGCGGGCAGATACTATTCTACAATCACCGAACTGAAAACTCGGAAGCTACACTCCCTACTCGTAAGGCTGAATGGATGATTTGCTCTTCTCGTGCGCTTAAAAAATTTCTCTCAGTCGGATTTACGACTTCAGGTCGATATATTACGTGGCCCGACGGAAAAGGCAGAATGAAATTCTTCGAGATAAATTGTGATAGCTCTGGGTATTATCTGGTTTTATCAGGTGAAAGCCTACTTACGGCAAGCTATGCACATCTAGAAAACGGGCTGCCTATAGCCATTAACTTTACCGACAAAGGTGAAAGTGTCAGCGTTAAAATTGAATATTTCGTTAACGCGCAACGCTGACGCTTAATATTGACCTCCATGGCCATTCAGAAAGCCTTTTAGGATATACATTATGATGCCGAGTGCGAGACCTTGCCTCTGACATGAGTCCGTCTCCATTTTTCAGCTGTCGTCAGTGACTGCTTTTGGCCGGTTTCTGCCCCTTAGGGAGGGTCTAAAACGTCAGCTTGATGCCGCCGCACTGTGGAAGGAGGGATCGCCCGCGATGGCGGTTTAGCTGAGCTCAAACAGCGTATGTATGACTGGAATTAAAGGTTAGGTTCGGCGTTACGAATAACGCCGTTTATGTCAAACAGGCCCCCACACTCAAGCCGAGGGTGGGGGCCTTTTTTATCGGACACGGCAACCAGGCACACCTATCATGGTCTACCCAGCCCCTCCTCACTGGTTAGACTCCGTGACTGCGACAGGCAACTACCGCCCCCTTACGGTCAGTCGCATTGGCTGGAGAAGCAATGGAGGACAGAAGGAGCCGATTGATCGGTGATGGGGATTTCCACAGTAAAGCGTTCTATCTCACTCCATGTAGATTTCTGCTGGGGGAGGTCGTAGGCTCTGCTAAAAATTCAATATGGCGAATACAGCCATGCGCAGGGAGCATCATCGTTGGAAATTCTTGGCGTTAGGACGGAGCGAGTTTGGCTGGAACTGGACGAGAGTTCAGATCAAAGAAGCAATCGTGTTGACCTACTAACAGGCCCAAATGGGTCCGGAAAATCTGAGATTCTCAGCTTCCTTGCAAATACATTCCGAAAGCCTAAATCAAGACCGGAAAAAGGGCAGATCTCATGGAAGTATAAAGGCTTTCATCTTATCGAGGATGGCGGGATAAATCCATATGAGCCAACTCGTGTAATTGCACAAACATATAGTCCTTTTAATAGATTTCCGCCACCCATCGATCATGACTCGTCACTTACCAGCTTGTATTCTGAAGGCGATGCATCTGACTCTATATATATTTGCGCGGGGCTGCATAAATCTACGCGCCTAGTGAGTTCGAGTTTATCTAAAAATACATTAGAGCAAGCAATTTACCGACTAAGCGAGTCATTGGAAAGCGTGAGCTCCATACTTAGAGTAATGACAAATCTAGGCCTACTAGATCGAATTTATTTCACTTATGAAGCAAGAATCGGGCTTCGCTCCATTATCGATGCGAATCGCAAAGGTCAGCTGACTGAGTATCTCGAAGGCAGAAAGCGCTACGCTGATCGCCAAAAAATAAATCGCTCTGGATTGGATAAAGAGCTAACAAAAGTAAGTGTTACCGACTTGGCTGCTCTAATAACCGAATCTATGAAGATTATAGGCATTGATATAGAGTCCAGGTCAATACGACATGGTATAGGCTCTATTAAATCCAGCGGTCGCTACGATTTTGCAATATTCCAATCTTTGTCTCTGTTACGGCGATTAGATTTATTAATGTTGAGAAAATGCGAGCTAACCACCCTAGAAGGCAATGAATTCGACGTTGCCGATGCTAGCTCTGGCCAGCAGCAAATGCTTTGTTCGGTAATAGGCTTGGCAACGGCACTTAAGAATGGGAGTCTTGTGCTTATTGATGAGCCTGAATTGAGTCTACACCCTCGCTGGCAGCAGCTTTACCTTGAAAATCTCTTCGCCACTTTAGAACCGTTTCATAGCTGTCATATATTAATAGCCACCCATTCTCCGTTGATTGTTCAGCGTGGCCAGGCCCTAGGGGCAGGTATCACGCAGGTCATGCGTAAAGCAGTATCACAATCTGTGGGCCAAGATGTGACTTCAGTTGAGGCCACACTGCAGGATGTATTTAATACACCTGTTTTTAAAAGCGTGCATTTGGCAAATGAGATATTTTCTTTAATCACCGACGGCGAAGCTGGAAGTAAGTCAGCTCGACAAAGCTCGCTTGCCGAGCTCGAAAAATTGCGAAAACTTTACGCTGACAATGACTTTCCTGACGATAAGTCCCTTGCTCTTATTAGTGATGCTATCGACCTGCTAAGCATGGACATGGAAAAAGATGCCTAACATTCGCGCAAAGGCAGATGTGCTCGGAGTTATAAATAAAATCACCGCTGAAGAGCATGAGCAGTTGAAGCGCGACGGCTTGGCTAATAAAAAGCACTGGGGCATTAAGGAGGGCGAGTCTGCAAGGGTAGTTGCTACATTTAAGAAGGAAGTAAAAAAATACTATTATCATCGCCAGGCTCGTAGGTGCTGTTATTGCAGCAAGGAACTCGACCCTCATAACGGTTCATTTGATGCGGAGCATATTTTAGACAAGGATACTTATCCGCAATTTATGTTCTCACTTGAAAACATTGCAGCCGTGTGTAAGACGTGTAATGGCGCGAAGAGCAGCAAGAACGTTATCGCTCCTGGTGTAGATGTTGCGAGCGTCCCGGCAGATTCCCGTCATTATTTGCTGGTTCACCCCCACAAAGATGAGTGGAATGATTATCTAGATTATGATCGGATTGGTCGAATAGTTGCGAAACCACAGCAATCTAAAGGTGTAGAGACAATAAGCATATGCGGAATAAAATATTTAAATGCGGCCCGTTTAGCTGACCACTTTCTTCCGGCAGACAACGAAGCGGCAGAAAAAGCGTTAGATAGTTTTTTCCGCGTAAATAGCAGAGCATGGAAATTGAAGCATATAAGAACTTTGAAAACGATGGCTGATGAATTCAACTTAGCTCAGGCTCGTGCAATAGTCGAGATTCTTGAGTTGGAAATGGAGCAGATCCAATTAGGGGACAACGTCGAATAATTGCTAGTTTTAAGCATATGCTGAGTAAGCGACGCCACTTGTGTGATTGCACAGGCACGCGGCTGCGGTGGGGTGGATTGACGGCGCCCCATCCATAACCTATATAAATACGCTTAAGAACACGTTTGACAGTTGAACTGGAGCAAAAGCGTGCAACATGCAAAGTCCTGATCTGCTGATTATCCGGCTCCAAGCCTCGCCTTTACGCCGTAATGTCGATGTAGGGCACCGGCCGTCATACGCTTGAAAACTTCACCAGTGCCAGTCATTCCCGAGGTGGTAGGCGAAGATTGATAGTTAAGAAGTCAGGAGCCCCCTTCACCTAATTGAACCTCTACGTTCAAGCTTTCAGAGACCCGGCGAGTGAGCCGGGTTTCCACTAGTGGCTAGACCGGATCAAATTCGGGATGGTTCTCGTNCTAGACCGGATCAAATTCGGGATGGTTCTCGTCAATCTTTTCATCCGCCGCACCCACCATCTGGTCGACCCATTGCCTGCAATGGGCATCTATCGCGTTACAAATTTCGAAAAGCGGGCTAGTACCCAGCACTCCTGGATCGTTTTTTTCGTAAATGTAACGCCATTCAACAAAGACTTTGTCGTAGCGCCGCAAGCCTTCCGCGATATCGCCCCGATAACCTTCTGCCTTTGCGAAGCTTTTGATGGATTCCTTAGTATCGTCTGGTAGCTTCTCGTATAACTTACTGAGATGGTGCCCTTGACCTCCGGGCTTAATAACAAGACTCTCGTCTCGTCCCGCTGAGACAACCTCGCCGTCTTTCTCATCCAGAATGTAAGTCATAGTCGCATTAAGCGACTTAAGGAAAATTTCGGTTGCCAGGCAGATGTTTATCATGCCCGGAACGAATAGGTTATTTTGTTTAGAGTCAATCAGATTTCTTCCAGCTTCACCAAATGCTAGTCCTTGGTAATAGATTGTACCTAGGCAGTGGAAAGTGATCACGCGCTTATATACTGACTTCACTATTTAATCCTTTTATCTTCTCAGATGGGCCTAGCGGCCGCCTAATTTGCCTGCTTGGCATTCATGATGACTGGAACACATATCTGTGCTCAAACAGCGTTGTGGAGCAAGCATGATGGCATGTCATGATATTTCTGAGGGGGGAGCGACGAAAAAATTACGAATGGCGTAAAATGGGTAATTGCACTCCACCTGACTACCCATTTGCATTCGACTTAACCAGTCGTTTGATTCGTCCCTAGCTCCATCGATTCTCCTGAGGGTCCGCTTCTGGCCGATTCTGTTGAAAAAGTCGGATTTTCTGCTCGACTGAACTCACGCACGATCACCACCGGAGAACCTACTCACCACATTGAGTGGTTTTTCGGCCCTTCGTTGATCTTTGCTGCTCAGTTAGTGGGTTAGTTTGAGGTTTTTGCTTAGTGCAGGCGCACCTATCCCGTGACCGGTGGACCTTGAGAGGTAAATTTGGCCAGCCGGCGC
>NZ_JAAUOE010000046.1 GCF_017114915.1 Pseudomonas frederiksbergensis
ATCAGGCCGACCAGCGGCGGAAACTCGGTATTGGCCAGTTTGTCCGCCAGATTCACCGCCAGTTGGTCGGTGCCGATGATCAGGGTGTTGTATTGGCTGTGCAATTGCCGATGGTAGTGCCTGGAAAAAGTGTGCAGAGGCAGGTACAGCAAGGCCTGCACGCAATAACCTGCCACGGCCCAGACCATGATGATTTCCCGGGAGAACAATTCGCTCGTCTTGCTGAGAAAGCCAATGCTGGTCATCCCGGCCAGCAGCAGCAGCCATCCCAGCAGCAAGCGTCCCAGGCCGGAGAGGTAGCCATGCTGCTTGTGATAGACCAGCAGCAGGGAGTAAGAAGGGACCGAGCCCAGGAAAGTCAGCACGGCAAGCACACGATAATGAGCTTCGATTTCTCCTGTCTGGTACAGCGCCAGAGCAAATAACAATGTATTGACCGAAGTGATGGCAACTATCCATTGCCCCCAGAAGGTCAGTCCTTTGGATATGCTGTTTCGATTAATACGATTATGTACCATCGCGGTGTCCCTCGGGCGTGCGCCACGTTGTGTATCAGTCGACGGTTAATAAATGGCAGCCACGCGCAAAGGCTTAGCGAGCGCGGTCTCAATTAGAAGTTTTTTATTATTAGAAGGGAATAACGCGGGCTTATGGCTGGCCATCCGGATGTTGTTTTCAGTCAGCTGATACGGTTGTCTCAGTGTCCGGTATTTATACTAGTACCTTAATCTTTGTGGGTGTCTGACGAATTATAACGGTCACGCTTTCGGGGGGGTGTTATAAAAGGTCGTGCACTTTTGTTAGGGGGGCATCGCTAAATCGTCTATATAATTGCAGCATTCCGATAACGCGTGCCGACCCATGGAAAGGAAGCCGGGACAGGAACTATGGAGAGATATGTATGAGGGGCAGGCGGCGGGAAGTTCAGTGCGAGAAGTCAGGCAGGTAGCGGTATCGGATGGGGCAGGAAATCGCATTTATTGTTATTGTTTTTGCGATCTCGCTTAGTAAGCGATCCTTATCCTTTGTGCCAGGCAATAACCACGGTTTCTGACCGAGCGAATCAGTCGTTCTCCGTTGGCGGCGGTTTTGAACTTCTTCTGCAGCCGACTCAGGCACATTTCAAGACCGCTGTAATTTTCCGGGTCTTTATCGATACGTAGAATAAGATCGTTCTTGCTAAGCACGCGTCGATCGCTGATAACCAGTTGGGTGAGCATTAACGATTCGGTACCGGTCAACGGGATGGTTATATCTTCCTTGATTAATGTCCTGTCGTCAGCGTTAAACCACCAGACTTCAGGGTTTCCCTGTGACTCTTTGACCCGACTGACAGCGGAGATGAACTCTTCGTCGGCCACCGGTTTCTTGAGAAAACCATCCACTCCAAAATGCGAGAAGTGATGGAGTTCTGAATGTTCCGAGTTGGGTGTTATGAGTATGATTTCCGCATCTTTTTGATTCTTGCGGATAAAGCTGACATCGCTCAGCGATATATCTGCCTGGTCGAGCAGGATGTGCGTGAATCGGCTCTTTCGGATGCGTTCGCTGCTGAGTTTGCCGGATTCGATTTCAAAAGATGACAGACGTTGTGCGAGAAGCGACTCTATTGCTTGTCGTGCCAGTTGGTCTCGGGTGAAGATTAGAAAGCTGTTGTTTGTCGTATTCACAATAAGGCTCCTTCCTAGTTTGGTGAAATGTTTAACGCTTAGATTACTTCAGTTGGAGAGTAGTACCTCCCCTGGAAAAAGTCGAAAGGCATGCTGCGAGCCAGTGTGTGCAGCGCTTTGTGCTCCACCCGGTCCGCTATGAACCTGATCTTGCTGTCATGGATCATGCTGCTCAGGCGGTCGTAAGACCTGTTGAAAAAATCCTGGCTGTTGTCGACCATGATGTCGAAATTGGATCGGGTCAGGTCCACTTTTATATAATCGAACAGTGTCGGGCTGATCATTTTTTCGGCGCTGTCATCGCTTAAGTCATAGCCATCGAAAGCGATCTCGATGCCGTTGTCTTTCAATAGGTGAATGTGATTGATAAGGGTTCTTTTTTCCTTGAGGTTGAACGAAAGGAACGAACTGCTGCTAATGCTGGGAATCAGCTGTTGCTCATGCTTTTTGAGTGTCGCTTGAGCGTCATTCAGTTCCTTGATGAGCGCTTTATCCAACAAAGCGGATTGGTCCATGGTCACGAACAGTTTGTTGGGTGCCTGTACGGACGAGGGGGGTAGGGCCTCAATCTGTGAAAGGGCATTTAATTGGATCCGCATCAGTACTTCGCGATAGATCGCCAGCGGGTGATTGGGGTGCAATGGCTGATACCCCTTGTTCAGAGGTGCCTGCTGTTTGGTCGCCTTGGCATAAATTTCACTGCCGAACAGTTCATCGTTTCGTTTGAGAATCGATTGCCTGAAGAAAACCAATGCGAAGTTCTCTTGCACTGTATATTGCCTGCTGGACTCCATTCTTCAGTCCCTTTAAGAAAGAAAGTTTGTTTGTTTTACTGATACGACCCCTCGAAGCAATCGATAGCCATAACCGCGAACGCTGTGAATAATGTTAATTCCAAAGTGTTTTTTGATTTTGTTTCGAAGCCGACTGATGGATTTTTCCAGAACGCGTGAGTCATAGAGCTTTATATTCAAGCCCATGGATTCGGCCATGCGATCATGGTGCAGAATGTTGCCTTGTGCGTTAATAAGCGCATCCAGGGCTTTCATTTCCTGATAGGCCAGATCCAGTTTGTACTCATCGTTGTATAAGTGCAGGCATGTTTGATCCAGGATCAACTTCACAGTGGGCTGCCATTCAGGCGTTTCGAGCAGCTCTGAAATTAACCTGGCTTTTTCATCCTGGTCGTTAGGTACATTGATGCAGTGATCGGCGCCGGCCAGGTAGCATTCAATTTTGGTTTGCGGAGCTCGAAAATTTATGGCAACGATAATGGCCGGTTCTGTCGGGATCGTACGCAGTTTCTTAATGAACGCCAGGCAGTCATTAAGAATAGAGGGACTTTCAATATCGATCAGTACGGTATCGTGGGTTTGAGTTTCGCTATCAAGGCTTAATGGGTTTGGGTAATCTAATATATAAGCATGCGTGAAGTTTGGTACAAATAGCTGCCGAAGTTTCTCTGTTGAGCGCCAAGTGCGCCCAATAGCGAGAATACCCCTCTGGCTATTTTCTATTTTGCTCTCGGTACTCATGATGCAAATTACTCACATGTGCTGGCGTTGCAATCTTAATACACAAAATACTGAAATTATCTGACGTTTTATAACATTTCAGCCTCGTGGATAGACGTCATTCCATGGTCAATAGTTCCATCGGATTCAAAGACATAGCCAATTGTGGAGGATTTAGCCAATTTGTTTTTTTGATATCCGGCTTTAGTTGGAGCGATCGTTCCATCGGACTAGGCGCTCTCGGTTGATTTTTCTGTGAGCGGGTCAGGCTGCAGAACGAGGCACAACTGAGAAGTCTTGCGTACGAATTGTGCGAAGGTCCGCATTTCAGAAATGCTGGAGTTGATTTATAAGGATATTCCAGGGTGCTTTAGGGCCGCGTGGGTGCGCTCCCGGGAGGCAGCAGTTCAACTGTCGCCTCTTTTTAGGGCAAACGAGCCAAGGCTATATTAATGGACTCCTTTTGAATTATATTCGTAATATTTTATGTCAATAGCTGATTTTGTGAACGGTGTAGTTATTCCGTCTGGTCTTTGACTATAAAAAGCCAAAGTTGACATTAAAGGGCCATTATACTTAAGTATTAGTTTTGGGGAGGGGCCGGTCATTGGTCCTTCTCGCAATTAATCATCCATGACACGCCAAACCGATCGACCAGCATCCCGAAGCGCGCCGCCCAGAAGGTAGTCTCCAGCGGCATTTGAATACTGCCGCCCTCCACCAACGCAGCAAACACCCGTTCTGCCTCAGCCACACTGTCGACATTCAACGATACTGAACAACCGCTCATGCCTGCGGCAGGGCGATCAGGCGTGGTATCCGACCCCATGATCGCCTGATCGCCAACCAGCAGGCGTGTGTGAATAATCAGGTTGTGGCAGTCCGCCGGAACGTGGTCACGGGCGGGGGTTTCGCCGAAGGTCATCATGACTTCGATCTGGCCTGGCAGGCTTTTGGCGTAGAAAGTGAAAGCGGCCTGGCAGTCGCCGTTGAAGATCAGGTAGGGATTGATTTTCATGTTCTGCTCCCGGTGATCGAGTGGCGCTCAGCGGTTGGGCGTCCTCCAATTCCGATGGGCATTGACTCCTCATAGCAAAGCGCTAAAACGTGATGGGCGGCGGTGCTTTTTTAGATGTTTTTCCTATGGGCGAGGCGAGATTTATCGCGTCATGTAAAGCGATAAGCCTCATTCCACGTACCGTATGACCTGCCGCGCCCCTCTGACATCCGCCACCGAGTCAATCGCCCTATGCCTGTCCTTACCCGCTTCGCCTCTTTGCCCGACCAGGCGAGGCGTGCCTTGCTACTGGTCTGGGGAACATCCCGTGGGCTGTTTTTGGGGTTGGTGCTGGCGACGCTGATCGCCGGTATGCTGCCAGCGCTGGCAGCCTGGCTGGGGCAGCGGATTGTCGACGCGGTCGTTACCGCCATGCAGTTGCACGCGCAACAAGGCAGCGCGCCGTTGTGGCCGGTCGTGCGCTATGTGTTGTTTGAAGCGGGCGTGCTTGCGTTACTGTCCGGGACGCAGCGCGCATTGTCGGTGCAGCAGTCGTTGTTGCGGGTGCAGTTGGGGCAGAAGGTCAACACGATGATTCTGGAGAAGGCCCAGACGTTATCGTTGGTACAGTTCGAGAACTCCGAGTTCTACGACAAGCTGGTTCGGGTGCGGCGCGAGGCATCGACCCGACCGTTGGCGCTGGTGATGAAAACGCTGGGGCTAATCCAGAACCTGATCATGTTGATCAGCTTTGGCGTGTTGCTGGTGCATTTTTCGCCATGGGCGCTGGTGCTGCTGGTGGTTGGGGCGTTGCCGGTGTTCTTTGCCGAAGCGCACTTTTCGGGAGATGCCTTTCGGCTGTTCACTCGCCGGGCGCCGGAGAGTCGGCAGCAGAACTACATCGAGACGCTGCTCTCCCATGAGGGCTATATCAAAGAAGTGAAACTGTTCGGCTTCGCGCCGCTGCTATTGCAGCGTTATCGGGACACGTTTGCTCGTCTCTACGCCGAAGACCGGCGCCTGACGTTGCGCCGCGATGGCTGGGGATTTGTGCTGGGGCTGCTGGGCACCGCTGCGTTTTATCTGGCCTATGGGTGGGTCGTGATCGATACCGTTCACGGCAGCATCAGCCTCGGGCAAATGACCATGTACCTGGTGCTGTTCAAGCAAGGGCAGACTGCGGTGAGCAGCAGCTTGAGCGCGATCAGCGGTCTCTACGAAGATGGCCTTTACCTGTCGAGCCTCTATGAGTATCTGGCCGAGCCCGTGGTGGCCGATACCGGAAGTCTCACCGTGGGCGCGGCGCCCGGCGATGGTTTGCGTTTCGAGAATGTCGGCTTCCGTTATCCGGGGGCGAGCCGCGCCGCATTGCAGGGCATCGATCTGCACCTCAGACCCGGACACAGTCTCGCGCTGGTGGGGGAAAACGGCTCGGGCAAAACCACGCTGATCAAGTTGCTGACTCGTCTGTATCGTCCTGATCAGGGGCGCATTCTACTGGATGGCAGCGATTTGCAGGCTTGGCAAGAGGAGGCGCTGAGACGACGCATCGGCGTGATCTTTCAGGACTACATTCGCTACCAGTTCTCCGTCGGCGAGAACATCGGCGTGGGCGACACCCTGGCGTTCAACGATGAAACGCGTTGGCAGCAAGCGGCCGCCGAGGGCATGGCCGCGCCCTTCATCGAGTGTCTGGATCGCGGTTACGCCACGCAGTTGGGGCGGTGGTTTGCCGGTGGGCAGGAACTGTCCGGTGGGCAATGGCAAAAAATTGCCTTGTCTCGCGCTTACATGCGCCGCGACGCCGATATCCTGATTCTGGATGAGCCGACCTCCGCCCTGGACCCGGCGGCGGAAGCGGCGGTGTTCGAGCATTTCAGTCAACACACCGAAGGGCGCATGACGTTGCTGATTTCCCACCGCTTCTCTAGCGTGCGTAATGCCGATCACATCATCGTGCTGGAGCAAGGTTCGATCCTTGAGCGAGGCGCTCACGACAGCCTGGTCGCGGCGGGTGGGCGCTATGCGCAGTTGTTCAATGTGCAGGCGCGTGGTTATCGCTAGCTTTTGATCTTTAATGACTAAACAAATCCCCCATCTTGCCGCCCCCCGACCATTCACCGCCCTCCAGCGTCAGCAACCGCTCTTTCGCCTCAAGCCCCCCGGCGAACCCCGTCAGTTTCCCCGACGCACCGATCACCCGGTGACACGGCGCGACAATCGATATCGGATTTTTGCCGTTGGCCGCGCCCACTGCCCGGACCGCACTGGGATTGCCGATCTGCCGGGCAATCTCGCTGTAGCTGCGCGTCTCGCCAAACGGAATGGTCAGTAGCGCCTGCCACACCTGCTTCTGAAAGTCCGTCCCGGCAAAATCCAGCTCCAGATCGAAATGATTGCGTGTGCCGGCAAAGTATTCCTGCAACTGCTGTGTTGTGCGTACCAGGATCGGGTGGTCCGCCGCTTCACTCATCGGCCCCAGTCGTACCCGGCCGGGTTTGTCGTTTTCCCAGAGGATGGCCGCCAGACGCGAGCCTTTCGCGACCAGCTTCAACTCGCCGACCGGCGACGCCAGGGTAGTGAAGGTGTAGGTCATGCCAACGGACTCCGCACACGTGCTGAACAGGTGGCCCAGCATACTGCCTCGTCGGGGAGGCGCAATACGCAATTGCAGCCATACTTGCCTACTGCTTTTGAAGCGTTCCCTCTGTTTTGAACATCCAGGAAGCAGTGGATGCTCCGCGTTACACTAGGAAAATGCTCGAAAGTTGGGGTCATAAGTTTACAGGGCCGCAGGATCCCAACCACATCGCGGCTATTCTGGTGGGGGCGCCTTCGCTGGAAGGCAAACCGGTGGGCAAGAACCGCTTCTATGGGGCGAACGATCCACGGCGTAACACCGGGTTGTCACTCGGTTACTGAAAACAGGCGATCACCGGCCACCTCAGCTCCCTGGGTGGCCTCGATCCCCGATCCTCGAACGCGGCGTCGAGTTGCTACGTGCTAAAAGGGAGTTGAAATCCATCGTTCCAGCGACCTGTCTAAGGAAGGAAGCCATGAGCACCGCACTCCTGATCATCGACGTCCAACGCGCGCTGTGCACCGGCAAATATGAATGCTTCGACATACCGCGCGTCATCGACACCATCAACGGCCTCAGCGCCAGAGCCCGAGCGGCCGACATCCCGGTCATCCTGATCCAGCACGAAGAAGAGGGCGACCTGCTGCAATACGGTGGCGAAGGCTGGCAACTGGCCGACGGCCTGAAGACTTCACCCCAAGACCTGCGCGTGCGCAAAACCACCCCGGATTCGTTCTACCAGACCCGCTTGCATGAACACCTGCAAGAGCTGGACGTCGACCGTCTGATCATTTGCGGCCTGCAAACCGATTACTGCATCAACGCCACCGTCCGCCAGGCGCATGAATTGGGCTACGACGTCGTGCTGGCGGCCGACGCCCATTCCACGATCGACAACGGCACGATGAGCGCCGAAGACATCATTGCCGAACACAACAAGGATCTGGCGCACCTGACCGGCTCCGTGGCGCGGATCGATGTCGTGCCGGCCAGCGAAATCAATATCTAGAACCTCTATATCCCTGTGGGAGCGGGCTTGCCCGCGAAGACGGCAGCGCAGTCAACATTGATGTCGCCTGACACACCGCCTTCGCGAGCAAGCCCGCTCCTACAGGGTTGCCCCCTCAGGAGAGAACAAAAAAATGACCGAGATCAGCGATACCCAGCAGCGAAGTCCACTGATCGAGACACGTTCTATCGACTATATTCCCGAGGCCGAGCGCCATGGCAGCCTCTACAGCCAGTTCACCCTGTGGCTCGGCGCCAACCTGCAGATCACGGCGATTGTGACCGGCGCGCTGGCCGTGGTGCTGGGCGGCGATGTGTTCTGGTCACTCATCGGTTTGCTGATCGGTCAGGTGCTCGGCGGGGCAGTGGTGGCCCTGCATGCTGCACAAGGACCCAGGCTCGGGTTGCCGCAGATGATCTCCAGTCGCGTGCAGTTCGGTGTCTATGGGGCGGCGATCCCGATTGTGCTGGTGTGCCTGATTTACCTCGGCTTCAGCGCCACCGGCGCGGTACTGTCGGGGCAGGCCATTGCCCAGTTGGTCCATGTCAGCGACAGCGCCGGCATCCTGATTTTTGCGGCCTGTATCGCGTTTCTGACGATCTTCGGCTATCGGGTCATCCACCTGGTCGGCAGGGTAGCCAGCGTGCTGGGCATCATCGCCTTCGTCTATCTGTTTACCCGGTTGATGACGCTCAACGACATCGGTCTGTTGCTGGAAAATCGTCATTTCGGCTGGAGTACTTTCCTGCTGGCGGTGTCCCTTTCCGCGTCCTGGCAGATCGCGTTCGGCCCTTATGTGGCCGACTACTCGCGCTACCTGCCGAGCAAGACCTCGTCCTGGAAGACATTCACCGCGGTAGGCCTGGGGACGGTGCTGGGCGCCCAGGCGTCAATGGTGCTGGGGGTGTTCGCCGCTGCACTGGCGGGCCCGGGTTTTCGCGGGCATGAAGTCGCCACCATCGTCGGGCTGGGCAGTACCGGCGTGATGGCCTCCCTGCTGTATTTGAGCGTGGTGTTCGGCAAGGTCACGGTGTCGACCCTCAACGCCTATGGCAGCTTCATGTGCGTGGCCACCATTATCAGTGGCTTTCGTCGTGGCTTCGCGATATCCGCCGGCAAACGCATGCTGTTCGTGCTGGCGATTGTCGGGGCGTCCACCACGCTCGCGCTGCTGGGGCAGTACTCGTTCCTGAGCACGTTCAAGTACTTCATCCTTTTTCTGCTGACCTTCTTCACGCCGTGGAGCGCGATCAACCTGGTGGATTACTACTTCATCAACAAGGAGCGTTATGACATCCCGGCATTGTCCGACCCGGCGGGGCGTTATGGCCGCTGGAATGTGTTGGGGATCAGCGTGTATGTGCTCGGTGTGCTGGTTCAGCTGCCTTTTGTCGACACTCACTTTTACTCCGGACCGATGGTCGCGCAGCTCGGCGGTGTCGATATTTCCTGGATAGTCGGGCTGGTGGTGCCCGGCATGCTCTATTACGGGCTGGCCAGGACATCAGGGCTTGCCGTGTCGGTCGAGCGAGGTTCGCAGGCTTGAATGCCCGGTCATCAAAGGAAGGCAGGAGCAGGCGCGCGGCTAACTACCGGGGCCTCAAGCGTCTCCTATACTGATCCGCGTTGACGGTTTAACAGACACTGAATGCCGCCGGAACCCGCGTTCCGGCGACTTCCCTACGACTCAACAGTAAGGAGAACGATCATGGCAATCCGCATTGGCGACGAAGCGCCGGACTTTACCGCCGAGAGCACCGAAGGCCCGCTGCATTTCCATGAATGGATCGGCGACAAGTGGGCGATCCTGTTTTCGCATCCCAAGGATTTCACCCCGGTGTGCACCACTGAACTCGGCTATATGGCAGGGCTCAAGCCGGAGTTCGATAAGCGCAACACCAAAATCGTCGGGCTCAGTGTCGACCCTGTCAGTAACCATCAGACCTGGGCCAAGGACATCGAAGAGACCCAGGGCCATGCGGTCAACTATCCCATGATCGGTGACGAGAACCTGGTGGTGGCCAAGCTCTACGACATGATTCATCCGAATGCCAGTGGCGGCGCACGGACTGCCGTGGACAATGCCACGGTGCGTTCAGTGTTCATTATTGGCCCGGACAAAAAGGTCAAGGCGATGCTGATCTACCCGATGAGCGCCGGGCGCAACTTCGATGAAGTGCTGCGCCTGCTCGATTCGCTGCAGTTGAACGCCAAGCACACCGTCGCCACGCCGGTGAACTGGCGTCCGGGCGAAGACGTCATCATTCCCACTTCAGTCTCCGATGAGGACGCCAGGAAGAAGTACCCGGACGGGTTCAAAACGCTGAAACCTTATTTGCGCACGGTGGCGCAACCGAAATAAGGCGCAGAACCTGACTCAAGGCGCGCCGAACAGCATCGTCCAGTAAACCCCCTTGTCGCTGCGCGAGTCTGCGGCATAGGCCGCGCCGACCTGGGTAAACATCGGGTTCATCAGGTTGGCGCAATGCCCGGGGCTGGCCAGCCAGCCGGCCATCGCCTGGCTGGGGGAGCCTTGCCCGGCGGCGATGTTCTCGCCGATCTGCCGGCCGCGGTAACCGGCGGCTCTGGCCCTGTCCGCCGGCCTATCACCGTCGGGGTCCTGGTGGGCGAAGTAGTTGCCATAGGCCATTGCCTTGCTGTGGCCTTGCGCGGCGGCGCCCAGAGCGGCATTCCAGGTTAATGGCCGTGCAGCGGGGAAGCGTTGGCGCCCACACATACGTGGCTTGGCCCGTGCCGCGTTGACCTGTGCCAGCAACGTCTTGCTCGCGGCGCGCGAATCGCCGATACGCCCATCGAGTACCGGTTGCGCCAGCACCACTCGCCATTCGCTGCGGGAGCGAGTAACGCCGATGTCGGCGTATTGGCTATCGAGCAGCGCCCCACAGTAGTCGCTCTGAAGCATGTCGAATGCCTCATCGGCATCTTGCGCGCCGACCAGACGAATGGTGCGCACCGTCACTGCTTGATAGCCGTTAGCTTTCAACCCGTCCCGCAAGCCACCGCCATAGCTGATCGGCAAGGCCAGGTCCGATTTCAGCGACAGCGGCCGCAGCGGCTTGACCATGCGCCCCGCGCAGCGATCGGGATCGGCACGATAGTCGTTGATGACTGCCACCAGTTGCCGTTCCCCACTGGCATGGGCGGGGTTGGCGAGCAGCGCAAATAAAGGCATCAGGCACAGCGAAATAAAGCGGCGGCAGCGGACAGGTGGGCGCATGAACGGACAGCTCTGATGAGTTGACGACGATAAGGGTGGGATGCAGACGAGTAATGACCGCAGGAGCACGTCGCTGGGCGAGGGTCTTTTACGGCACGGCTAAGACTGCGGGTCTCAAAACTGGTTCACGAGGGGAACAGACAAATTTGCCGGCGACGCCGAGGGTGCTGATTCAGGCGGGTCACGAGCCAGGGACATCAGACGCTCGCACTGGTAACGTACTGACATCATTCGATGTGGTACAGGGACATGACTAACACCAAGGGCAACAGGGATTGGGTCAAGCACTCGGCGCAGCCGTTGAAGATGGAGCGCATCGAAGCGTTTTTTGGCGGCCATGGCTTTACGCCGCATCGCCACGATACTTACGCGATCGGACGTACGCTGTCAGGTGTTCAAAGTTTCCAGTCCCGCAAATCCCAGCGCCACGGCCTGCCCGGCAAAACCATCGTCTTGCACCCGGACGAGGTGCATGACGGTGAAGCCGGTACCGAAGCGGGTTTTCATTACCGGATGATCTACATCGAACCTGCCTTGATTCAGCAGGTGCTGGGCGGCAAACCCTTGCCCTTTATCGAGGGTGGGCTATCGAGCGACCCTCGGCTTTGTGCCGCTACCCGATATCTTGTCCAGTGAGGGCGACTCAAATGAATTCCCAAGTCTGCAGCGCGATTAACTTTGCCGAAAAATATGCCTTGTTCAGCGAGCAATGGGCACCCAAGGTCATTGCCGAGATGAACGACTATCAATTCAAGGTGGTGAAAATCGAAGGCGACTTTGTCTGGCACTCCCACGCCGATACCGATGAAGCGTTCATCGTCATCGAAGGCGAGCTTCGCATTGATCTTCGAGAGGGGGCCGTCGTGGTTGGACAGGGGGAAATGTACGTCGTCCCCAAGGGCGTCGAACACAAGCCTTACGCTGAGCGAGAGGTGAAGCTATTACTGATCGAGCCGCGTGGTGTGCTCAATACCGGTGATCAGGACGGAGAAAGAACCGCGAAGAATGACGTTTGGATTTAAACGTTTCGGTTGTTTCTGTCGGCCTTTTCGTTGAAACCGTTCGATGGAGGATGGCGAAATGCCTCTCGTCGGGAGATAAAGCAGCTATCCCACGCTTTTCAGCTATCCTTGCGGCATCTGGATGATGCTTATAACGCGCTGGCACACGGTATGCGGGGAAGGGAACGTTAAATGGAACAAATGCATTGTGTGCAGGTTATCGCTGTGACCGGCGGTAAGGGGGGCGTGGGCAAGACGACGGTGGCGGTCAACCTTTCGTTGGCGTTGGCGAAAATGGGGCGACGCGTCGTATTACTGGATGCCGATCTTGGCCTGGCGAATATCGATATTCTCCTGGGGCTGACCCCGCGCTACACCCTGGCCGATGTCATCGAAGGGCGTTGCGAGCTGTCCGAGGCACTGATGCCTGGGCCTGGAGGCATTCGTGTCGCCCCGGCCTCTTCTGGCATGCAGAACATGACGCATCTGGAGCCTGCGCAATATCGAGCGCTGATCCAGGCCTTTAGCGATATTGGCGACAAAACGGATGTACTGATCATCGATACGGCCGCCGGTATCGGGGGTTCCGTGATCAATTTCATCCGCGCAGCGCAGGAAGTAATGGTGGTGGTGTGCGATGAGCCCACCTCGATCAGCGGCGCCTACGGGCTGATCAAATTGCTCAACCTGAACTACGGTCTGCACCGTTTTCGCGTACTGGCCAACATGACAAACAGTCCGGCGGAAGGCCGCAATCTGTTTGCCAAGCTGGAAAAGATTACCGATATGTTCCTGGATGTCTCCTTGCAATACACCGGCGCGGTGCCGAATGACGAATGTGCGCACAAAGCCGTGCAGAAGGGGCGTGCAGTATTTGAAGCCTTTCCCCGCTCTAAATGCGCTCAAGCCTTCCAGGCCCTTGCTCACAACGTCGATACCTGGCCATTACCGACTCATCCGAGAGGGCATGTGGAATTCTTCGTTGAGCAGCTCGTGCACAATTCCGGCAGATAAGCCTGGTGGGGGCAGCAGGTGATGCGAACCTTAGCGCTTTTGCATCCTGTGGTTCTTTTTCCTGGATTAAATCGGTCTTAAAAGCCCGGCCAGGCCTTCGAACTTTTTGCTATTCTGAAGGTGTAGGTGAAGACGCAGACTGATGCGCAAATGGATAACAAGGAAACGTAGGGCGCGTTCCAAAGGGTACACGGTTAGAATGATCTCCCGATGAGATCCAGCCCTTATGCCGTGTGAAGCAGAACAGTACGAAATTGTTCTGTCAGAAGCCTGATAAACCTTGCAAGCCAGAGACCAGCACTGGCCACCTACTCGATTTTCAAAGCCCGCCTTGTGCGGGCTTTTTCGTGTCCGTCGGTTCAATTCACTGCTTGTAGCCGATCTGGCGCAACAGATTCTTGCGCCACAAGATAGCTTCATCATCTTCAATGTCTTTGGCACAGAAACCATCCACCACGCCGAGGATCGCTCGCCCCTGTTGCGTCTCAGCGACAATCACTTCGGTTGGATTGGCGGTAGCGCAGAAAATACGGCACACCTCTGGCACCATTTTGACGGTGTTCAACACGTTCAGCGGATAGAAACCGTCGCCCAGGAAAATAATGAAGCTATGGCCGGCGCCAATGGCCAGTGCATTTTTTTGCGCAAGTTCGATCATGGCGGTATTAGTACCGGACCATCGCACCAGGCAGTTGCCAGAGGCTTCACAAAAGGCCACGCCAAACTGGATACCCGGCACGGTATTGACCAACGCTTCGTGGATGTCCTCGACGGACTTGATGAAGTGCGTCTGACCCAAAATGAAGTTCGTCGCCTCCGGCTTATCGATTTTCAGCGTGATGAGTTGCATCTCGAACGCCTCCTCTCATGAAGTCTGCGATCTTTATTCGAGCCGGGATCATGTCTTGCTCAGTGGCTGGTGTCTCGGAGTAGACGCGAACTTCCCCCAGTCTCCTGATCGTTGACTTGGGCAAGGTCGGGGCATCCAGAAGAATCGAGTCAATGCGCTTGCGGATGTCCAAAATGATTGGGCCCAGGATGGCTTCGTCTTTGCCACTGGCGATTTCGTCCTGGATCTCACGGGAGATCGCGCCGAGTTTCTCGGCAGTGTCTTTGTGCCCGGCAGCCCGGGTATCAAAGTTCAGGAAGGTCTGAACCGAACTCAACACCAGGGTCAGCAGTGACAGGATGCCAGCCGCATATTGGAGCCATACGGGCGAGGCATCACTGATTGAGCCAAAAACACCGGCGCTGACAACCGCCGACAGCACCACACAGGGAATGCCCAGTTTCCAGCTGAATTTCTCGAAATCCCGGGCACTGATTTCATGTTCAATCTGCAACCGTACGATCATGCGATTCCATTTGGTCAGTAGCTCGAGCCGGCTCATGGTTGCAGTCCTTGGCAGGGGGATTCAGGTTGAATATTAGCTCCTATTTGGCCACCGGCCAGGATTCAGGGGCTGGGCAGTGAGCGTCGCCAACCCGGTATTCCGCCCAGGAATGCGCCCATAAAAATCATCGATTTTATTTATCGCGCTGGAACTCGTAGGGTGGCTGCTCAAGCATATGGAGATCACCCGTGAATAATTCCCGCCTGCGTCTGTACGTCGACTCCCAATTTACTAGCCCCTATGCCATGTCGGCCTTCGTGGTCCTTCGCGAAAAGGGCATCGAATTCGATATCTGCCCGCTCAACCTCGAAACGTCCGAGAACCAGGCCGCTGACTATGCCAGCCTCTCCCTGACCCAGCGCGTACCGACCCTCGTGCAGGGCGACTTCGCCTTGTCTGAATCCTCGGCGATCACGGAATACCTGGAAGACGTTTTCCCCCAGACGCCGGTTTACCCGCAAGACCCGAAGCAGCGGGCGAAGGCTCGACAAGTCCAGGCATGGCTGCGCAGTGACCTGCTGCCCATTCGGCAGGAGCGATCCACGTTGGTGGTGTTTTATGGCCTCAAAGCACAGCCCCTGTCGCCGACGGCCGAGTCGGCCACGCGCAAGCTGTTCAGTGCCGCACAAGCGCTGCTGGCTGACAGCCCCGAGCACCTGTTCGGCCAATGGTCAATCGCCGACGTCGATCTGGCCTTGATGCTCAACCGGCTGATACTCAATGGTGACTCCGTGCCACCCGCGCTGGTGGAATACGCGCAGCGTCAATGGCAGCGACCTGCCGTTCAAGAGTGGGTCAAACTGCAACGCCCTGCGTTGTAATCCTGTCAGCGAGACGGCAATCATCATGAAGAGGGAGATAGCCATCATGAAGAAAGAGACGGTTGGCTCAAAGGACGCAGAGGAGGGAGGCTCTGCCTCCCAGCGGATAGACGCGAAAATCAAGGCGTTGGGCGATTGGCGGGGCGAGACCCTCGCCCGGGTTCGAACGCTCATCAAACAGGCCGACCCTGAAGTGGTCGAGGCGTTGAAGTGGCGGGGCGTTCCGGTGTGGTCGCACGCCGGCATCCTCTGCACCGGTGAGACGTACAAAAACGCCGTGAAGATGACGTTCGCCAAGGGCGCCTCGCTGGAGGATCCTTCAGGGCTGTTCAACGCCAGCCTTGATGGCAACACCCGGCGCGCCATCGATATTCACGAGGGCGACCGGATTGATGAAACAGCCCTGAAGGCGCTCATTCGCGCCGCCGTGGCGCTCAACATGTCGTAGCGCTGTTCAGTCGAGCACAGATTGCGGTTCATCCAGATGATCGATGTGCTTGAAGCGCTCGACCAGAAAATCGATCAGGCTGCGCACGCGTGCCGACAGGTGCAACTGTTGCGGGTAAATGGCATAGACATCGGCGCGGGTCGGTGTCTGGTCCTCCAGCACCAGGCGCAAGCGGCCACTGCGCACGTAGCGGGCGATGTCCCATTCGGCCCGCAGCAGAATCCCGTGACCTTCCAGCGCCCAATTGAGGGCCACTTCACCGTCGTTGCAGCCTAACGCTCCGCGCACTTTGATGTTTTGCGTGCGCCCACCGTTGGTGAAGCTCCATACGCCATAGGGTGTTTCGTTTTGCCGCAGGAAGATGCAGTTGTGTTGCTGTAGATCCGCCAGACGTTGCGGCACGCCATGCTTTTCCAGGTACAGCGGCGAGGCGCATAACAGACGGCGATTGGAGGCGATCTTGCGCGCATGAAAGGCCGCGTCCGGCAGCGTGCCGAAACGAATGCCCAGGTCAAACCCGTGGGTCGTCAGGTCGAGCGGGTGATCGCTGATTTCCAGCTGGATTTCCACCTCCGGGTATTGCGCGAAGAACGCGCCCAATGCCGGGCCAATGTAGCGACGACCGAAACCCAAAGACGCGTTGACGCGAATCAGGCCTTTAGGGGTGGCCCGGCTGCTGCTGATCAGCTGTTCGACCTCATCGATCTGCGTGAGGATGCGCGCCGCATGGGAAAAATACAGTTCACCTTCCGAGGTCAGGCTCATCGAGCGCGTGGTGCGGTTGACCAGGCGGATGCCGAGCCGTGCTTCCAGCGCGGTCAGGCGTTTGCTCACCGCCGGCGGGGTCACGCCCAGCTCCCGAGCCGTGGCCGCGAGGCTGCCTTTGTTGGCCAGCAGGTAGAAAAAAGACAAATCCAGGGTCTGGCTCATTGGTAACTTCAATTCATCTATGTAGTTATTTTGGGTAACTCACGCTTATTTGCTCACTACATATACTCCGGTCACACCCTGATTGAACACCCCCGTTCGACAGGCACAACAAGAACGAAACGAGAGTGGAGTTGATGATGAGCGCATACAAAATTGCTGCGGTTCCAGGTGATGGTATCGGCGTGGAAGTGATCGCTGCGGGCGTCGAGGTGCTGCAAGCCTTGTCGAAAAAATCCGGTTTCGACCTGGCCTTCAAACACTTCGACTGGAACTCCGATAACTACCTGAAAAACGGCTACTACATCCCGGAAGGTGGCCTGGAAGAACTGAAAACCTTCGATGCGATTTTCTTTGGTGCGGTCGGCGCGCTCAACGTACCGGATCACATTTCCCTGTGGGGCCTGCGCCTGCCGATCTGCCAGGGCTTCGACCAGTACGCCAACGTGCGTCCGGCCCGCGTGCTGCCCGGGGTGAAAAGCCCGCTGCACAACGGTGATCAGATCGACTGGGTGGTGGTGCGTGAAAACTCCGAGGGCGAATACTCCGGTAACGGCGGGCGCGTTCACCGGGGCCTGCCGGAAGAAGTCGCCACCGAAGTGTCGGTGTTCACCCGTGCCGGGGTCGAGCGCATTCACCGTTTCGCTTTCGAACTGGCGCGCAGCCGCCCGCGCAAGCACCTGACCATGGTCACCAAATCCAATGCCCAGCGTCACGGCATGGTGTTGTGGGACGAGATCTTCTACGAAGTGGCCAAGGATTTTCCGGACGTGAAAATCGACAAGGAACTGGTCGACGCCGTGACCACGCGCATGGTGCTCAAACCGTCGACGCTGGACGTGATCGTCGCCACCAACCTGCACGCCGACATCCTGTCCGATCTGGCCGCCGCGTTGTCCGGCAGCCTGGGCATCGCGCCGACCGCCAACCTCAACCCGTCACGCAAATTCCCCTCGATGTTCGAACCGATCCACGGCTCGGCCTTCGACATCACCGGCAAAGGCGTGGCCAACCCGATCGCGACGTTCTGGACGGCAGCGATGATGCTCGAACACTTGGGCGAAGCGGCCGCGGCGAAACAGCTGATGTCGGCCATCGAAGCCGTCACTGAAAGTGGTTTGCACACCCCGGATCTCGGCGGTACAGCCACCACCCGGCAGATCACCGATGCGGTCATCGCGCTGATCAATCGCTGATATTTTCCCCCGATTCAAAGTAGTACTGCGGCACAACGCCAAGGGGCAGATCGCTGAATCCGACCCTTGGCATTTCCTGACAACAATAAAAAATCAGGGCCCTGTCATGAAAAGAATATTTGGCAAACTCTACGTACAAGTGCTCATCGCGGTCATCCTCGGCGCCATCGTCGGGGTGTTCATTCCCGAAACCGGAACGGCGCTCAAACCCTTGGGCGATGCGTTCATCAAACTGATCAAAATGCTCCTTGCCCCGGTGATCTTCCTCACGGTGGTGACGGGCATTGCCCGCATGGAAAACATGAAAGAGCTGGGGCGTGTCGGCTTTCGCGCGCTGATCTATTTCGAAGTGGTCTCCACCCTGGCGCTGGTGGTCGGCCTGGTGGTGGTCGATGTGTTCAAACCCGGCGCGGGCATGAACATCGATGTCGCTTCGCTGGATACCTCCAGCCTGGCCACCTACACCACGGCGGTGAAGCATGCGTCGTTCATGGACTTTGTGATGAACATCATCCCCGACACCATCGTGGATGCATTCGCCAAGGGCAACGTCCTGCAAATCTTGCTGTTCTCCATTCTGCTGGGCGTGGCCCTGGCGCATGTCGGGCCGCGCGCAAAAGTGTTCGTCGACACGCTGGACAGTCTGATGCAAGGGATGTTTCGCATCGTCAACATGGTCATGCGCCTGGCCCCCATCGGCGCCTTTGGGGCGATTGCCTTCACCATCGGCAAGTACGGTTTCGGTTCGCTGTTTTCCCTCGGCAAACTGATGGCGTGCGTGTACCTGACCTGCGCGGTGTTCGTGATCTTCGTGCTCGGGCCGATCTGCCGATACAGCGGTTTCAGCCTGTGGAAGTTCTTGAAGTTCATCAAGGAAGAACTGTTCACCGTACTGGGTACCAGCTCTTCGGAGTCGGTGCTGCCGCAGATGATTTCCAAGATGGAAAAGGCCGGTGTGTCCAAACCCGTCGCCGGGATGATCATTCCCTCGGGCTTGACCTTCAACCCGGATGGCCAGGCGATCTACTACACCATCGCCGCGATCTTCATCGCCCAGGCCACCAACACGCCGCTGACCCTCACGGACCAGTTGATCGTGCTGGCGGTGCTGATGTTCACCTCCAAAGGCTCGGCGGGGGTGACCGGTTCGGGATTCATCATCCTGGCGGCGACGCTGTCTTCTCTGGGCACCATTCCGGTGGCGGGCATGGTGCTGCTGTTGGGCGTTGACCGGTTCATGTCGGAAGCGCGGGCGATCACCAACACCATCGGCAACGGAGTCGGCACCATGGCCATTGCCAAATGGGTCGGCGCGCTGGACACGGTAAAGATGAACAGGGCGCTTAATGGGGAGGGCGCAGAGGAAAAGCCCGAGATGGTTCAGGCGGACGTTATTGCTGTTCCTTCATCGATGACAGCAGGGCGGTTGAGCAACTAGCTTCTTCCCCTCGCAGCTGACGGCTCATGTCGTCGCAACTTTGCGACCAGGCCGTCAGCCACGTCGACATCTCGGGTGGCTGTTCGGCCAATCCCAGTTCCCGGACGAACTCGGCAGGTGCAACCGTGCCTTTGGCCGCGCGGAACAGACCTCGCATCACGACAACGCCAATCACCCGTCCTTTACTCACGAAACGGTGTTCCATAAAGCTCCACTTATCGTCCCAGCCGAGCATTCGGGTATGAATCTCGAATGATTCGAACAACTTCAGCTCACGCCGAAACTTACCCCAGGTATCACCAACGATTGGCACGGCCTTGTTGCGCAAGGCTACTCGAAAGGCGCCGCTGCGCAGCACGAAATCCATGCGGCCTACGTCGGCCAGGGTGAAGTAGCGGCCATTGGTGACATGCCGGTTGAGGTCAAGGTCGAGCGGCCAGACGCGCATGCGGATGACGGTGGTGGCCAAGGCGTCAACCGGCTTGCGCCACGGACGACGGAACAGCATGAGAAAAAGTCGAAACCAGAGATTCATAAGGATGCCGTGGGTTGAATGACCGGTGCACTTTAGGGGGGAGAAATCGGATAAGGTAGGTGCACAAATGACTTTTTTCATGCGAAAAGCGCAATCAGGATCATTCATGCACGTCACCCTGCTACTGGCTGATCAATGTTCCGCCGCCAGCGCCACTCTGGCGCTGGAAGTACTCAGTGCCGCCAACCTGTTCGCTGACACCGCCAGTGCGCCGTTTGATGTGGTTGCCGCCTCACTGAATGGCGACGATGTCGCCGCGTGGGGAGGGCAAACGCTGCGCGTGGACCGATCCATCGCCGACATCTCCCGAACCGACCTGGTGGTGATCCCGGGGTTTCTATTCACACTGAAGGACGCTTTGCCGGCATTTCCCGGTTATGGGCCGTGGCTGCGTCAACAGCACGCCCAGGGTGCCGTGGTGGCTTCAATGTGTACGGCGGCCTTCATGCTGGCCGAAGCGGGAATGCTGGACGGCGTTCGTGCCACCACGCACTGGGCCTTTGCCGATCTTTTTCGTCGCAGGTATTCAGGGGGTTGTCTGGAGGACGCGCAGATCCTCTGCGAGGACAATCGCGTGATCACCTGCGGCGGCGCGACGGCCGCCATGGACCTGTTGCTGCACCTCATCCGCCGGTTCGCTTCACTGGAGCTGGCGCAGAAGTGCGGCAAATACTTGCTGGTCGATAACGTGCGCAGCGAGCAATCAGCCTACGTCATGTGGTCACTGCCCAAGCACCATGGGGATGGCGACATCCTGCGGGTTCAAGAGTGGCTGGAGGATCATTTCCATCAGCCGTTACTGATCAACGACATGGCCGAGCGATTCGGATTCGGTGTCAGGAATTTCAAAAGGCGTTTCAAGGAAGCCACCGGTTACACGCCGCTGACCTATCTGCAAACGCTGCGTCTGGAGAGGGCAAAGCAGTTGCTCGAGTCCACACGAATGACCCTGGATAGCATCACGTACAAAGTGGGCTACGAAGATGGCAACTCGTTTCGCAGGCTTTTTCGACAACGAGTGGGCCTGCTTCCGACGGCTTACCGGAAGAAGTTTCAAGCGAGTGTGGGTTGAGCGAGATCCGCTCCGCGTCGAGGCTGTGTAAAACCTGCGTCAAGGCGTAGCGCTCGGACGGACATAGTAGTTGTCGAACTCACCGCTTTCGACGAATTGGAAGCCGTGGCGGATGTAAAACCGATTCGACGCGCTCTCTTTGAGCGCGCCCACCCTGATCGGGAGCGCGGCGGCGTCCGCTTCTTTGAAAATCTGCTTGAGCACAGCAGAGCCTACACCTGAGCCCTGGGCATTCGGCCGTACATACAAGTGGTCTAGCAGCAGTTCTTCCTGGTCATGCCTGACCACAATAAAACCGATCCGCTCACCGGCCAGCTCAATGTGACGCGTGTTGCGGCAATCAAAACCGTTGAGAAAACGCTCACGCGCACGTACCGGATCAAATCGCCCAATCCGTTCAAGACTTTCGCGCATGGCCTCGATTCGAATGGCCACAAGATTGTCCAGGTCGGCGGGTTGAGCCGCGACCAAAATGACTGGAGGGCTTTGATCAGGTATGACAGGCATCGTCTGCGCTCTGGTTATCATCACGGGAAGCCAGTATAGAGCGTGAGCTCAAATCAATTGCGCTCAATAAATTGCACGATGACCTGATTGACGATCTCAGGATGGGTAATCGGCCCCATATGACCGAGCCCCTCGAGTTCCACCACTTCTACGTTCGGGAGAACGGCGGTCAGCAGCCGCGCCACGGCCCGTGACGAGGCTGGCGAGTCCTTGCCGACCATGAAAAGCACCGGCAGGTCGAGCGAACGGAACGCCTGCAATGGCGTTGGTTCGCTCAACAACGCGTGAGCCCAGCCCTGCACATTGGCCACCGCCGCGGCGATGGAGGGTTTGCGTGATTCCGGGGTTTGCGCCCAGGCCCCGTCGCCCATCCAGTAGTCAATGAAGTGCCGGGCCGCCGCGTCCAGGTTACCCGCCTCAGCCGCCCGCCCGGCGGCGGCAACAACTTCCCGGATGGCGTCCGCTTCATTGGGCGGAGGCGTTTGGGCGTCGAGCACGGCAAACAGGGTGGGTTCATACAAAACCATGGCGCGCACCCGCTCCGGGTTCTGCACCGCCGCGATCAACGCCACCGCCGCACCATAGGAATGACCCACCAGAATCAGCGGTTCACCCGCGCGGGCGAGCACCGGTTCGGCGAAGAGCGCTTCCTCACTGAGGGTGACGACTCGATCGGTGGGCCACGCCGGGCTCTTGCCGGCGCCAAACGAATCGAGCGCCAGTACGCGAAACTTTGCGGCCAGCAGATCTTGCAGCCCGCGCCACTGCACCGAGTGACTCGCATTGGCGTGAAAACAGACCACGCCCGGGCCTACGCCTGCGTCCCGGAAAAAGGGTTCGACGGGTTTCATTCGGGTCCTCCTGCAGCGGCGTTAAAGGGACAAAGAGTTATAGATTAGCCTCAAGGCTTCGGTATAGGTGCCAGCCATGATGAAATAGCCGCCCGCTTTTGCTGTCCGCACACCTGATTTGGAGCCGAATATGAAAAACGCCGCGGTACTGACCTTCGCCTTGATGCTCACTATGGGGGTATTCAGCCAGCAAGCGGAAGCGGCGGGGGATGCTGAGGCAGGTGAGAAGCTGTTCAAGCGAATCTGCGGCGGTTGCCATCAAGTCGGGAGTTCGGCGCGGGGTTCTTTCGGCCCGCAGCTCAATGCCATTTTCGGGCGCCCGGCGGCAAGCACGACGGACTACCAGTACTCTGACGCGATGAAATCATCAGGCGTCGTCTGGACCCGCGAAACCCTCACCGCGTACATCGAAGCGCCCAAAGCAGTGGTCCCCGGAACCCGCATGATTTTCTGGGGCCTCAGCGACCCGGAAAAGATCGAAAACCTGCTGGCCTACCTTCAGACCTTTCAGCCGCAATAATCCTACCCCTGTGGCGAGCGAGCTTGCTCGCGTTGGGCTGCGTCGCGGCCCCAAAAATCTGACAACCCTCGCCGATTTTTGTGAGTGCTACGCACTGGAGCGCCAGCCCGGTCAAGCGGGAGCAAGCTCCCTCGCCACAGGTTTCTCACCCATCATCGCATCTCACGCCCACGCTTTTCCGAGCACATCCAGACCGGCGTTTTGAAGCTCCTGCGGGCTCATGACCACACGGAATTTGCAGTTGGCCTGGAAGTTGAGAAAGAAGGGTTCCGCGTAGCCGGGGATTTCGGAAGGATCCACGATGTCGATCAGAAAAATCCCGCTTCGCATGCCGTCGTGTTCAGTGAAGTAAGCCGCCTCGGGCTTAATGGTATCCAGGATGCGGTTCATGATTTCGCCGACCTTCCCTGACCTGACGAACGCGTTGAAAGGCTCATGGGGAAACTCGACCATCAGTAGCATTTTCATCATTCGATACTCTGTTTGAAGTGGCGCGCTCCTTACCCGGATCCTTACTCCTGGCGATATTGCGGCAAGCCCTGCGTTCGGCAGAGCCTGCGGCGTGTGGTTAAGAATAGCGAAGGGTGAGAGGCCACTGGGGCGGGGTTACGGACGGTCGTGCCATAGAGACAATGCCGAGTTGCCGATCCCGGACAGTCTTGTGCTGTTAATGCCAAGACGAACGCTTGCAGTTGGTGAGGCGCCAATACTTCGAGCCCGCAGTCGATGCCACTTCAGGCGAGCCGGCACTAAAAAATGGCATGAAAAAACCCGGCTGATGAGGCCGGGTTCTTTGGTCGAGTATTGCGGTAAAGCCACTCACTCATGCGACGCGATTCTCGATCAGACGATCCGAACCGCCTTCAGCCACGCGATTCTCGATCAGACGATCCGAGCCACCTTCAGCGACGCGGTTCTCGATCAGACGATCCGAACCGCCTTCAGCCACGCGATTCTCGATCAGACGATCCGAACCGCCTTCAGCCACGCGATTCTCGATCAGACGATCCGAACCACCTTCAGCAACACGGTTCTCGATCAGACGATCCGAACCACCTTCAGCAACGCGGTTTTCGATCAGGCGATCCGAGCCGCCTTCAGCGACAACCGGGTGGGCAGAGGAAGCGGCAAAAGCGTTAACTGCAAAAACCGAGAAAGCGATGCTGAGGATGATTTGGCGTTTCATGATGGTGTGCTCCGGGGTGTTATTGGTTGGGTATGGAGCGGATGTTACGCCGAGGATTTTTTATGAGAACTTCATTGGCGTGATGGTGACTATCGATGCCAGCAATGGTTGCAGCAGCGGTATGCTCAGGCCTGGCTGATATCCAGCAACCGAGGCTTGGCAATCGCCAGATAATCCTGCGTATCGAGCACCATCGACGCATCCAGCCGACCGGCGTTGAAGGCGATTTCGCTGTAACCAGTGGTCAGGGCGGGGTCGACGATCAATTGAATCCGCTCATCGAAGACGAAAGGTGGGATGGCGCCGATCCGGCACCCGGTCAGTTCCATGGCGGTTTCGGCCTTCACCAGTTCGGCTTTTTTCCCGCCCAGGGCCGCTCCGACCTTCTTCATGTCGAGTTTCTGGTCCCCCGGCAATATCACCAGGGCATAGGGTTCGGCCTGACCCTTGAGCGAGCAGAGCATGGCCTTCGCACCCTGGCCGGGCTCGGTGCCACGGATTTCGGCGACCCGCGCCGATTGGCCCTCGGCATCGTGCATCAACACCCGGTAGGAGGCTGCGCGGGCATCGAGTAGCGCTACCAGGCGATCGAACATGGGCTGCATGGAATTTTCCTCAGGTTTACAGGAACAGGTCGTAGGACAGTTTGCTGATCAGGATCACCAGCAATACCAGAAACAGCGCCCGGACAAAGGGCACGCCTTTATGAACCGCCAGCCAGGTGCCGGTCAGCGCGCCCAGGATGTTGAATGCCGCCATGGGGATGGCGATCAGGTAGAGCACATTACCCGTCGGAATGAAAAATACCAGCGCCGCTACGTTCGTCGCGATGTTCACCAACTTGGCCGACGCCGAGGCATGAAGGAAGTCGAAGGCGAAGCAGCGGATAAACAGGAAGATCAGGAAGCTGCCGGTGCCCGGACCGAACAGCCCGTCGTAGAAACCGATGGCACCGCCGATGACGATCGCCAGCAGTTTCTCTCTGGTACCGATGTGCATGGGCTTGTGCAGGGCGCCGAAGTCCTTTTTCCAGAAGGTGTAGATCGCCATCAGCACGATCAACACCAGCACCGCCGGCCGGATCACCGACTGGGGTATGGACGACACCGTGGCCGCGCCGAAGAAGGACATGACAAAGGCGGCACAGGCGGCGGGAATCACCAGACTCCAGTTGATCACCACCTTGCGCACGAAGGACCGGGCCGCGAAGGCGGTGCCGCAGGCTGCCGCAACCTTGTTGGTACCGAGCAGCGCCGCTGGTTGTGCGGTGGGCAGCACGTTGAACAGCGCGGGTATCTGGATCAGTCCGCCGCCGCCCACCGCCGCATCGATCAGGCCGGCGGAGAAGGCGAACACGCAAAGGATGACAATATCGACCATGAAATCAGGCTCTGACGATGAAGGGTTGTTGTGGGTCCAGCGGCACCATGCGTGCCGGGTCGTTGACCCCGAAGACGCGTAGCATCCAACGGTCGCGACCGTCGTAGCGGGGGGTAAAACCGTCCCGGGCATGCAGGGTTTGCTGGTTCTTGAAGATCAGCATGTCCCCCGGTTGCAGCAGTATGTGGTGCACGACATCGGGATGATTGGCGGCGGCGGCGAACAGTTGCAGGGCAGACTGCGCGTTGGCGCAGGTCGCTTCGACACTTGCCTTGTTGTAGCGGCAATACAGGTTACCGGTGGCGCTTCTGTACAGCAGGGGAACGTTTTCCAGCACATTCCCTTGTTTGCCGAAGGAGGCCGGTCGGCGAACGTTGAAGTGCGGTCGTGACAATTCTTCTTCGACGCAGGCCGGCAGCATGGCCAGCACGTCGTCAATGGCGACGATGCGCGTCGGTACGTCGAGCTCGCAGCGCAGGCCGGTCAGGGACAGGTACTCCGGGCAGGCCGACAACTGCGAAACGGGTTCGCAGGTCAGGGGCAGGTGAGGGTTGTCGACATGCATGTCCAGATCCGCGCGCGAGCCATAGGAGCTCTTTTCGGTCTCTCGCTTGTGCTTGGGCGATACATGGCGGAACACCGAGTCGTCGCTTTCACCTTCGTACGCCAGCGGATGGGTTTGCAGGGTTTGCAGCACGGACAGGATAGCCCCGGCCAGAACCGACAGGTTCTCGATACCCGGCTCCATGTCGTAGGGCGTGGCGGGCAGTTGCGGGTCCAGCGGCAGCCCCCTGACGATCATCGCCACGTCTGGGGCCTGAGGAAAGTTGCGCAGCTGCCGGATTTTCTCGGCGCACAGGGTGCGTTCCAGCAATTGCCCCAAGGCCGGCATGTGACGGATACCCGAGGCGCTGTCGGTCACGGCCAGCGATGCCAGGCCGGCTTGAAGTGTGCGCTGTTCTTCGAACGACACATGAATGTGCGGTATCTCCTGTCGGGTTGAAGTCGCTGATTTTTCCCCCAGCCATCCACGAACTTCTTCACCGATACCGGCTGCGGATTTCCCGACTATTTCATCCAGCTTCGACACGTCCTTGCGCTCCTGTTTGCCTACATCCTTGTGGGTTGAAAGGGAAGGTTAACGGAAGGGCCTTTTTTGTGTTGCAATGTTACGTTGTGAAAAGTGCAATGAGGTGGCCAGTGGCATTGGATATGTTGGGGGAACTTGAAGCCTTCGCGACGGTGGCTCGCAAGCGCAGCTTCATCGCGGCGGCACGTGCTCTGGGGCGCTCCCCCAGCGCGCTGACCCGTGCCGTTCAAGCGCTGGAAGAAAGTGTCGGGGTCAAGTTGTTCAATCGCTCGTCCAATGCCGTGAGCTTGACCGAGGCGGGTGAACGCTTGATGCCCCACGCTGACAAAATGCTGGATCTGCAACGTGAGGCGGATGAAGACCTGGCCGGTCTCAGCGGCCTGGCCTGCGGCTGGATCCGCTTTTCCGCCCCCGAGCTTCTAGGACACGGGGTATTGCCCCGGTTGATCGCGCAGTACTGCGAGCGTTATCCGGACGTGAACGTCGATGTGATTTTCACCGATGAGACCATCGACCCGGCCAAGAACAAGCTGGACTTCTCGATTCGCGGCGCATTTGCGCAATCCAGTGACCTGATCGGCTTTCCACTCTGGAGTTATTCACGTTACCTGTATGCCAGCCCCGGCTATCTGGAGAGGCGCGGGATGCCCGACTCCATCGAGGCGCTGGAGGCGCACTCGCTGATCCTGCACACGGCGCCGCGGATTCTCAAGGAGTGGAATTTTCGCAGTGAGGTGCAGGCCATCAGCTTTCGGGTGCAGCCAAAGTTTCGTTTCAGCTCCGGTCTGGCGGTGTTCCAGGCGGCCCTGGCGGGTGTCGGGATCGCCCGCCTGGCGGACTGGCTGGCGGAGCCCGAAGTGCAAGCGGGGCGCCTGCTCCGGGTCTGCCCCGAATACAAACTCACCTCCAGCGGCGGTGAGAGCCCGCAGATGCACGCGGTGTACCCGGCCGGGAATCTGCCGCTGCGGGTGAAGGCGTTGCTGGAGATGATCCGTGGCTTTGGTGAAAGTCTTGATCGAAAGCGTGCACTGCTCTAGGCGGCTGATTGGCTGCACTGCCAGCACTTTTATGGACTGGCGCATCCCTGCGCCAAACGACCGGTTTTAGCGCTTGATCAGGGAAATTTTGGTGCCTTCGATGCTGATCCCGGCCATTAACCCCTGCTGGTCGAAAATGAACGCATAGGCATCGTCCTTCAGCGTCGTACTGGACAGATTTTTCGCCACCCCTTCATCAACCACAACAACAGTGGGGCCTACGCCGATTTCCCACCCCTTGGTTTTACGTAAATAGTCCACCGCTTTCTCGTTCATCAGGAAAACCACATAGCCATACGATTGGGCGCCTGCCTGCAGCCCCCAGGACCCGCTTACGGTGTTGTAATAATTCTCTACTTTCTTGTCCTTCAACATGACGCCTTCGCCATAACTGCCGCCAAACACAAGTCCCGCCTTGATGATTTTCGGGAAGACAAGAATCGCTTTGGCGTCGTGCGAAATGGTTTCGGCAACTGGCCTGGCCTTGTAGAGCGTTTGCAACGCTTGCCGAGAGTCGACATCCAGGTCCTCGGCGGTTGCCGCACCGGCAGTGTTCAGCAAGCTGGCCGATGCCAGTGAGACTGTCGCAAGGACGATCGATAGGAAGAACCGCATTGACTGAGTCATTTTTGTTCTCCAATACGGGAGCATTGGATGTGAGCAGCAGTCAGCCCCTGCCCGCCGGCAGAATCCGAGCCTGCTGAAGTTATCCGGCGCACCCTAAAGTGGTGTGAGCTACTGGCTTCGCCCTTGAATGAAACAGGCGAGGTCATCACTTGTTTCGACCCCAGTGCGTGGGCCGGGTTCGTAAAAAACAAAGGGGCGCCTGACAAGGCGCTGGTATCATTCGAGAACTTGCAAATCGAGTAGAAAAACATGAATCGTCGTAAAAAAATAAATCAGTTATTAAAGGCTCACGCCAAAAAGGCCAGTGCCAAATTGGCACCGCGGAGCAAGCCTAAATACATCAGTAAAGCTGACCGATTGAAGCTGGCTGCTGAAGCCAGTCAAGACGCGATCAGTTCCTCCGAGAGCTGATCTATGTGTGTTGGAGGCTGATCAGTTTCGGGCCGAAGGTTTCTATGTAAGCGCCCGGCCAACACACCTTGCCAGCAAGGTGGAATGATTTGAATCCAATGCGCTCCTTGTAGAGAATCGCCCTCTTTGCCTCGAAAGGATGCGTGCGATGAAGTTCGAAGGGACTTTCCAATACAAGGGCACTCACGGGATCGTCTTCAACGTCTCGCAGATCACCCTCACCGACAGCGAACGCGGACGCCTGCGCGAGCTGCATTTTGGCGAGGCGAAAAGCGCCCACTATGAGGTCAACAGCAAGGTCGTCGAGGTGTACGACAAGATGCAGGCCAAGAGCCTGCCGTGCGTGATGATGATCGGCATCTCCAAGCCGCTGACCCGGCAACAGGGCGATGCCCTCAATGCCCAGCGCACCACGATCGCCAACCTTGCCACCACTGCTTTCGCTGCCGCCGCCAAGGCTGTGGCCCCTTCTTACGTGGCGATACCTGTAGGGGCCGGTGTGCGCAGGTATGTCAATGAAATCCTACCCACCTACCATGCGGGCGATGTACTGGTCAGCATCGAGGCACAGGTCAACGGCGGTATCGGCCCGCAACGCACCCTCTCGACATTGATCATCAAGACCTGACTGGAGACGTACATGTCCGACATTACTCAATTGGTCATTGCCTTGGTGGTGTCCTTTCTGCTCGATCAATTCCTCAAACCGTATCTGCTGCGTAAGTGGCTGGGAGTGGTGTTGGTGGCGGCGGGTGCGGTTGGCTGCGTTGTGGCAGGTCAGAGCCGCTTGTTGGGGTTTGATCTGGGGTTGCTGTCGGCTTTTGCCGTGGCGATGGGGATGGGGTTGTTCATGAAGCGGCGGCGGTTCGAGCAGATTGACTGAAGGGATCTAGGGATTTATCGCTACCGGGGATAAATCCTACCGCTATGCAGGAGCTGTACAACATCGCCATGAAGCGTTCACGCCCTATCCTGCCAGGATTGCACAAAGGTTCTGCGTTGGAGGTTTCTATCACCTCGCCGCCGATCACTCGATGTCCAAGAGCAGCCAGTCGGAAACCGGTAGCCAGACCCCAATAGCCCAGTTTCAAAAGGTGCTTTTTTAAGCCGAAGATGTAGTTGCTTTCGGGAATGCGAATTTCTTTGTGGTCACCGTCCCAGTACATTATTTCGAAAAATCCTTCAGGGATGAACGCACCTTCAACCGTCCGCTCAAACTCATCGAGATCGGAACGAAATCTCATTCCGTAGTAGCCATCATCCCCCACATATCCGTGATGACTTATTGCGTAGCTGGCCAGTTCCTCAGCCTTAGGCCAATCATTGGAAAAAAGCCAAGACAGAATCTCTGCCTCAGTCATGGGTAACACCTGATTTATGCATCACCGGTGTGCAGAGTTCCACCAGCGTCCCGTCAGGGCATCGAACGTAGGAAATGGTTTGCCCCCAGGGCTTGGTGCTTGGGGCGGACATTTCAGTAGCGCCCGCTTGCAGCGCTCTGGCATGAGCCGCTGGAACGTCCTCAGTCACTAGTCCGACTTCGATGCCTAGCGATTTGGGGGCGAGTGTGCCGAAACATGGCCGGTACTGAAGTTCATTGCGGCCAGTTCATTGGCGGCGAATGCCAGTGCAGTTTCTCCTGTTTCGAGTTCGCCATAGGTGGCGGATTCATGGAGGAATCGAATGTTGAGCCCGAAGGCTGATGAAAAGAACTGAAGTGAGGCAGCAACGTCCGGGACGTAGATGATCATGTAGCCAAATTTCATGAGCGAGCATTCCTTGTTGTGCCAATCCAGCACATTGAAGTCGGATGCCTGCTTTCGGCTTTCAGAGCTCACTGGAATTGCGGCCAATGATCCTGAATTTCATACCATGGAGCCTTGGACGCCACCTCGATGTGTTTCTGCTTATCCGAGGTGAATGTAGTGTCCAGGGTGCCCAGCGCTATCGAGATCCAATTGGAGTATTCACCTTGGTTTCTTGACCAGAACAGCGAAGAGCCGCACTGGGCGCAGAACTGGCGCAATACTGATTCAGAGGATCTGTACGACTTGATGCCATCGGCGCCTTGGATGAGGTGCAGATCGCCGCGCAATACACTGCCATAGCTGGCGAATGCGGCTCCATGGCTTTTGCGGCATTGGCTGCAATGGCAGTGAGAAAGCGCTTTTGGTCGTGACCGGATTTCGTATTTGACGGCGCCGCAAAGGCAGCTGCCCTGGAAGACGTCAGTCATTTTGGAGCACACCTGAGAACGAAGAGACGGCCATTTAAACCGCGAACAGCTTCGGTGTCGACCGGCAGCATCTGGCCGATTTCTGCCTGTTGCGACCGGCTGAAAACGGGCCAGAAGAAGCCACTCGATAAGTGATGATGCCTACGCCAGCACCGGCCATAGACACGTCGCAGGCGACCTCGTAATCTCAATCCTACAGTTGTCGCATTTTCCTCTAGCCCTATGTCACGGCTTGAGTGATCGACGCAATAGAATCGAGAGATTACAGGTGAATCAGGGACGGTATGTGACAAGAGTGGCGCGGAGCATTACCCCACATGTCGCCTTTTCGTTGCTAAGCGCGAGGACAATACTGGCCTTCAGCAGCGAGTTAGAAGACAGACAGCATCACTACGGTGTTGCTAATCGAACTCACCCGGCATTACTTGCGGCCAGCAAAGGAGTTGCCTTCAGAAAATGTGCACAGCTCAAGTAACTTTTAGGGTCAAAACTAACCTGCAATGTACTCCGCCGGTAATGCACAACGCCGCCATCATTTCAGCTGTTCGGCTGAGCTCTCTAACAATAGGCTCGAGTCAAACGCTTCACTCGTTCGCGACACCAATAAACAACGCTTCCAACTGCAGATTTCAGACACGCTTTATGACTAGGGTTTCTTCGTCCATATTTGAACTACATCGGACTGGATCACAGCCTGACAGGTTGGTCGAGTTCTAAAATCTCATAAATTTGGATTTTAAAATGGCAAAAAAAATAATACTAGTTCATGGATTAGGTGGCACAGCCGATGGTACCTGGGGTGAATTCCCTAATTTTTTAGAAGCAGATAAGGATATAAACTTTGATATTGTCTCCTGTGGATATGAATCTCCAGCCCTATGGAAATTTTGGAAGCGGGCTCCAAGCATCCTGAATATCGCAAATGGGGTTCTCACAGACATTAGAGTTCGCTGTGATATAGAGAATGACGAGATAATTTTGGCCGGCCACAGCCTAGGTGGAATTATTGTAAAAAAAGTCCTTTTATTATTAGAAAACAAGCAGACCCCTCACAAAATCTTCAAAGTTTGTTTCTTTGATGTCCCGCACGATGGCTCAGGTTATGCAAATGCTGGAAAGCACGTGAGCTTTAGAAATCGCCATCTAAAGAGTCTGACACGCGACTCAAGTGAACTCGATGACTTAAATGAACAGTGGGTGCATAGCGGTTTAAATAACAAACTGGATATAATGAGCATCATTTCCGCCAATGACGACATCGTCTCATCCTCTAGCTCTAAAAGTATTTTCAGAGAGCACGCAATTGAAACAATTAATGACGTTGATCACCGTACAATTGTGAAGCCAGAAAGTGTTAACTCATCTTCATATCTTGTCTTTAAAGGTTTTGTTTTAAAAAAAAACACAGTAGCAAAGTATAAAAATCTGGCCTCACGCGACCTTGAAGACTGGAGAAGGATTGAAAGAAACCATAGCTACCATTATGCGAGGGACGAAAATAGAACGAAAGACCTGGAGTCATTGATTTCTGCGTTCGGGTTAGGGAGCTCTGTAGTAAGGCTAACAGGGGCATCCGGTTTAGGTAAAACACGCCTGTTACTGGAGGCAATTGATGCATCTGAATCGATAGATGATTCCTGTACGCTTATCTTTAATGCCCCTGGTTACGACACAAGAATAAAAGAAACTATCAGGTCAATGGTTGAGGATCGTGCTGATGGCCTCGTAGTAATTGAAAATTGCAGTGTAGATTTACACAACCATCTTGCGAAGGAAGTCAATGCAGCAGATTGCTTGCTCAAACTTGTTACTGTTGGTTACTCCAACGAGCAGGTGGACGACTCTATACACATAATACTTTCTCCTCTTAAGGATGAGGCCATTAAGCAGATCCTATCCCCAATATTGGTCGGATTGAATTCAAGTGATGTTGATCGCGTGGCTCGATTTGCCCAGGGCTACCCGCTGATGGCTACCCTTATCGCTGAACAGTATCAGGAACAAGGCCGATTGCTTGGTTCAATTGAAAGAAGCTCAGTCGTAAAAAAACTAATCGAAGGTGATAGCGTTATAACTGATGCAGAAAAAGAAGTGTTATCCGCCTGCTCGTTGTTTGATGTGTTTGGTACAGCTGAGGGATCAGCGGGAGAAGAGGCAAAGTTCATTGCTGAAGATGTTGCCGGCTACGATCTTAGAGTCTTCGACCGAGTATTAACGATATTCACAAGAAGGCAAATAGTAAACCGAGCAGGTAGGTATGCAAGAGTAGTCCCTAAACCTCTCGCATTGACACTAGCGTCAGAGTGGTGGGAGAAAACCTCATACGAT
>NZ_JAAUOE010000047.1:0-19236 GCF_017114915.1 Pseudomonas frederiksbergensis
GCGGTTTTGGTCGCCATGGTCGAAGTCTCGGTGCGCAAATGTATCGAATGAGTGTAGCTGTGACGTATGGGCAGGTTGCGAGCATCCTTGAACGTGTGTTGGGACGTCCATTCAAGCGTAACGAAGCTCGCCCGTAATGTAGCTGGACTCTGGAGAAGCCAGAAAAGCTACTGCGGCAGCGACCTCCTCCGGTCTGCCGGCACGCCCGACTGGAACATACCGCGCAGCAGTCAATTCTTCAGCTGTGTTGGACTGCGTCGCGATCCATCCAGGGGCAACAGAATTCACGGTGATGCCGAATGGCGCGACTTCCAGCGCCAAGCTCATGTTCATCCCCACAATCCCGGCCTTTGCCGCCGCATAAGCCGCCTCGCCGGGGTTGCTGACACGGGTACCGGTCGTAGAACTGATATGGACGATGCGCCCGTATCGACGATGCTGCATTCCCGGCAACACTGCGCGGGTCAGCAAAAATGCAGTGGTCAGATTGCGGGCAATCGAGGTGTTCCAGACATCGACGCTCATAGGGGCCACGTCGGAGAACACCTCGGCTTCACCCTGAATCGCCATACCGGCGTTGTTCACAAGCACGTCGATTCGTCCCCATAGCGATTCAGCCCAAGTCACCAGTTCGACGACCTGAGTGGGCTGGGTGAGATCTGCAACGCGACCTTCCACCTCATAACCTTCCGCGCTCAGTTGCGCGACGCGATCATGGATGCGGGCACTGCTGCCGGTGATGATCAGCTTTGCTCCCAAGTCTCCAAGACGCTTCGCTATGGCGAGACCAATCCCATGTTCGCTGCCGGCTCCACTGACCAACGCGACCTGACCACTCCAGTTTTTGAACATGCAATGCACCAAAGGGATACACAGGAAATACTGTCTAACAGTTGAGAATAGACGTTGCCTACGCGGCATCGATTCGCCAACGATTTTGAGAGGCTGCACTTGGTCGTTTTCTGCGTGTGGCGACCGGCTGAAAACGGCCGGGAGCAGACCTACGGCATAATGTGCTGAACGCTGCACCACCCAGACTACGAATGCGAGAAAGCCTTGGAACCTAATTCAACGCCTGACCCGGTCGAAACGGCTGGACAACTGAGGGCACGTCGAGAGGCGATGCAAGCTGAGGCTGCATCGTTGCTCGGACAGATGCTCTTCGCGTTCTCGTGCGTCGATGTGAATTTAGGGCTCTGTTTGGCGTGGTTGGACAACGGCGCAAAATTGGAAACCTTATCGAATTCGATCGAAGGGCAGAGCATCCATACGAAACTCGAAACGCTTTCGACGCGAGTCGCAGAGAGGTTACCGGCCGGCTCCAAACGCCGTGTGGCCTATGAACGCTGGATTGAGCGTGTGCATGCCGCTCGGGTACAGCGCAATCAGATGGTCCACGGTCGATGGGGCGTCGAGGCGCACCGTCACAAGATCGTCAATGTCATTGGACTTCCCTCCGGTGCGCAGCAATGCTTTGAATACAGCCTTGCGGAGTTGGCCGCGTTCAACAAAGAGTTGTGTGCATTAGAGCGAGAGCTAGCTAGGCTACGAACACACTGGCCCCTCTAGGCGGCTCGCCTGAAAGAGGCGGAATCACCGGTCTAGCGAAAACAGAGGATCCAGCACCAGCACGGACGCGTTAGCCACCGCCGAGTCTACAGGCTTTGCTTTCCCTCCCTTGGAAATCTTTAAAAAAGGACGACTTACATGGATGTTGAACTGGCACATCAGATTGAGGCCGCAGAAAGCGAGTATTTGCGTTCGCGTGTTCAGAACTTGGCAGGGATAAGTGGAAATCCTTATGGCGCACGTGTTTTTTCCAACGGAGACTTTCCGTGCTTTCAGGTGAACGCATCACCTAGCCCAATGTTCAACCGCATCTACGGCGACAGCGCCCGTGATCCCCAGGCACTGTTGAAGTTGCTCAAAGATTCAGCGGAACATTCGGTCGTAACTCCCCTTATCGGGAAACCTTGCGCGTTGGGGCAGTACTCACTTGTGGGCGAAGCGCAGCTTGAGCGTTTGAGGGGCTGGACTCACTTGCAATTCGCGTGTGCCATCGAGAAGGTGGTCTTGAGTCGTCACTCATTCGAAATCGAGGAAGTCACGTCAAAAACTCTTGCTCAGTTCGCAGATGTGCATGCGAGCGGTTTTCATACCAAACCAGAGTACCAATTGCTGAATCAAGCATCCTTCGCAGAGCAGACGTCGAGCGGACGTCTGAAAATCTGCGTCCTGAAGGCTGATGGGAAAGTCGTGGCAGGAGCCTCAATGTATTTGGCCAGTAATGGCATTGCCTACCTTGGAACGGCTGCCACCCGAAAGGATGCCCGGGGCCTTGGCTACCATGGAGCACTGATATCTCATCGAATTGAGCAAGCGAAGAAGCATGGCTGCCACTTGATCGCCGCGACCGCGCTGTCCAGCTCCCAAAGTCGCCGAAATCTGCAACGTGCCGGGTTGACGACATCTCATGCCCAAGCACTGTACCGCCTCGCAGATAACTAAGATAAACGGCTGAACACGACCGTCCGCTCTTGCAGGCCAAGCAACGGGTGACAACATAGGAAGTTCCGCATCGACACATTATTTAACATAATATACATTATGCGAATCATCGGGTTGGAGGCGTGGCCGCGTCTCTGCGCTCCCTCGCTGTCTGCGCGCCTTCGTTGAATATGGCAAAAAGCGTTTAGAAATGACAACTGCGAAAAAACAAAGTGTAGTGGTCAACTAATCCCGGACACGACGTTAAGTTTTTCTTCGGCGCCAGCCCGCCGTTGAATTGATGGGGTCGAACCCAGTTGTACCGATGCATCAAGAAGTGGCTGATATCGCGCTGAGCCTCTTGAGTCGTTCTGTAACCCGTGGTCGGTATCCATTCCGTTTTCAAGCTGCGGAACACGCGCTCCATTGGCGCGTTATCCCAGCAATTCCCCCGGCGACTCATGCTCTGGCGCATGCGATAACGCCACAATCGCTGACGAAATAAACGACTTGCATACTGCGACCCTTGATCTGAGTGAAACAGCAGGCCCTGAGGTCTTCCTCGTTGCTCGTAAGCCATATCCAGCGCCTTGATAACCAGATCGGCGTCCGGCTTTTCCGACAACGCCCAGCCCACCACCCGGCGCGTGCAAAGATCCAGCACGACAGCCAGGTAATGCCATTTCCCCTGGGCCCAAATGTAGGTGATGTCGCCGCACCACACTTGGTTGGGGGCCGGCACATCGAACTCCCGATTCAAGATGTTCGGGATATCGGGTCGCTCCACCGTCGCTCGTTTGTAGGCATGTGATCCGGGTTGTTTGCTGACTAAATCAAGCTCGCGCATCAAGCTGCGCACTTTGAACCGGCCGAGCTGCTCACCGTCTTCAAGCATCAGCGACAAGATGCTGCGGCTGCCGGCAGCGCTACGACTTTGCGTGAACAACTCGCTCACCCGGCTGCGCAACCGAAGCCGTTCAACATCGGGCGTGCGGCGCCTAAGGCGCTGGGCGTAGTAGCACGAACGAGTGACTTCAAACACCTTGCACAGCCAATCAACCGGCTCATGGACGCTCAGCTGATTGATCAGCGCGTACGCTCGTGATCTTCCGACATCAAGAGCGCGGTAGCCTTTTTAATATCGATTTTTCCCGTTCAAGGCGGGCGATCCGGGCTTCCAGCTCCTGGATTTTCTGCTGTTCTGGGGTCAGCGCTTTGCTCTGCGGAGTGACGCCTTGGCGCTCCTGCTGAACCTGATCGACCCAGCGGCGCAGGGCCGACTCGCCGACGCCGAGTGAACGGCTGGCTTCGATGTAGCTGTAGTTTTGCTTGAGCACGAGGTCGGCAGCCTCGCGTTTGAATTCAGCAGAAAAGGAACGGCGTTGTTTGGTCATCTGACACCTCGATCTGGCGAGCATTCTCGCCTAAATGGGTGTCCGGTTTCATTAGACCACTACACATGCAGGCTTGTATGACAATCGACCGAAATATCTAAAGCAAACGGCAGAGGCATTGGGCTTAGCTTGGCAAGGTACCTATCACCGAGGAATTGACGATGCCAGGAACGTTGCATTCATAGTTAAGGAGATGCTCGGCTGATTAGGTGAGCCGGGCCCATTGGCCCGAAGAAGCGACCTCTCCATATACGTCCCCCCCCAGCTTAGCTATGGGCATGCGATGACACGCACACAAAGATTTGAACACAACCTACCCCTCCCACCTCCCGCGAAGTCTCTGTCCTTACACAGTGAATCATTGCGCCCTGTCATAAATTGTCTCAGCTCAGTCCTGCATAATTGTTGAAATCATGGAGTCATACCGGTACTCCTAAAGCACCAGTTTCAGCAGGGAACGCACCATGCATTCAAGATTCAGGGTCATCGAAACAACCAGACTGGGCGATGGCATCAAGCAATATCGGGTTGTAGATCTCGTCGAGGGCGGCTCTGCTAGCAAGCACGGTGTGTTCAAGGCCAGGGTCGAGGCAGAGGCTGTTTGTTCGCTCCTGAATGCCCAGCATCCGCGTCAGAGTGGTATAGGTCGTACGTCCTTGAGCATCTGATCCACTCGTCTCGGAACGCCAAATACTTGATGCCTTCTTGAGAGTGAAAAATGCCTATAGCGCAGTTATGGATTCTCGATCCAAGATTACGTTTTGAAGGTGCCCTAGATTCAGTCACTGACACTCAGCCTCGGCTGCTTCTCGGGCCTGGTAGGTAGTCGTCGGACGTAGCTTCTCTTCATTGTCATAGACGTAAAAACAATGGGCGCAGTCTTGCAGTAGAAGTGTGCTCCGTTACGCATTGATCCCGTTTTTGTTGGGATAGCAGGGACAACAACAAATCTCAAAATCATTTTCAGGCCCTCTCCTATATTGTCTTGCGGTTTGGTGGTCGCCGCGGTGATCGATAGGCATTCCAACAACAATTTGACGTGGAGCGGCGACGTTTGGAATTAAGACAACTGCGATATTTCGTAAAAATCCTCGAACACGGCAGCTTGGGACGCGCAGCTCTTGAACTGGACGTCGGCGTATCAGCCCTTAGCCAACAGATCGCGAAACTTGAAAGTGAGCTATCAACCCGCCTCCTTAATCGCACCACTACTGGCGTCACACCTACCAGCTCCGGTATGGCGTTCCTGCACCATGCCCAGCTGTGTTTGCGGCAAGCCGAAAATGCGATCATGGCCGCTCACCGTGGGCGAATGAGTGGGTACGTCACCGTCGGAATGGCGCCCACGACTGCCACTGTTCTTGCCCTGCCATTGATCAACGCGATGCGAGAGCGCTACCCGGATATTCAATTGCACCTAGTCGAGATGCTGTCCGGGCATTTGGCCACACAACTCAATGCTCGCCAGATCGACCTAGCCATTCTGTTTCAACTCGAAGGTGGTAAGCGCTGGAGCGTGACACCGCTGCTCGACGAAAAACTATTTGTCATCAGCTCACCGCACCTGCCCCACGCACCACAAGGAACCAGCGTGCAACTGGCGGATCTGGGGCAACTTCCACTGGTAATGCCGAGTGCGCAACACGGTTTGCGTTCTACGCTGATGGTTGCGTTTGAACGTTCGGGATTGGCTCCCAACATCATCATGGAAGTGGATGGTCTTGCCGTATTGATGAACGCCGTACGCGCAGGTCATGCTGCCACCATCCAGCCCGGTGCGGCAGCGGCGCTCAAAGGTGAGTCGGGACTTTCAGTGGTGGAAATTTCCGATGCTCACGTAGGTCGACGAAACCTGCTGGCGACACTGCCTGATGATGAGCTGTCTCCCGCTGCTCTGGCGGCGCGGCTGGTCATCACCGATGTCGCTCGACAGTTGGTCGTTGATCAACAATGGCCGGGAGCATCGTGGATTGAGGACGTCGCGTCATGATCCCGGCGCACCCTCTTCCCGGTTTCCAATACTGGGGTGTCCGCGCCAAAGCCTTTATGAAAACTAAACACCCCCATTCATTTCGCGCCTTTCGACAATAAGCTGACAGCTCTACCTTCCCCCACTCGCGAGGAGCACTTCGTTCATGCCTCCTTGCGATTGAGGAGTGATGATGATCGACGTATTAGTAATTGGCGGCGGCAATGCCGCCTTGTGTGCAGCGTTGATGGCTCGAGAGGCCGGCGCTAGCGTCATGTTGCTGGAGGGGGCACCTAAAATCTGGCGCGGCGGCAACTCGCAACACACCCGAAACCTGCGCTGCATGCACGACGCACCGCAAGATGTGTTGGTCGATGCCTATCCCGAAGAAGAATATTGGCAGGATCTGCTGAAAGTCACCGGTGGGATTACTAACGAAAAGCTTGCACGTATTGTCATCCGCGCCTCGTCGAACTGCCGTGACTGGATGCGCTCCCATGGTGTGCATTTTCAGCCGTCGTTGTCTGGTGCCCTACATGTTGCGCGCACCAATGCGTTTTTCATGGGCGGCGGCAAAGCGTTGGTTAACGCGTACTTCCGCAGCGCCGAGCGGCTGGGCGTGAAGATCCGCTACAACGCTCAAGTCACCGACATCGAGTTGAAGGACGGAGCATTCGTCGCAGCCCACATCGGTGAACGTGAGGTCAATGGTCAGCGTTTGCCCGCCGCGCGGATCCAGGCCAAGACATGCGTTCTGGCGGCTGGCGGTTTCGAGTCGAACCGCGAGTGGCTCCGTGAGGCTTGGGGTCAAAACGATCGCGGAGAATGGCCGTCAGACAATTTTCTGATTCGCGGGACGCGCTTCAATACTGGTGTACTGCTTCGGCGCATGCAGAGCCTGGGCGCCGATTTTATCGGTGACCCAACCCAAGCGCACATGGTGGCCATCGACGCCCGTGCGCCCCTGTATGACGGTGGTATCTGTACCCGTATCGATTGCGTATCGCTGGGCGTGGTGGTCAATCGCGACGGCGAACGCTTCTATGACGAAGGCGAGGATTTCTGGCCCAAGCGCTATGCGATCTGGGGCCGCCTGGTGGCGGGTCAACCCGGTCAACAGGCCTACTCAATCATCGACCAACAAGCCCTCGGCCGTTTCATGCCTCCGGTGTTTCCGGGCACTAAAGCCAACTCCCTGCAAGACCTGGCCCGCCAGTTGAAGCTTCCCGTGACGCAATTTGTCAAAACCATCGAGGAATATAACGCAGCCTGCTGCGACGGCACGTTCGACCACACCGCGCTGGACAATTGCCACACCGAAGGTTTGACACCCGCCAAAACCCATTGGGCCCGCCCATTGGTAAAGCCCCCCTTCTGCGCCTACCCACTTAAGCCAGGCGTGACCTTCACCTATCTGGGGCTGGCTACCGACGATACCGCCGCCGTTCACTTCAACGGCGAGGCTAGCCCCAACCTGTTTGTCGCAGGAGAAATGATGGCGGGCAACGTATTGGGCAAGGGCTATACCGCCGGCATCGGCATGGCCATTGGTACCGCATTCGGTCGCATCGCTGGTGTGCAAGCCGCGGCTGCGGCCGGCTTCCTGACCCCTTCCTCCACGGAGCCCCAACATGCAGCTGTTTGATCCCAAGGCACCGGGTAATTTGATTCCCGTACTCAACCTTGATGAAAGCGAAGTTCAGCGACAAATGACCGTTTGCAATGCCTGCCGTTACTGCGAGGGCTTCTGCGCTGTATTCCCGGCCATGACAAGGCGTCTGGAGTTTTCTCAGGCGGATATCCATTACCTGGCGAACCTTTGCCATAACTGCGGTGCGTGCCTGCATGCCTGTCAGTACGCTGCCCCTCACGAATTCGAAATCAATGTGCCCAAGGCCATGGCCAAAGTCCGCCTCGACACTTATGCCGAGTACGCCTGGCCACAGGTGATGGGCAAGTTGTACCGGCGCAACGGGTTGGCTCTGGCGCTGGCATCCGGTGCGGGGTTGGCACTGTTCCTCTGCCTCACGTTGATGGTGATGGGCAATCTGTTTACCGCAATGCCGGGGGGGGATTTCTACGGGATCTTCCCGCATAACACCCTGGCACTGATGTTCGGTGCGGTTTTCGGTTTCTCGGTACTTGCGTTGACGATTGGAGTGCGGCGTTTCTGGCGCAACGTTTCACCGGCGGATGCGCCCCAGCAGGAAAAGACAGCCGCTGCACTGGAGGCCACGGCCAACGTCGCCCGACTCAAATACCTGGACGGGGGGCATGGCGAGGGCTGCAATAACGCCGATGATCAGTTCACCCTGTGGCGGCGGCGCTTTCACCACTTCACCTTCTACGGCTTCATGCTGTGCTTCGCCGCCACCGGTGTCGCCACGCTTTACCATTTCCTGCTGGACTGGTCGGCGCCCTACCCCGTCCTGAGCTTGCCGGTGATGCTGGGTATCGCAGGTGGAGTCGGCCTGCTGATAGGCCCCACAGGCCTGTTGTGGTTGAACCTGCGTCGCAACCCTGAGCACGGCGACGACAATCAGAAACCCATGGATCGTGGCTTTATCGCGCTGCTGTTTCTAGTCAGCGCCAGCGGCCTGGCACTCCTGGCGTTTCGCGAAAGCGCTGCCCTGGGCTTGATGCTGGCGATCCATCTCGGCCTGGTCATGGCGTTTTTCCTGACCATGCCCTACAGCAAATTCGCCCATGGCATCTTCCGCAGCGCCGCATTGCTCAAGTACTCCATCGAAAAACGCCAACCCAACCCGATCAACGCAGGTAGCGACTGATCGGCGATCCATTCATTCCAAAAACAATATCGATCACCACGGTAGCCATGATGAAAACAACAACTCAAGACACCCGATCCAAGGGGTCGAAACTGGGCGCCATCCTGCGGGTCACTAGCGGCAATTTTCTCGAACAGTTCGACTTCTTTCTGTTCGGGTTCTATGCAACTTACATCTCGCAGACATTCTTTCCTACCACCAGCGAGTTCGCCTCGTTAATGATGACCTTCGCCGTATTCGGCTCGGGATTTCTGATGCGGCCGCTGGGCGCTATCGTGCTGGGCGCATACATCGACAAGGTGGGCCGGCGAAAGGGGCTGATCGTGACGCTGTCGATCATGGCCGCGGGCACGGTCTTGATCGCCTTGGTTCCGGGCTACGCCAGCATAGGCATCGCAGCGCCGATATTGGTGTTGCTCGGGCGACTGTTGCAGGGATTCTCCGCTGGTGCGGAAATGGGTGGTGTTTCCGTGTACCTGGCTGAAATCGCCACGCTCGGACGCCGGGGTTTCTATACCAGTTGGCAGTCGGCCAGCCAACAAGTGGCGATCATTCTTGCGGCTGCGTTGGGCTATACGATTAACGCGTCCATGGAGGCTGCCGACGTTGCAGCCTGGGGCTGGCGTATCCCATTCTTCATTGGTTGCCTGATTATCCCGTTCATCTTCATCATTCGCCGCTCACTACAGGAAACCGATGCATTCAAAGCGCGCAGCCATCACCCAAGTGCCAGTGAAGTCTTTCGCTCGATGCGGGACAACTGGCGCACGGTACTGGCTGGTGGTCTGTTAGCGTCGATGACCACCACCACGTTCTATCTCATTACCGTCTACACCCCGACTTTCGGTCGGTCTGTACTGAACCTGAGCACCAGCGACAGTCTGGTGGTCACGCTCTTCGTCGGCCTGAGCAACTTCATATGGCTGCCCATCGGCGGTACGATCTCTGATCGCATCGGACGCCGCCCCTTGTTGCTGGCAGTCACCTTGCTGTGCATCTTCACCGCCTATCCCGCCATGCATTGGCTGGCCGCGGCGGCAAGCTTCGAACGGCTGCTCGCCGTGCTGCTGTACTTCTCTTTTTTCTTTGGCATTTACAACGGCGCGATGGTTGCTGCATTGACTGAGGTAATGCCTCAGAACGTACGAGTCGTAGGATTTTCACTGGCATTCAGTTTGGCAACGGCTGTGTTTGGCGGTTTTACACCCGCCGTATCAACAATCCTGGTGCAGGCAACAGGTGACAAGGCGTCGCCCGCCTACTGGCTAATGTTTGCTGCGTTGTGTGGGTTCACAGCGACGACGATCCTGTATCGCAGGCAAAAAGCAGTGCCAGTCAACGCTTGATCAAAGAGAGGTTTCGGCGGAATTCAGGGCTTTGCACTGAATAAATATCGCGCCCTGGCCTGCATTGTATGCGTCCGGCAAAGGCATCTAGCCCGCTCTGCTAAGCCAAGACAGGTGTGCACTTCAATTTAAGTGGACACCTCGTCTAGCCTTTTTAAGCAGATATTCCATGCAGCCAACGCGCCGTTCCTATTCCAAATCCTTCAAAACCCAAGTATTCGGAAAGCCGTAGCCGCACTTCAGTAGATAGGCTTCGGCAATGGGCCAGTTCGGGATCTTGATGATGGTGGATGACAGCTGTTTGACTCCAAGGAGAACAGCATCTCAAAGTAATAATGGATGTCGTCCCTTTGCTGCCTGATCATCGCGGAAATCTGGAGCTTTTTCAGGCTGTATTTCAATCACTCCTGCACCAGCTCGCGCACCTCCACAATTCGTGTCTTGGACGCATTGATCTGCAGCTCAAACGAACTGACGCATTTTATGATTACCGCAAGCGCCCTTTCCGCTTCTTCCCTCCGGTTGAAAAAAAACGTGAAATCGTCGACATACCGAAAGCCCTTCGGCCAAGCTCCGAGTTCCTCGTGGATCGCTTCGCATCCCTTGCCCCGACTGGCAGGCTTTGTATGCACGAGTTGAAACGTTCAGCCATTATCTTGGACGCAGGCCCCACGTGCTGCTGAGCAAGCTGGGACAGGATGGTCATGACCGTGGCATTTCTGATTGGAGCGGTACTTGCGGATGCAGGCTTTACCGTGACAATGCTGCCAATGTTCCAAAGCTCACAACAGCTGCCATTAAACCCGACGCCCCAAACACAGCGCCGAGGCCGCAGATACGCCTGTTGGTATCACCCCCTGATTGAGGTGACATGGTCGGGCGACAAACTCGCCATGGAGGCACACCCCATGTTCGCAAGTGTGCGATCCATCTCATCTTTGATAATGCTCAGCACCTGACTAGCCCCTTCCTCGCCACCTGCAGCCAGACCGTAGAGTAGTGGCCTGCCTAGCAGAACACCACCCGCACCGAGCGCCATAGCTTTAACAACGTCAGAACCACGTCTGAAACCGCTATCAACAAGCACCTTGCCCGGATGGGCATTAGCAATTTGCTTAAGAACAGGCATAGGCGAGCAGCTCGAATCAAGTTGACGCCCGCCATGGTTTGAGAGGATTACGCCGTCAGCTCCGAGCGCCATACAACGCGCAGCGTCTTCAGGGTGAAGTATTCCTTTGACTAACAGCCGATGTGGCCAGAGTTCTCGCAATCTTTTAAGTGAATCCCAGTTGAAACTGGCATCCATTTTCCGCGACAGCAGCGCAGCTTGAAGCTCTACGTTGTTGGCGTCCTGATTGGCGAAATTTGCCATCTGCGGCATCCCGCCTGTAAGCAAGCTTATAGACCAGCGCGGATGGAGCATTCCATCGAGCATTACCTTCGGCGTGTACTTGAAAGGCAGGCCAAAACCACTACGTAAATCACGCTCACGCTTGCCGTTCACCGCAACATCAGTGGTCAGCACTAGCGTTCGGTAACCTGCCGCCAGTGCACGAGCTACGAGTTGATCAGCAAGTGACGGGTGCACTACATAGAGTTGGAACCACAGCTCCCCTCCCGCTTTTTCCGCGACCTCCTCAATGGACGCATTGGCCGCCGTGGACAATATAAAGGGGATACCGGCTTTCCTAGCCGCCCTTGCTAAAGCGATATCGCCCTTCGGCCAAAATGCCCCATTAAGCCCCATCGGAGCTACCAGGAGCGGCAGTGGCTGAGTAGTACCGAAGACGTTAACGCTCAGATCACGCTGGGCGACATCAACCAAGCGTCTTGGGATGAGCTCCCAATGGTCGAACGTGTCCCGGTTACGCTGCAGGCATTTCTCATCATCGGCGCCGCCTTCAAGGTAGTCGAAGACCATTCTGGGAAGGCGCCGTTGCGCCAGTGAACGAAAACCTTCAACGCTAAAAGCTAAGCTCATGGTGTCCTCACGGCAGTACGAGAATACAAAGTAAAAACCCCACTCTATTGAGCGGGGCCTAATTGATCAAATCGATACTATCCAGACCCTGAATAGATCACGCTTATTCAGAAGTAACCGCAAGTGCTGAGGACGTGACTAGATGGGTAGCAGCACCAGGTGCGGTTTCGATCAGGAACAAACCAGTGACAGCCGCTGCAAGTGATACCGCTCCCACTACCATCATGGGTAGCGCCAAGCCGTATAGATCGGCCAAACCACCTGCAATCACAGGCATCAATACACCGCCAATTAATTCGCTCACACCCGTTGGCACACCCACTGCTGCTCCGGTCATATTGGATGGGACGGACTCGCTAGGAATCACGGCCAAGAACAATGGTGCGATGCCAAATCCGAAGATACCGGCGGCAAACAGGATCGAAAACATCACCCAAGGGCCGGCGTGGCTCAGAGCAAATGCGAGCATCAGCAGACCGTAAATAGTGGCGCAAGTCACCAGCACAGGTTTACGTCCCCATCGATCCGACAAGGCGGGTACGGCGATCATTCCTATGAAGCCACCGAACCCCCAGCCCGAGACGATCAACCCCGTCGTGCTCAACGACAGCCCCACCACTTGAGTGAGGTAAAGCGCGACGAAGGTCGAGAATACGAACAAGCCCGTTTGAAACAGGGAGCCGATGACTGTAGTCACCCAGATATTGCGGAATTTGAGCACGCTGGTGATAGGAGCGCTTTTGTGTGCATCGCGCTCGACGGTCACCTTCCTGGGTTCGCGCATGAGCTTCGCGAGCATCACCGTCAAAATCAACCCAGGAATCCCGAGCAGAAAGAACACCCACTCCCATGGCATGTACAAGCTTAATTGAGTCGCAATGATCGGGCCCAAACCGATGCCCAACAGTGGAAAGAATGCTTGGTGAATGCCCATATTGAGCCCTCGCCGTTTGGGCGTCGATATCTCTGCGAGCGTCGCGACACTGGCACTGAAAACCCCGCCTTCACCTACGCCAAGAAGGCCTCGAACGACCAGCATTCCAGTGAAGCTTTTTACAGCTCCTGTCATCCATGTCATGAGTGAGAAGAAAATGCCGGAGTAGATCAACACCTTCTTCCGACCGTGGCGATCACTCACGCCACCAAGAACATAAGTAGACAGCGCCCATGTCAGCGCCAATACAGAAGCGATTGCACCGGCTTGGGTATTACTCAACCCCAGCTCTGGTATCAAGATTGGAAACAAGTACACCACCACCAACCGATCCAGACCTACGATGCCAAACAGCACCGCAAGCAGCCACACCATTTTCCACTCGTAAGCTGAATCACCAAGCGATTTATGCTGCATGTTATGCACCCATCAAAAAGGGATATCGATTAATTGGCTTCAAGGTCGTCAACAAGAGCGAGCTTGTCATCCGAACCGATTGATGCGTCCTCTGTAACGGGCCTGCGTGGCTCGCTGTTAAACAGCAGTCTTGTGACATCGCTTCGGGAGTAGTGGCCAACCGGATCTGCTGCAACTTTGGCCATCGTGACGGCGTCAAGGTTGATGTCCCCGTACAGCAGTCCTTCCTGGTCTGGCGGTAATGGAGTGGCCAAATCGGCGCCGTCGGGGCCATAGATGCGCGCGAAGCCTCCCCCGACCTTTAGTAAATTACGTGCTTCATCCGTTTGGCAGAGCAATTCAACAACGTCCTGGGAAACCATCCCGCACGGGGCGAGAACGAAACACTGGCCTTCAACGGCATATGTGCGGCTTACGGCGTTATTAACCTCACCACCAATTGCTGGGGTGACGTCCGTATAGAGGGAAAAACCTGGCCATGCGGCGACGTGCACTTGCTCATGCTTGCTGTACATCGCGAATTTGGTCAGTGGCTGAATATGCTCCCAGCAGCACAGTCCTCCAAGCCGACCAATGTTGGTTTCATGAACTTGGATATCACTACCGTCGCCCTCCCCAAAGACCATGCGCTCTGCCACGGTTGGTTTGAGCTTGCGTCGGGTCGACAGGGTATGGCCCTGGTCGTCAATGAAAGTCTGCGCCATGTACAAGCTGCCATTGGATCGCTCGGTGAAGCCGAGGCACACGAAGATCTCATGGTCGGCTGCCGCTTGCTCCAATCGACGATAGTCCGGGCTATCAATCACCAAGGCCTGCTCGTGATATTGCAGCATGTACTGCATTGCCCAAGCTGGTGACCCCAGCCAGAAAAACCATGGGTAACCAGGAATGAAGTTTTCCGGAAGCGCGATTACCCGAGCACCGTTGCCAGCTGCCTCGGCAATCAATTGAATGCACTTATCAACCGTCGCGCTGCGATCCATGAAGACGGGTGCTGCCTGCACCACTGCGACTCGATACGAAGTTGAAAAAGACATAGAAACCTCAAAAAAAGATGGCACTCAGCCGTTGCTGCATCTTTGATGAAAATGCCCAATTGGAATGTGCTGAAAGTCTTGTCAGATTTGCTCTAGCTTCTCCATGCCATGGGTGGAGGGCACCCAGGCATGAAGAAAAATGGCTTAGCGGCTCACGACGGGATCTGCGAAATCCTGCTTGGGCAGATCTACATGCCGCTGGGCAACGAATTCTGTAGCGCTATGGCCTAGGCCCAATGCATACGCTCCTGGCGCTACAGACCAGCGCTGTGCCTTGACGTCAAAATCGGCGAGCAGGCGTGAATCCACTTGCAGGGTTATGGATCGCGATTCCCCGGCACGGAGCTCGATCTTGTTCCACCCCAGCAAGCGTTGCTGAGCTCGACCAGGCATACCCGTCAGATAGAGCTGAGGAACATCTTGTCCCGTCAGCTTGCCGATGTTGGTCACGTTAAAGCTAACGGTGAGCGGAGAGGTTTTTTCGACCTTCAGCCCATCATATTTAAACTGTGTGTAGGAAAGCCCGAAGCCGAATGGGAACAAAGGATTGATGTTTTTTCGCGCAAACCATTTATATCCAACGTCAGCGCCTTCGATGTTGTAGTCCACATCGATCTTGGCGTTTTCGGGGCCACCAAAGCCGGGTACTACAGGGCGAGGCAGTTGTTTGAGGTCTGCCGGGAAAGTGATCGGGAGGCGGCCCGATGGATTTACTTTGCCGGTCAGCGTGCGAGCGATGGCCTTACCACCACCTGCACCTGGATACCACGCCTGCATGACTGCTGCCGTTTTGTTGAGCCATGGCATGCTGATAGGGCCGCCAGTTTCCAAGACCACAATGGTTTTAGCGTTTGCGGAGGCCAATGTGTCAATCAAGCCATTCTGACCGCTAGGCAACTCCAGGTCGTAGGTGTCGTAACTCTCCATCATCCACTGCGTCGCGAACACGATGACCACGTCAGCGTTCTTGGCCAACGCAGCCGCTTCCCCGGGGTTACGGCCATCGTTGAAGGTTATGGCAGCATCTGGCAGCTCCGCCTTCAGAGCCGTAAGCGGCGAGCTTCTATGCCAAACCATCTCACGCAGTGAAGCGAACTGACCTTCGCCTCCCGTAGGAATTACCAGCCCAGCACCCTCTGGCTCTATAACCTGTGACGAACCGGCTCCAGAGAGAACCCCCTTGTCCGCGTTGCCACCCACTACAAGGATCTTCTTGATCGCACCATTGAGAGGCAACGCATGCTTCTCGTTGCGTAGCAACACCATCCCCTCTTCGGCAGCTTGTTGTGCTACGGCCTTGCTCGCTGCGTAATCAATAGGTGTTTTAACAGGAGGGTGCTCAAAGAGGCCAATATCAAACATCGAGCGCAGGACTCGCTGGCTCATTTCAGCCAAACGAGTGCGATAAACTTGGTCTTGCTCAGCTTTGGCCAACAGTGGCTTCTCGAAGAAAACATCTCCAAATAACCACTTGTCCAACTGTGTGCCCATCTCGATATCCACGCCATGCATGGCGGCTTCGACACCGTGAACAGAACCCCAGTCGGACATCACAAAACCGCGATAGCCCCAACGATCCTTTAAGATGCGCTGAAGCAGATCAGCGTTGTCGCAGGCGTGAATGCCATTGACTCGGTTATAACCACACATCACTGCGCCCGGCTGGCCGCGCTCGATGGCGATTTGAAATGCCAGCAGATCACTCTCACTCAAAGACCGTTCACCGATGACAGCGCTCATGCCCATTCGCGCGGTCTCTTGATCGTTCATGGCGAAATGCTTGATCGTTGAAAGCACATGCTGGCTTTGAATGCCCTTGATGTTTTCACCTGCCATCGTGCCAGCAAGCAGGGGATCCTCGCCAAAGTATTCAAAATTCCTTCCATTGCGTGGATCACGAGCCAGGTTTACGCCACCTGCGAGCATGACGTTGAATCCTTTACTCCATGCTTCATGCCCGATCATTTGGCCGCCATCGTAGGCGACCTTCGGATTCCAGCTGGCAGCACTGCTGAGCCCTGAAGGAAGGGGCGTCCCCCCATCTCCTGGCCGGACATTGGCAGGGTTGGCAACGCCCAGGCTTGCATCGGTGATTTGGAGCGCTGGGATGCCCCGCGTTGTGTCGGCAGGCACAAACCCAGCGGATCCGATGGCGCCATCTGGCACTGTAAATCCAAGGATAGGCATGGCCATTTCGCCGTGTACTCGGCGTATTTGCTCTTCAAGTGTCAGATCTTGCTGAAGAAGCTTTGCACGATGATCAGATGATTTATCCGAGTCTAACCAAGGTTGAGACGCCGCGAGTACGTGGGTGTTTGTCATTATAAGTGTCAGCAGCATGGTGGCGCTTGAAGGAATTCGGTTTTTCATTGGGTTGTCCTTTAGAAGCTGATGTTGAATCGCAGGCCAAGCACGGTCGCATCCGGCACTTTGTCCACACCACCTGGAGCGTGGTAATACTGGATATTTGGCTGGAGGTAGAGCCACCTCGTGGCTTGGTAGCGATAGAACAACTCAGTCGAAACTTCGGTGTCGCCTAGCGGGAGATAACGGGGATTGTCGTAGTCATCGACGCCTGCCAACTGGTTAGTAAGATCTCGATTTCGTGTCCAATCTTTGTTGATCTTGATTGCCGTACTGGCAAATCCAAGCATGTCATCCGGGCGATTGTCGAAAAGGCCGTTGTAGTAAAGACCGGCGCCGTAGCCGTAATGAAGGACAGAAGTTTCCTTGTCATTGATCTCGGCGTTAACAAAAGCGCGCAGGCCTTGCTTACTGTCTCCGCCAGGCCCCGTCAGTTGCTGTTCAAAGAAAGCCCAAGCCGCCCGCTTACCATGGCGAGTCTTGAATCCAGCAGATGGATTAGATGCCTCCATCCCGCCGGCAGCACCTGCTGCAACATCGGGTGCGTCTACGTTGCTGTAATAGGCGCCAATGAAATAATTACCCGCTAACTTTCGCTCTCCCCAATAAGGGCGCCAGCCGAGCAGCACCGGGTAGATTTGCCCTTCAGTACCACGATCACTGAGGGAAATAGCCCTGTCATTGGTGGTGGTCTGGGGGTTCTGCTGGTAGACGCCAAACTTTACGTACCAATCCGGCGTCATGTGCCAGGTAGTCGTGGCCGCCCACGTACTGATTGGCCATCCGTACCAAATGTTGCTTATGCCAGGGACGGTGCCGCAGTTGACGAGACTTTGAAACTCACAGGTGGACGGAAAAAATTCTTCCGTCGGTGTCATTTTCCCAACCCTAAGGCTCAACTGCTTGTCGAAGAAGTTTTGCTGGTAGGTGAGTCGGGTCAAGCGCGTCACAGAGCCAAAGCCCCACACTTCTTGCGAGAGATTGGGAAGTGAACCCGTGCGAGGGTCGTTCACGCGAGTGTTTGTAAGTAACTCGTGGTTGTTTCGATTAGTTACGACGAGGCTGAATTCTCCATCCACACCGAGCTTTTTACTCAAATCGTAGTTAAACAGGGCCGTGGTCTGATCACTTGTTTCCAAAGCTGTCTTTTGGTCATAACCACCTCTCACGTTCGTAGCCAGTTCATTTACGTAGAACAGCCCTAAGGTGACCCCTTGCTCACTAAGCTCATTGCGTTTCCCCGACCAATCACCAGTCAGCCATGGCGAGTCTGATGCTAAAGGCTCAGCAGCTAGGGCGGGGATGCTGATTGACCCTACGAGGGCTAAACCACCAGCTGCTATACGTTTCTTCAATTCGAGTGCTCCTTTTGTCGAGCGCAAAGGAGCTCGCCAGGCTCCTACTTGCTTCGTGTATATGTGTGGGTTGGTTGGGCAATGTGGGCAGAAAAATCTTGATAGCGGCGCCAAGCTGTCTGCGTTGAGAACTATCGCAGGGCACTGGAGTAAACCGCTGCCCTCCACTTCCTGAGGAAGTTGCCTCTATTTCTTAAGGTGGAGCGCGTCATCAGGCGAGCGTGAAAGTCGACGTCACGCCCTGAAATGAGGCGAGTTGCGGTGGCGAGAAAGCGAAACGAATGCCTTCCTGTACTCCGCTTCCACCATTACTGGGCTGTGGATCTCAAATCGATGAATCTCTGTGGGAGAGGCACCCTATTTGCTTGCTTTTAGGCAAGCAGCCAGCGCAGGACACTCACCATGCACACCACACTCTCAACAAGAGCAATACCCGAAGGTGACCGCCTACCTTTTTGGAGGGAAACAATTGGAAAAATGTTTATGCCTCTGGAGTGCGTTGCCGGCGCGGGGACGTCCTTTAGTGCGGATCTGCAACATGCGTCCGTGGGGCCAGTAGACTTAATGGCCATGACGGCCAGTCCGCATCAGGTGACCCGAAGCGCTCGTTTAGTCCGCAACTCTGACGCTGACTATTTTATGGTCAGCTATCAAATTTCCGGACAGGGGTTTTTGAGACAGAGTGATAAAGAATCCCAACAGAGCGCTGGAGACTTCGTTCTCTACGACAGCACTCGGCCATTTGAAATGGGATACTGCGAAAACTTCAGCAAGTATATCCTTAGAATTCCTCGCAGCCTTCTTAGCGCTCACGTGAGCAGCCCTGATCGCCTATGCGGATTGACAATAAGCGCCCAATCAAGCCCTAGCATTTTGCTGGGCGGCATGCTGCGCTCTCTGGCAGAAAGCAGGGCTGAGATGGCAACAACTGTTCTGGATCCGATAGCCAACGCTTTGATTGAGTTGGTAGTTGGAGGTTTGCAGTCCTTACCTCAGGCTCAACAAGGCGAAGTATCTAAACTTCAGACCTTTCATCTATCCAGGGTAAAGAGTTACATACTTCAGAACCTGAGAGACCCGAGCCTGAATATCGAGAGGATTGCTTTAGATCTTAAGATGTCGGTGAGTTCTCTATATCGGATTTTTGAAAAAGAAGATCAGCC
>NZ_JAAUOE010000047.1:19301-32795 GCF_017114915.1 Pseudomonas frederiksbergensis
TTTTGAAAAAGAAGATCAGCCACTTTCTCAGTGGATCTGGAGTCAACGGCTTCAGCTATGTCAACGCGATCTGAAGAGTCCTGTTTTGAAAGAAAAGAATATTGGTGATATCGCATTTGATTGGGGGTTCAGCAATTGCACGCACTTCAGCCGTGCATTCAAACGCGAAACTGGAATGACTCCCAAGGAGTTCCGTAAGCAACACCTGACTGGATAAGATGATCCAGGGGCCACGTAACTCCATCATGCTTCGACAAGGACGAAGCACTCTGCAGCTTTTTCACAACAGCTCTTTCATGCCTATCAGAGCATGGAGGCACTGAGTAACAGGAACGTGAACACCAGCGGACTGCCCTTTCTTCACAATTGCGCCCGCTATAAATTCATTTTCAGTCCGGCGCCCTGCCTCAACATCCTGAAGCATGGAAGGTTTATGGGTTGCGTGGTGCACAAACGCATGATCGATACTCGCCATGATGCGGACTTCGTCAACGCTTACGCCATTGGCTAGCGCTACAGATACGGCTTCCCTGGCAACAGCCATAGTCATCTCTCTACCGCCCTGCGCGCTAGCGACTTCGCCAACAGTCAGCCCAGAAACAGCGCAAATTGAATTCAAGGCAGCGTTGAAAGCGAGCTTTTCCCAGATGAATACCTCGACCTGCGGATCAGCGCTACATCTCAGCCCAGCATCGTCGAACAAGCCAGCGATCACCATGACACGACTGACGATTTCCCCGGTGAAACTCCAAATCTTTATACGCCCATGACCCTGACTGTAGACGGTGCCAGGAGACTGCAGCTGTGCGGGATAATCAGTCATCCCTACGATGATACGGTCTCGGCTAACGGTTCGAGAGATAAGTTCAGCGTTGCCCAAACCGTTCTGGACGGATAATACCCACGTAGAAGGTGTCAGAAGGTGGCGTACATCGTCGATAGCTTTGGCGGTGTGAAAGCCTTTGGTAAATACAATCAAAAGGTCGAAAGGATCAGTAAAGTGGTTCGCTCTACCGATCTCTGGCCACACATGTATATCCGTTCCCTCACCCAGCAGCCGCAAGCCACCGGCTCGTATCACCTCAATGGTAGGCTCTGACACCTCGACGAATGCTAGTTCGTGGCCAGCGTTGGCCAAACGAGCTCCGAAGAGCCCACCCATTGCTCCCGCACCTATAACTGCAATGCGCATGGCTGCTTCCTAAAATTGGTAGGTATAAGTAGTGATCAGACGATTCTCATCGTAGTCCGGGCCAGACAATGAGCCGCTACCGAAGCGGGTTTTGACCTCGATGTGACGCCACTCAAAGCCGACGTTTTTGAAGAGGCCACTTTGGATGACATAGCTCAACACCAGGTTGCTTTCGCTCTCGACATTTTTGTCCAAGGCATTGCTACCTCGATCAATTCCGGTACCCCGCATATAGCGAGTCATCAGCTTCAGCCCCGGAGCACCCATAGCAGCAAAATCGTAGTCATACCTGAGTTGCCAAGAGCTCTCATTGGGCTTGAAGAATCCGAGTGTTGACCAGTTGACGAGATAGGGTTGTGGGGCATATCCATTGAAAAGCGGGAACGCTGATTCCCCAAGCATACGTTGATAGCCAATCCCGAATGCATGACCTGCCTTTTTCAGGGTAGTCATGGCACCATAGGTTTTATTGTCAATTTTCCCGTAGAGCGCGTCTCCATCCTCGCTATTTTGATAATAGCGCAAGTCAGTTTTCAACGCGTAACCGCCACCCAGATCAAAAACATCTGTAAGCCCAAGATAGTGCTGTTTGTAAATGTCTTCCAGCTGCCCATAGAAATAGGTTCCTGAAAGTCCAGGCGTGAACTGGTAAGTAGCCCCTGCAAAGTTCAGCCCATCGCTACGGCGTTTGATGTCAGGGCCATTCATCAAATAGATTTGTTCATGACTGGATGATTCACGTGCAGCAATTTCAGTGATACGCCCGCCGGTGAGAGTAAGGCCTTCCCACTCTTTAGACTCCAGCAGTGCACCCTGGTAAGTGGTGATGAGCTGGCGCGAATCGTCAATATAGGCAACTGGCAGAGTGGGACGTAGCTCACCGAGCTTTAGCTCTGTTTTGGAAACACGTATTTTTGCCGTGGCATTCGAACGCCCATATTCCCTGACCTGTTCACCTCGGCTGGCGTCGTAGGGTATGACACTATCGGGCCCTCTACCGCCGCCGCCATCTAATCGATACGCCCATTGAGCGCTGGTATCAAAGCCAAACTGAACTGGCCCCTCGGTATACCCAGAGATGAAACGCAAATCGAAACCCTGAGTCCAACTGCCGACCCTAGATTTAGGCGCATCGCTTTGTTTGAAGTCACGGTCAATATAAGCATTACGCAGACCTAATGTGACCTTGCTATCTTCGAGAAAGTCCGCTCTAGCAGATAACGGTTGCACACAGGACAAGCAAGTGACAGCAAGTACACCATATTTTGACTTGGAGAAAGCCTGCATAAGTTTACCTTTTTATTTTTTTTGGAGGCGATCACAGACCGCCCCCTTATAGATAAGGGGGCCGGATATAACTTTTGTGAAAACTAAATTTTTTTAAAACCAGCAACGCACGACCACTTAGAAAGGGTAAGTCCGAGGCGTCATTTGCACACTTACCCAATGGTCAGTGGTGAACTCTTCAATCGCCCACTCACCATTAAACCTACCAAGCCCAGAGTTTTTCTCTCCCCCAAATGGTGCGTGCGCCTCGTCATTCACGGGAATATCGTTGACATGCGTCATGCCGGCCTTGATCTGACGAGCAAAGCGAGCACCTCGCTCCAGGTCTTTGGTGAACACCGCGCTGGAGAGCCCATATTCACTGTCATTAGCCAGCAGCAAAGCATGGGCCTCATCGCGAGCACGCTGGATGCCAACGAGCGGGCCGAAAATCTCTTCTCGTGCAATTTCCATGTCCGCGGTAACGTCGGCGAAAACGTGTGGTGGAAGCAGATTCCCGCGAGCCTCCCCGTCGACGACAGTTCTCGCACCTTCTTCTTTGGCTCGAGAGACCTTGCTCAACAACCCCTCAAGCTGTTTACGATTGATGATGGGGCCAATCACCGTGTCAGCATCACTGGGGTTACCAACCTTCAGCGTTCTGACCTTCTCCGCATAGAGCTCTACGAACCGGTCATACAGAGCGTCTTCAACGATAATCCGGTTGATGGCCATGCAGATCTGTCCTTGATGCAAAAACTTGCCCATGACAGCCGCTGCGACCGCTTGATCGAGATCAGCGTCAGCCAGCACCACGAATGGGCTATTGCCACCCAGCTCCAGTGCCACATGCTTGAGATGCTTGCCACCACTGGCAATGCGCCCAATGTTCAGCCCGACCGGCGTCGAGCCTGTGAACGAGATGAATTTGGGGATCGGATGCTCCACGAATGCATCGCCGATCTGAGCGCCAGAGCCCACCAATACACTAATGACGCCCTTGGGCACTCCTGCTTCTTCGAAAATCCTGGCAGCGAGCAACCCGCCGGTGACTGGAGTGTCGCTCGCTGGCTTGATGACGATAGCATTGCCCAATGCCAGTGCCGGCGCGACAGAGCGTTGAGTCAGATGAAACGGGAAGTTCCAAGGGCTGATCACCCCAACCACGCCGAGCGGTTCACGATAAACCCGATTTTCCTTACCCGGCACATTGGAAGGTAGGATCCGACCGTGAACACGAGCGGGAAATGACGCCGACTCTTGAGTGATGCCGCGAGCCGCTCCCCACTCGATCTGCGCCTTGATTCGCGTGCTACCGGACTCCTTGATGATCCAGTCGATAATTTCTTCACGGCGTTCGTCGAAAATTTGCACCGCTTTCAAGAGTATCGCCGACCGTTGTCCTGGGCCCATACTGGCCCAAGCTGCCTGAGCTTTCTCGGCAGAGATATAGGCCTGATTAAGGTCTTCGCGATCAGCCTGGACGATTTCTAACAGGGTGTCACCGGTGAACGGATCAGTAACGTTAAGCACGTTCCCGGCGCTGCCCTTACGCCACTCTCCTGCAATCGGCAGCAGATGCATTTCTTGGTAAGGCATACGGTTGGCTTGGCTCAAGTGATGTCTCCTTGGACGGTGTGACTTGAAGATCAGGAATGCGCGTCAATCGGCTGGGATGGCATCTCATTCGAATGCGCAGATCGCCGCTTGACCATGGCGATAGCAAAAATCGCGATTAGTCCTGGTATGGCGCAGAAGATAAAATTCAGTTGGAGCGGTAAGTTCAGGCTGAGCATAAGCCCCCCCAAAGCGGGGCCTGCGACGCCTCCGAAACGACCTATGGCTGAACACCAACTGACAGCCGTGGAACGGATATCACTCGGATACTGCTGAGCGGCAAAGGCATGAATTACAGCAAGAGTTCCGATGGTGGTAGCACCGGCAATCAATAACATTATGTTGAGCGTTACCGGGCCCGGCTTGATGCCGAGGATGCAAAGCGAAACGACCGCCAATGTAAAAAAAAGAATCAATGTAGGTTTACAGCCCCAGCGATCAGCCAGCCAGCCCCCCCCAAGAGCGCCCGCCGTAGCGCCAAGATTCAACGTCACCAGAAACATGAGACTGGAGCCAAGTGGGTAGCCCCCTGCGACCATTATTTTCGGCAACCAGGTATTGAGGCCGTAAACCATCAGAAGGCACATGCCGAAACCTAGCCAGAGAAAGACGGTACCCACGCCTCTCCCCTCTTTGAACAGTCGGGAAAGAGGTGTGGATGTTGAGGTTCGTACAGCTGGTTCAAATCGGACAAAAGCAGTATCTATATCGGGAACGATACGCTTGAGAAGTGCCCCTGCTGCACGTTGATTTTTCGCCAGCAGATAGGGCAAAGACTCAGGGAGATAACGGTACATCCAAGGCATGCAAAGCAGTGGCAGTCCGCCGATGAAGAATGTTGCCTCCCATCCAAATTTGGGTATCACCAGCATGGCCACCAACGCCGAAATCATTGCACCGATGGAGTAAAAGCTGAGCATGATCGTAGTCAGAGTGCTACGACGAGTTGTGGGGGACAAGTCGCTCATCAGGGCAACGATGTTTGGAATGGCACCGCCGAGGCCGACGCCGGTAAAAAATCTCAAAGCCGCGAAGCTGGGTACATCCCAGGCGAATGCATTTGCGAAAGCGCTAATGCTCGCGAGAGTGACCGCTCCGAGGATAATCTTGCGTCGACCCATTCGGTCTGCAAGCGGGCCGATAGCGATTGCGCCGAACATCATTCCGAATAGAGCTGCGCTCCCCATCCACCCCGCTTGGACAGGCGGGATAGACCACTGCTCCATCAAGCGGGGAACCACAGATCCGTAGATGACGAGATCATAGCCATCGAACAGCATGATGAACGAGCACCAAAACAACAGGCCGTAGTGGAACCTGCCCAACGGAGCTGAGCCCGCAATTTCTGTAGCATTTCTTTGAGTCATAATTTGGTCTCTTGTTTTTGTTATTCGGGGACTTACTAGGAGGCACAAGGCCCTTGGCACTCATCAATGAGGCTGGATCGTCACAGTGGGCACCTCGATCAAAGTAGGTTCGGTAGAGTCGAGAGCAGCGCGAAGGGCGGCCTCGAAACTATCGCGTGTGTCGGTATGTACCGCCTTGACTCCATACCCTTTTGCGATAGCGCAGAAGTCCAAACCAGGGACGTCCAAACCAGGCGCTTCCTCAACATTCAGGACGCCCGCGAACCAGCGCAGCGCACCATAGGTGCCATTTTTGAGGATGATGAACACGACTGGGATGTGATACTGCGCAGCCGTCCACAACGCAGTAATTCCGTAGTTCGCAGAGCCATCGCCAATCAAAGCGACCACGCGCCTATCGGGCTGGGCCAGTTGAACGCCCACCGCTGCTGGCAGACCGAAGCCCAATCCACCTGCTGCGGGGAAGTAGTAGCTACCAGGGTGACGCATGTTCATTCGCTGCCAGAACGCGGTCGTGGTGGAAGTCGATTCCTTGACGTAGATAGCATCTGGCGGAGCGACCGCGTCGAGGACGTCGAACAGCGTTTCCGGGCGCAAGTGATGAGGTTCATCTTGTACATCTGTCAACGCTGGTAGAGATGCTGGATAGGACTTTGCCTTCTCCTCAACGCCCTCTGCCAGTACGCGTAGAGTCTCTGCGATATCGCCGATCAAGGCGTCCCCCATAGGAGCGCGAGCTGCTTCCTGAGGATCTGACGTGATGTGCAAGAGCCGAGCTCCTGCCGGTAGATACTCGCCTGGTGCGAACTGGTGATAGCGGAAAACCGGCGCGCCGATGACGATAATCAGGTCGTGGCCAGCAAGCGTCTTGCTGATCCCTGCGATGGCGGCAGGCAAAACTCCACGGAAGCTAGGATGGCGAGTTGGGAACGGGCAACGTGATGCCGATGGAGCAACCCAGACAGGCAGTTTCAGTTTATCGGCCAAGGCAACGGCGTAATCGTTGGAGCGGGTAGCATCCACATCAGGGCCGAGAACGAGAACAGGGTTGTAGGCCTCATTCAATTGCTTGGTCAAAGCTGCCAGTTGCCGCGCATCAGGAGCACCCGCAGTCTGGACTTCTCTCTCAAGAAGATGCTCCACACCGAGCGGAGATGGTTTCTCCCAGTCATCGTATGGGATAGACAGATACACCGGCGCCTTGGGAGAAGTATTAGCAATGTGGATCGCCTGGCTCAGAGCCCGAGGCACATCCTGAGCCGTTGCTGGTTCATAGCTCCACTTGACCAGCGGTTTGGGTAGCTGTGGTGCATCCACATTGGCCAGCATTGCTTCGACACCAATCATCGAACGCACCTGCTGACCTGCCGTGATCACCAACGGGCTGTGTGAATACCACGAATTGGTGAGAGCCCCCATGCCATTGCCCGTACCTGCTGCTGCATGGAGGTTTACGAAAGCAGGCTTACCGCTTGCGAGAGCATAGCCGTCCGCCATCCCCACCACAGCGCCTTCATGAAGACCGAGGACATACTGGAAATCCTCCGGAAAGTCCTTCAGAAAAGGAAGCTCGTTGGATCCAGGGTTACCAAAGATGGTGGTCATGCCATGGCGACGCAAAAGCGCATAAGCGGCAGAGTGAATTGTTTTCATTGGGTCATATTCCAGGGTGTGTCTGATTGCTCCTACTGTAAAAATTCGATTAAAATCGATCAAATCAATATTTTAAGCCAGCTACATAGACACCACTTATTTTCGTAGAGGTCTGCTGATGGCTCATTTTGATCTAAATTTGATCACCACCTTCGTCACGCTTTACGAAACGCAGAGCCTGACGATTACCGCCGAGCGGCTGTTTGTCACCCAGCCTTCAATTAGCTACAGCCTGGGGAAACTACGTGAGCAATTCGACGACCCATTGTTCGTACGCAATAGCCAAGGAATGCAGCCAACGAGACTTGCTGCTCAGCTATACGTAGGCTTCAAGCAGGCTGCACGTTGCATTGAGGAGTCAGTGGCTGAGGCAAGAAGGTTTGAGCCTGGCCACTCAAGCAGACAATTTCGGCTAGCGCTTTCTGACTTGGGGGAGATGGCGTTGCTGCCCAAGCTCATGGGTCAGCTGAATATCCTGGCGCCCAATATCGAGCTTGAGATCATTCCCCTAGAGATCGACCAGGTGGGGACATGGTTGAACGACGGGCACATCGACGCGGCCATCTGCAGCCGAGTCATCAGCGGATCTGGACTTGCATTCAAGAAGCTCGTGAGCGAGCGATACGTTTGCCTGATGGACGCGGATCATCCTCGGATTGGTTCAGAGTTGACAATGGAACAGTTTCTCGCAGAGCCGCACGTCTTGGTCACAAGGACATCAGGGCATGGCATGGCCGAAGACGTGCTTCAAAAACTCGGGGTCAAGCGAAGGGTCAAGCTCAAGATTCCTCACTTTTCAGTCCTTCCAAAGGTAATACCGGGCACAGAATTGCTGGTAATTCTGCCGTCCCAGATCGCGAACAGCTTTTGTGAAATGCCACTGGCCAAGCCGCTTAAAATGCTTGAACTGCCCTTTGATGTACCGTCCTTCGAAGTGACACTCCACTGGCACTCCCGGAGCACTCAATCAACGGGGCTTAACTGGTTCTTCGAACAGATTCAGGCCACGCTAGGCGAGCCCGGCGTGACCTGACGGATCAAGCTGCTGTCTGATGTCCCACCCCGGGCGGCTGAGATCTGATCATCGCCCTAGGCGAGGACTTAAAGGCCGATTTGAGCGCCCAAGTTATAAACTATCTGCAATCCGACGACGGCTCCATTGCTGCTAATCTCGGCCTGTGGATTGTAGAAGTTGCTGGGGTTGAACACGTACTGCACGCTTGGCTGAAGTGCTAGGTAAGGTGTCGCTTGCCACACCATATNTTGGCTGAAGTGCTAGGTAAGGTGTCGCTTGCCACACCATATTGAGCTCTACTCGCGACTCTCCTTTTGACATTCCTTGGTCAACACCGGTGGCCAGCAGTCGCTGGTCATGCTGATATTGAACTTGCTTGTCTCCCAAACGTAGGTAGCTCGCTTTCAAGCTGACTGAATCCTGAGGGCGCCCGAATGGGCCAACGCGAGTTATACCTGCTTCCACGAAGTGTTCGAAAGGCTGCAGATCGTCAGCACTCCAAGTCCACGCGCCGAATACTTGCCACGCTTTGTCTGGGTTTCCGGCAGAGGAACCGCCTTCGCGAGATAGCGTTTGCATAAAGCGGTAGATCAAGCCGCTGCTACCACGACGGGTCGAGCCATCCAATACGTCGGTCTGTTCGGAGGTATTGTAAAAACCATTAAGCTCGTAGTGATAGGCCAAGGGAGTCTGCGCGAAGCTTTTTTGAGCACCAACGCCTGCCAACCAAGTGATACCACGCGCGTCACCCGGATCCCAGTCCCAACCCTTGGTGCGTTTGATGTAATGGGCAGGATTGGACTCGAAAGCGCCAGCATGTATGTACTGACCATTGTCGAATGAGTAACGCGAGTAACCGCCCCAGCTTCCGTATGGGTAAGGCAATATTCCGGTGGTGTTTTCAATGATGGGGTCGTTGCAAGTAACCCAGTTTTCGCAGTTCATCATGTAGAAATGCTGCTTGGCATTGCTACGGCCAACGTCGAGCTCAAGATGGTTGTCCAACAGCATTTGCCGATATTCAAACTTCGACAGATATCCCTTGTCGATGTCGTTATGCATGGGTGCGCCACCTAGTGCGCTACCTGTAGCGCCTTGCCAAGCGGCTGCAGTTGGCTGACCTTCATTGCGCATCCACGGGAAGAATGTGTATTCAAACTGAAACGTGCCGCCTGGCAACCCCATGAGCTTGGACATGTCAAAATCGGCGCCGGCGAAAATGGCGCCAGCGTTGGCGAATGTATGGGGACGAGGGCCAGTGTTAAGGTTCTCCAGCATCAGATCGGTAACGATCAGGTGCGCCTTGACTGGACTACTGTCTGTAGGCGCCGAATCGGCCCATGCCGAGCTCGCCATGCTACCCAAAGCCACAACAGCGGTTACACAAAATCGGCGCGCAGAAGTACCTGCGACGAGTGGGATCGCGTTCATTCATTTAATCCGAGAAAGGTTTTTATTCGCGCAGCCAGGGCAGCTGCGCTTAAGGTAAGAACAGCCGATCAGCGTGCGATGGGCGAAAGTGGGCCCGGCCCCCAGATCGACTCAAGCGTGCGACCGATTGCCAGAAGTTGGTCGTCCGTTCCAGGCAATCCGTCAATCTCCATACCTACAGGAAGTCCGGATTCTTTCCCAACACCTACGGGAATACTGAGACCCGGCATCCTCACGTTGCTGCTCGGGTCAGTATTTCGAATAATCCGACCAAATTTTTGAGGCGTTCCGGCGTCAGGGCCGGTCTTGATTGCCACCTCTGGAACCGTGGGGAACAGAAGAGCATCGAGCTTGTTGTCCGCGAATGTCTTCTGATAGAGAGCTAGCAAGGCTGGGACACCCGTCTTGATCGCTTGCGCATAAGCCGGGCCGCCAGGAATCATCTTTTCATCAGGCCCTGGGACATTCCCAGGCACGACCATGGCCGAGAAAATACCTTGGACGTCGGGACTCGAAATTTTGGCGGCCAGGGTTTCGAATGACACTCCGGTGGATTGTGATTTCAGGTAATCAGTCAGGGCCTTGCGCGCTTCCATGATCGCGACTGGCGTTGCCACAGCTGATGCCAATTGACCGATACCCGGCATGCTGACTGAGACGACCTCAACTCCTGAACTGCGGAGCTTCTCTACCGCGGCTTTGGCTTGTGCCGAGACTTCCGGCTCCAGATCTGCCCAGAAAAAATCTGGAATGCCCAGTCGAATTTGGTGGGCCGGTATTGGCTTCAGAGGCGAGACACCGCTAAGAATCGAATCCAGCAGCACGACATCTCCAACAGTATTGGCCATTGGGCCTGCCGTATCGCGACTGGTCGAAATAGGTGTGATGCCTACACCGCTATATCGACCAACCGTTGGGCGAAAACCAACACAGCCATTTAGCGCGCAAGGCTCACGGCTAGAGCCACCTGTATCTGTCCCCATAGCGATTGGAATCAAGCGAGCCCCCAGAGCGGTGGCACTCCCTGATGACGAACCACCGGCAATGCGAGAGTTGTCAAAGGCATTGCGCACACCGACCAGCCGTGGAAGATGAAAGGCGGTGTTGTAGCCGGTAGCGCCAAACGCGAGCTCGTGCATGTTGGTCTTGCCGACCACAATGGCGCCTGCGGCCTGGAGCCTATCGATAATCGGCGCATTGGCTTTCGGAAAGAAATTAGCAAGAGCTGGCGTGCCTGCTGTGTTCGTGAAACCAACGACCTGAATGTTGTCCTTGATCGCTATAGGGACGCCGCCCAATGAAAGGCACTGCTCACCCTTAGCGAGGCGCGCGTCTGCAGCACGAGCCTCTCCCAAGGCTCTCTTTGGGTCTAAAGAAATGAAGGCATTTAGCTCAGGATGCGCTTCAATACGGGCCAGCCAATAGCTGACAACCGATTCACTGGAAACCTTCTTTTCGCAGATGGCTTGTGCCGTCTGCTCAGCACTCATCAAGTAGAAGTCTTTCGGTACGTTCGACGCCGATGCGCCAGCGCTTGCTGCCAAAAGGCCAATCGCTAAGCAGGAGAGTCTGGTCTTCACGAGTATTCCTTGAGAATCAGTCGATACCCACCGTAGGTCTCGATGAACTGATTTACTCACAAGGAAATATCCGTCAAACATCCTCATTAATGAGGAGCCCTTTTCTCAACATCGTGGGCCTGTGTAGCTCGGATAATAGTCACCAATAAAGGCTCTCCATTGATGACGGGAGTTGATGAGCGATTTCGCCCGGTATGTTACTGGCCAGCAATTCTTGTCCGTTGGCGTGAAATTTCGACCCACCGACAGTCGTGCCATATTTGCTCTAAAACTGGAAAATCGTGTGCTAGCCGGAGCAAGCAACCGGCGAGATCTTTTTTAATGAGTGTCTTCGCGAGGCCGAGAGCTCTAAGGCAAAGCTCGTGGCCATTTACCTGCGATCCATACCTCGCTTTTGGGGAGCTCTGCATCACGAGCCAACGCAGCCGGCCCAGAAATTGCTAAACGTTCGACAGAACAAACGGAGCATGCCCATGCAAATCAATCAAATGGACATGACGAATTCTGAGCTCGACCTTTTCGCTCAAGTGGTCTGGCGTCTACGCGCTGGTGGTGCGGGGGATGAAGTTCGTCAGGCAGTACTCGGTGACGTTACGCAGTTACTCCGGTCAGATTTCGGAGCTTCGTACCTCTGGGATAGCTCGCGCGGTCGATCCACGCGCTGCGCAGCGGTCAATATTGATGCTTGGAAGCTTAGGGAATACGACGAGCAGATTCATGTGCGCGATACGGTCACACCAGTGCTGAGAGCCCGGCAGCAAGCTACCTGTGTCGATGATGTCATTAGCCGACGAAGCCTTGAGCACAGTGAACACTACGCCGAATTTCTCAAGCCGTGCCGGATGCACCATGGAGTAAACGTTTTCTTCTTCAATGACGGTCGGGATGTAGGTGATCTGCGCATATGGCGCAGCGCCGATCAGCCTGCGTTCGGATCCAGAGAGCTTTCACTGCTCAATGCCCTCACTCCCTACTTCGAGCAGGCGCTCGCAGTTGAGGTGCCTCTTTGTGGAGCCCTGAGCCCACGAGAACGCGCCGTTGTTGAGCTCGTCGCGGCAGGGCGAAGTGATAAGGAAATTGCGCGCCTAATGTCCATAGGCTTCACCACCGTTCGAACACATCTGAAGAACGCGATGATCAAGACCAATTCGAGTAACCGAACCGAGCTTGCTATTCGTGTAAGCGCGCACTGAATCGGGGCGTCTGAGTAATTCAAGTGGTCACACGCTTGCGCCGTCTTATGCGACGAGCCCCCCAAAGCATCACCACCCCACCAGCTACACTCATTCGATACATTTCCACGCCGAGACTTCGACCATGGCGACCAAAACCGCAATCGTATTCGCTGGCGGCGGCAGTTTGGGTGCGGTGCNTTGGGTGCGGTGCAGGTGGGGATGTTGCGGGCCTTGGTCGAGGCCAATGTTCGATTCGACATGGTGGTTGGCGCTTCGGTAGGCGCTATCAACGGTGCCTATTTTGCCGCAAGGCCCGATTCCGATGGCGTCGAGGCGCTCGCCGGATTCTGGCGCGGGCTGAGTAAAACGGACATTTTTCCCCTCTCCTGGCTCGACACCTGTAGAGGGCTGATCAAACGGCGTGGTTTTCTGTTGCAGCCGGCGGCCTTGAACCGATTGCTGGGTCAGGCACTGCCCATTCATCGCATTGAGGATGCGGCGCTGCCCCTGCACATCGTCACCACCGACCTGCTCAGTGGCGCCGAGACGGTGCTGTCCAGTGGCGAACTTGAGCAGGCGTTACTGGCCAGTGCTGCCATACCACTGGTGTTCCCCTGCGTACAGATCGCCGATCGGTTCCTGGTTGACGGCGGCGTGGCAAGCAATACACCTATTTCGACTGCCGTAGCCTTGGGAGCCACCAACGTCGTGGTCATCCCTACCGGGGTGAGTTGCGCCCTGACACAGCCGCCCCGAGGCCTGGTTGCCTTAGCCCTGCACACCGTCAATCTGATGAGCATGCGCCAATTGGTGAGCGACATCGAACACTTCCGCACGCTCACCAGCCTGCACATCGTCCCGCCCTTGTGCCCTGTGGATGTCTCGGTGTTCAACTTCGACCAGACCGAGTCTTTGCTGCAGCGTGCCTATGAGCAGACCCTCCGGTGGCTGGAACATGGGGGGCTCGAACGCACCAAGGTACCGGGTGCCCTGACCATCCATTCACATGCTCATGAGCATTGAGAAAAAACATCGGGTGTCACTGGGCGAGCAACTTCACCCGATGTAACGGTCGACGGTAATTAGCTACTTTGATGGCTCAACCCATTTCATTGATGCAGACCACTTTAGGCTGCGTCATGTCCTCATAGGCAAATCGAACACCTTCGCGCCCCAAACTTCCGTACTTGAAGCCACC
>NZ_JAAUOE010000048.1 GCF_017114915.1 Pseudomonas frederiksbergensis
AAGGTTGCGTGTCTACCAATTCCACCACCTCGGCAATACTACGTTTGAAACTCTTCTTACTTCTGCTCTTGAGCTGGAGGCACGTCAGTCGCTGGAGTAGCCGACTTTTGCTCTTGAAGCACCGGGACATCATCAGAAGCCGGTTGTTGCTTTGGAACTTCCAACACCGCTGGATCTGGCAAACCTACTTGAGTCAGCTGGTGAGCCTTCTCTTTAGCAAAGTAACCTAACCCCAAGCTGGTTATGAAGAAACCGGCGGCAAGTATAGCAGTAAACTTACTAAGAAAGGTAGAGGTACCTTGGCTTCCGAACACAGTATTTGAAGCACCTGCTCCGAAAGATGCGCCAGCGTCCGCACCCTTACCCTGCTGCAGCAATACCAGAGCAACTACGCCCAATGCACCCAGCAGATGAAAAACGACTACGACTGTTTCCAGCATTTTTTCAGTTTCCCGCGGCGCGACAAATCGCACCGAACTCATCTGCATTCAGGGAAGCCCCACCAATGAGCCCCCCATCGATATCCGGCATGCCGAACAGTTCGACCGCATTGGCCGCCTTCACGCTGCCGCCGTATAGAAGCCGCACACCTTGTGCGATTTCAGAATTCTCTGCCGCCAACTGAGCGCGAATGGCTGCATGCACATCCTGCGCTTGTTGCGGCGAAGCAGTCAGCCCGGTACCAATGGCCCAGACCGGCTCGTAAGCGATTACTGCCTTTGCAAAAGCACCAACACCCAGCTCCTCGATGATGCTGCCCAGCTGACGCCCGACAACCTCAAGAGTTTTCCCGGCTTCGCGCTGCTCAAGGGTCTCCCCTACACACAACACCGGAATCAAGCCACATGCCTGCGCCGCCGCAAATTTGCGATTCAGCGTCCCGTCGAGCTCGCCCATTATCTGGCGGCGCTCGGAGTGCCCGACAAGCACCAGGGAACAACCTGCATCCACTAATTGACTCGGCGAAATCTCACCTGTCAACGCACCCTGCCCGGATTCAATCGCAGAGTTCTGCGCGCCGACCGAAATCGGCTTCCCTTGCAAACCATCAATCACTTGATTGATATACAAGCAAGGCGGGAACACCGCGACATCAACACCGCTTGGCAAGGCCAGATGACGAAGGCCGTCGATCAGCTCAGCGACGCTGGCGCGGGTACCGTGCATCTTCCAGTTACCAGCTACCATAGGGCGACGCATGCTGTACCTCGTCGGTCAAAGTGGGCGCAGATGTTACCCAACACAATCATGGCTGGCAAGCCGAAATCAGGCAGAAACTTCAGTTACCAGTTTTGCCAGCTCTTCGGCGTAACCGCGAACCTGCGTTTCGTCCTCGCCTTCGACCATGACGCGCACCAACGGCTCTGTCCCGGACTTGCGCAACAGCACGCGCCCACGACCCGCCATCGCTTGAGTGACACGATCACTGGCCTCCTTGACAGTCGGATGCTCAAGCGGGCTCGCGCCACCGCCAAACCGCACGTTGATCAACACCTGAGGGCACTTGCGCAACGCCTGACGCGATTGAGCCAGGCCTTCTACGCGTCTCTTCAGCGCCATCAATACCTGCAACGCAGCAATGATCGCATCACCGGTAGTGGTGTGACTGAAGCAGACAATGTGCCCCGAGTTTTCACCGCCCACCAGCCAATCGCGCTCCAGCAACTCGGAGATCACGTAACGGTCGCCAACGTTGGCTCGCACAAAAGGAATCGCCAGATCCGCCAGGGCCAACTCCAGCCCCAGGTTACTCATGAGCGTGCCAACCACACCACCCTGCAACTTGCCGCGCTCATGCAGATCGCGAGCGATGATGAACAGCAACTCATCACCATCGACGACAGCGCCGGTGTGATCAACCATCTGCACACGGTCACCATCACCGTCGAAGGCGATACCCAAATCAGCTTGCTCAGCCAATACGGCAGCCTGCAGCGGCGCCATATGAGTCGAACCGCAATTGTCATTGATGTTCAGACCGTTGGGGTTAGCAGAAAGCACAACGACTTCAGCCCCCAACTCACGGAACACGCTAGGCGCCACTTTATAGGTCGCGCCGTGAGCACAATCGAGCACGATCTTCAGGCCGGCAAAACTGGTGCCGGTCGGAACGCTGCTCTTGCAGAACTCGATATAACGGCCCGAGGCATCGTTGATTCGCGAAACCTTGCCGATCTTGCTCGACTCAACCACGGTCATCGGGGTGTCGAGCAGCTCTTCGATCATCAGCTCGACTTCATCCGGGAGCTTGGTGCCCTTTCCAGAGAAAAACTTGATGCCGTTGTCGTCATGAGGATTGTGCGAAGCGCTGATCACGATGCCGGCTTCGGCATGAAAGGTCCGCGTCAGATAAGCGATGGCCGGCGTAGGCATCGGCCCCAACAGCAACACATCGGCACCTGCCGATGTCAGCCCGGCCTCAAGCGCCGACTCGAACATGTAACCGGAAATCCGGGTGTCCTTGCCCACGAGCACCTTGCAGGCACCCATGCTGCGAAATGCCATACCCGCCGCCCAGCCAAGCTTGAGCATGAAATCAGGAGTGATAGGGTATTCACCGACCCGACCACGAATGCCGTCGGTGCCAAAGTATTTCTTGCTCATAAGTACTCCATCATTCTTATTCGGCTGACTCTACCGCGACAATCATCCGCAGCACGTCGACTGTTTCCGCCACATCATGGACGCGCAATATACGCGCCCCCTTGACCGAAGCCAGCGCCGCAAGCGCCAGACCGCCATACAGGCGCTCTCCCACTGGTCGATTCAAGGCCTGGCCGATCATGCTCTTTCGCGAAACCCCAACCAACAGGGGCCGCCCCAAGGCATGCAGGGCCTCCATATGCTTGAACAAGCTCAGGTTGTGCTGCAAGGTTTTCGCGAAGCCGAAGCCCGGATCGAGAATGATCCGCTCAGCCGGGATACCCACCGACGCACACTGAACCATGCGCTCGGCTAGAAACTCGCCGACCTCTTTCGTCACATCCTGGTACTGCGGGTTGTCCTGCATGTCGCCCGGCTCGCCGAGCATATGCATCAAGCATACCGGCAAACCGGTGGCCGCCGCGGCATCCAGGGCACCGTCACGGCGCAACGAACGCACATCATTGATTAATCCCGCCCCCAGCCTTGCGGTTTCGCGCATGACGGCAGGCGTGGAAGTATCCACCGAGATAATCACATCCAGTTCGCGACCGATGCGCTCGACGATAGGCGCTACGCGCTCGAGCTCTTCAAGTGGTGAAACGGCCCTGGCACCCGGCCGGGTCGACTCGCCACCGACGTCAATCAGCGTCGCTCCAGCCGCCACCATCGCTTCGGCGTGGCGCAGGGCCGCATCCAGCTGACTGTATCGGCCGCCATCGGAAAAGGAATCAGGAGTGACATTGAGAATACCCATGACATGCGTCTGGGCCAAATCAAGAACCCGGTTACCGCAAGGCAACCGGGTCGAGGACTGAACAGAAGTCATTTCAAACCTTAAACGTCAGCAGCCGGGCCGCCGATAGGTGTTTCCGGACGCCCATCCTGCACCACTGGAGGCGTGCCGGAAGTGTCGTTGCCGCCAGACCAGTCGCGAGGCTCTCGAGGTGTACGACCCGCCATAATGTCATCGATCTGTTCGGCATCGATCGTCTCGTACTTCATCAAGGCATCAGCCATGGCATCAAGCTTGTCACGATTATCCGTGAGGATCTGCTTGGCTGTGCCGTAGCACTGGTCAATGATGCTGCGCACTTCGGAGTCGATCAGCTTGGCTGTCTCGCCGGAGAAGCTGGCATGCTGACCACCGCCGCCACGACCGAGGAACACTTCGCCCTCTTCTTCGGCGTACATCAATGGACCGAGCTTTTCCGATAACCCCCACTTGGTCACCATGTTTCGTGCTATCTGACTGGCACGCATGATGTCGTTGGATGCACCAGTGGTGACACCATCAAAACCCAGGGTCATCTCTTCAGCGATACGACCGCCGTACAGAGAGCAGATCTGGCTGATCAGCGCGCGCTTGGAGAGACTGTAGCGATCTTCTTCCGGCAGGAACATGGTCACACCGAGTGCGCGACCGCGCGGAATGATCGACACCTTGTAGACCGGATCATGCTCAGGCACGACGCGACCGACGATAGCGTGGCCAGCTTCGTGATAAGCAGTGTTCTGCTTCTCTTTCTCGGACATGACCATGGATTTGCGCTCGGCCCCCATCATGATCTTGTCTTTGGCCAGCTCGAACTCTTTCATCTCGACGATGCGCTTGCCGGCGCGGGCTGCGAACAACGAAGCCTCGTTCACCAGATTGGCCAGGTCGGCACCGGAGAAGCCAGGAGTACCACGAGCGATCACGGCCGGAGCGACGTCATCACCCATTGGCACTTTGCGCATGTGGACTTTGAGAATCTGCTCGCGACCACGGATATCCGGCAAGCCGACCACGACCTGACGGTCGAAACGGCCCGGACGCAGCAACGCAGGGTCCAGCACGTCCGGACGGTTGGTCGCGGCGATGACGATGATGCCGTCATTCATTTCGAAGCCGTCCATCTCTACCAGCAACTGGTTGAGGGTCTGCTCGCGCTCATCATGACCGCCGCCCATGCCGGCGCCACGGTGGCGACCGACGGCGTCGATTTCATCGATGAAGATGATGCATGGCGCGTGTTTCTTCGCCTGTTCGAACATGTCACGAACACGGCTGGCACCGACACCGACGAACATTTCGACGAAATCGGAACCGGAAATAGTGAAGAACGGCACTTTGGCTTCGCCGGCAATCGCCTTGGCCAGCAAGGTTTTACCGGTACCCGGAGGACCGACCATCAGCACGCCGCGAGGAATACGGCCACCCAGACGCTGGAACTTGCCCGGATCACGCAGGAACTCAACCAGTTCGCCAACCTCTTCCTTGGCTTCGTCGCAACCAGCAACGTCAGCCAAGGTGGTTTTCACCTGATCCTCGGAGAGCAGGCGCGCCTTGCTCTTGCCAAAACTCATCGGCCCGCCTTTGCCACCGGCACCGCCCTGCATCTGCCGCATGAAGAACATGAAGACGGCGATGATCACCAGTATCGGGAAGCTGGCGACCAGGAGTTGAGTCCAGATGCTTTGCTGCTCAGGCTGTTTGCCTTCGACCACCACGTGGTTATCCACGAGGTCGCCGATCAGACCGTTGTCCTGGATCGCCGGACGAATGGTCTTGAAGCTGTCGCCATCGTTGCGCTTGCCGGTAATCACGTAGCCATCAACCGCCACGCGCTCGACCTTGCCATCCTTGACCTGCTGGATGAAGTCGGAATAGTTGAGGGTCTGCGGCTCGTTAGGGCTGGAGAAGTTGTTCATCACCGTCACCAGGACAGCCGCGATGATCAACCACAGGATCAGATTCTTTGCCATATCGTTCAATTAACTACCCTCTGAAGCAAGCTCCGCTAATGGCGCGCGCTTCGCATGATATTCACCGGCCTAACTTACTACATTACCTACGGCTCTGGCAGGCGCCGTCTGTAACCCTTTGTGAAACACTTTCTACACAGTATTCGCTAATGCTCGCCGGGCGAAATACGAAAAACCTATCGCCCCGGTCGAAAAACTTCGTATTACTCACCGCGTCCGCGGAAACCACGGCCCAACAGGTACTGCTCACGGGAGCGATCGCGCGACGAGGTCGGCTTGCGCATCGAGACCTTCTCGAACTGCTTGCGAACGCTTTTGTGGTATTCGTCGAAGCCTTCACCCTGGAAGATCTTGATCAAAAAATCACCACCTGGCTTCAGCACCCGAGTCGCAAGATCCAGTGCCAACTCGCACAGGAACATCGATCTCGGCATATCAACAGATGCCAGTCCACTCATATTGGGGGCCATATCGGAAATCACAAGGTCCACTTCTTTATTTCCGACCGCCTCAAGGATCTGTGCCAGTACGGCGTCCTCGGTAAAGTCACCCTGAATGAAGGTCACATCGGGAATGCTGTCCATTTCCAGGATGTCGGAAGCAATCAGCGTACCTTGCCCACCAATCAGACGACTGGTCACTTGCGACCAGCCGCCAGGCGCGGCGCCCAGGTCGATCACACTCATCCCCGGACGGATCAGGCGATCCCTTTCCTGGATTTCCAGCAGCTTGTAACTGGCACGGGAGCGATACCCGTCCTTTTGCGCCATTTTGACGAATGGGTCGTTGAAGTGTTCTTTGAGCCAGTTAAGGCTTGTCTTGGAACGGGCCACGGGCCACCTCGAAAATAAAACGGGTCGTGATTAACTGGGCGGTCCCGGACTCGCTCGGGTAAACTGGCCGCCGCTTTTTACAAGATCAGACGCAGGGGTCAGATTATGCCGCTCACTCAAGAGCAGAAGAAACAGTACAAATCCATTGGCCACCATCTGAAACCAGTTTTGATTGTGGCTGACAACGGTTTGACTGAAGGTGTATTAGCCGAATTTGAACGCGCTTTGGCGGATCACGAGCTGATCAAAATCAAGCTCAACATCCTGGATCGCGAATCGCGCCTGGCAGCCATTGCAGAACTCTGCAAGGCCGGCAAAGCCGATCTGGTTCAGGTCATCGGCAAGATGGCTCTGATTTATCGCAAGAACTTCAGCGTCAACAAGCAGTTGTCGAACGTCCATCGCTTCAAGTGATGACAAGGGTCAAGGGTGTGCTTCGCGCACCCTGACACTCCATCCAGGCACCGGCTGCATCACCAGCACCAGCCCGGAAAAGCCCAGAACAAGATAGCTGAACAACTGCCAACGCAGCGCCTGCGGCCAACCGAAGCGCACTGCGAAATACATCGCGCACCCATACAGCGCCATCAGCAGCAGTTGCCCGCGAATATCCCGCCATAGACTGGCAAGGCCCTCGGCCTGTACCAGCACCAAAGCCTGAAAAATCACACTCGCCGCGGCGAATCCCACCATCAACGTATTCAGCATGCCTGCAATTTCGTCGATCAGCAGCGGCGCCAGGCCTATTCGCCCCAGCACCGGCAGCAGACCGATGTGCAGCAACCACAAGCCGCCAACCCACAACATCTGGGTCAGCTGCCAAAGCATGGCGCCCGCACGTAGCGGGCGCCTTCTTTCAGAGGTGGCGAACTTCGACAATCTCGTACTCGATAACGCCACCTGGCGTTTTGACCGCCACCACATCACCCTCTTCCTTGGCAATCAGGGCGCGGGCGATTGGCGAACCGACGGAGATCTTGCCGAGCTTGATGTCCGCTTCATCCTCACCAACGATCTGGTAAGTCACGCTTTCATCGGTCTCGACGTTGGCGATTTCGACAGTGGTGCCGAAAATCACCTTGCCGGTGTGCTCAATGGTCGTCACGTCGATGACCACAGCGTTCTGCATACGGCCTTCGATGTCACGAATCCGCGCCTCGACCATCCCCTGCTGCTCGCGAGCAGCGTGGTATTCGGCGTTCTCCTTCAAGTCACCCAACTCGCGGGCCGTACCGATGTCCTGACTGAGTTTCGGACGAACGACCTTGGTCAGATGAGCGTGTTCTTCTTCCAGGGCTTTAGCGCCCTTGACGGTCATTGGGTATTTGATCATGCCTTCAATCCTGCGTGTAGATCCTGCAAGCGGCGCACGGTCTTCTCGGGACCGAACTTCAGCGCTTCGCAGATAGCTTCGCCAGCAGCAATGGTAGTGGTGCAGTAGATCTTGTGCTGCAAGGCATTACGACGAATGGAATAGGAATCGGCGATCGACTGACGACCTTCGGTGGTGTTGATGATCAGAGTGACTTCGTCATTCTTGATCATGTCGACCACGTGCGGACGACCCTCGGTCACCTTGTTCACACGACGCACTTTCAGGCCTGCGGCTTCGATCAGCTTGGCAGTACCGGCAGTGGCGACCACTTCGAAGCCCAAGTTGATCAGATCACGGGCCACGCCTGCAACCAGTGGCTTGTCATCGTCACGCACGCTGATGAACGCGGTACCGCCAGTCGGCAGCACTTCGCTGGCGCCCATCTGGGCTTTGGCAAAGGCTTCGCCGAAGGTGTCGCCCACGCCCATCACTTCACCCGTGGACTTCATCTCAGGGCCGAGGATCGGGTCAACGCCAGGGAATTTGGCGAATGGGAACACCGCCTCTTTCACGCTGTAGAAGTTCGGGATGATTTCCTTGGTGAAACCCAGCTCTTTCAGGGTTTTACCAGCCATCACACGCGCTGCGATCATCGCCAGGGAAACACCGATGCACTTGGAGACGAACGGTACGGTACGGGAAGCGCGCGGGTTGACTTCGATGACGTAGATGTCTTCGCCTTGCAGCGCCAACTGTACGTTCATCAGGCCGACAACACCCAGTTCCAGAGCCATTTTCTTGACCTGTTCGCGCATCTCGTCCTGGATGTGCGCCGGCAGCGAGTACGGCGGCAGGGAGCATGCGGAGTCACCGGAGTGAACGCCAGCCTGCTCGATGTGCTGCATGATCGCGCCGATTACCACATCGGTGCCGTCGCAAACCGCATCCACGTCCATTTCGATGGCACAGTTGAGGAAGTGGTCCAGCAGCACCGGGCTGTCGTTGGACACTTGAACCGCTTCACGCAGGTAGCGCTTGAGCTCTTCTTCTTCGTAAACGATTTCCATCGCACGGCCGCCCAGTACGTAGGACGGGCGAACCACCAGCGGGTAACCGATCTTGCTGGCGGCACGAATGGCTTCGTCTTCGCTGCGCACAGTAGCGTTTGGCGGCTGACGCAGGTTCAGGCGCTGAACCATCTGCTGGAAGCGCTCACGGTCTTCGGCGCGGTCGATTGCATCAGGGCTGGTGCCGATGATCGGCACGCCAGCAGCTTCCAGGGCACGAGCCAGTTTCAGCGGGGTCTGGCCGCCGTACTGGACGATCACGCCTTTGGGCTTCTCGACGCGGACGATTTCCAGCACGTCTTCCAGGGTCACTGGCTCGAAGTACAGGCGATCGGAGGTGTCGTAGTCGGTGGATACGGTTTCCGGGTTGCAGTTGACCATGATGGTCTCGTACCCGTCATCGCGCAGGGCCAGTGCCGCGTGTACGCAGCAGTAGTCGAACTCGATGCCCTGGCCGATACGGTTAGGACCGCCACCCAGGATCATGATCTTGTCGCGACCCGATGGCGCCGCTTCGCACTCCTCCTCGTACGTCGAGTAGAGGTAGGCAGTATCGGTGGCGAACTCGGCGGCGCAGGTGTCGACGCGCTTGTAGACCGGGAAGATTTCCAGCTTGTGACGGTGAGCGCGCAGGCTCTTCTCGGTCACGCCCAGCAGCTTGGCCAAGCGCATATCGGAGAAACCTTTGCGCTTGAGGCGGAACATCAGATCGCGGTCGATGCTGGTCAGACCCAGGGTCTTGACCTTCTCTTCTTCCTTGATCAGGTCTTCCATCTGTACCAGGAACCAAGGATCGATCATGGTCATGCCGAAGATGTCTTCAACGCTCATGCCGGCGCGCATTGCGTCCGCCACGTACCAGATACGCTCGGCACCCGGCACGGTCAGCTCGCGCTTGAGGACGCTCATGCTTTCCGCGTTGCCCAGATCAACTTTCTCGTCCAGACCGCAAACACCGACTTCCAGACCACGCAGGGCTTTCTGCAGGGATTCCTGGAAGGTCCGGCCGATGGCCATGACTTCACCGACCGACTTCATTTGCGTGGTCAGGCGCGCGTCGGCTTTCGAGAACTTCTCGAAGGCAAAGCGTGGCAGCTTGGTGACGACATAGTCGATCGACGGCTCGAAGGACGCCGGGGTCTTGCCGCCGGTGATGTCGTTCGACAGTTCGTCGAGGGTGTAACCGACGGCCAGCTTGGCCGCGACCTTGGCGATCGGGAAACCGGTGGCTTTCGAGGCCAGGGCCGAGGAACGGGATACCCGCGGGTTCATCTCGATAACGACCATGCGACCCGTGTTCGGGCAGATGCCAAACTGGACGTTGGAACCGCCGGTTTCCACGCCGATCTCACGCAGTACCGCCAGGGAGGCGTTACGCAGGATCTGGTATTCCTTGTCGGTCAGGGTCTGCGCGGGTGCAACAGTGATCGAGTCACCGGTGTGCACGCCCATCGGGTCGAAGTTTTCGATGGAGCAGACGATGATGCAGTTGTCCTTTTTATCGCGGACAACCTCCATCTCGTATTCTTTCCAGCCGATCAGGGATTCGTCGATCAGCAGCTCTTTGGTCGGCGACAGGTCCAGACCGCGGGCGCAGATTTCTTCGAACTCTTCACGGTTGTAAGCGATACCGCCACCGGTGCCGCCCATGGTGAAGGACGGACGAATGATGCACGGGAAGCCCAGACGATCGAGAACCGCATTGGCCTCTTCCATGCTGTGGGCGATACCCGAACGCGGGCAGTCCAGACCGATGGATTTCATCGCCTTGTCGAAGCGCGAACGGTCTTCGGCCTTGTCGATGGTGTCAGCATTGGCACCGATCATTTCTACGCCGAACTTCTCCAGAACGCCTTCGCGTTCCAGGTCCAGGGCGCAGTTCAGAGCGGTCTGGCCACCCATGGTCGGCAGCAGCGCGTCCGGACGCTCTTTCTCAATGATCTTGGCAACGGTCTGCCACTTGATCGGCTCGATATAGGTGGCGTCGGCCATGGCCGGGTCGGTCATGATGGTCGCCGGGTTGGAGTTCACCAGGATGACGCGGTAACCCTCCTCGCGCAGGGCTTTGCAGGCCTGGGCGCCGGAGTAGTCGAATTCGCAGGCCTGGCCGATCACGATCGGGCCAGCACCAAGAATCAGGATGCTTTTAATGTCTGTACGTTTTGGCATGGGTTGTCACTCAAATTCCGCAGGTCAGTCGGCAAGCCGTCTTGTTCAATCTCTGAAGCCTTGAGGGGGCCGCCGGTTTCGGGACCGCCCTCAGGCTTCGCTACATCAGGGCGAGCGATTAGCGTCGCTTGGCCATTTCGTTGATGAAGCGATCGAACAGTGGCGCTACGTCGTTCGGGCCAGGGCTGGCTTCAGGGTGACCCTGGAAGCTGAAGGCGCTCTTGTCGGTACGCTCGATGCCTTGCAGGGTGCCGTCGAACAGCGATTTATGGATCGCCCGAACGTTGCCTGGCAGGGTCGCTTCGTCAACCGCAAAACCGTGGTTCTGGCTGGTGATCATCACCACACCGCTGTCCAGATCCTGGACCGGGTGGTTGGCACCGTGGTGGCCGTGGCCCATTTTCAGGGTCTTGGCGCCGGAGGCCAGAGCCAACAGTTGGTGGCCGAGGCAGATGCCGAATACCGGGATCTCGGTTTCCAGCACGTCTTTAATGGCCTGGATCGCGTAGTCACATGGCTCAGGGTCACCCGGGCCGTTGGACAGGAACACGCCATCCGGCTTCAGCGCCAGCGCTTCGGCGGCTGGAGTCTGCGCCGGTACGACGGTCACGCGGCAACCGCGCTCGACCAGCATGCGCAGGATATTCAGCTTGACGCCGTAGTCGTAGGCCACCACGTGGTATGGCAGCTCGGAAGCGTCGATGGTCGAGTGGCTGTCGGTCTTCAAGTCCCAGACAGTCGAGCGCCACTCGTACTTCTCTTTGGTGCTGACGACTTTCGCCAGGTCCATGCCCTTGAGGCCAGGGAAACCCTGGGCAGCGGCGATGGCGGCTTCTTCGGAAATGTTGTCACCGGCCATGATGCAGCCGTTCTGCGCGCCTTTCTCACGCAGGATGCGTGTTAGACGGCGAGTGTCGATACCGGCGATTGCCACCACATTGTTGGCTTTCAGGTAATCAGACAGCGACATCGTGTTGCGCCAGTTACTCGCAATCAGTGGCAGGTCACGGATGACCAGGCCAGCGGACCAGACGCGGTCGGACTCGGCGTCTTCCGGCGTGGTGCCGGTGTTGCCGATGTGCGGGTAAGTCAGGGTAACGATCTGTTGGGCGTAGGAAGGATCGGTAAGGATTTCCTGATAGCCGGTCATTGCGGTGTTGAACACCACCTCACCAACGGTTTGACCGTCGGCTCCAATGGCTTCGCCGCGAAAAATGCTGCCATCAGCAAGGGCGAGTATGGCTGGCTTAGTCAAGAAGACCTCCCGTAAATAAAGCCTGAAAGGGCGATCGCAGGTTGTAAAAAAGCGGAGTGACGTATGGACACGTCACCCCGCTTGTTCACTGAATTATTCTGCGCGCTTTTAGTGGACACACTAAAGCTGTAGCTTACAGAAAAAGGCTTTTTTGGTCTACCGCCAATGAGCCCTAAAGGCCGGAGAATGCGACAGGACGTCGCTTGGCGGTTTAAAACCGGGCCCAAACGCTATGTTCGAACCCGGTTTCGGCTGCATCTTAACGCAGATCGAGCACGTCTTGCATGTCGTAGAGGCCTGGCTCACGACCGTCCAGCCACAAAGCCGCACGTACCGCACCCTTGGCAAAAGTCATGCGACTGGATGCTTTATGCGTGATTTCCAGTCGCTCGCCCTCACAGGCGAACAGCACCGTATGATCACCGACCACATCACCACCGCGAACAGTGGCGAAGCCGATCGTTTCACGCTCGCGCACACCGGTATGACCTTCACGACCATAGACCGCAACCTTCTGCAGATCACGATCCAGCGCATTGGCGATCACTTCACCCATGCGTAGCGCCGTACCTGAAGGCGCGTCAATCTTGTGCCGATGGTGAGCCTCGATGATTTCGATATCCGCATCATCGCCCAGCACGCGCGCGGCCATGTCGAGCAGCTTCAGCGACAGGTTTACTCCAACGCTGAAATTGGCCGCGAACACGATAGGAATATCCTTGCCCGCCTCGGCCAACAACTGCTTCTGCGCGACGTCCAATCCCGTCGTGCCGATCACCATGGCCTTGCCCGCCTTGCGGCAGAAGGCCAGGTTTTTCAGCATGACTTCCGGGAGCGTGAAGTCGATCAGCACGTCGAACTCATCAGCCACCGAGTCCAGACTACCGGACAGCGGCACACCAATACGCCCCAACGAGGCCAGCTCACCGGCATCCACACCAATCAGCGTGCTGCCAGGACGCACAACGGCTGCCGTCAGACCAGTCAATGGCGCGCGCTGCTGCACCGCCTCGATCAATATTTTGCCCATGCGGCCGGCGGCACCCATCACAGCAATACGTCGCATGCCTGCCTCCTTACAAATCGCCGAAGAAGCGTTTCACACCTTCGAACCAACCAGTGGTTTTCGGCGAGTGACTGTTGTCGCCCGCCAGGGAGCTGCGGAATTCTTCCAGCAATTCGCGCTGACGACGCCCCAGATTGACCGGGGTTTCCACCGCCACGCGACACATCAGGTCGCCAGCACCGCCGCCACGAACCGGCGCAACGCCTTTGCCGCGAACACGGAACTGCTTGCCGGTCTGAGTCCCTTCAGGGATCTTCAGCTTGACCCGGCCATCGAGGGTCGGAATCTCCAGTTCGCCGCCCAGCGCTGCATCGACAAAGCTGATCGGCACTTCGCAGAACAGGTGCTTGCCGTCACGCTGGAAGATCGCGTGCTCGCGCACATTGATCACCACGTACAGGTCGCCAGTCGGGCCACCCTGCGCACCCGCCTCGCCTTCGCCGGACAGACGAATACGGTCGCCGGTATCGACACCGGCCGGCACTTTCACCGACAGGGTCTTGTACTCTTCGACGCGACCTTCGCCGTGGCAGGAGTCGCACGGATCGGAAATGATCTTGCCCTGGCCATGGCAGCGCGGGCAGGTCTGCTGCACCGAGAAGAAGCCTTGCTGCATGCGTACCTGACCGATACCGCCGCACGTCGGGCAGGTGATCGGCGAGGAGCCTTTCTTGGCACCCGAGCCGTCGCACGGTTTGCAGTTGACCAGTGTCGGAACGCGGATATTCACGGTCGTGCCGCGCACCGCTTCTTCCAGGTTCAGTTCCAGGGTGTAACGCAGATCGCTGCCGCGCTGAGCGCCGCCACGGGCACCGCCGCGACCGCCACCGAAGAAGTCACTGAAGACATCGCCAAAGATGTCGGAGAAGTTCTGACCGCCAAACCCGGCACCACCGCCGCCCATGCTCGGGTCGACACCGGCATGACCGTATTGGTCATAGGCCGCGCGCTTGCTGGAATCAGACAACACTTCGTAGGCCTCGTTGGCCTCCTTGAACATCTCTTCCGACGCCTTGTCATCGGGATTACGGTCCGGGTGGTGCTTCATCGCCAGGCGACGGTAGGCCTTTTTCAGGTCCGCTTCGCTTGAACCACGCTCAACACCCAATACTTCGTAATAGTCACGCTTTGCCATAAGTCTTTGCACTCTTAAGGACGTCCGACAAACCTCTCCTGAGCCTCGCCAAACTCGTTGAGCCCCAATACAGGCCCGGACCCAACTCACGTCAATTCAACGATCCTGGTCTTTGTTTCAATGCGGTACTTGCGGCTCGAAAAGCAGGAGCATTTCCGGCCATACCATCAGCACCCGAACGGTTGTCGCATGCTGTAAAAATTCGCTAACTCCAGACACGCCAACGCGGGAGCAAGCTCCCGCGCGGCGACATCCTACCAGTCACCGCCTGAAGGCAGTCAACCGGGCGACCAACAACTTACTTGTGGTCTTTGACTTCTTCGAACTCGGCATCGACAACGTCGTCAGCCTTTTCAGCCGCTTCATCTTTCGGCGCCGCGCCTTCAGCTGGCTGAGCCTGCTCGGCGTACATTTTCTGAGCCACTGGCGCGGAGACCTTGGACAGCTCTTCAACCTTGGCTTCGATAGCTGCCTTGTCGTCGCCCTTGATGGCGGCTTCCAGGGCAACGACAGCCGCTTCGATTGCAGTCTTCTCTTCAGCGCTCACTTTGTCGCCAGCATCGGCGACCATTTTGCGCGTCGAGTGAACCAGGGCATCGCCCTGGTTACGGGCACTGGCCAGCTCTTCGAACTTGCGGTCTTCTTCAGCGTTCACTTCAGCATCGCGAACCATCTGCTGAATTTCTTCCTCGGACAGACCGGAGTTGGCCTTGATCACGATCGACTGAGTCTTGCCGGTAGCCTTGTCTTTGGCGCCTACGTGCAGAATACCGTTGGCGTCGATGTCGAAGGTCACTTCGATTTGTGGCACGCCACGTGGTGCTGGTGGAATCTCGGCCAGGTCGAACTTGCCCAGGGACTTGTTCTGTGCAGCCTGCTTACGCTCACCTTGCAGCACGTGAATGGTCACGGCGCCCTGGTTGTCGTCGGCCGTCGAGAACACTTGCGATTTCTTGGTAGGAATCGTGGTGTTTTTCTCGATCAGCGCGGTCATCACGCCGCCCATGGTTTCGATACCCAGGGTCAGCGGGCTGACGTCGAGCAGCAGAACGTCTTTCACGTCACCGGCCAATACCGCGCCCTGAATAGCAGCACCCATGGCAACAGCTTCGTCAGGGTTGACGTCTTTACGGGCTTCTTTACCGAAGAAGTCGGAAACGGCCTTCTGCACCATCGGCATACGGGTCTGACCACCGACCAGGATCACGTCGTCGATCTTGCTGACGTCGATACCGGCATCTTTCATCGCGATGCGGCAAGGTTCGATGGTGCGCTGAACCAGGTCTTCCACCAGCGCTTCAAGCTTGGCGCGGGAGATTTTCACGTTCAGGTGCTTAGGACCGGTGGCGTCTGCAGTGATGTACGGCAGGTTCACGTCGGTCGACTGGCTCGAAGACAGTTCGATCTTGGCTTTCTCAGCGGCTTCTTTCAGGCGCTGCATGGCCAGCGGGTCACCCTTGAGGTTCATGCCGCTTTCTTTCTTGAATTCGTCGACAAGGTAGTCGATCAGACGAATGTCGAAGTCTTCACCGCCCAGGAAGGTGTCGCCGTTGGTGGACAACACTTCGAACTGGTGCTCGCCATCGACTTCAGCGATTTCGATCACGGAAATGTCGAAAGTACCGCCGCCCAAGTCGTAAACGATCACGGTGTGATCGCCTTTCGCCTTGTCCATACCGTAGGCCAGTGCGGCTGCGGTTGGTTCGTTGATGATACGTTTGACGTCCAGGCCCGCGATGCGGCCGGCGTCTTTGGTGGCTTGACGCTGGCTGTCGTTGAAGTAGGCCGGAACGGTGATCACCGCTTCGGTCACTGCCTCGCCGAGGTAGTCCTCGGCGGTCTTCTTCATTTTCTTCAGAATTTCAGCCGAAATTTGTGGCGGCGCCATTTTCTGGCCGTTCACCTCAACCCAGGCGTCGTTGTTGTCAGCCTTGACGATCTTGTAAGGGACCATCTGGATGTCTTTCTGTACGACTTCTTCGTCGAAACGACGACCGATCAGACGCTTCACCGCGTACAGGGTGTTATGCGGATTGGTCACTGCCTGACGCTTGGCCGACTGGCCAACCAGAATTTCGCCATCATTGGCGTAAGCGATGATCGACGGCGTGGTACGCGCGCCTTCAGCGTTTTCAATAACTTTGGCCTTGCCGTTTTCCAGCACGGAGACGCAGGAGTTGGTAGTCCCCAGGTCGATACCGATAATTTTGCCCATGTTCACTCTCCCGAAACTTTGGATTTGGATGCCGCAGTAGTGGTGGCTGACTGCGGTAGCACTTAAACGCTTGACTTCTAAATGGGGGCCTTGCGGCTAATTTCAAGCCTGCTCGTCAATCGAAGGCGAAACCGGTGCAGGTGCCTTGCTGACCACGACCATGGCCGGGCGCAGCAGGCGACCGTGAAGCTGGTAGCCCTTCTGAAACACCTTGAGCACGCTGTTTGGCTCGACGTCGGCGCTTTCCTGCATGGCCATTGCCTGATGATGCGAGGCATTGAAGGGTTCGCCTTCAGGATCGATCGCTTCCAGGTGATAGCGTTTCAGGGTGTCCTGGAACATTTTCAGGGTCAGCTCGATCCCTTCGCGCATCGAACGAATGTTTTCGTCGTCAGGGCTGGACAGCTCCAGGCCGCGCTCCAGGCTGTCAATGATCGGCAGCAGGTCGCCAGCGAACTTTTCGAGGGCGAATTTATGAGCCTTTTCAACATCCTGCTCGGCACGACGGCGGACGTTCTGCAGATCGGCGGCCACACGCAAAGCCTGATCCTGCGCACCAGCCAATTGCTCTTCGAGCACTTGTACACGAGCCGCCAGGTCTTCACCCGAAGCCTCGGGGGCCTGATTGGCGTCTAGATTTTGCGTATCCACTGTCTGTTCGTCAGCCATAGATTTCTCCTTCCAATATCGTCCGCGAGCTCAACTCGCGCTTCTGCCCCGGTATATGGGGCCGCAAAATTCAGCTTCAAGGGCTATTTGATGATTAACCCTACAAAAAAAAGCTGCATTGTCATTCCTGGGCGCGCTAAGGATTTCTTTCAATCAAGCAAATCGACCTAAGAGGAGGCATTGTCAGCCAGAAACAAAACACTGTATAAATAACCAGACCTAAAGCCTGGGAGCGGCCTTTATGCTGGTGCACCTATCCGTACACAACTACGCCATCGTTGAACATCTCGATCTTGAACTCGATCGTGGGATGAGCGTGATCACAGGGGAAACCGGCGCCGGCAAGTCGATCATGCTCGACGCCCTGGGCCTGACCCTGGGCGATCGCGCCGACAGCGGCGTGGTCCGTCCGGGCGCCGACAAGGCCGATATCCTGGCCACCTTCGATCTGGTCGACATTCCGGAAGCCAGCGCCTGGCTGGCCGAGCGCGACCTCGAGAACGACGGCCCGTGCATCCTGCGTCGCGTGATCACCGCCGAAGGGCGTTCGCGCGGCTATATCAATGGCACCCCCTGCCCCCTTGGCGACCTGAAAGCCCTGGGCGAGTTGCTGATCGACATCCATAGCCAGCACGAACACCAGTCCCTACTTAAAACCGACACCCACCGCCGTCTGCTCGACGAGTACGCCGGCGCCACGGACCTTGCCCGTCAAGTGCAGTTGGCTGCCCAACGCTGGCGCCAGACCCGCCAGGAACTGGAACGCCTCTCCAACTCCGGCGACGAACAGCGTGCTCGTCATCAACTGCTCAGCTATCAACTCGAAGAACTGGAAAACCTCGGCCTCGGCGAAAGCGAACTGGAGCAACTGGAACAGGAACACAAAAACCTGACCAACGCCGAAACCCTGCTGGGCATTTGTCGACAAGTGGTCGAGCAATGCAGCGAAAGTGATTCCGGCAATGTATTGAACGCACTCACCGCCAGCCTCAATCGCCTATCGAGCGTGAACAACTCGATCGGCGCCTTGGGGGAAGCCAGTAACCTGCTGACCAGCGCGCAGATTCAGGTTGAAGAAGCCGTCGGCGAGCTGAACCGCTTTCTCGACAATTTCGACGCTGACCCGGCCCGCCTTCAATACCTGGAGGAGCGCCTCGATGCGATCTACACCCTGGCACGCAAACATCGCATCCAGCCGACCGAGGTCGCCGAGATGCAGCAAAAACTGCTCGATGAAATCGAAACCCTGAATGCCAATGATGAATCCATCGAACGACTGAGCGATGAGCTGGCCTCCTACGCACGTCATTATCAGGAGAAGGCCCGAGAGTTGAGCGACCTGCGCCATCAAGCCTCCAGCAGTCTGGCCAGTGCCGTGGAGCAGGAAATCCAGCGCCTGGGCATGCCCGGTGGTCGCTTCATCATCGAACTGCGCCCCAACAGCAGCGACGAGCTACTGCCCAACGGGCTCGAACAGGTTGAACTGCTGGTGAGCGCCAACCCGGGGCAACCATTGAAAGCCCTGGCAAAAGTGGCATCAGGTGGTGAGCTGTCGCGCATCAGCCTGGCGATTCAGGTGATTACCGCGCAAACCTCGCGCGTACCGACCCTGGTGTTCGACGAAGTGGACGTAGGTATCGGCGGCCCGACCGCCGAGATTGTCGGCCAGTTGCTGCGACGCCTAGGGGAGCGTGGGCAGGTTCTGACCGTGACTCACTTGCCGCAAGTGGCGGCGCAGGGTCATCAGCATCTATTTGTGCACAAGGTCCGCGGTGAAGATGCCACGCACACGGCCGTCTCCAAGCTGAGCAAGAACGATCGTGTCGAAGAAGTGGCACGGATGCTGGGCGGCATCGACCTCACCAAGGAATCCCTGGCACACGCGAAAAAAATGGTCGTTACTGCGAAAATTTAAGAACGGCAGAAAGCACGAAGGCGACCCTGGGGTCGCCTTCGTTCGTTTCGCGAACCTGAAGTTCGCGCGACATGCTTACTTTTTTTTGCGCACGTACAGTACAAGATTGTGATCAACCATCTCGAAGCCATACTTGTCGACGATTGCTTTCTGCAGCCGCTCGATTTCTTCGTCGAAGAATTCGATCACTTCACTGGTCTCGACGTTGACCATATGGTCGTGATGCTTGCCGTCGTCCAACTCGAAGACCGCATGGCCTCCGTCGAAGTTGTGTCGCACCACAAGGCCAGCTGCCTCGAACTGGGTCAGAACACGGTAAACCGTGGCCAGACCGACGTCCTCACCAGCCTCCATCAGTGCCTTGTAGACGTCCTCGGCACTCATGTGGCGCTGCTCGGCGGAATCGAGCATTTGCAGAATCTTGACCCGTGGAAGGGTCACTTTGAGGCCGGCTTTGCGTAGTTCGCTATTTTCAACCATGGTCAGCTTTCTCGCGATGCTGCTTCGCAGCTTCTCTTAATGCGGGTATGATCGGCGTTTACGTTGTCCCAGCCAAGATAGTGGAAGTCGCCCACCGATGCAAAACACCAAGCTCTTGCTAACCAGTTTCACCTTTGTGGGACTGCTCGCACTCGCCGGTTGTTCATTCCCCGGGGTTTACAAAATCGACATCCAGCAGGGCAATGTCGTCACGCAGGACATGATAGACCAGTTACGCCCGGGAATGACCCGTCGGCAAGTACGGTTTATCATGGGCAACCCTCTGTTGACCGACACGTTCCATGCCGATCGCTGGGATTACCTGTATAGCCTGCAACCGGGTGGTGGTGAACGCCAACAGGAACGCATTAGCGTTATCTTCAACCCAAATGACCAACTTGTCAGCCTCTCTGGCGATTTCATGCCAGGCGTGAGCCGCGACGAAGCCATTCTCGGCAAGGACAGCGGCACCACCGTGACCGCACCGGCAGAAAGCGCCGAGAAGCCGAAGCCAGAAAAACCGGTCAAGCCAGGCTCGTTGCTGGATCAGATCCAGAAGGACGTGGACAACGTAGAAACTGTCCCGGTCCCGACGCCAGAACCGCTGGAAACCTCGCCGCAATAATTTGCGACGCAATAAAAAACCCGGCATGTCCGGGTTTTTTATTGTCTGCGTTTAACCGAATCACTGATTCCGGGCTTTGGCCTCGGCTGCTTTGGCAGCACGCAACCGGCGAACCTCTTTCGGATCAGCGAGCAACGGCCGGTAAATCTCGATGCGATCCCCTGCCTGAACCTGGTGAGTGGCCGGATCAGCGATCACTTTGCCAAAGATTCCGACCGGACAACTGGCCAGATCCAGCTCAGGGAATTCGCTATTCAGGCCGGATTTGAGTAACGCATTCCGTACCGTTACGCCCACCGGCACCGTTACGCTCAGCAGCACCTGACGATCAACGGCGGCATACACCACCTCGACCTTGATCACGGCCTCAACCATGCATCTGTTTCGCGCGCTGGCAGAACGCGTCCATCAACGTGTTCGCCGCCTGATTAAACAAAGGCCCCAACGTCGCACGCACCAGCGGTCCCGAGTAGTCGAACGACAAGTCCAGGCTGATCTTGCAGGCCTTCTCGCCCAACGGCTTGAACACCCAGACGCCATGCAACTGGCTGAACGGACCTTCTTCGAGGTTCATCTCGATCGAACACCCAGGCACCAGAGTGTTACGTGTCACGAAATGCTGACTAAGGCCGCCTTTGGCCACGCCGACGCTGGCGCGCATGAACTCAGGAGAGCTTTCCAGAATTTCGGTCGATGAGCACCACGGCAGGAATTCCGGATAGCGGGCCACATCGTTGACCAGGTCATAAAGCGCTTGCGCCGGATATGGCAGCAGGGCCGAACGTTGAATGTGTGTCGTCATGTGAGCGTTACTTCCACAGCTGGGCGGCAAACACCACAAGAATGCCGATGGGCGCCACATAGCGCATCAAAAACAGGGACAGGGCGAACAGAACAGGGCTACGGATCGACAACTCGTCGCGCACCGCTTCACGCCCCATCACCCAGCCCGCAAACACCACGAAACACAAACCACCGAGTGGCAACATGATCCGCGAGGTGAAGAAGTCGATCACACCAAAGAAGTCCAGACCACCGGCGGCCCCCCATTGGTAGAGATGAAACATCCCGCCTTCGTTCACGAAAAATTTGGCTTGCTTCCAGATATTGAAAGAAAAAACGGTGCCCAGGCCAACGAACCAGCAGGTGAATGCCAGCCAAAAGGTGACCCAGGCGCGGCTGATTTTCGTGCGCTCAACCAGGTAAGCCACCATCGGTTCGAGCAGGGAAATCGCCGAACTCCAGGCCGCAATCGCTACCAGCACGAAGAACACTACGCCCATCAACTGGCCGAACGCTACGTTCCCGAAGGCAAATGGCAGGCTGACGAACATCAGGCCAGGGCCTTCGCTCGGGTTCAGACCGGCAGCGAACACAATCGGAAACAAAGCCAGGCCGGCCAACAACGAAACGAAGGTGTCGAGCAGTGCCACACCGACGATGGTTCCGGAAATCGACGAGTGCTTGGGCATGTAGGCGCCGTAGATCATGATCGAACCGACACCCACGCTCAGGGAGAAGAACGCGTGCCCCATGGCCGGCAGCAAGCCTTCAAGTACCTTGTCCGGGTGGAAGTCGAACATGAAATGCACGCCTTCCATGAAGTGGCCGGTGGTCATGCTGTAACCCAGCAGGACAATCACCATCACGAACAGCAGCGGCATCATGATCCGCAGGCTGCGCTCCAACCCCGCGACCACGCCCTTGGCGATCACCACAGCCGACAACAGCATGAAAATCGTGTGCCAAAGTGTCAGGCGCCATGGGTCGGCGATCACATTACCGAAGTATGCGCCGACCTGATCAGGCGTCACGCCCCGAAAGTCGCCACGGCCCATGTCGATGATGTAATCGAGCGACCAACCGCCGACTACACTATAGAACGACAGAATCAGCAACGCTGTGATCATCCCGGCAAATGCCCCCCAGGACCACTTCGCCGAATGCCCCGCCTCCAGCGCCAGGACCTTCAAGGCATTGGCCGGGCTCTGCCGCGCACGCCGGCCGATCAGGGTTTCGGCCAGCATGACGGGCACACCGATCAGCGCGATACAGGCCAGGAACATCAGCACGAAGGCCCCGCCGCCATAGACGCCGACCATGTAAGGGAATTTCCAGATACTACCCAGCCCCACGGCCGAACCGGTCGCGGCGAGTATGAAAACCCAACGGCTAGCCCAACTGCCGTGGACAGAAACCTTGTCTGTCGACATCGTTATCACGCCCAAGCGTTCAAAAAAGAGGCCGCATTGTCCGGGATTCAATCAACCTGCTCAAGCACGTAGCATCACCGTAGCCGACTTGCGTGCAACTCCCTATAATGCCGCCCCTATGGCTAAACAGAAGAAACACCCAACAGGGACCATCGCGCAAAATAAAAAGGCGCGACACGATTACTTCATCGAGCACAAGTTCGAGGCTGGTCTGGTCCTGGCCGGCTGGGAAGTAAAAAGTCTGCGGGCAAGCAAGCTACAACTGGTTGACAGTTACGTACTGCTCAAGGATGGCGAAGCCTGGCTGCTCGGCAGCCACATCACGCCCCTGACGACCGCCAGCACCCACGTCATTGCCGATCCGGTCCGCACCCGAAAGTTGCTGCTCAACCGGCGCGAGCTGGAGAAGCTGGCCGCCGCCGTGCAGCAAAAAGGCTACGCCTGCGTGTGCCTGTCCTGGTACTGGAGCAAGCACATGGTCAAGTGCGAGATCGCTCTGGGCAAGGGCAAGAAGGAATACGACAAGCGTGATACCGAACGCGAACGCGACGCCGGTCGTGAATTGCAGCGTGCGGTGCGAAACAAGGGCAAGGAAGAATAATTTTCCTGCCTGATCGTTCCCACGCTCTGCGTCCGCTTTGTGACGCAGAGCGTCACGGGATGCATTCCCACGCAGAGCGTGGGAACGATCACATCCCCTTGCGTCGCTCCGCCCGAGCCATGCGCTGCACTTCNCCCTTGCGTCGCTCCGCCCGAGCCATGCGCTGCACTTCCTGACGCACCTCTTCCAGCACTTCCTGCACATACAAAATGTGCCGACTGGACACTTCTCGCGCCTGTTCCGCCCGTCCCTCAATAATCGCCCGGTACAACTCCCGATGTTGTTCGATCAACATGTCGCGGGTTTCGGCGCGCTGTTTGTACATGCCGCCGATGTTGGTCACCACGTTGCGCTTGAGCAGGTCGAACAGCCCGCGAATGGTGTGCAGCAACACCGCGTTGTGACTGGCCTCGGCGATCGCCAAATGAAAATTCGCATCCGCCGCGCCCTCTTCCGCCCGGCTCACTTCGTCATGGCGCGAATAGCAGTCCTGCAATTCGTCGAACGCCGCCGTCAGCCGCTCGCGGTCCACGTCGGTAGCGCGCAATGCTGCGTAGTAGGCGCAGGAGGCTTCCAGCGTATGCCGAAACTCCAGCAAATCGCGCTGAGCCTCGGGGTTGCTTTCCAGCAGATGCAGCAGTGGGTCGCTGAACGTCGACCCCAGGGACTCCACCACGTAGTTGCCGCCGCCCTGACGACTGACCAGCAACCCTTTGGCCACCAGTTTCTGAATCGCTTCGCGCAACGAAGGGCGTGACACACCGAACTGCTCGGCCAGTGCACGCTCCGCCGGCAGGCGCTCGCCAGCCTTCAATGTGCCCTCGAGGATCATCCCCTCGAGCTGCTCGACAATATCGTCAGACAAACGGCGCTGCCGAATCTGATCAAACCCCATCACTCAATTCTCCACGATCCCGGCGGCTCGCCGGGCTCTCTATTCTGGCCTATCGGCGCTACGCCAGCACCTACCAGACGACGCTTGATCGAACAGATCAGATGCGTTCTGCACCGCTCATTCGACAAAAGTTTTAGGGCGGCAAATTGACACACCACATACAAGGCTTTTACCCTAGCCAACAGCGATTGTAAATTGGTATTACCAATTATCCAAGAACGCTGACCAGTGCCTGACCAACAACAATTAGGGGCCACCCATATGCAAACTTGGCAACAGCTCTACAGCCCACTCGGCAGCCTCGGCGTGTCCGCGCTCGCGGCCGTCATTCCCATCGTATTTTTCTTCCTGGCTTTGGCCGTGTTCCGCCTCAAAGGCCACGTGGCCGGCAGCATCACCCTGGCCTTGGCCATTGCCGTGGCGATATTCGCCTTCCAGATGCCGGTCGACATGGCTTTCGCCGCCGCCGGATATGGTTTCGCCTACGGGCTGTGGCCGATTGCGTGGATCATCGTGGCAGCGGTGTTCCTCTACAAACTGACGGTCAAGAGTGGTCAGTTCGAAGTGATACGCAGCTCGGTGCTGTCGATCACCGATGACCAACGCCTGCAAGTGCTGCTGATCGGCTTCTGCTTCGGCGCGTTCCTGGAAGGCGCTGCCGGTTTCGGCGCACCGGTGGCGATTACCGCCGCGCTGCTGGTAGGACTGGGCTTCAACCCGCTGTACGCCGCCGGCCTGTGCCTGATCGCCAACACCGCGCCGGTGGCCTTCGGCGCATTGGGGATTCCGATCATCGTCGCCGGGCAAGTCACCGGCATCGACGCGTTCAAGATCGGCGCCATGACCGGTCGCCAGCTGCCGTTACTGTCGCTGTTCGTGCCGTTCTGGCTGGTGTTCATGATGGACGGCCTGCGCGGCGTTCGGGAAACCTGGCCAGCCGCACTGGTGGCCGGTTCGAGTTTTGCCGTCACCCAATACTTCACCTCGAACTTCATTGGCCCGGAACTGCCGGACATCACCTCGGCGCTGGCCAGCCTGATTTCCCTGACACTGTTCCTGAAAATCTGGCAGCCAAAACGTGCAGCAGGCGCGCACATCGTCGGTGCCGTCTCGGCCTCCGTGGTGGCCAGCACCGGTGGTTTCGGCCAACCGCGCACCACCGTGCCTTCGCCTTACAGCCTGGGGGAAATTTTCAAAGCCTGGTCGCCGTTCCTGATCCTCACGGTATTGGTCACCATCTGGACGCTGAAACCGTTCAAAGCCATGTTCGCTGCGGGCGGCTCGATGTATAGCTGGGTGTTCAACTTCGCGATCCCGCACCTGGATCAAATGGTGATCAAGGTTGCCCCAATCGTGACTGCCCCTACGGCGATTCCGGCGGTGTTCAAACTCGATCCGATTTCCGCGACCGGCACGGCGATTTTCTTCTCCGCGCTGATCTCGATGCTGGTGCTGAAAATCAACATTAAAACTGGTCTTACCACTTTCAAAGAGACCGTCTACGAACTGCGTTGGCCGATTCTGTCCATCGGTATGGTGCTGGCCTTCGCCTTCGTCACCAACTACTCGGGCATGTCGTCGACCATGGCTCTGGTATTGGCAGGCACCGGCGCGGCGTTTCCGTTCTTCTCGCCATTCCTCGGCTGGCTCGGTGTATTCCTGACCGGTTCCGATACCTCGTCCAACGCGCTGTTCAGTTCGCTGCAAGCAACCACCGCGCACCAGATTGGCGTCAACGACACCTTGCTGGTGGCAGCGAACACCAGCGGCGGGGTGACCGGCAAAATGATCTCACCACAATCGATCGCCGTGGCCTGCGCCGCCACCGGACTGGTGGGCAAAGAATCGGATCTGTTCCGCTTCACCCTCAAGCACAGCCTATTCTTTGCAACGATCGTCGGCCTGATCACCCTGGCCCAGGCTTACTGGTTCACCGGCATGCTGGTGCACTAAGCACTACACGCCACACAGAAAAAACCGACGCCGGATTACGCCCCCGGCGTCAGCTATTCACAACCGGGTCTGCAAGGCTGCTGAAAGCTTCTCTCTCTATATTCAGCAGCCTCAGCGGACGGATAACCGGGACCACCCGGAGACACGCCTGATGAGCGAGCTTTTTTACAACGCTGTGCCGAACGCGACCCGCGTCGCCCCGCCACTGCCCGAGCCTCGGCAATACCCCAGCAAAAAACCGTCACGGGTCTACCTGTTCGGGACCTGCGTGGTGGATCTGTTCTACCCCGAAGCCGGGATGGACGCGATCCATCTGCTGGAACGCGAGGGCATTCGTGTCGAATACCCGCAGGGGCAGAGCTGCTGCGGGCAACCGGCCTACACCTCGGGTTACACCGAACAGGCCAGGACCGTGGCGCGCTCGCAACTGGCGCTGTTTGCCGGGGATTATCCGGTGGTGGTGCCGTCGGGTTCTTGCGCGGGGATGTTGCGCGAACACTACGCCGACTTGTTCAAGGACGAGCCGCAAACGCTGAAACAGGTTCAGGCCCTTGCGGCACGAACTTACGAACTTGCCGAGTTCCTGCTGTTTGTGTGCAAGGTGCAGCTCAAGGACAGCGGCGAACCGGTCAAAGTGGCGTTGCACACGTCGTGCTCGGCACGCCGTGAAATGAATACCCACCTGCATGGCCGTGAGTTGTTGGCGCAGCTGAGCAATGTGGAACGAGTCGACCACAGCCACGAAAGTGAATGCTGTGGCTTTGGTGGGACATTCAGCGTCCGTATGCCGGACATTTCCGGCGCGATGGTGGCTGACAAGACTCGGGCGTTGAAGGAATCCGGCGCGCACAAGGTACTCAGTTCCGACTGCGGTTGCCTGATGAACATCAACGGCTCGTTGGAAAAACAGCGGGAAGCGTTACGCGGCCAACATCTGGCCAGCTTCCTTTGGCAGCGTACCGGAGGTGCCCGATGAGCACTTCCACGATTATTCCTACGGTCGCCGTAGAAGAAGATTTTCGCAGCCGGGCTCACAAGGCTTTGGCTGACACGCAACTGCGAAACAACTTTCGCACGGCGATGGATTCACTGATGAGCAAACGGGCAGCGTCCTTCAGCGATGCCCATGAAAGAGAACATTTGCGAGCGCTGGGCAATGCGGTCCGCGCCCGTGCGTTATCCAAGTTGCCCGACCTGCTCGAGCAGCTTGAACAGAACCTGACCCGCAACGGTGTGACAGTGCACTGGGCGGAAACGGTGGACGAAGCCAATGGCATCGTCTTGTCGATCATCCGCGCTCACGAGGGGCGGCAAGTGATCAAGGGCAAATCGATGGTCAGCGAAGAGATGGAGATGAACCATGTCCTCGAAGCTCAAGGCATTGAATGCCTTGAATCGGACATGGGGGAATACATCGTCCAGCTCGACCACGAGAAGCCTTCACACATCATTATGCCGGCGATCCACAAGAATGCCGGTCAGGTCGCGTCCTTGTTCCACGACAAACTCGGCGTGGAGTACACCAAGGACGTTGACCAACTCATTCAGATCGGTCGCAAGGTCTTGCGGCAGAAATTCTTCGAAGCGGACATCGGCGTCTCCGGCGTCAACTTCGCCGTGGCCGAAACCGGCACCCTGCTGCTGGTGGAAAACGAAGGCAACGGGCGCATGTCGACCACCGTGCCGCCCGTACACATTGCCGTCACGGGCATCGAGAAAGTCGTCGAAAACCTGCGGGACGTTGTGCCGCTGTTGTCGCTGCTGACCCGTTCGGCCCTCGGCCAACCGATCACCACCTACGTCAACATGATCTCCGGCCCGCGCAAGGAACATGAACTCGACGGCCCTCAGGAAGTGCATCTGGTATTGCTCGATAACGGTCGCAGCCAGGCATTTGCCGACAGCGAATTGCGCCAGACCCTGAACTGCATCCGTTGCGGCGCCTGTATGAATCATTGCCCGGTCTACACCCGAATCGGCGGCCATGCCTATGGGGAGGTTTACCCCGGGCCTATCGGAAAAATCATCACCCCGCACATGGTCGGCCTGGCGAAAGTCCCCGACCACCCGAGTGCGTCGTCGTTGTGCGGCGCCTGTGGTGAAGTCTGCCCGGTAAAAATTCCGATCCCTGCATTGCTGCGTCGCCTGCGGGAAGAGAACGTCAAAGCGCCGGACAGCCCGCATCAAGTGATGCGCGGCCAGGGCAGCAAGTATTCGCGCAAGGAACGGTTTATCTGGAACGCCTGGGCCAAGCTCAACAGCTCGCCGACGCTCTATCGCCTGTTCGGCTTCTTCGCCACCCGCCTGCGCGCGCTGACGCCGAGCAACGTCGGCCCATGGACCCAGAACCACAGCGCACCGAAACCCGCGGCCCGCTCACTGCATGACATGGCCCGCGAGCATCTGGCCAAACAGGGAGACCGCTGATGAGCGCCAAGCAAAATATCCTCGCCAAATTGCGCAACAGTCTGACGGGCACCACGCCAGTAGCTGACAACTTCGATGTCGAACTGGTGACCGAGCCCTACTCCTACGCGCCGGAACAACGCATCTCGCAACTGCGCAAACTGATGGAAGCGGTGCACACCGAAATTCATCTGACGTCCAGAGAAGGTTGGCCCGAATTGCTCGCGCAACTGCTGCGGGATCGCCAGCTACCGAGCCTGCTGATTGCGCCGACTACGCCGCACGGTCAACGTGTCACTCAACACTGGGCGAAAAATCCTGACCTGCCAGCGCTCAAAGCCTACGACCGTCCGGTCGAGGAATGGAAAGCCGAGTTGTTCAACGACACCCCAGCCAGCCTGACCACCACCCTCGGCGCGATCGCCGCGACCGGTAGCCTGATTCTCTGGCCGACGCGGGAAGAACCGCGCCTGATGAGCCTGGTGCCACCGGTGCATTTCGCCCTGCTCAAGGCCAGTGAAATCCGCGACAACTTCTATCAGGTGCAGCAGGAATTCGAATGGGCCCAAGGCATGCCGACCAATGCCTTGCTGGTGTCCGGCCCGTCGAAAACCGCCGACATCGAGCAAGTGCTGGCTTACGGTGCCCACGGCCCGAAAGACCTGGTGGTGCTGATCCTGGAGGACCAATGAGTCTACCGGCGGCTTTCCTGCGCGATGCGCAGCAACTGATTCCTGAAACGCGACGTTTCGACGACCCGCTGTCGACCCTGGCCTTCGGCACCGACGCCAGTTTCTATCGGCTGATTCCGAAACTGGTGATTCGCGTCGAGTCCGAAGATGAAGTGGTGGCGCTGCTCAAACTGGCGCAACGGGACCACGTCCCGGTGACCTTCCGCGCCGCCGGCACCAGTCTGTCTGGCCAGGCCATCAGCGATTCGGTGCTGATCGTGCTGGGGGATAACTGGAACGGTCGCGAGATCCGGGGCCAGGGCACGCAAATCCGTCTGCAACCGGGCGTGATCGGCGCCCAGGCCAATGCCTGGCTGGCACCGTTCGGACGCAAGATCGGTCCGGACCCCGCGTCGATCAATGCCTGCAAAATCGGCGGCATTGTCGCCAACAATGCCAGCGGCATGTGCTGCGGCACGGCACAGAACACCTATCACACCCTGGCTGGCATTCGTCTGGTGCTGGCGGATGGCAGCCGACTTGATACCGAAGACGCCGCCAGTGTGGCCGCGTTCCGGGAGAGCCACGCCGAACTGCTGGAGCGTTTGGCGACGCTGGGCCGCGAGACCCGCACCAATGCCGAACTGGCCGCGAAAATTCGCCACAAATACCGTCTGAAAAATACCACCGGGCTGTCACTCAATGCCCTGGTGGATTTCGACGAGCCTGTGGATATCTTGAGCCATCTGCTGGTGGGTTCCGAAGGCACACTCGGGTTCATTAGTGCGGTGACCTATGACACGGTGATCGACCACCCGAACAAGGCGTCGGCGCTGATCGTATTCCCGGACGTGGAAACCTGCTGCAACGCGGTTACCGTGCTGAAAAGCCAACCGGTGTCGGCCGTGGAACTGCTGGACCGTCGCAGCCTGCGCTCGGTGCAGGACAAGCCCGGCATGCCGGCTTTCGTACAACAACTGTCGACCAACGCCTGCGCCCTGCTGATCGAATCCCGCGCCGCCTCTTCCACTTTGCTGCAGGAACAACTGGCGCAGATCATGGCGTCGCTGACCGGGTTCCCGGTGGAAAAACAAGTCGACTTCACCGAAGACCCGGTGGAAAACGCCCGGCTCTGGGCGATCCGCAAGGACACCTTCCCCGCCGTCGGCGCGGTACGCAAAACCGGCACCACGGTGATCATCGAAGACGTGACCTTCCCGGTGGAACAACTGGCCATCGGCGTGAACCGCTTGATCGAGCTGTTCGACAAACATCACTACGACGAAGCGATCCTTTTCGGACACGCCCTGGAAGGCAATCTGCACTTCGTCTTCACCCAAGGCTTCAACAGTGCGGAAGAAGTCGCACGCTATCAGGCGTTCATGGACGACGTGGCGCAGTTGGTGGCCGTGGAGTTCGGCGGTTCGTTGAAAGCCGAACACGGCACGGGGCGCAACATGGCCCCCTTTGTCGAGCTGGAATGGGGCAGCGACGCCTACCAGTTGATGTGGCAGCTCAAACGCCTGCTCGACCCCAACGGCATTCTCAACCCGGGCGTGGTGCTCAGCGACGATCCACAGATCCACCTCAAACACCTGAAGCCGCTGCCCGCCGCCGATGAGATTGTGGATAAGTGCATTGAGTGCGGTTTCTGCGAACCGGTGTGCCCGTCGAAAGGCCTGACGTTGAGCCCTCGCCAGCGCATTGTGATCTGGCGTGACATCCAGGCGAAGAAGCGCGCCGGCATAGACACCGCCGAACTGGAACAGGCCTACGAATACCAGGGCATCGATACCTGTGCCGCCACGGGCCTGTGTGCACAACGTTGCCCTGTGGGCATCAACACCGGCGAGCTGGTGAAAAAACTCCGCGGGCGTAAGGCGACCCATACGAAAACCGCCAACTGGATTGAAGGAAATTTCGCCACCACGCTACAGGCCGCGCGCTTCACCCTGCACGTCGCCAACGGTGCGCGAATGCTGCTGGGGGCACCGCGTCTTGCGAAGCTTTCGGCATCGCTGACACGGTTATCCAAGGGTCAGGTTCCGCAATGGACCAACGCCATGCCACAGCCGGAAAGGGCCATTCGCTTCAGCCCGAGCGTGTCGGACGAGCGCCCTCGGGTGGTCTACCTGGCGGCCTGCGTGTCGCGGGTGATGGGCCCGGCGGCGGGTGATAAAGAGCAAATGTCGCTGTACGACAAAACCCGTGGTCTGCTGGAAAAGGCCGGTTACCAGGTCGTCTTCCCGGACAATCTGGACAACCTCTGCTGCGGCCAGCCATTCGCTTCCAAGGGCTACGCCGAACAGGCCGAACACAAACGCCAGGAACTGATCGGTGCGCTGCTGCACGCCAGCCGCGGCGGGCTCGACCCGATCTACTGCGACACCAGCCCCTGCACCTTGCGCCTGGTTCAGGATCTGGGCGACGTGCGACTGGACCTGTACGACCCGGTGCGCTTCATTCGTACGCATTTGATGGACCGGCTGGACTTCACGCCGCAGCAAGCGCCGATCGCGGTGCACGTCACGTGCAGCACGCAGCATCTTGGCGAGAGCCAGGCGTTGATCGATCTGGCGCGCAAGTGCAGTAAACACGTGGTCATTCCGGAAGGCATTCACTGCTGCGGTTTTGCTGGAGACAAGGGCTTTACCACGCCGGAATTGAACGCTCATTCATTGCGCACGCTGAAGGACGCGGTACAGCAATGCAGCGAAGGGATTTCCACCAGCCGCACCTGTGAGATTGGTCTGACGCAACACGGTGGAATTGACTACCACGGGCTGGTCTATCTGGTGGATCGGGTGACCCGGGCCAGGGTGGTCTGACACCCAAGCACAAAAAAAGAAGGGGCGTTTTTGCCCCTTTTTCGCCCCCGCCTCCCAGAAAAATCTTTCACCCCATTGCCAGCAAAAACAGAACCCTTGCACGCCATCACAGTCCATTTGTTAAGCCCCAATCAGCGTGGCCCAATCCCCACCCCCGTTCCAGGAGATACCCATGAAGCGTTCCGCCCTGGCTGGACTGCTCATCGCTGCAACAACGTTGGCCTCCTCCGCATACGCCTCAAACGATAGCGATCAATGCGTAATGAAGCTCCAGGAAGTCAACAGCAAGCTGTCCAGCGCTGTCACGCTGGACGCCGCCACTAAAGGTGTCGTCATCACCAAAGCCGAACAAGCCAAGGCGGCCCACGCCGCCAACAACGACAGAGAGTGCGTTTCCCTGACGCAGCAAGCGCTTCAGGACATTCAAAGCCACATGAATAGCCATTAGGGCCGGGCCAGATAACACGCAAGGACAGAAGGTCGACGCGTCGCGCGTATTGGCGTACACTGCGCTTACCTGCTGGTTGCACACAGCAGGTTCGGGGCCGCTTTGGATTCGACGCCGGTTGCGAAACTTTAGGTGCATGCCGACTTGGTAACAGAAGTCGTAAATCCACTGTTGCAACTTCCTATAGTTGCCAATGACGAAACCTACGGGGAATACGCTCTCGCTGCGTAAGCAGCCTTAGCCCTTCCCTCCTGGTACCTTCGGGTCCAGCAATCATCAGGGGATGTCTGTAAACCCAAAGTGATTGTCATATAGAACAGAATCGCCGTGCAGTACGTTGTGGACGAAGCGGCTAAAACTTACACAACTCGCCCAAAGCACCCTGCCCGTC
>NZ_JAAUOE010000049.1 GCF_017114915.1 Pseudomonas frederiksbergensis
GTTCGAATCCAGCCGCCCCTGCCATTTTCCTATACTCATCCAGGTTACCCTCAGCCTTCAGGTACTGCGCGTGTCCAAGATGATGGTCTTTACGGGGAACGCTAACCCCGATCTGGCTCGGCGTGTTGTACGTCAGCTGCATATCCCTCTCGGTGACATCTCTGTCGGTAAGTTTTCCGACGGCGAAATTACAGCCGAGATCAATGAAAACGTCCGCGGTAAAGATGTCTTCATTATTCAGCCGACTTGCGCTCCGACCAACGATAACCTGATGGAACTGGTAGTGATGGCTGATGCCTTCCGCCGCTCCTCGGCTACTCGTATCACTGCTGTTATTCCTTACTTTGGTTATGCCCGTCAGGATCGCCGTCCGCGTTCCGCACGTGTGGCTATCAGCGCGAAAGTCGTTGCTGACATGCTTACCGTAGTCGGCATCGACCGTGTTCTCACGGTTGATCTGCATGCTGACCAGATCCAGGGTTTCTTCGATATTCCGGTAGATAACATCTACGGCTCCCCGGTACTGGTGGATGACATTGAAGATCAGCGCTTCGAAAACCTGATGATCGTGTCCCCGGACATTGGCGGCGTCGTGCGTGCACGGGCTGTTGCCAAATCCTTGGGCGTGGATCTCGGGATCATCGACAAACGCCGTGAGAAAGCCAATCACTCTGAAGTGATGCATATCATCGGTGATGTCGAAGGGCGTACCTGTATTCTGGTTGATGACATGGTCGATACCGCCGGCACTCTGTGCCACGCGGCCAAGGCCCTGAAAGAGCATGGCGCTGCCAAGGTTTTCGCCTACTGCACACACCCTGTGCTGTCGGGTCGGGCGATCGAAAACATTGAAAATTCCGTGCTGGACGAGCTGGTGGTGACCAACACCATCCCGCTGTCCGCTGCAGCACAAGCCTGTGCGCGTATCCGCCAACTGGATATCGCACCGGTAGTTGCCGAGGCGGTCCGCCGCATCAGCAATGAAGAATCGATCAGCGCGATGTTCCGCTAAGGGCCCTGCCCTTCTCGAACTTCTCGTTGACGAAAAGCGCCCCGCCCCGGCATTCCTGTCGGGGCGGGGCTTTTTTGCCCATATCGCCTTTAGCGCTGGTCGCAAACGCTGGGGCGAATGTGGTTATTTTGGAGATACAACATGAACGATTTTACTCTGAATGCTGAAGTGCGTTCCGACCTGGGGAAAGGTGCGAGCCGCCGCCTGCGTCGTCTCGCCGCTCTGGTTCCAGCTGTTGTTTACGGTGGCGACAAAGCCCCTGAATCCATCAGCATGCTGGCCAAAGAAGTTGCCAAACTGCTCGAAAACGAAGCGGCTTACAGCCACATCATCGAGCTGAACGTTGGCGGCACCAAGCAAAACGTCGTCATCAAGGCGCTGCAACGTCACCCGGCCAAAGGCCACGTGATGCACGCTGACTTCGTACGCGTTGTTGCTGGTCAGAAACTGTCCGCTCACGTTCCTGTGCACTTCATCAACGAAGCTGCTGCAGTGAAAAAAGGCGGCGAGATTTCGCACGTTGTTGCTGAAATCGAAGTTTCCTGCCTGCCAAAAGATCTGCCTGAATTCATCAAACGCTCGAAGTNGAAATCGAAGTTTCCTGCCTGCCAAAAGATCTGCCTGAATTCATCGAAGTCGATCTGGCTAACGCAGAAATCGGTTCGATCATTCACCTGTCCGACATCAGCGCTCCTAAAGGCGTTGAATTTGTTGCTCTGGCTCACGGTAACGACCTGGCTGTTGCCAACGTTCACGCTCCACGTGTTGCTCCAGAAGCTGCAGAAGGCGCTGCAGAGTAATTTCACTCTGTACGCCGGAGTGAGCAAGTAACATCGCGGACTGGAACGTAGCGAGAAAGCGGGCGAGAACGCGGAGTTTACATCATGGTAAATGAGCACTTGTCGTCCACTTTCGCCGCACACACCTATTGCAGCGATGTTATCCACCACTCCAAAGAAGGGCCCCTATCGTGACCGCCATCAAACTGATCGTTGGCCTGGGAAATCCAGGCGCTGAATACGAACAGACTCGGCATAACGCAGGGGCCCTTTTTGTTGAGCGCATCGCGCAAGCGCAGGGTGTCAGCCTTGTGGCCGATCGCAAATATTTCGGCCTGACCGGGCGTTATTCGCATCAGGGTCAGGATGTTCGTCTACTGATTCCCACCACCTACATGAACCGTAGCGGCCAGGCCGTGGCGGCACTTGCCGGCTTCTTTCGCATCACGCCTGAAGAAATCCTGGTGGCGCATGACGAACTCGACCTGCCTCCGGGCGTTGCCAAGCTCAAACAGGGCGGCGGCCATGGCGGTCACAACGGGTTGCGCGACATCATTGCGCAACTGGGTAATCAGAATACCTTTCACCGCCTGCGGCTTGGCATCGGCCACCCGGGCGTTGCCAGTATGGTTTCAAATTTCGTCCTGGGTCGTGCGCCACGCGCCGAACAGGAAAAACTCGATGCCAGCATCGACTTTGCCCTCGGCGTGCTGCCGGATATCCTCGCCGGTGAATGGAACCGCGCGATGAAAAACCTGCACAGCCAGAAGGCCTGACTCTTACCCGAGGGGAAACACCATGGGATTCAATTGCGGCATCGTCGGCCTGCCTAACGTCGGCAAGTCCACCCTGTTCAACGCCCTGACCAAGTCCGGGATCGCGGCCGAGAACTTCCCCTTCTGCACCATCGAGCCCAACAGCGGTATCGTGCCGATGCCGGATCCGCGCCTGGATGCCCTGGCCGCCATCGTCTTGCCGGAACGCGTGTTACCGACCACCATGGAATTCGTCGACATCGCAGGCCTGGTAGCCGGTGCCTCGAAAGGTGAAGGCCTGGGCAACAAGTTCCTGGCCAACATCCGCGAAACCGACGCCATCGCCCACGTGGTCCGCTGCTTCGAAGACGATAACGTGATTCACGTTTCCAACAGCGTCGACCCGAAACGCGACATCGAAATCATCGAGCTGGAACTGATCTTCGCCGACCTCGACAGCTGCGAAAAGCAACTGCAGAAAGTCGCACGCAACGCCAAGGGCGGCGACAAGGACGCAGTCGTCCAGAAAGCGCTGCTGGAGCAGTTGATCGCTCACTTCACTGAAGGCAAGCCGGCGCGCAGCCTGATGAAGGACATGGGTAACGACGAGAAGGCCGTGATCCGTGGCTTCCACCTGCTGACCACCAAGCCGGTGATGTACATCGCCAACGTGGCTGAAGACGGTTTCGAAAACAACCCGCTGCTGGACGTGGTCAAGGCCATTGCCGAAGAAGAAGGCGCCGTGGTTGTTCCGGTGTGCAACAAGATCGAAGCGGAAATCGCCGAACTCGAAGATGGCGAAGAAAAAGACATGTTCCTCGAGGCCCTGGGCCTGGAAGAGCCTGGTCTGAATCGCGTAATCCGCGCCGGCTACGAAATGCTCAACCTGCAGACCTACTTCACCGCTGGCGTGAAGGAAGTGCGTGCCTGGACCGTCCGCGTGGGCGCTACCGCTCCGCAAGCCGCGGCCGTTATCCACACCGACTTCGAAAAAGGCTTCATCCGCGCCGAAGTCATCGCCTACGACGACTTCATCCAGTACAAGGGCGAAGCCGGTGCCAAGGAAGCTGGTAAATGGCGTCTGGAAGGCAAGGACTACATCGTTAAAGACGGCGATGTGATGCACTTCCGTTTCAACGTGTAACGGTGACCGTGGATTTACACGGAACTCGATAGACTGAAAATCCCCGTAATCACTCGCTGATACGGGGATTTTGCTTTTTGGGATCCTGGTAGCGCGCCGCCCTCTCACATGTGCTCTGCTAGACTAAAAACGGCTCATCCGTGATCTGGAGAACCGTCATGCTGGAGAAATTTGAACGCTATCCACTCATGTTCGGCCCTACGCCGATTGAGAAACTGAATCGCCTATCGGCATATCTCGGGGGCAATATCGAGCTCTATGCCAAACGAGAGGATTGCAACTCCGGGCTTGCGTTTGGCGGTAACAAGATCCGAAAGCTGGAGTACATCATTCCCGATGCCATTGCCTCGCAGGCAGATACGCTGGTATCCATCGGTGGCGTCCAGTCAAACCACACGCGCCAGGTTGCGGCTGTCGCTGCCAAACTCGGCATGAAGTGCCGCCTCGTTCAAGAAAGCTGGGTTCCATTCCCGGATGCGGTCTATGACCGGGTTGGGAATATCCTGATGAGCCGCGTGCTGGGAGCGGAAATTGAATTCGTCGACGAAGGTTTCGATATCGGCATCCGCGAGAGCTGGGAGCGGGCACTGGAAGACGTTAAGGCCAAAGGAGGCAAACCGTATGCCATTCCCGCCGGCGCTTCTGTGCACAAATATGGAGGTCTCGGCTATGTCGGCTTCGCCGAAGAAGTACGCGAACAAGAGACCAGGATGGGGATCAGGTTTGATTACATTATCGTCTGCACTGTGACCGGATCCACGCATGCAGGCATGTTGGTGGGATTTGCCAAGGATGGACGTGCCCGCAATGTGATTGGTATCGACGCCTCCGCCACACCTGAGCAAACCAGGGCACAAGTGTTGGCCATCGCTCAGCACACGGCCAGACTTATCGGGCTTGGCCAGGAAATCACAGCTGACGATGTTGTCCTTAAAGAAGAATATGCCTATCCGGCCTATGGCATTCCATCAGAAGAAACCAATGCAGCCATCCGGTTGTGCGCTCGTATGGAAGGCATGATGACGGACCCGGTCTATGAGGGGAAATCCATGCAGGGCCTCATTGATCTCGTCCGTCAGGGTTTTTTCCCGGAGGGGTCGAAGGTGCTTTATGCACATCTGGGTGGTGTACCGGCGATTAACGCGTACAGCTATATCTATCGAAACGGCTGAATTTTTAGAGGGTCCTGAAACAGGTGTAAACCTTATTCAGGACGAAGCATTGGTATCGAAAAAGCCACGTTGATTCGCGGCTTTTTTCGGCTTCGTTTTAGGGGGCTCGACATCTGCCCGTAATGACCGGCAATGAGCAAACTCATAGAACTTACACGCGCCTAGAACAGATAGCCCATGTAGATCGCGGCACCACCACCGGCCTGCACGCCAGCGTTCACGCCTGCCATGACCAGCGCCCCCTTGGCCGACCGTGCCAACTGCCGGTTGACCGTGGTGGAAGCAATGAGCGAGGTCGCCGGGTTGGTGCTCAGAGCCACCGACAACGCCAGCAACTTGGGATCAAGCCCGAACAGCGCCAGCGGCTTTCATTGACCGGGATCGGGATGTTGTAGTTCATTTATTCAGAGTCCTTTATGTAAATGAACCGCATCGCGACCGCGCTGACGGATGGCCTTTACCAGACCGAAAATGGTGAACACCAGGCCCATGCAACCGAGCGCTGCGGGAGTGCCCCACAAGGCGGCCGAGTCATCGACAATGGCACTGCCAGCCGGTTGTTCGGGCAGGTAATACACCCGCACCGGCTGATCCTGCTGATAACCGAAGATAAAGCCGCCCTGGGGGTAGGAAATTTTTTCACCGCTGCCGGTGGTGAAGACGACCTCAGGATGCGAACCACCGGCATTCAAATGGCTGACGATGCCATCGGCGGTCCGTGCGCGGGCAAGGAAGTCGCGGCGGTCGAGCGTGAGATTGACGGCAATGCCCAACAATCCGATGCCGATCAGGGCAAAAAGCAGGCCCTGCAGTATCTTCCCGATGCGGGACGGGGTGTCGTTAGCCATGGCTTGTCTGGTGTTCGTCCGTGAAAGAAGACGGTGAAGATAACAAAAAGCCTGGCTATGTCGTAATGCTGTTTATTTGAGACTTGTTTGAATCATCGTGGCGAGGGAGCTTGCTCCCGCTTGACCGGGCTGGCGCTCCAGTGCAAGGAACGTGGCAGGTTGGGGCGTGGCTTTCACCTCTTCCCGCCTGGGAACGGTAGAGGTATTCCAGTCGGGAACCGACTTCAGCATGCTCATCAAGTAGCGATTCAACCGTCACACGGCGCGTCCCCGGCCCCATAAGGTGAGGATGTAAGACGAGGTATAAACGCCGGGCTACACTCCATGCGCGTCTTGCAAGGCACACCGCTCAAACGCCTTCTTGCGCATCGACAGGGAGATTCTCATGCACAGTCTCGCAGACTACGGACATACGAAGAGAGCAACCCCCGCACCCGCCGTTTGCGCGGTGCCGCCAGCAATTGGCGACATTGAACGGCACCTTCCTGGCTGAGCGTTTCCTCGGCCACTCGAAGCCCAGGACTGTTGATTCGCTCCAGGGCCTGCCCGCTCCCCAAAACTTACAAAGCTTGCCGATCGATCGCATCGGCGTAGTGGCACAGGCGCGCCGGATTCATGCGGCCGCAGCCGTGTCGCCGCACGGAGCCCTCTCACCCGCGATAACCACCGCAAGGCGTCCACACAATGTCGTGAAAAGGAGATCCACATGAACGTCGCGAACAATGCAACGCTGGCAACATCCACCAACCCCAGCATCTTCTGCACGGTCCCGCTCGGCGAGCCGGTCCAGGCCGAGAATGGCTACATCCCCCCCAACACGCAGATGCTGCCCGGCCAGTGGGCAGCCTCCGCCGGCAACGGCTATGTGTTGCTGCTGCAAACCGATGGCAACCTGGTGCTGTATCAAGTGGTAGGAGGCCCCGTGTCGACCAACAGCTCGTTCACCGGTAGCGCGATCTGGGCCACGGGCACCAACGACGGTGCCTACTTCGACGTCCAGACCGATGGCAACCTGGTCCTGGGTACCAGCGAAGGCAACGTGGCGTGGACGTCCAACACCGATGGCATCGAGCCGCAGGAACTGCGCGTACAGACCGACGGCAACCTCGTGCTGTACAACACCCTCGACCAAGCCTGTTGGGCCTCGAGCAGCAATCATTATCAGGTTTGGCCACCGACTCGCTGGGTCAATGTGCAAAGCAGCCTCGTCGCCCCCGTCAAAGGCGTGCCCTTTGTACTCACCGCCAGTCCCGACGGCCCTACGCTAAGCCCCTTCGTGGTCGGTTCGCCCAACCAGATCTGGCAAGTCACCGCCGATGGACGACTGCTCAGCGGCCTGCTCGGCGGACTGGTGCTGGGGCAGGACGCCGGCAGCAGGACGCCAATCAACACGACGCAGAGTGTACCCGTCCCGGTCGAACAGACTTGGCTCTGGGGCTCAGGACTGGGCCCCACTGCCATCCAGAACAGCGGTTCGAACCAGTACCTGAGTGTCGACATCGCGGGGGGCTCGGTACAGATGCAGGACACCGACACCTCGGGCCAATGGTACTTCATGCCCACCAGTCCGTTGGACAACATCATGGCCTTGCCGGCATCCGACCCAGCCTTTCCGGCCTTTACGCCTGACCAACAGGCTGTCTACGACTGGATCAACACCCAGCTGGCCGCCATGAACAATCAGCCCCATTTGATCCTGCGCAAGCAGTACACCAACGGGGCCAGCACTCTGGATAGTTACCGACAAGACATGCTCGGCCTGGACTACAGCGCGTTCCAGCCGCACGTCTGGCAACCCGTAGTGGACCAGCTCAAGTTGGAACTCAGCGCAGCGAGCGCTGTGAACAGCCTGTTCACCTGCTACACCAGCTTCCACTCCCTGCTGTTCGAGGACCAGGGGGCGCTGCTCTCCGAACTGGGCCAGGATGCCGGTTTCGAGAACGGTGACTCGACCAATATCGGCGGCATCATCCTGGCGGTGCTCTCGGGTGTCATCTACACCGTGCTCTCGGCTGAAACGATGGAAGGCGACATCAATTATTTCGCCGTCGCGGCCAACGTTCTCCAGAGCGGCATCAATGTGGCGGTCGCGGCCCAGAGCTCGAATGTTTCTCCCAGCCTCTTCCAGGTGGCCTACGCCGACCTGTGGGGGCAATTGAGCGATACCTTCGAAGGGCTGCTGGCCACTTTCGGCACCATGGAAACCACGATACTGACCGACTGGGCCAAGCTGAAGATCACCTATACGCTAATCGCCTCTACAGCGCCCGACGGATTGTTCTGGAACTCCGGTGAAACTGGAAATATGGTGAAAGCCGCCAAGCCGGGTTACGTGTTGTCGGTGATGCAGATGCTGCTACCGGCCAAATTCCAGATATACCAATACCTGGACGTCAATGACACCCCCATCGACGGTGTGCCCGCCTATGCGCAGTACATCGCGCCCGCGATCGACGGGACCTACTTCAAATACTGGATCGCCGATTCGACAGACTGGTCAATCTATCCGGAAGAAATCGCGCTCACCCAGGTATGGGACAACGGCGGCTCGAAGGACGAATTCTTTAACGGCAGGAACGGTTGGGCGTTCGCCAGGACGATGCCCTATACCTTCAGCGGCAACGACGCCAATTACCTGGTGATCGCGCTAACCAATCTGAGCCCGAACACGCTAGTGGCCACGGTGTTCAATCCATCCCCCACGTCCGCCGGCCCCTCTCCACAAACCCTGTATCCCTACGAGACAGTGTTAATCGAGGCCGAAGCAGCATTTCCTGGTGGCGTAGCGCTCACTATCTCGATCTTCGACCCCTCCCGTGGCAACTACTTCAACGAGCCAATCGCCTCGTTCGAGGCCTATCAGGATTACTCTGGGTTCGAGGCCGGTAATGTGCGCACCGCCAACGCCACGGCGGCGGGCGACTACCAACTGTCGACACCACTTTGCAACGAAGGCGGGTTCAGGCAATACCCCGGCGCTATCCAGGCCAGTATCTTCCGTCCTTGATGGGTGAGTCCCCGCATAACGTGCAGAGGCCCGCTCAAAAGAAAAAGCCGCGTTGATTCGCGGCTTTTTTTGACACAGGTATTCCATGGATGAAGCGAGCACAACAAACGCTGCAACGGCTTTTGACCAGCAGCCGCCACCGCCCTGTCCACACCCGGTACTTACTCCGATTGAAGAACATCGAAGACCCCGCCCCCACTACCGCGATTGCAAAGATGCCGACATCGATGCTGCCAATGTAGGGCGGCAGCACAAACATCACGCCAAAGCCCAAACCGACCAGAGCAATACCGAGCCATTTCCTGAGTACGTAGTTCCTTACGCAAGCGTACAGCAGCACCATCCCCACACAGGCCAACGCATACTGACTGTAGAGATTCATGGGCCTATGTTCCTTGAGACTTGATGATCATGGAAGACACCGAGCGCTGCGGTCCGATGCCGCCGCTGACTTGAGCGTCATACGCAAATAGTAATCACGGCTGCAGGCGCCCGCTGGCGGTCCGGGTCAGACTTTTTTGGTCCGTGGCAGAAAGATCGCCAACACCCCAAGCAGCGGCAAGAATGAACACAGGTAATACACATACTCAATGCCGTGAATATCCGCCAAATGCCCGAGCAACGCTGCGCCAATTCCGCCGAAGCCGAACATCAGGCCGAAGAACACCCCGGCAATCATTCCGACATTCCCCGGCACCAGTTCTTGCGCATACACCACGATGGCCGAGAACGCCGAGGCGAGGATGAAGCCGATCACCACGCTCAACACAGTGGTCCAGAACAGGTCCACATGGGGCAATAGCAGTGTGAACGGCGCCACACCGAGGATCGAGAACCAGATCACCGCCTTGCGCCCGATCTTGTCGCCGATCGGCCCGCCGAAGAAGGTCCCCGCCGCTACCGCACCGAGAAACAGGAACAAATACAACTGCGAGCTGGCCACCGACAGGTCGAATTTCTCGATCAGGTAGAACGTGAAGTAACTGGTGAGGCTGGCCATGTAGAAATATTTGGAGAACACTAACAGCCCGAGCACCACCAGCGCGCTGATCACCCGGCCTTTCGACAAACCGTGCGTCGCGGCCTGACCTTGCTTGAGTTTGAACAGGTTCAAGTGATTGGCGTACCAGCGGCTGATCCGGTACAGCACGAACAACGCAAACAGCGCAAACAGTCCGAACCAGGCCACGTTACCCTGACCGTAGGGAATGATGATCGCCGCCGCCAGCAACGGTCCGAAGGCCGAGCCCGCATTGCCGCCGACCTGAAACGTCGACTGTGCCAGCCCGAAGCGCCCGCCCGAGGCCAGTCGCGCCACGCGAGAAGCTTCCGGGTGAAAGGTCGACGAGCCGATGCCGATCAACCCCGCTGCCAGCAGAATCATCGGGAAGCTGCCGACCACGGACATCATCAGAATGCCGATCAATGTGCAGACCGTACCCGCCGGCAATAGCCATGGTTTGGGGTGGCGATCGGTGTGGTAACCGACCCACGGCTGCAGCAGCGAGGCCGTCAGTTGAAAGGTCAAAGTAATCAGACCGACCTGGGTGAAGGTCAGGCCATAGTTGGCCTTGAGCATTGGATAAATCGACGGCAGCACCGCCTGAATCAGATCGTTGATCAAATGCGCCAGCGCCACCGCGCCGATGATGCGCATGACCAGCGGACTGCTTTGTGAAGTGGCGGGCGCCGATGTCGCGGCGGACTGAACGTTGCTGATGGCCATGAGAGTTTCCGTACTGCAGATGGGTGCGCACTGGCAGGTCGGTCAATGTGCCATTTTTCGGTGCAAGTGCGCCATCCCCTTAGCCTGCTAACGACCTCAAAAAAGAGGTGATAGCGCAAAGCCATGGTCTGAATCTTGCCTTGTTTATCGGCTTCAACGCGGCCCCTTACAAAGGGGACCGAGAATGGGAAGTTTCGCTACAGAGTCGGCCTACAGAGCAGACCAAGGTGAACTTTCGAGGCCTTTTAGAAGGGCATCAGTCGTGGTCGCAAATGGCCTCGACGCACGCCAATGGTGCGTGATGTCCAGAGGAGTCATGGGGCATGCAGGCTTTTTTATCACCGGGGATCGGGCTGCTGGGGCGTTTCGGCTTCGCGCGTAAATTTCAGCTGCTGTTTCTGCTGTTTATCCTGCCGCTGGCGGGCAGCCTGTGGATGATCGGTCAGGATTATCGTGACAAGTTGAACCTGATCTCCGGCGAGCGCGCCGGGGTTCGTCAATTGCTCGCCCTGGATGCGCTCGACAACTTGCTCGCCGCCCAGCGCGACCGCGCCGCACGCTGGCGCGCCACCGAAACCAATCGCCAGCCGACCCCCGCGACCATCGCGGCGATGGCAGCGTTCGATGCGGTTCAGCCGGCCGTGACCCAAGCCGCTACGGATTTGGACAATGCCCTGAAAACCGAAGGCGCCGTGGGCGAAACCCTCACCCGCTATCAAGCCCTGCAAACCGCCCTCACCGGCCTGGACTCCAAAAGCCTGGGCAGCGTCGGTTGGTGGCCGGACGGATACGATCGTTTCACCCATGCCTTGAGCGCCCTGCAAGCCTTGCGCGAACAAATCGCCATGGACAATCGCCTGACGCTCGCACCATGGCTGGAAACGTATCTGCTGACGCAAATTTCCACCCAACACGCACCAGACCTGATCGAACGGGTCGGGCGCCTCGCCGCGGTTGGCCAGGCATCGGTGGTGTCCGGGCAGTTCACCCTGCAAAGCCGTCTGCAACTGCGGGACTTGCGCAGCCGTATTGGCGATGCCCGGGAGCAGCTGGTTAAAACGGCTGGCCTGCTGGAAGCGCGTCTGCCCAGCGCCCTGCAAACCTGGGCCGCGCAGTACCACGACAGCCTCAAGCAGCTGGATGCCGGTTTAAAAGTGCTGGACGACGGCGTTTTCGGCGGCAGCATCAACCTCAAACCCGAAGACTTCGAACGCAGTCTCGACGCCCTGCTTGGCAACCTCGCCTCGCTGCGTCAGCAATCATTGGTTTCGCTGGATCAACGGCTGGATTATTACCACGGCTCGGCCATTCGCCAGTTCATCCTGGTGGCGACCATTTTTGGCTGCCTGCTACTGGCCGCGTTGTACCTGTTCGTCTGTTTGCAGACCTCGATCCGTCGCAGCGCCAGCGGCATCACGCTGCTGGCCCAGGCGCTGCGCGACGGTAACCTGAGCCTGCAAGTACCGGTGCAGGGCCGCGACGAACTGGCGGCGATCAGCACCGCCCTTAATGTCGCGGTGGTACAACTGCGCAACAGTTTGCTGGGGGTTGATCACGAAACCCTGCAACTGAGCAACGCAGTACGCACGCTTAACGATCACTCCAGCGACGCCCTTGGCGAAGTCGAGGCCCAGCAGTTGCAGATCAGCCAGATCGCCGCTGCGGCCACGCAATTGGCCGCCACCTCCCAAGGGGTCGCCCAGAGTTGCGAACAGGCTTCCGGCAGCGCTCAGCACACCCAGCGCATCGCCGCCGACAGCAGCCGCGACAGCCAACGCACCACGGCGAGCATTCAGCAGCTCAATCAGCGGTTGAACGACACGGCGGCGGCACTGGGTCGGGTCAGTGAGCAAGGGCAGCAGATTCAATTGGTGGTCGATACCATACGCGGCGTGGCCGAGCAGACCAATCTGCTGGCCCTCAACGCCGCCATCGAGGCCGCACGGGCCGGCGAGCAAGGTCGCGGCTTTGCGGTGGTGGCCGATGAGGTGCGCAGCCTGTCGCAACGCACTCAGTCCTCCACCGCGCAGATCGCCGGCACCGTCGACAGCCTGCGCAGCACCGTGAACGAAGCGGTCAGCCTGATGGAGGCGGCCTGCGGCCAGGCACAATCGGATGCGCAAGCCGTCACCGGCCTTGGCGAACGCTTGGGGGAAATCGCCAACGCGGTACAGAGCGTCACCGACACCCTGGCGCAAATCGCCACCGCCGTCGATGAGCAGGCGAGCACCGCCGATGAAGTCAGCGGCAACATCCAGCAAGTCGATCAGGCGGCGGTACGCTTGCTCGAAGGCGCGCGGGCGGTGAACCTCGCCGCGGACACCTTGAGCCAAGGCAGCAAGGCCTTGAGTGCCAATACCGGAAGATTTCAGCTCGGTTGACGCCCTCCGCTGGCCCGGTTTTTCGGGTCAGCGGGATAAGCGGTTGAAAGTGTGGAGAAATATTTTAGATTTACGCTTGACGCATCGTCGTTCCAGGTGAATAATGCGCGCCACTTGGCTACATAGCTCAGTTGGTTAGAGCATAGCATTCATAATGCTGGGGTCCGGGGTTCAAGTCCCTGTGTAGCCACCAAGTACTAAAAACGGCTTACCGAAAGGTAGGCCGTTTTTTTATGCCTCGAGAAAGTGACGGGATTTGCGCACCACTCCCTCGGCCGATAAAGTCCCCGGACCTTTTATCCCATGGACGGAGTGCCCGCGTGTTCTCAGCCTTCCACTTCAATCGCTATCGCCTGTCAGCCCTTTCGCTGATCGCCACCGCTTTAACCCTCGCCGCGTGTAATGCCCCGCCCTCCTCGCCTTCCGTCTCGACCCTGCCGGTCGCGCCGGAAATCGCCTCCGGTTATCGCACCGACCTGCAAACGCGGCACGCCTCGAAACACATGGCCGCAGCCGCCAACCCGCTGGCAGCCGAAGCCGGGCGGGAGATGCTGCGTGAGGGCGGCTCGGCGATTGATGCGGCCATTGCCATGCAAGCGGTGTTGACGCTGGTCGAGCCGCAATCGTCGGGTATCGGCGGTGGCGCGTTTATTGTGCTGTGGGATGGCAAGGCTGTGCGCACCTACGACGGTCGCGAAACCGCTCCGGCCGGTGCCACCGAGAAACTGTTCCTGCAAGCCGACGGCACACCGATGCCGTTTACCCAGGCGCAGATCGGTGGGCGCTCGGTGGGTACGCCGGGTGTGTTACGGGCGCTGGAGTTGGCCCATCAGAAGCACGGCCGCCTGCCGTGGGCGAGGCTGTTCGAACCCGCCATCAAACTCGCGGAACAAGGCTTCGCCATTTCGCCACGATTGCATCAGCTGATCGCGGCGGACTCGTTCATCCAACGCTCGCCGGACATGGCGGCGTACTTTCTGAATGCCGATGGCAGCCCGAAAGCCGTCGGTACGCAGCTGAAAAACCCGGCACTCGCCGCGGTGTTCAAACGCATCGCCAAGGAAGGTCCCGATGCGCTGTACACAGGTCCGATCGCAAAAGAGATCGTCGCCAAGGTTCAGGGGCACACCAACCCCGGCAGCCTGTCGCTGAACGACCTCCAAGGCTACAAGGCCAAGGAACGCGCGCCGCTGTGCACCGACTACAAACGCTGGCAGGTCTGCGGCATGCCGCCACCGTCGTCGGGCGGGATCGCCGTGGCGCAAATCCTCGGCACCTTGCAGGCCCTGGAAACCCGCGACCCACGCTTTGCCCTGGCGCCACTCAAACCAGTCAAGTCCAGCAAACCGGCGGGCATCGAGCCAGCCCCTGAAGCCGTGCACCTGATCGCCGAAGCCGAGCGCCTGGCTTACGCCGACCGCGCACAGTACGTCGCCGACACTGACTTCGTACCCGTGCCGGTCAAGGGGTTGGTCGACCCGACTTATCTGGCGACCCGCGCAACCTTGATTGGCGACCGCAGCATGGGCCAGGCCAAGCCCGGCACCCCGCCGGGCATTCAGGTGGCCTACGCGCCGGACCGTTCGCCGCTACGCATCTCCACCTCGCAAGTGGTGGCGGTCGATGACGAGGGCGGCGCCGTGTCCATGACCACCACCGTGGAAGCGGCATTCGGCTCGCATTTGATGGTTCAGGGCTTTGTGCTCAACAACCAGATGACCGACTTCTCGTTCATCCCCCAAGAGCACGGGCAAAAGGTCGCCAACCGCGTCGAGCCCGGCAAACGCCCGCGCTCGTCCATGGCGCCGACGCTGATCTTCGACCGCCAGAGCGGGGAGTTCCTGGCCACCGTCGGCTCCCCCGGCGGCTCGCAGATCATCGAGTACGTCGCCAAATCGACCATCGGCCTGCTCGACTGGAACCTCGACCCGCAAGCCGCCATCAACCTGCCCAACTTCGGCAGCCGCAACGGCCCGACCGAACTGGAGCAAGGTCAGTTCAGCCCGGCACTGATTCAAGCACTGAAGAACAAAGGGCACAGCGTGAACGAGATCGACATGACCAGCGGGACTCAGGCGATTGTTCGGGTCAAGGATGCGCTGGGGAACACGGCATTGGCCGGTGGGGCTGACCCACGGCGTGAGGGGGAAGCGTTGGGGGATTGAGTCGTGCGCAGGAATGAGGAAAGGCTTACCGGGCGGGGTAGGCCTTTTTGAGGACTACCCGCGCCGGAGAGATAGCATCAAGTCGATAGTTGGTTGGCAAACTGCCCGACCGCGTTCACCACTTTCTGCGCACCGTCCTGGATCTCGACGATCACCGTGCCCGCCTCCGCCGCCAGCGCCAGGCCTTGTTCAGCCTGGAGTTTGCCGTCAGTCATCAGGGCCACGGCGTTGCGCGCCATGTCCTGGTTCTGGCGTACGACACCGACAATTTCATCGGTCGCCTGGCTGGTGCGCGAGGCCAGTTGCCGGACCTCATCCGCCACCACGGCAAATCCGCGGCCCTGTTCACCGGCGCGGGCCGCTTCGATGGCCGCGTTGAGGGCCAGCAGGTTGGTCTGTTCGGCGATGCCGCTGATGGTTTTGACGATGGTGCCGATCACCAGCGATTGCTCGTTCAGCGCTTCGATGCCTTCGCCGGCGGTTTGCATGTGTTTGGCCAGGTCACGCATCACGTCCACGGCTTGGGTCACCACGGCAGTACCGCGCTGTGCGCTCTGATCGGTTTGCTGAGAAGTGCTGTAGGCAATGTTGGCCGCTTCGGCGACGGCCTGCTCCTGATCGACCTGATCGGTAATCACCGTGGCGAACTTCACCACTTTGTAGAGCTTGTTGTTGGCGTCGACCACCGGGTTGTAGGAAGCCTCCAGCCAGACCACGCGACCGTGGCTGTCGATGCGCTTGAAACGATCGGCCACGAACTCGCCGGCGTTCAGGCGGCGCCAGAAGTTCTGATACTCGGCGCTGTTGTATTCTTCCGGTGCGCAGAAGGTGCGGTGATGTTTGCCCAGGATCTGCGTCAGACTGTAACCCATGCTGCCCAGAAACCGGTCGTTGGCCGTCAGCACGTTGCCATTGAGGTCGAACTCGATGACCGCCGTCGAGCGCACCAGCGCGCCGATCAGGTTCTCATGCTCACGAGATGCCTCGATGGTGCGGGTCAGGTCGCTGGAGTAAATCGAGAAGTTCTTGATCCGGCCATCCGAGGACCGCACCGGCTGCATGATCGAACGCAACCAGGCTTCTGCGCCGTTACCGCGTAGCAAACGGACCGCACCGGCAAAGTGTTCGCCACGGCCCAGCGCAGCCTTGAAGCGCTGATGGAATTCATCCGATTTCACATGGGCCGGGACAAGGTCTTCGATGTGCCGGCCGATCAGGTCGTTGCTTTTGTAGAGCATCTCACCGATGAAGTTTTGGTTGACCGTTTGAATCCGCCCATCGGGGTCGAGGGTCAGGACCAGCATCTCGCTTTCCAGACTCTCCTTGACTTGCAGAAGGCTGGAGAGTTCTTCGCGAAGAGCCGACAGCTCCTGCTTCAAGCGTTTATTGAACATGGGAAAGCACCGATGGACAGAGATAAAAAGCGGCTGACAGCCTAACCATCGGCTTTGCGGGTATTTTCTGAAGAGTGTTTCAGGGTTGTCCTACAAAAATAGTGGCGGTATGCCTCCCCTCATACCGCGCCAGCCACCGCACAGCGCCCGACTCGCGGCATCCGCGCGCCAAAATACGCCGCGCTACTGATGCCCACCACCCCCATCACCGCGCAGAAGATCACACAAATCCACGGACTCCACGGCATCAGACCGATCAACAGCAGTGGCGTGACACTCGCCCAGGCGGCGTAGGCAATGTTGTAGGTGAAGGAAATCCCCGAGACGCGAATCCGCGCCGGAAAAAGACTGACCATCACCGATGGCACCGCGCCGACCACCCCGCAACCGAGGCCGGCCACCGCATAGGCCAGACCGATCCACTGGCCCTCAATGATCAGGCAGGTATAGAGCACGCCGATGCCCAGCGGCAGCAGCAGGCTGTACAGCATCACTGTGCGCCAGGCGCCGATACGGTCGACGAGCAGCCCGGCGAGTACACAGCCGATGTTCAGAAAAACGATGCCCAAGGCACTCAGGGCGAAGGTATGGCTGGCGGTCATGCCGAAGGTTTTCTGCATCATGGTCGGGGTGATGACCACAAACACCACCACGGCCGAGGTCAGCACGCAGGTGAGGATCATCGCCGGCAGCATCGCCAGACGGTGCTCACGCAGGACCGTGCGCAGCGGCAGTTCGACAGCGGCTTCGCGCTGGGCCTGCATTGCCATGAACACCGGCGTTTCGCTAAGCCAGCGGCGCAGCCAGACACCGATGACGCCAAACACCCCGCCCAGCAAAAACGGGTAGCGCCAGGCGTAATCGAGGATTTCCGCCGGGGTGAATGCCTGTGCCAGAAAGGTCGCCGTCAAGGCGCCGATCAAGTAACCAAAGGTCAGCCCGGCCTGCAGAAAACCAAGGGCATAACCGCGATGCCCGATCGGCGCGTGCTCAGCGACGAACACCCAGGCGCTCGGCACTTCCCCCCCCACCGCCGCGCCTTGCAGGACCCTCAGGGCCAATAGCAACAGTGGAGCGAAATAGCCGATCTGGGCGTAGGTCGGCATGATCCCGATCAGCAGGCATGGCAACGCCATCATCAGGATGCTCAGGCTGAACACCTTCTTGCGCCCCAATCGGTCGGCGAAATGCGCCATCAGAATCCCGCCCAACGGGCGTGCCAGATAGCCGGTGACAAAGATCCCGAAGCTTTGCAGCAGACGCAGCCACTCGGGCATTTCCGGTGGAAAGAACAGTTGACTGAGGGTCAGGGCGAAAAAAACGAAAATAATGAAGTCGTAGATTTCCAGCGCTCCGCCCAAGGCTGCAAGCCCCAGGGTCTTGTAGTCCGAGCGGGTGAAGGGCGTCGGGTGCGCATCGATGTTGGCAGTCATGGAGAAGCACTCTGGCAGGCAAAAAACCAAGGCGCCCATGGTCTACGCAAATGCGCTTGTGGACAACCCGTCCGGGCTCGCTTCACCTTGAGTACTTGATCGCGCCGCTGAAACCGCGATCTTTTCACGTGGGCACTAGACCGCCCGACACAAGTAGTTTCAGTATGTACTCGCCCCACCTCCGGGGGCTCACGCTGAAAAGGATCTGAGCATGTTCAAACTCGCAGGATTCACCCTCGCCGCACTTACCCTGAGTGCCGCCGCTCATGCCGATGTCGATCTGAATCTGGGCAGTACCGAACGCGTCACCCGGCTGTTCGCCTATCCCAACAACTGCAACGTCATCTGCTATCGCAATTGGACGCTGGAGCAGACCGTCGAGCATTACCTGACCCAAAGCGTGCAACGCGATGGCTACAAAACTGCAAAGGTTCAAGTCAAAACCGATAACGATCAGCTCTACGCCGCAATCAGCGGTGTGCCCAAAGGCTATGACAAGCCACTGACCGCGTTGCTCGATGCCGGCGACCTGGCTTACAACGGCGCCAGCAAGCTGAGTGCCGACGGCAAATGGACTTATAACTGGTACCTGTTCCTGCCGCTGGGCATGGCCCTGGAAAACCGCAAAAGCGTCGAACTGCTGCACTTCCCGCCGGATTATTCCCTGACCCAGGCCCAGGATTACCTGGAGTCCAAGACCACCGACCGCTGGGCCGCACTGCTGACGGCCAACAACATTCCCGCCGACCAGACGCCGGCCTATCAGACCATCATCGACATCGCGCCGATTGCCGCGCCGGCCACCGCCGGCAAAGACCTGGAAGGCGTCTACAACTACTTCACGGACTACCAGACCACCATGGTCAAGCAAGTCAGCCAGAACGCCAAAGGCGCAGCATTGCCAATGGTCGCCTTTGGTTCACCGGTGCGTAACTGGATCAAGCAACAATACGGGCAGACCGTGGACGTGCTGGGCCTGGCAACCATCAGCCCGAGCGAGGGTGTGAAGGTTCCGGTATTGGGCTCCAACCACCCGAGCTACATCTGGTACGCCGCCGACCCCGAAGCCTATAGCGGCAGCGATGCCCAGGCCAAGGCCGACGCCGCGGGCCTGAAAGTCATGGGGCAGGACTTGAGCGCCGCGTGCTGGCAAGCCGGGATGGGCAGCAAACCGGATACCGACCCTACCGTTCAGCTGAAAAGCTGCACCCAGACCTGGCAAGTGACCCAGAAAGAAAAAACCTGCGAACTGTTCTACACCTCGATCCGCAGCCTGACGCGTGAAGGAGCGACGGCCAAGTGCGCAACGGCGCCGGTCAAGTCTGAGCTGAAACAGCTGAAGACGCCGTCTCTTGTGACCTCTGCCCCTGCCCCACACTTGTAAAGCGATGAAGTCTTCCCCGCGTGAGCCTTGACTGACGCGGGAAAGCGCTTTTTTCGCCTGTCATATCTGCCAGTAGACCGGTTGCTTCATTTGCGAGAGGCTTGGGGTGTACCCATGTGCTGCAGAGCTGACAGGATGTCAGCTGACGGACGTCGTAGCACCCAGTCGACAAGGATTGTTATGAGAGCCTGCGCCGAAAAAGGAAAAACCCAACCGCCATCCGATGGCATATATCCATTTGAAGAGTTGCCCACTCGCCTTGGATTCCCCTCCAAAGACGACTTTAAAATCATCTCCAACGCTCAGGGATCGGCAATTGCAGTCGAGGCACGGCGCGAGTTCCCCCGCATCAGCCGAATCTGCCGGGTTTCCGGACATCTGTTGCCCTATCGCTGCCGGCACACCCGGCAGCTGGCGCCAGGAATCCACGTCTACGATCCGCGCTTCTGTGCTCTGCTGAACCACTCCTGCGACCCCAACGTCTTTCTCGACATGAGCGAGCTGTGGTTATGGGCGCTCAAAGACATCAAAAAGGGTGACCGGCTGACGATGGATTTCGCCGCGACAGAAGACAAGCTGCCACGGCAGTTCGCTTGCCGCTGCGGTTGTTCCTGCTGCCGTGGCTGGATCACCGGCTATGACGAGTCGCCGAATGCCAATGGAGAACAGTTCTTTCACCACTGGCGTCGACGAAGTCTGGGCTGAAAGGCTTTTACAACGCCTCGACCGGGCGCAAACGGTACTGCGGCGGCAACTGCTCGAAACCACTGATGGTGGCGTTCAGGCTTTTCCAGCGGCCGTCCTTGATGCCGTAGATGCAACCGTGGACCGACAGGCTCTGCCCGCGGTGCCAGGCGTTTTGCACAATGCTGGTGTGACCGACGTTGGCGACCTGCTGGATGACGTTGAGCTCGCAGAGGCGGTCGACCCGTTCTTCTTCGGTGGGCAACTTGGCCAGCTCGTCGCGTTTCTCATAATAGAGATCGCGAATCGAGCGCAGCCAGCCGTCGATCAGGCCCAACTGACGATCCTGCATCGAGGCGCGTACACCGCCGCAGCCATAGTGGCCGGTCACCAGGATGTGTTTGACCTTGAGTACATCGACTGCGTACTGAATCACCGACAGGCAATTGAGGTCGGTGTGCAGCACCACATTCGCCACATTGCGATGCACGAACAGATCGCCAGGCAACATCCCGACAATTTCATTGGCTGGCACGCGCGCATCGGAACAGCCGATCCACAGGTATTCCGGAGTTTGCTGGCGGGCCAGCTTGGCGAAGAAATCAGGATCTTCCCGGGTGATCGCATCAGCCCAGCGCTCGTTGTTATCAATCAGATCTTGTAATTCGTTCATGTAATGAAGCCTCAAGAATGATGCGCTGCTTTGACAGACAACCGCCTGTCGGGGTCACGTGCGAATTGCAGATACCCCTGATGTCCGGCGCTCCATACCGGTGGAATTCCGAGCAGCTCAGTGGGTCAATTGTAGTAGGGCCTACAGTATGAGGAATTGCCATGACTGATTCACGACGTCCGTTCGATAAGGAGCAACCCGAACCTATCGACGACGAGGAAGACCGCATGGGCTCGGTGCATGAGCTGAATTTCGACGAGGAAGAACCCGGCACCAGAATCGGCGACCTGACCCCCGAACGCGAACTTGCGCAGAAGATTCCCGACCAGCGCGCCCGTAAAGCCGGTATGACCGGCGCGACCAATGACAATGACGTCACCGACGATGATTTGAGCCCGGAAACCCTGATCCGTGAAGACGGCGCACGGGATGCCCACGAAGCGGGTGAAGACGGCCAGGCGGATTGGGAGTTGCGCATTGTCGACGAGGACGATATCGGTGGGGGCGATGGGCTGGATGAAGCGGAACTGGCACAGCAGGATCCATTGGACGGCAAGCCTTGATCGTTAACGTCCGTGAAGACGCCTTCGCGGGCGAGCCTTGCCCGCGAAGCCTTTAGAAACGATCAATCAACCAAGGTGCAGGCCATCACCACCGCATCTTCTCGCCCGCCAACCGCCGGGTAGTAATCCCGCCGACGCCCGATCTCGTTAAACCCATACCGCTCATACAACCGAAACGCCGCCCGGTTGCTGTCGCGCACTTCCAGGAAACATTCCCGCGCCTCAGCCTTGTAGGCAATCGACATCAAATGCTCCAGCAGCGTCAAACCCAGGCCACGGCCCTGGTTTTCCGGTTTGACGGTGATGTTCAGCAGATGTGCTTCATCAAGAATAATCTGCACCACGCCATGACCGACCTGCTGCTGCCCTTCGAACATCAGCCAGATCTGGTATTTGCCCAGGCCATCGAGAAAAATCCCGCGGGTCCAGGGATGGCTGTAGGCCGCGTATTCGATTTTCAGTACAGCGTCCAGGTCCGCCTCGGTCATCGGGCGAAATGATACAGCGTCACTCATTCGATTCTTTCCAACGCGCCATCAGCCGACGCATGGCTTGCCAGACAGCAGCCTTGCGCTGTGGCTCTTCCATTAATAATTCCAGACCCGGCAAGGCCCAGACAGAACCCAGGCCTTCGACCTGAAGCTCACGGTTGAAGGACTCGGCGTTGGCCTCACCGGCAAAACGCACCGCCGGCAGGCCGATCAACCACAGGCAGACGCACGGTGCGTCCTCCAGACGGGCCGACAGAAAGCCTTGTACGAAATCCCGTGCCGCTTCCGGCCCTTGATCCATCGTGCCGCGAGCCAGCAGTGGCCAGCGCACCGGCTCGCCGACGATCTGCGGGCTGTCCGGCAGACCCGCGGCGCGCAGCATGTCCTTGAGCAACAGGTAGGCCGGATCGCGGGTCTGGAAGGTTTCGCCTGTGGGTAATTCCACCAGCAACAGGCAACGGCCAGCGCGCAGCAATTGCAGGGCAAAACGTGGCGGCGGCACGATCGGCGCCTTGACCGCGACCGGCGCCTCCTCTTCTTCGGCCTTGGCATTGGTGCGCGTGCTGGCCAACGATGGTCGCGGCACCTCGATCTTCACCCGTTCGGCCGGTTTGATCGCAGTTTCCACTGGCGCAGCAGCCACCGGAGCCGGTGCCGCCGGGGCGACGACCGATGGCTCGGGCGTCTCCAGCAGTTCTGGCCGCGACGGTGCAGCAAAGGGCAATTCGGTGCGCGGCAGCCAGTTGACCACCTGCATGGCGGTCAAATAAGCGCGGCGACGGGACTCGATAAGCAAAGGTCGGCCACTTGTGGATAACTAAAGTGCAGTGATTCTACCGCCCTTCGCTCAAGATCGCCCGCAGTTGATCGATAGAAAACCGACTGTCCATCCCGAGAGTGAATCGACACGGCTGCGATGCAGTACAATCGCGGCTTTTAATCGCCAACCAGCCGGCCATTCCGATGATCGAACCCAAGCGCGTCTTGCGCGCCCTCGCTGAACACTGGGCACTTCTGGAGCCACTGTGCGAGCACTTCGACCAAGGCACCCTGAGCCTCAACGAACTGCGCACGCAACTGGCCGCCCAGCAACTGGACAGTACACCGCAGGACATCACCAGCCTGCTGGACGTGTGGATCCGCCTCGACATTCTGGTTCCCGTGGCGAAAAGCCCGAACCGTTTCGAGCTCAACGCGCAGATTCACGACTTCCTCGCTTACCTGCGCCGTGAGCACCGTCTGGGCCTGTGCCTTGAAATCGAAGCCTATCTACGCCACCTCGAGCGCCTGGCTGGTTACATCCAGGACGCCTTCGACATTCGCGACGGCAATGACCTGGCGCGCCAGTTGCGCCTGCTCGACATGCGTGTGCGAGACGTGCTGAAGAAGCTCGCCAACGACGAACAGGCCCTGGTAGCCGTCGCCGAACGGGCCAAGACCAGCGACCGGCAGATTCCATTGCGCCAGCGCTACGCTGAAGTGCTGGCGACCTGGGACGAATACGTCGAGCCGATGATCCAGCTGGTGAATGCCGACGGTGCCTTCGAACAAGGCGTGCGCAAGGTCGAGAATGTGCTGCTGAAGATGCTGACTGAACAACAGCGCCTCGGCCACCTGGTCGACGACGACATGCTGCTGCGCACCCACGCGCGCATCCTCGAAATGCAGACCAGCGCCCAGCTGACCTTGCGTCACGCCCGGGAACTGCTGCTGCCGCTGCGTGAAGAAGCGCGCCGACACAACGCCGTGACCCGAGGCGCGGCCCTGGCGCTGTCGGCCATTCGTCGCAAAGGCATCGATGCGGTGCCGCAAGCCGCGATGCCGCTGTTCACCCGCCCGCAAAGCACCTTCCTCGGCAGTGCCAGCCAGGTCGAAGCCTATGTCTACGCCCTGGCCCGTTTCGAGCCTGCACCTGCGCGGTTCCCCAAGGCCCACAAGACCCAGAAAGGCGAAGCCCCGCGCGCGCCACGCACGGTTCGGGAAATGCTCGAACGCTGCGAAGACGCCCTGCCGATGCCGGATCTGATGAGCTGGCTGCTGGAGCAGGAGCCGGACGGCGCCACCGACGAATTGCTCTACTGGTTCTCGCGCCTGTCGCGGGAAAAACGCTTCAAGCGCGAGCGTCTGGAACGCCGCGATTACCACACTCACGAGCACCAGGTCAGCCTGCGCTCCTTCGCCCTGCTCTCGGCCCGCGACACCGCCGCCGAGGATTCTGCGAGCATCCCACATGCATCTTGATCTTTCCGAACTGTCCCAGCTGGCGCCGATCTTTCGCGAGCTGTTCAAGGGCTACCACGTCAGCCGCCGCGATCCGGAGCTGTACGCCCAACTGTCGAATTTCCAGGACCAGTACCGCACCCTGTTCAAGGCGCTGGGCTTTGAACTGGTCTGCGACACCCGTGGTTTCTACTACTTCGTGCCGGACCTCGCCGCGGCGGCGGTGAACAAGACCGCGCAGCGCTTGGCATTGTTTACCTTCATCCTTGTCGAGCACCTGGCCGACCAGGGCCGCGACCCGATCGCCGTGCTCGATGGTGGCAGCCTCGGTCGCGATGAATTGCCATCGCTGCTGGAAAAGTATCGCGACCTGTTCATTCAGGCCGAAGTGCAGACCGTCGAAGAACTCGAAGAAAAAATCATGCGTCGTATGACCCAGCTCGGTTTCGCCGGCGAAGAAAACGGTGTCTACCGTTTCCTGCCGCCGATGCACCGCTTCCTTGACGTCTGCCTGTCGGTCCAGCAGGACCGCGATCTGGCCGCCAGCCTGCACAGCGTGCTGCCATTGCCGGCACCGGTGCTGATCGACGAAGACAGCGACGAAAAACTGCTGCAGACCGATGACCCGCTGGACCTCAGTGAATTCGAAGGTGAAAGCGAAGAAGACGCACTGGCCCGCGCCATCGCCGAAGAACAGGAGACCGATGCATGAGCAAGGAACGCTATGGCATTCGCCGCTTTGCCCTTTTGAACACCGCCGGTTACAGCCTCGGCCTGTTCCCGCTGGAAGAGCCACTGTCGGTCTACGGCGCGAACAACCTCGGTAAATCCGCCTCGATCAACGCCTTGCAGTTCCCGATCCTGGCGCGCATGTCGGACATGAGTTTCGGTAAATACAGCCTGGAGCAATCGCGGCGGTTCTACTTCGCGTCGGACACCAGTTACATCCTCGTCGAAGTCTCCCTGCCCCACGGCCCGCACGTGATTGGCGTGGTCGGTCGCGGCCCGGGTGGTGGTTTCGGTCACCAGTTCTTTGCCTACGCCGGCAAACTCGACCTGGCTCATTATCAGAAAGACGACACCTGCCTGCGGCAGAAAGAGCTGTTCACCAACCTGGAACGCGAAGGCCTGAAAGCCTACGAACTCAAGCCGGATGAACTCCGTCGTTTGCTGGTGGGCGGCCACACCTCGATTCCGCTCGACCTGACGCTGATCCCGCTGCGCTCCACCAGTGAGCAGAGCCTGAAGACCTTCCGTGCCCTGTTCATCAATTTGCTGCACATGCGCGAAATCACTGCGGCCAAGCTCAAGCAACTGTTCCTCGATGCCTTCGAACACAGCCTGCGTTCCGGCAGTGTCGATTACATTGCAGCGTGCGAAGAAGCGTTCCGCGATGTACGCCGCATGGAGCAGGACTACAACTCGCTGGTCGCGGCCGGTCCCTTGGTCGAAGCCTTGGCTAACGGCGTGAAACAGCGGGATATCCTGCGCGGCAAACTGCATCGCCTGTCGCCGCTGCTCGACTCCCTGCTCGGCACCTGGTCGGACTACGCCAGTGCGCGCAAGGAAGAACTGACGATTCAGGCCGAGCACTACCGCAACGAGCAGGACGCCCTGCAAAACGATCAACGCGGCGGCACTCAAGAGCTGATGCGTCTGGAGCGGGAGATCACCGGCATCCAGCGCTGGCTCGGCGAATTGTCGGTGCTCAAGCATCGCTTCGCCCTGGTCGATGACGTCAAAGTCCTTGAACAGCAACTGCTCGCGGCCAAGGACGCGCACGATGAACTGGCCGGTGCGTTGGCCCAATCGCGGCAGTTCTCGGCCGAAGACCTGGAAGAGCGGCTGCGGGATCTGGAAAAACGCCTGAAGTCGGTGAAACAACAACTCGATCACGCCGACAACAACAGCTACGCCCGTCTGCGCGAAGAATTCTCGCAACAGGACGTTGAACGCCTGATGCGGCTGTTCAACAGCGCGCTGTTCAGCCTGCCGTTGGGCGAGCATGGCATCGCTCTGGATGAGGACGGTGAGTGGGTCAAATCCATGGAGCTGATCCTCGACGGCTTCAAAGGCGAGCGCTTCGAAGTGCCGGGCCTGTCCATCGACCTGTCGCACATCGAACCACCGGCCTTGCAAGCACTGGCTGACCGTGCGGCACTGCGCGATCAGAAAGACCGCCTGGAAAAAGAACTCAAGCAGCTAAAAACTCAAGCAGCCGTGGCGGCCGACCGCGCGGCCAGCAAGACCCAGACCGAAGCGCTGTACCAGCAAGTGCTGGATGCGCAGAAAGCCCTGGAAGACTTCCGCCGCACGCAAACCCTGAGCGCCGAGGAAGGCGACAAGCTTGAACAGCTGGCGCAGATGGAAGCCGCCCAGGACGAGTTGAAACGCTCAAGCGACGCCTTCACCGAACGCGTCCAGCAACTGTCGGCCAAACTGCAACTGGTCGGCCGGCAGATCGGCGACATGGAAGCCAAGCAACGCACTCTCGACGACGCCCTGCGCCGTCGTCAGTTGTTGCCGGCGGACCTGCCGTTCGGCACACCGTTCATGGACCCGGTCGACGACTCCATGGACAACCTGCTGCCGTTGCTCAACGACTATCAGGACAGCTGGCAAGGCTTGCTGCGGGCCGACGGGCAGATCGACGCACTCTACGCTCAGGTCCGCCTCAAAGGCGTGGCCAAGTTCGACAGCGAAGACGATATGGAGCGTCGCCTGCAACTGCTGATCAACGCCTACGCACACCGCACCGATGAAGCCCTGACCCTCGGCAAGGCCCGTCGTGCAGCGGTCACCGACATCGCCCGGACCCTGCGCAACATCCGCAGCGACTATGACAGCCTCGAACATCAACTGGCGCTGTTCAACCGTGAGATCAACAAGCGTCAGGTCTCCAACCTGCAAAGCTTCCGTATCGTGCTCGCGCCGAACAAGGAAGCGCTCAAGCACATTGACCAGATCATCCACAGCGCCGGTCAGTACGAAGAAGGCGAAACCCTTTCCGTCTTCGACCTGAGCCAAAGCGCCGAACAGGACAACAAGAACGAAGAAGCGAAGGAATACCTGGCGCGGCTGGTGGCGGCCAACCACAACCAGCTCGGTCTCAAGGATCTGTTCGAGCTGGCGTTCGAGATCACTAAGGTCAATGGCCAACCGGTGATCCACACCGACATCGACGGCGCGGCGTCCAACGGCACCACCATGACCATCAAGGCGCTCACCAACATGTACTTGTTGCTGCACTTGATGGACCGCGACCAGGCCGGTCGCGTGCGCCTGCCGTACTACCTTGACGAGGCAGCCGACATCGACGAGAAGAACCAGGCAGCGCTGCTGGAAACCAGCCTGCAACTGGGCTTCGTGCCGATTCTGGCGAGCGTGAAGCCGCAAGTCTGCGCCAGTGTCGCCATCGACCTGGAAGGCGGTAGCGGCCCGAACGGCATCTACATCGACGAGGCGGACTGGAAGTACGTCCGACGCCACGATGAAGCGAAGGCAATTGTGAACGTGCAGGCGGACGAACCGGAGCTGGATGCGGTCTGACGCCTGCATCGAAGCCAATAAAAAAGGCCGCGATCCAATGGATCGCGGCCTTTTTCATACCTGCTGCTCGGGCTTACTTGCCGAGGGAAATCTTCGGCGCCCAGGTCAGCCATTCATCTTCGAACTGGTCGAACAACGGGAACGTTTGCTCGGGCCGCGCCGGGACACCCATGCGGTCGCCATCCGGCGTGGCAAAGGCGATGCCGCCCTGGATCAGTGTCTCCAGTGACTCGGTGCGTATGGTCGCGCCTTTGAACAAGCCGTAGTCAAATCCAAAACCACTGGTGTTCCAGAATCGCGTACCGCTGCGCACCAGTGGCGCATACTTCGGCTCGATCAGGATGTGCACCAACACTCGATCAGCCGTCTGGCCCAATTCATAGCCGGTCACTTTGCCTACCGTGATTTCACGATAGGTGACGGGAACGCCTATCTTCAGCGAACCTCGACGGGCAGCGCTCAACACCAGGCTCAAACCGGCCTCTTCCTTGGCGATTTCCGGAGGATTGGTCAAGGCCACGAAGTCTTTTTGCGGACCAAGGTTCTTCAGCGCCGGTTGCACTTCGATGTACTGTCCGGTCACCAGTGTCTCGAGGTTGGACGTCTTGATCAGACCCAACTCAGGTTTGACCACCCAGAACTGACTGCCCACCCGAGCGATACGCTCCGGCACTTCGGTGATCCGCGCGGTCAGCAGCACCGATTGCAGGTCATCCGTGAGGTCGACGTCTTCAATCTTGCCGACGTCCAGGCCTTTGTAGCGAACCGGCGTGCCAGTGCGCAGGCCATCGGCGCGATCGACCTTGATCGTCACCATGGCGCCTTTCTGCGTTGCGTCGTCATGGCTCGCATGCAGGCGGAAACGTGGAATACGCTTCTGCAGCGGTGCTTTGGCTTCCGGGGTTTCGAAGGCAATGCCACCGGCCATCAGGCTTTGCAATGACTCGCTTTTGACCTGGATGCCGCCGGTCAGTCCACCCGTCAGCGTAATGCCGCTGGCATTCCAGAAACGCGTCGAGGCGTTGACCAACCCTTCGTACTCCTTCTCGATGTGCACACCGATCACCAACTGCTTTTTGGTGCGGGAGAACTGGTAGCTCTGCACCGAACCGACCTTGACCTGCTTGTAGAGAATCGGACTGCCGACTTCCAGAGAACCAAGGTTGTCGGTGAACAGCACCAAGTGCAGGCCCGGCGAACGCAGATCCAGCGGCGGCGCCTTGGCTCGAGCTTCGAACTCGCGCTGAGACGCTCCGCCCTTGTCACCAGGGCGCACAGCGATGTAGTTACCTTTGACCAACGCTTCCAGACCGGTGATGCCGGCGAGGGAAATCGACGGTTTGACCACCCAGAACTGCGTGCCGGTGACCAGGTAATCCTCGGCCAGAGGATCGAGAGTCAACTCAGCAGTCGCACTGGACAGGTCAGGGTCAACCTTGAGCGCTTTCAGATTGCCGACCTGGATGCCTTTGTACATCACCGGTGTACGACCAGCCTGCAAGCCTTCGAAATCGCTGAGTTTGACCTTGACCCGAATGCCCGCTGCGGCCGCATCGAAGTCTTCATAGAGACGGAATGGCAGACTTGGATCAGTGGGCGGGCTGTCCTTGCGGTTTTCCGGTGTGGCAAACGCAATACCACCGGCGACAATGCTGGCGAGGGATTCGCTACGCACTTTCACACCGGACAGGTTGGCGTCGATACTGATGCCGCTGGCATTCCAGAAACGTGTGTGCTTGCGCACCAGGCTGGCGTAGGTCGGCTCGATGAAGACTTTGAGCTCGACAGTGTTCTGGTCTGCGGACAACACGTAGCTTTTGATCTGACCGACCTGGATCTGCTTGTAGAACACCGGGCTACCACGATTCAGCGAGCCGAGACGATCCGCCTTGATGGTCAGGTGCAGACCGGGTTTGGCGTCCGACAGCGGCGGCTCTTCGGCCAACGCCTTGAACTTGCGGGTCGGCTCGCCTTCGCCTGGACTGACGGCCACGTAGTTACCCGAGACCAGTGTCTCCAGGCCCGTTATACCAGCCAGGCTCACGCTCGGTTTGACCAGCCAGAAGCGCGTGCTGGTCTTGAGGTATTGCTCCACGTCCTTGTTCATTTCGATGGTGGCGATCACGCCTTTGGAGCTGCCTTCGTCATCGATTTTGAGGGTTTTTACCTTACCAACAGACATGCCTTTGTAGACGACTTCGGTCTTGTTGGCCTGAATGCCTTCACCGCTTTCGAAGCGCACCTGAATCTCGATGCCAGTCTCGCTGTAGGCACGCCAGGCAAGCCAGCCACCGATGAGCAAGGCGATCAGGGGCAACACCCAAATGGCTGACCAGTTCGAGGCCGGTCGGGTTTTCGCTTTAGGCAAATCAGTCATGGTCGTCGTCCGACTCCGTGTTATCCCAAATCAGTCGGGGATCGAAAGTTACTGCGGCAAGCATCGTCAGAATCACCACACTGGCAAAGGCGATGGCGCCAAGATTGGCTTCGACGCTGGCAAGCCGTCCGAAATTCACAACCGCCACCAGAATGGCGATCACAAAGATATCCAGCATCGACCAGCGACCGATGAACTCGATGAAGCGGTACATCAGAATGCGCTGGCGCGCGGAAAGTGGCTGGTGGCGCTGCACCGAGTACAGCAGCAACGCGATGCCCACCAGCTTGAACGTGGGTACAAGAATACTGGCGATAAAAACCACGGCAGCGATTGGAATCATGCCGTGCTGAACCAGTTGGATCACCCCGGACATGATCGTGCTCGGATCACCCTGCCCCAGGGAACTGACGGTCATGATCGGCAGCACATTGGCCGGGATGTAGAGAATCGCAGCCGTGATCAGCAGCGCCCAAGTGCGCATCAGGCTGTCCGGACGGCGGGCATGGACCAACGCACCACAGCGGGTGCAGACCTGCTCGTCAGTATCGGCTTCCTGTTTGTTCAGCTCGTGGCATTCTGCACAAATCAGAATGCCCGCATCAATCGCCCGCATGGGCATCTTCTCCTGATAGAGCCTGCCAGATCTGGTGCGGTGACATCACCACTTCCAGCCAGACCTGGACCAACAACAAACTAATAAAACATGCCAGACCAAAACCTACGGTGATCGCCGCCATGTCGGCCAATTTGACGATCGCAACCAGCACGCCCATGAGGTAAACCTCAAGCATCCCCCAGTCCCGTAAATGGTGATAAATGCGGTAGAGCAGCAAGCCATAACTGCGTCCGATATCGAAGCGAATACTCAGCAATACGACCAGTTGACAGAGCAACTTGAGCAGCGGAATTCCCATGCTGCAGAGAAACACCACTGCCGCTACACCTCGCATACCGGTATCGAACAGACCGACAACGCCGCTCCAGACGGTGTCGTGCGACGACTGCCCGAGTAGATGGAGCTGCATGATGGGTAAAAAGTTCGCCGGGACATACAACAACAGTGCGGCAATGACTAAGGCGAGACGTTGTTGNAGACTGCGCTGCACGACATTGTGCCGATGGGCATACAGTTCATAACCGCAGCGTGGACAGATGGCCTTCTCATCATGGGCGAGTTCAGGCTTGCGCATCAGTAAGTCGCATTCATGACACGCTACCAAGTCGTCCAGCGGTAAATCTGACAGCCCGGGGGCGTCAACCGGATCTGGCATAAAGGCTCTGGCTCCGAAAAAGTTGGACCTATTCTAGTGTCACCACTCGAAAATAACTGTGCAATTTTTTGCTGTCGCCGGGGTGTCTTTTTCCCGCGAACAAACA
>NZ_JAAUOE010000005.1 GCF_017114915.1 Pseudomonas frederiksbergensis
GCATTCCCACGCGGAGCGTGGGAACGATCAGTGGGCCCGAAGTTTAGATCGGGCAAGTCACGCCCGTACCGCCAATCCCGCAATACCCTTCAGGGTTTTTCGCCAGGTATTGCTGGTGATACGCCTCGGCGAAGTAGAACGTCGGTGCCTCTTCGATTTCGGTGGTGATGGTGCCTTTGCCAGCCTTGGTCAACTCGGCCTGGAATACTTGCTTGCTGTGCTCGGCTGCAGCCAGTTGAGTCGGGTTGGTGGCATAGATCACCGAGCGATACTGAGTGCCAATGTCATTGCCCTGACGCATGCCTTGCGTCGGGTTGTGCAATTCCCAGAACATCTTCAGCAGCTCTTCATAGCTGACTTTGGCCGGCTCGTAGACCACCAGTACCACTTCGCTGTGGCCGGTCAGGCCCGAGCAGACTTCTTCGTAAGTCGGGTTCGGCGTGAAGCCGCCAGCGTAACCCACTGCCGTGCTGACCACGCCTTCACGCTGCCAGAACTTGCGCTCCGCGCCCCAGAAGCAGCCCAGGCCGAAGATCGCGAAATCCACGTCCATCGCGAATGGGCCCAGCAGCGGGGCGTCGTGGACGAAGTGTTTTTCCGGCACAGTCATTGGGGTTTCGCGGCCAGGCAGAGCTTGTTCTTTAGTCGGGAGCACGTTTTTGTTCACCAGTATTTCCGAGCGCAGAACCATGATCAGTCCTCTCAGTCAGGTTGGGATGTCGATAGTCAGACCTTCAGTTTGCCCAATGCCGTCCAGTTACGCACTACCTCTATGGGGGCAGGCGGTCAGGCGATTGGGCCACGCGGGTAGCGTTTGAGCTTTTCGATCAGCTCGGAGCCCGGGATCGGTCGGTCAAACAGGTAGCCTTGGCCGACATCACAGCGGTGGCGGCGCAGGAAGGCCAACTGCTCGGCCGTCTCGATGCCTTCGGCCACGACCTTGAGTTTCAGGTTGTGGGCCATGGCGATCACGGCGGAGGTGATTTCCATGTCGTCCTGGTTGTCCGGGATTTCGTGGATGAAGCTTCGATCGATCTTGATGATGTCGATCGGGAATTTTTTCAAGTAGCTGAGCGACGAGTAACCGGTGCCGAAGTCGTCCATGGCCAGGGTCAGGCCCAGGCGCTTGAGCTGGTCGAGCTGCAAGTGCGTGTCTTCGGTGGCTTCCAGCAGCAGGCCTTCGGTCAGTTCCAGCTCCAGCAGGTTCGCCGGCAGCGCTTCCTCTTTGAGGATGTTGGCGATGGATGCCACCAGGTCCGGGTCGGAGAACTGTTTGGGCGACAGGTTGATCGCCACTTGCAGCTTGCCCAGGCCAGCGGCGGTCAGGTCTTTGCTCATACGGCAGGCCTGGCGGGCGATCCATTTGCCGATCGGGATGATCAGCCCGGTTTCTTCGGCCACGCTGATGAACTGGTCCGGGCGGATCATGCCTTTTTCCGGATGGTTCCAGCGCAGCAGCGCTTCCATGCCCAGCAGGCGACCGCTGCGCAGGCACAGCTTGGGCTGGTAGAACACGTCCAGTTCGTTCTGGGTCAGGGCGCGGCGCAGGTTGTTTTCGACGAACAGTTTGTAGCTCGCCTCGGCATTCAGCGCTTCGGTGAACACTTGCACCTGGTGTTTGCCGTTGGCCTTGGCCTTGTGCAGCGCCAGGCCGGCGTTGCGCATCAACGTCTGTGGGTCACGGCCGTGCAGTGGCGCGCAGGCCAGGCCCACGGAGCCGGTAACGCTGATCAACTGGTTGTCGACGAACATCGGTTTGTCGAGGGTCGCCAGCAATTGGTTGGCGACCTGCTGGCCAGTGGTGAGGTCCGTGTCGTCCAGCAGCACCGCGAATTCGTTACTGGCAAAGCGCGCCAGGCTACCGCTCGGGCTCAGGCTGTTGCGCAAGCGCCGGGCCAGGCTGATCAGCAGTTTGTCGCCGGTCTGGTGACCGAGGCTGTCGTTGATCCGCTTGAAGTTGTCGATGTCTACCAGCAACAGGCTGATCGGCGTATCGCTGTCCCGGGCGAAGCGTTCGTCGAGGTTGCGGATGAACGCCGGGCGGTTGCCGAGGTTGGTCAGGTTGTCGGTGTAAGCCAGGCGCTCGATGCGCTGCTGGGCGAGCTTGGTCTGGGTGATGTCTTCGTAAATGCCGATGTAGTGCGTCAGTTCACGGTTGTCGCCGTAGACCTTGGAAATCGACAATTGGCCCCAGTAGGGTTCGAGGTTTTTACGCCGGCTCTTGAACTCGCCCTGCCAGCTGTTGCTCTTGGCCAGCGCCGATGGTGCGTCGAACAGCAGTTCGCTGAGATTTTCCAGCGCCGGCAATTCCGACAGCCGCTGGCCGTGGACTTCTTCGGTGGTGTACTGAGTGATCGCGGTAAAGCTTGGGTTGACGTACTCCACCACGCCGTCGCAATTGACCAGCAGAAAGGCGTTGGCGCTTTGCTCCACCGCACGTTGGAACAGGTGCAGGGCATTGGTGGCGGTGCGGCGGTTGTGGTTGTTGATGACTTGGGCGAACTGATCCGCCAGTTCGCCGGCGAAGGCGATTTCGTCCGACTGCCAGGCGCGGGTCGCACCGATCTGTTCCAGGCAGAGCACACCGACCACCTGGCCATCGACGCGGATGCTGGCGTCGAGCATGGCGTTGACGTCGCGCGGGCGCAGGTGTTCGGCGATTTCCCGGGTGCGCGGATCGCGCATGGCGTTGTGGGCGTCGATGGCGCGGCCAGTGTGCAAGGCGTCAAGGTAATCGGGAAAACCACTGGCGTCGATTGGGTCCGGCAGTTGGTAATTCCGGGTGGCGCGATGGTAGGCCGATATCGGCGTCAGTCGCGAGCCGTCGAGGTTCCACAGGCTGGCGCAGTCGATTTCATAGATGTCGCAGGCACTGCGGGTGATCAGCTCGGCGGCTTCTTGCAGGGAATTGTTGGTGCTGTAGCGCTGGCGGGTCAGCAGCAGGATCAGGTCTTGCTGGGCACGCACCCGGTCCAGGTGCTGCAGTTGTTCCTGCTGGGCGCGTTGATTGAGTTCCAGGGCGATTTGCAGGCGTGAGTTCTGGGTTTCCAGATCCAGCGCCGGCAGCAACGGTTCGCCGTCGAACAGACCGTCTACCACCATCAGGTAGCCACGCAGCAGGTGTCGATTGTGTTGTTTGTAAGCTTCGCCCAGTTCCAGCAGGCTCAGCACGCCAGCGGCGGTGTGCAAGGTGTAGCGGATCAGGTAATGCGGGCTTTCGGTGAGTTGCTGCTGGATCGTGTCGTGCAGTTTATAGCGTGCTTCGGGTTCCATCAGACTGGCGTAGGGGGAACCGACCAGAGCACAAAGCTCCACCGCCGGCAGGCCGAACTGTCGTTCGCAATTGGGGTCGAGAAACAGCAGCGCCCAGCTCGGTTCATTCAGCCGTTCGAAACGCAGCATGCCGAGCCGCGAGGGCACCGGCAACTGCGTCACTACCTCGGCCACCATACGGCTGGCGGCATCGGGTTGGCTTTTCATGGAGGGAAACTCGCTTCGAATATGCTGATCGCGCCGGGCTCACGCCCTCTTTACTGTTGCCTGCGGCAAGGTTGCATCATTGCGACACTGACTGACAAGAGACATGAAGGCCAAGTGCTATAAGAATATGTCGGCAGGGGCGAAGATTTCTTCAGCGAGTGTGCAGAAGTCATGTGTTTGGCCAAAAAGATCGCAGCCAGAAGGCTGCGATCTTTTCCAGGGCTCAACGCAATTTGATGCTGATCGATTGCAATGGCTTGCCATCCCGATCGTGATAATCGACGCGAACCTGCTCTGCATCGACGATCAGATGCGCGAAATTGTCCTGGCTGATCACCTCACTGGTCAGCTCATGCCGATACTCGCCTGTCGCTGTTCGGGCCAGCGCTTGATCGAGGATAAAGGTCGAGGCCTTGGCATAGGGCAGCCATTTGCTGTTGCACAGCGGTGAGGAGACGATGGTATGAACTTCGAAATCCGGGTCCTCGCTGTGGGTCAGGCGACTGGTCAGGGAGCCGTGGACATCGCCGGAAATGAACAAGACGTTCTTGATGCCGTGGGCACGAATCGTCTCCAGCAGCCTTAGCCGCTGCTGCGGGAAGGCTTTCCAGGCGTCATCGCCGTGAAGTTTGCGGTCGGGGTAGAACATGACGCTGGTGACCACGAACTTGACCCGGGCCGGGCTGTTGATCAGCCATTTGAGCAGCGCCTGTTCCTGTTCTTCATCAAGGATGCGACGGTCGTTGGCCGACAGATTGCGTCGGGTTCGACTGTCGGTGATAAACCACTCGATATCGCCCTCGGCGAACTGATACCAATACTGCTCCAGTGTTCTGCTTACTTTTCCGTTAGCAAGTAGCTCATGTGCGGGGCTGTGGCTGGCTTGATATAACTCATACGCTGCCATGGCATTTTTGTATAAAAAAATATCGTTCTTGCTTTTGTTGGCGGGCCAGTTGTCTTCAATCTCATGATCGTCGAGGATCATGTAAGTCGGTATGTTGGACATTAACTTCGAGATATGAGGTTGCGAAAAAGCCGTGCGGTACTTGCTGAGAATGTCCTTGTATTCCCGGTCAGGGGCCACGATGTTCAGGTCATCGACGTAGATTTGATCGCCGGTCATCAGCATCGCGCTGATGGGCGGTTCGGCGCGTTCGGCCAGGCTTGTGATCGAGGCAAAAATACGGTCGCCCAAATGTGGCGCCGACGCAATGCCGGCAGTCATGCGCAGGTAACGGCATGAGCCGACCACATAGGCCCGTGGTTGGGTGGTTTTGCTGGACTGCGTGCGAAAGCGGTAGGTTTCCCGCGGCCATTGCAGCGGCAACTCCTCAATCGTCTCCACGGTATGCACCGGGCTCATGGGGCTGAACCAACCGGCCTGGTATTCATAGTCGGTATCGGTGGCCAGATCGTTGAGTGCAATCACATCGGACATGTCACGCAAGACGGACAGTTTTGCAAATACGCCTTTGGACCAGTGTTTCTCACCGGTGCGTCGATAGCGGATGCCTGCAAATACCAGCGCATTATTTTGTAATTCGCCGCGCAAGAAAATGCGGGCATGGTTAGTTGTGGTGTGGCCAATAATAGGGCCGACGGTCGGTTTGAACATGTTCGAATCCATTCGAAGTAATGCTAACTAAGCAGATTAAGTAGTCGAGGTTTCTATTGGAAAGCCTCGCAACTAAGCCTAGTTATTGACCGGCAAAAAATATCGGGCAAAAGTGGACTTGAGTCGTAGGTGGCATAAGCCGTGGATGTAGGAATAAAGCGCGGATGAGCGGCCTGTAGCAGCTGCTACATGGAAGGCTGACGCGCCATTTTCAAAGCAAAAAAAAGCCCCGCCAAATTGGCGGGGTTGAGGTACGAGCGTGGCGCTCGGAAAACGTGGAACGCGACTGGCCCTCCCAGGGGGAGGGCCGGTCGGTGTTACAGCAGGATGGTGCGGATGTCCGCCAGCAGGTCGCTCAGACGCTTGGTGAAGCGTGCGGCAGCGGCGCCGTTGATCACACGGTGATCGTAGGACAACGACAGCGGCAGCATCAGTTTCGGCTGGAAGGCTTTGCCGTCCCAGACTGGCTGAATGGTTGCCTTGGAAACACCGAGGATCGCCACTTCCGGCGCGTTGACGATCGGCGTGAAGCCGGTGCCGCCAATGTGGCCGAGGCTGGAAATGGTGAAGCAGGCGCCTTGCATCTCGTCCGACGAAAGCTTCTTGGTCCGGGCTTTTTCAGCCAGGGAAGCGGCTTCGGCGGCCAGTTGCAGCAGGCTCTTCTGGTCGACGTTCTTGATGACCGGTACCAGCAGGCCATCCGGGGTGTCGACGGCGAAGCCGATGTTCACGTATTTCTTGCGGATGATCGCCTTGCCGCTTGGAGCCAGCGAGCTGTTGAAGTCCGGTAGTTCCTTGAGCAGGTGCGCGCAGGACTTGAGCAGCAGCGGCAGGATGGTCAGCTTGACGCCGGCCTTCTCTGCAACGGCTTTCTGCGCGTTGCGGAACGCTTCCAGCTCGGTGATATCCGCCGAGTCGAATTGCGTCACGTGCGGCACGTTCAGCCAGCTGCGGTGCAGGTTGGCAGCGCCGACCTGCATCAGGCGTGTCATCGGCACTTCTTCGATTTCGCCGAAGCGGCTGAAGTCCACGACCGGAATCGGTGGGATGCCCGCGCCGCCGGTTGCACCAGCCGCAGCGGCCGGGGCTTCCTTGGCCTTTTGCATCATGGCCTTGACGTAAACCTGCACGTCTTCCTTCAGGATGCGACCGTGCGGACCGCTGGCGCCGACAGCGCTCAGCTCGACGCCGAACTCGCGGGCCAGTTGACGCACGGCCGGGCCGGCGTGAACTTTCGCGCCAGGCTTGGCAGGAGCAGCAACCGGGGCCGCAACAGGTGCAGCGGCAGCCGGAGCAGCAGCGGCAGGCGCTGGAGCACTCGGCGCGGCAGCGGCAGCCGGAGCCGGGGCTGCGGCAGGTGCCGCGCCTTGGACTTTCAGCTTCAGGATCAGGTCGCCGGTACCGACTTCGTCATCCAGCTTGATGGAAACGCTTTCCACCACGCCAGCGGCAGGCGATGGGATTTCCATGCTCGCCTTGTCGGATTCCAGGGTGATCAGCGACTGGTCGGCGGCAACGGTGTCGCCAGCCTTGACCAGTACTTCGATGATCTTGGCCTTGCCCGCCGAACCGATGTCCGGGACGTGAATGTCCTGAACGCTGTCGGCAACCGGTGCAGCCGGAGCCGCGGCGACTGGCGCCGGAGCAGCGGCAGCAGGCGCGGCAGCCTGGGCAGGAGCGGCGGCAGGGGCCGCAGCGCCCGCCACTTCCAGGTCCAGAATCAGATCGCCCGTGCCAACTTCGTCGTTGAGCTTGACGTTGATGGCCTTGACCACGCCAGCGGCGGGCGAAGGGATTTCCATGCTGGCCTTGTCGGATTCCAGGGTGATCAGCGACTGATCAGCCTCGACGGTATCGCCGACCTTGACCTGGATCTCGATGATCTGGGCCTTGCCCGACGAACCGATGTCCGGCACGTGTACTTGCTGAACGCTGGCAGCAGCAGGCGCGGCAGCAGGCGCCGCCGGCGCAGGTGCGGCAGCCGGTTTGGCTTCAGCTTTGGCAGCTGGCGCAGCAGCCGCAGGGGCTGGCGCAGCGGCACCTTCGACTTCCAGTTCCAGCAGTTCGTCGCCTTCTTTCAGGCGATCGCCCAGCTTCACTTTCAGGCTCTTGATGATACCGGCCTTCGGCGCAGGCACTTCCATGCTGGCCTTGTCCGATTCCAGCGTCAGGATGCTCTGATCGGCTTCGATACGGTCGCCGACCTTCACAAACAGTTCAATTACTTCACCTTCACCGCTGCCGATGTCAGGTACGCGAATGAGTTCGCTCACAGAGTGTCTCCTCAGCAGTCCAGTGGGTTGCGTTTTTCCGGGTTGATGCCGAACTTGGCGATGGCTTCAGCCACCACTTTAGGTTCGATGTCACCACGGTCAGCCAAGGCTTCCAGGGCTGCCAACACCACGAAATGACGGTCGACTTCGAAGAAGTGACGCAGCTTCTTGCGGCTGTCACTGCGGCCGAAACCATCGGTGCCCAAGACTTTGAATTCCTTGGACGGGACCCACTGACGAATTTGTTCAGCGAACAGTTTCATGTAGTCAGTAGAGGCAATGACCGGACCTTTACGGCCGTTCAGGCACTCTTCGACGTAGCTCAGCTTAGGCTTCTGGCCAGGGTGCAGACGGTTAGTGCGTTCAACGGCCAGGCCATCGCGACGCAGTTCGTTGAAGCTGGTAACGCTCCACACGTCGGCGCCGACGTTGAACTCTTCACGCAGGATTTTCGCCGCTTCACGGACTTCACGCAGGATGGTGCCCGAGCCCATCAGCTGAACGTGGTGCGCCGCTTCGCGGGTGTCTTCCTCGAGCAGGTACATGCCTTTCTTGATGCCTTCTTCGGCACCGGCCGGCATGGCTGGCTGCTGGTAGGACTCGTTCATTACGGTGATGTAGTAGAAGACGTCCTGTTGCTCTTCGGTCATCTTCTTCATGCCGTCCTGAATGATCACCGCCAGCTCGTAGCCGTAGGTTGGATCGTAGGTGCGGCAGTTCGGGATGGTGGCAGCCAGCAGGTGGCTGTGACCGTCTTCGTGTTGCAGGCCTTCACCGTTCAGGGTGGTACGGCCGGCGGTGCCGCCGATCAGGAAACCACGGGTGCGGCTGTCGCCGGCGGCCCAGGCCAGGTCGCCAATACGCTGGAAGCCGAACATCGAGTAGAAGATGTAGAACGGCAGCATTGGCTGGTTGTGGCTGGAGTACGAAGTACCGGCAGCGATGAAGGAGCTCATGGCGCCCGCTTCGTTGATGCCTTCTTCGAGGATCTGGCCCTTCTGGTCTTCCTTGTAGAACATCACCTGGTCTTTATCGACTGGCTCGTAGAGCTGGCCGACGGAGGAGTAGATGCCCAACTGACGGAACATGCCTTCCATACCAAAGGTACGAGCTTCGTCCGGGATGATCGGTACGATGCGCGGGCCGATTTCCTTGTCCTTGACCAGTTGCGCGAGGATCCGCACGAAGGCCATGGTGGTGGAAATTTCACGGTCGCCCGAGCCGTCCAGGATCGCCTTGAGGGTGTCCAGTGGAGGGGTCGGGATGTTGAAGCTCTTGGCGCGACGCTGAGGCACGAAACCGCCCAGTGCGGTACGGCGCTCGGCCAGGTAACGGGCTTCGGCGCTGCCTTCTTCCGGTTTGAAGAACGGCAGGTTTTCCAGCTCTTCGTCCTTGACCGGGATGTCGAAACGATCGCGGAACAACTTCAGGCTGTCGACGTCGACTTTCTTGGTGTTGTGCGCAGTGTTTTTCGCTTCGCCGGCACCGGTGCCATAACCCTTGATGGTCTTGGCCAGGATGACGGTCGGTTGTTCTTTGTGATTGACCGCTTCGTGGTACGCCGCGTAGACCTTGTACGGGTCGTGGCCGCCACGGTTGAGTTTCCAGATCTCGTCGTCGGACAGATCGGCAACCATCGCCTTGAGTTCTGGCGTGTTGAAGAAGTGTTCACGCACGAACGCGCCGTCTTTGGCTTTGTAGTTCTGGTACTCGCCGTCGATGACTTCGTCCATGCGGCGCTGCAGGATGCCGTCGACGTCCTTGGCCAGCAGTGGGTCCCAGAAACGGCCCCAGATGACTTTGGTCACGTTCCACTGAGCGCCGCGGAACACGCCTTCGAGTTCCTGGATGATCTTGCCGTTGCCGCGAACCGGGCCGTCGAGGCGCTGCAGGTTGCAGTTGATGACGAAGATCAGGTTGTCCAGCTTCTCGCGGCCGGCCAGGGAGATCGCGCCCAGGGATTCCGGCTCGTCGCACTCGCCGTCGCCCAGGAAGCACCAGACTTTCTGTTTGCCTGGCTGGATGAAGCCACGGTGCTCCAGGTACTTCATGAAGCGTGCCTGGTAGATCGCCTGGATCGGGCCCAGGCCCATGGATACGGTCGGGAACTGCCAGAAGTCAGGCATCAGCCACGGGTGCGGGTAGGACGACAGGCCCTGACCGTCGACTTCCTGGCGGAAGTTGTTCATCTGGTCTTCGGAGATGCGGCCTTCCATGAACGCACGGGCGTAGACGCCTGGCGAGGTGTGGCCCTGGAAGTAGATCAGGTCGCCGCCGTGTTCGTCGGTCGGGGCCTGGAAGAAGTAGTTGAAGCCGATGTCGTACAGGGTTGCGCTGGAGGCGAAGCTGGAGATGTGACCGCCCAGGTCAGAATCTTTCAGGTTCGTGCGCATCACCATGGCCATCGCGTTCCAGCGTACCAACGAGCGAATGCGGCGTTCCATGAACAGGTCGCCAGGCATGCGTGCTTCGTGGGTGACGGGGATCGTGTTGCGGTAAGGCGTGGTGATGGCGTAAGGGAGTTGCGAGCCGCTGCGGGTCGCGAGTTCCCCCATACGGGTCATCAGATAGTGAGCACGGTCTTCGCCTTCTTTGTCGAGAACCGATTCCAGGGCGTCCAGCCATTCCTGGGTTTCGACGGGATCGAGGTCTTGCATGGCTTGCTCCAGGGCGGAAAGGCTTCCAGAATCGGTTGCCTGAGTTTGCGACTGGCCTTGTGGGCAGACGATATAAATTCTTGGATTGCCGATAGGTTGTTCCGGCGGCGTGTAGTTTTACTACAAATCATCGGGCATTTCAGCCTTTCGAATGTATAGACGAGTAGTAAAACTACAGATGATTGGCTTGTGGCCTCCGGCTGCGTTGTGAGAATAATCGTTAAGGTTGGTCTTTTGCCAATCGAAAAAGGTGGAAGCTTGATGACCGCTGCCAAAAATAAAGAAATTTCAGCTATTTCTAACCTTTGTTCGACAGTCAGTCGCGTAGCGTGTTTTCACGAATCACTACATGCAGCCCTTCGCACGCCGATCAAGGATAGACCATGAGCCTCCCTTCGCTTGCCGAACTGCCCGACGGGCTCCAGCCGTTTGTCACCCGCGCCGAGCAGTCGTTCCGTACGACCGTCGGGGTTCTTCCCGACGATCATGGCCTGTCTGCCTGGACGCCAGAACGCTGGGCGCAATTTGCCCGCGTCACCGCGGCCAGCGACTTTGTGATTGAACAGAGCCTGCGTGACCCTGTGATGTTGCTGGAGCTGGTGCAGTCCGGCGAACTGGACCGGGCCTTGGCGCCGGGCGAGTTGTGCGCACAGATTGCGACGGCGGTGAGCGCCGCCGAAACCGATGACCAGCTTGGCCGTGCCCTGCGTCGTCAGCGCGCCCGCCAGCAAGTGCGGATCATCTGGCGCGACCTGACCCGCCAGGCGGATCTGGTCCAGACCTGTCGCGACCTCTCGGACATGGCCGATGCCAGTATCGATCAGGCCTATCAGTGGTTGTATCAGCGCCATTGCCAACAGTTCGGCACGCCCACCGGGCGGCGCAGCGGCGAGCCGCAGCAGATGGTCATTCTCGGCATGGGCAAGCTCGGCGCGGTGGAGCTGAACCTGTCGTCGGACATCGACCTGATATTCGCCTACCCCGAGGGCGGTGAAACCGTCGGCGTGAAGCGCTCGCTGGATAACCAGGAATTTTTCATTCGTCTTGGCCAGCGTTTGATCAAGGCGCTGGACCCGATGACCGTCGACGGCTTCGTGTTCCGCGTCGACATGCGCCTGCGGCCTTACGGCTCGTCCGGCGCGCTGGTGCTGAGCTTCAATGCGCTGGAGCAGTATTACCAGGATCAGGGCCGCGACTGGGAACGCTACGCGATGATCAAGGCGCGGGTCGTGGCCGGCGATCAGGTGGCCGGCGCCCGTTTGCTCGACATGCTGCGGCCGTTCGTCTACCGGCGTTACCTGGACTTCTCGGCCATCGAAGCGCTGCGCACCATGAAGCAGTTGATTCAGCAGGAAGTCCGGCGCAAGGGCATGGCCGACAACATCAAGCTCGGCTCCGGTGGCATCCGTGAAGTCGAATTTATCGCCCAGGCCTTCCAGCTGATTCACGGTGGTCGCGACCTGAGCCTGCAGCAACGTCCTCTATTAAAAGTACTCGGCACTCTGGAAGGTCAGGGCTACTTGCCGGCGGCGGTGGTCAGCGAACTGCGCGAAGGTTACGAATTCCTGCGTTACACCGAGCACGCGATTCAGGCGATTGCCGACCGCCAGACCCAGATGTTGCCGGACGGCGCACATGATCAGGCGCGCATTGCCTTTATGCTCGGGTTTGCCAATTGGACGGCGTTCCACGAACAGCTGATGTTCTGGCGTGGCCGGGTGGCCTGGCACTTCGGTCAGGTGATTGCCGATCCTGATGAAGAGGAAGGCACCGAGAGTGAAGTGGTGGTCGGCGGGGAATGGCTTCCACTGTGGGAAGAAGCCCAGGACGAAGAAGCCGCTTGCCGCCAACTCGAAGAGGGTGGTTTCGCCGATGCCACCAAGGCCCTGAAAGCCTTGGCCAGTCTGCGCGGCAGTCCGCAATTGCGTGCCATGCAACGCCTGGGGCGCGAACGCCTCGATGCGTTTATTCCGCGCTTGCTGGCTCAGGCCGTGGAGCACGCCAATCCCGATCTGGTGCTGGAGCGGGTGCTGCCGCTGGTGGAAGCGGTGGCGCGTCGTTCCGCTTATCTGGTGTTGTTGACCGAGAACCCTGGGGCCCTGCGTCGCTTGCTGACGCTGTGCGCGGCGAGCCCATGGATCGCCGAACAGATCACGCGCTTCCCGTTGCTGCTCGACGAATTGCTCAACGAAGGCCGGTTGTTCAAGCCGCCCTTGGCGCCGGAACTGGCGGCCGAGCTGCGCGAGCGTTTGACGCGGATCCCCGAAGACGACCTCGAACAACAAATGGAAGCCTTGCGGCATTTCAAGCTGGCGCACCGTTTGCGCGTCGCTGCCTCGGAAATCGCCGGCAGCCTGCCGTTGATGAAGGTCAGCGATTACCTGACCTGGCTCGCCGAAGCGATCCTCGAGCAAGTGCTGGCCCTGGCCTGGCGCCAGACGGTGGCCAAGTACGGTACACCGCTGCGCTCCGACGGCACTTTGTGCGACCCCGGCTTCATCATTGTCGGTTATGGGAAAGTCGGCGGCCTGGAACTGGGGCATAGTTCGGACCTGGATCTGGTGTTTATCCATGACGCGGATCCGCAAGCGGAAACCGACGGCCCGAAACCCATCGACGGTGCCCAGTTCTTTACCCGTCTGGGACAGCGAATCATCCACTTGCTGACGGCGCAGACCAACTCCGGTCAGCTGTATGAAGTGGACATGCGCCTGCGGCCATCCGGTGCATCCGGTTTGCTGGTGAGCTCATTGGGGGCGTTTGCCCGGTATCAGGAAAACGAGGCCTGGACCTGGGAGCATCAGGCGCTGGTGCGGGCGCGGGTGCTGGTGGGCAGTCAGGATGTCGGCCAGGCGTTCGAGAAGGTTCGCGCGGCGGTATTGGCCAAATCGCGGGATCTTTCGACCTTGCGCCAGGAGGTCAGCGAGATGCGCGCCAAGATGCGCGATAATCTGGGCAGCAAGAGCACTGCTGCGGGCACGGCGGCAAATGCCTTCGAGGCCGCGGCGCCGTTCGATCTCAAGCAGGATGCTGGAGGTATCGTCGATATTGAATTTATGGTGCAATACGCGGCTCTGGCGTGGTCTGAAACGCATTCGTCATTGCTGCGCTATACCGACAATATCCGCATTCTGGAAGGGCTGGAGGAGGAAGGGTTGATACCCGCCGAAGACGCCAGCCTGTTGCGTGAGGTCTATAAGGCCTACCGCTCCGCCGCTCACCGGGAGGCCTTGCAGAAGGACGCCGGCGTGATACCGGGTGACCAGTTCGTCGATGAGCGACGGCAGGTCATGCGGATCTGGCGTGAGCTGGGGTTGAGCTGAAACTGACATGGATGTGTATTAAATTGATCCGACGAGCCCCAGCCGGCTCGTCCAAATGACCCTGGCGGCTCACCCCGCAGGTGCTGGATTCTCGAGGCGGGGAGGCGTATGCCTCCCCGGTTCGTTTTTGGAAACCACAATGAAAATTCTGATCGTTGGGCCCAGTTGGGTCGGTGACATGGTGATGGCGCAGACACTTTTTCAGTGTCTCAAGCAGCGCCACCCGCAGTGCGAGATCGACGTGCTGGCCCCCGAGTGGAGTCGGCCGATCCTCGAGCGCATGCCCGAAGTGCGCCAGGCCTTGAGCTTCCCGCTCGGCCATGGCGTGCTGGAGCTGGCAACGCGTCGGCGCATTGGTAAATCCCTGGCCGGTCAATACGACCAAGCCATTGTGCTGCCCAACTCCCTGAAGTCGGCACTGGTGCCGTTTTTTGCCGGCATCCCCAAACGCACCGGCTGGCGTGGCGAGTTTCGCTACGGCCTGCTCAATGACGTGCGCACGCTGGACAAAGAACGTTATCCGCTGATGATCGAGCGCTTCATGGCCCTGGCCTATGAACCCGGCGCTGATTTGCCGAAGCCGTATCCGCGGCCAAGCCTGCAGATCGACCCGGTGACCCGCGACGCCGCCCTGGCCAAGTTCGGTCTGGCCCTCGACCGTCCGGTGTTGGTGCTGTGCCCCGGCGCCGAGTTCGGCGAGTCCAAGCGCTGGCCGTCCGAGCACTATGCCAAGGTCGCCGAGGCGAAGATTCGTGAGGGCTGGCAAGTCTGGTTGTTCGGCTCGAAAAACGATCACGGGGTGGGCGAAGACATTCGTTCGCGGCTGATTCCGGGGCTGCGTGAAGAGTCGGTGAACCTCAGTGGCGGCACTTCCCTGGCCGAGGCCATCGATCTGCTGTCCTGCGCCGATGCAGTGGTCTCCAACGACTCCGGCCTGATGCACGTGGCCGCCGCGCTGAACCGCCCATTGGTGGCGGTGTACGGCTCAACGTCGCCAGGCTTCACGCCGCCGTTGGCCGAACACGTCGAGATCGTGCGCCTGGGCATCGAATGCAGCCCATGCTTCGATCGCACCTGCCGTTTCGGTCATTACAACTGCTTGCGCCAGCTCATGCCCAAAGCGGTGAACGAAGCCTTGCAGCGGTTGCTGGGCACTGTGGTCGAGGTCAAATAGTTTGCGGGTACTGTTGATCAAGACGTCTTCGCTGGGCGACGTGATTCACGCGTTGCCAGCGTTGACCGACGCGGCGCGGGCGATCCCCGGCATCACGTTCGACTGGGTGGTGGAAGAAGGCTTCGCCGAGATCCCGACCTGGCACCCGGCCGTGGGCAAGGTGATTCCGGTGGCGATCCGTCGCTGGCGCAAGAACATCTGGCAGACCCTCAAGAGTGGCGAGTGGAAGCGCTTCAAGCAAAGCGTTCGCGCGACGAAATACGACTTGGTGATCGATGCCCAGGGTTTGCTGAAAAGCGCCTTGCTGACTCGCTATGCCAAAGCGCCGGTGGCCGGGCTGGATAAGAACTCGGCCCGCGAACCGATCGCCGCGCGTTTCTATTCCCGACGTCTGGCCGTGGCCCGTGGGCAGCACGCGGTTGAACGAGTGCGTCAGTTGTTCGCGTTGGCCCTGGGTTACGACTTGCCCAAAGGGCTGGGCGACTACGGTCTGAACGTCGAACGGCTGGTGGAGCTGCCGCGCAAGAATCCGTACGTGGTGTTTCTCCACGGCACCACCTGGGACACCAAACACTGGCCTGAAGCCTACTGGCGCGAGCTGGCCGAGCGGGTGGGGTATCTCGGTGTGGCAGTGAAGCTGCCGTGGGGCAACCCGGTCGAAAAGGCCCGCGCCGAGCGCATCGCCCAAGACATGAAACACGTCGAAGTGCTGCCCAAACTGAACCTGGCGGGTGTCGGCAAAGTCCTGGCCGGGGCGCAAGCCTGCGTGGCGGTGGACACTGGCCTCGGTCATCTGGCCGCGGCGCTGGACGTGCCGACCCTGTCGCTGTTCGGTCCGACCAATCCGGGCCTGACCGGCGCGTACGGCAAATCGCAGATTCACATGGCCAGCGACTTCCCCTGCGCGCCGTGTCTGCAAAAGAAATGCACCTATCAACCGACGGCCGATGATGCCCGTCGGTTCGACCTGAAACGCGAGTGGCCCCTGTGCTTCACGCGTCTGAATCCCGAGCGTGTCGCGAGCCGACTGAGCACGTTGTTACTGGCTGAGGAGCTGCGCTGATGCAATTGGCATTTGTCCTGTACAAGTACTTTCCGTTTGGCGGCTTGCAGCGCGACTTCATGCGCATCGCCCTTGAATGCCAGCAGCGCGGCCATCAAATTCGGGTCTACACGCTGATCTGGGAAGGCGACGTCCCGCCGGGGTTCGAAGTGTTGGTGGTGCCGGTCAAGGCGTTCTTCAATCATCGGCGCAACGAGAAGCTCACCGAGTGGATGGAGGCTGATCTGGCCAAGCGTCCGGTGGACCGCCTGATCGGTTTCAACAAGATGCCGGGCCTGGACGTTTACTACGCCGCCGATGGCTGCTTCGAAGACAAGGCGCAAAACCTGCGCAACTCGCTGTACCGGCGCTGGGGCCGCTACCGGCACTTCGCCGAGTACGAGCGCGCGGTGTTCGCCAGGGATGCCAAAACCGACGTGCTGATGATTTCCGAAGTCCAGCAGCCGCTGTTCATCAAGCATTACGCCACGCCGCTGGAACGTTTCCATCTGCTGCCACCGGGCATCGCCCAGGACCGTCGTCGCCCCGCGAACGCGGATGAAATTCGCGCCGGGTTCCGCGCCGAGTTCAACCTGAAGGACGATGAACTGCTGCTGGTGCAGATCGGCTCCGGGTTCAAGACCAAGGGCGTGGACCGCAGCCTCAAGGCGCTGGCTGCATTGCCCGCCGAGCTGAAAAAACGCACCCGACTGTTTGTAATTGGTCAGGACGACCCCAAAGTATTCCAATTGCAGAGCGCCACATTGGGGCTCGGCGACAACGTGCAGTTCCTCAAGGGACGCAGCGATATCCCGCGTTTCCTGCTCGGTGCCGATCTGCTGATCCACCCGGCGTACAACGAAAACACCGGGACGGTATTGCTTGAAGCCCTGGTAGCCGGTTTGCCGGTGCTGGTGAGCGCGGTGTGCGGGTATGCCCATTACATCGCCGAGGCTGACGCGGGTCTGGTGCTGGACGAACCCTTCGATCAGGCACAACTGACTCAGTACCTGACCGGCATGTTGAACGACGCAGATGCACGGGCGGCCTGGAGCCGCAACGGTCTGGCCTTCGCTGAGACGGCCGACCTCTACAGCATGCCGCAGCACGCGGCCGATGTGATTCTGGCGGAGCACGCTTAATGAAGTTGATGCTGGCTGAACCGTTCAAGAGCCTCTGGGCCGGACGCGACCCGTTCGTTGAAGTCGAGGGTCTCAAGGGCGAGGTGTACCGCGAGCTCGAAGCCCGCCGGACACTGCGAACCATCGTTGATGGCCACGGGTTCTTCGTGAAGATCCACCGGGGTATCGGCTGGGGCGAAATCTTCAAGAACCTGCTGACCGCCAAGCTGCCGGTGCTGGGCGCGGGGCAGGAGTGGAAGGCTATTGAGCGCCTGCAAGAAGTCGGTGTGCCGACCATGACGGCCGTCGCTTACGGCGAAAAGGGCAGCAACCCGGCGGACCAGCATTCGTTCATCGTCACTGAAGAATTGGCGCCCACCGTCAGTCTTGAAGATTTCAGCATCGACTGGATCAAGAATCCACCCGAGCCCAAGCTCAAGCGTGCCCTGATCGCCGAAGTCGCGCGCATGACCGGCATGATGCACCGCGCCGGGGTCAACCACCGCGATTGCTACATCTGCCACTTCCTGCTGCACACCGACAAACCGGTGACAGCCGAGGATTTCAAGTTGTCGGTGATCGACCTGCACCGCGCCCAGACCCGCCCGACGATTACCACGCGCTGGCGCAACAAGGACCTGGCGGCCCTGTATTTTTCGGCGCTGGACATCGGCCTGACCCGTCGCGACAAACTGCGTTTCCTCAAGGGTTACTTCCAGCAGCCCCTGCGCCAGATTCTGGCTGAAGAAGCCGGGTTGCTGGCGTGGCTCGAAGGCAAGGCCAACAAACTCTATGAGCGTAAACAGCGATATGGGGATGCGCTCTGATGTCGGGTTGGAAACTGGAGCCGGCTTATAGCGATCTGGCAGAAGACTTCGGCAGTCTCGATGCGGTGTTTGCCCTCAAGGGCGAGCAACTGACCCGTGATCCGCTGTCCGAGGTCATTCGTGTCCAGCGCAATGGGGTCAACTATTACGTCAAGCGTTACGTCGCTGCTGGCAAAGGCCTGCGCCGCTACCTGGGCAAACCCCGGGTGAAAGCCGAGTGGCAGAACCTCAAGCGTTTCGCCAAGTGGGGCATTCCCACCGCCGAAGTGGTGGCCTGGGGGCTGGAGCGGCACGGTGCGGCGTACGCCCGTGGGGCGATGATCACCCGCGAACTGCCGCATACCGAAGACTTGTCGGCCCTGGCCAATCGGCATGATCCGAAACTGGCGGACCGCGCCTGGGTCGACACTGTCAGTCGCCAATTGGCTGGTTTCACCCGGACCATGCACGACAACCGTTTTACCCATAACGATTTGAAGTGGCGCAACCTGCTGATCGACGATGAGGCGCGGCTGTTCCTGATCGATTGCCCCAATGGCGATTTCTGGCACGGCTTCTGGCTCAAGTACCGGATCACCAAAGACCTGGCCTGCCTCGACAAGGTCGCCAAGTACCATCTGTCGGCCACCCAGCGCCTGCGCTTTTACCTGCAATACCGCCAGAGCGGCCGGCTCAATGCCGCCGACAAAAAACGGATCCGGCACGTTGTGAGATTTTTCGAGGGACGCGAATGACTGATTTTCTGGCGGCTGAAGACCGTGCGCTGCTCGAGCGTCATGGCCTCGCTACCTTCGACGCGCTCTGGGCCAAGCGACTCGACGCGGTGGACGAACCCAACACCGGCCGGGGTGGCTGGAGCAGTGTGTTTCGGCTGGATCTGGAGGGTCATGGCTACTACCTCAAGCGCCAGAGCAACTACCTGATGCGCACCTGGCATTCGCCCTTTGGCGAACCGAGTTTTGCCCGTGAATTTCGCAACATCAGTCATTACCGGAAACTGGGTATTCCGGCGCTGCAGGCGGCGTTCTTCGGCGAGCGCAAGGTCGACGGCGAAGTTCGCGCGATTCTGCTGACCCGCGCGCTGGACGGTTGGGATGACCTGGATTCGCTGCTGCAGCGCTGGTCGGACCTGAGCGCGGCACAGCACTCGGCCATTCTCAAGGCGTGTGGGCAACTGGCGCGACGCCTGCACGGGATGCGTCAGGTCCACGGTTGCTTCTACCCCAAGCACATATTTCTCCACGCCACCGGTGACGGTTATCAGGCTCAGTTGATCGATCTGGAAAAAACCCGGCCGCTGTTTTTCGGCCAGCGTGATCGGATCAAGGACCTGGAGCCGTTGCTGCGTCGGGCGCCGGAATGGAGCGAAAGTCAGGTGCGCGAATTGTTGGCGGTTTATCTGGATCAGCCGCTGGACAGTTCGCTGGTGGACCGTTGGGAATCGCGCCTGAGCGCGCGGCGCAGTCACAAGGAGACGCGTTGATGCGGTTGTCCGAACTGAAGAGCGCCGGCCGCAGCCCGAGCCTGCCGCTGAACATTGCGCTGGCCGATGCCGCGGGGCCTGCCGAGTTGCAGTTGCTGAGTCTGCTGCGGGTGCTGCCGGGGCAACGTTATGTGGGGGCTGGCGTCTGGCGCGGCCGGCCGGTGCTGGCCAAGTTGCTGGTCGGTGGCAAAGCGGCGCGGCATTTTCAGCGTGAACTGGACGGTGTGCGTTTGCTCGCCGCCCAGGGACTGACCACGCCGTTGTTATTGGCTGATGGCCTGAAGGACGGCGAGGGCGGCTGGTTGTTGTTCGATTTCCTTGAAGGCGCGCAGAGCCTGGGGGATGCCTGGAAACAGGTCGAGCACTTGCCTGCGTTGGCGGATGAACAATCGGCCGTGCTGGCCGAGGCCTTGGGCGCCATTGGCCAACTGCACAGCAAGGGCCTGTGGCAGCAAGACCTGCACCTGGACAACCTGCTGCGCCATGGCGGTCAGCTGTATTTGATCGATGGTGCCGGGATCTGTGTCGAGACGGCGGGCAAGCCGCTGTCGCAACACAAAGTCCTGGAAAACCTCGGGGTGTTTTTCGCCCAGTTGCCCAAAGTGCTGGAACCCTTCACCGAAGAGTTGCTGGTGTATTACCTGTTGAGCAACGGCGAGCATGCCTTGCCGATGGAGGCGTTGCAGACGCAGATCGACAAGGTCCGTCGCTGGCGATTGAAGGACTTTCTGATCAAGGTCGGCCGCGAATGCACGCTGTTCAGCGTCCAGCGCGGGGCGTTCGGCTTGCGGGCGATTCGCCGTGAGGAAGAGGCCGCGATGCTGCCGGTGCTGGAGCAGGCCGATGCCTTGCTCGATCAGGGCCACCTGTACAAGACCGGCGGCGCGGCGAGTGTCGGCAAGGTCGACGTGGCCGGGCGCACGTTGGTGGTCAAGCGTTACAACATCAAAGGCTTTGCCCATTGGCTCAAACGCTTCTGGCGCCCGAGCCGCGCCTGGCACTCGTGGCGTGAAGGCAATCGCCTGGCGTTCCTCGGCATCGCCACGCCCAAGCCATTGGCGTTGCTGGAGAAGCGTTTTCTCTGGTTGCGCAGCCGGGCGTACCTGGTGACCGAGTATTTACCGGGGCCGGACATCATCGAGCGCTTCGCGCCATACGTTGAGAGTGGGGATGCGCCAGAGGCCGAGCTGCAGGCCCTGGATTATTTGTTCGCCGAGCTGATTGGCGAGCGGATCAGCCATGGCGATTTCAAGGGTCATAACCTGTTCTGGCAACAGGATCGCTGGGCACTGATCGACCTGGATTCGATGTGTCAGCATGGCTCGCTCAGCAGCTTTGCCCCGGCCTATGCGCGGGATCGGGCGCGGTTCATGCGCAACTGGCCCGAGAGCAGTGCGCTGTACCAAGTGATTGATCAGCGTCTTCCGAAGGATATTTCCAGCGCTGCCTGAATCGGGTCTTCGACCCTATCGCGGGCTTGCCCGCGATGGCACCAGATCAATCTCCCGAGATCAGGAGGACAGGTTCTTGTGAACCGTCCTACATGATCGACAGACCCCATGAACTGTGCCCTGAATAGCCACGATGCTAGTTTGCCTGATGTTTCCGGAGGGCAGATTGTGACGATAAAAATGGCTATGTTGCTGAGCGCTTTCTCACTGGCGCTACCCGGCTGCGGGACCGCTGTCACGGTGCTGCAGAGAGAAGAAGCGGCCGCCCGCAGCCTCAGGAAACAAAAGACCTATTGCCAGTCCATCCCTCGTATCTACAGCGGCCTGGCTCACGACTTCTGCCTCCTGCACGCGCCGCCCGATCCCACCGGTATTCTGGTGCCGTTCGTATTGCTGGATCTGACCCTTTCGGGTGTCTTCGACACGGTTTCCTTGCCCTATACGGTTTACCGGCAGGCTGCGGACGGCAATATCAGGATTTACTGGCGGCCGGGTCGCGGGTAACTCTTTTGTATTCCGGCGTGTCAGTGCTACACCTAACGCAGCCGGCTAAAAAAGCAAAGGGTGAATAGCTCGTCTCGATCCCGATTTTGCCCTCTCAACAGTTTTTTCTTTTTGAAAACGAAGCTGAAACCAATGCTGAGGCGGAAAAGCTTTTACCTCCGCTCGGGAGATACAGCGATTTCATAATCTATGTGGATGAGAGTGGCGATCATGGGATGCAAACATTAGATCCAAACTATCCAATGTTTGTGCTGGCATTTTGTGTGTTTCATAAAAGACATTATTGCGAGAAGGTTATTCCTGCCCTTCAGAAGTTTAAATTTAATCATATGGGGCACGACCTGATCGGTCTGCATGAATTGGAAATTCGAAAGGAAAAAGGAGCGTTCTCTAGTCTGTTCACGTCGAGGCAACACAAACATGCCTTTCTCGATGAGTTGACGGGAATCATTGAAGCCAGCAATTTCGTCCTGATCAGTTGTGTTATCGACAAAGCTGCCCTTCGCGAAAAACAAGGTCCTGTCCACAATCCTTATCACGTCGCACTCGGCTTCTGTCTGGAAACGCTTTATGAGTATTTACAGGAAAAGAATCAACAGCGCGTTTTGACTCATGTGATTGTCGAACGCCGGGGGAAGCGGGAGGATAACGAGCTTGAGCTGGAGTTTCGTCGCATGTGCGATGGTGCGAACCGATTGGGCATTCAGTTGCCGTTCGATATCGTCTTTGCAACCAAGCAAGTGAATTCTACGGGGTTACAGCTAGCGGATCTTGTTGCAAGACCCATTGGTATGAGCGTTTTGCGGTCAGGGCAAGAAAATCGTGCCTTTGACGTACTCAAGCGCAAGTTCTACTGCAGTGGTGGACGCCGCAATGTGGGGGAGGGTTTCGAGAACTGGGGTTTAAAGATTTTCCCTCTCTCAGAAAGCGAAAAGCCCCGGTGAAACTCACCGAGGCCACAACGCCGACCGGGATCCCCCAGTCCATTTGCGCAGGAGTCTATGTCGAGGTCCTTGATCTGTCAACGCGCCAGCCTGCCACTTCCCGCTAGAGGCTTGCCGCCGCTTTTAAGCTATAATCCCGCCCTTTAGCTGTCTCTCGCCCCTTGCGAGGGCACATTAATTTTTGAGGCGCGTTGCGCCTGCATGCAGACTAAAGAGGCTAGACCCCTGTGGCATTGACGATTCTTGGCCTGTCCGGCGCCCTTAGCCATGATCCTTCCGCAGCCCTGTATATCGACGGCAAGCTGGTCGCGGCGGCTGAAGAAGAGCGCTTCGTGCGCGATAAACACGCAAAGAACCGCATGCCTTACGAATCGGCGAAGTTCTGCCTCGAGCAGGCGGGCATCAAGCCGTCCGACGTTGACGTGGTGGCGATTCCATTCGCACCGATCAGCCTGTTCGGCAAGGCTCGCTGGCACTACGCCAAGCGTTACTGGTACGCCCCGGACCGCGCCCTCGATGCGATCCTGATGGGCAATCGTCGCTACAAGCGCTATCGCAACAAAATTGTCTGGTGCCTCGAGCAATTGGGCTTCGATCCGAAAAAGATCAAGATCGAGCCGGTCGAGCACCACCTGGCTCACGCCTCCAGCGCCTATCACTGCTCCGGTTTCAAAGAAAAAACCGCGATCCTGGGGATCGACGGCAAGGGTGAGTACGCCACGACCTTCTTCGGTTACGGCGAAAACGGCAAGATCCACAAGATCAAGGAATTCTTCGATCCGGACTCCCTCGGCGGCCTGTACGGCGCGATCACCGAGTTCCTCGGTTTCGAGATGCTCGACGGTGAGTTCAAGGTCATGGGCATGGCACCGTACGGCGACGCCAGCAAATACGACTTCTCGCGCCTGGCCTCGTTCGAGAACGGTGAGTTGGTGATCAATACCGACTACGCCAACGTCATCGGCCTGCGTCGTTATAAAGAGAAGGGCAAGGGTTTCTACTTCTCGCCGAAGCTGATCGAATGGCTGGGCCCCAAGCGCGAAGGCGACATCGCCGACGAGCCGTACATTCACTACGCCGCGAGCATGCAAGCGCTGTTCGAGAAACTGGCGTTGCAGATGATCGACCACTACCTGGGCGATGTGCTCAAGGAAACCGGCAAACTGGCCTTCGCCGGTGGCTGTGCGCTGAACGTCAAGCTCAACCAGAAAATCATTGCCCGCGACGACATCAAAGAGCTGTTCGTGCAGCCAGCGTCCGGCGATGCCGGTACCGCGGTGGGTGCGGCCGCTTACGTGTCTCATGCTCGTGGTGTACCGGTCGAGAAGATGGAGCACGTCTACCTCGGCCCGTCCTACAGCAATGAAGACGTGATCGCGGCCTGCGCCCGTCACGCCGACAAGCCAAAGTGGCGCAAGCTCGACAACATGCCGGAGCAGATCGCCAAAATCATGGTCGATGGCAACCCGGTGGCCTGGTTCCAGGGCCGCATGGAGTTCGGTCCGCGTGCCTTGGGCGGTCGTTCGATCATTGGCTGCCCGAGCGTGGCCGGCGTGGCGGACCGTATCAACCATCAGATCAAGTTCCGCGAGCGCTGGAGGCCTTTCTGCCCGTCGATGCTCGACACCGTTGCGCCGCAAATGATCAAGATCGATCACCCGGCACCGTTCATGACCTTCACCTTCGAAGTGGCTGAAGAGTGGAAAACCCGCGTGCCGGAAGTCGTCCATGAAGACGGTACCTCCCGGGCCCAGGTGCTCAAGCGCGAATACAACCCGCGCTACTACGACATGATGAAGGCGCTGGAAGTGCTGACCGGCAACGGTGTATCGCTGAACACCTCGCTCAACCGTCGTGGCGAGCCGATGATCTGCTCGCCGACCGACGCCTTGAACATGTTCTTCGGTTCCGACCTGCAGTACCTGATCATGGAAGACATTCTGGTGGTCAAAGACGGCGCGGACGCTTATGACTCGCTCGGCTGAACGCCATGTGCTGCAGTTCTGTCACGGCTATGACGGGCCGTTTCTGGACTGCGCCCGGCAGTACGCCAGCCTGTTCGCGGGGACCGGTTATCGAGTGACCACGGTGTTTCTGACCGGGGCCGCAGATGCCGAAGTCGCCGCGAACTGTGCGTCCGATGAAGTGCTGTTCATGGAATACAGCTCCAAGGCCATTCGTGGCCTGAAGCTGGGCGCCATCGGCGATCTGCGCAAGATCGCCGCCTCGCGCAATTTCAGTTTCTGCATCGCTCACCGTTTCAAACCGATCTACATCGCCTTGCTCGGCACTTCGTTGCCGGTCATTGGCGTGCATCACGCGTTTGGCGATTATCAGCGCGGCAGCCGCAAACTGTTCGCGCATATTTTCCGCAAGCGCCTGAGCCTGCTCGGGGTTTCCGATGCGGTGCGTGACGACATGCGCCGTTGCTTGCCGAAATGGCCGCAGGGGCGGATTCAGACGCTTTATAACCGTATCGATGTGCAGGCCTTGCAGACCAGTCAGGTGTCGGTCCGCGAGGCCCGGGAAACCCTGGGTCTGTCGATGGATGCCTGGATTGTCGGCAACGTCGGGCGCCTGCATCCGGACAAGGATCAGACGACCCTGCTGCATGGTTTTGCCACGGCATTGCCGGGGTTGCCGGCCAACAGTCAGTTGGTGATCCTTGGCAGCGGTCGGCTGGAACAGGACCTCAAGGCCCTGGCGCGCGAATTGGGTATTGGCGATCGCGTGCTGTTCCTCGGCCAGGTGCCCGAGGCGCGTCGTTACTTCCGCGCTTTCGATGTGTTTGCCTTGAGTTCCGATCACGAACCGTTCGGCATGGTATTGCTGGAGGCCATGGCCGCCGGTGTGCCGTTGCTCTCCACTGCGTGCGGTGGGGCCAGGGAAGTGGTCGAAGGCGTAGGCATTCTGTTTCCGCTGGGCGATGCCGGGCACCTGGCTCAAGGGCTGCAACATCTGGCCGCGATGGACGAGCAGCAGCGTCGCCAGTGTGCCGAGCTGATGTTCGACCGCTTGCGTGAGCGCTTCTCCGATCGCGCGGTGCGCGATGCTTTCTGGCATTTGCCGCACGTCACCGAACTGGCACCGAGGGGCTGATGCTCAACCGATTTCAAGGCTGGCGCGAACGTGGCTGGGTGCAGGTCGACGCCTCGACTTATGCACAGGCCTGGCAACGTTTTGGCGGCAGCGTCGCGACTCATCCTCTGGTGGTCGAACGTCTGGCACAGTTGGCCGACATTCCGGTGCGCTACCTGGCCTGGGAGCAGGACGGCGAAGTGAAAGCCGCCATCCCGACCTGGGGGCGCGACCTGGCGCTGTCCAAGGACGTGCTCAAGCGCACGGGTAAAAAGGGCCTGTTCGACCTCGGCAATGCCGAGTTGATCCTGCCGGCCGCCGCTGATGCCCAGGCGCCGCTGCGCCATCGCGGGCGTTACCTGTCGGCACTGAGCGAAGGCCGTTTCACCGGCATCAAGCTGCAGGCTGAACAACTGGCGCTGGCCCGCACCCCTGAAGAGTTGTCGAAGAAGTTTCGCTACAACCAGCGCCGCGAGTTGCGCCTGCTGGAAGAGGCGGGCGGCGTGGTGAGGCCGGTTACCGAGTTTTCCAGCAGTGAACTGGCGGCGATCTATTGCGACCTGTTCCAGCGTCGCTGGGGCTTTGCGGCCACTGGCGCCGCGCGCATGGGCGAGGTGATCGAGCTGTTGCGCGAGTTGATGATCGGCTCGGTGATTTTCCTCAACGGTGCGCCAATTGCGACTCAACTGGTGTACCGCGTCGAGGCGCCGCAATGGATCAGCGTCGAGTACGTCAATGGCGGTGTCGATCCCGAGACCCGCGACTTCAGCCCTGGCAGCGTGCTGAGTTTCCTTAACACCCAAAGTGCCTGGGAGCATGCACGCGCATTGGATAAACCCCTGCGGTTTTCCTTCGGTCGAACCGACCGTGAGTACAAGGACCGCTGGTGCAACTCAGTGCCGGTCTTCACCGTATGAGCCCACCCATGAGCCGCAAACAGCAACTGCTCAAGCGCCATCGGCGCAACAAACGCATCGGTCTGTTGATTGCGCTGATGCTGCTGATCTCGATCGGCGTGCTGGTGGCCTGGTGGCTGCCGCTGGTGCTGGCGGTGCTGGGCTGGATCGCCCACGAGGCGTGGTTCGCCGACCATCTGTTTTATTCGCCCAAAGACGATTACCAATACAACTTCCCGCCGTACACACCGCAGCCGAAAATTCATCTGGACGGTGAACGGTTGCGGCTGGATGAGGGCGTGATGCTGGTCGATGACGCGACCCTGGTGCTGGCGTTGCGGGTGAAAAGCACTTGGCTGGGGCGTTTTATCGATCCGGTGGTCGAGTTGGTGGGGGGGGATAATCCCGACCGGCAAACCTTCGAGCGCGGTGTAAACGGCCTGCGTTACCTCAATCTCAGTGGTCAGGCGCACGCTCTGTCGCAAGGTGAACTGCGGGTGCGCGGGCGTTTCTGCCGATTGCTTGGCGAGCCCGTGCTCTGGGCGTTCGAGCAACCGGATTACCGTCGTCAGCGAGTGATGGTCATTGCGCCTCACGCCGACGACGCCGAATTGGCCGCCTACGGTTTGTACAGCCAGGCCGACGAAGCCTGGATCGTCACCCTGACCGCCGGTGAAATCGAAGCTGGACATTATCAACAGATGGGCCTGAACACGGTCGAGGCGGCTCGTCTCAAGGGCCGTTTGCGGGCCTGGGACAGCATCGCTGTGCCGCGATGGGCCGGGGTGCCCGAGGCTCATTGCGTGCAGTTGGGGTACTTCTGTCTGCAACTGGCGACGATGCAGGCTGCGCCCGCTCAACCGGTGGGGTCGCGGGAAGCGGATTTGAGCGATACCCGACTGTTTCGTCAGTTGAATCCATTTACCCTGCCGGGCGATGTCGACGGTGCGCCGACCTGGAATAATTTACTGGCCGATCTGCGTGAACTGCTGCTGAAGGCGCGTCCGCAAGTGATCGTGCTGCCGCACCCGACCCTCGACCCGCACCCGGATCACATCTGTGCCCAGGCAGCGGTTCTCGAAGCATTGAGCGGGCTGGAGTGGCAGCCGACCACCGTGCTTGGCTATGCCAACCATCTGCATGACAATGATCGTTGGCCAATGGGGGATGCGGGTCATGGCATCGCGCTGCCGCCGGTGTTCGATTCGACAGCGCCGATGCAGCCCTGCTGCCTGCCGATGCCTTTGGCGCGTCAGCGTGATAAAGCCATGGCGTTGGGTATGATGCACGACCTGCAACCGCCCATGCCGTTCAAGCGCCGTTTGCGGCGGTTGATACAGTGGCTGTTGGCCCGTAGAGTGCCACCCATCTATGGAGAGAATGAGTTTTTTCGCAAGGCGGTTAGACGCCATGAGTTGTTTTGGGTTCTGAAGCATGATGAAACATCTGTGAGGCAGAAGTGAAGCGCCACGTCCCCTAGCATGGCGGCGTATCCAAGCAGCAGTGAGTAGTTCTGTGATCAATCCATGCCCGCGTATTCTGTTCCTGATCCCGTATTTCGGTCATTGGCCGTTCTGGATGCCGTTTTTCCTCGAGAGTTGCCGACGCAACCCCGATATCGACTGGCTGCTGTTCAGTGACTGTGGCACTCCCGAGAATCTGCCGCCCAACGTGACTGTTGAAGCCATGAGCTTTCGCGAGTACTGCGCGCTGGTGTCGCGGCGACTGAACATCGACTTTGCGCCGCATGCGCCTTACAAGCTCTGCGACATCAAGCCGGCGCTGGGGCATATTCATGTCGACCGTCTGCAAGGCTATGATTTCTGGGCGTTCGGCGATATCGATCTGGTATTTGGTGACCTGCGAAGATATTTCACCGCTGATCGGCTGGCCAGTTATGACCTGTTCTCCACCCACGAACGGCGGGTGGCGGGCCATCTCTGCCTGATGCGCAACACTGCTCGCAAGCGTGAGTTGTTCATGCAGATCAAAGACTGGCAAGCACGCTTTACCGATCAGGCGCATCACGCCCTGGACGAAGGCGCATTCAGCCGGATCTTCCTCTGGCGCAAGAATTTCCCCGAACCGTTGTTCTCACTGGTGGGCAAGTTCAATCCCTGGCGTCGTCGCAGCGAATTCACCGAGGCATTCAGTACCCCGGGTGGTTGCATCAAGTGGCACGACGGCACGGATGATTTTCCGCATCGCTGGTATTGGCGCAATGGCTGCCTGAGTAACGATCGCGATGGCGATCGCCTGTTTCCGTATTTCCACTTCGTCTGCTGGAAACGCAACGAATGGTCACGGTTGCCCCCACCCGATCCGGCCGAGATCAGGCGCATCGCCGCCGAGCCGGCCTGGGTCATCGATGCGACTGGTTTTCACCGGGGAGAGTTATGAGTCAACGGTCAAAGGTTCTGCAATTGCAGCCTGACTACAACGTCAAAGCCCATGATTTTGCCGACCTTGCGGAGCAAATCGTCAAAGCTCTGCCGAGCGATCGCTATGAGGTGACCGCAGCGTTCCTGCGCGGTAAGCCCGGGCCTGGCGAGGCGGTGAGTCGCGCCGACCGTTCGGTGTATTTCGAGTTTTCCGAAAAGTCCCTCAAGGGCATGCGCCTGCGCGCGATGTGGCAGTTGTACAAGCTCTGCCGCAAAGAAAAATTCGACGTGGTGATTTGCAACCGGTTCAAACCGGTGAACATGATGCTGGCGCTCAACCGCTGGTTGAAAGTTCCGCTGTGCATCGGCATCTCCCACGGTTTTGGCGAGTACGACCGGTTTTACCGGCGCCGCCAGACCCAACGCCTGATCGATCGCCACTGGCGTTTCGTCGGCGTGTCGCCAGCGGTCAAACAGTACCTGCTCGATTGCGACTGCGGCTTTACCGACCAGAATACCTACGCGATCACCAATGCCATCGACATCGAACAGGCTGAAGGTTTGCAGCACAGCCGCGAGCGTGCCCGCGAGTTGTTGGGCATCGATCCGTCGGTGCGGCTGATCGGCGCGTTGGGCCGATTGGTGCCGGTCAAGGGCCACACCTATCTGTTGCAGGCCTTCGCCACGCTCAAGGACAAATACCCGAACACTCAACTGGCAATCATCGGCGCGGGGCGTGAAGAATCGCGCCTGGCCGCCGAGATCGAACGCCTGGGGCTGAGCGGTCGCGCGCATTTGCTGGGTTTCAAGGAAAACGCCTTGCAATATGTTCGTGCGTTCGACATCTGGACCATGCCATCCCTGGCCGAAGGCCTGGGACTGGCATTGCTCGAGGGCATGAGCGGGCACCTGCCGGTGATCGCCTCGAACGTGCCGGCCATGTTGCCGCTGATTCAGGGCGCGGGCGGTCTGGCAATTACCCCGGCGGACGTGCCGACGCTGGTCACGGCACTGGACAACTACCTCGGGCTGTCGGACGACGAGCTCAAGGCCAAGGGTGAACAGGCCTACCGTTATCTCCAGGAACAACATGACATCGAGGTGTTCCGTCAGGAGTACCTGAACCTGATCGACTCCGGCTTGAGCCAAGCCCGCAAGGAACAACCATGAGCGACGCGCAACCCCTCGTCACGGTCATCATCGCGTCGTACAACCACGGTCGTTATATCGAGGAAAGCATTCTCAGCGTCCTCAACCAGACCTATAGAAATATCGAGTTGCTGGTCATCGATGACGGCTCCAGCGATGACAGCGTCGAGCGGATCAATGCCTTGCAGGCGCAGCACGGCTTCGATTTTCGGGTCCAGCGGAACCAGGGGCTGACCAACACCCTCAATGGCGCGATTGCGCGCTCAAAGGGCAGTTTGATCGTGCCGTTCGGCTCCGATGACATCATGCTGCCGGAGCGCATAGCCACCCAGGTAGCATATATGGATGGCAAACCCGAAGTCGGGATCTGCGCCGGCAACATCGAACTGATCGACGCCGACGGCAACCTCTACCCGGAGAAGCGCCAGCGCCGCGATGTACCGTTCCGTCGCCTGGACTTCGATGACATGTTCCTGGAGCGCAAGCCTTATCCGCCGGCGCCAACCCTGATGATCCGCCGCGAAGCGCTGGACAAGGTAGGTGGCTTCGATCCGAACATTCGCCTGGAGGACTTGCTGATTGAGTTGAAGGTGACCCGCGCCGGTTACTTCATCGATGGCCTGAATGTGCTGATGGCGCGCTATCGCAAGCACGCCACCAACTCCTACAAGAATAACCGCTTCATGATCGACAACATCCTGCGCTCCTACGCGTTGTTCAGCGATCATCCGCTGTATGACGAGGTACGCTACAAATTCCTCAGCTCGATGTTCCTGAAAACCTCTAATCGCGACCGCAAGCTGGCGCGCGAACTGCTGGCGCAGATACCGCTCAAGGCCTGGAACAAGAAGACCTGGCGCGGTCTGGGGCGGCTGTATTTCTCGCCGCTGGAAAAAGACTGAATTCGCTCTGGAAGATCGCTCAGGTTCAGCGAGCGATCTTCTGCGCCAGACGCTTTTCGCCTTTTCTATGCTGGCGCAACCACTGCAAGACGTTCTTGCCGGCAGTCATGCCCGGCTGTTCGATGTACAGGAATGTCAGGCTGCTGACGACAATCAGCAGGCAGCTGCACAGGGCGAGCACCGGCAGGAAGGTCCAGGTGTCACGAACGTCCAGCCCAAGCACTGGCGGCAGGCGCTGCACCATCATCCAGAGGACGAAACCATGCAACAGGTAAGTGCTGTAGCTGATTTCTCCGAGCCAGCGGATGCTGCGTGGTTTCAGGGCACTGAATAACGTGTTGCCAGACGCCACGACCACAAAAAACAGCGAGAGCAGCAGTAACGGCATCAGGCTGAACGCGCGGTTGAAGGCTGTAAATGCAATCGCCAGCGCTATCAGTGCGATGATCCCTGCCAGTCGGGTCTGACTCCAGGCCACCAGAGGCGGTCGGCGAATCCAGTACGCGGCGCCGATGCCGCCAAGGAAGCTGGCCAGGAAGTGTTTTTTCAGCGAGTGCTCCCAGCCGACCAATTGATACAAGGCGTAAATGCCGATCAGGCACAACCCCACTTGCAGCCAGCTGCCGCGATAGATGAACACCATGGCGGCCAGTGGCAGGGCCAGATAAAAGAATACTTCGTAGCCCAGCGTCCAGGTGACGTTGGAGATTAGCATGCCGGTCTGCGGATATTGGTTGACGTCCGGCCGGTCGAAGGTCAGCCAGGCCAGTGTCTGGCCGAGCAGTCGGCTCGCCGGCTCCTTGAGTTCCCAGTTCTGCAGATAGAACACCGTGACAAACACGATCAGCATCAGCGGCAAGTACAGCGGGTAAAGGCGAAACAGCCGCGATACGGCAAAGGCCAGCCAGTCGTATTGACGACCTTGGCTGAGCAGTCGGCTCCAGAACAGAAAACCGGTGATCATGAAAAACAGTGCGACGCAGCCCTGTCCGAGCTGCGAGTAGAAATTGCTCGGCGGAAATGCGATCACGCCGGTCCGCAGGAAGATCCAGGTAATGATCGAGTGGTGCACGAACACGCCGAAAGCCAGGTAACCGCGCAAGCCATCAATGCTGGCATAGCGGCTTTCACCGGAATGCCTGAGGTGTCGGGCAATTCTCGGAACGGCGCGCAACAACAGGGCGGCGGTCACGATGGCCAGCAGGTAGGCCGCCAGCGCAATGAGCGGGTTGGTTTCGACCATTAATGAGCCCGGGCGGGATGACTTCCAGTCAGCACTTGCCTGTGCAGGTTATCCACGGCAGATTTCGACGCCATCACGGCGTAGCCCTGAAGTAGCGCGTCAAAGTGGTCTTCGAACAGCCAGCGTCGATCCACGGTGTAACGCTGCATATGGCGCAGATTGCGCTTGCGCAGGGACAGGCTCAGCGATGACGGATAGATGCGCATGTCCGCCAGATCGATCAGGCCGAACTCGCCGTCATCCAGTACCAGTACGTTGCCCAGGTGCAGTGACCGGAAATAGACACCTTGTTCATGCAGCTGCGCCATGAACTTGCCGAAACGCTCAACCAGCGCCTGACGCACCGCGGGCGCGGTGATGCCTTGAAGAACCTGACGCAAAGTGCTGCCCGGCAGCGGTGAATAGTGCACGGCACTGCTACCGTCCTTGAGTCGATACAAGTCCAGAGTTTGCGGGGTCGGGATACCCAGATTGCGCAATTGCTCGCTGTTGGCGGCAAAACGTTCGGAATAGGGGTTGAAGCTGCCCGAGGTGTACCAGCGGCGGCGACGGAACAACTTGAGGAAACTGCCATCGACCAGGCGCAGGACTTTTGGTCCGAGCCCGTCCTCTTCGATCACTTGGGCGCTGGCGGTCAGCTGTTGCAGGGCCGTTGGCGTCAACGTCTTGACCGGCATGGCCAACAGGCGTCTGGCACGCTGGTTGATGCTCAACGCCGCGATCAGCGCCAGCGGAATCCACAGCAGGAACCAGTGCTCCTTGGGGCGGGAGATGATTCCGCCGCCTTCGGTCAAACCGGCGCCAATGCCAAATACCAGCCAGGTCGAGGCAATAATGAACAGCGGTTGCAGGCGATACCGCCAGCTGTTCAGCAAGCCCCAGACCTGGAAGAACAGCCACGGCAGCAAACCGAAAATACCGACGTAATAGAGCACACCCAGGGCGAAGCTATGAGGCTCCTGCAAGGTATAACCGATGCCGGGGTCGAGGGTCAGGCTGGCGTTGTAGCCATGACCGATCCAGGGGTGATCGGCAACTCTGTCCAGGACCAACTGCCAGATTTCAAAGCGATAGGAGTCGCCGCGTTCGATGATCATCCGCGAAAACAGTACGGCAACCCCTGCGCCGCTGATCAACAGGGCACCCAGCAATACAAAGGAGCGACGGTTCCAGCTGATGAAACTCAGCCAGAGCGCAGCCAGTGTCAATGCAACCAGTGGGGTTCTGGAGCCGGTGGCGATCACCGCGGCGAACATGATCGCCATCGCCGGGATGCTCAGCCAGAGCACTTTGCGACGCTTGCAGGTCATGCTCAAGCTCAGCCAGTAGGTACAAAAGAAGCCGAATACATGAGAACTGAGCAGTGGATTGTCGAATGCGCCACCCCCGATCAGGCGCATGCCCGGCTCGTAAATGCGGGAAAACATGAACAGGTTGTAGACTGAAGCAATCAGCCCGACCATCGCGGCACTGAACAGTAAGGGCTGGACGATCTCGCTTCGGTAGCGCACCAGCAGGTAGCAACCAGCGAACAGCAACAGTGTGTGCAACGAGGGTTTGAACTGGCCAGCGACGCTGTGCTCCATCGGCGGCCCCCAGCTCAGGCTGAGCAAGGCCCAGACGGCGAACAGCAGTGCCGCGACGAAGATCGGTTCGCGCAGCAACTCTTTGAATTCACGGGGACGCAGGCAAAGGGCAATAAACGATGGAATGCTGAACAGGCCATAAAAAAGCTTGTGATGCAGGCTGCGGCCCGGCAGAAAGAACAGAGCGCACAAGAGCAAGAAGTAGCCGAGTGGAAGAATCCAGAGGCAAATGAAATCGAAGGCTCGATTGGACGTGCTGTTGAAACCACTGAGTTGCATGCTGAAAAATTCAATCCTGAAGTTGATCGGCCATTCGGAGTGATGGCTATTTGATGTTGAATATGACGCTTAACAATAACAGCCTTTATGCGATTGCCAGAACCCTGAAGAAGCTGTGCTAAAGTCAGCGTCCTTTTTATCGACATTCGCGTGATATGACCGACTCCAGTCTCTCCGCAAGCCCATCGAGCTTGAAAATCTACTTCCGCCTGCTCGGCTATGTCCGGCCGTACATCAGCCTGTTCCTGATCAGCATTGTCGGTTTTCTGATTTTCGCTTCGACTCAGCCAATGCTCGGGTACATCCTCAAGTATTTTGTCGACGGACTGTCCAACCCCGAAGCGGTGCTGTTTCCAACCGTACCGTACCTGCGTGACCTGCAACTGCTGCAGGCCGTGCCTCTGTTGATCATCCTGATAGCAGCGTGGCAGGGGCTCGGATCTTATCTGGGCAACTACTTTCTGGCCAAGGTTTCCCTCGGACTGGTCCACGACTTGCGTGTGCAGTTGTTCAACAACTTGCTGGTCTTGCCCAACCGTTACTTCGACAAGCATAACTCGGGTCATCTGATTTCGCGCATCACCTTCAACGTGACCATGGTCACGGGGGCGGCTACAGATGCGATCAAGGTCGTAATCCGTGAAGGCATGACAGTGATCTTCCTGTTCGCCTCGCTGCTGTTCATGAATTGGCGCCTGACGCTGGTCATGGTTGCGATCCTGCCGTTGATCGCCTTGATGGTGGGTACCGCCAGCAAGAAATTCCGCAAACAGAGCAAAAAGATCCAGGCAGCCATGGGTGACGTGACCCACGTGGCCTCGGAAACGATCCAGGGCTATCGCGTGGTGCGCAGCTTCGGCGGCGAAGTCTATGAAGAAAAGCGTTTCTTCAACGCCAGCCAGGGCAATACCGACAAGCAACTGCGCATGACCCGTACCGGCGCCATCTATACGCCGCTGCTGCAACTGGTGATCTACAGCGCCATGGCGGTGCTGATGTTCCTGGTGTTGTTCCTGCGCGGCGATGCGTCCGCTGGTGACATGGTGGCCTACATCACTCTGGCGGGCCTGCTGCCAAAGCCGATCCGCCAATTGTCCGAAGTCAGCTCGACCATCCAGAAAGGTGTGGCCGGCGCTGAGAGTATCTTCGAGCAACTGGACGTCGAGCCCGAAGTCGATACCGGCACCATCGAGCGCGATGCCGTCAGCGGTCGGCTGGACGTGCGTCACTTGAGCTTCACCTACCCGGGCACCGAGCGTCAGGTGCTCGATGACATCAGCTTCTCGGTCGAGCCGGGGCAAATGGTGGCGTTGGTGGGGCGTTCGGGCAGCGGCAAGTCGACCCTGGCCAACCTGATTCCGCGCTTCTATCACCACGACAAGGGCGAGATCCTGATCGATGGCGTTGAAGTGGAACAGTACAAACTGTTGAACCTGCGCAAGCACATCGCCCAGGTGACCCAGCATGTGACGCTGTTCAGCGACACCGTGGCCAACAACATTGCGTATGGCGATCTGGCCGGCGCACCCCGCGAAGACATCGAGAAAGCGGCAAGAGACGCCTACGCGATGGACTTCATCGCGCAGCTGCCCGAAGGCCTGGACACCCAGGTCGGCGAGAATGGCGTGTTGCTGTCCGGCGGTCAGCGCCAGCGTCTGGCGATTGCCCGCGCCCTGCTCAAGAACGCGCCGTTGCTGATCCTTGACGAAGCCACTTCGGCCCTCGATACCGAATCCGAGCGGCATATTCAGGCCGCACTGGATCAGGTCATGAAAGGCCGAACCACCCTGGTGATCGCTCACCGGTTATCGACGATCGAGAAGGCCGATCTGATTCTGGTCATGGATCAGGGGCGGATCGTCGAGCGCGGCACCCATGCCGAGCTTCTGGCGCAGAATGGTTACTACGCCCGCCTGAACGCCATGGGCCTCGACGCCCCGGCTGAAGACATCGCCTGACTTCGATGCGAGGGTGAGTCTGGCTCACCCTCGCATTTACCGGCGTGCAACGCGTCCGGTGGTCTGTATCCATATGTTTATCGCAATCTCTGCTCAATAAATGAACAGAAATCTCAGCCGATTCATCCGGTTGCAGCCGTCACGCAAGCCAGCGCCAACCCTGTGCTAATATCGCGCCCTTGTTCATTTTGTATGTGGGTTGCTCCATGAAGTTGTCCATGCCGCGATTCAATCAAGCCCCTGTCTTGGTGGTCGGCGATGTCATGCTCGACCGTTACTGGCATGGTGGTACCTCACGGATTTCCCCTGAGGCGCCGGTACCGGTAGTCAAGGTCGAGCACATCGAAGACCGCCCGGGCGGTGCCGCCAACGTTGCCCTGAACATTGCCGCACTCGGTGCGCCGGCCTCGCTGGTTGGCGTGACCGGTGACGACGAAGCGGCCGACAGCCTGGCCAATAGCCTCGAGGGCGCTGGTGTACGAGCGTTGTTCCAGCGCATTGCGCACCAGCCGACCATCGTCAAGCTGCGGGTCATGAGCCGTCACCAGCAATTGCTGCGTATCGACTTCGAAGAGTCCTTCGCAACCGACGCCCTGGCGCTGGGCGAGCAGGTCGACGAATTGCTCGAAGGCATCAAGGTGCTGGTGCTGTCCGACTACGGCAAAGGCGCGCTGAAAAACCATCAGGTGCTGATCCAGGCCGCCCGTGCCCGTGGCATTCCGGTGCTGGCCGATCCCAAGGGCAAGGATTTCTCGATCTACCGTGGCGCGAGCCTGATCACCCCGAACCTCAGCGAGTTCGAAACCATCGTCGGCGGTTGCGCCGATGAGCACGAACTGGTGAGCAAGGGCGCGCAATTGATGCACGACCTGGACCTCGGCGCGTTGCTGGTGACCCGTGGCGAACACGGCATGACGCTGTTGCGCCCGGATCATCCGCCGTTGCACCTGCCGGCCCGTGCCCGTGAAGTGTTCGACGTGACCGGCGCCGGCGACACGGTGATTTCTACCCTGGCGGCGGCGATCGCCGCTGGCGAAGAACTGCCCCACGCGGTGGCCCTGGCCAACCTGGCGGCGGGCATCGTGGTCGGCAAGCTCGGTACCGCGGCCATCAGCGCGCCGGAACTGCGTCGCGCGATCCAGCGTGAAGAGGGCTCCGAGCGCGGTGTGCTGGGCCTCGAGCAGTTGCTGTTGGCGGTTGACGACGCGCGTGCGCACAAAGAAAAAATCGTCTTCACCAACGGCTGCTTCGACATCCTGCATGCCGGCCACGTGACCTACCTCGAACAGGCGCGGGCCCAAGGCGATCGTCTGATCGTGGCGGTGAACGATGATGCGTCGGTGAGCCGCTTGAAAGGGCCAGGGCGTCCGATCAACAGCGTCGACCGTCGCATGGCGGTACTGGCAGGTCTGGGTGCAGTGGACTGGGTGATCAGCTTCTCTGAAGGCACCCCGGAAAACCTGCTGCGCGAGGTCAAGCCGGACGTACTGGTCAAGGGCGGTGATTACGGGATCGACCAAGTGGTCGGTGCGGACATCGTCACCGCTTATGGCGGGACCGTGAAAGTGCTCGGGCTGGTGGAAAACAGCTCGACCACGGCGATTGTCGAGAAGATCCGAAATCACTGACGCGGCGCGGTCATTGTCTGATCGTTCCCACGCTCTGCGTGGGAACGCAGCCCGAGACGCTCCGCGTCTCAAAGCGGACGCAGAGCGTCCATAGAGGCATTCCCACGCAGAGCATGGGAACGATCAGGGGCGTGCGGCTTTGCGCGGCACGATTCTTTTCAGCAGTTGCTTTGCTTTTCCGTGCAAGCGGGCCAAGCCGGAATCCTTCCCCGGTGGGCTCAAGCCCTGTTGCCGCACCCAATCCTTCCAGCGAATCCGCTCGTCCTTCACCAGCCAGCCTTCCTGTCGGGCAAAACTCTCCGCCAGATACAACCCCCGGGTACTCGCCGGGGATAGCTGATCCTTTTTCAGGGTATAGAGCTCGGCCATCGGCTGACCGTCCTGCAAGGGCATCAGATACAAGTCAGGACGTTTGCGATCGAGCCGGGCCACCAGTTGATCGCCTTCCAGTCGTTCATCCACATGAAACAGGCTCAGGGACTTGGCTTCCCTGGGCACGTCCAGGCGCAAATCGTAGATCAGTTGCAGCGACGCGGTCGGCAAATGCACATAGGCCTGCGGGCGTTCGATCAGCGGCATGTTGGCGCAGCGCACCGGGCGCGCCGAGCCGGACAATGGCGTCAGGCGAAAGGGCAAGGCCTCGCGGTAATGCAGGGCGCAGGAGTAGGGCGCTGGCAGCCAGGTGTCGTTGAAGCGCCCGCTGAGCCAGCCTTCCGGGGTTTCCAACAGGCACTCTTCGGCAATCTCCTGGGTCGCCGTGTGCAGCGGCAGGTTCAGCTCATGGGCCGGCACGTAACCGGAGATCAGCTTGAGCACCACATCGCCACGGTCCTGCCGACGCTGACGCACCAGCACCCAGTAATCGCGATTCTGCCAATGCAGGGTCAGGCGCACCGAGACCCCGAGGTTCGCCAGCTCCAGGGCAAACCGCTCGCTGTTGGCCACCGTCACCGGGCGGCGACGTTGCAGGGTCTGGGAGAAATTCAGCGGCATCCCGACGCTCTGATAACTCAAGCCTTCGGGCGTTGCTTCGACGAATAACGGCAGAGTCTTGAAGTTGCTCGGGTTCTTTCTGATCAGCATACGCGACATGTCGGCTCCTGCTTAAGGCCGTGTGGGCGGCATCAATGGCTAGGGTCTGTTGACGTTCGGCGTCGCGGTCGCCACCAAGCGTCAACAGGCCCTGTGAAGGACCTGGGCAACGGTCGCGACGTTGTGGGCGAGGTGCAGCGGATTGATGGTGCCGACAATAGCACTGGCCACGCCCGGGTGTTCAAACAACAACTCGAAGCTGGCGCGCACCGGATCCACGCCCGGACTCAGGCAAACATGGCCGCTGGCCAAGGCTTTTTTGACCAGAATCGCTTTGCCGTGAGCAGCAGCATAGTCAATGACCGGCTTCTCGTTCCGTTCGTTCAGATTGTAGGTGACCATCGCGCAATCACCTTGTTCCAGAGCCTTCAAACCACCTTCGACGGTTTTGCCGGAGAAGCCGAAGCCGCGAATCTTGCCTTCGGCCTTGAGCTCGGCAAGGGTCGCATAGACCTCGCTGTCATTGAGGATCGCCAGGTCGTTACCGTCGGAATGCACCAACACCAGATCGATAACATCCGTTTCCAGACGTCGCAGGCTACGTTCCACCGACAGGCGCGTATGCGCGGCGCTGAAGTCATGGCGCGACTGGCCGTCGGCAAACTCTTCGCCAACCTTGCTGACGATCACCCAATCCTGACGTTGACCCCGCAGCAACGGGCCAAGACGCTCTTCGCTGCGGCCATAGGCTGGCGCAGTGTCGATCAGGTTGATGCCCAGGTCGCGCGCGAGTTTGAGCAGCCGGCGCGCTTCGTCATCGCCGGGAATCTGGAAGCCATTGGGGTACTTCACCCCTTGATCGCGGCCAAGTTTGACCGTGCCCAGGCCCAGGGGCGATACCAGCAGGCCGGTGCTGCCCAACGGGCGATGCAAGTCGTGCAGGGTCGGTTGGCTCATGGCAGCAGTTGCTCCCAGGCAGGCTCGCCCATCGGCGGTTTCGGCAGGTCCGGCAGTGGCGCCGGATGGCTCGGCTGGATGCCATCGCGTTGCAGCGAGGCGATGACGCGGTCAGCGAAGTCCGGCGCCAGGGCCAGTTTGGTTGGCCAGCCCACCAGCAGACGATCCTGCTCGGCGAGGAAGGCATTGTCCGGGCGGGTCAGGCCCGATTGCAGCGGCTCGGCGCGGTCGACCCGCAAGGTCGCCCACTGCGCGGTGCTCAGGTCGATCCATGGCAGCAGTTGACCCAGTTCTTTCTGGGCGGTGGCGATCTGCGCGGCAGGATCGCGGGCCACGCCTTCGGCTTCGGCGATATCGCCACCCAGGTACCAGACCCATTGGCCATCGGCGGCGGGGTGAGTGGTCACGGTGATGCGCGGCTTCGGCCCACCACCCAGGCAATGGGCGTACAGCGGTTTGAGGCCAGGGCCTTTGACGATGATCATGTGCAGGGGACGGCGCTGCATGGCCGGCTGGCTCAAGCCCAGTGCCGTGAGCAGGTCGGCGGTGCCGGCACCGGCACTGAGGACGATGCGCTGGGCGCGGATCTCGCGCTCATCCACTTTCAATCCGACCAGTTCGCCGTTTTCCAGCAGCGGCTCGATGTGTTGGCCGGCCAGCAAGCCGTCGCCGGCCAGATCGGCCAGGCGCCGGATCAGGCTCGGCACGTCGACCACCAGTTCTGCCAGACGATAGACCTTGCCCTTGAAACGCTTGTCTTGCAGGGCTGGCGGCAGTTGCTCGCCCTTGACCTGATCGACCCGCCCGCGCACAGCTTTGCTGGCGAAAAAACTGGTGAGATTGCCGGCGAGGGTGCCGGGGGACCAGAGGTAGTGCGCTTCGGACAGCAGACGCACGCCCGACAGGTCCAGCTCGCCGTTACCGGCCAGGGCTTCACGCCAGCGCCGCGGCATGTCGGCGATGGCTTCCGAAGCGCCGGTCAGGGCGCCATGCAGCGCGTACTTGGCGCCGCCGTGGATGATGCCCTGGGACTTCACGCTCTGCCCGCCGCCGAGGCTGGCGCTTTCCACCAGCACGGTCGAAAAACCCTGGCGGCGCAGGCGCGCATTCAGCCAGAGGCCGGCGACACCAGCGCCGACAATCAGAACGTCGGTGGAAATAACGGATGGCATGCAGCGACCTCAGAGGGAATGAAGCGGCAAGTTTCAAGCTTCAAGCTGCAAGTTACAAGCGAGAGGGTGTCGCCTTTGCTTGCAGCTTGCAGCTTGCAGCTTGCAGCTTGCAGCTTGCAGCTTGCGCTGCTTCAGTGCCCTGCTGTTTTGGAGAACAGCTGAATCACCACAACCCCCAGCACAATCAGCGCCATCCCCAGCATCGCCGGCACATCCAGCTTCTGCCCGTAGATAAACAGCGCCGCGACGCTGACCATCACGATGCCCATGCCGGCCCACACTGCGTAGGCCACGCCCACCGGAACGCTGCGCACCACCAGGGTCAGCATCCAGAAAGCAATGCCGTAACCGACGATGACCAGCAACAGCGGCAGTGGCGTGCTAATACCTTTGACCGCTTTCATCGAAACGGTGGCGATCACTTCGGCGCAGATGGCGATGGCCAGGTAGTAGTAAGCGGTCATGGGTCAATCCTCGTGTGAAGTGTTGCTTTCTGAGGTCGGCATTCTAGAGATCCGCCAGATGCGGTAAAGTCATTACCTATCTGTTCTGAAGATGGGTTGAGCCATGAACATGCAATGGAATCTGGAGCAGCTGCGCCTGTTTGTCAGCGTGGCGGAACAGCGTTCGTTCTCCGCAGTGGCGCGGGATCAGCGCAAGGCGCAGTCGGCGGTCAGCAGTTCGATTGCGCTGCTGGAAGAGGACCTGGGCGTCAGCCTGTTCGATCGCAGCAGTGGTCGTCAGCCCAAACTCACCGAAGCCGGCACCGCGCTGCTTGAGGAGGCGCGGGAAGTGCTGCGCCAATGTGAGCGCCTCAACGGCCGGGCACTGGCGATGATGCGCGGCCAGGAAGCGAGCCTGCGGGTGGCTCAGGACGAGGCGATGCCCTATCAGGCAGTGGTTGAAAGCTTCGAAGCCCTGGCCGAACAATTTCCCAGTCTCGAAGTGCAGCTGACCAGCGCCGCCCAAGGGGATGTCGCGCGCAAACTGGTGGAGCGCCGGGCTGACCTGGGCTTGCTGTTTTATCACGAGCAGATTCCCGAAGCCCTCGAACGCCGAGTGCTGGGCAGCGTTGAAATGGTCACTGTGTGCGGCGTGGGGCATCCATTGGCCAAGCAGACGCAGGTCGATTGCCAGCAATTGGCGCAGCATCGACAGCTGCTGATGTCTACGCAGTCCAGCGTCTATCCCGGCAGTGAGCCCGCCAGCCCACAAGTCTGGCGCGCCGACAGTTTCTATGTGATGGCCGAATGGGTGATGCGCGGTCTCGGCTGGGCCTGGCTGCCGCGCCATGTGGTGCAGTACCCGGCGTACCAGAATCTGATGGTCGAACTGTCGAGCGAATGGACGCCGCCAGCATTGATTGTGGAGCTGGTCTGGCGCCGCGACGAGCCCCTTGGCCCGGCGGCCCGTTGGCTGGCGGAACGTTTTGCCGTGCACTTGCAGGCGATCGGCTAAAAAACCGATAAACTCCGCCGCCATGAATAGAACTCTCTACACCGCGCTGTTTTACCTGGGACTGCCATTGGTAGCGATTCGGCTTTGGCTGCGGGCGCGCAAGGCGCCGGCGTACGCCAAGCGCATCGGCGAACGTTTCTCCCTCGCGCTGCCGGCAATGAAGCCGGACGGCCTCTGGGTGCACGCGGTGTCGGTGGGTGAAAGCATCGCTGCGGCGCCGATGATCCGGGCCTTGCTGCAACGCTATCCGACGTTGCCGATCACCGTCACCTGCATGACCCCGACCGGCTCCGAGCGCATCCAGGCGCTGTTCGCCAACGAGCCGCGCATTCAGCACTGCTATTTGCCTTATGACTTGCCCTGCGCAGCAAAGCGATTCCTTGATCGGGCCCGGCCGAAACTGGCGGTGATCATGGAAACCGAGCTCTGGCCCAACCATATCCACCAATGCGCCAAACGCGGGATTCCCGTGGCCTTGGCCAATGCGCGGCTGTCTGAGCGCTCGGCCAAAGGTTATGGCCGCTTCCATAAACTGACCCGGCCGATGCTCGCCGAGATGAGCCTGTTCGCCGTGCAGACCGAAGCCGAGGCGCAGCGCTTCCGCGATCTGGGCGCACGCCCGGAAACCGTCGAAGTGACCGGTTCGATCAAGTTCGACCTGACCATCGACCCGCAACTGCTGCAGCGTGCCGCCCAATTGCGTGGGCAATGGCAGGCGCAAGAACGTCCGGTATGGATCGCCGCGAGTACCCATGAAGGCGAAGACGAGGTGGTGCTGGCTGCCCATCGTCAGCTGCTGATCAATCATCCCGATGCCTTGCTGATTCTGGTGCCGCGCCATCCGGAACGCTTCAACCCGGTGTTCGAGTTGTGCCGGCAGCAAGGCTTCGCCACGGTGCGGCGCTCGACGGGCGAACCGGTTACTGCCGGCACTTCGGTGCTGCTGGGCGACACCATGGGCGAGTTGCTGTTTCTCTACGCCTTGGCCGACAGCGCCTTCGTCGGCGGCAGTCTGGTGCCCAATGGCGGCCATAACCTGCTCGAGCCGGCGGCCCTGGCCAAACCCGTGCTCAGCGGACCGCACCTGTTCAACTTCCTTGAAATCGCCGCGCAGTTGCGCGGCGCCGGGGCGTTGGCCGAGGTTGATGATGCCGAAGGTTTGGCGCTGGCGGTGCAGCGGCTGTTCGAATTGCCGCGCGATGCGCAGCGGATGGCCGAGGCGGGGCTGAAGGTGATGCGCACCAATCAGGGCGCGTTGCAGCGGTTGCTGGATGGGTTGGGCAGGTTGATCGAGCGATAGACCGAGTCGCGCGAACAAAAAAGATCGTCCGAACGCGGCCCAAGCCTTCGGACGATCTATTGCTTTTTAAGGTCTGGCTTTGAGCTGGTCGGCCGCAGCTTTAGCCAGATCCGGGGGCAGGAAGTCCTTGTCCGGGTTGTAGTCCGCTTTGAGATAACGGGTCAGGTCCTGCAAATCCCCCGGGTTCAAGGTGCCGGCGGCCTGTTTCAGGCGCAGGTTGTCGAGGATGTAGTCGTAGCGCGTGTTGTTGTAGTTGCGTACCGAGGTGTACAGCTGGCGCTGGGCATCGAGCACGTCGACGATGTTGCGCGTCCCCACCTGATAACCGATTTCGGTCGCTTCCACCGCGCTCTGGTTGGAAATGATCGACTGCCGACGTGCCTGCACCTGCTCGACGTCGGTGTTCACGGCGCGGTGCAGGTTACGGGTGTTTTCCACGACCTGGCGACGCAGCGCCTCGCGTTGTTGCTCGGTCTGGTCCAGTCGAGAGTAAGACTCGCGTACCTGGGAACTGGTCAGCCCGCCGCTGTAGAGCGGGATGCTCAATTGCAGGCCGACGGTGCGTTGTTCCGCATCGCCGCCGTAATGCACGCCGGTCGCGCTCGGGTTGGTAAAACCGAGGGCGTCGTTGTCACCTTTCTTGTATTGCGCGACCGCGTCCAGAGTTGGCGCATGCCCGGCCTTGCGCTGCTTGAGGGTTTCTTCGGCGGCGCTCACCGCGTAGTTGCTGGCCAGCAGATTGAGGTTCTGCTTGGCGGCGGTGTCGACCCAGGCCTTGGCGTCGTTCGGTGCCGGCGGCAGGATCGGCAAGGTATGGACGATGCCCTGGATCGAGTTGTATTGACGGTTGGTCAGGGTGATCAGCGCTTCGAACGCGTCATCCACCTGGCGCTGAGCGAGAATCCGGTTGGCCCGTGCCGTGTCGTAACTGGCCTGGGATTGCAGTACATCGGTCTTGTCCGACAGGCCGACGTCAAAGCGCTCGTTGGACTGGTCGAGCTGGCGCTTGAAGGCGGCTTCTTCAGCCTTGGTCGAGGCCAGGTTGTCCTGGCTGCGCAGTACGTTGAAGTAGCTTTCGGCGCTTTGCAGGATCAGGTTCTGTTCAGTGGCCGAGAGTTGCAAGGCGGCCTGTTCATTGACGTCCTTGGCGGCCTGGAACTGGAACCAGCGGTCGGCGCGGAAAATCGGTTGCGCCAGGGTCGCCTGATACACCGTGCCGCTGCGGGTCGAGGTCACCGATGGCTGATCGAGCGCGGTGCGGGTGTTGTTCAGGTCGGCACCGGCCGAGAGGTTGGGCAACAGCCCGGCGCGGGCCTGGGGCACGACTTCCTTCTGGGCGCCGTATTGGGCGCGGGCGGCGGCGATATCGGCGTTGTTGTCCACCGCTTCCTGATAGACGCTGACCAGGTCGGTCTTGGTCGATAAGGGCGCTTCTGCTGCCCAAGCCATTCCATTGGACGCACAAGACACGGCAAGGGCCAGTGAGAGTTTGCGCAGCATGAGGCCATCCCTAAAAATTACGCTGATAATTTGATCGCCAAGGCTACGGCGCGGCGCCCTGCAGCGTCAAGACAGAGCGTCAAGGCGCGGCAGGGCGTAGCGAGTGTAGTTGCACGCACGTACGGCAACAATCCGTTAATAGCGCCATTCATCATGGTGTTTGCCGCGGTGTTGGCGTTCTTTGCCGGTTATGTCTAGACTGGCCGGGTTCTTGTCGGGGTGCCTTGCTATGAGGCTGAGATCGAATAATTTCGGATCCCGTTGAACCTGATCAGGTTAGCGCCTGCGTAGGGAACAAGATTTCTCGTCACCCGGCGAGTCCTCTTGTGCTTCGTCCGGGATGTTGTTCGACAATCGAACACCCCTCGAGCATCGAGCACAGCACCTGCTGGAATTTCCAGCGCCCGTGCGTCCATTCGTTTACAGGTTCGCTCCGACAAAAATCCACTGCCTGGATGTGTGTCTGGAGAGCCCGTGATGACTACAAAATCAAAAATCGCAACCAACCTGAGTGACTCGGCCAAGGTCGATCAGCAATCGGTTCAGCCGTTTACCCGCTCGCAAAAAATCTATGTTCAGGGCACACGCCCGGACATCCTCGTGCCGATGCGCGAAATCAGCCTGGACGTAACCCCGACCGACTTCGGCGGTGAAATCAACGCGCCGGTGGTGGTGTATGACACCTCGGGCCCGTACACCGACCCCAACGTCATCATCGACGTGCGCAAAGGCCTGGCCGATGTGCGTTCACCGTGGATCGAGTCCCGTGGCGACACCGAGCGCCTGTCCGGCCTGAGCTCCAACTTCGGCCAGGAACGCCTCGCCGATCCGGAGCTGACCAAGCTGCGTTTTGCCCACGTCAACAACCCGCGCCGCGCCAAGCCGGGGGCCAACGTCAGCCAGATGCACTACGCCCGCAAAGGCATCATTACCGCCGAGATGGAATACGTCGCCATCCGCGAAAACATGAAGCTCGAAGTGGCCCGCGCCGCCGGTCTGCTGGACCAGCAACACGCCGGCCACAGCTTCGGCGCCAGCGTACCGAAAGTCATCACCCCCGAATTCGTCCGTGAAGAGATCGCCCGCGGTCGCGCGATCATTCCGGCCAACATCAACCACACCGAACTGGAACCGATGATCATCGGCCGTAACTTCCTGGTGAAGATCAACGGCAACATCGGCAACAGTGCCTTGGGTTCGTCCATCGAAGAAGAAGTGGCGAAACTGACCTGGGGCATTCGCTGGGGTTCGGACACGGTCATGGACTTGTCCACTGGCAAGCACATTCACGAAACCCGCGAATGGATCATCCGTAACTCGCCGGTGCCGATCGGTACCGTGCCGATCTACCAGGCACTGGAGAAGGTCAATGGCGTCGCCGAAGACCTGACCTGGGAGCTGTTCCGCGACACGCTGATCGAACAGGCCGAGCAGGGCGTCGACTACTTCACCATCCACGCCGGCGTGTTGCTGCGTTACGTGCCGCTGACCGCCAAGCGCGTGACCGGCATTGTTTCCCGTGGCGGTTCGATCATGGCCAAGTGGTGCCTGGCGCACCACAAAGAGAACTTCCTCTACACCCATTTCGAAGACATCTGCGAAATCATGAAGGCCTACGACGTCAGCTTCTCGCTGGGCGACGGCCTGCGTCCGGGTTCGATTGCCGACGCCAACGACGAAGCGCAGTTCGGTGAACTGGAAACCCTGGGCGAGCTGACCAAAATTGCCTGGAAGCACGACGTGCAGTGCATGATCGAAGGCCCGGGCCACGTGCCGATGCAATTGATCAAAGAGAACATGGACAAGCAGCTGGAGTGCTGCGACGAGGCGCCGTTCTACACCCTCGGCCCACTGACCACTGACATCGCCCCAGGCTACGACCACATCACCTCCGGTATCGGCGCGGCGATGATCGGCTGGTTCGGTTGCGCCATGCTCTGCTACGTGACGCCGAAGGAGCACCTGGGCCTGCCGAACAAGGATGACGTGAAGACCGGGATCATCACCTACAAGATCGCCGCTCATGCTGCTGACTTGGCCAAGGGACATCCGGGGGCACAGATTCGCGACAACGCCTTGAGCAAGGCGCGTTTCGAATTCCGTTGGGAAGACCAGTTCAACCTGGGCCTCGATCCGGACACCGCGCGCTCGTACCACGACGAAACCCTGCCGAAGGATTCGGCCAAGGTCGCGCACTTCTGCTCCATGTGCGGGCCGAAATTCTGCTCGATGAAAATCACCCAGGAAGTCCGTGAATACGCGGCCAACCAGCGGATCGAAACCATCGATGCGGAAGTCGCCCAGGGACTGGCGGAACAGGCGCAGCGGTTCAAGCAGGAAGGCAGTCAGCTGTACAAGAAGGTTTGATCTGACCCGCAGCGCCAGTCTTTCGAGGCTGGTGCAGCTCTTGTAGGAGCGGGCTTGCCCGCGAAAGCGGTGTGTCAGGCAACATCAATGTTGACTGTACCGACGTCTTCGCGGGCAAGCCCGCTCCTACAGGTCGAGCCTTCAGCTACGGCCGGGAAACAACTCAGGCTTGAGAATGCCGTTCAGGCGTGGGTAGGGGATCTTCAGTTCGACGTGACCCAGCGCGTAAGGCGCGAGGGTGCTCACTTCGTACTTGAGGATCACCCCGCCGTACGTCAGCGCCACGTTCTGGGTTTTCACGAAGGGCCAGCTCTTGACGAACTCCGGCTCCTGATCGAGTTTGGTGCTGATCAACCAGCTGTTGTGCGCCACCTGGGCCGCTTTCCAGAACGCCTCTTCCTGACCCGGGATCACCATGTCCGACAGGGTCAGCACTTTATGCTGCTGGCGTGAATAGTTGATGAACCCGCGGCCCGGCTTGCCATGGGCGCCGCCGGTGTCCAGGTAGCTGGACAATTCAATAATCACCAAGCCGTCATGCTGCTCACGTACCTTGGCTTGCAAGTAGCTGCTGTAGCGTGGCTCGGCACTGTTCAAAAACTGCTCGCGATACGCCGCCAGCGTTGGCGCTACGGGGGCGTCGGGCGAGGTGCGGGTCATTTGCAGCAGGCGTTTTTCGATGATGCCATCAAGGGCTGGCTCAGCCGGGAAGTGCAGCGTATCGATGTTCACCAGCGGGCATTCAGGGTTGGCGCAGCCCGGTTTCAGCTGTTCGGAAGCGTCGCGGGTGGTTTCCAGCGGCGTCCGGTAATTGGGCTGGAACAGACTCTGGCACGCCCCCAGGGTCAGGGCGATGGCGGCCACGGAGGCGATCTTGAAAAGCGACATGGGCGTCCTTAATGAAGCAGGGGAAGGCGAAAAGTTACCCGCTTCGACTCTCAACCAAGCAATCAGTTCGCCACTAAGCTAATTAGAGTTGGTTTCGTCCCCACCGTCTATCCCGCTGACTGTAAAGGGGCTGCATCAAACATCGCGGGCGCGTTAGGATGGCGCGAAGTCGAGGTTGCAAGTCACAAAAAGGAGCCTCGTAACGGATTTGCAGTAAAGAGGATAGTCATGACTGATGTTGCCAACGCCATTCCGACCGCCGTAGAGATCGTTCGGCGCGAAAAGTGCTACGAGGGCTTCTACAAGCTCGACCGCGTGCACTTGCGCCACGAATTGTTCGCCGGAGGCATGAGTCGCGAGATCAATCGTGAATTGTTTGTCCGCCACGATGCGGTGTGCGTGCTGCCTTACGATCCGCAGCGCGACGAAGTGGTGCTGATCGAGCAGTTTCGTGTCGGCGCCATGGGCAAGACTGACAATCCGTGGCTGATCGAACTGGTCGCCGGTCTGATCGACAAGGATGAAGTGCCGGAAGAAGTTGCTCACCGCGAAGCGCAGGAGGAAGCTGGGCTTGTATTCGGGGCACTCTGGCCGATCACCAAATATTTTCCATCGCCGGGTGGCAGCAACGAGTTCGTGCATTTGTATCTGGGGCGTTGCGACAGCACCGGGGTGGGCGGCCTGCATGGGCTGGAGGAAGAGGCAGAAGATATTCGCGTCACGGTCTGGGCTTTCGAAGATGCCCTGCAAGCCGTGCGCGATGGACGTATTGCCAACGCGCCAAGCATCATTGCCTTGCAGTGGCTGGCTTTGAATCGCGTTGAAGTGAGGGGGTTATGGTCGTAAACAAGCTGCGCGATCGCTATCGGGTCGACCTCGTGGGGCTGCAAGCATCCTGCGAGGCCAACTACGCGCGCCTGATGCGACTGTTGCCGGACATGCGCAACGATCCGGCAGCGCGGCGCATTGCCGTGACCCAGGGCGACCAGATGCTGGGCGTGCTGGCCCTGGAAGTGCTGCAAGCCTGTCCGTACACCACCACCCTGCAAGTACGCCAGGAACACAGCCTGCCCTGGTTGCCGATACCGCAACTGGAAGTGCAGGTGTATCACGACGCGCGCATGGCCGAAGTCATCAGCGCCGAACATGCACGACGCTTTCGCGGCATCTATCCTTACCCGAACGCCGCGATGCATCAGCCGGACGAAAAGGCTCAGCTCAATCTGTTTCTGGGGGAATGGCTGAGTCATTGCCTGGCTTGCGGGCACGAGTACGCCGCTGTGCGCTAAGAGTCCCGTGCAGTTGTGAACTGCGTCCGGTTCACAGGTTTCCTCTTTTGATCGTCCCCCAGCATAATTGCGGCACTTATCCAATTCCGTGATCACGCCCTGGGAGAACGCCTTGCCGAGCGTATCCACATTGACCACCGCCGATCCGGCGTTGCTGGTGCAACTCTCCGACAGTCATCTGTTTGCCGAGGGGCACGAGACGTTGCTGGGCATGAATACCCGCGACAGCCTGCAACAGGTGATCGAGCTGGTGTTGCAGCAGCAACCGCAGATCGATCTGGTGATTGCCACTGGCGATCTGTCCCAGGACGGGACGCTGGAGTCATACCAGCTGTTTCGCGACCTCACCCGGCAAATCGATGCGCCGGCACGCTGGATTCCCGGTAATCACGACGAGCCGCGGATCATGGCCGAGGCAGCGGTACAGAGTGCATTGCTGGAACCGGTGGTGGACATCGGTAACTGGCGAATTACGTTACTCGATTCGGCAGTGCCAGGTTCGGTGCCGGGGTATTTGCAAGATGAGCAGTTGCAGTTGCTCGTGCGCTCGTTGAGCGAGGCGCCGCAGCGGCATCATCTGGTGTGTTTCCATCATCATCCGGTGTCGATCGGGTGTGCGTGGATGGAGCCCATTGGTTTGCGCAATCCAGAGGCGTTGTTCGCGGTGCTGGATCGGTTTCCTCAGGTGCGTGCAGTGCTGTGGGGGCATGTGCATCAGGAAATTGATCAAGAGCGCAACGGTGTTCGCCTGATCGCATCGCCCTCGACCTGCATCCAGTTCGAACCAGGCAGCGACGATTTCAAGGTGAGTGAGCAGGCGCCGGGGTATCGGTGGTTGCGGCTGTTGCCGGATGGCAGGCTGGAAACGGGCGTGGAGCGTGTCACCGGTTTCGATTTCAAGATCGATTACGGTTCCAACGGCTACTGACACTTTTCCTGCGGATGTGCCGATTTCACTGCACCCAACACATCCCGACACCCTGTAAACTCCGCCTTCTTTACCCGACGCACAGGGAGCTCAAATGTCTGGTTCGATCCTTTATATCCACGGTTTCAACAGCGCGCCGGCGTCGAAAAAGGCCTGTCAGTTGATCGCAGTGATGGAGCGGCTGGGCTTGAGCGATCAGTGGCGCGTGCCGGCCCTGCATCACCATCCTCGCGAGGCGATCGCTCAGTTGGAACAAGCGATTGCCGAACTGGGGCGGCCACTGCTGGTCGGCAGCTCCCTCGGCGGCTACTATGCGACTCACCTGGCCGAGCGCCATGGCTTGAAAGCCCTGCTGATCAACCCGGCCGTCAGCCCGCATCGGATGTTTGACGGATTTCTGGGGACGCAGAAAAACCTGTATACCAATGAGGCCTGGGAAATGACCCACGACCACGTGACGGCCCTGGCCGAGCTGGAAGTGCCGGCGCCCCGGGATCCGCAGCGGTTTCAGGTGTGGTTGCAGACCGGCGACGAAACGCTGGACTATCGCCTCGCCCAACAGTATTACCGGGCCTGTGCCTTGCGCATTCAGGCCGGCGGCGACCATAGTTTCCAGGGTTTTGCCGCGCACCTGCCGGCAATGTTGAGTTTTGCCGGCATCGGCGCAGATTTGTATCAGGCGATCGATTTCACAGCACTGTGATTGCTCGCCTCTTTTTTTGACTGACACTGACGACGAGACCCCATGGCCACTCCCAGCGCTAGCTCTTATAACGCAGACGCCATCGAAGTCCTCTCGGGCCTCGACCCGGTGCGCAAACGCCCCGGCATGTACACCGACACCAGTCGGCCGAACCACCTGGCCCAGGAAGTCATCGACAACAGCGTCGACGAAGCCTTGGCCGGGCATGCGACATCGGTGCAGGTCATCCTGCACGCCGATCACTCCCTGGAAGTCTGCGATGACGGCCGGGGCATGCCGGTGGACATTCACCCTGAAGAAGGGGTGTCGGGTGTCGAGCTGATCCTCACCAAGCTTCATGCGGGCGGCAAGTTTTCCAACAAGAACTACCAGTTCTCCGGCGGTTTGCACGGGGTGGGTATTTCCGTGGTCAACGCCTTGTCGACCGAAGTCCGGGTGCGTGTAAAACGTGACGGCAACGAATACCAGATGACCTTCGCTGACGGTTACAAGAAAACCGAGCTGGAAGTGATCGGTACCGTCGGCAAGCGCAATACCGGCACCAGCGTGTTCTTCGCGCCGGACCCGAAGTATTTCGATTCGCCGAAATTCTCCATCAGTCGCCTCAAGCACGTGCTCAAGGCCAAGGCCGTTCTGTGCCCGGGGCTGCTGGTCAGTTTTGAAGACAAGGCCACCGGCGAGAAAGTCGAATGGCATTACGAAGACGGCCTGCGCTCCTACCTGGTGGACGCGGTCAGCGAATTCGAGCGCCTGCCGGACGAGCCGTTCTGCGGCAGCCTGGCCGGTAACAAGGAAGCGGTCGACTGGGCGCTGCTGTGGTTGCCCGAGGGCGGCGACAGCGTTCAGGAAAGCTACGTCAACCTGATCCCGACGGCCCAGGGCGGTACGCACGTCAACGGTCTGCGTCAGGGCCTGCTCGACGCCATGCGCGAGTTCTGCGAGTTCCGCAGCCTGCTGCCACGCGGTGTGAAGCTGGCGCCGGAAGATGTCTGGGAGCGTATCGCGTTCGTGCTGTCGATGAAGATGCAGGAGCCGCAATTCTCCGGTCAGACCAAGGAACGCCTGTCATCCCGCGAAGCGGCCGCCTTCGTTTCCGGTGTGGTCAAGGACGCCTTCAGCCTGTGGCTCAACGCCAACCCGGAAACCGGCATGCTGCTGGCGGAACTGGCGATCAACAACGCCGGCCGTCGCCTGAAGGCCAGCAAGAAGGTCGAGCGTAAACGCATTACCCAAGGGCCGGCATTGCCGGGCAAGCTCGCCGACTGTGCCGGGCAGGACCCGATGCGTTCCGAGCTGTTCCTGGTGGAAGGTGACTCCGCCGGCGGTTCGGCCAAGCAAGCGCGGGACAAGGAGTTTCAGGCGATCCTGCCGTTGCGCGGCAAGATTCTGAACACTTGGGAAGTCGATGGCAGCGAAGTGCTGGCCAGCCAGGAAGTGCACAATATCGCCGTGGCGATTGGTGTCGATCCGGGCGCGGCGGACATGAGCCAGCTGCGTTACGGCAAAATCTGCATCCTCGCCGACGCCGACTCCGACGGTCTGCACATCGCCACCTTGCTCTGCGCCTTGTTCGTCCAGCATTTCCGCCCGTTGGTGGATGCCGGTCACGTCTACGTCGCCATGCCACCGCTGTACCGGATCGACCTGGGCAAAGAGATCTACTACGCCCTGGACGAGGCCGAGCGCGATGGCATTCTCGACCGCCTGGTGGCCGAGAAAAAACGCGGCAAACCGCAGGTCACCCGATTCAAAGGCCTGGGTGAAATGAACCCGCCGCAGTTGCGCGAAACCACCATGGACCCGAACACGCGGCGTCTGGTGCAACTGACGCTGGGCGAGAATTTCGACGCGACCTCGGAAATGATGGACATGCTGCTGGCGAAAAAACGCGCCGGCGATCGCAAGACCTGGCTGGAATCCAAAGGCAACCTGGCCGAGGTTTTGGGCTGATGCGCTTTGGCTGGGCCCTGGCGTGTGCGTTGCTGCTGACTTCGGTGACGGTTTCTGCCGAGCCTGCGCCAGAGCTGCGCCTGTTGTCCGAACATGCCGTCGACGGCATGCGCGGCGGCAATCTGTCAGGGCTGGCCCAGTGTGGCAAGGAGCTGTGGACCGTTTCGGATCGCGACGATGATCAAATCTATCGCCTCGACACCCGCAACAGCACCTGGCAAGCCGAAACCGTGCGCATCGACGTACCCCTGACGCCCGACAGCGGTTTGCCCTGGGGCTTGCGTTCGCGGACCTGGGCGGCATCGTTTGTGCGCGGTGGCGACCTGGATTTCGAAGGCATCACCTGCGACAGCGCCGGTAACCGTTACATCGTCAGCGAAGCCCACGCCGCGGTGCTGCAAGTACCGCCAATCGGGCCGGCGTCCTGGTTGAAAATCTCGCCGATGCTGGTACGCGAAGCACGGGCCAGCGGTATGTTGCTGCACTTCAATGCGTTGTTCGAAGGGCTGACGATCAATCCGGCCGGTGACACGCTGTGGCTTGCCGCCGAGCGCGAGCGCCGCGGTCTGCTGCTGATCAAGCGCCAGCAAACGGTGTGGGATTGCGACGGTGGTTGTGTGTTGCTCAGCGAAGCGGGTGTGGAGATGCAGCCAGCGCAATTTCCCAAGGCCAAAGCGGTCTCGCGGGATTTTGCCGATTTGTCATTGTTCGACGGCAAGCTGTTTACCCTTGAGCGCAATGCCTTCCAGATCTGTCGCCGTGACGCGATGACGGCCAGGGTCGAGCGCTGCTGGTCGTTTGCCGCCGAAGCCTTGCAGGAAAATCGTCGTTATTCACAGGCCTATGGGCTGGCGGAAGCGCTGGTCGTGGACGCCGGCGGTGCCTGGATCGGCATTGATAACAACGACGGCGCACGTAACGACGGTGAAAAGCGCCCGATTGTCTGGCGCTTTGCCGCGCCTGAAGGTGGCTGGAGTGCCAAGTCATGAGCCAGCAGCCCCCGGGCAAGCGCGCCGGTCGGGTGTTGATGATACTGGCCTGGTGCGCCGCGCTGTTTCTGGCGACGCGGTTCTTCGGTCAGTGGGAGGCGCGTCAACACAATCCCAATACCGTCGTCAGCTCTGAGCAAGGCCAGGGTTTTATCGAAGTGAAACTGATCGGCAACAGCCAGGGGCATTTTGTCGCCACCGGCCAGATCAACGGCCAGCCCGTGGAGTTCATGCTCGATACCGGCGCGACCGATGTGTCGATCCCGGCCGAAGTGGCCGAGCGGTTGAAACTGGAAAAAGGCTTCGGGGTGACCCTGAGCACGGCCAATGGCTTGAGCGAGGGCTATCGAACCCGCCTCGACCGGCTGCAACTGGGCGCCATCGTGCTGCGTGACGTTCGCGCGCTGGTGGCGCCCGGTTTGCACGGCAATCAAGTGCTGCTCGGCATGAGCGCATTGAACAAACTTGAATTTACCCAGCGCGGTGGCACCATGCTGCTGCGCCAGACCACGAAATAATGAGGCCCGCATGAGCGACTCCCTTGATCTCAGCCTGGACGGTGTAGAACGCCGGTCACTGGCTGACTTCACCGAAAATGCCTACCTCAACTACTCCATGTACGTGATCATGGACCGTGCCTTGCCGCATATCGGCGACGGCCTGAAACCGGTACAGCGACGCATCGTCTATGCGATGAGCGAGTTGGGGCTGGACGCCGATTCCAAGCACAAGAAGTCGGCGCGTACCGTCGGTGACGTGCTCGGTAAATTCCACCCTCACGGCGACTCGGCGTGCTACGAAGCCATGGTGCTGATGGCCCAGCCGTTCAGCTATCGCTACACGCTGGTCGACGGCCAGGGTAACTGGGGTGCGCCGGACGATCCGAAGTCCTTCGCGGCCATGCGTTACACCGAAGCGCGGTTGTCGCGTTATTCCGAAGTGCTGCTCAGCGAACTGGGCCAGGGCACCGCGGACTGGGGCCCGAACTTCGACGGCACCCTGGAAGAGCCTTTGGTGTTGCCGGCCCGTTTGCCGAACATCCTGCTCAACGGCACCACCGGGATCGCCGTGGGCATGGCCACTGACGTCCCGCCGCATAACCTGCGCGAAGTCGCGACCGCTTGCGTGCGCTTGCTCGATGAGCCCAAAGCCACGGTCGAGCAACTCTGCGAACACATTCAGGGTCCGGATTATCCGACCGAAGCGGAAATCATCACGCCGCGCGCCGACCTGCTGAAAATCTACGAAACCGGTCGCGGTTCTGTGCGCATGCGCGCGGTGTACCACGTCGAAGACGGCGACATCATCGTGACGGCGCTGCCGCATCAGGTGTCGGGTGCCAAAGTGCTCGAGCAGATTGCCGCGATGATGCAGGCCAAACCGTCGAAAGCCCCGCAGATCGCGGACTTGCGCGACGAGTCGGACCACGAGAACCCTTGCCGCATCGTGATTATTCCGGTCAACAGCCGGGTCGATCACGAAGCGCTGATGCAGCATCTGTTCGCGACCACCGAGCTGGAGTCCAGCTACCGGGTCAACATCAACATCATCGGCCTGGACGGCAAGCCGCAGCTCAAGAACTTGCGTGCATTGCTGGTGGAATGGCTGGAGTTCCGCGTGCGCACCGTGCGTCGACGCCTGCAATTTCGCCTGGACAAGGTCGAGCGTCGCCTGCACCTGTTGGACGGTTTGCTGATTGCCTATCTCAACCTGGATGAAGTGATCCACATCATCCGTACCGAGGAGCAGCCGAAGGCCAGCCTGATTGAGCGCTTCGCCCTGAGCGAAATCCAGGCCGACTACATTCTCGACACCCGTTTGCGTCAGTTGGCGCGACTGGAAGAAATGAAGCTGCGCGCCGAGCAGGATGAATTGCTCAAGGAGCAGGCCAAGCTGCAAGCCCTGCTGGGCAGCGAAGCCAAGCTGAAGAAACTGGTACGCAGCGAGCTGATCAAGGACGCCGAAACCTACGGCGATGACCGTCGTTCGCCCATCGTCGAGCGCGCTGAAGCCAAGGCGATGACCGAGCACGATCTGCTGCCGAACGAGAAAGTGACGGTCGTGCTGTCGGAAAAAGGCTGGGTTCGCTCCGCCAAGGGCCACGAGATCGACGCCACCGGTCTTTCCTACAAGGCCGGGGATGGGTTCAAGACCTCGGCAGCCGGGCGCTCCAACCAGTTTGCGGTGTTTATCGACTCCACCGGCCGCAGTTATTCGGTCGCGGCCCACACCTTGCCATCGGCCCGTGGCCAGGGCGAACCGCTGACCGGCCGCCTGACGCCGCCGCCAGGGGCGAGCTTCGAATGCGTGCTGATGCCTGAAGACGATGCGCTGTACGTCATCGCGTCCGACGCCGGTTACGGTTTCGTGGTCAAGGGCGAAGACCTGCAAGCCAAGAACAAGGCGGGCAAGGCCCTGTTGAGCTTGCCGAACAACGCCAAGGTGATCCTGCCGCGTCCGGTGGCCGATCGTGAGCACAACTGGCTGGCCTCGGTGACCACCGAAGGTCGCCTGTTGATCTTCAAAATCAGCGATCTGCCACAATTGGGTAAAGGTAAAGGTAATAAGATCATCGGAATTTCCGGTGAACGTGTTGCCAGTCGCGAAGAATATGTCACGGACATCGCCGTTTTGCCGGACGGTGCCACCTTGGTGCTGCAGGCCGGGAAACGTACCTTGTCACTGAAGGCGGACGACCTTGAACACTACAAAGGTGAGCGTGGACGTCGCGGTAACAAACTGCCACGTGGCTTTCAGAGGGTGGATGCGCTGTTCGTCGAAAACCTCAACTAAGCGTCCTAGAGCGCTCGATCTACGATTTAACGCGTAGATCGACGCTTTGGCGCTGGAGTCGGAACGCATATTCACGGATGATATGGCCTTTCAAGCGCCGGCGTAGCCGAGTGTTCTTCATATTTTTTGAGTATTTTCACTGTGGTGAGCCTTGTGGCAGCCACCTGGATGGGACGATGACTGCTCTGCGCCTTCCTTTTATTTTGATGCTCGCCGGCGTTCTTGGCCTGGCGGGTTGCAGCGTGCACCGGCCGGTGTCGCTGTATCAACTGGACAGCGGAAGTCCGGCTCAGCCTGCGCAAAGCGCGGGCATGGCGGTATTGTTGGGCCCGGTAACGGTTGCGGACTACCTGCAACGCGAAACCTTGTTGCAGCGTCAACCGGATGGCAGCCTTCAAGCATCGACCGACGGTCGTTGGGCGGGCAGCCTGTCGTCGGACATCGATCAGCTGTTGCTGCGTCAGGTCGCCGGTCATCTGGACAGCCAACGCGTTGTCCTGGCGCCTGCGACAGTGGGCTTCACGCCGGATGTTCAGGTTCTGCTGACGATCACCCGTCTGGACTCGGGGAAGTCGCAGCCGGCGATTCTTGATGCGCAATGGCGTCTGATCGATCGTCGTGGTCAGGTGCGTGATAACCGCATCATTCATCTGCAAGAGCAGCACACCGGCGGCACGGCGGCTCAGGTTCAGGCTCAGGGTGTGTTGCTGCAGCGTCTGGCCGAGCAACTGTCGACAGCGCTCAAGCCGCTGGCCAACCAGCCACCGATCGCCGAAGCGCCGCGCAAACCGGCCGCCAAGCCTGTGGCCCCGGCAGCAGAGCCGGAGAAGCAACAGAAGATCCCGATGGCTTCACCGATTCGTACGGACATGGAAGTGTTCAGGTTCTGAGCCTGGATTGAGTCCAGAACAAAGCCCGCCTTGTGCGGGCTTTGTTGTTTGTGGCGCGTACTGATCATTCCCACGCTCTGCGTGGGAATGCCGCCCGTGACGCTCTGCGTCACATCGGTGCCAGGTTCTGTATGAGGTGGGGCTGGAACGGCGGAGCGTCCCTGGAGGCATTCCCACGCGGCGCATGGGAGCGATCAGCCCGCAGACGATCACTCATCTGCGGGATTTTTTACAGCAGGGCTAAGGCTTATGCCCGGCGCTCATGCATCCGCGCCAGTTGCCGTTCCAGCATCGATGGATACGGCTCCATCAAGCGTTCTACGCAGCACGCACCCTCAGGGCTTGCAATGGGCCGGATCCGCGCACGCTGGCGAATCAGCGCGTCGTCACTGATCTTGCGCTCCACCAGCAACAAGTTGCGGCTGTGTTGTGACAGGGCCAGGGCGTCCTGCGCGGTTTCAGTCAGCAGCAGATCAATCTGGCTCAAGCCGAACAGTTCGTCACCCAGTGTCAGGCCCAGCTGCAATTGCAGGGTGATGCCGCTGTCGGCGACTTCGATCTGCAACTGATGGCCCAGGGCGCGCAGCAACTCACCGCAGCAAATGGCGTTGGTCAGGTAGTCATCGCCGCTGTCTTCGGTGTGGAACAGCATCAGCGTGCTGCCATCGTTCAGGGTGTGCAGTTCGCTCTGGTAGAGCGACGCGGCCTGATCGAGGCAATCGCGGTAGCGTTTGAGCAGCTCTTCCAGGCGTGCGCGGGGCAGGCGGCGCAGTTGATCCTGGGCGCCCAGTTGTACCGCCAGTACCGCGCTGTGTTGAGGTACGTTTGATACCGGCGGCCTTGCGACGGGTTTCGGCGCGCTGTCGGCCGACTCATCACGCAAATCGGCAAACGGATCTTCGTCGTCCTCATCGTCTTCGACGGTGCTGACAATCCGCCGTGACGCAGGCTTGAGGCCGGCCACAGGCCTGGCTTCATCGAAACCCGGATCGCGCAGGTTACGCACTTCGAAAGCCGGATCGGCGTCTTCATCGTCGTCGCTGTCGTCGAACTCGGGTTCCGGCGCAGGTTCAGGCTCGGCCGGCTCCGGCGCGAAATTGGCGTGCAACTGACGAGCGAGGTCGCCGACCTCGTCCTGGCGCTCGGTGGCCGGGGTGTATTCGTCGATATTGCGCAGCCATACCCGCAATTGCAGCAGCGGCGTGGAGATATTGCGTCCCAGGCGCAGGCTCAAGGCCAGGGACAGCGCCAGCAGAATCGCGCTCAGAATGCCCATGCTTTGCAGGCTGATGGTCATCGGCTGCTGGAACTGATCCATGTCCAGGCTGATGCGCAGTTGCCCGGCGGTCACGTCCTGGAAGGTGATCTTGCTCTGGTACATGCCTTCGGCTTCGCCCAGCAGGCCGTGCTTGGGGCGCTGACCGGCTTCGGCGAGGATGCGGTTATCCACGCTGTAGATGGCGGCATGGGCCACCAGCTTGTTCTTGGTCAGGTTGTTGAGCAGCACGTTCAGGCTGAGGATGTCATTGGACACCAACAGCTCCGTGGCCGACGTAGCCGTCTGGGTGGTCAGGCTTTCGCCCAGGGCATCCGCCTGCTCGTGCATGGCCTGCTTGAATTGCAAACCCATCACACAGGCATAGATCACCAGGGCCAGGGCGACCAGGATCACGTTATGGCTGGCAATGCGCAATGCGATCGGTACACGGCGATGACGCAGTGCCCGGAAGATCAGCAGAAAGAAGTTATCGGTTTTTACTGGCGTGGGCCGGTTCACTTGAGCTCGGCTCTTTAGTCCGTGAAGTTGACGCGCAGTATAGCGACAGGCCATAGACCGTCAAAGCGCTCGCGGTGCCCGATGGTCATTGAAAATGGGTAGAATGCGGTTTTTTTCCACCTGCGGGGGTGCGCCTTGCGCGAAATCGTCCTGATAAACATCACGGGAGTCGACCGTCCGGGTCTGACTGCGGCCATAACCGGCGTTCTGGCCCAGGGTGGTGTGAACATTCTCGACATCGGTCAGGCGGTGATCCACGACACCCTGTCGTTCGGCATCCTGGTTGAAATTCCCGACACCGAGCAAGGCAACTCGGTGCTCAAAGACATCCTGTTCAAAGGCTATGAGCTTGAGCAACAGGTGCGTTTCACGCCAGTGTCCGAAGAGGATTACCAGCAGTGGGTCGGCAATCAGGGCAAGAAACGCCACATCGTCACCCTGCTGACCCGCAAAGTGACCGCCGAGCAATTGCAGCGAGTGAGTTCGATCACCGCCAAATATGGTCTGAACATCGACCATATCGATCGTCTGTCCGGGCGCATGCCGCTGGACACCCCGGCCGACAAGGGCAAGGGTTGCATCGAGTTTTCCGTGCGCGGCGAGGCGGCTGACCCGCAAGCGCTGCGGGCCGAATTCCTCAGCGTCGCGCAAGAGCTGAACGTCGACATCGCCTTCCAGGAAGATTCGCTGTTCCGCCGTAACCGCCGTCTGGCGGTGTTCGACATGGACTCGACGTTGATCGAAGCCGAAGTCATCGACGAACTGGCCAAGGCCGCCGGCGTGGGCGACCAGGTGTCCGCGATCACTGAGCGGGCGATGGCCGGCGAGCTGGACTTCCGCGCCAGCTTCAAGGAGCGCCTGGCCTTGCTGCAGGGGCTGGACGTCAGCGTGCTGGACTCTATCGGCGCTTCCCTGCGCCTGACCGAAGGCGCCGAAACCCTGTTCGCCGAACTCAAGCGTCTTGGCTACAAGACCGCGATTCTGTCGGGCGGCTTCACCTACTTCGCCAAGCAACTGCAGGCCAAGCTGGGCATCGACTATGTGTTCGCCAACGAACTGGAAGTGGTCGACGGCAAGGTCACTGGCGTGGCGGTCGAGCCGATTGTCGATGCGCAACGTAAGGCGGATTTGCTGCGTGAATTGGCGCACAAGGAAGGTTTGCGTCTGGAGCAGACGATTGCCGTGGGTGACGGTGCCAACGACCTGCCGATGCTGGCGATTGCCGGGCTGGGCGTGGCGTTCCGCGCCAAACCGCTGGTCAAGCAATCGGCGAAGCAGGCGATTTCCACCCTTGGGCTGGATGGCGTGCTGTACCTGCTGGGTTTCCGGGATCGCGACGGGCAGCTCTGAGTTTCAGGTTGTCTGGGCGGGCCTCTTCGCGGGCAAGCCTCGCTCCTACAGGATTTGCGCGGATCCGTAGGAGCGAGGCTTGCCCGCGAAGGCATCACCGCCGATTAAATGCCCGACACTCAAAGCGACTTCCACAACGAATCAAACTCTTGCGCTGCACCGACCACGCCGCCTTGTGCGGCGTTTTCGTTTCTGGTCGCTTCCAGCAATCGGTAGGCGAACTGATTGAAACTGTTGGTGCTCGCCACCCGTCGCTCCAGCCCGGCCCGGCACTCCTGGCCGTTGGTGTTGATTAACACCTCGTTGCCTTCCTGGAACGGCAGGCGCGGAGTGAGCAGGGTGGCCGGCAGGTCAATGGCGCTGATGGCGGGCAGTAGCAGGCCGCGCAGATATTGGCTGCGCTCATCACGGGTGCGCACCAGCTGCAGGCCACAGGGTTCGGCGCAAGGCGCCACCTGTTCGATCCCCATCTGTGTTCCGCCGCCCCGCACCTGACGAATCCAGCGCACCACGGCAATGCTCCAGCCTTGACTGGCAGTATCTTCGATGCCGACCATCTCGCCGGCCTGTAGCTCGGCGGCCACCGCGCCGGGCCAGGCCAGGCAATAACCGCCAGGGCTGTGATTGATCACCGGCAGCGTATAGGTCGGGAAGTGCTGGTCGGTCGCCTTGTGATTGTCATCGTTCTGAGGGTGCGGGTATTCGATCTCCTCGTAAGGCAGCAACGTGTCTGCCGTACCGTGAGGGGCGGCGTCGAAGGCCTTGTTCCATTGGTCTTTGGCGCGACCTGCCGGTGCGGCAGCCGAGAACTGCGCGGGACGGGCGCCCGGCTTTTTCAGGATGTCGCTGAACGAGCGTTTGCCGCTGAGATAAAAGTGCAAGGCACTCATGCCCACGCACAGGGTCAACGTGCCGTGACCGACGGTACGCCGGAAACTGCGCTCGGCGGCCTGGCCCCAGGCGGCATGCAGGTGTTGCAGCGTGTCCAGGCTCAGCCCCGCCGGAACGGGCAGCGACGATGCCTGGTCGGCCGACTGTTGCAGATGGGTTTCGATGGCCGCGACCAGAGGCCGCGGGTCGATTCCCAGCAAACGCTCCTGTTGCTCGGCCAGGAACTTGGAACGGTAACGCGGTCCGGTGTCGAAATCCGGGGCAACGGCAAACAGTCCGTTGTCCGGTTTGGCCGGTTGCAGTCTGATCCATTGGCTCCAGGACTCCAGCGCCCCGGCGAGCCGGGCGATCTGGTTCTGGCGCAGTTGATTGCAGCGTGAAGCACCCAGCAGAAGGGCGACGACGTAGGTTTGTTCGACGGTCAGGTTTTGCGTCTGGCTGGCCAGGTCGTCGCGCACACTTTTATGTTGCAGCTGAAACTGACAGCCGATCCGATACAGCTGATGCAGTTCCAGCCACAAGCCCTCGGGCACTGGACAATAGAGCTGAGTGGCGCGGATCAGCGCGCCGTTCAGGCAATGGATCGCCCGTTGCAACGCCTGGGTCAGCAGCGGCGCACGGTCCTTGCTGAAACACTGTGTAATGCGGATGACGATCTGTTTGTAGCCAATCGCCAAGTGGCTCTGCAACGCCTGGCAAAGGTTGGCGATTTTGCGCGAACGCTCGTCGAGCACAATCGCCTGATGCAGGAAATGCCGTTCCAGGTGCTTGCAGACGTAATACACCTCGGGCCGAAGCAGTTCGAGCATTTGCAGGCGACTGTCGCTGGGTGTGAACAGTTGGTTGAGTTCGCTCAAGCCTTGATACAACTGGCGAGCGGTTTCGCCAATGTTGGCTTTGGGCAGGTTGGCGATCCAGCGCTTGAGGTCGCGTGGCGTGGCTTCGCAGAAAGACAGGCGCGACTGTATCGGGATCGGTGCGCGCAGCAGCAGGGCAGGATTGGTCTCATTCATGCCGTGGACAAACTCCGACCGGGAAATGGGCAACGAATGACTTTGACTGTAGCAGCTATGAACGCTGGAGGAGGGGGCGCAGAGGGAGGAAATGTCCGATCCCACGAAAGGTGTTCGTGGGATCGGATCGAGGGATCAGGCAGTTGGCAGGCCGATGCCCTGGCCCATCTGCACAGGCGAAAGAGCGCCCAGCCCTTCAGCCCATTTCACTTGATCCGGCCCGAACAGCACGACCGCCGTGGAGCCGAGTTTGAAACGCCCCAGTTCCGCGCCTTTTTCCAAGTGAATCGGCGCGCGGGCCGCTTCGTCGTAGCGGAAGGTTTTCAGCTCGCGTTTTGGCGGTGTGACCAGGCCGGCCCAGACGGTTTCGATCGACGCCACAATCATCGCGCCCACCAGCACCACGGCCATCGGTCCGCGCTCGGTGTCGAAAATGCACGCCACACGCTCGTTGCGCGCGAACAGCTCCGGTACGTTTTCAGCGGTGGTCTGGTTGACCGAGAAAATGCGGCCAGGAATGTAGATCATCTCGCGCAGGGTGCCGGCCAGCGGCATGTGCACGCGGTGGTAATCCTTGGGCGAGAGGTAAATGGTGGCGAAATCACCGCCCATGAATGGCGCGGCATTGGCCGCGTCACCGCCCAGCAATTCCAGCACGCTGAAGCTGTGGCCCTTGGCCTGGAAGACACGGCCGTGTTCGATCGGGCCGAGCTGGCTGACGGCGCCGTCGGCCGGGCTGAGGATCGCGCCCGGGGTTTGATCCAGCGGACGAGCGCCGTCTTTCAAGGCGCGGGTAAAGAACGCATTGAAGTGCTCGTAAGCCGTCAGGTCTTCGACCAGCGCCTGGGACATGTCCACTTGATAACGCTTGGCGAACCAGGCGGTTAGGGCGTTCTTGAACCAGCGCACGCGGCATTCGGCAATGCAGCCGGCCAGTCGCGAGAGCAAGTGGTGGGGCAGCAGGTATTGGCTGAGGATAAACAAACGCTTATTCATAACTGTCCTTAAAAAACCTTAAATCTCTACGGGCGTGTCGGGATGGTTACCCCATTCGCCCCAGGAGCCGGCGTAGCCTTTGACCCGCGGATAACCGAGCGCCTTGGCCACCAGATAGGTGAAGCCAGAACGATGGTGAGTCTGGCAGTGGGTAATGACTTCTTTGTCTTTGGTGATGCCAAGTTGTTCCAGGATTTTCGGCATGTCGGTGCGGATGCGCAGGTTGCGTGCCTGATCCATGCCGGCAGTCCATTCGAAATTGACCGCGCCGGGGATGTGCCCGCCCTTGGCCGCCAGCACTTTCTCGCCGGAGTACTCCAGCGGCCCGCGTGCGTCCCATATTGCCAGGTCGGCGGCACCGAGACGGCTTTGCAGGTATTCGCGGGTGGCGGTGGGTTCGTCGTGCAGGGTCAGGGCGACCGGGCCGCCGACCGCTGGCGGGATCTGGATCGACATGGGCATGCCTTCTGCCAGCCAGGCCGGCAGACCGCCGTCGAGGTAGTGATACTTGTTGTGGCCGATGACATCCAGCAGCCAGATAAAGCGCCCGGCCCAACCGCCGCCTTCGTCGTCATAAACGACGTAGACCGCATCGGGGTTGTGTCCCAGTTCGCCGAACAATGCTTCAAGTGCGGCGTGGGTCGGCAGCAGGCCTGGCGCGGGCGCCTGACCCAGTTGAGTGCGTTTTGGATCGACAAAGCGTGCGCCGGGAATATGCCCTTCGGCATAGCGGGTGCTGCTGGTCAGGTCCACCAGAATCAGTTCGCGGGAGTCGAGACGCGGGAGCAGGTCGCTCGGTTCGATCACCAGCGCCAAGCCAGAGAAGTCAGACATGTGAGGTCTCCAGAGCACAAAGGGGAGGATTGTAGCGCAGCGTCATGAAGGCCAGTTATCAGTTATTTTGGGGCAGGAAATAACGGATGGCAGGCCCTGATGGTTAATACCGGGCCGTAGCAGCTGTCGAGCTTGCGAGGCTGGCTACACCGGCATCGGACTCTAGCGGTGACTAAAGCTGTGCAGGGCTTTCTCGATGCACTGCGCAGTTTTGCCGAATGCCTGCACGGTGATTTCCGAGAACGGCCCGCCACCCTGATCCGCCACCACGATCATGATCACCCGGCCGTTGTTGACCAGTGAGCGTAACAACAGGTGTTCGCCACTGAATAGCGCGCACAGACTGGCGGGTAGCAGGGCCGAGAATTGTGCGTTGTTGGCCGGCGTCAGGCGCACCTGGGCCTGTTGCGCGAGCAGGCGCTGCAGTACGGTGCTTTGGCTGACCACCAGGTTCAGGCCGGCCACTTCTTTGGGCAGCCCGGCAGTCTGGTGCACACGCAGATTAGCGTGCGTGCGGTCGGCCATCAGGATCATCACCCGCCGCATGCCGCACGCCACCAGGGCGTCTCGGGCCGATGTGGTCAAGTGCATGGCATTGGTAAAACGGCTCGGCTCCACCAGCAACTCGGCGCATTGTTTACGCCACTTCGCCAGATCTTCTGCAGTCGGTGCCGGGGCCGGCAGCAGACCGCCGTGAACACGATTGATGCCCGACGGCCAGATCAGCGCTTCGGCCGGGTGCCAGAGGTCCGGCATGGCGTGTTGGCGGGCGCTGTTGGCGGCTTGCTGGTGCAATTGTTGTTGCACCTCATCCATCGGTATTTGAAGGTAAAGGCTGGTCAGGAACTGCCAGCGTTCACAGTGAGGACTGTCCCAGGCCTGTTGTGCCGACAACGCCAGACCATTGGCCAGCAGCACGGTGTTGGCGGGTTGATTAAGCCAGCGCCGTAGCGTCGGGTCGTCGTCGAGACGGTTCTGTTGGCGCAATGGGTGGTCGCTGTCACGCGCGATGCGCAGGACTTTCACCAGTTCACGTTGCTCGCTGCGCAGCAGTCGATAACCTTGCTGCACCCAGATCGGCAGGTGCCAGGTATCCACCAGCGCCAGGCAGATTTCCAGCAGGCGCACGCCGAACAATTGCTTTTCGACTGTGCGTGCCGACTCACCTTTATGGATGACCCGCAGCTCCCACTCTTCAAGCAACTGTGGATGGGTCAACGCCATGGGCCACAGTGGCGAGAGAAACAGCAGGCTGCCCCAGTGGATGTCTTGCCACAACCGCGCCAGGCGACTGGCAAAAAAACCGTTGGCCTGTTGAGTGGCGTGCTGGCTGATCAACTGAAGCTGGCGCAGGGCGGCGGGGATTTCCGATTGGGGGGCGGCGGGCAAGCGCTCGAGCAATTCTTCGGTGCGTTTCAAACCGAGGCGATTGATCGCCACCTCAAGGTTTTCAGCCGGCGTGGCCATGCTGCCATGGGTGTGGCGATTGGCTTCGCGAATGACGCTCAAGGCCAGGGCCGGGCTGTCCTGCATCAATTCGGCAATGTCGCGCAGCGAGCTGCGGCTATCGCGGATGGCTTTGCAGACCCGGTCGTGACTGGCTTGCGGAATCGGCAGGCGCACGCCATCGAGAAGCTTGACCCAGCCTTCGAGCGTGGTCGGTTTTGGCATTGGGACGTTCGTTTCGTTAGCCATGTCTGGACGCGATCATCGTCTGCTTTACCTATCCCTGCGCGGGTCAAATTAGCTTTTCGCCTGAACTGGCTATAGTCTGGCGCAGTTTTGCCGATAAGTAGAAGAAGAGATTTTTTAACTTCCGAATATGACCTTGAACCCGACTCAGTAAGTGCTCTCCTACCTATGGCTAAAATTATCGGCATCATCGTCGTATTCGCGAGCGTGCTCGGCGGATACGTGCTTTCCCACGGCAAAATTGCTGCCCTCATCCAGCCTTTCGAGGTGATGATTATTGGTGGCGCCGCCCTTGGCGCGTTCCTGCAGGCCAACCCCGGCCACATGACGATGCATGTGCTCAAAAAAGCCTTGGGCATGTTCACTTCGCGTTTCAACCACACGTTCTACCTGGAAGTGCTGGGGCTGATTTACGAGATCCTCAACAAGAGCCGTCGCGAAGGCATGATGGCGATCGAAGGCGACATCGAAGATGCCGCCGCGAGCCCGATCTTCGCCAAGTACCCGGCGGTTCTGAAAGATGAACGCATGACCGCGTACATCTGCGATTACCTGCGCATCATGTCCTCCGGCAACATGGCTCCCCATGAGCTTGAAGGCCTGTTCGACATGGAGCTGACCAGTCTCAAGGAAGACCTGGATCACCCCTCCCACGCCGTCAACGGCATCGCCGATGCCATGCCCGGTTTCGGTATCGTCGCGGCGGTATTGGGTATCGTGGTGACCATGGCTTCGTTGGGTGAAAGCGACCAGAAAATGATCGGCCTGCACGTCGGTGCGGCGCTGGTAGGTACCTTCTTCGGTATTCTCGCCGCCTACGGTTTCTTTGGTCCGTTGGCCCATGCCCTGGGCCACGATGCCAAGGAAGAACTGAACGTCTACGAAGCCATCAAGGCCTCGCTGGTGGCTTCGGCTTCCGGCATGCCGCCATCGCTGGCGGTGGAATTCGGCCGCAAGGTTCTGTACCCGGCGCACCGCCCTAGCTTCGCTGAGCTGGAACAAGCGGTTCGCGGTCGCTAAGTCATGGAAAATAACCAGCCGATAATCATCAAGCGCGTAAAGAAATACGCGGGCGGGCATCACGGGGGCTCCTGGAAAATCGCCTTCGCGGACTTCGCAACGGCGATGATGGCGTTCTTCCTGGTGCTGTGGCTGTTGTCCACGGCAACGCCGGAGCAGAAGATCGCCATCGCCGGTTACTTCAAGGACCCGGTCGGTTTTACCGAAAGCGGCACGCCGTACATCATCGATCTGGGCGGCTCGCCGACCCTGGCGCCGGAGAGCACCCTCAACCCCGAGGTGAAATCCCAGCCTCAGCCGGACAAGGTGACGGTCGACGCCGAACAGGTCGAAGGCATGGCCGAGCTGGTCGAGAAGGAGCGCCTGGAATTGTTGCTGCAAGAGTTGCAGAACAAGGTCGATGAAAACCCGCAGTTGCAGAAATTCAAGGACCAGATCCTCTTCGAAATTACCCAGGACGGTTTGCGCATCCAGATCATGGACGCCGAAAACCGCCCGATGTTCGACTCCGGCAGTGCGCGCCTGAAGCCGTACTTCGAAGACATCCTGCTGGCCATGGCCGACACCATCAAAGCGGTGCCGAACAAGATCAGCATCAGCGGCCACACCGATGCCAAGCCGTACTCGGGCACCGGCGATTTCGGCAACTGGGAACTCTCGGCCAACCGCGCCAACGCGGCTCGTCGTGCGTTGGTCGCCGGCAGCTATCCGGACGCTCAGGTGGCGCGCGTCGTGGGCTATGCCTCGTCGGCGCTGTTCGACCGGGAGAACCCGTTCAACCCGGTCAACCGCCGCATCGACATCGTGGTGCTGACCAAAAAAGCCCAGCGTGCCATCGAAGGCGAACAAGGTGCCGAACCGGCGCCAGTGCCGACGCAAGGGCTGGGCGGGCCGGGCGAAGTGCCTACGCCGCCCGCCGATCCGAATGCCTTGCCGGCGGATAAGGAACCGCTGCCGGCCCATGAGCTTCGCGAGCGTTTGAATCTGTTTGATGATCCGGCGCCGAAGCCGGCGGTGCCAGCCAAGTAGTGAGCACAGAAAAGCCGACAGTGATGTCGGCTTTTTTGTGCCTGCACGCTACTCCACATCAGTATTCACTCCCCCCTCGTTCGCAGACGTAACATTCTGAAACGTCAGAAGGTTCGGATGGGATATCAAGATGCTTCCTACATAAATCCTTTTTCCCCCTTGTTAGCGTGTTCGGCAGTTTGCGTTTGCTCACGCCGGGGATGGCACGGGCGTCGCGATTCGTATCCTCATTCGGCTTAAGGACGAGCCACGGAAAAGCAAAAGGATAAGCGCATGTTCGCACCCGCCAATGCTGTTCACTTCGCGATACTGATCCCGACTGTTCGTAACGATTTCAAAGTCCTCGCCTTTGAAGGTACTGAGGCAATCAGTGCCTTGTATGCGATCCAGATTGAACTGGTCAGTGAACACTCTGCTTTCGATCTAGAGAGCCTGCTCAGCCAGCCCGCTTTTCTCCAGTTCGGCCTCAACGGGGAAGGTCTTCACGGTCGTATCGAAGATGCGTTCAGGGGGGAAGCCGGCGAACGCCTGACCCGTTATCACCTGACCCTCGTGCCGACGCTGCACTACCTGCAGTTCAGCCACAATCAGCGGATTTTCCAGAACCTGACGGTCCCGAAAATTATCGCTCAGGTGCTCAACGGTCACGGCATTCAGGCTGATGCGTTTACCTTCCATGTCAGCACCAGCCCCGCGCGCCAATACTGCACCCAGTACGGGGAAAGTGATTTCGAATTCGTCCAGCGCTTGTGCGCCGAGGACGGTATCGCCTGGCATCACCAGCATTCGCCGGAAGGCCATGTGCTGGTGTTCACCGACGACCAGACCTGGTTTCCCAAACTGGGTACAACCCCCTATCGGCAAAACTCCGGCATGGTGGCCGAGCACCCGGTGGTCAGCCAGTTCTCCACGCGTTTCAGCACCCGCCCCAGCACCACCACGCGTCGGCATTACGACTTCCAGCGCCCGAGTCTGTTGCTGGAAAGCCGCTTCACCGCTGAGTTTCACCCTGAGCTTGAAGACTATCGCTATCCAGTTTTTATCGAGAACGAAAAGCGCGGCAAACAGCTGGCCCGCCAGGCCTTGGAACGGCACCGTGCCGATTACCAGTTGGGCGAGGGTAAAAGCGATCAGCCAAGCCTGCGCAGCGGTCACTTCTTCGACCTGACGGAACACCCGGATAAAACTTGCAACGATTTGTGGCTGCTGCTCAGTGTGACGCACGCTGGGAAGCAGCCTCAGTCACTGGAAGAGACAATCAATAGCGACACCAAACCCGAGGACGGCTTCACCCAGGGTTACCGCAACAGCTTCAGCGTCATTCCATGGGATGTGTTTTACCGGCCGCCGATGCCTGCACAAAGACCGGCGTTGGTCAGCCAGACCGCCCGCGTCACCGGGCCTGTTGGCGAAGAAATCTATTGCGATGAGTATGGTCGCGTCAAAGTCGAGTTCCCTTGGGACCGGGCCGAACTCAACAGTGAAAAAAGCAGCTGCTGGCTGCGGGTATCTACCCACTGGGCAGGTAAAAATTTTGGTGCGATGACCATTCCGCGTGTCGGCATGGAAGTCGCCGTCACCTTTCTGGACGGCAATCCCGATAATCCGCTCATTACCGGGTGCGTGCCGAACAAAGTTAATGCGGTGCCCTATCCCTTGCCCGAGCACAAGACCAAAACTGTATTGCGCAGCCACAGCTCCCCGCAAACCGGGGGTTACAACGAACTGTCGATTGAAGACCGCGCCGGGCAGGAACAAATCTACCTGCGGGCCGAACGCGACCTGGAACAACTGATCCTCAATGACAGCGATACCAAAATTGGCAACGACCGCCGTGAACAGATTACTCGCGACAGCCACAGCCTGATCAACAACGACCGCTTTGAACAGGTGGACCACAACAGCGCCAGTCTGATCAAGGGCGACGAATTGCACACCACCCAAGGTGCTCGCAACACAGTGATCGGCGGCAACGAGGTGATCTCTATTACCGGCAACAGCAGCACAACAGCGGATGGCACGCTGGTGATTCAGGCTGGACCGCACGCTCATGTCACTGCCGCCAATGTGGTGATAAAGGGTGACCAGAGCTTGACGTGGGAATGTGGCGGTCACCACATCATCATCAACGCAAGCGGGATCTTCAGCAGCGTGGCCATTGTCGTGGGTGGTTCACCGCTAACTGGCCTACCCGGGCAGGCGGCACTGTCAGCAACTCCCCAAGCCGCCGAAGCTGTGGTTATCGACACCCTTCCCATGGAAGCGCTACTCAAACAGAACATCGTCTTTCGCGAGGCCGATTCCGGTGTTTGTCCGGTATGCAACGTCGCCCAGGAATCCCAGGAAGCCGAGAGGGGTGAAGCATGACCCCGGTCACCCCGAACAAAGGACTGCTCTTGCTTGATGGTGCTCAGTATGAAGACGCTATCGATTGGCTTCACCAGCACTACGGCGCAGACGCTCCTCAATCGCTTTTCAAGGGGACCGCCTACGAGCCGATTGGCGCAGCGGGGCCTTTTCTGCTGAACGCCTCGCTTGGTAGCGCATCGTATGCCGCGTGGCGGAGCGGCACTGATTTGCAACACGGTGTTTGGCTGGCTTCTCCACTGAGCGCTCAGCAATTGCTCCCGATCTTGCAACGTCGCCTTCGCATTTTTGATGAACACCAGCGAGAGCTATGGCTGCGACTGGCAGATGGCTCGGTTCTGCGGCGCGCTTGGTTGGCCGGCATGCAATGGCCAACAGGCTTTTGGTACGGCGTGGAAAGCGTCTGGCTACGCCATGGCAACGCGACAGTGTGCGCATGGGAAAACCAGACCCCTGAATTCGACTCAGCACCGGCCAATAAAGGTCTTGTCGCGCAAATCACCCTGCCTGAACTGCTTCTGCATGCACTGAGCCTTCCAGCCAACCCGGAGAAAAATGCATGAGTGCCCAGAGTAAAATCCGCGTTGGAACGTGCCCGTTGTTCGTTGCCGTTTTGCCCCTGCGATACGCCCTCGGCCCAACCGTTGCGGCCGATACCGATGCCTACGACTTGCCGGCGTTGAGCGGCTCGTTTCCCGAGTTTGGGCCTCGTCATCCGGACTTGACCGGGCATTCATTAAGCTACACCTCGCGTCTGTTGCGCGACGGTTGGCTTTACGTCTGGGAGAGCAGTCCACCCAAGTTGGTGGAGTATCAGGTCGATAAAGCTCAGCTGACCCAAACCCCGCGTGCGGGCCGGGTAATCGACACCCGGGGCAAACCCCACCTGGTGTTAAGAGCCGGCGACCCTGCCGGATTGGTCTGGTCGCCCGTTCGCTGGAGTGATGCGCAATACCAGGCCGCCAGAAAAGACCCAACGGTGCGTCAACGCATCATGCGCAGTTTTGTTCCGGGTGTTGCGCCGTTCAGTGGCAAGGTTGACACCATCACCAAGCTAATTGGCGAATACAACGATGCGACGAGCTATGGCTGGAGCGCGGAGCCCGAGACGGAGCACGCACCCGACTGGTTGAAAGTGCTAAAGCAGATGAAGGCTTGCGAGCAACAAACCTACGCGGTCATTGATGACGCCTGGGGCGTGCTGCTCGACCTTGCCGCGCTGATGCGTGTGCGTAAAGAAGCGTTTGACAGTTACCAGGAACATCACGCTGAAGAGTGGGCGATGGCCAGTGTCATCAAGTCACTGAGCGAAGGCGATCGTCAACTGAGGGCACAACTGCCATCCATTACCCGCTATGACGAGCTCCAGCGGGCGTGGAAAGATCAGGAGACCCAGAACGACCGATATACCGCCGACCTACGGCGTCTGGCCCAACTCTGGGTGGCGTGGTTCAACACTCTGCAAGTGGTCGGCCCTTCGAGCATGGACACGGCTTGCGGCCATTTCGACATTACCCAACCCATTGCCCGTGAGGCATTGGAATTGCATTTCGCGGCGGCTTGCCTCGGGCCGGCCACGACCAGCATCGGCGCTCAGGCAATTACCCAGAATCTGGACGGCAACTCGCCGGGTAAACCCTGGCTGCTTTGGGCTTTGCTCGGATTACCCGCACGGCTTGGCAAAGGCGAGATCAAATACCTCGTCGATCTGGGCGATGCGTTCAACGACAACACGACGGCGTTGCAGGAAGGTGCTAGCAAGCTCGCCAGCGCTTTCGGCTATGCCGACGCACTGAACAAGACCGCCGACAAACTGAAGCATCACAATCCAGCGGCGGGCGTGGAGGCCTTGTTTCTGGCCATCGCTCCGATGGCCGGATTGCAACTGCATCAGGCGCAAAATTCGGCCAGCACAGCGGGGAGTTTGTACATGGCTGCGGCCCTGGCCCGTAGCGACCAGCGCATCCAGACCTTGGGCGTTACGTCGCGTCAGTTGGGCGAGTGGTATAGCGACTTGATGGGAACGCGCCCAACGGCGCCAGCCCATTTGAGTGTCGCTCCGCTGGTCGGGGCGGTGGGGCAGAGCGTGCCGTTTATGCATCTGGTGCCGGCCAGCACCAAATTGCCACCGTTGCCGGTGAATCTGGCATCAGGAATGGACTTGAGTAGCGTGCTGGATCTGAAAGGGTCTTGGGATAAAGCGCCGATCAAGGTTTTGGTGACGTTTATGGCGGGGCTGAATTTTTATTGGTCAATGGATCAGTTAGTAGATAGCGGAACTACCAAAAAATGGGTTGGTGCTTTCGGCGCTTTGGCTGGAGTTGGAGCAGCAGGCGCGGCAGTTGGTCAGCGGGTAGCAGAGGTTAACTGGACTTCTGCTATTAGCCAGGGCGGCAAAAACTCTATTCCAGTGAGGCTCGCGTTAGTTCGAGCCATGGGAATGGCCGCAGGTTCTTCTTTGTTGCAATCAGCTTTCCTCTGTTTTGATGTGGTGGTTTATGGTTTCGAAGCCTTTGAAGCGTTCCAGTCAGGTGACTTCGATACCTTCTCCGCTAGTCTGGGACTTATCGGGGCTTCGGTGGCGAGTATCAGGCTCCAGGCTCAAGCGTTTCGAGCACTGCGCATTGCGCGAGCGGCCGTGATAGCAGGGGATGTGGCGGCTATTTCTAAAGGACTGGATGTCGTGCCTCACTTGGGCGTCAAGCTTTTGGGGCTCGCGGTGGTGATTGTAGGCGGGGTCATTGCCCGGCTCTATACGACTGACTCACCGCTGGAAAAATGGGCAAAAAACAGTCATTTCGGTATCCGTCCGGACAGCGGTTGGTCAAATAACTACACCCTGTCAATGGAACGTCTATATCCCATTCTGTTTCCCGTCAGTTTTGAAGTCTTCCGACTGAGAGAGTTGCACCCCTATCAAGGGCAAGTCACCTCCACCTACTTGATGCTGAACCTGCCGGGGGAAAACATTCAGATGACGAATGGGATGATCCACTTCAAGGGCCATGAAGTCTGGCGCGATACACTCGGATATCACCCCGAGCGGGTCAAAAAGGTCGAATGGACAGGTGAAAGTTTTGATCGGCATAGCGGCAGTCGGATTACTGTACAAGCCGGCATAACCCCATACCGACGCGTCTACCATGAGGACGGCGTGCGGGATTTGTGGAGCATTGAGGGTGAATTGATCTATTCGCCGCGTGAAGGACTGACGCTGCCGGCGGTAAAAATCAAGGACTGGGCATGGATATGAAAACGCTGGAACAGCCGCGATACAGCGCTATCCCCACTGTACTGCTGGAAGCGGATAAGCCCACTGGTGAGCAGCCAATGGAGCTGTTCATTACTGATGAGCACACTGAACACTATTTGGCTTTGCAGGCAGGCGGAGATTCGGATAGGGGTCAATTTACGGGGCTTGGCGGGTGGATAGGGTTGGGTGGGCTAGGAATGGCTTTTTTGTTAATGATCAATGGAAAGTGGGAAAGCGTTCCGATGGGCCTGATCATGTCTGCAGCTTTTTTCCTTGTTCCTTTTTTTTGGGAAACCCTTCGTCCCTTACCGTTGCCCATCCTGTTCAATCGCCGCACTCGCGAAGTGTATTTCGACCACGAAGGTGAACTGCTCCACTCTCCATGGGATGGCATAACCGCCGTGGCTAATGAATACCAGCTCGTTGGCACCCACATTGGCGGCATGCAAAGTGCCTCGCTGGAAATACGCATGTGGCAGTTTGAAAAACCGGAAGTTGCATTGATGGTCAGTCTCGGCCCTCCCTTCGGAAAATCATTGGCGATGCAGAAAGGCTTTTGGGAATACATCCGCTCTTACATGAACAATGGTCCGTATTTCGACGAGCAGGGTAATCACAGTGAGTCGGATGCTTTCGTAAAAAGCCAACTGGCGGTGCAGCCAAACATGAGCGGATGGTTCAAGGACACCTTCAACGACATAAAAAAAAGAAGGATGGAAAGTGGCGGGAGGAACTACTTGGGCGGCAGCGATGTGGTCATGCTCGTTCTGACTTTTCTCTTTTATCCATGGTTTCGCATTCAGGAACTCACCTACAGCCTCGCCAAGCGCCGCTCTCGCAACCTGTGGCCAAAAGTTGTCACTGAACGCCTGAAAGCAAATGGCCCCATCACACGCCTTGTTGATCTGGAGCACGAGCAAGGTGTTGACCTATCGAAGGCGAGTTGATTTATACCCACAATGGGACTGAGCCACCGGCGATAAAAATCAAGGAATGAGGACTGTTCGGAGAATGGTGTAGGACGGCTCCGAGACCCATAAACCGGGTTTTACTTCGCCGGAACCTCGCCTATAGTTCGTCCGTCGCCGATGAATCGGTGATCGACTTTAGCCGGTCGTAACAGATGATGCACAAGCGCCCGTATAATCGCGGCGCTTTTTGCTGCCTGACATCTGCATGTCTATGGTGGCTGTGCGTGGGACACCTTCGGGTGTGCCGGGTGCATCTGTCCGGTCGGCTAACCCGCGTACAGCTACCACCCCAATTCGTTTAGCCGCGGAAGGGTGGGAGTTTCACTTATCAGATGAGATAGAAACATGACCCAGTACCATCCTCTGCAAGGCAATTTCAGCATCGGCCCGACGCTGTACATCGACACCGAAGCCAAAGTCTCGGATCTCCTCGAAACCGCTACTCACCGAATCAAAGCTGCGCGCAATCTGCTCAACAGCATCACCCGCCTGTGCATCAAAGACGCCGAAGGTCATGACCTGGAGCATTTCGCCAACGCGGCACACGTGTTGATTCAGGACGGCTGTGACGCCTTGGATGCGCTGGGCTGGAAGCTGGAAAAAGCTGTACGCTGAAAATGAGAAAGCCGCGATATTCGCGGCTTTTTTGTCTCTGCAGGCTGCTGATCATTTTCGTAGCGTCACGAAAATGATCAGGACTACTTAGTAGCTGCTTTCCGGCAAACTGGCGATGATCGAGCGATAACTGTTCATCCGCTGCTGCTGAACGCGGCCGTCTTCCAAGGCCTTGAGTAAGGCGCAACCCGGCTCGCGGTCGTGTTTGCAGTCGCGGAAGCGGCAGGTGCCGAGCAGGTCGTTGAACTCGATGAAACCAGCTTCGACGTCGGCGCGGCTGACGTGGCCCAGGCCGAATTCGCGAATGCCCGGGGAGTCGATCAGCTCACCGCCGCCGGGGAAGTGGAACAATCGCGCGGTGGTGGTGGTGTGAGTGCCCTGGCCCGACAGCTCGGACAGCGGGCCGACGCGGGTATCGACTTCCGGCAGCAGGCTGTTGACCAGCGACGACTTGCCGACGCCGGACTGGCCGACGAACACGCTGATGTGCCCGTCCAACAGTTTTTGAAGTTGCTCCATGCCGTTGCCGTGGTGGGCCGACACTTCCAGCACCGGGTAACCCAGGGTGCGGTAAACCGCCAGCAAGGCATTCAGCGCCGGGGCGTTCTGCTCGTCGATCAGGTCGAATTTGTTCAGCAGCAGCAACGGCCGAATGCCTGCGTGTTCTGCCGCGACAAGGTAACGGTCGATCAGGTTGGCGTGAGGCTCGGGCAATGGGGCGAAGACAATGACGATCAGGTCGACGTTAGCCGCCACCGGCTTGAGCTGGCCGCGGCTGTCAGGGCGGCAGAGTTCGGTGTTACGCGGCAGTTGCGCCACGATCACGCCGATGCCCTGGTTGCCGGCACGCCACACGACCTGGTCGCCGGTCACCAGCGCTGGCAGGTTGGCGCGCAAGTGACAGCGGAATACCTGGCCAGCCAATTCGCCATCGAGGGCCTCGACTTCGACCTGTACACCGAAGTGCGCGATCACCAGGCCATGCTGTTCAGGCCCCAGGTCGCCACCTTCGAGTGCCTCGACAGCCGAGGACTCGCGTTTGGCGGCGCGGGCAGCGCGCTCGCCCTGAATCTTTTCGATGCGCCAGTTTTGACGACGATTGAGTTGGCGTTTGGCCATGGGTGTTCCGTATCGAGAATGCAGCGATTAGGTAAAACGGCCGCGAGTTTAGCACGCCCGGCCGCCGGCCTAGGCTAAACTGCGCATCATTGCCTAGGAGTCGACACAATGCAAAACCCGCAGAATCTGATCTGGATCGACCTGGAAATGACCGGTCTTAACCCTGATACCGATGTCATCATCGAGATGGCCACTATCGTTACCGACAGTAATTTGAACACCCTGGCCGAAGGTCCGGTGATCGCTATCCACCATAGCGACGAGATCCTCGCCGGCATGGACGAGTGGAACACCCGTCAGCACGGCGGCTCCGGCCTGACCCAGCGGGTTCGCGATAGCCGCATCAGCATGGCCGAAGCCGAAGCCCAGACCATTGCCTTCCTGGAAAAATGGGTGCCAAAGGGCAAGTCGCCGATCTGTGGCAACAGCATCTGCCAGGACCGTCGCTTCCTTTATACCCACATGAAATCCCTGGAAAGCTACTTCCACTACCGCAACCTCGACGTGTCGACCCTCAAAGAGTTGGCCGCGCGCTGGGCGCCGGACGTGCGCGACAGCTTCAAAAAGGGCAGCACCCACCTGGCCCTGGACGACATCCGCGAATCGATCGCCGAGCTGCAGCACTATCGCAAGAACTTCATCAAGTTCTGATGGGGAATAGAGGGCGCTTTTGTGGCGATGGAACTTGCCCCCTTTTGGTGCCTCGGCGATCTGAGTAGACTGCGCGCCTTCTTGTAAGGACCGCCACCATGTTGCTGATGCTCTACCTGATTGCCATTACCGCCGAAGCCATGACTGGCGCCTTGTCTGCGGGGCGTCGCGGCATGGACTGGTTTGGCGTTGTGCTGATTGCATGCGTCACGGCGTTGGGCGGCGGTTCGGTGCGCGATGTGTTGCTCGGTCACTACCCGCTGACCTGGGTCAAACACCCGGAATACCTGGTGCTGACCTCCGTCGCGGCGATGCTGACGATCTTCATCGCCCGCTGGATGCGCCATCTGCGTTCGCTATTTTTGGTGCTCGACGCGGTGGGGCTGGTGGCGTTCACCCTGATCGGCTGCATGATTGCCCTGGAAATGGGCCACGGCATGCTGGTGGCCTCGGTCAGCGGGGTGATCACCGGGGTGTTCGGCGGCATCCTGCGGGACATCTTCTGCAACGACATTCCGCTGATCTTCCGCCGCGAGCTCTACGCCAGCGTCTCGTTTGCCGCGGCGTGGTGCTATCTGCTCTGCATTTACCTGCAATTACCCGGTGAACAGGCAATCCTGATCACCCTGTTCGGTGGCTTCCTGCTGCGCTTGCTGGCGATCCGTTTTCACTGGGAAATGCCCAAGTTTGTTTACAACGACGAAGCCTGATCCCCACGATTCCTGCGGCAGCTCACACAATGCCGTGTTGTTTCAGCGCCCATTCGACGTGCTCGCGCACCAATTCCGACGGATAGTCCCGCCGGGCCTTCAACGCTTCCAGCACCGGAATGCTCGACGGCGCATTGCCCAGGCCGACCGCCAGATTGCGCAACCAGCGCTCATAACCCGCGCGTCTGAGCGGCGAGCCCTCGGTACTGCTGAGAAATTTTTCTTCATCCCACATGAACAGTTCGGCCAGTTCGGCGTTGTCCAGGTTATGTCGGGGTTTGAAGTCGCTTTCCCCGGACGGCCGGGCGAAGCGGTTCCACGGGCAGACGATCTGGCAGTCATCGCAACCGAACACCCGATTGCCGATCAGCGGTCGCAAATCTTCGGGAATCGCACTTTTCAGTTCGATGGTCAGGTACGAAATGCAGCGCCGGGCGTCCAGTACATACGGGCCGACGAAGGCGTTGGTCGGGCAAATGTCCAGGCAGGCCGTGCAGCGACCGCAGTGTTCGCTGGCGTGGGGCGGGTCCACCGGCAGCGGCAAATCGACGAACAGTTCGCTGAGGAAGAAGTAGCTGCCGGCCTTGCGATTCAAGACCAGCGTGTTTTTGCCGATCCAGCCCAGGCCGGCCTGTTCGGCGATGGCCTTTTCCAGCACCGGGGCGCTGTCGACAAAGGCGCGGTAGCCGAACGGGCCGATCACCGCCTGAATTTTCTCCGCCAGTTGTTGCACGCGTTTACGAATTAATTTGTGGTAATCGCGGCCCAGGGCATAACGCGAGACGTAGGCTTTTTCCGGTTGGGCCAGCCGTTGCGCCATTTGCGTGTCGCCCGGCAGGTAGTCCATACGCAGGGAAACCACCCGCAGGGTGCCCGGCACCAGTTCTTCCGGATGGGAGCGTTTGCTGCCGTGGGCGCCCATGTAGTCCATCTCGCCGTGGTAGCCGGCCGCGAGCCAGCGCTCCAGGTGCTGCTCATGCTCGGCCAGGTCGAGGCCGCTAATGCCGACTTGCGCAAAGCCCAGCTCGCGGCCCCAGTCCTTGATGGATTGGGCGAGGGCGGGCAGGTCTGTAGTAATAGCGGGCATGAGGCGAGAGAAACCGGAGCTGAGATGCGTATAATTCTGCCAGACATCGGAGCCTGAAGACGCATGCCGCACACTAAAGATGAATTACCCGACGCGCTGTATAGCGCCGCGCAAGTCCGAGGGCTCGATGCCAGCCTGATCGCGGCTGGCACGCCGGGCTTTGAATTGATGCAGCGTGCGGCGCGGGCGACCTGGCGTGCGCTGGTTCGCCATTGGCCAACCGGGCACGAACTGAGCGTGGTGGCCGGCCACGGCAATAACGCGGGTGACGGTTACCTGGTGGCCGTGCTGGCCCGACGGGCCGGCTGGCATGTGCGGGTGTTGGTTGCCGGCGATCCTGGGCGTTTGCAGGGCGATGCTGCGTCGGCCCATGCCGAGGCGGTCGCCGAGGGCGTCGCCATTCAAAGCTGGAGCGCACACTCGGAATTGCGCGGCATCGTGCTGGATGCCTTGCTCGGCACCGGCCTGACTGGTGAGGTACGCGAGCCGTTCGCCAGCGTCATCGCTGCGATCAATGCCAGTGGGCTCCCGGTTGCGGCGGTGGATATTCCCTCGGGGCTGTGCGCCGATACGGGGCGCCAGCTCGGCATCGCGGTTCGAGCCGATCTGACGGTGACGTTCATCGGCTTGAAGCTGGGGCTGTTCACCGGTGACGCGGCGGATGTGGTGGGCGATCTGGTCTTCAACGATCTGCAGGCCGCCCCCGAGACGTTTATTGGGGCCGAAATTAGTGCGCGTCGCCTGATGGCAGGTAATGTGCCGCGTCCAGCCGGTCGAGCTCGAACCGCCCACAAAGGCAAGTTCGGCCATGTACTGCTCATCGGTGGTGATCGCGGTTATGGCGGCGCCATCCTGCTCAGTGCCCAAAGTGCTCTGCGCAGCGGTGCCGGCATGGTGTCCGTGGCCACGCGCAGCGAGCATGTTCCGGCCGCTCTGGCGCGTTTGCCGGAAGCCATGGTGCTTGGCACTTCGTCGGCCAATCAATTGATGGGGCTGCTTGAGACGGCCACCGTGCTGGTCGTCGGCCCCGGGCTGGGACAGGCTGCCTGGGGGCGCAGTCTGTTGTCGGCCGCGGCCAATGCGCCGCTGCCGCAAGTCTGGGACGCCGATGCGTTGAACCTGTTGGCCGAAGGTGGCGTGAGCGTGCCCGCGGGTAGTGTCATCACGCCGCATCCGGGCGAGGCCGCGCGATTGTTGGGGATATCGACGGCCGACGTTCAGGCCGACCGTCCGGCTGCTGCCCATGCATTGAGCAAAAAATACACAGTGGTGGTGATTCTCAAGGGGGCTGGCAGTTTGATCGCCAGCCCCGACGGGCGACTGGCGCTGTGTCATCAGGGCCATCCGGCCATGGCCAGCGCAGGCTTGGGCGATGTGCTGGCCGGTCTGGTCGGCGCCTTGCTCGCTCAGGGCATGGACGCGTATGGCGCGGCGTGCCTGGCGGTCTGGCTACACGCCAATGCCGGTGAGCAACAAGGTAAATTCGGCCGCGGGCTGGCGGCCAGTGATCTGATTCCAGCCATTCGTCAGTTGTTGGAGGAGCAAGCACCGTGTCTGAAGTAACCCTGTACCTGGCCGATGAACAGGCCATGAGCGATTTTGGCGCACGAATCGCCAAAACCACCCAAGGGCACGGTCTGATTTTTCTCGAGGGGGATTTGGGCGCGGGGAAAACCACGCTGTCCCGGGGCATCATCCGTGGCCTGGGGCATACAGGCGCGGTAAAAAGTCCGACCTTCACCCTGGTCGAGCCTTACGAGATCGGCGCCATCCGTGCCTTCCATTTTGACTTGTATCGATTGGTCGACCCCGAGGAGCTGGAGTACCTCGGCATCCGCGACTATTTCGAAGACGACGCATTATGTCTTATTGAATGGCCCCAGAAGGGTGCAGGCTTTTTGCCAAAGCCCGACCTGACCATTACCATTAGCCCGCATGACAGCGGACGTTCGCTGAAAATTTTGTCCCAGGGCTCGCGCGGCGAGGACTGGTGTGCCGTTTTGGCATTGGAATCCAATTAAATGATGGGGTTAGGTATGCGCTTTCGCGCGTTGGTTGCTGCCGTAGGGATGTTGTTTTTGGCGGTGACCGTCGACGCTGTGGCCGAGACGAAGGTCAACAGTGTTCGCCTGTGGCGGGCGCCGGACAACACGCGGCTGGTGTTCGACCTGACAGGACCTGTGCAGCACAGCGTCTTCACCCTGACCGCACCGGATCGGCTGGTGATCGACATCAATGGCGCGACGCTCGGTTCGCCACTGAATCTCTCCACCGCCAACACCCCGATTACCGCGATGCGCTCGGCTCAGCGCACGCCGACCGATTTGCGGGTGGTCATCGACCTGAAAAAAGCCGTCACCCCGAAAAGCTTCACCCTGGCGCCGAACGCCCAGTATGGCAATCGTCTGGTGGTCGACTTGTTCGACAACCCGGCCGACGCCGCGCCACCGCCTGCACCGACGCCGTCCGTGGCTACGGTGCCCGCCGTGCCCGTCACGCCGCCATCCGAGCCTTCGATCAAACTGCCACCCGCTCCGGCTGGCAAACGCGACATCATTGTGGTGATCGATGCCGGCCACGGTGGCGAAGACCCGGGCGCCTCGGGCTCTCGCGGCCAGCGTGAAAAAGACGTGGTGCTGGCCATCGCCCGTGAGCTGCAGCGTCAGGTCAATGGCATGAAAGGCTTCCGCGCCGAACTGACCCGTACCGGCGACTACTTCATCCCGTTGCGCGGCCGTACCGAAATCGCCCGCAAGAAAGGCGCCGATCTGTTCGTTTCGATCCACGCCGACGCCGCGCCTTCGGCCGCTGCGTTCGGTGCGTCGGTGTTCGCCCTGTCCGACCGTGGTGCTACGTCGGAGACTGCCCGTTGGCTGGCCGACAGCGAAAACCGTTCCGACTTGATCGGCGGTGCCGGCAACGTCAGCCTCGACGACAAGGACCGGATGCTGGCCGGCGTGCTGCTCGACCTGTCGATGACCGCTTCCCTGACTTCGAGCCTGAACGTTGGCCAGAAAGTCTTGAGCAACATCGGTCGCGTCACGCCGCTGCACAAACAGCGCGTGGAGCAAGCCGGGTTCATGGTATTGAAGTCGCCGGACATCCCGTCGATCCTGGTGGAAACCGGCTTCATATCCAACGCCAACGAAGCCTCGAAACTCGCGGCATCGAGCCACCAGCAGGCGCTGGCGCGCTCCATCAGCAGCGGCGTGCGGCAGTTCTTCCAGCAGAATCCACCGCCGGGCACCTACATTGCCTGGCTGCGCGATTCCGGCAAAATTGCCCAAGGCCCACGTGACCATCGCGTGAGCCCCGGCGAAACCCTGGCGATGATCGCTGTGCGTTATCAGGTGTCCGCGGCCACCTTGCGCGGTGCCAACAACTTGCAAAGTGACGAGCTGAAGATTGGTCAGACGTTGACCATTCCCGGCACTGAACTGGCGGCCAAAGAATGAACCAGGTGGTGATCAATAGCGCTCGCATCGAGCTGCTCAGCCCACGACTGGCGAACCAGATTGCCGCCGGTGAAGTGGTTGAGCGCCCGGCCTCCGTGATCAAGGAGTTGTTGGAAAACAGCCTCGACTCCGGTGCCAGACGCATCGATGTCGATGTGGAGCAGGGCGGCGTCAAGTTGCTGCGGGTGCGTGACGATGGCAGCGGCATTTCCGCCGATGACCTGCCTTTGGCCCTGGCCCGTCACGCCACCAGCAAGATTCGCAATCTCGAAGACCTCGAACAGGTCATGAGCCTGGGGTTTCGCGGTGAGGCGCTGGCGTCCATCAGTTCCGTGGCGCGCCTGACCCTGACTTCCCGCACTCGCGATGCTGATCAGGCCTGGCAGGTGGAAACCGAAGGTCGGGACATGGCGCCCCGTGTGCAACCGGCGGCCCATCCGGTGGGTACTTCGGTGGAAGTGCGCGATTTGTTCTTCAATACCCCGGCGCGCCGCAAGTTTCTCAAGACCGAAAAAACCGAATTCGATCACCTGCAAGAAGTGATCAAGCGTCTGGCGCTGGCGCGGTTCGATGTGGCATTCCATCTGCGCCATAATGGCAAAACCATCCTCAGCCTGCATGAAGCTCACGATGACGCGGCCCGCGCCCGGCGTGTGGCGGCGATCTGCGGGGCGGGTTTTCTGGAGCAGGCGCTGCCGATCGAAATCGAGCGCAATGGCTTGCATTTGTGGGGCTGGGTCGGGTTGCCGACCTTCAACCGCAGCCAGGCGGATTTACAGTATTTCTTTGTGAATGGCCGTGCCGTGCGCGACAAACTGGTGGCCCACGCGGTGCGTCAGGCTTATCGCGACGTGCTGTTCAACGGTAGGCACCCGACGTTCGTGCTGTTTTTCGAAGTCGATCCGGCGGGCGTCGACGTCAACGTGCATCCGACCAAGCACGAAGTGCGCTTCCGTGACGGGCGCATGGTTCACGATTTCCTTTATGGCACCTTGCACCGCGCCCTCGGCGATGTGCGGCCGGAAGACCATTTGGCTGCACCGGTCGCGACTGCCGTGGTCCGGCCGACGGGTATCGAAGCCGGCGAGTTCGGGCCTCAGGGCGAGATGCGTCTGGCGGCCAATGCGTTGCTGGAGCAGCCTCAGGCACAACCATCGTTCAACACCCCGGCCGGCTCGGGCGTTGGCGCCGGTTATCAGTATCAATACACGCCGCGACCGCAATCCGGCGTGCCCGTCGCTGAAGCCCAGGCTGCGTATCGCGAGTTCTTCGCGCCGTTGCCCGAAGCCAATGCGGTAGCGCTCCCGGCCGGCCAGGACGACATTCCGCCGTTGGGTTACGCATTGGCGCAGCTCAAGGGCATCTATATTCTTTCGGAAAACGCCCAGGGCCTGGTGCTGGTGGACATGCACGCCGCCCACGAGCGGATCATGTACGAACGCCTGAAAGTCGCCATGGCCAGCGAAGGCCTGAGCGGTCAACCGTTGCTGGTGCCGGAGTCCCTGGCGGTCAGCCAGCGCGAAGCCGATTGTGCCGAAGAAAACGCCGCCTGGTTCCAGCGGCTGGGCTTTGAATTGCAGCGTCTGGGCCCGGAAACGCTGGCGATCCGGCAAATCCCCGCGTTGCTGAAACAAGCTGAAGCCAATCGACTGGTCGGCGACGTCCTGGCGGATTTGATGGAATATGGCACCAGCGACCGGATTCAGGCGCACCTGAACGAATTGCTCGGCACCATGGCCTGCCACGGCGCGGTTCGGGCGAATCGGCGTCTGGCCCTGCCGGAAATGAACGGTCTGCTGCGGGACATGGAAAACACCGAACGCAGCGGTCAATGCAACCATGGCCGACCGACCTGGACCCAGCTGGGCCTGGACGATCTGGACAAACTGTTTTTGCGCGGTCGTTGATGAGCCAGCTCCCTCCCGCGATTTTCCTGATGGGGCCGACGGCCGCCGGCAAGACCGACCTGGCCATCGAACTTACCAAGGTCCTGCCCTGCGAGCTGATCAGCGTCGATTCGGCGCTGGTTTACCGTGGCATGGACATCGGTACCGCCAAGCCCTCCAAGGAAATTCTCGCCGAATTCCCGCACCGTCTGATCGATATTCTCGACCCGGCAGAAAGTTATTCGGCCGCGGATTTCCGCCGCGATGCGTTGCAAGCCATGGCCGAGATCACCGCGCGGGGCAACATTCCGCTGCTGGTGGGCGGCACAATGCTCTATTACAAGGCGTTGCTCGAAGGTCTGGCAGACATGCCGGCGGCCGATCCGGTCATTCGCGCGCAAATCGAAGAAGAGGCTGCACGCCTTGGCTGGCAAGCCCTGCACGATCAATTGGCGGTGATCGATCCGCAATCGGCGGCGCGTATTCATCCGAACGATCCGCAACGCCTCAGTCGCGCACTGGAAGTTTATCGCGTCAGCGGTCAGAGCATGACTGAGCTACGCTTGCGACAATCTGCGCAAAGTACTGAAGCAGCCGCTTCGGGACTGCAACAATTGCCCTATACTGTCGCGAACTTGGCCATCGCTCCGGCAAATCGTCAGGTACTGCACGAGCGCATTAAACAAAGATTCACAAATATGTTGGAACAGGGATTCATCGACGAGGTCGTAGCCCTGCGAGATAGAGGTGACCTGCATTCAGGGTTGCCGTCTATACGTTCTGTAGGCTATCGACAAGTCTGGGATTACCTGGATGGCAAGCTGACGCAAGCCGAGATGCAGGAGCGTGGAATCATTGCCACGCGCCAATTGGCAAAGCGCCAGTTCACCTGGCTGCGCAGTTGGGCTGATTTACACTGGCTGGACAGCCTCGATTGCGACAATCTGCCACGCGCCTTGAAATACCTGGGGACCATCTCCATATTGAGCTGAGTCCTTGCAATTGCCGTCTATCCTTGGGGGTGTGACGGCCCAAGCCACCTGTTTACCTATTTTTTATATTGAATCCTTAAAGGAGTGCGGCACATGTCAAAAGGGCATTCGCTACAAGACCCTTACTTGAATACTTTACGTAAAGAGAAAGTGGGGGTTTCCATCTACCTGGTCAACGGGATCAAACTGCAAGGCACGATCGAATCTTTCGACCAGTTCGTTATCCTGCTGAAAAATACCGTTAGCCAGATGGTCTACAAACACGCTATCTCTACAGTGGTGCCGGTTCGTCCAATTCGTCTGCCTAGCGCAACCGAATCCGAAGCAGGTGACGCTGAGCCAGGTAACGCCTGATAGGAGTCTCCTTTGTTCTTTGAGCGCCACGGTGGTGGTGAGCGGACAATTCTCGTTCACTTGGATGGTCAGGACCCTGAGGCGCGCGAAGATCCGCAGGAGTTTCAGGAGTTGGCAATTTCGGCTGGCGCCGAGACCGTCGCGTTTTTTAACGTGCCGCGTCATCGGCCAACCGCCAAAACTCTGATCAGCAGCGGCAAGGTCGAAGAATTACGCGACCTGGTCAAAGCCGAACAGGTCGATCTGGTGATTTTCAATCACATCCTCACGCCCAGTCAGGAGCGTAACCTCGAACGTATTTTCGAGTGTCGCGTGATCGACCGCACGGGGTTGATTCTCGATATCTTCGCCCAACGCGCCCGCACCCATGAAGGCAAGCTCCAGGTCGAACTGGCCCAGCTTGAGTACATGAGTACGCGACTGGTTCGCGGCTGGACTCACCTTGAGCGGCAGAAGGGCGGTATCGGTCTGCGCGGCCCGGGTGAAACCCAGCTGGAAACCGACCGGCGCCTGTTGCGGATTCGCCTGCGGCAGATCAAGGGGCGCCTGGAAAAGGTTCGTAGCCAGCGTGAGCAGTCTCGTCGCGGGCGTAAACGTGCTGACATTCCGACGGTTTCACTGGTGGGTTATACCAACGCCGGCAAATCGACGCTGTTCAACTCGGTCACCGATTCCGACGTCTTCGCCGCCAACCAGTTATTCGCGACCCTCGACCCGACCTTGCGCCGACTCGAACTCGATGACCTCGGGCCGATCGTGCTGGCTGACACCGTGGGCTTCATTCGCCACCTGCCGCACAAACTGGTCGAGGCATTTCGGGCTACGCTCGAAGAGTCGAGCAACTCCGACCTGCTGCTGCACGTGATCGATGCGCATGAGCCTGATCGGATGGCTCAGATTGAACAGGTCATGGTGGTGCTCGGGGAGATCGGCGCACAAGACTTGCCGATCCTTGAGGTATACAACAAACTCGATTTGCTCGAGGGTGTTGAACCGCAGATCCAACGCGATGCCGATGGCAAGCCGCAGCGGGTCTGGTTGTCGGCCAAGGACGGTACCGGCCTGGACCTGCTCAAGCAGGCTGTGGCGGAACTGTTGGGCAGTGATTTGTTCGTTGGCACCTTGCGCTTGCCACAACGTTTTGCTCGACTGCGTGCGCAGTTTTTCGAACTCGGTGCGGTGCAAAAAGAAGAACATGACGAAGAAGGCATCAGCCTGCTGGCCGTTCGCTTGCCACGGATCGAATTGAATCGACTCGTGAGTCGCGAAGGTCTGCAACCGATGGAATTCATCGAGCAACACACTTTGCAATAAAAGCCTGAGAAAGCGGTTGTGCCGCGGTGACAGGCATTCTGTAGCATTGGTCGGCGCGCCGTGGGTGCGTCTTTGCTTTATCAGATGGAGAGCGCTATGGCTTGGAATGAGCCGGGTGGCAACTCGAATAATCAGGATCCTTGGGGTGGCAAGCGCCGTAATAACGGCGACCGCAAGGGGCCACCGGATCTCGACGAGGCCTTCCGAAAGCTGCAGGAAAGCCTGAACGGGTTGTTCGGTGGTGGCAAGAAACGCAGTGACGAGGGCGGTGGTCCGGGCAAGAGTGGCGGCTTTGGCGGCCTGCTCGGCATCGGCCTTTTCGTGCTGGCGGCCGTGTGGCTGTACAGCGCGGTCTACGTGGTAGACGAGCAGGAGCAGGCCGTGGTGCTGCGCTTCGGCAAATACTATGAAACCGTCGGCCCGGGTCTGAACATCTATTTCCCGCCGATCGATCGCAAGTACATGGAAAACGTCACGCGTGAGCGTGCCTATACCAAGCAGGGTCAAATGCTCACTGAAGACGAAAATATCGTCGAAGTGCCGCTGACCGTGCAGTACAAGATCAGCAACCTGCAGGACTTCGTGCTGAACGTCGATCAGCCGGAAATCAGCCTGCAGCACGCGACTGAAAGTGCCTTGCGTCACGTGGTGGGTTCTACCGCCATGGACCAGGTGCTGACCGAAGGTCGTGAATTGATGGCCAGCGAAATCAAGGAGCGTTTGCAACGTTTCCTCGATACCTATCGCACCGGTATCACCGTCACCCAGGTCAACGTACAGAGCGCAGCTGCACCGCGTGAAGTTCAAGAGGCCTTCGATGACGTGATCCGCGCCCGTGAAGACGAGCAGCGTTCGCGCAACCAGGCTGAAACCTACGCCAACGGCGTCGTGCCGGAAGCCCGTGGTCAGGCCCAGCGCATCCTCGAGGATGCCAACGGTTATCGCGACGAGACCGTCTCCCGCGCCAAGGGTGAGGCCGACCGCTTCACCAAACTGGTGGCCGAGTATCGCAAGGCGCCTGAAGTCACCCGCCAGCGTCTGTATCTGGACACCATGCAGGAAATCTTCAGCAACACCAGCAAGGTTCTCGTGACCGGCAACAAGGAAGGCCAGAACAATCTGCTGTACTTGCCGCTGGACAAGATGATCGACAGTGGTCGCAGCCCCGGCGCTCCGGTGACCGGCGCGGCAGCCAGCAGCAATGAAGTGAGTGCTCGTGCGGCAGCTGATCAGCAGCAACAGCAGGCACGTACCAGGGAGAGTCGCTGATGAGCAATAAATCGCTGATCGCCCTTATTGTCGGCGTTGTCGTGGCGATCGTTGCCTGGAACTGCTTCTACATCGTGGCTCAGACCGAGCGCGCGGTGTTGCTGCAGTTCGGTCGCGTGGTCCAGACCGATGTTCAGCCGGGCCTGCATGTGAAAGTGCCTTACGTGAACAAGGTGCGCAAATTCGACGCACGCCTGATGACGCTGGATGCACCGACGCAACGCTTCCTGACGCTGGAAAAGAAAGCCGTGATGGTCGATGCCTACGCCAAGTGGCGCGTGAAAGATGCCGAGCGCTTCTACACCGCGACTTCCGGCCTCAAGCAGATTGCCGACGAGCGACTTTCCCGTCGTCTGGAGTCGGGCCTGCGTGACCAGTTCGGTAAACGCACCCTGCACGAAGTAGTGTCCGGTGAACGGGATGCGCTGATGGCAGATATCACCGCTTCGCTGAACAAGATGGCTGAAAAAGAGCTGGGCATCGAAGTCGTTGATGTGCGGGTCAAAGCCATCGACTTGCCGAAGGAAGTGAACCGCAGCGTATTCGAACGTATGAGCACCGAGCGTGAGCGTGAAGCCCGCGAGCACCGCGCCAAGGGTAACGAGCTGGCCGAAGGCATCCGTGCCGACGCCGATCGTCAGCGCCGCGTGCTGCTGGCTGAAGCCTATCGTGAATCCGAAGAGGTTCGCGGTGACGGTGATGCCCAGGCAGCGGCGATCTACTCCAAGGCATACGGCCAGGATCAGGAGTTCTACGCGTTCTACCGTAGCCTGCGTGCCTACCGTGAAAGCTTCGCGAACAAATCCGACGTCATGGTCCTGGACCCGGGCAGCGACTTCTTCCGTTACCTGGAAAAAGCCAAGCCTTGATACGACGTTAACCTGAATCATCCCCGCCTGGCGGCTAAAGCCTCGGGCGGGGTGATCCTTTGGGAAAACGTGTGTATGATGCGGCAGCCGGGAAATTCCCGGCTTTTTTGCGTCTGCATGTTTGATTGCTGTTTTTATGCAGGCGCCCCGAGTTGAATGACTCGACAGGTTTTTCGAGGAAAGTGGTTGGCGAAGCCGGTTTCAGGCTTTTCGCCCCGTTGTTCATGCGCGTGGTTTGTGTGCATGAGCCGATCATTTTCTGCTTCACTCAAGGCTCGCCCGAGGGCTTGCTGCCCGGACCATAGGGGAATGGCGTTATGGCAACGGTAGACCGCTGGCTGCTGCCAGATGGCATCGAAGAAGTATTGCCACCGGAAGCGGCGCGCATTGAAGTTGCGCGTCGTCAGGTGTTGGATCTGTTCCAGAGCTGGGGTTACGAGTTTGTCGTGACCCCCCATATCGAGTACCTGGAATCCCTGCTGACCGGCGCGGGCTCGGACCTCGATCTGCGTACCTTCAAGGTCATCGACCCGCAATCGGGCCGACAGATGGGTTTCCGTGCCGACATCACGCCGCAAGTGGCGCGCATCGATGCACACACCCTGCGTCACGAAGGTCCGAGCCGTCTGTGCTATGCAGGTAGCGTGCTGCATGCTCAGCCGCGCGCCTTGTCGTCCTCGCGCAGCCCCATTCAACTGGGCGCCGAGTTGTATGGCGATGCCAGCCCGAGCAGCGACGTGGAAGTCATCAGCCTGATGCTGGCCATGCTGCAACTGGCCGATGTGCCGGATGTGCACATGGACCTCGGGCATGTCGGCATCTACCGCGGCCTGGCCCGCGCCGCCGGCTTGTCTGGCGAAGTCGAGCAGCAGTTGTTCGATGCGTTGCAACGTAAAGCGATCGACGAGGTCATTACCTTGACCGAAGGCCTGCCTGCCGATCTGTCGGGCATGTTGCGGGCGCTGGTCGACCTGTGTGGCGGTCGTGAAGTGTTGAGTGCTGCTCGCGAGCGCCTGGCCAATGCGCCGGCGCCCGTGCTGGCGGCCCTGGACGATTTGCTGGCGATTGCCGAGCGTCTGTCCACGCGGTTCCCGGAATTACCGCTGTACTTCGACTTGGGCGAACTGCGCGGTTACCACTACCACACCGGTGTGGTGTTCGCCGTGTTCGTGCCTGGCGTCGGTCAGTCCATCGCTCAGGGTGGTCGTTACGACGATATTGGCGCCGACTTCGGTCGCGCCCGTCCGGCGACCGGTTTCTCTACCGATTTGAAAACCCTGGTGACCCTGGGGCGTGCTGAGATCGAGTTACCGTCTGGCGGTATCTGGATGCCTGACAGTACGGATGCAGCACTCTGGCAGCAGGTTTGCCAGTTGCGCAGTGAGGGTCAGCGTGTTGTTCAGGCATTGCCTGGGCAACCTTTGGCCGCCGCCCGTGAAGCGGACTGCGACCGGCAATTGATTCAGCAGAACGGGCTTTGGCAAGTATCGCCACTGGCTTCTTGAGTTTTCCTGCCGGCCGCCGCCGGCACCAAGTTTGCGCGAATGAGGACAAGTGTTATGGGTAAGAATGTCGTAGTCCTGGGCACCCAATGGGGTGATGAGGGCAAAGGCAAGATCGTTGATCTGCTGACCGAACATGCCGCCGCCGTAGTGCGCTACCAAGGTGGCCACAACGCTGGCCACACCCTGGTGATCGACGGCGAAAAAACCGTCTTGCACCTGATCCCGTCGGGCGTGCTGCGCGAAGGCGTGCAGTGCCTGATCGGTAACGGCGTGGTGGTTGCACCCGACGCCCTGCTGCGGGAAATCAACAAGCTGGAAGAAAAAGGCGTACCGGTGCGCGAGCGTCTGCGCATCAGCCCGTCCTGCCCACTGATCCTGTCCTACCACGTAGCGCTGGACCAGGCCCGTGAAAAGGCCCGTGGCGAGCTGAAGATCGGCACCACCGGTCGCGGTATCGGCCCGGCTTACGAAGACAAGGTGGCCCGTCGCGGTCTGCGCATCGGTGACCTGTTCCACCGCGAGCGTTTCGCCGCCAAGCTGGGCGAGTTGCTGGATTACCACAACTTCGTGCTGGTCAATTACTACAAAGAGCCAGCGATCGACTTCCAGAAGACACTCGACGAGTGCATGGAATACGCCGAGCTGCTCAAGCCGATGATGCTCGACGTCACCGCAGAGCTGCACAACCTGCGTCGTGCCGGCAAGGACATCATGTTCGAAGGCGCCCAGGGCTCCCTGCTGGACATCGACCACGGTACCTACCCGTACGTCACCAGCTCCAACACCACCGCTGGCGGCATCGCCACCGGTTCGGGCGTGGGTCCGATGTTCCTGGACTACATCCTCGGCATCACCAAGGCCTACACCACCCGCGTGGGTTCGGGTCCGTTCCCGACTGAGCTGTTCGATGACGTCGGTGCGTTCCTGGCCAAGCGTGGTCATGAGTTCGGCGCCACTACTGGTCGTGCCCGTCGTTGCGGTTGGTTCGACGCCGTCATCCTGCGTCGCGCTATCGATGTGAACAGCATCTCGGGCCTGTGCCTGACCAAGCTGGACGTGCTGGACGGCCTGGAAACCATCAACATCTGCGTGGGTTACCAGAATCAGGACGGCGCAGTGATCGATGCACCGACCGACGCCGATAGCTACATCGGCCTGGAGCCGGTGTACGAGCAAATGCCGGGCTGGAGCGAATCGACCCTGGGTGCCAAGACCCTGGAAGAGCTGCCTCAGGCTGCGCGCAACTACATCAAACGCATCGAAGAGCTGGTCGGCGCGCCGATTGACATTATTTCGACGGGTCCGGACCGCAACGAAACCATCGTTCTGCGTCATCCGTTCGCTTAATAAGTCATTGATGTAAAACACAAAGGGTCCTTAATTGGACCCTTTGTCGTTTATGCCTGTTGGACGGCATGACCTTTGCTGTGAATATCTCCTTCAGAGTGCCATCAATTTAATGGCGTTTAAGTAGAGGGATTTTCTGTGTCGGCCGTTCTCTCACTGTTACAAAGCCGTCTCTTGCGGCCTGTGTTCGTTACCCTTGGTATCGCCCTTTTGGTGCAGGTGCTGGTGGCTGTCGCTCTGACCCGGAGCACGGTGACTGCGCTGGAGGCCGATCTGGGTGTGCGGCTGGATGCCGATAGTCAAAAACTCTCCGGTGAGCTTGAGCAGGCGGGGCGTGAAGTCACGTCGAGCCTGGATAACCTGTCCTCCAGTACCCGTCAGCGCCTGACCGCCGGACTGTCTTCGCGTCTGAAGGACGAGCAGGCACAGTTGCGTGCGACGCTGGAGAAGGACCTGAAGGAGTCGGCCAGCGACATGGCGCAGCTTCTGGCCTCGGTCGCACCCCGCGCCATGTGGGACAGCGACATTCCTACCTTGTCTGAATTCGCTCGCCGCGCCCAGCGCAATCCCAACGTGTTGTTCGTGGTCTATGACGACGCCACGGGCCAGCACCTGACGCGCTACCTCAATCGGGATAATCCGATCAACAAGGCGCTTCTGGAGAAAGGCCAGGGCGAGCGTGCGTTGGACAAGGTGTTGGATGCGGCGAAGAGCGATTCCTCGGTCTACTATCTCGAAGCCTCAATCAGCCCCAATGGGGTGGAGATCGGCAAGGTCTTGATGGGGGTCTCGACTGCCTCCGTGGAAACCGATCTGGCAGCGCTGGACAAGCGCTTCTCGGCGCTGATCGCCAGCGGCGATCAATTGGTGGGTGACAGCCTCAAGGGCGCGGCAGCTGACAGCGCAACAGCGATGCGCGGGCGTCTGCAGTCGGCGCAGTCCACCGCCTCTGAAATGAAAGCCAATACCACCACTACCGTGCAGGAAGCGGCAGGAACTTTGCGCTGGCGCATTGGCATGGGGCTGGCAGTGGTGGGCTTCAGTGTGCTGCTGTTGCTGGCAGTGGTGCTGGGGCGTCGAGTAGTCAATCGCCTGAAAATGCTCATAGCTGCGATGGATGACTTGGCGGCGGGCGAGGGTGACCTGACCAAGCGCGTGCAGATCAGCAGCCAGGATGAAATCGGCGACATGGCCTCGGCGGTCAATCGCTTTGTGGATAAGTTGCAGCCAATCGTGCGTGAGGCGGGCGATGTAGCCCAGCGTACCGGTGTGGAAATCGGTGCCATGAGCCTGCGCAATGCCGGTGCCGACGCGGCGGCTGGCATGCAGCGCGATGAAGTGGCCGAAAGCTTGCGTGCGTTGTCACAAATGGCTGACGAGGCCCAGTCTGAAAGCCACGCCATGCAGGCCGCTTTGCAGCAGGTGGTGGACATTCGTCAGGCCACGGATGAGAACACCCGGACTTCGGCGAAAGTCGGCAGTCTCATCGAGGCGTTGGCTGGGCAAGTCGACACTGGGGCGAAAGTCATCGAGCGTCTGGCGCAGCAGAGTGAGCAGATTGAAGTGGTGCTGACGGTGATTCACGGGATTGCCGAGCAAACCAACTTGCTGGCGTTGAACGCGGCCATTGAGGCGGCGCGCGCCGGGGAGACCGGTCGCGGGTTTGCCGTGGTGGCGGATGAGGTGCGGGCGCTGGCAAGCAAGACCCAGAGTTCCACCGGCGATATTCAGGCGCACATCGTTGCGTTGCAGCAAGGTGCACGCGAGGCTGTCGCGGCCATTGGGCAGGCGGGGCGTCAGGCCAGCGAAGGCCTGCTGGTGCTGCGCGACAGCGCGCGGTTGCAGCAGTCGGTGCAGGCGTCGGTCGAGCAGGTGCATGCGGCGATCGGTCTGGCGACCCAGGCCGCGGCGCATCAGGCGCAAGGTGCGCAGGCAGTGCGTGGGCGGGTTGAGACGATCCATGCTCAAGCTGAAAAAGCCGCTCAGGCGGTGGTGGAAACAACGGCCAGTGGCAAGGTGCTGGATGGGTTGGCGGCGCAGTTGAAGGCGAGCCTGGGGCAGTTCAGGGCTTGATGGGCTTGCTCGCCACAAAACGCAAAAACCCGCTTTCGCGGGTTTCTGTGAAATTCAAGACCGTGATCTTGAATTTGAATTGGTGCCCAGAAGAAGACTCGAACTTCCACGACCGTAAGGTCACCAGCACCTGAAGCTGGCGTGTCTACCAATTTCACCATCTGGGCAGCATCTTCAGCGTTGCCGCTGTTGATGTGGCGCACTATACGGAGCGCGTTTTGATCTGTAAACCCCTGATTTAGATTTAATAAATCAAATGCTTGGGATGCAATGAATCAGATGTCTGAAATGCAAAAACCCGCTTTCGCGGGTTTTGTGTGAGTCTTGAAATTGAACTAATCTCAAGCTCGAAATTGGTGCCCAGAAGAAGACTCGAACTTCCACGACCGTAAGGTCACCAGCACCTGAAGCTGGCGTGTCTACCAATTTCACCATCTGGGCAGTATCGGCAGCGCGTCTGCGTTGTCGATGGCGCGCACTATACGGAGCGTCTTTTTAACTGTAAACCCCTGTCATCAAAAAAACCTGGAAAATTTTACCGGCGGCATTCAAATCAGCTTTGCGGTGTCGATATAGGGCTTTAGATGGGCCGTCACAGCCTGAAATTTCCCGTTTCATTACGCCTATGCCAAACTAACCCGCATATAGACAAGGTGAAAACTCTCTAATGGCCGATTGGCAGTCCCTCGATCCCGAGGCCGCTCGTGAAGCGGAAAAATATGAAAACCCTATTCCCAGCCGCGAACTGATCCTTCAGCACCTTGCTGACCGGGGTTCGCCTGCTGCCCGCGAGCAACTGGTCGAAGAGTTTGGTCTGACCACAGAAGACCAGATCGAAGCCCTGCGCCGCCGCCTGCGCGCCATGGAGCGCGACGCTCAACTCATCTATACCCGTCGCGGCACCTATGCGCCGGTGGACAAGCTCGACCTGATCCTGGGCCGCATCAGCGGTCACCGTGACGGCTTCGGCTTCCTGGTCCCGGACGATGGCAGCGACGACCTGTTCATGAGCCCGGCGCAAATGCGCCTGGTGTTCGATGGCGACCGTGCCCTGGCGCGTGTTTCCGGTCTCGACCGTCGCGGTCGTCGCGAAGGCATGATCGTCGAAGTGGTGTCCCGTGCCCACGAGAGCATCGTCGGTCGCTACTTCGAAGAGGGCGGTATCGGCTTCGTCGTCGCGGACAATCCGAAGATCCAGCAAGAAGTGCTGGTGACACCGGGCCGCAACGCCAACGCGCAGATCGGCCAGTTCGTCGAAGTGAAAATCACTCACTGGCCGACGCCACGCTTCCAGCCGCAAGGCGATGTGGTCGAAGTCGTGGGCAACTACATGGCGCCGGGCATGGAAATCGATGTCGCCCTGCGCACTTACGATATTCCGCACGTCTGGCCTGAAGCAGTCTTGAAAGAAGCCGCCAAGCTCAAGCCGGAAGTCGAAGAGAAGGACAAAGAGAAGCGCATCGACCTGCGCCATCTGCCGTTCGTGACCATCGACGGCGAAGATGCGCGCGACTTCGATGATGCGGTCTACTGCGAAGCCAAACCGGGCAAGTTGCGCCTGTTCTCCGGTGGCTGGAAGTTGTACGTGGCGATCGCCGACGTTTCCAGCTACGTGAAAATCGGTTCGGCGCTGGATAACGAATCCCAGGTTCGCGGCAACTCGGTGTACTTCCCCGAGCGTGTCGTGCCGATGCTGCCTGAGCAATTGTCCAACGGCCTGTGCTCGCTGAATCCGCACGTCGATCGCCTGGCCATGGTCTGCGAGATGACCATCTCCAAAACCGGCGAGATGACCGACTACTGCTTCTACGAAGCGGTGATTCACTCCCATGCCCGCCTGACCTACAACAAGGTCAGCACCATGCTGGAAACGCCGAAAATCACCGAGGCGCGTCAGTTGCGTGGTGAATACACCGACGTCCTGCCGCACCTCAAGCAACTGTACTCGCTGTACAAGGTTCTGCTGGCGGCCCGTCACGTGCGCGGCGCGATCGATTTCGAAACCCAGGAAACGCGGATCATCTTCGGTTCCGAGCGCAAGATTGCCGAAATCCGTCCGACCGTTCGCAACGACGCCCACAAGCTGATCGAGGAATGCATGCTGGCGGCCAACGTAGCTACCGCCGAATTCCTGAAAAAGCACGAAATCCCGGCGCTGTATCGCGTCCACGACGGCCCGCCACCGGAGCGTCTGGAAAAACTGCGCGCCTTCCTCGGCGAGCTCGGCCTGTCCCTGCACAAAGGCAAGGACGGCCCGTCGCCGAAGGATTACCAGGCTTTGCTGGCAGGCATCAAGGACCGTCCGGATTTCCACCTGATCCAGACCGTCATGCTGCGTTCGTTGAGTCAGGCGGTGTACAGCGCCGATAACCAGGGTCACTTCGGCCTGAATTACGAAGCCTATACCCACTTCACTTCGCCGATTCGCCGCTACCCGGACTTGCTCACGCACCGGGCGATTCGCAGCGTCATCCATTCGAAAATGGACACCCCGCACGTTCGCCGTGCCGGCGCGATGACCATTCCGAAGGCGCGGATCTATCCGTACGACGAAGCGATCCTGGAGCAGCTCGGCGAGCAGTGCTCGATGAGCGAACGCCGTGCCGACGAAGCCACCCGCGACGTGGTGAACTGGCTCAAGTGCGAGTTCATGAAAGACCGCGTGGGCGAATCGTTCCCGGGTGTGATCACCGCCGTGACCGGTTTTGGCCTGTTCGTCGAACTGACCGATATTTACGTCGAAGGCCTGGTGCACGTCACCGCGCTGCCGGGCGATTACTACCACTTCGACCCTGTGCACCACCGCCTCGCTGGTGAGCGTACCGGTCGCAGTTTCCGTCTTGGCGACACCGTTGAGGTGCGCGTGATGCGCGTCGACCTCGACGAGCGCAAGATCGACTTCGAGATGGCCGAAAAAACCATCAGCGCACCGATCGGTCGCAAGAAGCGTGGTACTGAAGCCGCTACTCCTGCCGCGCCTTCTACAAAAGCAGCTGCCGAGCCGGCACCAGCGAAAACCGGTCGTCGTCCTGCCAAGGAAAAGGCCGTCGAAGCCTATCGCCCGAGCGATGCGGCGGCAAAAAATGCCGAGCTGCGCAAAAGTCGCGAAATGAAACAGGCGTTGCTGGCTGAAGCGAAAAGCGGCGGTAAAGCGGCGTCTGGGGGAAAGACCGGGCGGTCGGCGCCTGACAAGGCCTCCGGCGGCAAGCCAGCAAAACCAAGCAAACATCGTAAAGGCCCGCCAAAAGCGGGCTCCGCTCCGGCCGCCAGAAGCGGCGGGGCGCGTAAACCTAAGGCCAAGTCATGAGTCAGTTGGAAAAGATCTACGGCGTGCATGCGGTAGAAGCATTGCTGCGTCACCACCCGAAACGCGTCAAGCAGATCTGGCTGGCTGAAGGGCGCAGTGATCCGCGGGTCCAGACGCTGATCGAGCTCGCTGCCGAAAATCGCGTGGCCGTCGGTCAGGCCGAGCGTCGCGAAATGGACGCCTGGGTCGAAGGCGTGCACCAGGGTGTGGTGGCGGACGTGAGCCCGAGTCAGGTCTGGGGCGAGGCAATGCTCGACGAGTTGCTCGATCGCACCGAAGGCGCACCGTTGCTGCTGGTGCTCGATGGCGTGACCGATCCGCACAACCTCGGTGCTTGCCTGCGTTCGGCCGATGCGGCCGGCGCGCTGGCGGTGATTGTGCCGAAGGACAAGTCAGCGACCCTGACCCCGACGGTGCGCAAAGTGGCCTGTGGCGCGGCGGAAGTGATTCCGTTGGTTGCGGTGACCAACCTGGCGCGCACCCTGGAAAAACTCAAGCAGCGCGGCTTGTGGGTCGTCGGTACGGCGGGTGAGGCTGAGCAGGATCTGTATCAGCAGGATCTGACCGGTCCGACCATTTTGATCATGGGGGCGGAGGGTAGTGGCATGCGTCGCCTGACTCGTGATCTTTGCGATTATCTGGTACGCCTGCCGATGGCCGGCAGTGTCAGCAGCCTCAACGTGTCCGTCGCCACCGGCGTCTGCCTGTTCGAAGCGCTGCGCCAGCGCGGCGTCAAAGCCGCCGGGACCGCCAAAAAGTCCTGATTCATCGCGGCAGCCTTGCTTCTGTAGGAGCGAGGCTCGCCCGCGAAGAACGATAACGCGGTATTCCTGAAAGATCGCGGAGCTCCGATCACGGGCAAGCCTCGCTCCTACAGGGATGATGTGGTGGTTGTTCAAATAATCACCAATTGCCTTGCACCTCTCTCGACCCTTCTCTACAATTGCGCCCCTTGCTGTGACGGCAGGCACGCATGTGTCTATCGCAAGCAAGTCCATAAGTGTCATTCACTCCTTGTCTGACCGCTTTTGAGCGGCAGGCTACAACCCGTAAGGAGCATTCATGCGTCATTACGAAATCATCTTTTTGGTCCACCCGGATCAAAGCGAGCAAGTCGGCGGCATGGTTGAGCGTTACACCAAGCTGATCGAAGAAGACGGCGGCAAAATCCACCGTCTGGAAGATTGGGGCCGTCGTCAACTGGCCTACGCAATCAACAATGTTCACAAGGCTCACTACGTGATGCTGAACGTTGAGTGCACTGGCAAGGCTCTGGCCGAGCTGGAAGACAACTTCCGCTACAACGATGCAGTGATCCGTAACCTGGTCATCCGTCGCGACGAAGCCGTTACCGGCCAATCCGAGATGCTCAAGGCTGAAGAAAACCGCAGTGAGCGCCGTGAGCGTCGCGACCGTCCTGAGCACTCCGACGCTGAAGGCGTTGACAGTGATGACAGCGACAACAGCGATAACGCTGACGAGTAATCCACGGACCTTTTGAGGAGCCAATTACATGGCACGTTTCTTCCGTCGTCGTAAATTCTGCCGCTTCACCGCTGAAGACGTGAAAGAGATCGATTACAAAGATCTCAACACTCTGAAAGCTTATGTATCCGAGACCGGCAAAATCGTTCCAAGCCGCATCACCGGTACCAAAGCTCGTTATCAGCGTCAGCTGGCCACCGCTATCAAGCGCGCCCGCTTCCTGGCCCTGCTGGCCTACACCGACAGCCACGGCCGCTGAGACCGGGCAGTCGACACGTAGCAAAGGATTGAATGCATGCGCGCCTTAGCTGAGTTCATCATGCGCGGCCGTATGCAGGCCACTCTGGTAGTGGCCGGATGCGCAACATTGCCGTTGTTGTATTGGTTGGGTGCTGCCGCCGGATGCCTTGTGCTCTTGCGGCGCGGATTGAAGGACGCCGTTGGCGTACTTGCTCTGGGACTGCTGCCGGCGTTGATCTGGTGGCTTTTCTTCGACGACCCACGGGCACTTCTGGTGCTGCTGGGGTCTTCGAGCCTTGCGTTGGTTTTGCGCGCAAGCGAGTCCTGGAACCGCGTGCTGCTGGTCAGCATAGCGATGGGGCTGGTGTTTTCAGGGGTGCTGGGGGCGGTTTTTGCGCCCCAGATCGAGATGCTGGCGCAGGCGTTGATAAAAGTCATGCCGTCGCTACTCGGTGATGTCTACCAGCAGTTGTCGGTAGACGAGCAAGCGCGCTTTGCGTCCCTGATTGCACCGGTCCTGACCGGCCTGATTGCGGCCTTGTTGCAAATCGTCAGTGTGCTGAGCCTGATTGTCGGGCGCTACTGGCAGGCGTTGTTGTACAACCCGGGTGGTTTTGGTCGCGAGTTTCGCGCCATCCGGATCCCGCTGGGACCGGCGATGTTGCTGCTGGCGTTGATGCTTCTGGGCCCCAATCTGGGCGCGCAGATGGCCATGTTGACGCCGTTGTGCAGTGTACCGCTGGTGTTCGCCGGGCTGGCCCTGATTCACGGGCTGGTGGCGCAAAAGCGACTGGCCGGTTTCTGGCTGGTGGGGTTGTACGTGACGCTGTTGCTGTTCATGCAGCTGATCTATCCGTTGCTCGTGGTTCTGGCCATTGTCGACAGCCTGATTGATTTTCGCGGTCGTCATGTGTCGAAAGACGCCGATAACGCGAACGGTGAAGGTTAAAAGTTAAGAGGATTTCCACATGCAACTGATCCTTCTGGAAAAAATCGCCAACCTGGGCAACCTGGGCGACAAAGTAAACGTTAAGGCCGGTTACGGCCGTAACTACCTGCTGCCTTTCGGCAAAGCCACCGCTGCGACCGCTGCCAACCTGGCTGCGTTCGAAGAGCGTCGTGCTGAGCTGGAAAAAGCAGCTGCTGACCGTAAAGCATCGGCTGAAAGCCGCGCTGCCCAACTGGCTGAGCTGGAAGTGACCATCACTGCCACCGCCGGTGACGAAGGCAAGCTGTTCGGTTCGATCGGTACTCACGATATCGCTGACGCACTGACCGCCTCCGGCGTTGAAGTTGCGAAAAGCGAAGTTCGTCTGCCGAACGGCACCATCCGCAACGTGGGTGAATTCGACGTGGCTGTGCACCTGCACGCCGAAGTTGAAGCCACCGTACGCGTTGTCGTGGTAGCAGCTTAAGCAGCACTTGTCGGCTGGCACCCTCGGGTGCTTGCCGGTAACATCGGGCACGATCCTGTTTACAGGTCGTGCCCTTTGTCTTTCTGAACCCCTGCTTTTCATCACCCAAAACACAAGTGGCCATGAACGATATCTCCGCTCCCGAGCAATACGATCTGCAAACCGCCGCCCTGAAGGTGCCGCCGCACTCCATCGAGGCCGAACAGGCCGTGCTCGGTGGCCTGATGCTGGACAACAACGCCTGGGAACGCGTGCTCGATCAAGTCTCCGACGGCGATTTCTATCGGCATGACCACCGCCTGATTTTCCGTGCGATCGCCAAACTGGCCGATCAGAACATGCCGATCGACGTCGTGACCCTGTCCGAGCAACTGGACAAGGAAGGCCAGACGTCCCAGGTCGGTGGCCTGGGTTACCTGGGCGAACTGGCGAAAAACACGCCGTCGGTCGCCAACATCAAGGCTTATGCGCAGATCGTTCGTCAGCGCGCGACCCTGCGCCAACTGATCGGCATCAGTACCGAAATCGCCGACAGCGCGTTCAACCCCGAAGGCCGTACCGCCGAAGAAATCCTCGATGAAGCCGAACGGCAGATCTTCCAGATCGCCGAGGCCCGGCCGAAAACCGGTGGCCCGGTGAGTGTCAACGACCTGCTGACCAAGGCCATCGACCGTATCGACACGCTGTTCAATACCGATAACGCCATTACCGGGCTCTCCACCGGGTACACCGACCTCGACGAGAAGACCAGCGGCCTGCAGCCGGCCGACTTGATCATTGTCGCCGGCCGTCCGTCGATGGGTAAAACCACCTTTGCGATGAACCTGGTGGAGAACGCCGTGTTGCGCAGCGAGAAGGCCGTTCTGGTTTACTCGCTGGAGATGCCAGGCGAATCGCTGATCATGCGTATGCTCTCGTCCCTGGGTCGTATCGACCAGACCAAGGTGCGTTCCGGTCAGCTGGAAGACGACGATTGGCCGCGCCTGACGTCGGCGGTCAACCTGCTCAACGATCGCAAGCTGTTCATCGATGACACGGCGGGTATCAGCCCCTCGGAAATGCGCGCCCGGACTCGTCGTCTGGTGCGTGAGCACGGTGACATCGGTCTGATCATGATCGACTACCTGCAACTGATGCAGATCCCGGGCTCCAGCGGCGACAACCGGACCAACGAGATTTCTGAGATCTCCCGGTCCCTGAAAGCCCTGGCCAAGGAATTCAACTGCCCGGTGGTGGCACTGTCCCAGCTCAACCGATCCCTGGAACAACGCCCGAACAAGCGCCCGGTGAACTCCGACTTGCGCGAATCGGGAGCGATCGAGCAGGACGCCGACGTGATCATGTTCGTTTACCGCGACGAGGTGTATCACCCGGAAACCGAACACAAAGGCATTGCCGAAATCATCATCGGCAAGCAGCGGAACGGCCCGATCGGCTTTATCCGCCTGGCCTTCATCGGCAAATACACCCGATTCGAGAACCTGGCGCCGGGTAGCTATAACTTCGACGACGACGAATAAGTTATTTAGCGCCTGTTCGGGCCTCTTCGCGGGCCACCGATTTCCGACCATAGCCGTCGGAATTGGTCAAAATTTGTGCTATATTCCGCGCCCGCGAAATTCAATGAAAGCCAACACCGGTTATCGACATGCAAGCAGCCAAGCCGTTATTTGACTATCCCAAGTACTGGGCCGAATGTTTCGGACCAGCGCCATTCCTGCCGATGAGCAGGGAGGAGATGGATCAGCTCGGCTGGGATTCCTGCGACATCATCATCGTCACCGGTGATGCCTACGTCGACCATCCGTCGTTCGGCATGGCGATCATCGGCCGGCTGCTGGAGGCCCAGGGCTTCCGCGTCGGGATCATTGCGCAGCCGAACTGGCAGTCCAAAGACGACTTCATGAAGCTCGGCGAGCCGAACCTGTTTTTTGGCGTCGCGGCCGGCAACATGGATTCGATGATCAACCGCTACACCGCCGACAAGAAAATCCGTTCCGACGACGCCTATACCCCCGGTGGCCTGGCGGGCAAGCGTCCGGACCGCGCGAGTCTGGTTTACAGCCAGCGCTGCAAGGAAGCCTACAAGCACGTGCCGATCGTGCTCGGTGGCATCGAAGCGTCCCTGCGCCGCATCGCCCACTACGATTACTGGCAGGACCGGGTGCGCAACTCGATCCTGATCGACGCCTGCGCCGACATCCTGCTCTACGGCAACGCCGAGCGTGCGATCGTCGAAGTCGCCCAGCGCCTGTCCTATGGCCACAAGATCGAAGACATCACCGACGTGCGCGGCACCGCGTTCATCCGCCGTGACACGCCGCAAGGCTGGTACGAAGTCGATTCCACGCGCATCGACCGTCCGGGCAAGATCGACAAGATCATCAACCCGTACGTCAACACCCAGGACACTGCCGCTTGTGCCATCGAGCAGGAAAAAGGGCCGGTTGAAGATCCGAGCGAAGCCAAAGTCGTGCAGATCCTGGCCAGCCCGAAGATGACTCGCGACAAGACCGTGATTCGTCTGCCGTCGGTTGAGAAAGTCCGTGGCGACGCGGTGCTTTACGCTCACGCCAACCGCGTATTGCACCTGGAAACCAACCCGGGCAACGCCCGTGCATTGGTGCAGAAGCACGGCGAGGTAGACGTCTGGTTCAATCCGCCGCCGATTCCGATGACTACCGAAGAAATGGACTACGTGTTCGGCATGCCTTACGCGCGCGTTCCGCACCCGGCGTATGGCAAGGAAAAGATCCCGGCCTACGAAATGATCCGTTTCTCGGTGAACATCATGCGTGGCTGCTTCGGCGGCTGCACCTTCTGCTCGATCACCGAGCACGAAGGCCGGATCATCCAGAACCGCTCCGAAGAGTCGATCATTCGCGAAATCGAAGAGATCCGCGACAAGGTCCCGGGCTTCACCGGCGTCATTTCCGACCTCGGCGGCCCGACCGCGAACATGTACCGCATCGCTTGCAAAACCCCGGAAATCGAATCCGCGTGCCGCAAGCCGTCCTGCGTGTTCCCCGGCATCTGCCCGAACCTGAACACCGACCACTCGTCGCTGATTCAGCTGTATCGCAGTGCCCGTGCCTTGCCGGGTGTGAAGAAGATTCTGATTGCCTCTGGCCTGCGCTACGACCTCGCGGTCGAGTCGCCGGAGTACGTCAAGGAACTGGTAACCCACCACGTCGGCGGTTACCTGAAGATCGCCCCGGAACACACCGAGGAAGGTCCGCTCAATCAGATGATGAAACCGGGCATCGGCAGCTATGACAAGTTCAAGCGCATGTTCGAGAAGTACACCAAGGAAGCCGGGAAAGAGCAGTACCTGATTCCGTATTTCATCGCCGCTCACCCGGGCACCACCGACGAAGACATGATGAACCTGGCCCTGTGGCTCAAGGGCAACGGCTTCCGCGCCGATCAGGTGCAGGCGTTCTACCCGTCGCCGATGGCCACCGCCACCGCGATGTACCACTCGGGCAAGAACCCGTTGCGCAAAGTCACTTACAAGAGCGACGGCGTGACCATCGTCAAGAGCGAAGAGCAGCGTCGCCTGCACAAGGCGTTCCTGCGTTATCACGACCCTAAAGGCTGGCCGATGCTGCGTGAAGCGCTGACCCGCATGGGCCGTGCCGACCTGATCGGGCCGGGCAAGAACCAGTTGATCCCGTTGCATCAGCCAGCGACCGACAGCTACCAGAGCGCTCGTCGCAAGAACTCGACACCGGCCGGTAGCCATAAAGTGGCGGGGGAAAAGACCACCAAGATCCTGACCCAGCACACCGGTCTGCCACCGCGCGCCAGCGATGGCGGCAACCCGTGGGACAAGCGTGAACAGGCCAAGGCGGCGGCATTCGCCCGCAACCAGCAGGCGGCCAAGGAACGCAAGGACGCGGCCAAAGGCAAGGGGCCCAAGCCCGCGCGCAAGCCGGTCGTGCCGCGTTAATCGTAGAGTCAGCTAATAAAACGCCAGCCCTTGGGCTGGCGTTTTGCGTTCTGGCGGGTGTAACACTCGTTTGTTAAGGTTGGTGCCTGATAAATCGCCAGCGCGGACAAGTCGGATCGCTGCACCGCCGCTCTCACATTGGATGTGAGGGTGCACAAAATGCGCGTCCCACGCCGATCAAGTATGGGAGCCGGGCTTGCCCGCGCCTGATCAATACCGGTTCCGGATCGGAACTCCGACTGCACTTCCAGGGATGAACCGCATGACCAACCCGCTCGCCAGTATCGGCATGGACTACAGCCGCTCCCAGTTCATGGCCCGTCAACGCATCGAAAGCCAGATCAACCTGCCGCGCCTGTTCGCCGCCATCGACGCCGCCCCCGGAATCGTCGGCGCGGGCGTGGTGTACATCGACGCCGAATTCAACGTGGTGACCCTGCGTGAGTTCAAGCCGATTTGTAGTGTCCGGCCCAAGCGAATCATTTTGCGCGAGGCGCAGAAGTACATCGCGCCGGCTCAGTTTGCCCAGCAGGTGCAGGACAATCCGCGCGAATCGCGCCTGGTTGGTGAGGCAGTCAACACCACCTTATCGTGCGCGGGTGCAGTGATCGGCTGGATCGTAGTGCTCAGTGGCTCCGTGGCTATTCCGTTTTCGGCAGGGGCAAGTACTGTGGTCGCTGCGCTCGGTTATACCGCTGCGGCTGCCAGCTCAGTGCAGTGTTTTGCCAGCGGCTATCGGACCCGCAATGAGATCGTCAACCCTGCCCGTAACGATGAGCTCGACAGCGAAGAGTGGTACCAGTACACCATGATTGCGCTGGATGCTGCGTCCTTGGTCGGGGTAGGCGCATCCACGCTGACAACGCTCAAACTGGTCAGGCTGAATAAGGCCACGACCGGGAAAAGTGTCAGGGAAGTGCTCAGGGGTCTGAATCGACAGGAACGTGCCAAACTGACCAAAGAACTATTGAGCATCAACGACCCGCGCTTGACGTCGAAGATGATCAAGTTGAAGCAGTTGTCGGGTGAATTGCCCAAGCGTTTCACGCCCACCGAGGTCAAGCATGCAACGGTCACTCAGATAAAAGACGCCTTGGGCGCCGCTATCGGTTTTACCGGCAGTGCAATTTCGGGGAATGTCCGCACCATTGCCGTAGGCCTGTACGAGGAGGCTGAGCAATGAATGAGCTGCCCAGCATTCGCAGTTTTCTATCGAAGTATTTCCCGGTCTTCATGGGGGCAATATTCGCGTCAATTTTTACCCTGGTCTTTGCGGTGCCTTTGTTTTTCGAAAGCTATTTTCGAAACCTTCCGTTGGCTGACAACGCCAAGTACTCTTTTTTCGGGGGGATCGCGCTGACCCTCATCGTCGTGCACTGCCATTTCATGGTCGCGCGCGGTCGTCCGCAATGGGTGCGGCCTCTGGTCGTGCTTCTGGCCCTTTGTTTTCTTGGGGTATTGCCCACCATTGCATATGAGGTGCATCCCCTGGCTTATGCTGTGACGTTGCTGTTCCCACTGCTGGCGCTATTGTTGCTCAACAGCAAGCGTCACCGCGAGATGCGCCAGAAGCTGCTTGAAGTACGTCACTTGCGCCAAGCTGTTATTGCAAAGCACAAAGCCCGTTAATTGGGTAGATTCAGCACCCGCCCCTCACACGTGCGCCACAAATATGTGCGGCCCTCGCACCATAACCGCAGCCACGGCGCCGTTTTGGTGCTGTACTGCACCGGGTCTGTTGATAAAGCGCAGTGACCGCCGCTCTGGCATAAGTCTTGCGCGCTTTGTGTCCATGCCCTGGCTCGCAGGAGGCCGCCGTGTCGATACATGTCGCATTGCATCACGTCACGCATTACCGCTATGACCGCGCCGTCGAGCTCGGTCCGCAGATCGTTCGCCTGCGCCCGGCTGCCCACAGCCGCACGCGGATACTGTCCTATGCGCTGAAAGTCTCGCCCGAGCAGCATTTCATCAACTGGCAGCAGGACCCCCAGGGCAATTACCTGGCGCGGCTGGTGTTCCCGGAGAAAACCGATGAACTGCGGATCGAGGTCGATCTGCTGGCCGAGATGGCGGTGTTCAATCCGTTCGATTTCTTCCTCGAGCCCTACGCCGAGAAGATCCCTTTCGCCTACGCCGCGGATGAGCGCAAAGAGCTGGCGCCGTATCTGGAAACCTTGCCCTTGACGCCGGCATTCAAGGCTTATCTGGACGGCATTGACCGCACGCCGTTGCCCAGCGTGGATTTCCTCGTCGCGCTCAACCAGCGCTTGAGCGAAGACATCAGCTACCTGATTCGCATGGAGCCGGGGGTACAGACCCCGGAATACACCCTCGAACAGGCCTCCGGCTCCTGCCGTGACTCGGCGTGGTTGCTGGTGCAGTTGCTGCGCAATCTCGGCCTGGCGGCGCGATTCGTTTCCGGTTACCTGATCCAGCTAACCGCCGACGTGAAAAGCCTTGATGGCCCCTCGGGCACCGAAGTGGATTTCACTGACCTGCACGCCTGGTGCGAAGTTTATTTGCCCGGTGCCGGGTGGATCGGCCTGGACGCGACCTCAGGGTTGTTTGCCGGTGAAGGACACATTCCGTTGGCGTGCAGTCCCGATCCGTCCTCTGCGGCACCGATCAGCGGCTTGGTGGAACCGTGCGAGTGCGAATTCACCCACGACATGTCCGTGGAGCGGATTTGGGAAGCACCAAGGGTTACCAAACCCTACACCGAAGACCAATGGCTGGCGATTCAGGCGTTGGGCCGACAGATCGATGCCGACTTGCTCGAAGGCGACGTGCGCCTGACCATGGGCGGCGAGCCGACGTTCGTTTCCATCGATGACCCGGACGGCGCCGAGTGGAACACCGCCGCGCTCGGGCCAGACAAGCGTCGGCTGTCAGCCGAACTGTTCCAGCGCATGCGCAAGCATTACGCGCCCAAGGGTCTGGTGCATTTCGGTCAGGGCAAGTGGTACCCCGGCGAGCAGCTGCCGCGCTGGTCGCTGAACTGCTACTGGCGCCGCGACGGTGTGCCTATCTGGCACAACAGCGCGCTGATCGCCGACGAGCAGGAAGACTACGGTGCCGATGGCGAACTGGCCGGGCGCTTTCTGGCGAGTGTCGCCGAGCGCTTGAAGATTCCGACGCGCTTCGTGTTTCCGGCCTACGAAGACAATTTCTATTACCTATGGCGCGAAGGCGCGTTGCCGCAGAACGTCAGCGCCGAAGACTCACGTCTGGAAGAACCTCTGGAGCGGGCGCGACTGCGCAAAGTCTTCAGCCAGGGTCTGGACAAGGTGATCGGTCAGGTCCTGCCGCTGGCGCGCACCGCCAAGGGCGATCAATGGCAGAGCGGTCGCTGGTACCTGCGCGAGGAACACTGCCGGTTGGTGCCGGGGGATTCGCCACTGGGTTATCGTTTGCCGCTCGGTTCGCAGCCTTGGGTGAACGCCGCGGAGTACCCGTTCATTCACCCCACGGACCCGAATCAGGATTTCCCGGAGCTGCCGGACACCGACCAGCTACAGAATCACGCTCAACCGAAAACGGCCGACGAACGTGTGCCCGAGATCGACCAATCCGCCGACTGGCTGACCCGCACCGCGTTCTGCGCCGAAGCGCGCGAAGGTCGGTTGTACCTGTTCATGCCGCCTCTGGAGCGGGCCGAGGACTACCTGGAACTGGTCGCCGCCATCGAAGCCACCGCCGAGGAATTGCATTGCCCGGTACTGCTGGAAGGCTATGAGCCGCCGAGCGATCCGCGCCTTGGCAACTTCCGCATTACCCCGGACCCGGGTGTGATCGAGGTCAACGTCCAGCCGTCCGCCACTTGGGATGAGTTGGTGGAACGCACCGAGTTTCTTTACGAAGAGGCGCGCCAGACCCGGCTGACCACCGAGAAATTCATGATCGACGGCCGGCACACCGGCACCGGCGGCGGTAACCATTTCGTACTGGGTGGCGCGACCCCGGCTGACTCACCTTTTCTGCGCCGTCCCGATCTGCTGCGCAGCCTGATCAGCTACTGGCACAACCACCCGTCCTTGTCCTACCTGTTTTCCGGATTGTTCATCGGCCCGACATCCCAGGCCCCACGGGTGGACGAAGCGCGCAACGATTCGCTGTATGAACTGGAAATCGCCTTCGCACAGATGCCGAAACCGGGCGAAGAATGCCCGCCATGGCTGGTGGATCGCTTGTTGCGCAATTTGCTGATCGACGTGACCGGCAACACCCACCGCGCCGAGTTCTGCATCGACAAACTCTATTCGCCGGATGGCGCCACCGGACGCCTCGGCTTGCTGGAACTGCGAGCTTTTGAAATGCCGCCCCATGCACGCATGAGCCTGGCTCAGCAGTTGCTGCTGCGGGCGTTGGTGGCGCGGTTCTGGCGCGAGCCTTATGCACCGCCGAAACTGGCGCGTTGGGGCACCGAACTGCACGACCGATTCCTGTTGCCGCACTTTATCGAGCAGGATTTCGCCGACGTCATCGTCGATCTGAATGCCGCCGGTTATCCGGTGCGAGCCGAATGGTTTGCGGCGCATCTGGAGTTCCGTTTTCCCAAGGTCGGCGACTACGCCGTCAGCGGCATCGAGCTGGAATTGCGTCAGGCACTGGAGCCTTGGCATGTGTTGGGCGAGGAGGGCAGCGCGGGCGGAACGGTGCGTTATGTGGATTCGTCGCTGGAGCGTTTGCAGGTCAAACTCAGCGGCCTGCCGCCCCAGCGTTATCTGCTGACCTGCAACGGCATTCCGGTGCCGTTGCAACCTACCGGTCGGGTCGGTGAGTTCGTCGCCGGTGTACGTTTCCGTGCCTGGCAACCGTACAACTGCCTGCAGCCGACCATCCCGGTCCACGCGCCGCTGGTGTTCGACCTGCTCGACACCTGGATGGGGCGTTCGCTGGGCGGCTGTCAGTACCACGTCGCCCATCCGGGCGGGCGCAACTATGACAGCCTGCCGGTGAACGCCAATGAGGCCGAGAGCCGGCGGATGGCGCGTTTCTTCCGCGTCGGACACACGCCTGGGAAACTTCCTATACCCAATCTGGAAATTAACGACGAGCTGCCGATGACGCTCGATTTGCGACGTTTCTAAACCGTACGCGACGCTCGGATTTTTCGTCTATCCGGGCGTCATGTGCCTGCGTTAGTCTGACCGTTCTTTGCTGTCTGCCGAGCTTTCCATGCCTGACCTGCTTGACCGCTACCCGCTGACCGCGGGCACTTACCACGAACTGCTCGACGACAGCGGTGCCGTGCGCCCGCACTGGCGGCGGCTGTTCGATCAATTGCAACGCAGCACGCCAGCGCAACTGGCGCAGCGTCAGGCGCTGTTGACCCGGCAGATCCAGGAAAACGGCGTGACCTACAACGTCTATGCCGATCCCAAGGGGGCCGACCGGCCTTGGGAGCTGGACCTGCTGCCTCATGTGATTGCCGCCGATGAATGGCAGCAGTTATCGGCCGGGATCGCCCAACGGGCGCGCCTGCTCAATGCCGTGCTGGCGGACTTGTACGGTCCTCAGCGTTTGATCGCCGAAGGCCTGCTGCCGGCTGAATTGGTGTTCGGTCACAACAACTTCCTCTGGCCTTGCCAGGGCATTGCACCGCCCGACGGGGCCTTTCTGCATCTGTATGCCGTGGATCTGGCGCGCACGCCGGACGGTCGCTGGTGGGTGACCGCGGACCGGACTCAAGCGCCATCCGGTGCCGGTTACGCCCTGGAAAACCGCACCATCGTGTCCCGGGCCTTCCCCGAGTTGTACCGCGATTTGAAAGTGCGGCACCTGGCCGGGTTCTTCCGCACGCTTCAGGAAACCCTGACCCGTCAGGCGCCGAGCGATGACGATGCGCCACTGATCGTCCTGCTGACGCCGGGGCGTTTCAACGAAAGCTATTTCGAGCATTTGTACCTGGCTCGTCAGCTCGGTTATCCGTTAGTGGAGGGCGGCGACCTGACCGTCCGGGATGCCACGGTATTTCTGAAGACCTTGAGCGGGCTGCGTCGGGTTCACGCGATCATGCGTCGGCTCGACGACGATTTCTGCGACCCACTGGAGTTGCGCACCGACTCGGCTCTTGGCGTGCCGGGGCTGCTCGAAGCCGTGCGTCAGGGCCGGGTGCTGGTGGCCAACGCCCTCGGCAGCGGCGTGCTGGAGTCGCCGGGGTTGCTGGGCTTCTTGCCAAAGATCAATCAATTCCTGTTCGGTGAAGAGCTGATCCTGCCATCCATCGCGACCTGGTGGTGCGGCGAAGCGCCGGTACTGGCCCAGGCCCTGGAAAAACTGCCGGAACTGTTGATCAAACCGGCATTTCCGTCGCAGAGCTTCGCACCGGTGTTGGGTCGTGATCTGAGTGAAAAACAGCGCCAGTCCCTGGCTGAGCGCATGCAGGCACGGCCTTACGCTTATGTTGCGCAAGAATTGGCGCAACTGTCCCAGGCGCCGATCTGGCAGGCCGAGGGCGGTCAGTTGCAACCGCGAGCCATCGGCATGCGGGTGTATGCGGTAGCCGGTCAGGACGGCTATCGGGTGCTGTCCGGCGGGCTGACCCGGGTTGCCGCCGAGGCTGACGCCGAAGCGGTGTCCATGCAACGCGGCGGCGCGAGCAAGGACACCTGGGTATTGGGCGATCGCCCGCCCAGCGGCGAACAATGGAAAGCCCAGCGCAACATCGGCGTTCACGATCTGGTGCGACGCGATCCGTATCTGCCATCGCGGGTGGTCGAGAACCTGTTCTGGTTCGGCCGTTACTGCGAGCGCTGCGATGACAGCGCGCGGCTGCTGCGGATCATGCTGGCGCGCTATATCGATGGCGATGACCCGCAAGCCCTGGAGGCGGCGGTCGATCTCGGCGAGCGCCTGAATCTGTTGCCGGAGGAGGGCGAATTGCCGGAGCGATTGCTGGCGGCGCTGCTCGGCGATGGGCCGTTCAGCTTGCGTTCCAACCTGCAACGCTTGCAGTGGGCGGCCTCGCAAGTGCGCGGCAAGCTTTCCCGGGAAAACTGGCAGGCACTGGTGGAATTGCAGCGCGAAGCCATGGAGCTGGAAAGCGAAGAGCCGGATTTCGGCGAGTTGCTGGACTTCCTCAACCGGTTGGTGATGTCGCTGGCGGCACTGTCCGGTTTTGCTCTGGACGACATGACCCGGGATGAAGGCTGGCGCTTCCTGATGATCGGTCGGCGGATCGAACGGCTGCAATTTCTCAGCGGCAGTCTGGCAGCGTTTCTGCGCGGCGCCGGGGCTTTCGATCAGGCCGGGCTGGAATGGCTGCTGGAGCTGGGCAACAGCAGCATCACCTACCGCTCGCGGTACCTGGCGGTGGCGCAATTGATCCCGGTGCTCGACCTGTTGCTGCTGGATGAACAGAACCCTCACGCGGTGCTGTTCCAGTTGAAACTGGTGACCCGCACGTTGAAGCGCTTGAACGACGACTTTGGCGCGCCGCGCGAAACAGGTCTGCCACAGTGGGTGGAGCGGCTGGCGCGCTTCGATCTGAGCTGCCTGGAAAACTCGTTGTTTGGCGAGGACAGTGTTCGCGCCGCCGTAGAGGGGCTGGCCGATCTGCTGCAAGCGATCGCCGATGCCAGCGGACAGGTGTCGGATCGCCTGGCCTTGCGTCATTTCGCCCATGTCGATGATGTCAGCCAGCGCACGGTGTCCGTCTGATGAGTGCCCATTACCAGATTTTCCACGATACCCATTATCACTATGACAGCCCGGTGTCCCTGGCTCAGCAGCTGGCGCATCTGTGGCCACGGCCCTGTGCCTGGCAGCGCTGCACCGAGCAACAATTGCAGATCAGTCCCGAGCCGACTTCACGCCGGGATGAGCTGGATGTGTTCGGCAATCCGCTGACCCGGTTGGCGTTCGAGCGGCCTCACGATGAATTGCTGGTCAATGCTCGGCTCTCCGTCGAAGTGCTGGCCCGGCCGCCGCTGGACTTCAATCAATCGCCGGCCTGGGAAAATACCCGCAACGCGCTGACCTATAGCAGTCAGCCACTTTCACCTCAGTTGCTGGAAGCCTGCCGTTACCGGTTCGAATCACCCTATGTGCATTTGAAGCGCAGCTTCGTCGAGTTCTCGGAAAGTTGTTTTCCTCCTGGCCAGCCATTGCTGCTGGGTGTTCAGGCATTGATGGAGAAGATTTTCAGCGAATTCACCTTCGATGCCGAAGCGACCCAGGTGGCGACGCCGCTGGTGGAGGTGTTGGAGAGGCGACGTGGGGTTTGCCAGGACTTTGCGCATCTGATGCTGGCGTGCATGCGCTCCCGTGGATTAGCGGCGCGGTACATCAGCGGCTACCTGCTGACCCAGCCACCACCGGGCCAGCCACGGTTGATTGGCGCCGATGCGTCGCATGCCTGGGTTTCGGTGTTTTGCCCGGTGCTGGGTTGGGTGGATTTCGACCCGACCAATAATGTGCAACCGGCGCTGGAGCACATTACCCTGGCCTGGGGCCGGGATTTTTCCGATGTGTCGCCGTTGCGCGGGGTGATTCTGGGCGGTGGCAGTCATGACCCGGAGGTTCGGGTTACCGTGATGCCATTGGAGTAGCGCAGATCGAGTGTGGGAACGGGCAGTTTTGAGGGATTTCAGACTGGCCTGCGAGGGTCAGCAACAGTGTTGCCGACCCTGGACACAGATCCGGTGGGCCTGATCAGATCATCGGGCCCTGGGGGTCTCAGGCGTCGGGCGCCTGATCTTTCGGTGCTTCAACATCACTTTCTGCGGCCACTTCACCTTCTGCATCCGGGTTCAGTGCGGCTGCTTCTTCTTCAGCTGTAGCTTTCTTGCGCTGAAGCTTTTCCTCTTTCTTCTGCTCCTTGGCCAAGTCTCTCTGACGTTTGGCGAAGGAATAATTAGGTTTAGCCATGGGCGATCCTCTGGGGTCGAAGGTGAGGTTGAGCGGCGCGTATTCTGCCCTGTATCGGCGTGGAGCCGTTAGCCGGGTTTTTGCTCGGTCCATTTTGGCGGTACCGAGGGTTGCCAGGCGTCCAGTGCGTCGAGCAGGGTTTGCGGCGATTCGCTCATTTGCAGCATGTCACGGTGCGCTTCACGAACGAAGCCTTCGCCGACGATATGATCGAGAAAAGACGTCAACTGGCTGTAGAAACCGTTCACTTCCAGCAAACCCAGCGGTTTGCCGTGATAGCCGAGCTGGCCCCAGGTCCAGACTTCGAACAGCTCTTCCAGCGTGCCCAGGCCGCCAGGCAGGGCGATGAAGGCATCACTGAGTTCGGCCATTCGCGCCTTGCGCGCATGCATGCCGTCAACCACTTCCAGGCGAGTCAGACCGCTATGGCCGATTTCCTTGTCCTTGAGGCTCTGCGGGATGATCCCGATCACTTCACCGCCGGCCGCCAGCGCGGCGTCGGCCACGATCCCCATCAACCCGACGGCGCCGCCGCCATAGACCAGAGTCAGCTTGCGCTCGGCCAATGCTCGCCCCAAGGCGACAGCCGCTTCACGATAAGCCGGATTGGTGCCGGTGCTGGCACCGCAAAATACACAAACGGACGTTAAAGACATGCCTTACTCCATGGTCAATCAGGACCACAGAGTAAAGGCAGGCTTGCGTCGTTCCAAGGGTTAAACCGCGCGTTCAGGTGTTTCGTAAGTGCCACTGGCGCCACAGGCATAGGCGGCCAGCAAACTGCTCAACAAGCTGTTGAAAGACATGACAGACGCTCCAGGTGAGTAATGATGGCCCTGATGATAGGGCCGTCCCAGACGTCTGGCTGGTAGATTGTTTCGATGAGTCTCATAGCCCGAAAGTTGTATACAATTTTTGATTCAGGTCATAGGAACTTGCGAAGATTTCAGGCAGTCTTCTGTCCACTCGCACGTTTGTTAACCCTGCCTTGGAGATTCACCATGTTTGCCAAACTTGTTGCGGTATCCCTGCTGACACTGGCCAGCAGCCAATTGATGGCTGCCGAGTGCAAAACGACCATCGACTCCACCGATCAGATGTCCTTCAACACCAAGGCCATTGAAATCGACAAAAGCTGCAAGACCTTCACCGTTGAGCTGACCCACTCCGGCAGCCTGCCGAAAAACGTCATGGGTCATAACCTGGTGATCAGCAAAGAGGCGGACATGCAGCCGATCGCCACCGACGGCCTGTCGGCTGGCATCGACAAGAACTACCTGAAAGAAGGCGATACCCGCGTTATCGCTCACACCAAAGTCATCGGCGCGAAGGAAACCGACTCGGTGACGTTCGACGTGTCGAAGCTCAATGCGGCTGAAAAGTATGGGTTCTTCTGCTCGTTCCCTGGCCACATCTCGATGATGAAAGGTACGGTTACCCTGAAGTAATCGAATCAAACGCATAAAAAAAGCGTCCACTCGGGACGCTTTTTTTGTGCTCGTTTCTACAGAGGGCAGAATCAAGGAGCAAACGGCATCACCCGCTTGTGATGGGTCTTCTTGTACGTCTCACAGATGATCCTGAACGCTTCCTCCCGCACCGGCTCACCATGCAAAAATGCATCGATCTCGGCATAGGTCACGCCATGGGACGCTTCGTCCGGTTTGCCCGGCGACAGGTCTTCGAGGTCGGCGGTCGGGATTTTTTCCACCAGCGACTCCGGCGCGCCGAAGCTGCGGGCAATCGCCCGGACCTGATTTTTCACCAGGCCGCTCAGCGGTGCGAGGTCGCAGGCACCGTCACCGAACTTGGTGAAGAAGCCCATCACCGCTTCCGCTGCATGGTCGGTGCCGATCACCAGGCCATGAGCCGCGCCAGCGATGGTGTATTGCGCGACCATGCGCATCCGCGCCTTGGTGTTGCCCAATACGAAATCCACCGAGACCGCCTGCTTGCCTTCGAAGGCTGCCACTTCACTGGCCAGGGATTTGACTGCCGGGCCGATGTTCACCGTGTGGCGTTCGTCCGGGGCGATGAAATCCACCGAGGCCTGGGCGTCGTGTTCATCGAACTGCGTTTGGTACGGCAGGCGCACGGCGATGAACTTGTAGCTGTCGTCACCGGTGCGCTCGCGCAGTTCACGGATGGCGCGCTGGGCCAGCAGGCCGGCGGTGAGGGAGTCGACGCCGCCGCTGATGCCGAGCACCAGGGTCTTGAGCCCGGCATTGACCAGGCAGTCCTGAATGAAGGTGATCCGCCGGGCGACTTCAGCCTCGAGGGCGAGTTGATCCGCGAAGGGCGGTTGGACCTTGAGCTGTTCGGCAATCTCACGCTGTACGGCTTGCATGAATTCACTCCTTGCTAGATGGGCCAGCTGTGCTGGAAAGGGCGGCAGGTACTTGGAAAACATGTCGCAAATAAGCGACGAAATTCGGGTCTTTGCAGTGAGTCTTGCCAGGCTCATCAGAAATTTTGGCCACCGGTTGGCCGTTGCATGCCGTCATTTTAAGCACGATGCTCATCGGTTCGACACCCGGAATATCGCACGTCAGGTTAGTGCCGATGCCGAAGCTGACATTGATCCGACCGCGCAATGCCCGAAAAATCTCCAGAGACTTGGGCAGCGTCAGGCTGTCGGAAAACACCAGGGTTTTGCTCATCGGGTCGATGCCCAGCTTATGGTAGTGGGCGATGGCTTTTTCTGCCCAGAGCACCGGGTCACCGGAATCGTGGCGCAAGCCGTCGAAGAGCTTGGCAAAAAACAGATCGAAATCGCCGAGGAAGGCATCGAAGGTGATGCAGTCGGTCAGGGCAATCCCCAGCAGGCCACGGTACTCGCGGACCCAACAGTCGAGGGCGGCTATCTGGCTGTCGATCAGCCGTGGCCCGAGCTGCTGGTGAGCCATGATCCATTCGTGGGCCATGGTGCCCAGCGGTTTCATGTCCAGCTCCCGGGACAGGTGCACGTTGCTGGTGCCGACGAAACGACCGGGGAAGTCATGCTTGAGCACGTTCACCACTTCTTCCTGGACACGGAACGAGAAGCGACGGCGAGTGCCGAAATCGGCTACCTGCAACTCGGACAATTCGTCCGCGCTGGCGTTGGCGGCCAGCCAGTCGAACTTGCGATAGAGTTGTTCGCGAGCCTGTTCCAGGACGATTTCCCGGTAGCGATAGCGATTGCGCACTTCACTGACCAGGGCCAGCAGTGGCACTTCGAACAGGATCACGTGCAGCCACGGCCCGCGCAGGCGGATGAACAACTCGCCATTCTCAATGCCGGTGTGGATATAACGCAGGTTGAAGCGGAACAGCCCGAGAAAGCGCAGGAAATCCGGTTTCAGGAAACTGATGCGCTCCAGAAAGCTCAACTGATCGGCACTCAGGCTCAACTCGGCCAGGCGCTCGATCTGGAACCGGATCTCCGCCAGGTACGGGCGCAGATCCTCACTGTTACGGCAACGAAACTCCCATTCGACTTCCACGTTAGGGTAGTTGTGCAGCACCGCCTGCATCATCGTCAGTTTGTAGAAGTCGGTGTCGAGCAGGTTCTGCACGATGCGATCGGCAAACACGCTCTCGCTCATAACGGGGTTCTCCAGGCTGGCCGTGGCAGCGACGTTGCAGCTGTTTCCAATGAATGGGGCTAGTGGCGCATATCAGTGGTGAGGATTGCCAGCGATTTTTTGGATCGCAGCCGATCCGTGTGGGAGCGAGGGCAATGCTAAATTTGCGGTGTGCCCGGGCTACCAATCTGCTCCAGCATCCACTTCACAAAATTCCGCACCTTGGGCACTTCCGCAGAATGCTCCGGATACGCCAGGTAATAGGCGTCGGTGCTGGGCATAGCATGCTGCCAGGGAATGATCAGTTTGCCGTCAGCCAATTCCTCTTCCACCAGAAATTTCGGCAGCAGCGCCACGCCGCAGCCGACCTGGGCGGCGCGGATGCACATATAGAATGTTTCGAAACGCGGGCCGTGGTAGCTGTGTTCGGTGTGGTAGCCCTGGCTGTCGAACCAGTCATGCCAAGCCTGGGGGCGGGAGGCGTTTTGCAGCAGGACCAGGTCAGTGAGCTGCGTAGGATCGGTGAACGGCGTGTCCGGCAAGCTTCCCGGCGCACACACAGGAACAAGCTCCTCGCCAAACAGTTTCAGGCATTCGGTGCCGGGCCGTGAGCCCTGGCCGAAGTAGAACGCCAGGTCGCTGCGACCTTGCAACAGGTCGTCGGCTTCCTGTTCGCTGCACAGGTCCAGATGGATCGAGGGATGGCGCAGGCGCCAGCCTTTCAAGCGTGGCACCAGCCAGCGTGCACCAAAGGTCGGCGGGGTCGAGACACGCAAGACTTCGGTGTCACCGCCATAGGAGCGCAGGTAGTGGGTCGACATTTCGACTTGGGTGAGGATTTTTCGCACCTCCACCAAATACAAATCGCCGGCGGGGGTCATTTGCAGGCGTCGACGCACCCGGCGGAATAGCAGGTGCTGCAACAACTCTTCGAGTTGCGCGACCTGTTTGCTCACGGCGCTCTGGGTCAGGTTCAGCTCTTCGGCGGCACGGGTGAAGCTCAGATGCCGGGTCACGGCTTCGAAACACTGCAGCGCAGTGATCGACGGCAGATAGCGTTTATTCAGCATCGGTTCTCCTTGTTCTTGTCGCTCTGTCAGCACTTTACGTTGCCGGCAGATTCACAGCATGAATAAACGGAATGATATCTCGCTTAATCGTCGTTTGTTGGAGAACCTCGGGAGCGCTAAAACTACAGGTCTGATCAGCCGAATCAATCCGGCTGCACGTTTCTGCTTTCTGCTCGAGGAGTGACCCATGGTTGCCGCATTGCTTGATCGTCTTGGTGTAAACCCGGCCCTGTACCAGAACGGCAAAGTGCCGGTGCATTCGCCCATCGACGGTAGCCGGATTGCCGCCGTGAACTGGGAAGGTGCCGCTGAAGTCGAGCAGCACATCAGTCGCGCAGATCATGCGTTCGAGTTGTGGCGCAAGGTCCCGGCACCGCGCCGTGGCGAACTGGTGCGCCAATTGGGCGACATCCTGCGCGAGTACAAGGCCGATCTCGGTGAGCTGGTGTCCTGGGAAGCCGGCAAGATTACTCAGGAAGGCCTGGGTGAAGTTCAGGAAATGATCGACATCTGCGACTTCGCGGTCGGCCTGTCCCGTCAGCTGTACGGTTTGACCATCGCGTCCGAGCGTCCGGGCCACCACATGCGCGAAACCTGGCACCCGCTGGGCATCGTTGGCGTGATCAGCGCGTTCAACTTTCCGGTCGCCGTCTGGGCCTGGAACGCGACGCTGGCGCTGGTCTGCGGTAACCCGGTGATCTGGAAACCGTCGGAGAAAACCCCACTGACCGCACTGGCTTGCCAGGCGCTGTTCGACCGCGTCCTGAAGAACTTCAGCGACGCCCCACCGCACCTGAGTCAAGTGATCATCGGTGGTCGCGATGCCGGTGAGGCCCTGGTCGATGACCCGCGTGTCGCGCTGGTCAGCGCCACCGGCAGCACCCGCATGGGTCGTGAAGTGGCGCCGAAAATCGCCGCACGTTTCGCCCGCAGCATTCTGGAACTGGGCGGTAACAACGCGATGATCCTCGGCCCAAGCGCCGATCTGGACATGGCTGTGCGGGCGATTCTGTTCAGCGCCGTCGGCACTGCCGGTCAGCGTTGCACCACCTTGCGTCGTCTGATCGCTCACGAATCGGTGAAAGAAGAAATCGTCACCCGCCTGAAAGCCGCTTACTCCAAGGTGCGCATCGGCCATCCACTGGAAGGCAATCTGGTTGGGCCGCTGATCGATAAACACAGCTTCGACAACATGCAGGACGCGCTGGAGCAGGCCTTGAGCGAAGGCGGCCGGGTGTTCGGTGGTCAGCGTCAGCTGGAAGACAAATTCCCCAACGCGTACTACGTTTCGCCAGCCATCGTCGAAATGCCGGAGCAGAGCGATGTGGTGCGCAGCGAAACCTTCGCGCCGATTCTGTACGTGATCGGTTACAGCGATTTCGAAGAGGCGTTGCGCCTGAACAACGCCGTGCCCCAAGGCCTGTCGTCGTGCATCTTCACCACCGACGTGCGTGAAGCCGAGCGATTCATGTCGGCAGTGGGCAGCGATTGCGGCATCGCCAACGTCAACATCGGCCCGAGCGGCGCGGAAATCGGCGGTGCGTTTGGCGGCGAGAAGGAGACGGGTGGTGGCCGTGAATCCGGTTCGGATGCATGGCGCGGGTACATGCGCCGTCAGACCAATACCGTGAACTATTCGCTGGAGTTGCCGTTGGCTCAAGGGATTACGTTCGACTGATGGGGGCGCCTCAAAAGATCGCAGCCTGTTGATCGTTCCCACGCTCTGCGTGGGAATGCCTCTATGGACGCTCTGCGTCCGCTTGTGGGACGCGGAGCGTCCCGGCTGCATTCCCACGCAGAGCGTGGGAACGATCGGGCTGGTTAGGTTTCATTTTCGGAGTCTGGCAATGCCGTTACGCGAAGAGTGTCTGTGGGAAAAACTGACGCCGCAAAGGCCTGACAATACGGCGCTGAAGGGCGAGGTGACGGTGGATGTCTGCGTCATCGGTGCCGGTTTCACCGGGCTGTCGGCGGCGGTGCATCTGCTGGAGCAAGGCAAAAGTGTCTGCGTGCTGGAAGCGCATCGCGCCGGGCATGGCGGTTCGGGGCGTAATGTCGGGCTGGTCAACGCCGGGATGTGGATCCCTCCAGACGAAATCGAAGCCGGGTTTGGCGAGGCGGTCGGCAGTCAGCTCAACCGCATGTTGGGAGCGGCGCCGTCGCTGGTATTCAGCCTGGTCGACAAATACAACATCGATTGCCAGTTACGCCGTGAAGGCACGCTGCACATGGCGCACAACGCCCGTGGCGAAGCGGATCTGCGCAGTCGCGAAGCACAATGGAAACGTCGCGGAGCACCGGTGGAATTGCTGACCGGGGGCGCCTGCGAACAAGCCACGGGCACCAAAAAGATCGCAGCAGCGTTACTCGATCGACGTGCCGGCACGATCAACCCGATGGCCTACATCACGGGGCTGGCCAATGCGGCCATCGGCCTGGGCGGTCAGTTGTTCGATCATTCCCCGGTGACCCGACTCGAACGTCAGGGCCAGCGCTGGTCGGTGCAGACTGCCCAGGGTTCGGTGCTGGCCGAGCAGGTGGTGATCGCGTCCAATGCCTACACCGAAGGCGACTGGACAGAGCTGCGGCGCAATTTCTTCCCCGGTTATTACTATCAAGTGGCCTCGGTGCCGCTGACCGAAGATGCTGCACAGCAGATCCTGCCCGGTGGCCAGGGTTCCTGGGACACCCGGCAGGTGCTCAGCAGTATTCGTCGCGATGCCGAAGGACGATTGCTGCTCGGCAGCCTCGGCAATGGCAATCAGAAGCCGATCTGGTTCCTTAAAGCCTGGGCCGACCGGGTGCAGCAACATTATTTCCCCTACCTCAAACCGGTGGAATGGGAGTGCACCTGGACCGGTTGCATTGCCTTTACCCCTGATCATTTGATGCGCCTGTTCGAGCCGGCGCCGGGTCTGGTGGCTGTCACCGGTTACAACGGACGCGGCGTGACCACCGGCACAGTGGTCGGCAAAGCCTTTGCCGATTACTTGTGTAACGGAAATCCTCAAGCCCTGCCGATTCCCTTCGCACCCATGCAGCCATTGGCGGGCGTGGGGCTGCGAAGCTGCCTGTATGAGGCCGGATTTTCGCTGTATCACGCGGGCCAGTGCCTGCGGATCGTGATCTGATTGTTGAAATATGTTGCTGGAAGCAGCGCTTTTCAGCGAAGCGGCTAGCCTGTAATGGTGCGGGTTGTAGCAGTTGCGCACCAGCAGTGTGCAGTTCGGTGACGCGGGCTGTTACAGGTAGGTTGCACATCGTTTGGCGATGCGGTTGCAATGATGGCGCGTATGGGTTGCGCCTTGTTAAATAAATGGTTTCACCTCTGGCGGTTTAGACGGTTGCACGCCCAATGAAAATGGGATCGAAACAGTCGAAATAACAATAAGGCAGCGACTTTTTTCAGAATAAAAAACCGATGGCACGGCCCTTGCTCTGAGCATTCAGTGAAGTCGCAGTGCCAACTAAAAAAACCTTGGAGCACCACCTCATGTCCCAGACGTTTTACAAGAAAGGCTTTCTGGCCCTCGCAGTAGCCGCTGCGTTGGGTGTTTCTGCGTTTGCACAGGCTGATGTGAAAATCGGAGTGGCGGGTCCGATGACAGGCGCCAACGCGGCATTTGGCGAGCAGTACATGAAGGGTGCACAGGCAGCCGCTGATGCGGTCAACGCAGCGGGCGGCGTCAACGGGGAAAAAATCGTACTGGTCAAAGGCGATGACGCCTGCGAACCGAAACAGGCTGTGACGGTCGCCAAGGACCTGACCAACCAGAAAGTCGCCGGCGTCGTCGGTCACTTCTGCTCCTCGTCGACCATTCCGGCCTCCGAGATCTACGACGAAGCGGGCATCATTGCGATCACTCCAGGCTCCACCAATCCAGCGGTCACCGAACGCGGCCTGGGCGCCATGTTCCGTATGTGCGGGCGTGACGATCAGCAAGGCATCGTCGCTGGCGATTACATCGTCGACGTGCTCAAGGGCAAGAAAGTCGTGGTTCTGCACGACAAGGACACCTACGGCCAAGGTCTGGCGGATGCCACCAAAGCCCAACTGGCCAAGCGCGGCGTAACGCCGGTGCTGTATGAAGGCCTGACCCGTGGCGAAAAAGACTTCAGCACCATTGTTACCAAAATCCGCGGCGCTGGCGCCGACGTCGTTTACTTCGGTGGCCTGCACCCGGAAGCCGGTCCGCTGGTTCGTCAACTTCGTGAGCAAGGTCTCAAAGACGTCAAATTCATGTCCGATGACGGCATCGTGACCGACGAACTGGTGACCACCGCTGGCGGTCCGCAATACGTCGACGGCGTGCTGATGACCTTTGGCGCCGACCCACGCCTGCTGCCAGACAGCAAGACCGTAGTGGACGAGTTCCGCAAGAAAGGTACCGAGCCTGAAGGCTACACCCTGTACGCCTATGCTTCGGTCCAGACCCTGGCCGCAGCCTTCAATGGCTCCAAATCCAACAGTGGCGAGAAAGCCGCAGAGTGGCTGAAGAAAAACCCGGTCAAAACCGTGATGGGCGAGAAGACCTGGGACGCCAAGGGCGACCTGAAAGTCTCCGACTACGTGGTTTATCAGTGGGACAAGGATGGCAAATACCACCAGCTGGAAAAACAGAAGTGATATGACTTGCTGATTGCCCGGCGCGTTGTGCGCCGGGCAATCAAAGTGCATGTCCGTGCAGTACCTGTCTTTTCTCGTAGAGCTGCACACAACCGTGTTGCATCGGTGGCTGAACCCCAGTCCGCTGCACCCGGTTTCTGTGCAGTCTCTCAAATGCGTGAGATTGCGTTATGGATGGTATTTTCCTGCAGCAACTGGTCAACGGCCTGACCCTCGGGTCGGTCTATGGCCTGATCGCCATCGGCTACACAATGGTCTACGGCATCATCGGCATGATCAACTTCGCCCACGGCGAGGTTTACATGATTTCCGCTTACCTCGCGGCAATCAGTCTGGCTCTGCTGGCATACTTCGGTATTGAATCCTTCCCGCTGCTGATGCTCGGTACCCTGATCTTCACCATCGTTGTCACAGCGGTGTATGGCTGGGTCATCGAACGCGTCGCCTACAAACCCTTGCGTAACTCCACCCGGTTGGCTCCGCTGATCAGCGCCATCGGGATTTCGCTGATCCTGCAAAACTATGCACAGATCAGTCAGGGCGCCCGTCAACAGGGTGTGCCGACACTGCTGACCGGAGCATGGCGAGTTGAAGTCGGGAGTGGCTTCGTCCAGCTCACCTACACCAAGATCTTCATTCTGGTTGCTGCGTTCGTCGGTATGGCCCTGCTGACCTATGTCATCAAGTACACCAAGCTCGGCCGCATGTGCCGCGCCACCCAGCAAGACCGCAAGATGGCTTCGATCCTTGGGATCAATACCGATCGTGTCATTTCCTACGTGTTCATCATCGGTGCGGCGATGGCGGCCCTGGCCGGCGTGCTGATCACCATGAACTACGGCACGTTCGATTTCTATGCGGGCTTCATCATTGGCATCAAGGCGTTCACCGCCGCAGTACTCGGTGGGATCGGCTCGCTGCCGGGTGCCATGCTCGGCGGGATCATCCTCGGGATTTCCGAGTCGCTGTTCTCCGGGCTGGTCAATTCGGACTACAAAGACGTTTTCAGCTTCTCGCTGCTCGTTCTTGTTCTGGTCTTTCGGCCTCAAGGCCTGCTCGGCCGTCCTCTTGTGTCGAAGGTGTAAGCGATGTCTTCAACCACTAAAAAAACCATTGATCTCAAAAGAAGCCTGGTTGATGCGATTCTCGCCGGCCTTGTTGCCCTGATTGTGTTCGGCCCGATTGTCGGCGTGGTCCTCGATGGCTATGGCTTCAATCTGGAAGCGACCCGGGTGGCGTGGATTGTCGCCATCGTCATGGCCGGTCGCTTTGCCTTGAGCCTGTTCCTGCAAACCCCCAAGGGCCTGAGTATCCTCGAAGGCTTTGAAAGCACCGGTTCCGGGGTGCATGTACTGGCGCCTGACTACAAGTCGCGGCTGCGCTGGATCATTCCGGTGATGATCGTCATCGCCGTAGTGTTTCCGTTCTTCTCCAACTCCTACCTGCTGGGCGTGGTCATCCTCGGGCTGATCTACGTGCTGCTGGGCCTGGGGCTGAACATTGTGGTCGGCCTGGCCGGGCTGCTCGACCTGGGTTACGTGGCGTTCTACGCCATCGGTGCCTACGGGCTGGCGCTCGGTTACCAATACCTGGGGCTGGGCTTCTGGACGGTGCTGCCACTGGCGGCAATCATCGCCGGGCTTGCCGGGTGCATCCTCGGTTTCCCGGTACTGCGCCTGCACGGCGACTACTTGGCAATCGTGACCTTGGGCTTCGGTGAAATCATCCGGTTGATCCTCAACAACTGGTTGTCCCTGACCGGTGGCCCGAACGGGATGGCGGCACCGTTGCCGACGTTCTTCGGCATCGAGTTCGGCAAGCGAGCGAAAGAGGGCGGGGTTCCGTTCCATGAGTTCTTCGGCATCGCCTATAACCCGGATGTGAAGTTCTACTTCATTTACGCGGTGTTGTTCCTGGTGGTGCTGGCTGTGCTGTACATCAAGCACCGCTTGACCCGCATGCCGGTCGGTCGCGCGTGGGAGGCCTTGCGTGAAGACGAAATCGCCTGCCGCTCCATGGGGCTGAATCATGTACTGGTCAAGCTGTCGGCGTTCACCATCGGTGCATCGACGGCGGGTCTGGCCGGTGTGTTCTTCGCCACCTATCAAGGCTTTGTGAACCCGACGTCGTTCACCTTCTTCGAATCGGCACTGATTCTCGCCATCGTGGTACTCGGTGGCATGGGCTCGACCATTGGCGTGGTGATCGCGGCATTCGTGCTGACGGTAGCCCCGGAATTGCTGCGCGGCTTTGCTGAATACCGCGTACTGCTGTTCGGCATCCTGATGGTGTTGATGATGATCTGGCGACCGCGCGGCCTGATTCGGATCAGCCGTACCGGTGTGACCCCGCGTAAAGGAGTAGCGCCATGAGCGAAGTCGTACTCTCGGTCGAGAATCTGATGATGCATTTCGGTGGCATCAAGGCGCTGAGTGACGTCAGCCTGAAGGTCAAGCGCAACTCGATCTTCGCGCTGATCGGCCCCAACGGCGCAGGCAAGACCACCGTGTTCAACTGCCTGACCGGGTTCTACAAAGCATCCGGCGGGCATATCGAGCTCAACACCCGTGGGGTGAAAACCGACGTCATCAAGATGCTCGGTGAGCCGTTCAAGGCAACCGATTTCGTTTCGCCGAAAAGCTTCATCGGCCGACTTCACTACAAGATGTTCGGTGGTACGCACCTGATCAACCGTGCCGGTCTGGCGCGGACTTTCCAGAACATTCGCCTGTTCAGGGAAATGTCGGTGCTGGAAAACCTGCTGGTGGCCCAGCACATGTGGGTCAACCGCGGCATGCTGGCCGGTATCCTCAACACCAAGGGTTACCGCAAGGCCGAAAGCGATGCACTGGACCACGCGTTCTACTGGCTGGAAGTGGTGGACCTGGTGGACTGCGCCAACCGTCTGGCCGGTGAACTGTCCTACGGTCAGCAACGCCGTCTGGAAATCGCCCGGGCCATGTGTACCCGGCCGCAAATCATCTGCCTCGACGAACCGGCCGCCGGCCTCAACCCTCAGGAAACCGAAGCGTTGAGCGCGATGATCCGGCTGCTGCGCGACGAGCATGATCTGACCGTGGTGCTGATCGAACACGACATGGGCATGGTAATGAGTATTTCCGACCACATCGTGGTGCTGGACCACGGCGTTGTCATCGCCGAGGGCGGGCCCGACGCGATTCGACACGATCCAAAAGTGATTGCCGCCTATCTGGGCGCTGAAGAAGAGGAGGTGGTATGAGTGCACCCATCCTCGAACTCAAGGAACTGGACGTGTTCTATGGACCGATCCAGGCCCTGAAGAAAGTCTCGTTGCACATCAATGAAGGTGAAACCGTCAGCCTGATCGGCTCCAACGGTGCCGGCAAATCCACCCTGCTGATGTCGATTTTCGGCCAGCCACGGGCGGCTGACGGGCAAATCGTCTATCAGGGTGTGGATATCACTCACAAATCGTCCCACTACATCGCCTCCAACGGTATCGCTCAGTCGCCGGAAGGCCGACGGGTTTTCCCCGACATGACCGTCGAGGAAAACCTGTTGATGGGCACCATCCCGATCGGTGACAAGTACGCCAAGGAAGATATGCAGCGCATGTTCGAGCTGTTTCCGCGGCTCGAAGAGCGGCGTACCCAGCGGGCCATGACCATGTCTGGCGGCGAGCAGCAAATGCTTGCCATCGCCCGGGCACTCATGAGCCGGCCAAAGCTGTTATTGCTCGATGAACCAAGCCTGGGGCTGGCGCCGATTGTGGTGAAACAGATCTTCGCGACCCTGCGGGAACTGGCCAAGACTGGCATGACCATTTTCCTGGTGGAGCAGAACGCCAACCACGCCCTCAAGCTGTCGGACCGGGCGTACGTGATGGTCAACGGCGAGATCCGCCTCAGCGGCACCGGCAAGGAGCTGCTGGTGAACGATGAGGTGCGTAACGCCTACCTCGGCGGCCACTAAAACCAAGAGCCCGGAAAACGCCCTGATGAATTCAACCTCAGGGCGTTTTTTTATGCCTGGCACAATCCCTACACGAGGCTGTGGTTTGAGGTAAAGGGAAATTGTGGAAAACAATATTCATGACCTCTCAAAGCGCGACATAAAGCCGCTGCAAATTGCTGTTTTGTCACGGTTTTGACTTGTCCCCGTTTGCTGTGGAACTGGCTGTGAATAACGTGGGAGTAGCTGGCTACAAGCCTTTGAATCCGCGGCTTGCAGAGGTGTGGTGGTTTTTTGATCAGGTGTTTTTGCCGAGCGTCGACCCGGCTTTGTCAACCTTTTTGTTATGGACGAACATGGCATGAATCGAGGTGGGCAAGCCTGTGGATAAGTCTGTGATTAAACTCTGGAAAGACTTGGCTGAGGGCCGTGGTTACTGGCTTGGAGCCATTGCCGGTTTGACCGCTCGGTCGTGCAAATTGCCCGGGGCTACATGGCTGGCACCCGAGGGTCAAGCAAAAAACTTTCTAATCTGCCTGCAAAGCCTTGTGGACAGCGGCTTGCAGCTTTTCCACTTGCCCCCGGAAACTGTGGACCGGCCTGTGGATAAGATGCGCGTACATGGCTGCAGGCCACGGGACACGGGGTGTTGCCAGCATTGATCGTTTTTTGTACGGTTTTTGCCATGGTTGCCGCTGTGGAGAAGGCCGGGCATGCTGCCGGTTGATTTTCTATTCCAAGGGCTGACGGTCGGCCCAAGCAAGGAGAACTCGATGTCCAACACCCTGTTTATTACCGGCGCGACTTCCGGTTTTGGTGAAGCCTGTGCCCGTCGTTTTGCCGAGGCCGGCTGGAAACTGGTGCTGACAGGTCGTCGTGAAGAGCGCCTCAATGCCCTGTGCGCCGAGTTGTCGAAGCAGACCGAAGTCCATGGCCTGGTGCTCGATGTACGGGATCGCAAGGCCATGGAGGAGGCGATTGCCAACCTGCCGCCGTCCTTCGCCAAGCTGCGTGGGCTGATCAACAACGCTGGCCTGGCCCTGGGTGTGGATCCGGCGCCCAAGTGCGATCTCGATGATTGGGACACCATGGTCGACACCAACATCAAAGGCCTGATGTACAGCACCCGCCTGTTGCTGCCGCGTTTGATCGCTCATGGTCGTGGCGCCAGCATCGTCAACCTGGGTTCGATTGCCGGCAACTACCCGTACCCGGGCAGCCACGTGTATGGCGCGAGCAAGGCGTTCGTCAAACAGTTCTCCCTGAACCTGCGCTGCGACCTGCAAGGCACTGGTGTGCGGGTCAGCAACATCGAACCGGGCCTGTGCGAGAGCGAGTTCTCGCTGGTGCGTTTCGCCGGTGACCAGGAGCGTTACAACGCCACTTACGCCGGTGCCGATCCGATCCAGCCGCAAGACATCGCCGAGACCATTTTCTGGGTGCTCAACACGCCGGCCCACATCAACATCAACAGCCTTGAGCTGATGCCGGTGAGCCAGACCTGGAGTGGGTTTGCCATTGAGCGTAATGCCAAGGTGTAAGACCGAGTAACGGCTGTTCGCGGGCAAGCCTCGCTCCTACGGATTATGTGTTGTTCGCAGAGTCGCGATTCAACATACAAGGAGCGAGGCTTGCCCGCGAAAACAATTTTTCAGTCAGCGCAAATACTCGGCCAGCCCGCGATAGCAGGTTGCCAAGTGATAAGGCGTGGTCGAAGGCATGTCCTTGCGGCTTACTTCGCCCTGCTCATCGCGACACTCATACCAACCGTCCGCGTGCAGAAAGCGCTGTTGCAACGCCTGCAATTGGCGTTGCACCGATGCTTCGCTGCCCGGGCGCAAGGTCAGGGCGCGCAAGTATTCGGCTTGAGCCCAGATGCGTTGGGTTGCGTCGCGAGGGTGATCATCCAGTTCCAGCATCGCTCGCACGGCACCGGTCTGCTGATCGACACCCCGTTGCTCGGTGAACGCAAACGCGCGCTCCAGCGAGGCATGCAGTGTCGAGCCGCGCAGCAATGGCGAGGATTGCAACAGGAAATACCATTCGAACTGATGGCCCGGCTCGAACCAGTTATCCACAGCTCCCAGCGGCTTCTCCATCAACACCGCATGTCGCGGGTCGATGAAACGCTTTTGCATGGCTGTGCATAACTCGATGAGCACGTTCTGCACAGCCGCGTCTTCACGTACGGAAAGAGTGGCGAGGAAGGCTTCGGCCAAATGCATCAGAGGGTTCTGCAGTGGCCCAGAGTCGAGCGAAGACCAATCACGATCCAGACTGGCTTCGTAGAGGCCGTCGCCCGTGGCGAAACGCTGCGCCACCACTTCCAGCGCGGCGTTGAGTACCGACTCCACCAGCGGTTCGCGAACCTTGTCCCAATAGTGGGCGCAGGCGAACAGGATGAAGGCGTGGGTGTAGAGATCTTTGCGCTGATCCAGTGGCGAACCTTGCGGGTCGATGCTGTAAAACCAGCCGCCATGCTCGGCATCGTGGAAATGTCGCTGCAAGGAACGGAACAGTGCCGCCGCACGCGCGTCGGCCTGGGGCACTTGGCCGATCAGGCTGGAAAACAGATACAACTGCCGGGCGCAGGCCATGGCCCGATAGCGCTGAGGGGGCAGCGGTCGATGCTCGGCATCCAGCGCCTCATAAGGCAGCGCCATGTCGGCGTTCCAGCCGGGGCCTTGCCAGAGCGGCACGATCACGTCCTGGAAGTGCTGTTGCACCGAGGCGAACAGGGCGGTCAATTCAGGCTGGAAGGCAGAGCGGGAAACAGGTGGCATTGGCTGGCGTCGTCACGGCAGGGTTAATTGCGCGACATGTTAGCAGGCCTTAGAGATGCGGTGTCTGTCAGGCCGCCTTCGCGGGCAAGTCGGATCGCGAAGGGGCCAGTTCAGACGCTAGAGAATCAACCCGCCAACAACCAAACCCCGGTCGCCGCCGACGCCGCACCCGCCAGCCGAACCAGCGGCGCCGCGGCCTGAGGCAAGACGCGAACCACCGCATAACCCGCGGCATGCAAAGCCGCTGTCGCTACCACAAACCCTGTGGCATACGCCCAAGGACTCGACATGTCCGGCAATTCCAGACCATGGGCCACGCCATGAAACAACGCGAACGACGCGGTCGCCGCCACCGCCAGGCTCAACGGCGGACGCACCGCCAAAGCCACTGCCAGGCCCAGCGCCAATACCGATGCCGCAATGCCGCTTTCCAGCGCCGGCAGGTTCAACCCTTCAAAACCCAGCAAGCCGCCGATCAGCAGGGAGCCCACGAATGTGCACGGCAGCGCCCAGCGCGCGGCACCTTTTTGCTGCGCCGCCCATAACCCCACGGCAAGCATCGCCAGCAAGTGATCGAGGCCGCCGATCGGGTGGCTGATGCCAGCGATCAAACCGTTGTCGCCATGGCCCGGGTGGGCGAAGGCGATGGCCGGAGTCAGCAGCAGGGCCATGGCGCCCAGAATGCGTTTCAGTGTCATGGATAAGCTTCCTTGTTGATAAGTAGGGTCAGGCCGCAGTCAGCAGGCCCTGACGCTCGATGAAGGCGATGATTGCTTCCAGACCCTGGCCGGTTTTCTGGTTGCTGAAGACGAACGGCTTGCCGTTGCGCATGCGTTGGGTGTCGCTGTCCATCATTTCCAGCGACGCGCCCACCAGCGGCGCCAGGTCGATCTTGTTGATCACCAGCAGGTCGGATTTGCAGATGCCGGGCCCGCCCTTGCGCGGCAGCTTGTCGCCGGCTGAAACGTCGATCACGTAGATGGTCAGATCGGACAGTTCCGGGCTGAAGGTCGCCGAGAGATTGTCACCCCCGGACTCCACCAGAATCAGGTCCAGCCCCGGAAAGCGCCGGTTCAGTTGGTCCACGGCTTCGAGGTTGATCGAGGCGTCTTCGCGGATCGCCGTGTGCGGGCAGCCGCCGGTTTCCACGCCGATGATCCGCTCTGGCGCCAGGGCTTCGTTGCGCACCAGAAAGTCGGCGTCTTCGCGGGTGTAAATGTCGTTGGTCACGACGGCCAGGTTGTAGCGCTCGCGCAGGGCCAGGCACAGGGCCAGGGTCAGGGCGGTTTTGCCGGAGCCGACCGGGCCGCCGATGCCGACGCGCAGGGGTTGTGTGTTCATGTGATTCTCCAAATTAAAAGGCCCTAGGAACGGAACAGACGGCTGTACTGGCGCTCATGGGCCATGCACGCCAGCGACAGGCCGAAAGCGGCGCTGCCAACGTGTTCGGGGTTGATTCGGGTGGCGTCTTGCTGAGCTTGTTGCAGCAACGGCAGCAGTTCGCTGGTCAGGCGTTGGGCGGCTTGCTGGCCCAGCGGCAGGGTTTTCATCAACACCGCCAGTTGGTTTTCCAGCCAGCTCCAGAGCCAGGCGGCCAGCGCATCCTGCGGGCTGATCTGCCAGGCGCGAGCGGCCAGCGCCCAGCCGAGGGCCAGGTGCGGTTCGGGACGTTGCTCGAGAAAGGCCCGGGCCGGCGCGTCCAGCTCCGGCAAGCCGTTGAGCAATTGCTGCAGCGAATAGCCCATCTGCCGGCTTTCCTGATGCAACTCGCGGGTTTCGCGGCTGGCGCGATGCTCTTCGCAGCGCTGCAACAGTTCGCCCCAGTTTTCCTCTGCCGCGGCGGTGCAGTGGGCGAGCAGCAGTGGCGCTTCGAAACGTGCCAGGTTCAGCAGCAACTGATCGCTGATCCAGCGGCGCGCGCTGTCGGGATCATTGACCCGGCCGTTATCCACCGCCATTTCCAGACCCTGGGAATAGCTGTAGCCACCGATAGGGAGCTGCGGGCTGGCCAGACGCAGCAGCGCCCAGGCTGGATTCATAAACGCACGCCGAACTGGTGCAGTTTCGGCGCGTAGTTGAAATCCTCGTCGCCATGCCGCGAATGGTGATGGCCGCCGCCGTAGGCGCCATGTTCCGGCTGGAACGGTGCTTCGATGCTCTCGACCCTGGCTCCCAGCTGTTCGAGCATGGCCTTGAGCACGTAATCGTCGAGCAGGCGCAACCAGCCGTCGCCGACTTGCAGGGCCACGTGGCGGTTGCCCAGGTGATAGGCGGCGCGGGTCAGTTCAAACGCATTAGCGCAGGTGACGTGCAGCAGTTGCTCGGAACGAGCACAGACGCGAACGACACGCCCGTCTTCGGCTTGCAGGCATTCGCCGTCATACAGCGGCGGCTGGCCGCGCTCCAGAAACAAGCCGACGTCTTCACCCTCGGCACTGAAACAGCGCAAGCGGCTTTTGCTCCTGGCTTCGAAGGCCAGGTGCAACTCGGCGGCCCAGACGGGTTGAGGGTCGATTCTGCGATGAATCACCAGCATCGGAAGGCTTCCAGCAAGGGACAATGCTCAGGCTAGAGCAAGGGGCTTGCCAATCGGGTGAGACGTGGGAAATGCCTGTCGGAACGACGGGGGAGACTCAGGATGTTGCAGGGATTTGATTGAAGTTGGTGCGAGGGTGGGTTTGCCGCACCAATTTGTGGCGATCTTTTCTCACTCGGTACTGCCGAGTCCCTGCCAATGCTTCAAACCAATAAAGATGAACCGCAACTGCTGGGTAATCTTCGCTTGTGGCGTCAGATGTTCAGGTAACGCCTCAGCCGGCGGATCGATGATGTCCGGCAAGGTCGCGAACACGCTTTTGACGATCAGATCAGCCATGACACTCAAACCAGCGATGTCCAGATGCTGCAGTTTTGGCATCAGCGACAAGTCGGCCGCCAGGTCCGAGCTGATGTCTTCGCGCAATCGGCCGATGGCCTGGCGCACCGGCAGCGAACCGCCGTACTGCTCGCGGGCAAGAAACAGGAACTGCGAACGATTGGCGGTGACCACGTCGAGAAAGATCCGCACCGAGGCGTCGATGATGCCGCCCATGACAAATTCGTTATGGCGCACCAGGCGGATGGTTTCGCGGAAGGTCTGACCGACTTCGCTCACCAGTGCCAGGCCCAGTTCATCCATGTCGGCGAAATGCCGGTAGAAACCGGTGGGCACGATCCCGGCGGTTCTGGACACTTCGCGCAGGCTCAGGCTGCCGAATCCTCGGCCGCTTTCCATCAGGTGTCGGGCGGCGTCCATCAGGGCGTTGCGGGTTTGTTGTTTCTGTTCGGCGCGGGGCAGCATCGCAAGGGTGTTTTCTAGACAGGGACAGCGGCGCACTCTAACAAATCGGCTTCGCTGGCGTCGAACGACTATCGGGGATCACGCGGGGAAAATGCAGCTTCTATAAAGTCAAAAGCCCAATCCGGAGATTGGGCTTTTTTTCCAGGCCGCCATGGGCTTAGCTCACAGCGCTGTTGCGTTCGATCACACGGTCACCGCCACCTTCAGCAAGGGTTTGGCCTTGTGGGGTACGGTCGGTACCGTCAGCGGCAAGGGTTTGGCCTTGTGGAGTGCGATCCGAACCATCCTGAGTGATCAGGCCTTTTTCTTTCAGGCGGTCATTACCACCTTCGGCCAGGGTCTGACCCTGTGGGGTGCGGGCGGAACCATCAGCGGCAACGGTCTGGCTGAACACCGAGTGGCTGTCTTTGACTTGTGGAGTGGCCTGATCGGCGGCCGGCAGAGCAAAAGCGGTGCTGGCTAACATCGAGAGGGTCAGGCTAAGCAGTAATTCGCGTTTCATGATGGTTGCTCCTTGGGAGGGCGATAAAGTGGGTACGGAGGCAATGCTACTCTCGATAAGTCGATATAAAAGTTCATAAGCGCAATGGTAATAATCAACGGAATTGATTGTTTCGCTGAGAGGCTCTAGAGCGGGCGTTTCCGGCGAGCGTTTCTGCACTGAGGTGGGTAGTTTCGACCCATTTTTGCCTCGCAAAAGCGCGGGGCCGAAATGCGATCTGTAGCAGCTGGCGAAGCCTGCGTTCGGCTGCGCAGCAGTCGTAAAACCAGAACTCGCGGTGCGTCAGACAGACCACATCAGCCGGATTCACGACTGCTGCGCAGCCGAACGCAGGCTTCGCCAGCTGCTACAAGAGTGCGCCCCTGGTTATTTGCGTTCGAACGGATTAAACCTTGCGGACCATTTTCCAGTCCTACATTTCATGGCAGGCCGGTTCTGGCCTAACGTTTCATCAGGTGCGTCGCTGTCCGGGCGCTCAGTCGTTTTTCAGGAGCCCTGTGCAATGACGCGCACTCGTAAAGTTCTCGCATGGATCTTCGCCAGCCTCGTTGTGCTGCTGGCCATCCTGGTGCTGCTCATCGCGTTCTTCGATTGGAACCGGATCAAACCGCCCCTTAACGCCAAAGTCTCCGAAGAACTGCACCGTCCGTTCGCCATCAATGGCAACCTCGCGGTGGTCTGGCAGCGCGAGCCCGACGAGGGCGGCTGGCGGGCCTGGGTGCCGTGGCCGCATGTGGTGGCCGAGGACCTGAGCCTGGGCAACCCGGATTGGTCGAAGCAACCGCAGATGGCCACCCTCAAACGCGTCGAACTGCGCATTTCGCCGCTGGCCTTGCTGACGCAGCGGGTGGTGATCCCGCGCATTGACCTGACCGAGCCCAATGCCGACCTGCAGCGCCTGGCCGACGGCCGCGCCAACTGGACGTTCAAGTTCGACCCCAAAGACCCGAACGCCGAGCCTTCGAACTGGGTGTTGGACATCGGTGCCATTGGTTTCGACAAGGGCCGCGTCATGCTCGATGACCAGCGCCTGAAGACTCAGCTTGATCTGCTCATCGATCCATTGGGCAAACCGATTCCATTCAGCGATATCGTCGGCGACAAAGCAGCGAAAACCACGCTTGAGAAGGGCGGTTCGCCGCAGGATTATGCGTTTGGGTTAAAGGTCAAAGGCCTATACCACGGTCAGAATCTTGCGGGGCAGGGCAAGGTGGGCGGCCTGCTGGCATTACAGGACGCCACCCGGCCGTTCCCGCTTCAGGCGCAAATGAAAATCGCCGACACCCGCGTCGAACTGGCCGGCACGCTCACCGATCCATTGAACCTCGGCGCCCTGGATTTGCGCCTGAAACTGGCCGGTGCCAGCCTGGGCAATCTCTATCCGCTGATCGGCGTGACGCTTCCGGACACCCCGCCGTACGCCACCGACGGGCACTTGATGGCCAAGCTGCAGGAGCCGGGCGGGGCGCTGTACCGCTATGAGGACTTCAACGGCACGATCGGCGAGAGTGACATCCACGGCAACCTGGCCTATGTCGCGAGTCAGCCAAGGCCCAAGCTCAGTGGGGCGCTGGTGTCCAATCAACTGTTGTTTACCGACCTGGCCCCGCTGATCGGCGCCGACTCTAATGCCAAGCAAAGGGTCCGTGGCGGTGAAAGCAAGCAGCCGGCGGACAAGGTGTTGCCGGTCGAGGAGTTCAAGACCGAGCGCTGGCGTGATATGGATGCCGACGTCGAATTCACCGGCAAGCGCATTGTCCACAGCGAAAAACTGCCGTTCAACGATCTCTACACCCATTTGGTGCTGACCGACGGTGTGCTCAATCTCGAGCCCCTGCGTTTCGGCGTGGCGGGCGGCAATCTGGATGCGCAGATTCGTCTCAACGGGCGTGCCGAGCCGCTGGAAGGCCGGGCCAAACTGACCGCGCGCAAGTTCAAGCTCAAACAGTTGTTCCCTTCCATCGAGCGGATGAAAACCAGTTTCGGCGAGCTCAATGGCGACGCTGACCTGACAGGTCGTGGCAACTCGGTGGCCAAGCTGCTGGGCACCGCCGACGGCAACTTGAAGATGCTGATCAATGACGGCGCGATCAGTCGCGAGTTGATGGAGCTGGCCGGGCTCAACGTTGGCAACTATGTGGTGGGCAAAATCTTTGGCGACAAGGAAGTGAGGATCAACTGCGCGGCGGCCAGTTTCGACATCAAGTCGGGTCTGGCGACCACGCAGTTGTTTGTCTTCGATACCGAGACCGCAATCGTCTATGTCGATGGCACCGCGAACATAGCGACCGAGCAACTGGACCTGACCATCACCCCGGAATCCAAGGGATGGCGCTTGATTTCGTTGCGTTCGCCGCTGTATGTGCGGGGCAAGTTCATCAAGCCGGAAGCGGGGGTCAAACCGGTGCCGCTGATGCTGCGCGGGGCCGGAATGGTGGCGCTGGGCGTGATTGCCGCGCCGGCGGCGGGGTTGCTGGCGCTGATAGCGCCGAGCAATGGGGCGCCGAATGAGTGTGCGCCGTTGCTGGAGCAGATGAAGGCGGGCAAGGCACCGGTGACGGTCAAGCCTACCCGGTAGATCAAAGGATCGCAGCCTCTGTGGGCGCTGCCGCAGCCTGCGATCTTGGCAACAGACCAGACAATCGAGCCTCCTCCTGCAACCACGCAAAAAACGCCCGCACCGGCGGATGCCGTTCACGGCCCGGTACGCACAGTGCGCTGTATCCGGCCCCGTCGACCTGAATCTCGCCCCGGTAAGGCCGCAACAGACCGCTGGCCACACTCTCCGACACCAGAATATTGCTCGCCAGCACCAGGCCTTGCCCGGCGATGGCGGCTTGCAGGGCGTAATGCTCTTCGTCGTATTCGCGCACCGCCGGCTGCCCGGTCAGCCAGGTTTCGCCGGACTGCGCACACCAGGCCTCCCAGCCATGGGCATACAGTTTGGAATTGTGCCAGCGCACGCTGATCAGGGTCGGCACCCGACTGGCCGCCAGGGCCACTTGTTCAGGCGAGCCATAAACCCCGAAGGATTCGTCGAACAGGCACAGCCCATACAAGTTCGGGTAATCGTCGAGGCTGTAACGCAGCACCAGATCGACACTGGCGTCCTGATGCAAATCGATGACTTCGCAGTGAGTGTCCAGCCGCACGTTGATGTTCGGATGCCGGGCATAAAACCGTCCCAGCCGAGGCACCAGCCAGAGGGCGGCGAAAGCGGCGGTGGTGGAGATCGTCAGGTTCGTGCCGCTGCGTTGCGGGCGCAAGGTATCGACGCTCTGTGCTACTTCCAGCAGGGCGCCATGCAGGCTGCGGAACAGCCGTTCGCCGCACTCGGTGAGGCGCACCTGCCGTGGCAGTCGTTCGAACAGCGGTACGCCGAGCCAGTTTTCCAGGGAACGGATTTGATGGGAAACCGCCGTCGGCGTCACGGACAGCTCTTCGGCGGCGGCCTTGAAACTCAGCAGGCGCGAGGCGGATTCGAAGGATCGCAGGGCGGTCAGCGGCAACGAGGCAAACATTTAAAACTCCATGGATGAAATAAATTCATCCAGATTGATTTTTTCTCATTTGAAGACGAGCGGCTACGCGCTTCAAGCTGCAAGCACAAGCCGTTTCAGTTTAGCCTTTAAGGAGATTCAGATGAGCACAATTCTTGCCATTCACGCCAGCCCCCGTGGCGAACGTTCTCATTCGCGGCGCTTGGCCGAGGTGTTTCTTTCGGCCTGGCAGCACCGCAACCCGCAGTCGCAACTGACCCGCCGTGAAGTCGGCCGGGCGTTGATCCCGGCTGTCAACGAAGCGTTTGTGGCGGCCGCTTTTCATCCGCAGCCTCAAGCGCGACCGCTGTCGATGCAGGCCGACCTGGCGCTCAGCGATGAGTTGGTGGGGGAATTACTCGGCCATGACCTGTTGGTGATTTCTACACCGATGTACAACTTCAGCGTGCCCAGCGGCCTCAAGGCCTGGATCGACCAGATTGTGCGGCTCGGGCTGACGTTCAACCACACCCTGGACAACGGCATCGCTCAGTACGAGCCGCTGGTGCGGGGCAAGAAGGCGTTGATCGTCACCAGCCGCGGCGGGTTCGGTTTTGGTCCCGGCGGTGAACTTGAAGCGATGAACCATGCCGATCCGTTGCTGCGCACGGCACTGGGGTTCATCGGCATCACCGACGTCACGGTGGTCGCGGCCGAGGGCGAAGAGTCCGCCGAGCGCACCTTCCAGGTTTCCGTGGCCGAGGCCGAGCAGCGTTTGCTGGCGCTGGCCAGGGAGTTCTAGATGGCCTGGCTGTTCTTGCTGATCGCCGCCGGGTTTGAAGTCACCTTCGCCATGGGCATGAAATACGCCGAAGGCTTCACCCGGCTCTGGCCTTCGGTGATGACGGTGATCGCTGCAGTGGGCGGGATTTACTTCCTGACCCTGGCCATGCGCGAGTTGCCGGTGAGCATTGCCTACCCGATCTGGACCGCCATCGGTTCACTGGGCACGGTGTTTCTCGGCTTTGCGCTGCTGGGTGAAAGCCTGACCGCGCTCAAGCTGGTGTCGGTCGGGCTGATTGTGGCGGGCGTGGTGGGGTTGAAGTAGGGGATGTCATAGACTGGTCGTCGAGTTGTCATCTTGGGTGGCGATGCTTGGCTGAGGCCTTGCATCCAGCCTTGCTTCATCTCACCGACCGCAAGGATGTTCATCCATGTCGCAAGGCTCCGCCACGCGTTACCCGTTGGTGCTGGTTCCGGGGATGCTCGGGTTCATCCGTCTGCTGCTTTACCCTTATTGGTACGGAATCATTCCGGCGTTGCGCCGGGATGGGGCGACGGTGATCGCGGTGCAGGTCTCGCCGCTCAACTCCACTGAGGTGCGTGGCGAACAGTTGCTGGCGCGGATCGAGGAAATTTTGCGCGATACCGGGGCCGAGAAGGTCAACCTGATCGGCCACAGCCAGGGCTCGCTGACCGCCCGTTATGCCGCAGCCAAACGCCCGGATCAGGTCGCTTCGGTGACCTCGGTGGCCGGACCGAATCACGGTTCGGAGCTGGCGGACTACCTGCACGATCACTATCCGGCTGACAGCGCCAGGGGCCGTTTGCTCAGCTTTCTGCTGTGGCTGATCAGCGCGTTGATGTGCCTGCTGGAAACCGGTTATCGCGGGCCGAGACTGCCGGTGGATATCCCGGCTTCGCACCAGTCGCTGACCACGGCCGGCGTGGCGCTGTTCAATCAGCGTTATCCACAGGGGCTGCCTGACACCTGGGGTGGGCACGGTCCGGAAGTGGTCAATGGCGTGCGCTATTACTCCTGGTCCGGCACCTTGCAGCCGGGCAAGACCAATCGCGGCTGCAACCTGTTCGACGGGACCAACCGCAGTTGCCGGTTGTTTGCCAGAACCTTCGTGCGTGAAGCGGGGCAGTGTGACGGGATGGTCGGGCGTTACAGCTCGCATCTGGGGACGGTGATTGGCGATCAATACCCGATGGACCACTTCGATAGCGTTAACCAATCCCTGGGGCTGGTGGGCAAGGGCGCGGAGCCGGTGCGGTTGTTTGTCGAGCATGCGGCGCGGTTGAAGGCGGCCGGGGTTTAGACCCCTCAATAGCAGGTGAACGTGTAACAGGCTTTGTCTACACTCCAGAGCGAGGCCGTACTCATCGGTGCGGCAACAAGGAGAAAACTCCATGAAGATGTTGCGTGCCCCGTTGTTGATGATCGGTTTGCTGCTCTGCTCCCAGGGTTTCGCCGCCACTGCCCAACAGGACAAAATGACCACCTGCAATGCCGACGCCACCGCAAAGAGCCTCAAGGGCGAGGAGCGTAAAGCCTTCATGAGCACCTGCCTCAAAGCCGCGCCGGCCGCCGATGCCGCCAAGCCTCTGACCCCTCAGCAGGAAAAGATGAAGACCTGCAACGCCGACGCCGCTACCCAGGCCCTCAAGGGCGATGCGCGCAAAGCCTTTATGAGCGAGTGCCTGAAGAAAAAATAAACATCAACAGATCGCGATCCCTTTAGGAGCCGCCGCAGGCTGCGATCTTGTTACCGCGACGCCGCTTGCGGGCCATCGCTCGCTTCGGCGCCGGAACGCTGGCAGACTGCCAATCCTTTTACGTCGTTCGTTTTGAGGCTGTATGTCAGCGTTTTCTCAGCGTCACGTTTTGTTGCTCATCAGTTGGGTCATCATTTTTGGTGGATTGCTGCTGGTGATCCCCCTTCGATTACTGCCCAGCCTGCTGGCCGGGTTGTTGGTGTTCGAGCTGGTCAACATGCTCACGCCGCAACTGCAGCGCCTGATCGAAGGCCGCCGTGCGCGTTGGCTGGCGGTGGCGTTGCTGGGGACATTGGTGGTCAGTGTGCTGGCGCTGATCTTCGCCGGTGCAATCAGTTTTCTGCTGCACGAGGCGGAAAACCCCGGCGCTTCTCTCGACAAATTCATGGGCGTGGTCGACCGCGCGCGCGGGCAGTTGCCGCCGTTCATCGACGCTTATCTGCCGGCCAGTGCCGCCGAGTTCCGGGTGGCGATCGGCGAGTGGATGAGCAAGCACCTCAGCGACTTGCAACTGGTGGGCAAGGATGCGGCGCACATGTTCGTGACGCTGCTGATCGGCATGGTGCTGGGGGCGATCATCGCCTTGCAGCGAGCGCCGGACGTGACCAAACGCAAGCCCTTGGCCGCGGCGCTGTTCGATCGCTTGCACCTGTTGGTCCAGGCCTTTCGCAACATCGTCTTCGCGCAGATCAAGATTTCCCTGCTCAACACTTTCTTCACCGGAATATTCCTCGCGGTGGTCCTGCCGATGTTCGGGATCAAGCTACCGCTGACCAAAACCCTGATCGTACTGACCTTCCTGCTCGGCCTGCTGCCGGTGATCGGCAACCTGATGTCAAACACCCTGATCACCATCGTTGGCCTGTCGCTGTCGATCTGGGTGGCAGTGGCGGCGCTCGGTTACCTGATTGTTATCCACAAGCTCGAATACTTCCTCAACGCGCGCATCGTCGGCGGGCAGATCAGTGCCAAGTCGTGGGAGTTGCTGTTGGCGATGCTGGTGTTCGAAGCCGCGTTCGGCCTGCCGGGGGTGGTGGCGGGGCCGATTTATTACGCGTACCTGAAGAGTGAGTTGAAGCTGGCGGGGATGGTGTAACCCCGCCCGATCGTTCCCACGCAGAGCGTGGGAACGATCATTATCTACTGTGGCGAGGGGGCTTGCCCCCGTTGGGTCGCGAAGCGGCCCCCCTTATCTCCAAAAGAAGGGACTGCTGCGCAGTCCAACGGGGGCAAGCCCCCTCGCCACAGGGTTTCAGGTCAATCCATCGGGCCGTAACGCTTGGCCGCCTCGATCGCCAACCCACTGCCGATGCTGCCGAAGATGTTCCCTTCCACATGCTGCGCATTCGGCAACATCGCCGAGACGCTGTTGCGCAGTGCTGGGATCCCGCTCGAACCGCCGGTGAAGAACACCGTGTCCACTTGATCGACCCGCACGTTGGCGTCGCTGAGCAACTGGGTCACGCTGGTGCGCACCCGCTCCAGCAAGTTGTCGATGGCTGATTCGAACAGCGCACGAGTCAGTTCCACACTCAAACCGGACTCGATGCGATCCAGCGGCACCTGGCGGCTGTCGGCGTGGGTCAGCTGGATCTTGGTTTCTTCCACTTCCATCGCCAGCCAGTGCCCGGCGCGCTGGTCGATCAGCTTGAACAGGCGATCGATGCCGCCGGTGTCTTCGATGTCGTAACGCATGCTGCCCAGAGCCAGGGTCGACTTTTGCGAGTACACCGAGTTGATGGTGTGCCAGGTCGCCAGGTTCATGTGGTGACTGGTGGGCATGTAGGCACCGCTTTTCATCCGGCTGCCATAGCCGAACAGCGGCATCAGGCCTTGCAGGCTCAACTGCTTGTCGAAATCGGTCCCGCCGATGTGCACGCCGCCGGTGGCGAGGATGTCGTCGTGACGGTTGTCGTGACCGCGACGCTCAGGGGACAGGCGCACCAGCGAGAAGTCCGACGTACCACCGCCGATGTCGACGATCAGTACCAGCTCTTCCTTTTCGATGGTCGACTCGTAGTCGAACGCCGCGGCAATCGGCTCGTACTGGAACGAGACTTCCTTGAAACCGATGGCGCGGGCCACGTCCACCAGGGTGTTCTCGGCTTCCTGGTCGGCCACCTCGTCGTCATCGACGAAAAACACCGGACGGCCCAGCACCACTTCCTCGAACTCCCGACCGGCGGCGGCTTCGGCGCGCTTTTTCAACTGGCCGATGAACAGCCCGAGCAGGTCCTTGAACGGCATCGCCGTGCCCAGGACGCTGGTGTCGTGCTTGATCAGCTTGGAGCCCAGCAGGCTCTTGAGCGAGCGCATCAGCCGGCCTTCGTAACCTTCCAGGTACTCGTGCAGCGCCAGCCGGCCATATACCGGGCGGCGTTCTTCCATATTGAAGAAGACCACCGAGGGCAGGGTTATCTTGTCGTCCTCCAGCGCGATCAGCGTTTCCATGCCGGGGCGCAGCCAGCCGACGGTGGAGTTGGACGTGCCGAAGTCGATACCACAGGCACGGGCTGGAGATGCGTTTTTCATGTCTTTCAAGTTCCGGTTAAAAAACGGCCGCGCAGTGTATGTCAGTGCGGCGCAGATTCGAAGGCCGACTATCTGTTAAATCACATTGATCTGCGCTTGAAAGATGCGCCATCACCCCCAAACTTCCCTGCATAGGTTTGGCAATCCTTGGGCGACAGCAAGAACTGCGCCCGGCTGCCGATAAACTACTGATGCGCTGCCCGGTCACAAAGTTGAGATTGATCAATCAAGACGCTGTAAACCAGAGCATGCTGTACCCAGTGGCGCGATTTCGATAATGGATGGTGATTCCCTCGATGGACTTCAAAGACTATTACAAGATTCTCGGTGTGGAGCCGACCGCGGACGACAAGGCGATCAAGGCCGCCTATCGAAAGCTGGCGCGCAAGTACCACCCCGATGTCAGCAAGGAAAAGGACGCCGAGGCCAAATTCAAGGACGCGTCGGAAGCCTATGAAGCGCTGAAAAGCGCCGACAAACGCGCCGAATACGACAACTTGCGCAAATACGGTCACCACGGCCAGCCGTTCCAGGGCCCGCCGGGTTGGCAGAGTCGTGGTGGTTTCGGTGGCGGTGGTCAGGACACGGGCGATTTCTCGGACTTCTTCAGTTCGATCTTCGGCAACCGTGGGCCTGGTTTTGGAGGTGGACAGTCGCGTCGCAGCGCCGGACGTCGGGGACAAGACGTGGAAATGGAATTGCCTGTTTTTCTGGAAGAAACCCTGTCGACCGAATCAAAAAAGGTCAGCTTTCAGGTGCCGCATTACAACGCGGCCGGCCAGCATGTCAGCAACACCAGCAAAAGCCTGAACGTGAAGATCCCCGCCGGCGTGGCCGACGGCGAGCGCATCCGCCTCAAGGGCCAGGGCGCACCGGGCATCGGTGGCGGGGCCAATGGCGACTTGTACCTGACCATTCGTTTTGCGCCGCACCCCAAATTCGACGTCGAAGGCGAGAACCTGATCATCACCTTGCCGCTGGCACCGTGGGAGCTGGCGCTGGGGACCGAAGTCGCGGTGCCGACCCTGACCGGCAAGATCAACCTCAAGGTGCCGGCCGGCAGCCAGAATGGCCAGCGCATGCGCGCCAAGGGCCACGGCCTGCTGCACAAGGCCGGTCACCGTGGCTATCTGTTCGTGCAGCTTAAGGTGGTGATGCCGAAAAAACTCGACCATGACGTCAAGGCGTTGTGGGAGGAACTGGCGAAAAAAGCCGCTTTCGACCCGCGAGAGAATTTTTGATTGAGAGATAAGGAGAAGCCAATCATGAGCGAGCCCGTGATCGTTCTATTGGACCTGGCAGAATTCTGTGAGGCGACCGAGTTGTCGGACGTGCATGTGATCGAGATCGTCGAACACGGCATCCTCGAACCACAGGGGACAGAGCCCAAGGATTGGCGTTTCACCGACTATGAACTGACATTGGCCAAGCGCGCCGCCAAGCTGCGGCGCGACCTGGAGCTGGAATGGGAAGGCGTCGCGCTGGCGCTGGACCTGCTTGAAGAAGTCCGGCAACTGCGGGCCGAGAACCGCATGCTCAAGCAGCGGTTGGGGCGGCTGGTGATCCTGTAGGCGCTGCCAAAGGCTGCTCCTACACAGAGTGTCGACTTAAGATCTTGCGTGGCAACACCACGGTAAACAGCGTGCCCTGCTCGGCGCTGGAACTGACCTCGATCGTCCCTTCATGGGCATCAACCACTTCCTTGACGATAAACAGCCCCAGACCGAGGCTGGTGGTCGGCCCGCCGAGTTCTTCGTCGGCACTGCGTACCAGCGGATCGAAGATGGTGCCGAGCGCCTCGGGTGGAATCGGCGCACCGTCGTTGTGCACGGTGAGGCGAACGTTGTCGGTTTCGCCCCTGAGGGTCAGTTTGACCGCGCTGTGGTTCGAACCGTGTTGCAATGCATTGCCGATCAGGTTCTGCAGCATTTGAGCGAGCCTTCGGCCATCCCATACGCCCTGGGTATCGCCTTCAACGCTCAGTGTCGGATCGCATTGAGGATGAGCGGCGCAGGCTTGGGCAATCGCCTCACGCGCCGTATCGGCCAGGTCCATGGGCGCCGGTTCGATCGGCAAGCGCTTGCCCAGACGACTGCGGACCAGTTCCAGCAAGTCGCTGACCATCACTGCCATGTGGCGGGTGCCACGCTTGATATGGAGCGCACAGGTCAATGCATCGCCCTCAAGGGTGGTTTTGCGCATCAGCATTTCGGTAGACATGCTCACCGCTTGCAACGGGGCGCGCAGGTCGTGACCGAGGATCGCCAGGAAGATATCCCGCGAATGATTGACCTGCTCGGCATAGGCTGCGGTGGATTCGGCCAAGGCTTCGTCGATGGCTTCGTTGAAACGGATCATGTCCTGAAAATAGGCGATGTCGGGAGATTCCAGATTATCGACCCACAAACGAATCACACAGGCGCGCAAATGGCGAAATTCGCTGGTCATCTGCACCAGGTCAAAACCCACGGTATGCCGCAGCTCGCCATGGCTGGCACCGGCCTGGTCCAGGCTCGGGGTCTTTTCCGGGCCTTCGCCCTTGGCTTTGGCCTGTTGTTCGCTGTCGGACTGGGGCTTGGTCATGTCCCGGGCGGCGGCCAGCAGGATTGCTTTTGCGTGATCACGCAGGGCCCCGCTGTCCATGTACTCGGCGGCGGGGGTAATGGTTTTGGCGAATTGCTCCCATTCATCGACGATACGGCTTACGTTCTGAACGATGAAGTCACTGAGGCGCATGGGCGATTACCTTGAGCGCAATGGGCTGGGGGCGCATCTTAGCCCCTTATGGACGATAGCAAATACTCGGGCAGATGCGCGGGGCTGTATGCATTTGTGGCGAGGGGCTTACCCAAAGGCCAGTAAGGCGCGGACCCTGTGGAAGCGGGCTTGCCCGCTCCGGTTATCGGAAAAATCTAGAACAGGAAGTAGCGCTGCGCCATCGGCAACACATCCGCTGGTTCACACCACAGCAAAACGCCATCAGCCTTGACCTGATACGTTTGCGGATCGACGTCGATGTCCGGCAGGTAATCGTTGTGGATCAAATCGGTTTTCTGCACATCGCGGCAGCCTTTGACCACGGCGATTTTCTTCTTCAGGCCCAAGGCGTCGGGCAAACCGGCCTCCTGCGCTGCCTGGCTGATGAAGGTCAGGCTGGTGGCGTGCAGCGAGCCACCGTAACTGGCGAACATCGGGCGGTAGTGCACCGGTTGCGGCGTTGGAATCGACGCGTTGGCATCGCCCATCAGGCTGGCCGCAATGGCACCGCCCTTGAGGATCAGCGTCGGTTTGACCCCAAAGAACGCCGGGCGCCAGAGCACCAGATCCGCCCACTTACCCACTTCGACCGAACCCACTTCGTGGCTGATGCCGTGGGTGATCGCCGGGTTGATGGTGTACTTGGCGATGTAGCGTTTGGCGCGGAAGTTGTCGTTGCCTTCGCCGTCACCGGCCAGCGGGCCGCGCTGTTTTTTCATTTTGTCGGCAGTCTGCCAGGTGCGCGTAATGACTTCGCCGACCCGGCCCATGGCCTGGCTGTCGGAGCTGATCATTGAGAAAGCGCCCAGGTCATGGAGGATGTCTTCGGCGGCAATCGTCTCACGGCGGATGCGGCTTTCGGCGAAGGCCACGTCTTCGGCAATGCTCGGGTCCAGGTGGTGGCAGACCATCAGCATGTCGAGGTGTTCATCGATGGTGTTGCGGGTGAACGGCCGGGTCGGGTTGGTGGAACTGGGCAGCACGTTGGCGAAACCGCAGGCCTTGATGATGTCCGGCGCGTGACCGCCACCGGCACCTTCGGTGTGGTAGGTGTGGATGGTGCGGCCCTTGAAGGCGGCGAGGGTGGTTTCGACGAAACCGGACTCGTTGAGGGTGTCGGTGTGAATCGCCACCTGCACATCGTACTGGTCGGCCACGCTCAGGCAGTTGTCGATGCTCGCCGGGGTGGTGCCCCAGTCTTCGTGCAGCTTGAGGCCGATGGCGCCGGCCTTGACCTGCTCGATCAACGGTTCCGGCAGGCTGGCGTTGCCCTTGCCGGTGAAGCCGATGTTCATCGGGAAGGCATCGGCGGCCTGGAGCATGCGCGCCAGGTGCCACGGCCCTGAAGTGCAGGTGGTGGCGTTGGTGCCGGTGGCCGGCCCCGTGCCGCCGCCGATCATGGTGGTGACGCCGCTCATCAGCGCTTCTTCGATCTGCTGCGGGCAGATGAAGTGGATATGGGTGTCAATGCCGCCAGCGGTGAGGATCATGCCTTCACCGGCGATCACTTCGGTGCTGGCGCCGATGGCAATGGTTACGTTCGGCTGGATGTCCGGGTTGCCGGCCTTGCCGATGGCGGCGATGCGTCCGTCCTTGAGGCCGACGTCAGCTTTGACGATGCCCCAGTGGTCGATGATCAGCGCGTTGGTGATCAGGGTGTCGACCACCTCGGCGGCCAGCAGTTGGCTTTGGCCCTGGCCGTCGCGAATGACTTTGCCGCCGCCGAATTTCACTTCTTCGCCGTAGGTGGTGAAGTCCTGTTCCACTTCGATCCACAGTTCGGTATCGGCCAGACGGACCTTGTCACCGACGGTGGGGCCGAACATGTCGGCGTAGGCTTGTCTTGAGATTTTCATGCGCTTGCCTTGGGATTCAATTGGGTTTGAGACCGCTCGCGTCGCTCGCTATCGCAGCCTCGCTCCGCTCGACAGCTCCTACAGGGGGATCGTGTTTCCCCGTAAATCGCGTATTTGATCGTTCCCACGCTCTGCGTGGGAATGCCGCCATGGACGCTCTGCGTCCGCCGTTATGTGACGCGGAGCGTCACGGGATGCATTCCCACGGGGACCATGGGAATGATCAGTCAACGATCAGTCAGTCGAGGTCGCCCATGATCCTGCCGGCAAACCCGAACACCCGGCGATGCCCGGCCAGGTCCACCAGCTCGACCTCGCGGCTCTGCCCCGGTTCGAAACGCACGGCGGTGCCGGCGGGGATGTTCAGGCGCATGCCGCGGCTGGCGGCGCGGTCGAAGGTCAGGGCGTCGTTGGTTTCGAAGAAGTGATAATGCGAGCCGACCTGGATTGGCCGGTCGCCGCTGTTGGCCACCTTCAGGCTGAGGGTGCGGCGGCCGACGTTGAGTTCGATGTCGCCGGGCTGGATCTGGTATTCACCGGGAATCATCACTGGGCTCCTTGGAGAATCTTGTAGTAAAGGGCAGTCGGTTTGTAGCGCCCGTGCGGGTCGCAGGCGTAGTCGGGGATTTCGCCGGCGCGGGTGTAACCCATCGCCTTGTAGAAGTCTTCAGCGGGGGAGCCGGCCTCGGTGTCGAGGTAGAGCATGCCGCGTTTGTGCTGGCGGGCGGCGAGCTCAAGGGCATGCATCATCTGTTGGCCCAGGCCGCGACGACGGGCGTGCTCACGCACCAGCAGTTTCTGCACTTCGGCGCGGTTCAACCCATTGGCTTTCTGGCACAACGTCAGTTGCACGCTGGCCTGTACCTGTTCGTCCTTGACCACCACCCACAGCAGCACGTTGCCTTTGTTCAGGTTCTCCTGGACCTCATCGAAATAGGCTCGGGCCTGGGTGGCGTCCAGATCCGCCATGAAGCCGACGCTGGCGCCATAGCCGACGGCGTCGAGCAGCAGATCAATCAAACCCTGACGATAGTGCGCAAAGCTTTCAACGTTGACACGGCGCAGTTGGGCGGCGTTCATGGGTATCACTCCTTGTGGGGACCGGGTGGCAGTGCGCCCGGGTCGAGGATCAGTTGCATGAAGGTCAGGTCCAGCCAGCGGCCGAACTTGGTACCCACCTGCGGCATTTGGCCGGTGACGACGAAACCGGCCCGATCGTGCAGCCGGATCGAGGCGCCGTTACCGCTTTCGATGGCGGCGATCATCACGTGCTTGTTGCAGCCTTTGGCGCGTTCGATCAGCGCGTCCATCAGTTGCGGGCCGAGGCCGTTGCCGCGCTGGTCGTTGCGCACATACACCGAGTGCTCGACCGTGTGGCGGTACCCGTCGAACGGCCGCCAGTCACCGAATGAAGCGTAGCCGAGTACGCTGTCGTCGCCGTCGACGATCACCAACACCGGGTAGCCTTGAGCCTGCCGGGCGCTGAACCAGGACTGGCGGTTGTCCAGGTCTACGGTCTTATCGTTCCAGATCGCCGTGGTGTTGAGTACGGCGTCGTTGTAGATGTCGCGGATCGCCGGCAGATCGGCGTGCAACGCATCGCGGATGTGGTAAGTCATGGCGCGGCCTCAGGCGATCGGTTGGTGAACGGTGACCAGTTTGGTGCCGTCGGGGAACGTCGCTTCTACCTGGATCTCCGGGATCATTTCCGGGATGCCTTCCATCACTTGTTCACGGCTGAGCAGGGTGGTGCCGTAGTGCATCAGCTCGGCCACGGTCTGGCCGTCACGGGCGCCTTCGAGCAGCGCCGCGGAAATATAGGCCATGGCCTCCGGGTAATTGAGCTTCACGCCGCGAGCCAAACGCCGCTCGGCCACGAGGCCGGCGGTGAAGATCAGCAGCTTGTCTTTTTCGCGTGGGGTCAGGTCCATCGTAGAAATCCATCCGGGCAGATAAAAAGGTATTCGGATCTGTGAATGCATAACCCTGAAGGAGCTGGCTTGCCAGCGAAGGCGTACTTACTGACGACGAAAGCTTCGCTGGCAAGCCAGCTCCTACGGGGTTCGGTGTTCAGGTGCTCCATATTCGTGGTGGTACGGCTTCGCGACCAAGCAATGCAGGCCTGAGCAAACGCCACACATCGATCAGCCAACCACGCGCCAACAGCGCCTCACTGGCCAGGCACCGAGCGACCAACAGCCCCGGCAACTGGGTCAGATCCCCGCGCACCTCGTTGGGCAGCGATCGGCACCTCTCCAGCAATTGGCTATCAATCTCCCCGGTCACCAGCAACGTCGCAAACACCGGTTGCCCGTCCAGCCCGATCGGCGAATCCAGCAAGCCGTCATCCCCGACAATGCGCTGGCGTTCGTGCCAGAGCAACTGCCCGTCGCGGCGGATATCCAGGTGCGCCTGAAAGTGCCCGAGGTCGAAACGCTCGCCACTGGCCGGGCGACCCAGCGCCACCACGTCCCAGTAGAACAGCCGCGCATCGCCTTCCAGATCAATGCTTGTGCTGAGTTCCGCCTGAGCAGCGCTGAAGATAATCGTCTCTTGCGGCAGCCACTCCAACGTAGCACCGGCGCCAACGCGCAAGTCGAGTTTCTGATAAGCCGGCCCGGCCGCGCGATACCACTTGGCGGCACCGGGACTGGTGATTTGCGCCCAGGCGTTTGCGCCGACGCGGGCCGAGATGTCCAGCCGATCACCGCCGGCAATCCCGCCCGGCGGGTGGACGATGATGTGCTGACACACCTCGGGGCCTTCGGCGTACAGGTGCTTTTGCACCCTCAGCGGACCTTTGTGGCGGCGCTGCACCGGGCGTGTGCTGTCGCCGAAACGGGCGTAGCCCAGGTCCAGCTCGGCATGCCAGCTCGGGGTAAACAGCGCAGTGGGGAGAGCTGAATTCATATTGTCTAATTATCGTCAGGAGGCTGCAGGTTAGATCGTAACCAGTCCACGCACACCTTCGGCTTCCATATTTTCGCCGCGACCTTGCTGCACGATCTCGCCCCGGGACATCACCAGGTACTGATCGGCCAGCTCGGCGGCGAAATCGTAGAACTGCTCCACCAGCAAAATCGCCATGTCGCCGCGTGCTGCGAGCTTTTTGATCACCGCGCCGATTTCCTTGATCACCGACGGCTGGATGCCTTCGGTGGGTTCGTCGAGAATCAGCAACCGTGGCCGGCTGGCCAGTGCTCTACCGATCGCCAGTTGCTGTTGCTGGCCCCCGGACAAATCACCGCCGCGCCGTTGCCTCATTTGCAGCAGCACCGGGAACAACTCGTAGATGAATGCCGGGACTTCCTTGGCTTCGGAGCCGGGAAAGCGCGACAGGCCCATCAGCAGGTTTTCTTCCACGGTCAGCCGGCCGAAAATTTCCCGGCCCTGGGGCACGTAGGCGATGCCGGCATGCACCCGTTGGTGTGGCTTGAACGTGGTGATCGGTTGGCCTTCCCAGTTCACCGCCCCTTCCTTGGCCGGCAGCAAACCCATCAGGCATTTGAGCAGGGTGGTCTTGCCCACGCCATTGCGCCCGAGCAGGCAGGTGACTTCGCCAACCTTCACCTCAAACGTCAGGCCCCGCAGGATGTGGCTACCGCCGTAGTACTGGTGCAGCTTGTCGACTTGCAGCATCTTCAAAATTCCCCCCTGTGATCGTTCCCACGCTCTGCGTGGAAATGCATCCCGTGACGCTCCGCGTCACTCGTGCACAGGACTTGAGCCCTGCATTGTCAGCGGGACGCGGAGCGTCCCGGGCGGCGTTCCCACGCAGAGCGTGGGAACGATCATCATCGGCCGAGGTAGACCTCGATCACCCGCTCATTGTCCTGCACCTGTGCAAGCGACCCTTCGGCCAGCACGCTGCCCTGGTGCAACACGGTGACGTGGTCGGCGATCGAGCCGACGAAGCCCATGTCGTGTTCCACCACCATCAGCGAATGCTGGCCGGCCAGGCGCTTGAACAGTTCGGCGGTGAATTCGGTTTCGGCGTCGGTCATGCCCGCCACTGGCTCGTCGAGCAGCAGCAGTTGCGGGTCTTGCATCAGCAGCATGCCGATTTCCAGAAACTGCTTCTGCCCGTGGGACAACAAACCCGCCGGGCGATTGACCGAGGCAGTCAGGCGAATCGTCTCCAGCACCTCGCTGATGCGATCCCTTTGTTCGCCGCTCAGGCGAGCCCGCAAGCTGGCCCACACCGACTTGTCGGTTTTTTGCGCCAGCTCCAGGTTTTCGAACACGCTCAGCGCTTCGAACACGGTCGGCTTCTGGAACTTGCGACCGATACCGGCCTGGGCGATCTGCACTTCGCTCATCTGCGTCAGGTCCAGGGTTTCACCGAACCAGGCCTTGCCGTGGCTGGGGCGGGTCTTGCCGGTGATCACGTCCATCAGCGTGGTCTTGCCCGCGCCGTTGGGGCCGATGATGCAGCGCAATTCGCCGACGCCGATGTACAGGTTCAAATCGTTCAGGGCCTTGAAGCCATCGAAACTGACGCTGATGTCTTCCAGGGTCAGGATGGTGCCGTGGCGCGTATTCAGGCCCGGGCCGACGCGTTGGCCGAGGCCGATGGCGTCGCGGCTGCTGCCGGCGTCCTTGTTGGGCTGCGGTGGAAAAAAGGCCGGTTCGAGCATGAACTCTGCCGTTGCTGTAACTCTCATGATTCACCCCTTTTCTTCAGCAGACCGATCACGCCTTTGGGCAGATACAGCGTCACGATGATGAACAGCGCGCCGAGGAAGAACAGCCAGTATTCCGGAAACGCCACGGTGAACCAGCTCTTCATGCCGTTGACCACGCCAGCACCCAGCAGCGGACCGATCAGCGTGCCGCGCCCACCCAAGGCAACCCAGACAGCCGCTTCGATCGAGTTGGTCGGCGACATTTCGCTCGGGTTGATGATCCCGACTTGCGGCACATACAAGGCGCCGGCCAGGCCGCACAACACCGCACTCAACACCCAGACAAACAGCTTGAAGCCGCGCGGGTCGTAGCCGCAGAACATCAGGCGGTTCTCGGCATCGCGCAACGCGGTCAGCACCCGGCCGAACTTGCTTTGCGCCAGCCGCCAACCGATGAACAGACTCGCCACCAGCAGCAGTACCGTGGCGAAAAACAGCACCGCGCGAGTCCCCGGTTCCGTGATGCCGAAACCGAGAATGGTGCGGAAATTGGTGAAGCCGTTGTTGCCGCCAAATCCGGTTTCATTACGGAAAAACAGCAGCATCCCGGCGAAGGTCAGGGCCTGGGTCATGATCGAGAAATACACGCCCTTGATCCGCGAGCGGAAGGCGAAGAAACCGAACACCAGCGCCAGCAGACCCGGCGCCAATACCACCAGGCACAGGGCCCAGAGGAAGCTGCTGGTGCCGGTCCAGTACCACGGCAACTCGGTCCACGACAGAAAGGTCATGAACGCCGGCAAGCCGTCGCCCGAGGCCTGGCGCATCAGGTACATGCCCATCGCATAACCGCCGAGGGCGAAGAACAGACCGTGACCCAAGGACAGCAAACCGGCGTAACCCCAGACCAGATCGAGGGCCAGGGCAACGATGGCGTAGCACAGGATTTTGCCCATCAATGTCAGCGTGTAGGCCGAGACGTGAAACGTGCTGTCGGGCGATAACAGCGACAGCAGTGGCAGCGCCAACAGTAAAACAAGGATCACCGCACCAACGGCAATCGTGACTTTGGGGCCGGCCTTTTGGCTGGCTGTGAGCATCAGAGGCTGATTCATCAGTCGATCACCCGTCCTTTCAGTGCGAAGAGGCCTTGCGGACGTTTCTGGATGAACAGAATGATCAGCGCGAGGATCAGGATCTTGCCCAGCACCGCACCGATCTGCGGTTCGAGGATCTTGTTGGCGATGCCCAGGCCGAAGGCGGCGAACACGCTGCCGGCCAGTTGACCGACACCGCCGAGCACCACCACCAGGAACGAATCAATGATGTAGCTCTGGCCCAGGTCCGGGCCGACGTTGCCGATCTGGCTGAGCGCCACGCCACCGAGCCCGGCGATGCCCGAGCCCAGGCCGAAGGCGAGCATATCGACGCGCCCGGTGGGTACGCCGCAGCAGGCGGCCATGTTGCGGTTCTGGGTGACGGCGCGCACGTTCAAGCCAAGGCGCGTCTTGTTCAGCAGCAGCCAGGTCAGCACCACCACAAACAAGGCAAACGCGATGATCACGATGCGGTTGTACGGCAGCACCAGATTGGGCAGCACCTGAATTCCGCCCGACAACCACGCCGGGTTGGCCACTTCAACGTTCTGCGCACCGAACACCAGACGCACCAACTGGATCAGCATCAGGCTGATGCCCCACGTGGCGAGCAGGGTTTCCAGCGGGCGGCCGTAGAGATGACGAATCACCGTGCGCTCCAGCGCCATGCCGATGGCGGCGGTGACGAAAAACGCCACCGGCAGCGCAATCAGTGGATAGAACTCGATGGCTTGCGGGGCGAAACGCTGGAACATCAACTGCACCACGTACGTCGAGTACGCGCCGAGCATCAACATCTCGCCGTGGGCCATGTTGATCACCCCCAGCAGGCCGAAGGTGATCGCCAGCCCGAGGGCGGCCAGCAGCAGAATCGAACCCAGGGACATACCGCTGAAAGCCTGGCCGAGCATTTCGCCGATCAGCAGTTTGCGTTTGACCTGGGCCAGGCTGGTTTCGGCGGCGGTGCGCACACTGGCGTCGGCTTCAACGCCGGGTTCGAGCAAGCCTTCGAGGCGGGTGCGGGCCAGCGGGTCGCCGGTTTCGCCAAGCAAACGCACGGCGGCGAGGCGCACGGTCGGGTCACTGTCGACCAGTTGCAGATTGGCCAACGCCAGGCTCAGGGCGGCATGAACGGTTTCGTCTTGTTCGCCCGCCAGTTGCTGGTCGAGGAATTTCAGCTGCGCCGGTTTGGCGCTTTTTTGCAATTGCTGCGCAGCGGCCAGACGGATTTTGGCGTCGGCGGCGAGCAATTGGTGGCTGGCCAACGCGGTGTCGATCAGACCCCGCAGGCGATTGTTCAGGCGCAGGGTTTTGGCTTGGCCATCGATGGTCAACCCACCTTGTTGCAAGGCGTTGATCAGTTCGATACGGGCCGGATCGGGCTGCGCGGCCCAGGTTTCCAGCAGCTTGGCTTGCTGCACAGGATTGGCCGCGACGAAGTCTTCGGCGTCGCCGGCGTGGGCGGCCATCGGCAATAACAGCGTGATGGCGAGGATCAAGCGGTAAAAGGCAGTGGGCATGTCAAATGTCCTGGTCATGCGCGGACCCTGTAGGAGCTGGCTTGCCAGCGAAGGCGTACTGACTGACGTCAAAAGCTTCGCTGGCAAGCCAGCTCCTACAGGGGTTGTGTCGGTCCCGGGTGTCCGTCCGGGATCGGCATCGCTGGGCTCAGTTGCTCTTCACCGCATACTCCGGCTTCTTGTCGTTGCCCGGAATGAACGGGCTCCACGGTTGGGCGCGGATCGGCCCTTCGGTCTGCCACACCACGTTGAACTGACCATCAGCCTGAATCTCGCCGATCATCACCGGTTTGTGCAGGTGGTGGTTGGTCTTGTCCATGGTCAGGGTGTAGCCGGACGGCGCGGCGAAGGTCTGGCCGGCCAGGGCTTCGCGGACTTTGTCGACGTCGGTGGATTTGGCTTTCTCCGCCGCTTGCGCCCACATGTGGATGCCGACATAGGTGGCTTCCATCGGGTCGTTGGTCACCGCTTTGTCGGCGCCCGGCAGGTTGTGTTTCTTGGCGTAGGCTTTCCAGTCATCGACGAACTTCTTGTTCACCGGGTTTTCCACCGACTCAAAGTAGTTCCACGCCGCGAGGTTGCCCACCAGCGGTTTGGTGTCGATGCCGCGCAATTCTTCTTCGCCCACGGAGAACGCCACGACCGGTACGTCGGTGGCTTTCAGGCCCTGGTTGGCCAGCTCTTTATAGAACGGCACGTTGGAGTCGCCGTTGACCGTGGAGATGACGGCGGTTTTGCCACCGGCAGAGAATTTTTTGATGCTGGCCACGATGGTTTGATAGTCGCTGTGGCCGAACGGGGTGTAGACCTCTTCGATGTCCTTGTCCGCCACGCCTTTGGAGTGCAGGAACGAGCGCAGGATCTTGTTGGTGGTGCGCGGGTAGACGTAGTCGGTGCCCAGCAGGAAGTAACGCTTGGCGCTGCCACCTTCTTCGCTCATCAGGTATTCCACTGCTGGAATCGCCTGTTGGTTCGGCGCGGCCCCGGTGTAGAACACGTTCGGCGACATCTCTTCGCCTTCGTATTGCACCGGGTAGAACAGCAGGCCGTTGAGCTCTTCGAACACCGGCAGCACCGACTTACGCGACACCGAGGTCCAGCAACCGAACACCACTGCCACTTTGTCCTTGGTCAGCAACTGCCGGCCCTTTTCGGCAAACAGCGGCCAGTTCGATGCGGGGTCAACCACCACCGGCTCCAGCATCTTGCCGTTCACACCGCCCTTGGCGTTGATTTCGTCGATGGTCATCAACGCCATGTCTTTGAGCGAGGTTTCGGAGATCGCCATGGTCCCGGACAACGAATGCAGAATACCGACCTTGATGGTCTCGGCGGCCTGGACCGTCCAGGCCATGCCCATCGCGGCAATGCTTGCCGATAGTGTGAAAGCCTTGATCAAACTGCGACGCTTCATTGTGCGATCTCCATGAACGTTAAAGTTTTTTATGGTTGGCAGATGCGGACGACTGAAGGCTGTTTTGCAAGGGCTGTGCCCGGTCGGGGAAGGGCAAGCAAATGTCGTATTTGAGCGGTTGCGGGGTTTGAGCGGCGCACCATGAAGGGACGGGGCTGGCGCGTTGGTGCGAGAAGATGCGCCACATTGGGGCGACGCAGCCATCGCGGGCAAGCCCGCGATGATTGATAACGCGGTTTACGCCGGGTCGACGTTATCCAGCGCCCGGTTCACCGCCAGCTCCGCCAGCATGATGCTCTGTTGAATCGCCAGCGCCGTGTAGCGCTGCGGGCCGGTCAGGTTGTTGGCGAAGTCGCTGGCCAGGACACTCGCTGTAGCCAACGATTCACAGGCGTGGGCCAGCAGGCTTTCGGTATCCATATTCGGGGCGACGATGAACATGGTGCTGGGGCGGCGGGGTTTTTCGGTGTAGGGCGCCGGGGGATCGAGGTAGTAGTCGAGGGCGCGTTTGATGGCTTCGCGATCCTTGAGTAATTCTTCGTTGCGCGAGGCTTCGGCGTTGGGGGTGGTGGTGTTGAAGGGTGGGTCAGGAATTAATTTGTCCATTGAAAAAATTCTCCAGCGTTGGAGCCTCCACTTGCCGCTTCTCACACGGGAAGAGGTGGCAGCTATGTGCGAGGTGAGAAGACCGGTTATGGACACCCGGCCGGACCGAGGTCCGCCCGCACACAGCCGCCATAACGCATTTGCAGGCAGCTAACAAGCTGGCGGCGATTATGCGTGTACAGACACTGGATGACCATAAGTTGCCGGGCTTCTCACACCCGATCGCTGAGTTGTCAGCGACAGCCAAAGACTAGAGAGCCCGCTTCCGACGGACAACCTGAAAGATGCGTGGGAAAGGTCTGAGTTCTGATACATCTGTTAAACATTCAAAAGCGGAACGCGGAGCGTCCCTGGCGGCATTCCCACGCGGGAGCGTGGGAACGATCAAGCGGAACGCGGAGCGTCCCTGGCGGCATTCCCACGCGGGAGCGTGGGAACGATCACCCTGTGGGAGCGGTGAGTCAGCGCCGGCGCATCAGGCCGATGAAGAACAGGCCGCCAATCGCGGCGGTGGCGACGCCGATGGGCAGGTCTTCCGGGGCGATCAATGTTCGTGCGGCCACGTCGACCCAGACGAGGAACAGGCTGCCCAACAACACGCACACCGGCAGCAACCGCCGATGCTCGGCACCCACCAATCGCCGGGCAATGTGCGGCACCATCAGCCCGACAAAACCAATCGAGCCGCTGATGGACACCAGCACCCCGGTCATCAGCGAGGCAATCAAAAACACCCGCAGGCGTACGGTGCGGGCATTCAGGCCGAGGGTCACGGCGGTCTGTTCGCCCGCCATCAACGCATTCAACGGACGGGCCATGCCCAGCAGCAACACCAACCCCAGCAACACACTGGCAGCTGGCACGGCGAGCAATTCCCAGCGCGCCAACCCGAGGCCGCCGAGCATCCAGAACATCACCGCCGAACTGGCGCGATGATCACCGAGAAACAGCAGCAGGTTGGCGACCGCCATCATCACGAACGACACCGCCACCCCGCACAGCAGCAGCCGATCACTGTCCAGTCGCCCATGACGGTTGGCGATCATCAGCACGATCAACATGCTCAGCAGCGCGCCGATAAACGCGGCAATCGGCAAGGTCAGCAGGCCTACGATTTCACCGACATGCAGCACCACGATCACCGCGCCGAGGGTGGCGCCTGAGGTCACGCCCAACAAGTGCGGATCGGCCAGCGGATTGCGCGTCACCGCCTGCAGCACCGCGCCGATCAGCGCCAGGCCGGCGCCCACCAGTGCGCCGAGTAACATGCGCGGCACGCGGATCAGCCAGACGATGTGTTCCTGGCCAGCCGCCCAGCTCTGCTCGCCAAGACCGAAGGCCTTGTGCAGCAGAATCCGCCACACCACGTCCACCGGCACCCGCGCCGGGCCAAAACCCAGCGACACCACGCACGACACCAGCAACAGCGCGCCGAGGGCCATCAGCAACAAGGCATAGCGACGGTCGATCATTCGCCGTGGAAACCCTTGGCCAGGGTTTCGACCGCCAGCACGTTATCGATCCCGGGCGTGGCCTGCACGTAAGGAATGACGATAAAGCGCTGGTTCTTGATCGCATCCACCGATTGCAGGGCCTGGTTGTTCAGCAAAAATTGCGCCTTCTGCTCGGCGCTGACTTCGCCGTAATCGACGATCACGATCACCTGCGGATTGCGCTCGACCACGTTCTCCCAGTTGACCCGCGTCCAGCTCGCCTCGACGTCATCGAGGATGTTGCGCCCGCCGGCAGCGTCGATCAGCGCTTGCGGCATGCCCAGGCGTCCGGAGGTCATGGCCCGGTCCTCACCGCTGTCGTACAGAAATACGCGCGGCTTGTCCGCCGGCAGATCCTTGCGCACGTCGGCGACTTGCGCCTGCATCCGGGCAATCACGGCGTTGGCGCGATCCTGCACGTCGAAGATTTTGCCGAGGTTGCGCAGGTCGTTGTAGGTGTCTTCCAGACTGGCCGGCGGGCGCTTCATCACGAAGGCGCAGGACTCGGTGAGCTCGTAGACATTGATGCCCAGCGGTTGCAGGGTTTGCGGCGTGAGGTCACCGCCCACGCGCATGCCGTAGTCCCAACCGGCGAAGAAGAAATCGACGTTGGCGTTGAGCAGGGTTTCCACCGATGGGTACTTGGCCGCCAGTTCCGGCAAACCGTCGAGGATGGTCTGCATCTGGGGCGTCACCGATTTCCATCCGGTCACGCCGCTGTAGCCGGCCATGCTCGGTTTGAGACCGAGGGCGAGCATCATCTGGGTCATGTTGATGTCGTGGCTGACCGCGTGTTTCGGCGCTTGCTTGAAGGTGACGGCGCGGTTGCAACTCTGGACGGTCAGCGGGTATTTCGTGGCCTCGGCGAAGGCTTGGGCGGTGCCCAGCAACAGTGCGGCGCAAAGCAGGGAACGCAAAGTCATGGTTGGGTTATCCAGGTGATTCGTGGGTAGCCGTGCAAGGGATGGTCATCGATCAGGGCGTCGACGCCGAACACGTTGTGCAGAAGGTGTGTGGTCAGGACTTCTTTGGGGGTGCCACTGGCGACGATGCGACCGTGATGGATCACGTACAGCCGGTCGCAGAAAGCCGCCGCCAGATTGAGGTCGTGGATGCTCGCCAGCGTGCCGATCTGCAGGCGCTTGACCAGCTGCAGCAGTTCCAGCTGATAACGCGGGTCGAGGTGGTTGGTCGGCTCATCGAGGATCAGCAATTGCGGTTGCTGGGTCAGGGCGCGGGCGAGGATCACGCGCTGCTTTTCACCGCCGGACAGGGTGGCGAAGGCGTGGTCTTCGAAGCCCTTGAGGCCGACCGATTCGAGGGCTCGGGTCGCGAGTTTTCGGTCTTCAAGGGTGTCGCCATCAAACAGGCCTTTGTGCGGCGTGCGGCCCATGGCGACCACTTCATCGACGGTCAGGCCGAAGGCGTCGGGGAATTCCTGCAGCACCACGGCGATGCGTTGCGCGCACCAGCGTGAGGACTGCTTCCAGACGTTGTGATGGTCGAGTTTTACTTCGCCGCTTTCCGGTTTGCTGAAGCGATAAGCGCACCGCAGCAGGCTGGTCTTGCCGCTGCCGTTGGGGCCGATCAACCCGACGAACTCACCGGCGGCCACGTGCAAGGAGGCGTCACGCAGCTGGAACTGGTGATGGCAGTGGCCATGGCCCAGGGGTGTCCAGGCGAGGTTGGTGAGGTTCAGCGAGGTCATTTCATTCCCAACGATCGTTCCCACGCTCCGCGTGGGAACGCCACAATGGACGCTCTGCGTCCGCTTTTGGGACGCGGAGCGTCCCGGGCTGCATTCCCACGCAGAGCGTGGGAACGATCAATCGATCAATCGGCGGTGACGAAGAAAGATCGCGGCCCGCATTGTATTGGCTTTGCGCGTACGCGTATCTCGCCTGTTTCATGATGAAGGTGAGGTGGATTCAGTTTGCCGGCCCAAGCGCGACAGCAGCACCCAATCCAATAGCCACACGACGACCAGCGAAGCCCCCACCAACGGAAACATCACTGCCAGCCCGAACATGATGACCATCGCGGTTTTCCATTTCGGCAGGTCGTGACGCAATGGCGGCACACCGAACTTGCCCAGTGGCCGGCGTTTCCACCAGATCACCACGCCGCTGACGGCGCTGAGCAGAATCATCAGGCAGATCAGCAGCACGATGATTTGATTGAACGGGCCGAACATCTTGCCTTCGTGCAGCATCACGCCGACTTCCGTGGCGCGGGCGACGTTGCTGTAATGCTGCCAGCGCACGTCGGCGAGAACGTCGCCGGTGTACTGGTCGACATGCAGGGTGGCGTCGTTACGCGGGTCGTCGGCGAACACGGCGATGGTGAACACGCCAGTGGATGTGGTGGGGAAAGTGATGCTGTAGCCGGGCTCGACCTTGCGCTGCACGGCGATGTTTTGCACGTCTTGCAGGCTGATGGTCGGTGCCGCCGGGCCGGTTTGCGTGCTGGTGTGAGCCATGTGTTCGGCATGGTCGCCAGACATCGGCATCGGCGTGTTTTCCATGGCCCACGGCACGGTCTGGCGCGTGGCGCTGTTGAGGCTGCGGGCCTCGACGTCGGACTTGGGCACGTCATTCCACATCGCTGCCGGAAAGCGGTTCCAGAGGTCGGCGTATTGCTTGCCCCAGAACCCGGTCCAGGTCATGCCGCTGAGCAGCATCACCAGCAGCAAGGCCGCGCCCCAGAACCCGGTTACCGCGTGCAGGTCCCGCCAGAGCACGCGACCGCGACTGTTCAGGCGCGGCCAGAGAATGCCGGCGCTCTGGCCACGGGGCCACCACAAAAATACTCCGGAGACCACCAGCACCACGCCCCAACCGGCGGCCAGTTCCACCAGCCGATCACCGACGGTGCCGATCATCAACTCGCCGTGAATCGAGCGTGCGAGCGCTTGCAGATTGTTCTTCGCATCCTGCTCGCCGAGGATGTCGCCGTGGTACGGATCGATGAACACGTTCAGTTCATGGCCTTCATTGATCACCACAAATTGCGCGCTGCGTTCGGCATTCACTGGCGGTAAATATTGTTTGATCCGGCCTTGTGGATACGCCTCTTTTACCCGTTTGAGCAGGTCATCGGCGGCGACGGTGTGATGACCGGCGGGGACGTTCAGCAGGCTGCCGTACATCAACGGGTCGAGTTGCGGTTTGAACAGGTAGACGATGCCGGTCAGGGCCAGCATCACCATGAACGGCGCGACGAACAGGCCGGCATAGAAATGCCAACGCCAGGCCAGGTTGTAGAAATTCGGTTTGGGTTGTTGCATTTGTGTGCTCCGCTAGGCTTGGGTCTTTTGTTGTTGTCTGGTGACTGCTGCGCAGTCGTTCGCGGGCAAGCCTCGCTCCTACAGGTTTTGTGTCGATCAACGAAACGACGCGATCCCTGTAGAAGCGAGGCTTGCCCGCGAAGCTCTTAAAAGCTCATGTCGACCTTGGTCCAGAGCGTGCGCCCCGGTTCGTTGATGGCTTGCGGATCATTGGCCGGGAAGCCGAAACCGGCGTTGCCCGCCAGGTTCAAGTGTTCGGCGTAAGCCTTGCCGAACAAATTGTCGACGCCACTGCTGACCTTCCAGTGCTTATTGACCCGGTATGCGCCGTTGAGCGAGAACACGCCAAAACCCGAGCTCGTGTCGAAGTCTTTGCCGACCACATTGCCCTTGTTCTGGTCGATGCGGTTCTGCGCCGCGACCACCCGCCACAAGGCGCCGGCGCTCCAGTTGTCTGCGCTGTAGGTCAGGCCGAAACGCGCATCCAGCGGTGGCATCTGCGGCAGGGCGCTGCCGTCGCTGCTGTTCTTGCCCCAGGCATAGGCCAGGGTCGCATCGGCTTTCCAGTGGGCCGTCAGCTTGTAGGCCGCGCCGAGTTCGCCGCCCATGATTCGCGCATCGATGTTCTCGGCTTGCGAGGTCGTGCCCATCATTCCCGGCGTGTAGTTGAACAGGATGTAATCGCGCACCTGCCCGACATAACCCGAGGCCCAGGCTTCGAGGTCTGCGGTCTTGTATTGCAGGCCGAAGTCGAGTTGGGTGGTTTTCTCCGGTTTGATCGAGTCGAACGCATTCACCGAACCCGCAGGGCCGGACTTGGGCGAAAACAGCTCCCAGTAATCCGGGAAGCGTTGGGCATGACCCAGGCCCGCATACAGGGTGGTCGGGCTGTCGGCCAGGTCATGCTCGTAACGCACGAAACCGCTGGGCAGGGTGTCGGCGCGGGTGTCGTCGGCGGTCGGGTTCGGGCGGGCCATCATCCCGGAGCCGATGGTCTGCCGATAATCCTTGGCCGACGCGCGATCCAGGCGTGCGCCGGTGATCAATCGATCACGGTCGGCGGCGTACCAGGTCAGTTCGCTGAACACGCCGTAGTTGTGGAAGTCGGCGTCCTTGTTGCGTGGCAGACCCTTGTAGGTGTCGACGCCCATGGCGCTGCGTTGGCGGTGTTCGTTGGTCTGCGCATCCAGGCCACTGATCAGTTGTACATCGGCCCAGCGCCAGGTGGCTTTGATCCGCGCGCCGAGGGTTCGGCGGTCGACGTTGGAGGCCATGGGGCCGGCCATCATCCCGGTGCCGGACGGCGTGCGCAGGGTGTAGTTGTCCATCACGTGATCGGCGTAGTTGTAGTAGACCTGCGCCTCGACCTTATCCAGCACCTCACCGATGTTTGACTGTTCGAAGCGTAGCCCCAGGCTTTCGCGCAGGAACTGCGAACCGTCCATGCCGCGCCCGGCGTAACGGGCTTCGCCGTCGCCCTTGCCGGCGGTCAGCTCCAGCAGGGTGTCGGCGTTCGGGGTCCAGCCGACTGCGACGTCACCGTTCCACTTGTCGTAGCGCGAGGGCACGGTGTCGTTGTTGCCGTCCTTGTAGTCATCGGAATGCGCAGTGTTGCCGATCACGCGCACGTAACCCAGCGGCCCGCCGGCAGCGGCGTCTACTACCTTGTCGAAGCGGCCGTTGGAACCGGCCAATACGCTGGCATTCACCCGGGTGCCGAGTTCGCCGAAGCTTTCCGGCTCCCGGTCGAACAGGATGGTGCCGGCTGATGCGCCGGGGCCCCAGAGCACGGTTTGCGGGCCTTTGATGACGGTGAGTTTGTCGTAGGTTTCCGGTGAGATGTAGGAGGTCGGCGCGTCCATCCGGCCGGGGCAGGCGCCGAGCATCATGCTGCCGTTGGTGAGGATGTTGAGCCGCGAGCCGAACATGCCGCGCAGCACCGGATCGCCATTGGTGCCGCCGTTGCGCACTAGGGCGAAGCCGGGGATGGTTTTCAGATAATCGCCACCGTCGCTGGCCGGAACCGGTTGGCGCGGGTCCTTGGGGTTGGTGACGACAGTCAGCGGCGAGCTCGGCGCGATGGCGGTGATTACCGTTGGGCTCAGTTCTTCGGTATGGCCGGCGTGTTCATCGGCGAGCACCAGCGGTGTCAGCAACAAGCCGCAAAGGACGGCGGTGGCCTGCCTGAAACGAACGCGCGATTCGTTCAGCGCAAAAGAAGCCTGGGCAGCGCCCAAACGTGTGTCAGCAGAAAACCTGGACATGACAATTTCCATCGAACAGTCGTAAACGACACGGCCGGCAGCCTGCGGCTGTCTTCTAAACCGTGTGAGATCGGAGGTGGGTGTTTACGCGACGAGGGGCGGTGCGCGGGTGCGGGCGCCGGGGAAGAAGGTTTGCCGGGCGTGGCCCAGGCGGGTGGCGGGTGTGGTGAAGGTGGTGGCGGACGGGGTGTCGAACGCGGTGAATGAAGTGCCACCGGTGAGTGCCGGGCAATTGAACAGCAGGCTGCAATAGCCGCATTTTTCCCACAGCGCGTGATGTTCGGTTGTTGGCGCGCAGTGCTCGGCGGCGGTTTGTGCATCGTGGTCGGCGTGCTCCAGCGCCGCCATGTCCGTGCCCATGTCCATCGACATGCTCATGGACATGCTGGTAGCCATGTTTGTAGAAGCAGCCGCGCGCGAATCCATCGGCATCGACTGAGAAATCAGCGGGCCGATAAAGATCATCAGCATGGCGAACAGGCTGATCCAGCTGCCGCGGGTCAGGCTCATTGGCTGACGGCGGCGCACGGATGACCTGGCGCTATGCGGGTGCATAGGCGTTTTCAACGGGGGCGATTACTGGGCGTGCATGTGCGCTTGCATGCTGTCCGGCGCCTTTTTCTGCACCGAAACCTCGACCGTCACATCACCGGATTTCTCGAAGTGCATCGTCAGCGGGAAGCGTTTGCCATCGCTCAACAGGCTGCGGTCTTTGAGTTCCAGCAGCATCACGTGGTACGCCATCGGCGCGAAGGTGACTTCGCCGCCAGCCGGAACCTCGACGCTGGGCACTGGCTGCATTTTCATCAGATCGTGTTGCATCACATGTTCGTGCAACTCGGCCTTACCGGAAATTGGCGATTCGACGCTGAGCAGCCGGTCGGCGGTTTTGCCGTTGTTGTGAATCACGAAATACGCCGCGACGGTGGGCGCGTTGGGCGGCAACTCTTGCGACCACGGGTGGGCGATCTCAAGCTCGCCAGCCTTGTATTCGTGGGCATTGGCAAAACAGGCAGGCAGCAGCAACACAGCCAGGACGATGAGTTTGTTCAACATGGCAGTTCTCCAGAACGATTCAAAACGCAGGTCAATTGCGAGAAGGAATCACACCAGAGGGGACGCGCGGGGGTTGAGACTGGGCCATTGCTGGCGCGGTGTCGGTGTGTCGAGCGTGGCAGGCGGCACGCTTCGATTGGCCTCGAATCGCGCGTAATACAACTGCGGCGCATGCCCCGGCAACGCCACCAACGGCGCGGACCCCGAGCAACACCAGCAATGCTGCATGTTGGAATGATCGTCGTTCTGCGGGGCTTTCTGCTCAATGTCGCCCAGGGAAATCGCCACCATTTTTGTGCCGCTGGACGAGCAGAAACTGCCCCACAACAACTGCTCGGCCGGCGATTTCGCCGTCTGCGCCATCGCTCCGGACATCGGCATGGCGAGCATGTTGAACAGCACTGCAAAGCAGGCGATCCAGGCAAATGCGAGCCGTTGTCGGGACATGGGGCAGATCCGTTTGAGTGGGCGATCAGGCGCGGCTATTTAGCCTGATCAGGGGCGATAAGTAAAAAGGCCGCGTGCGGTTTGGTGTCGCAGTGCGTCAGTCAACATGTCGAGCAGCCGACGTGCAAGCTCAGCCTCGCCGTTTTGAAAGAGTGTAGCGACTTCGATTCTTAATGCCTGAGCGAATTGAGGGTCGATTTGGATTCTTGCCCGGATTGTGTGTTTGACATCTCTGAGCGCTACACGATTGAAGCTCCCATCACCCAGGTCTTCCTCTTCGCAGGCCTTGATGTAGTTCCGCAAGTCGGCAGGTGCCAGGAGAAACTCAGTGATATCGAAGCGTGTGAATTTCTCGGGCATTCGGCACTTCTCGCTACATTCGTGGAGCTCTGAAATATAGGGATGGGGTTATGAGCCCACAAGTCAGCCGATTTGGATAATGTTGTGCGTGAGGTCCGACGGATATGTAGGGCGTTGCACATTCTCTGTAGCAGCTGCCGAAGGCTGCGTTCGGCTGCGTAGCAGTCGTGATCCCATGCGCCGCAGTCAACCTGGCAGACCGTGGTGTTTGATTTTACGACTGCTGCGCAGCCGAACGCAGGCTTCGCCAGCTGCTACCAGTTTTGTGTGAGGGCCGTTAAAACCTCAGTCACCGCCCCAAACTCCCGCTCAACCCCCGGCAACACCGGCCGCTTCAACACCAGCACCGGCACTCCACGTTCCCGCGCCACTTCCAGTTTCGGCTCGGTGGCGGTGCTGCCGCTGTTCTTGCTGATCAGCACGTCGATCTGCCGCCGTTCGAACAATGCGCGTTCATCCTCGATCAGAAACGGCCCACGCGCGCCGATCACTTCGCAACGCTCGTTGCCCGGATAAACATCCAGTGCACGCAACGTCCAGAATTGCTCCGGCGAGATTTCGTGCAGGTGCTGCAATGGCTCCCGCCCAAGGGTGAACAGCGGTCGGCGAAAGGGTTTCAGCGCTTCGATCAGCTCGGCCCAGTCGCTGACTTCGCGCCAGTCATCCCCGGCTTGTGGTTGCCAGGCCGGACGCCGCAAAGCCCAGCACGCAATGCCGCTCAACTTCGCGGCGGTGGCGGCGTTCTGGCTGATTTGCGCTGCGTAGGGATGGGTCGCATCCAGCAGCAGGTCAATGCCTTCATCGCGGATGAACTGCGCCAGACCTTCGGCGCCGCCATAGCCGCCAACGCGGACCTGACAGTTCAGATCCGTCGGCACACGACCGACGCCAGCCAGGCTGTAGATGTGCTCCAGCCCCAGGGTTCGGGCGATGGCCAATGCCTCAGTGACACCGCCGAGCAACAACACGCGCTTCATTGAAGAACTCCCGCATGGCCGACAATCCCGCCCTGGCGATCGATGGCGAACACTTCGACCTGAACCTGCGCCGGCACCACGCTGCGGGCAAAATCCAGGGCGTGCTGGCACACCGCGTCGCCAAGGGCGATCCCGGCCGCGCTGGCCATCGCCAACGCTTGCTGACTGGTATTGGCCTCGCGGATCGCCTGTTGCAACGCCGCATCGGCGCCGACCGCTGCGGCCCATTCGGCCAGTTGCGGCAGGTCGATGCTCGAATGCCGACTGTGCAAATCCATGTGCCCGGCCGCCAGTTTGCTGATCTTGCCGAAGCCGCCGCACAGGCTGAGTTTATCCACAGGCACTTTGCGCAAGTGCTTGAGCACCGCGCCGACGAAGTCGCCCATTTCGATCAGGGCGATTTCCGGCAAGTCGTAGACCCGGCGCATGGTGTCTTCACTGGCGTTGCCGGTGCACGCGGCGATGTGCAGGTAACCGTTGGTTTTGGCGACGTCGATGCCCTGGTGGATCGAGGCGATGTAAGCCGCGCAGGAGAACGGCCGGACGATGCCGCTGGTGCCGAGGATCGACAAACCGCCGAGAATGCCCAGTCGCGGGTTCATGGTTTTCAGCGCCAGGGCTTCGCCGTCCTCGACGTTCACCGTGACCTCGAAGCCGCCCGGGTAATCCAGCTCCTCGGCCAGCAACGTCAAGTGATCGGTGATCATCTTGCGCGGCACGGGGTTGATCGCCGGTTCGCCGACGTTCAGCACCAGCCCGGGCCGGGTGACGGTGCCGACGCCACGGCCGGCGCTGAAGCGGATGCCCGGTTCGCGGTGCAGGCGCACCTGGGAAAAGAGCAGGGCGCCGTGGGTCACGTCCGGGTCGTCGCCGGCGTCCTTGATGGTTCCGGCTTCGGCGCCGTTTTCCGTCAGCCGACAGAATTCCAGGCGCATCTGCACCCGTTTGCCTTTGGGCAGAATGATTTCGACGGCGTCTGCTTCGACGCCACTGAGCAGCAGGCGTGCCGCCGCAAGGCTGGTGGCGGTGGCGCAGCTGCCGGTGGTCAGGCCGCTGCGCAGCGGGGCGGGTTGTTCGGCGGTTTCGTCACGCATCGAGGGGTTTCGTCACGTCCAGCAAGGTGATCGGCAGCGCCTGACGCCAGGTGTCGAACTCGCCGAGTGGTTGCGCCTGAGCGACGTGAATGCGGGTCAACTCACCGCCATGCTGTTCGCGCCAGGCCATCAGGGTCACTTCACTTTGCAGGGTCACGGCGTTGGCCACCAGTCGACCGCCGGGTTTGAGTTGCGCCCAGCAGGTATCGAGCACGCCCTCACGAGTGACGCCACCGCCGATGAAAATCGCGTCCGGGCGTTCGAGCCCGTTCAGGGCTTGCGGCGCACTGCCGCGAATCAGTTGCAGGCCGGGAACTCCCAGGGCATCGCGGTTGTGTTCGATCAACGACTGCCGTCCCTCATCCGCTTCGATGGCCAGCGCCCGACAACTCGGGTGAGCGCGCATCCATTCGATGCCGATGGAACCGCTGCCAGCACCGACATCCCACAGTAGTTCGCCGGGTGTCGGTGCGAGGCGGGCGAGGGTAATGGCGCGTACGTCACGTTTGGTCAGTTGGCCGTCATGCTGGAAGGCGGAGTCTGGCAGGCCGGCCAGTCGGGACAGGCGCGGCGTGTTCGGTTCAGCGATGCATTCAATGGCGATCAGGTTCAGATCGGCGATCACCGGATCGCCCCAGTCGTTGGCGACGCCCTCAATACAACGTTCGGCCTCACCGCCCAAATGTTCCAGCACGGTAATGCGACTCGGTCCGAAACCGCGCTCACGCAGCAGCGCCGCGATAGCCGCCGGGCTCTGGCCGTCGTTGCTCAACACCAGCAGACGCACACCACTGAACAAATGAGCGTTGAGCGCGGCGACGGGGCGGGCGACCACCGACAGTGTCACCACCTCCTGCAACGGCCAGCCCAGGCGAGCGGCTGCCAGCGATACGGAAGAGGGGGCGGGCAGGATCAGCATTTCTGTACCCGGCAGTTGCCGCGCCAGGCTGGCACCGACGCCGAAGAACATCGGATCGCCGCTGGCCAGCACGCACACCGGCTCGCCACGCAGTGCCAATAACGGCTCAAGGGTAAACGGACTGGGCCAGAGCTGGCGCTCGCCGCGAATGCACATGGGCAACAAATCCAGTTGCCGCTGGCCGCCGAAGATCCGCGAAGCGCCCAGCAGGGCGCGACGGGCGTTCTTGCCCAAGCCCTTGAAGCCGTCTTCACCGATACCTACTACTGTCAGCCAGGGCGACATCTGCAATCCTCAAAAAAATGTCACAAAGGGGTTGTTCCGACGGGCAGGCTTTTCATGCCGTCGGACAAAGCAGGCATAATACCGCGCCTTCGCCCGCGAAGCGCCTTTCCCACACAGCCGGCCACCCTTTTGAACGAACGTCCGATGTCCACCGCCTTACGCCCCTCGGCCTGCCCGGGGTTGCTACGTATCGTCCCGGCGCTGGATGGCGGCATCTGCCGGATCAAATTGAACGGCGGCTCGATCAGCGCGGCCCAGGCTGAAGCGGTGGCCAGCGCGGCCGAACGGTTTGCCGGGGGCGTGATCGAGGCGACCAACCGCGCCAACCTGCAGATTCGCGGGATTGGCAGTGAGCAGACAGCCTTGATCGACAGCCTGCTCGCCGCCGGATTGGGCCCGCGTACCGCGGCGGGCGACGATGTGCGCAACCTGATGCTCAGCCCGAGCGCCGGGATTGACCGGCAGATGCGCTTCGACACGCGTGCGCTGGCCGAACAGATCCTCGTCACCCTGCAAAGCCACGAACGCTTCCACGAACTCAGCGCCAAGTTTGCCGTGCAACTCGATGGCGGCGAGGCGTTGGCGATGCTCGAACACCCGCATGATCTGTGGTTGTCTGCTGTTGAACGAAACGGCGAGTTATTGCTGGCGTTCGGTCTGGCGGGTTGTCCCTCGGACAGGCCCGCCGGCGCGGTGTCACTTGAGCAGGGGCACGGGCTGGTGGTTGCGGTGCTGGAACTGTTTCTCGACCTGGCGCGTCCCGATCAAACACGGATGCGTCATTTGCTGGCCGAATATCCGCTCGCAGCATTTCTCGCTCGCCTGGCCGAGCGTGTGCCCTTGAAGTCGATTACGGATTGGCAGCGCTCGTTGACCCCGGACGCTCTGCACATCGGCGTTCATCCGCAACGTGAAGTGGAACACGTTTACATCGGGGCCGTCCCTCCTTTGGGACGGCTCGATCCCGCCATGCTCAGAGGCGCGGCACAACTGGCGCGCGAGTTCGGCGACGCGAGCCTGCGTTTCACCCCATGGCAAAGTCTGCTGCTGCCCAACATTCGCAAAGAGCGAGCGCTTGAAGTCATTCGGCGCCTGGAACCACTGGGCCTGCTATGTGACACTGATCAGCCTCTTTCTCGGTTGATCGCCTGCACCGGTTCCGCTGGCTGCGGCAAAGGCCAGGCCGATACCAAGCGCGACGCTGTGCAATTGGCCGCGCTGTTGCCGCGTCACGATCAAACCGTGCATTTGTCCGGCTGCCGGCGTTCCTGCGCCGCCGCCCATGTGGCGCCCGTCACGCTGCTTGCCGTCGCCCCCGGTCATTACGACCTCTATCTTCGCGATGCAGCGCAGCCGGGTTTCGGCGCGCTGCACGCACACAACCTTACTATTGAAGCGGTCGCGGCCTTGCTCGACGCCCGCTCACGGAGCCCCCTTGATGCTTGATTACATCCGCGACGGTCAGGAGATCTATCGCAACTCCTTCGCGATCATTCGTGCCGAGGCCAACCTTGCGCGTATTCCGGCCGATCTGGAGAAACTCGCCGTGCGGGTGATCCACGCCTGCGGCATGGTCGAGGCCATCGACGGTCTGCAATTTTCCGAAGGCGCCGGCAAGGCCGGGCGTGATGCGCTGGCCGCCGGTGCGCCGATTCTGTGCGACGCGCGGATGGTCAGCGAAGGCGTGACCCGCGCGCGTTTGCCCGCCAACAACCCGGTGATTTGCACCCTGCGCGACGACAGCGTGCCGGAACTTGCCCGCGAGTTGGGCAATACCCGTTCCGCCGCCGCGCTGGAGCTGTGGCGCCCACACCTGGCGGGCAGCGTGGTAGTGATCGGCAATGCGCCGACCGCGCTGTTTTATCTGCTGGAAATGCTCGACGCCGGTGCGCCGAAGCCGGCGCTGATCCTTGGCTTCCCGGTGGGCTTCGTCGGTGCCGCCGAATCCAAGGCGATGCTCGCGGCGGACAGCCGTGGCGTGCCTTTCGTCATCATGCAAGGCCGGCTCGGCGGTAGCGCCATGGCCGCCGCCGCCGTCAACGCCCTCGCCACGGAGATCGAATGATGCAGCAACCTGGACGTTTGATTGGCCTGGGCGTCGGCCCCGGTGATCCGGAACTGATTACCGTCAAAGCCCTGCGCCTGCTGCGCGAATCGCCGGTGGTGGCGTACTTCGTCGCCAAGGGCAAGAAGGGCAACGCCTTCGGCATCATCGAAGCGCATTTGCAGGACGCGCAAACCCTGCTGCCGCTGGTCTACCCGGTGACCACCGAAGCCCTGCCGGCGCCGTTGTCGTACGAACAAGTGATCAGCGATTTCTACGATGCCGCTGGCGAAGAGCTCGCTGCGCATCTGGATGCGGGCCGTGACGTGGCGGTGATCTGCGAAGGCGATCCGTTCTTCTACGGTTCCTACATGTACTTGCACGATCGTCTGGCCGAGCGCTACGAAGCCGAAGTCGTGCCGGGTGTCTGCTCGATGCTCGGTGGTGCGTCGGTACTCGGTGCGCCACTGGTGTATCGCAATCAGAGCCTGTCGGTGTTGTCGGGAGTGCTGCCCCACGAAGACCTCAAGCGGCGCCTGGCCGATGCCGATGCGGCGGTGATCATGAAACTGGGGCGCAATTTTCCCAAGGTCCGCCAGGTGCTGGAAGAACTCGGTCTGGCGCAGCGTGCGCTGTACGTGGAGCGCGCGACCATGGCCAATCAGAAGATCGTGCCGCTGGATCAGGTTGAGCCGATGTCCTCGCCGTATTTCTCGCTGATCATCGTTCCCGGTGAAAGGTGGCAAGGCTGATGGCCCATCCCACTCCAGCCATTGTCATTCTCGGCAATGGCAGCCTCGCGACCGCACGCAAGATTGCGCAGCTATACCCCGGTGCGCTGATCCATGGACTGGCCGAACGGGTCGAGGGCGCGGATCGTGTTTATCACGAGTTCGGCGCGACCCTGCGTGAGCTTTATCAACAGGACACGCCGATCATCGCGCTGTGCGCCGCCGGGATCGTGATTCGCACCCTGGCGCCGGTGCTGCTGGAAAAAGGCGCCGAGCCGCCGGTGCTGGCGGTGGCCGAAGACGGCAGCGCGGTGGTGCCGTTGCTCGGTGGCCTTGGTGGGGTGAATGTCATGGCGCGCGAGATTGCCGCCAGCCTCGACGTCGCGGCGGCGATCACCACCAGCGGCGAACTGCGTTTCGGCACCTGCCTGCTCAATCCGCCCAGCGGCTATGCCTTGGGCGATCTGGAGCTGGGCAAGCGTTTTGTTTCCGACCTGCTGGCCGGGCACCGCGTGCGCATCGAAGGCGCGGCGCCGTGGCTTGAGCAGGCGCAACTGCCGGAAGATCCGCAGGCGCAGCGTTTGATTCATGTCGGCTGTGCCGAACGTGAATCGAGCGCCAACGAATTGCTGATCTATCCACGCAGTGTCGCGGTGGCGGTGAGCGCCGGGGTGGCGGATTTGCCGGACACCATTCGTGCGGCGTTGCAGCAGGCGAAAGTGGCGGTGCAGGCGTTGGCCTGTCTCGTGGCGGCTGATGAGCAGATGGCCAGCCCGGCGCTCCGTGAAGCGGCGCTCGAGTTGGGCGTGCCGTTGCGTTTTGTTGCGGCGGCGGAAAACATCACTGATATGGCGCTCAGCGCTGTGCCTGAAGCGACGATTATGGCGACGGCTCACGACGTGGCGATCGCCGTGGCCGAACGGCCGCTGGATGTCACCCGGATCGGTCGCCCACGCGGGCGTCTGGCGGTGATCGGCCTCGGGCCTGGCGCCGCTGAACTGATGGTGCCCGCCGTCAAAGCCGAACTGGCGCGGGCCACCGATGTGCTGGGCTACGAAACCTACGTGCGCATGGCCGGCCCGTTTCGCGAAGATCAAGTGCTGCATTGCACCGACAACCGCGAAGAAATGCAGCGCGCTCGCCACGCCTTCGAACTCGCGGCCCAAGGCCGTTCGGTCATCGTGGTGTCGTCTGGCGATCCGGGCGTGTTCGCCATGGCGGCGGCGGTGCTTGAAGCGTTGCACGAGTCAAGCGATCCGGCCTGGCACAACGTCGATCTGGAAATCTTGCCGGGGGTATCCGCCTCGCTCGCCACCGCCGCCCAGGCCGGTGCGCCGCTGGGTCATGACTTCTGCGTGATGTCCCTGTCGGACAACCTCAAACCCTGGTCGATCATCGAGAAGCGTCTGGACCTGGCCGCCGAAGCCGACCTGGCGCTGGCCTTCTACAACCCGATTTCCCGCTCCCGGCCGTGGCAGTTGGGCCGAGCGCTGGAGATCGTCGCACAGCACCGTATCCCTGAAACTCCGGTGGTTCTGGGGCGCGATATCGGTCGGCCGGGCCAGACCCTGCGCACCACTACGCTGGGCGCGTTGACCCCGGATCAAGTGGACATGCGCACGATGGTGCTGATCGGATCCTCCACCACTTGCACCTTTCCTCGCATCGATGGCCGTGACTGGGTGTACACACCGCGCTGGTACGGTGAAAAGCCTGTTGGCTGATATCCCGGTTTTGTACCGATGCCACATTCAAATATCGAGATGAGACACTAGGCCGCGAATTTTTGATTCGCGGCCTAGTGTTTTTTTTATATCGGCGTAATAGGCACTGATTTATATTTCAAACTTGTTCGGTTGAGCGGTTAAATGTTATTTGATGTTGCTTTTGACATTGTTTGAATGTCTTTGTGTTTGTGTGAGTTGTTTTTTTATTCTAGTTTGGATCAGGAGTGGCCTATTTATGTGATTGATTGTTTCAAGGAAGGTATTTTTATGCAGGAAGCAAAAGTTAAAGGCGTCGATGACGGTTATGTGAGGTTTGTCAATTTGTTCAAGTTGTCCGATCTTGAACAGGCTTTGTTGCCATACAAGAATACCAAGCAATATGACGCGGTGATCCGTTACTACTTTGCCTGCATCGGTTTACTTGATTCGCCGCGATTGTTGCAACCGCTGGCGTTGTTCAAGCAGGCGTTGGGAGAGTTGAGCAAGCGTCGAGTGCGGCGCGAAGTGGAAAAGGAACCAGCGCAGAGCCCTGACAAAGAAACGCCCCCCACTCTTTTACAAATCAGCGATAGAGTCGGGCTCTTTGAGTCGCGTCTGCATTACAGCGTCGAACAAATGAAAATCCCGGCCACGGAAGTGCCCGCAATCCTGCACTTCGTCTGGCTCGGCGGTGGCGTCGGTGACATTCAGCGCGATTACATCAATCTTTGGAAACAAGTGCTGGCCGGGCAGGGATACAAGATCAATCTCTGGTATGACAGTGATGCACTGCTGGCTTATCAAACCAACCGGCTCATTGTCGAAGCCGCCAAAGCGCACGCCATGCAACACGGTGGAGTCGATAGTGCTTCCGAAGAGCAACTGGGTGAAATGTATGAGGCGCGTGCCATTGTTCTGAAACAGCAGATGTTCGCGCACATCGACGAGGCACTGGCAAGCGGCACGTCGGCCGACGAGGCCAGGGTGCAGCTGTTGAGCCGAGCCTACGGTCAGCAAGCGCCGGATCTGCATGCACTGAAGGAGAGGAACCTGCAGAGCCTGCGTACGCTGGCCGGAGGGGATCTCCAATTGCGCGATCTGGCCGGTGCCGCACAACCCTTGCCGTTGCAGGCAATCTACGATCGGGAAATGCGCTTGCGCGGCAATCTTGCCGCCGCGTCCGATGTGGTGCGCGCCGAAGCCCTGGATAGCGAAGGCGGCATGTATTCGGACGTCGACAACCTTCCGCCCTTGTTGAAGGTCGTTGGAGGCGTCGACATGAGTGTCCTCAAGGGCGATGCCCACCGGGGGATACTGCAACTGTTGCTGGACCACAACCCGCACTGGATGCCAGGCCGTCAGGCGTTGCGCAGCCGATACAGCGATTACGCCAGCAGCATCCCCCAGGAGCATCGCGCGGCGCTGGAGGCGTTCGCCAAAAGTCGGCCGACCCTGAACCAGGTGTTCCAGGTTCCGGCCGACCGGTTGGCCCGACCTTATATGTTGCGCGCCGTAGCCGAAGGCAATTCGCTGAGCAACGCTTATCTGATGGCTCATGCCGGCTCCGGGATGCTCCAGACGGTGAAGCAGCGTTTTCGGTTCAACTATGAACTGATTGACGCCGTGGCCAGGGCGGCTGCGAGCAAAGGCGTTGCTCCTGAAGACTTCGAATCGATGAATGCATTGGCGCTCGAAGCGCTGGAGAAACGCCTTGGGCCCTTGGGCGAACTGTCGGATACCGATGAGATTGCCATGCACCAGTTGGCGGTCGCTGTCGCCGGTTACTACAGCGACGGCATCCGTCCTGAAAGCGAAGGGACGATCTATCTGACCGGCCCGGCTGCGATGCGACAGGGCATGGGTGATTACGAGCGGTCGCATTTCACGCCGAGGGGCGCTCAAGCATCCCGTGAGGAGTCGGCCATCGAGCCCCTGGGCACGGTCAACCGCTCGAGCGAAGAAGAGCTGGACCACTCCTGGAAAGAAAACGCAGCCGATCTGCAAAAGTGGGTCGAAAACGAAAAGCAGCGTTGGCACGAGGGTCAATACAAGACCCGTTACGCCGGAGATATCGGTGAACTGCTCAAGCATTCGACCGTAGAGTTCGAATTGGGTTGGCCGGTGATCGAAGGGCGCCATGTATTGCAAACCGATCTGTTGCAGCGCATGGCTGATGGCCTCGGCAAACGGTTCACCGAGGCGATGATGAACGGCCACGATGGCCCTCTGGTTTTCGAAGACAGGTTGCCGTTGAACTTCGACGATCGACAGGCTATTGGCAAGCAAGACATCAAACTGCGACCGCCGAAATCCTTGAGCAATGAACAGACCCGCAACCTGCCGATTGATGAAGTGTTGATCCGCTTGGCCAGTGGTTCGATGCAGCTCGATCACCTCAGTCCATTGCAGCGCCTGACGCTCGGTGCCCTGCTGGGGGCCGGTTCACTCGATTCAGTGAGTATGACGACCCTCTCCACCGACATGGATAACCTCGCCAACAACATAAAGGAGCACGGGACCTCGGGACGTTATGCAGTGATCGAAAGGCTTCTGTACCAACGTCGAACACCGGCGTTCATGGCTGGCCTGGCCAGTCGTGGCGATGAGTTCCCGGCGCAATCGGCGAGCGCACTGGGGCTGAAGAAAACCGCGCTTTCCGAGGCCTCTACACAGTTTGCCTGGGGACAATTGATGGCGCGGATTCAGCATGTCGCCACGGTTGAACATCGCGAGCAGGTACAGGAACGGACGGAACAGATCGTTGACCTGATCGAGGCCAGCGGCTTCGGGCAGGTGCCGCAGGACTTGTTGATGCACAGACCGGGCGACGCCGCCGCAGGACGCTGTTATCCCCTGGCATTGGTGATGAGCGCGGCGCTTTCTCAGGGGGACGCGGCCATCCGGCAACTGCGCGAGCGTTTCTATCTGGCGGTACTTGATCCGGCGCAATCGGATTCGGGCACGTTCTTGAATGCATTGGAGCAGTTGCGGGGTGTGCAGATTGGCGAGTCGGGTGAGGTCATCGGGCGGGGGGATCTGGCAAAGGTCGTCTCGACCCTGGAGCAATCCACTGGCACCCGGACGCTGATGGTCAACTCTGACAACCACTCCATGCTGGTGGCCAGGACTCTGCGAGGGGGGACGGTCAAATACCACTTTTACGATCCGAATTTTGGCTTGTTCGAGTTTGATGGGCCGGCCGTTTTCCGAACGGCACTGGAGCAGTTCTTCCAGGAAGCGGGCATGGCGAAGTACTACGTCGCCTACGGCGAGCCTGAGAGGCCGATGTTCGATCTGATTGATGTACAGGGGGAAAAGGTTGCAGATCTGAACCTGATGCCCGGGTTCAAGGTCGCGAATTTGCTTGAGGCCGATGCCCTGCCAGGTTTGCCGTTGGAGCGGGTACGCCAGCGGCTGAACAGTGCCCATGGGCGCTCGCTGGTTGAGAATCCGCAGTTGGGCAGTTCTCTGATGCAGCTCGATAACCATTGGTGGGCGCAGCAGATCGCACAGACCACGGCCCAATTGCAGGAGGGGCATGAGTCGGTGACGCCACTGGTGCCATTGTTCGACTCGCTGGAGATGACCCTCGAGGGGACGTATCGGCTGAGCATGATCAATCCGAAGAACGCCGAGCAAGTGGTAACGGTCGTCAGTCGCGACAGCCGTCTGCTGCGGATCAAGAACTACCTGTCCGAGCTTTTTTCGACGCTGGCGCGCAAACGTCCCCAGACGGGTGCCCCGGTAGATCCGACCGAGGTCGCAGGTGTCCACACCCTCAATGCCGGGTTCGCGGTCCAGGCCCTGATGAACGCCCTGCGTGGACGCGAAGGGGAAGGCCGGACCCTGACCACTGCCGTGCGGTGGCATGCCTATGTCAATTATGCGCAACTGGTGCACGGCAACGCGGTGGATGTGGCCGGTCTGATCGGTCTGGTCAGAAACGCGCTGAGCGAAGAAAAAGTCATTGCCCGCACCTGTGCTCCGGTGGTTGGCGAGGCGCTGGCGCCGTTAACCGGCAAAACGATCGGCACGGTGGCGGGACACGTGGCCAACGAAGGTGTCGGAGCGGTGCTGGGGCTGGCCAACGTCGGTTTTGATATCTATCAGTTGACGACGGCGCAGAACGATGTCGAAGAGGCTGAATTCGGCACCCAACTGGGATTCGACTCCGCGAGCTTGCTGTTGAGTGGTGCCGGTTTGGGGGCTGCACTGGCAGGCGCGGGCACTGCCGCTGCCGTCATGGGCGGTGCCGGGGTGATATTGGGCGGACTGGCCATCGGCGCGGCTGCACTTGCGCGGGCGTATGCGATCATCGCCGAAGAGGCGAAAGCGGTCGGTCTGTTTTTCGATGAGCAGGAGCAGGCTCATCGCGGGGAGGGCTATCGGTACGATGGCAGCCAGGGGGCCTGGCTGCCGCAAACGTCCCTGATCATCCAGAGTATTGATCTGAGCACGGGCAAACTGCTGCTGGACAGCACGAAGCTATACCCATTGCGCGATCATTTCGGTGTGCCGGATTACGACGTTGATTATTCCCGTGCCATCAACATCAGCCACGAGTTGGGGTTCGCCAGCGAGATGAACTTCGCGCCGCCTCCCAGGCAACTCATCGTATTGCCGTGTACGCCACCCACCTGTTATCGCTACGAGTACCAGGCATTGCCGTTTGCCTCGCAACGCCACGACAAAGGCTTCGATATCGCCCGGCGCCTGGAAAAAAAGAAGCCGGACGGCCAGTGGCTGTTTCTGTTTTCTTTTTATTCTTTTCCGAGCCACTACATCGTCTACCGCATGTATCCCGATTACCGGCCAATCGAGATCAGTGTCACGCTCGACGCCCGCGAGCGTACGCTGGCCGTCCCGGTGGTGCCCAAGCCGTGGCACGACAAGATCTCCTACCGGATTCGCGGCGCGGGTTCCGCCTGCTGGCTGGCACTCAATCCCGGTGTCAGCTGTGTTCTGGATTCACCGGTGAGGCAGACAAACCGGTGGGTACTGTCCGCCACCTGGGCGAAAGAAACCGATCTGCGTTTCGGAGCGGCCGGGGAGTTCTTCGTGGGGGGCGTCAAGCTCACTTTTTCCGGACAAGGCCGGCATGAGGTATTCCTGCGCATTGCTGATGGTTCGATGTTTGAGGTCGACATCGGCGCCAGCCACCACTTGCTGATCGTCGAAGCATCCGGCTCCAGCGAGAAGGGCGGGCAACTCTTGCAGGATCACCTGCAAGACCTGGCAAAGGCTCATCGACTGGCATTGCGTTACACGCCTGTGCACAATTACCTGGTTCCGTTCGAGGATCCCGAGGCGCCGCGCTACACCACCGGATGGTATGACGCCAGAGAGGACCGGATCCTGTACATCCGCAATGAAAATGAGTGGGTCGATGATGCGGTATTGTCCGCAGTGATCGGCGGCTCCGCTTTTTTCCATGACCCCAAAGGGTTCGATATCTGGCAGGTCGATGCCGTTACTGGCTTGCTCAGTCATCGCTATCGTTTGCTGCTCAAGTACAAGGGCGACAGCACGATTCGCAGCGTGGAGGCCGATGATCATGGTGTGATTCATGTGATGCAGGAGTACGTGGCAGAGGATGGGACCGTTGAGCGTTTCAGTTACCTCATCCATGACGGGAAACTGTTGCTCAGCTCGGTCACTCATGATTTGAAGCCGCAGTTCGAGGCGCTCTTCGATAACAGCGTCCCCCTGACGGACTGGGCGAAGGTGATGGGCGATTTCCATATGCGCCCGCAGCTTGAGGGTAAGAGCGAATCTTCGGTGGTCGACTGGCAATTCGCGCCCTACGTTTCTGTCTGCTGGAAAATCGCGGAGCCAGTTCGGGACATGGCCTGGGTTCGCACCCGTGACAATCTGGTGGTCCGCCCAGAGCCACGCCGCCATCACGAGCGTGGCTGGGCAGACTCGATCCAGAACCTGAGCGACTTGATGTTGCTGACGATGGCCGATGACAGCGACGTGTTTGTCGTTTACGACCGTCATTGGCAAAAGCTGTGTCGCCTCGAATGCTCGCGGGCCGAGGGCAAGCTGAGCTGGTCCCGTCGCTGGGTGCAGCCAGAGAACCTGAAGCAGGTAACGGCTGTCGAGGGTGGTTACCTGGCACTCACGACGGACGGGCTGTTTTTCAACATCACCCAGGGCGGTGACGTGCGGCTCGGCGGCCTCGATGAGCAATGGATCACAACCCGTGCCCAATGGTGGCTGGCGCTGGCGTCGATAGCCCGTCAATACGAGGCTGATCAGTTCGCGATTGTCGGTGTACGCAATGCTACCGGCGACGCACGACTGTCTGCCTGGTATGTGGACAATCGTTTGCTGCTGAGTGAGGTCGGTGCTGGACAGGAGGTCCGTTTGCTCGGTGTCACCCCGGACAATCAGTCGGTCTGGCTGTTCGACCTGTCGAGCGCAGAGATCTGGCGTCAGCCCTTCATCGCTGCGCAGACACTTGACCAGGCATTCGGCAGCGCAGCGCAACTGTTGTCCGTCGACTTGTTGCCCAAGGCACAGCGCGAATGGGCGCCCTGGCGGTTTTCCGATGCCTGGATCGACGGTGTCGGTCTGCGCGCGATAACCCGCGACGGCATCGTACTGGAGTTGCGTTTTCAGGAACCGGTGGTGATTACCGGAGTCAGCGGTGATTGGGTGACGGCTCACAGCAACCACCTGATCGAACATCTTCAGTCTCTACTGGAAACAGAGGCCCATCGGCCGTTTGTGTCGGTGGGCTCGACTTCTGGCAGCCTGCAGTGGTTCATCGCGCACAGCGCGCGTCTGATCAGCGTTGCTGCCGCGACGGTACCAGAGGACTTTGAGTTGCTCGGCTCACGCCAATACGCCGATGTCCTGTTGCATGAACGGCGCGAAGGTGTTGTTCAGATTTACCCGGGCACACGTCAGTTGGGGCCATTCGACTACATCCAGCGCGAGGGTGAGGTATTGGTGGTCGAGGGGGAGATGGATACGGACGACCTCATGCCGCTGATTCCCGACGATGTACACACGCTGGTGCTGCGGATGGGACAGGGCAGTGTGAAGTGTCACCTGTCGCAGGCTGTCACGCGCAAGCTGGACTCGGTGATCGTCGATTGTCGGTTCCCGTTGGGTGAGGTTCCCGCTGTCATGGGCAGATTGCTCTGGTCGCTGGACGAGCCGCAAAAGCTGGAGCTAGGCATTGTTCAGGATCACTTGGTATTGGTTGACCCGGACAGTGAGCACTGCCTGATTCTGCGGGATGTTTGTTCGACCGATCCGGCATTGCGCGGTGACGTGATTCTCGACGTCAAGGGACTGCGGCGTTGGCCAGTGTCGAAGCTGGTGCAATGGTTGCAGGGGCGCAAGGGAGAAACCGACAGTATGACGCTGAAGGCGTTGATCGATCAGTCGGCGGTCAATGAGAAAGCCGGCGTGGCCGGTTGACGGCACGAATGCCGTTGAGTCTCGGTACTCATTGTCATTGATCGAAAAGGCCGCCGACGCTACCGTCGGCGGTCTTTTTCTTTCCGGTTTCAAGGCACCAGATAGCCCCTTACCCCGGTAAAGATGATCTGTGCAGCCAACGCGCAGACGAACAGCCCCATCAGCCGGCTGACAATCTGCAAGCCCTGGTCGCCAAGAATCCGTTCTATCCGGCTGGACAAGTAAAGCACCACGCCGACGGTAAAACTGGCCAGGGCAATACTGATGATCGCGGTGAGTTTGTCATCCCAGTGAGGCTGGCTCACCCCCATGACCAGCAGCGCACCGATGGTCCCGGGGCCGACCGTCAGCGGGATGGTCAGCGGAACGATGGTCACGTCCTGCTGCACGTTGTCGGTCTGCACCACCGACTTGCCTTGGGCCATGCCCAGGGCCGAGATGAACAGCACACTGCCGGCGCCGATGCGGAAGGCATCCACGGTGATGCCGAACACGTCGAAGATCACCCGCCCGAACAGGTACAGCAAGACGCTGGAAACCAGCGTGGCGGTTGCCACTTTCCAGGCCAGGCGTCGCTGCTCCTTGCGCGAATAGCCGCGGGTCAGACTGATGAAACAGGACAATACGAAGAACGGGCTGTAGAGCACCAGCATCTTCAGGTAAACGCTGAACAACACGTGGAGCATGGGGCAAGCTCACTGGCGAGGGAAGTCGAGGGGGGAGTCTATCAGGCGCTGTAGGGACTGTCGGCTCAGGAAGTCTGAACCGCCCGGTTCTGCTGATCGCGCTGGGCAACCCAATGCTCGATCAAATCGCGTAACTGCGACAGTTCGACCGGTTTGGCCATGTGTCCGTCCATGCCCGCCTGACGCGCACGCTCTTTGTGCTCGGCGAGGATGTGCGCGGTCAACGCGACCACGGGGGTGCGAATCCGCTGGTTACCGACCTCCCAGGCACGCAGTTGCTGGGTGGCGGAGAAGCCGTCGAGGATCGGCATTTCGCAGTCCATCAGCACCAGGTCATAACGCTGGGCCTTCATCGCCACCAAGGCTTCCTCGCCATTGCTGGCGGTGTCCGGCTGCAGGTTGAGCTTGCCCAGCATGCCGCGAATGACCTTGGTCGAGATGCTGTTGTCTTCGGCCACCAGGATGCGGAAATCGCTGGGCACCTTGATCGGAAGGGCAGGGCCGGAGGGTGGGTTCTGCGAGGTGGTCGGGCCTTTGTTGCGCTGGTTCAGTTCGTCCGCCAGGGTGGTCTTGAGGGTGTAGCCGGCCACTGGCTTGGCAAGGATGCGTTTGACCCCGGAGTTGCGCGCGATGATCTTGCTCGGCGCGTTGCTGATGCCGGTGAGCATGATCAGTAGAATGTCATGGTTCAGACTCGGGTCTTCCTTGATCTTGGCGGCCAGTTGCATGCCGGTCATGCCGGGCATGTTCTGGTCCAGCAGGACCACGTCGAAATAATCGCGCAGGTGGGCCTTGGTGCGCAGCAGTGCCAGGGCCTCCTTGCCGGACGGCACGGCGCTGACGTTCAGGCCCCAGGCGCTGCATTGCTGCACCAGCACCTTGCGACAGGTATCGTTGTCATCCACGACCAGGACGCGCGCGCCTTGCAGCGGGCTGTCCAGGTCCGAAGTCGGATGTTCGAGACGGTCCGGATCCAGTGGCAAGGTCAGCCACAATGTGCTGCCCTGATTGGCGCCGCTCTTGATCCCGAACTCACCCTGCATCAAACGGATCAGTTGACGGGCAATCACCAACCCCAGATTGCCCCCCAGGCTGGTGGCCGAGAGGAAGTGCTTGCTGTGCAGTTCGGCGTGCATCAACGCGTCACGTTCTTCAGCCTCCATCGGCTGGCCGCTGTCCTGCACGGCGATGCGCAGCCGCGGTTTGGCGCTGCGCTCATCCAGGGCGACGACGATCAGAATCTCGCCTTCGTCGGTTTTCTTCAGGGCGTTTTCCAGCAGGCTCAGCAGGGTCTGGCGCAGGCGTGTCGGGTCGCCGCTGATGACGCGCGGTACCTGCGGCTGGATAAAGCTGATCAGCTCGATGTTCTGCTGTTCGGCCTTGGCGCGGAAGATGTTCAGGCAGTCTTCGATCAGGGCATTGAGGTCAAACTGCACGTCGTCCAGCTCGATCTGCCCGGACTCGAGCTTGGAGATGTCGAGAATTTCGTTGATCAGTGTCAGCAATTCGTTGCCGGCGCTATGGATGGTCTGCACATAGTCGCGCTGCTTGACCGACAGCGGTGTGCCCAGCAGCAGTTCGGTCATGCCCAGCACGCCATTCATGGGCGTGCGGATTTCGTGGCTGATTTTCGCCAGAAACTCGGCCTTGGCGTTTATCTCGGCGTTGCTGGCGGCCAGGTCGCGACTGACGCTGAAACGGTCTTCGGTGATACTGCGCTGTCGCTCGCCCAGGGCAATACTCATCAACAGGCCACTGATACAGATAAACACCAGCAGGGTGATGATCAAGCCTTGCGGGGCGACAAGGGTCAGCCCCTGCAGCGCCGGCAGGATAATCAATGTGCCGAGGTTGAACACCACCATGGCCGCCACGAACAGACGCGCCGGGCGATAACCTTTTTGCCAGTGATGGGCGCTGACGAACAACATGCTCAGGCCGGCCAGAGCAACCAGCCCATAGGTGATCAGGTTCAGTGGCAGTGTGTTGACGAACAGCAACAGCAGGCCGCAGACCACGATGAGCAGGATGTCCCCCAGCAGCAGTTTGTTCAGCGGGTGCGGGCCTAGCGGAGCGAAGAAACGGTAGGCGAACATCAGGCCGCAAGGCGCGGTCAGTAGCAAGGCGAGGTAGGTGCCGGGGGTCTGCACGGCGGACCAGTTCGGCAACCATGGACGCGCCAGGTTCAGCAACAACACCAGGCTGAGCAGCAGCAGCCCTTCGCACGCCGCCAGCCAGAGGCTGCTGCGCGAGCGGGTGTAGGCGTAACGGGTCAGGTTATGCAGGATCAGCATCCCGATACAGCCGAAGAGCAGGCCGTAGATCAGCGTCTGGTTCTGAGTGGCGGCGGTCATGACCGCCGATTGCAGGGTGATGTATGGCCGCAACTGGTGTTCTGAGACCAGTCGCATATAAACGTCGAGGGTTTTGTCACTTTGTGGCAGCGGCAACATGAAGTCGCTGCTGGGCAGGGGGCGCTCAGCCTGAGGCTGCCCGGTACCGGTATTCAATTGATCGATCAGTTGGTCGCCGTCGAGCACATACAGATTGAGGTGCGACAGGTCTGGTGCGAACACCCGCAGTAACTGTTCGTGTTTGCCAGGCGCGAGCCTGAAACGCAGCCATAACGCACCCTCGGGCCCGGCCGCGGTGAGGCGCTCGAGTTCGATGGGGCTGAATTGATTGGTGTAGCGGCTGGAGCGGATGTCGCTCAGCTGCAGGTCGCCCTGTTCGTCGAGCAATACCGCCCAGCCACTGCCTTGCGTGGCCTGGGCCGGGAGCATGCAGAGCAAGGTCAGCAGAGTGACGGTGAAGCCTATGGCAATCCTGAGCCAGCGCACGGCGAAATCCCTTCGTAGGTTGATGCCAGAATATAACTATGCGCGGTGCCGGAATAGTCAGGCAAGGGCCGCAAGCCCTTGCCTGGCCGAATGGATGGCTTATTCCTGATTTTCGCCACGCTCGCGGGCAATGGCGCGGTAGCCAATGTCCTTGCGGTAGAAGCAGCCTTCCCAGTCGATTTTAGCTGCCAGCTTGTAAGCCTGCTGCTGGGCTGCGTCGACGCTGGTGCCCATGGCGGTTGCGCACAGCACCCGACCACCGGCTGTCACCACCTGACCGTCCTTGAGTGCGGTGCCGGCGTGGAAGACTTTGCCTTCCAGTGCCGCGGCTGCATCCAGGCCGTTGATGGCAACGCCTTTGGTGTAGTCACCCGGGTAACCGCCAGCGGCCAATACGATGCCGACGCTCGGACGTGGATCCCATTGCGCTTCGACCTTGTCCAGCGCTTGTGCCAGGGCCGCTTCGACCAGCAATACCAGGCTCGACTGCAAACGCAGCATCACCGGTTGGGTTTCAGGATCGCCGAAACGGCAGTTGAACTCGATGACTTTTGGGTTACCAGCCTTGTCGATCATCAGGCCGGCATAGAGGAAACCGGTGTAAACGTTGCCTTCCTCGGCCATGCCGCGCACGGTCGGCCAGATCACCAGGTCCATGACCCGTTGATGGACTTCGGCCGTGACGACCGGTGCCGGGGAGTAAGCGCCCATGCCGCCGGTGTTCGGACCGGTATCGCCGTCGCCGACGCGTTTGTGGTCCTGGCTGGTGGCCATCGGCAGCACATTCTTGCCGTCGACCATGACGATGAAGCTGGCTTCTTCGCCGTCCAGGAACTCCTCGATGACCACGCGAGAACCGGCATCGCCAAATGCGTTGCCAGCGAGCATGTCGCGCACCGCGTCTTCGGCTTCGGCCAGGGTCATGGCCACGATCACGCCTTTGCCGGCGGCCAGGCCGTCGGCCTTGATGACGATCGGTGCGCCTTTTTCACGCAGATAAGCCAGGGCGGGCTCGATCTCGGTGAAGTTCTGGTAGTCGGCGGTCGGGATCTTGTGGCGTGCCAGGAAGTCCTTGGTGAAGGCTTTCGAACCTTCCAGTTGCGCGGCGCCCGCGGTCGGGCCGAAGCAATCCAGGCCGCGGGCGCGGAACAGATCGACAACGCCAGCGACCAGCGGCACTTCCGGGCCGACGATGGTCAGGGAAACGTTCTTCTGGGCAAAGTCAGCCAGCTGCTCGAGGGCCAGCACGTCGATGGCGACGTTCTCGCACTTGGCTTCGATGGCGGTGCCGGCGTTGCCCGGGGCAACGAACACTTTCTGCACGCGCGGATCCTGAGCCACTTTCCAGGCCAGGGCGTGTTCACGGCCACCGCTGCCAATGATCAAAACATTCATTTCAAAAACCTCGGATGACGCTAATTCTGTGGGGGCTGATCGTTCCCACGCTCTGCGTGGGAATGCCTCTACGGACGCTCTGCGTCCGAGGGACGCGGAGCGTCCCGGGCTGCGTGCCCACGCAGAGCGTGGGTACGATCAAGAAGAAATCAGTGACGGAAGTGGCGCATGCCGGTGAAGACCATGGCGATGCCGGCTTCGTCGGCGGCCGCAATCACTTCGTTATCACGCATCGAGCCGCCTGGCTGAATCACTGCTGTGATACCGACCTTGGCCGCGTTGTCGATGCCGTCGCGGAACGGGAAGAACGCATCCGACGCCATGACCGCGCCCTGCACCTGCAAACCTGCGTGTTCAGCCTTGATCGCGGCGATACGCGCGGAGTTCACGCGGCTCATCTGGCCGGCGCCGACACCGATGGTCTGACGGTTCTTGGCGTAGACGATGGCGTTGGACTTGACGTATTTGGCGACTTTCCAGGCGAAGATCAGGTCGTTGATTTCCTGTTCGGTCGGGGCGCGTTTGGTCACCACTTTCAGGTCTTCGCTGCCGATCATGCCGATGTCGCGGCTCTGCACCAGCAAACCGCCATTGACGCGCTTGTAGTCCCAGGCCGGAACGCGATCCGCCGACCACTCGCCGCAGGCCAACAGGCGTACGTTGGCTTTGGCGGCCACGATGGCGCGGGCTTCGGCGCTGACGGACGGGGCGATGATCACTTCGACGAACTGACGCTCGACGATGGCTTTTGCGGTTTCAGCATCCAGCTCGCGGTTGAACGCGATGATGCCGCCGAACGCCGATTCGGTGTCGGTGGCGTAGGCCAGTTCGTAGGCCTGACGGATGCCGCCTTCGGCGTCCGGGCTCACGGCCACGCCGCACGGGTTGGCGTGTTTGACGATCACGCAGGCCGGTTTGACGAAGCTCTTCACGCATTCCAGCGCGGCGTCGGTGTCGGCCACGTTGTTGTACGACAGCTCTTTGCCTTGCAGTTGGGTCGCGGTGGCGATGCCGACTTCGGCAGGTTTGGCTTCAACGTAGAACGCCGCGCTCTGGTGCGGGTTCTCGCCGTAGCGCATTTCCTGGGTCTTGATGAACTGGCTGTTGAAGGTGCGCGGGAATTCGCTGCGACCTTCTGTGCTGAGGGTTTCAGCCGCCTGGTTCACGGTGCCCATGTAGTTGGCGATCATACCGTCGTAGGCGGCGGTGTGTTCGAAGGCCTTGAGCATCAGGTCGAAACGCTGAGCGTAGGTCAGGCCGCCGGCCTTGAGATTTTCCAGGACGTTGGCGTAATCGCTGGCATTGACCACGATAGCCACGTCTTTGTGGTTTTTTGCCGCCGAACGAACCATGGTCGGGCCGCCGATGTCGATGTTTTCGATCGCAGTCGGCAGGTCGCAGCCAGGCTTGTTGATGGTGGCTTCGAACGGGTACAGGTTGACCGCGACCAGATCGATCGGCTTGATGCCGTGCTCGTTCATGATGGCATCGTCGATACCGCGACGACCGAGGATCCCGCCGTGGATTTTCGGGTGCAGGGTTTTCACCCGGCCATCCATCATTTCTGCGAAGCCGGTGTAGTCCGCGACTTCCACTGCGGCCACGCCGTTATCGCGCAGCAGCTTGAACGTCCCGCCGGTGGAAAGGATCTCGACGCCCAGGGCTTCGAGCTCCTTGGCGAATTCAAGGATCCCGGTCTTGTCGGAAACGCTGATCAAGGCGCGGCGGATCGGCAGGCGGGTGGTCTGGTCGGTCATCTCAATTTCCATCAAAAGCAAAGGAGTCAGCAAAAAAGGCGACCGGTTTTACGCGGGCGCCTTTCTGGTTTGATTGAATGCTTACAGCAAATCGTACTGCTTGAGTTTCTTGCGCAGGGTGCCCCGGTTCAGCCCGAGCAGCTCACTGGCCTTGGTCTGGTTGCCCTTGACGTAGTTCATCACGCACTCGAGCAGGGGAGCCTCGACTTCGGAGAGCACCAGGTTGTACACATCCGTGACGGCAGCGCCCTCAAGGTGGGCGAAATAATTGTGCAGCGCCTTCTCGACACTCCCGCGAAGGGTCTGACCTTCTTCGCTCGGTGTGTTGAGGTGCTGTTTCAAATTCACGTTGTCGCTCACGGGTGTTGTTCCACTCACTAAAGTCTCGGTCATCATCGTCATGCGGCCACCCCTTCTCCGTCCCCTGTCAGGCTCTTGTAACGTTCGGCGAAGAAGGCCCGAACGTAGGCGCATTGTGCTTCCGTATCTTCCAAACGATTGAAGTGGGCGCGAAACTCCCTGGCGCCCGGCAAGGTTGCGAGATACCAGCCCACATGTTTGCGAGCTATGCGCACGCCCATGACGTCGCCATAGAAGGCATGCAGCGCGGCCAGATGCTCAAGCAGAATACATTCCACCTCGATCAGTTCCGGTGCCGGGAGTTTTTCGCCGGTACGCAGATAATGGTCGATTTCACGAAAAATCCACGGCTGCCCCTGGGCAGCCCGACCCACCAACAGGCCATCGGCACCGGTCGCGTCGAGCACGTACCGGGCCTTCTCGGGCGAATCGATATCGCCATTGGCGAAGACCGGAATCGACACCGCCTGCTTGATCGCGGCAATGGTGTCGTACTCGGCTTCGCCGGTGTACAGATCGGCGCGGGTGCGGCCATGCACCGCCAGCGCCGTAATGCCTGCCTGTTCGGCGATCTTCGCCACCGTCAGGCCGTTCTTGTGCTCCCGGTCCCAGCCGGTGCGGATCTTCAGGGTGACCGGCACATCGACTGCGGCCACCACGGCCTGCAGGATCTCGGTCACCAATGCTTCATCCTTCAACAGGGCGGAGCCTGCGGCCTTGTTGCAGACCTTCTTCGCCGGACAACCCATGTTGATGTCAATGATCTGTGCGCCCAGCTCAACGTTGGCTCGGGCCGCATCCGCCAGCATCTGTGCATCGCCACCGGCGATCTGTACCGAGCGGGGCTCGGGATCGCCTTCGTGGATCATGCGCATCCGCGATTTGCGGGTGTTCCACAAGCTCATGTCGCTGGTGACCATTTCCGAGACTACAAGACCCGCGCCCAGTCGCTTGCACAGCTGACGAAAGGGCTGGTCGGTGACGCCCGCCATGGGGGCGAGAATCAAGCCGTTGTGCAATGTATATGGACCGATGCGTACCGCCGACATAGGACTTCCCTGTTGTGGGGCCGGATCATGAGAGTTCGAAAAAGGGTTGGCATGATACCCGAGCTCGATGACTGGATAAAGGCTGAATTGAACAAAATCTGAACAGCTATTCTGTTATCGCCAGCGGTTTGGTTTGAACGGTCAAAGTCAGAAATCCGCCATCAAGCCTGTAACGGTGAGCCGTTTCACTCGGGGGAGTGGAAGCTCAGGCTGTAGTTCACCGCTTTGGGACCCGGATCGAGAATGTCCAGCGCGATATGGATCGGCGTTTGTGGCGGCATTTCCGCCAGGCCTTCGAGATCGCCGTTGAGGTACTCGCCGGGCTTGAAGCGACGGCTGGCGATCAGGTGGCCGTTGAGGTCGGCAAAGCGCAGTTCCAGCAGCGGGAAGGGCTGGGAGAAGGGTGCACGGTTGTAGATGATGGCATCGACCACCAGGGCGCCGTTGAAGTCCGGGTGGCTGCGGACCACCAGGTTGCTGCTTTTGACCTTCGCGATGTCGACTTTGGATGGCACGGTGCAGCCGATGTGCGGGCACAGTTGCTGGAACCACGGACGGTACTGGTCCTGACGCGCCAGTTCGTCGAAGTGATAGGCGACGTATTGGCCGACAAGGCCGGCGGCGCCAAGCAGGATCAGCAGCAGCCAGAAGAAGCGCCGACCCCAGGGTGAACGGCGTCTTTGCCAATCCAGTTGCAACGGGTCGTCACTCAGGTCCTGTAGCACTTCGGCGCGCAGGGCCGGTTCATTGCGTTCGCGTCGCTTGCGCAGGGGCTCGACCGAGGGTAGATCGTCGTCGATTTCATCGTCATCGGTGGTCGCCGACAGGCTTGCAAAGGGGATCGGGGCGTCGAGCGGGTCGTGTAGGCGCAGCTGTTGTATCTCGGGTTCGTCGCCCGGATCCACGGGTTCCAGGGACAGCGAAGGCTCAGTGCGCGAGTGTTTGCCCGGCTCGATCGTCGGTTCTGGCGTGGGCTCTTCAGCCACGTGCGCGCGATCGGCGGCCGATTCGCTGAAGAGGCTGTCGGACCAGGGGGCTTCGTCGTGCTCGGCGCTATCGCGGCGAGCGCTGAGGCTGTCCTCGCGGGGGCGACCGAATTCCGTCGTTGGCTGGATTTCCCGCTGTTCGAGCCGGGCGAGTTCTTCATCCAGGTCCAGGCTGTCCAGATCCATTTCGGCGGCGGTCCATTGCTTTTGGCTGATGGCTCGCTGCACGGGTGGTTCCACGGGAGGCGGTGCAACCGGTTTGACCGCGGCCTTGCCGGCCCGTTGCTCAAGCAGCTGTTTGGCGGCGTTGAATACCTGCAGGCATGAGCCGCAACGAACCACCCCACGGGCCATGCTCAACTGGGCATGGCTGACACGGAAGCTGGTTTGGCAATGAGGGCACTGGGTGACGAAGCTGTCGGTCATGCGGCAATCCGGTTTATGCAGGCGCCCATTCTAGCGCCGACGGCCTGTGATGCGTACCCAGCCATCACGATTGGCGATCGGGTCCAGATCGAAATCCTGAGCGTAGGCTGCGGCGACTTCTTCACCCTGTTCGGCGAGGATGCCCGACAGCGCCAAACGACCGCCCGGCTTGACCAGGCTGGACAGTTGCGGCGCCAGCGAAACCAGCGGGCCGGCCAGAATGTTGGCCACCAGCACATCGGCCTGAACCTGCGGCAGATCTTCCGGCAGATACAACGGGAACAGCTCTTCGGCAATGTTGTTGCGCCCGGCATTGTCGCGGGAGGCCTCCAGGGCCTGCACGTCGATATCGGTGCCGACGGCTTGCTTGGCGCCCAACAGCAGGGCAGCAATCGCCAGAATCCCCGAGCCGCAGCCGAAGTCCAGCACGTTGCAGTCCTTGAGGTCCTGGCTGTCGAGCCATTCCAGGCACAGTGCGGTGGTCGGGTGAGTGCCGGTGCCGAACGCCAGGCCCGGGTCCAGCAGCAGGTTCACCGCGTCAGGCTCAGGGGCTGCGTGCCAGCTCGGGACAATCCACAGGCGCTGACCGAAGCGCATTGGCTGGAAACCGTCCATCCAGCTGCGTTCCCAGTCCTGATCTTCGATCACTTCGCTGTGATGCTCGGGCAACGGGCTGCCGGTCAGCAACTCGAGATGGGCCAGCACACTGGCAGCGTCGGTGCCGCCTTCGAACAGCGCCAGCAGGTGCGTATGCGACCACAGCGGGGTGGTGTTGAGTTCCGGTTCGAAGATCGGCTGGTCTTCGGCGTCCATGAAGGTCACCGACACAGCGCCTACTTCAAGGAAAGCGTCTTCGTAGGTTTCGGCTTGTTCTGGGCTGATGGCGAGACGGACTTGCAGCCAAGGCATGGCGGGCACCTTTGAAAAATATTGATTGCAGCCTAGCGGGCTGCGAGAAGCGCGCAAGTTTACGCGAGCGCGAGGCAGAAGACGACCATAGGGTATAAGCCGAAAAGATCGCAGAAACAACAAAGCCGCTCGAAAGCGGCCTTGTCATGTTCCGGCTGAAGCTTAGTGCTTGTCGCCGGCCAGCTTGTGCTCGAGGTAGTGAATGTTCACCCCCCCTTTGCAGAAGCCTTCGTCACGGGTCAGATCACGGTGCAGCGGGATGTTGGTCTTGATCCCGTCGACAACGATCTCGTCCAGCGCATTGCGCATGCGCGCCATGGCTTCGTCACGGGTTGCGCCGTAGGTGATCAGCTTGCCGATCAACGAATCGTAGTTCGGCGGAACGGCATAGCCACTGTACAGGTGCGAATCGACGCGAACGCCGTTGCCGCCTGGGGCGTGGAAATGCTTGACCGTGCCTGGGCTTGGCATGAAGGTTTTCGGGTCTTCGGCGTTGATCCGGCATTCCAGCGCGTGACCGCGGATGACCACGTCATCCTGGGTGTACGACAGCTTGTTGCCGGCGGCGATGCTGAGCATCTCCTTGACGATGTCGATGCCGGTGACCATTTCCGATACCGGGTGCTCTACCTGGACACGAGTGTTCATCTCGATGAAGTAGAAACGGCCGTTCTCGTACAGGAACTCGAAAGTGCCGGCGCCACGGTAGCCGATATCGATGCAAGCCCTGACGCAGCGGGCGAGGACTTCCTCACGCGCGTTCTCGTCGATGCCCGGTGCCGGCGCTTCTTCGAGAACCTTCTGGTGACGACGTTGCAGCGAGCAGTCGCGGTCGCCCAGATGGATGGCGTGACCCTGGCCATCGGAAAGCACCTGAACTTCCACGTGACGTGGGTTGGTCAGGAATTTTTCCAGATAAACCATCGGGTTGCCGAACGCTGCGCCCGCTTCGGAACGGGTCAGTTTCGCCGAGGAGATCAGGTCTTCTTCCTTGTGCACCACGCGCATGCCACGACCACCACCGCCGCCAGCGGCTTTGATGATCACCGGATAACCGACTTCGCGACCGATGCGCAGAGCGGTTTCTTCGTCTTCAGGCAGTGGGCCGTCGGAACCCGGAACGGTTGGAACGCCTGCGGCGATCATGGCGTGCTTGGCCGATACCTTGTCGCCCATCAGGCGAATGGTTTCGGCTTTCGGGCCAATGAAGGCGAAGCCGGAGTTCTCGACCTGTTCGGCAAAGTCGGCGTTTTCCGCAAGGAAGCCGTAGCCTGGGTGAATGGCGGTAGCGCCGGTCACTTCAGCCGCGGCGATGATGGCCGGAATGTGCAGGTAAGAGTGCGCGGCCGAGGCCGGACCGATGCAGACGGATTCGTCTGCCAGGCCCAGGTGCATCAGCTCTTTGTCGGCCTTGGAGTAAACGGCGACAGTCTTGATGCCCATCTCTTTGCAGGCGCGCAGAATCCGCAGGGCGATCTCACCGCGGTTGGCGATCAGAACTTTTTCCAACTTCGCAGTCATCAAAGGCTCTCCGCGATTCAAACGATAGTGAACAGCGGTTGGTCGTACTCAACCGGCTGGCCGTCTTCGACGAGGATGGATTCGATCACACCGCTGGCTTCAGCTTCGATGTGGTTCATCATCTTCATGGCTTCGACGATGCACAGAGTGTCGCCTTTCTTCACGGTCTGGCCGACTTCAACGAAGGACGGCGAGGACGGCGAAGATTTGCGATAGAAAGTGCCGACCATCGGCGAACGGGCAACGTTGCCGTTCAGCGTTGGGGCAGCCGGAGCCGCAGGAGCGGCGGCGGCAGCAACCGGAGCTGCAGCGACAGGCGCAGGTGCCGGAGCGTGCATCGGAGCCGGGGCGTAGTACTGCTGAGCCGGTGTCTTGCTGTGACGGCTGATGCGTACGGACTCTTCGCCTTCCTTGATCTCGAGCTCGTCGATGCCGGACTCTTCCAGCAGTTCGATCAGTTTCTTAACTTTACGGATATCCATGAATCATCAACTCCCAAGGGTCGGTCAGGGGCGTTTAAGCTTGTTGTTCAAGCTGTTGCCTGTCTTTCAAGCTGCTCTAGGGCGGCCTCCAGGGCCAGTCGATAACCGCTGGCGCCAAGGCCGCAGATCACTCCCACCGCTACATCGGAGAAGTAAGAGTGATGGCGGAAAGGTTCGCGTTTGTGCACGTTGGACAAATGCACTTCGATGAATGGGATGCTCACCGCCAGCAGCGCGTCACGTAATGCGACACTTGTGTGCGTAAAAGCTGCTGGATTGATCAGAATGAAGTCCACACCTTCGCCGCGAGCAGCGTGGATGCGGTCGATCAGTTCGTACTCGGCGTTGCTTTGCAGGTAGAGCAAATGGTGGCCGGCGTTGCGCGCCCGCTGTTCCAGATCCTGGTTGATTTGCGCCAGGGTGGTTGCACCGTAGACGCCCGGTTCCCGGGTGCCGAGCAGGTTCAGGTTAGGGCCGTGCAAAACCAATAGGGTCGCCATCTGCTGCTCCTTTGTTATCCGTGTGCAATTGTCAGAACCCGGCGACTATGCCGCAAAGCCTTTGTGACTGTCCAGTTCTATGCAATAGCCGGCACGATGGCCGATGTTTGCGCGAAATATGTGACCGGGTGATTAAATCCGGTCATTTGCTTTCGCAACACGTTCGGCGAAGTCTTTGGCGTTGATCTCACCGATCACTCGCACATCGGTGCGTTCGACCCCGTCCTTGCCGAAAAACATCAGCGCCGGAGGGCCGAATAGCTTGTAGCGGTCGAGCAGGGCACGCTGTTCGGCGTTGCTGGCGGTGATGTCGAAGCGGATCAATCGATAGCCTTTGAGGCGCTCGACGACGTTGGCATCGTTGAGGACTTCATGTTCGATCACTTTGCAACTGATGCACCAGTCGGCGTACCAGTCGAGCAGCAGCGGCGTGCCGGAGGATTTGGCTTGGGCGAGGACGCGGTCCAGCTCGGCTGGAGTGGTGATGGTTTGCCAGGCGCTGGTGGATTGCGCTTGCTCATTGCCCGTGACGATGCGCGGCTGGCCGATGGGGTTGAACGGATCGGTCTGACCGCTGAAGGCGCCGTACCAACAGGCCAGCGCGTAAAACAGCAGGAACATCCCCAGCAATTGCCCCAGGCGTTCCCGTGGCGGTTTGTAGACGAATTCCAGCGCGCCCATGAATAACCCGACGCCACCGGCGAGCAGGCCGATCAGCAACAAGGTGACCTGGCCCGGCAACACGCGGCTGAGCAACGCGATCGCCAATCCCAGCAATAGCACCCCAATCGCGTTTTTCACGTAGATCAGCCACGGACCGCTTTTCGGCAGCCAGGCCGCGCCGCCGGTCGCCACCAGCAACAGTGGCGCCCCCATGCCCAGGCCGAGCATGAACAATTTCAAACCACCGCCCAGCGCATCGCCGCTGGCGCTGATGTACAGCAGCGCGCCTGCCAGTGGTGCCGACACACAAGGCGAAACCAGCAGACTCGACACCACGCCCAGCACCGCCGCGCCCCACAATGAACCGCCTTCGGTGCGCCCGGCGATCCGGTCCAGACGGCTACTGATGGCGTGGGGCAGTTTCAGTTCGAATACCCCGAACATCGCCAAGGCAAACACCGCGAAAAACAGCGCGAACGGTACTAGCACCCAGGCCGATTGCAGGCGCGCCTGAAGATTCAGTTGTGCGCCGAACATGCCCATCAAAGCCCCGAGCAGCGCAAAACAGACGGCCATTGGCAACACGTAAGCCAGCGACAGATTGAAACCGCGCAAACCGCCGGCCTGCCCGCGCAAGACCACGCCGGAGAGAATCGGCAACATCGGTAGTACGCAGGGAGTAAAGGTCAGGCCGAGGCCGGCGAGGAAGAACAGCGCCAGTTCGCGCCAGCTCCAGGTAGTGGTCGCGCCGCCGCTGCCATTAATGCTCAGGCGCTCAGTCTCGGGCGGGTAGCACAGGCCTTTGTCGGCGCAGCCTTGATAGGTCACGGCCAGGGTAAAGGCGCGGGAATCGGTACGCGGCAGTTCTACATCGAGAATGCCGTAGTAAACCTCGACATCGCCAAAGTACTCATCGTGCTTTTGTTCGCCCTTGGGCAGTTGAGCCGCGCCGAGGCCAACGTCGGCCGGATCGGCGCGAAACTGGAAGCGATGGCGGTAGAGGTAGTAACCCTCGGTGGCGACAAAGCGCAGCTTGATCGATTGCGGCGTGCTTTCTACCAGGCTCAACTGAAAGGCTTCGCGCACCGGCAGGAAGTCGGCGCTGTTGTTGATCGAGCCCAGGGTGGAACTGGGCCGACTGTCCAGCAACCCGGCGGCGGAGGCCGGCAGGGCGAGCACTAAAATCAGCAGGCAAAGCAAGCGGCGCATGACAATCTCGCGTATTGGAGGTGGGGGCATGATAGCTGAGTGTGCAATGTATGCGACTACGCCGATCTCCCGTAGGCGCTGCCAAAGGCTGCGATATTTTGACTTTGATCTTCAACTCTCGATCCGTCGCCAGGATCAACATCAAATGATCGCAGCCTTCGGCAGCTCCTGCAGGGAGGTGTTTCAGTCAGGCTTCGGGCTTACTTTGTTGGTTGATCGCTGGAGTGTTTACACAAGTTGATTGTTATAGGGGTGTAGTGGTTACTGTTGGTATGTCGAAACAGCGTGCTGCTGTGATACTCATAGACTTCCTGGTTGGTCGATACATTGATAGTTGAACCTTGGATATCGACCTTTATGGCTGGATCTCGGGTGACTAAAAACGGACCAGCGGTCTTGAGTTCAGACGCTATTTGCTCGTTGGATGTCAGTTCGCGATAGACATAGTATCGATAGCTGAACGGTACTGTTGCTCCGCCTCGATCATCTTTGACGCCGTAGATGAAGCCGTTTTCGCCAAGGGGTAGTTTAAGTACTACATCGGTCAGCACTGGGTTGCCGGAAGACATGAGCCATGTCCAGCCGATGTAAGCCAAGCATACAGCTAGCAGGGAGGAGGCGACGATTGTGTATGCAGTGTTTTTAGTAGTTCCTGAAACGGGCATACCTGACTCCCTTCTTGATCCATTCCTGATCCGCAGGATCATCGCCAAAAGGAGCCTCGCTCCACCAGCTTCCAAATTCTACTTTTGTCGTTTTTGCCTGTGTCTGGGCAAGGCCGGCGGCACGTAACAGAACATTCTCGGAAAACCCCGCAGCAATCCCGGTCGCGCCGTAATTGAAATTGCCAAAGGCTTCATAGTCAGGGGATAGTTTTTGTAGTCCCAAGGGCCGCGATTTCTGACTTGGCTATAGAACCAGGAGTAAATGAATGCGGATCCCTCTTTCAAAACTTTTTTCTTGTGGAAGGCAATGGCCATGTTTTCCTCCACAGATACGCCTGGGGGCGACGTTGGAACTATCACGGGGCACTCCTGTGCACGCTCGATTGATTGAAGCGCTAAACTCTAGCATCAAAACGATGACTAAAAGCACCGTATAGATAAACAGGAGTTTTCATACAAGAACTCAGGTGTCGATAATCTTGCTCGTTGGTAGCGTTCAGGCCCGAGCCCTTAAACCCGAAATGCCTGCACCGCTGTATGCAACTGCCCACCCAATGTCAGTAAATGTTCGCCTTGGCTGCGCCCTTCACCAATCCTCAGCAAGTTATCCCCACCCAATTGGTGAATCCGCTCACTGTGATCGCGGATTTCGCTGACAGCGCCGCTCTGCTGGGCGGTGACATCAGCGATGCGCACCGCTGTGTCGGAAATGGTCTGGATCGCTCCGACGATTTTATCCAGCGCGCCGTCGGCCGCCTGGGCCTGGCTGGCCGTGGCCTCGGCGTGTTCGACCTGGGCGCGCATGCCTTCGACCGATTGCCGCGCAGCGGTTTGCAGGCCGGCGATCAGGGTCTGGATCTCGGCGGTGGCACCGGCGGTGCGTTGCGCCAGTGAGCGTACTTCTTCAGCCACCACCGCAAACCCTCGGCCCATTTCTCCAGCGCGGGCCGCTTCGATGGCGGCGTTCAGGGCCAGCAGGTTGGTCTGGTCGGCAATCGAGCGGATTACCGTCAGTACGCCGCCGATGGTTGCCGACTCTTCGGCCAGATGTTCGATCATCTGCGCGTTGCCCTGCACTTCACCCACCAGCGCATGCAGCCCGGTGAGGCTCAGGCCGATGACTTGCTGACCGTGCTCCACCGCCAGTCCGGCATGGCGACTGGCATCGGCGGCCTGGCTGGCGTCACCGGCGACTTGTTGAATCGTCGCCTCGAGTTCACCGAGAGAGTCGCGGATCAACGCGGTATCGCCGGCCTGATGCTCGGCGCCGCTGTGCAGGTCATTGCTCAACTCGGCCAGTGTCCGGCTGCTGTCGGCGACCTGCTCGGCGTTGAGCCGAATGGTCCCCACCAGGTCGACCAGATAGGCACGCAAGCGATTGAGCGAGGCTTGAATGTCATGCAACTCGCGGTTGGTCTTGCCCAATTCAATGTCTTGGCTGAAGTCACCCTCGGCCCAGGTCGAAAGCGCTGGCGCCAGGTTGGTCAGGGTTCGGGCCAGGCGTCGCTGCAAGGTGTCGATGAGCAAGGCGATCAGCAGGATCAGCCCGATCATCACCCCCTGCATCAGCCGCACTTCGCCCTGGATTTGCCCGTGCTGGGCCCGCACCACTGGCTCCAACCCGGCGATGGCCTGTTGCACGGCGGTGATTTTCAGGTGCGTCGCGGCGCTGAGGTCGGCGCGTTTCTGGATCTGTTCGCGAGTACGCGCCAGTTCAGCCGGGTAGCGGGTGAGCAGGCTGTTGAGTTCACGCTTGAGGCTGACGCCGGCATCTTCGGCGACGGCTTTCTCGGTGTTCTCCAGGCCCATCATCGCGGCGAAATCATCGGTGTTCGATTCACTGCTGGTGGTTACCCCCAGCAATGGCAAGGTGTCCAGTTGTTCAGCCTGAACGCGGATGTTGGCGACTTCGCGCTCGACATCGGCGGCCAGTTCGCTACGTCCGCTGCTGACCAGCTTGTCCCGGGCCAGAGACAGCTTGCCCAGATGCAGGGAAGCCGCGAGCAAAGGTGTCAGGTACGACGCATTGCTGCTGGCGTACTGGCTGAGCTGATCGAGGCTGGCGCCGAGTTCGCGTTCGGCTTGCAGCAACAGGGCTTGTGGATCGCCGGCGAGTTTGCCAGCGGCCAGCAGGTCCGTCTTGCTGAACTCTTCCAGGTTCGACAGGCTGGGACGCAAGGTCTCGGCCAGGGGCGGCGGCAACTCTGCGAGCTCCTTTTGCAGGCTGTCGATGGCCTGACTGGCGCTGCTCAGGCGCAGGGCATCGCCGCTGGCCAGGTAATCCTCGACGTTGCGCGCCACTTCATTTTGAAACTGCTGAGACAGTCCCAGGTAACGCTCCATCAACAGATAGGGACGTTCCAGGGCTTTTTGCGACCACCAGAGCGTGGCACCAAGGGCCACGCACACGGCGACCAGAAGGAGGGTATTGAGGTTGGTCAACAGCTTCAGACGCATTGCGGGCTACCAACGGCAGAATGGTAAGTGCCTGAAGTTATTGCGTTTGTGTTACAGGGTTATGACTGAATCGGTCGATTCCGATGAAAAGGTGGCACTTTGCTTTGATTCCCGCGCGGCTTGCACGCGGTTGCGTCCGGCGTCCTTGGCGCGGTATAGCGCCTCGTCCGCCTGGCTGGCCATCAGCAGGCTGTCGGAGCCTTCGCGCAGTTCGACAACGCCGGCGCTGAAGGTGCACCAGAGGTCCTGGGGCTGAGCAGGGTAGTGAATTTCGGCAAAGCGCTGACGAATTTCATCGAGCACCTTGTAGGCCGATTCGAGATCGGTGTCCGGCATGACGATGGCGAACTCTTCACCGCCGTAGCGGCCGATGAAGTCGGTCTTGCGCAATCGTTGCTTGAGGAACAACGCCAGACTCTTGATCACCCGGTCGCCCATGGGGTGGCCGTGGCTGTCGTTGACCCGTTTGAAGTGGTCGATGTCGAGCATCGCAAAGCTCAGCGGTTTGCTTTCGCGACGGGCGCGGAATGAACAGTCTTCGAGCAATTGCAGAATGTGGGTGTGGTTGTACAAGCCGGTCAGGCTGTCGCGCACCATCCGCGCTTTCAGATTACGCGCCCGCGCCGCGCGGTTGCGTACGGTGGTGATCAGGTGCCGGGGCTTGATTGGTTTGGTCAGGAAATCGTCGCCGCCCTCGCTCATGGCGTCGAGCTGTTTGTCCAGATCGTCTTCGGCCGACAGATAAATGATCGGCACGCTGACATAGCGGTCGTTATGCCGGATCACCTTGGCCAGTTCCGTACCGGTGCAGGCCGGCATGTACATGTCGAGGATGATCAGGTCCGGCTGGAAATCCGCCAGTTCGGCCATGGCCTGGATCGGTTCGATCAACGTTCGGGTGACGATCCCGGCGCTGTTGAGCAAGCGTTCGGTGTGCAAAGCCTGGGCACGGGAGTCGTCGATGATCAGCACTTTATAAGGTTCGTACTGGGCGACGCAGGTCAGCACTTCGATCTTTTCCAGCAGGCTCGAAGCTTCGAGGGTGCCGGTGAGAAACTCCTGGCCGCCGGCGCGCACGGCGGCGAGGCGGGTCGGAGTATCGGTTTCGTGCAGGCTGAAAAACAACAGCGGCAAGGGCTGGTCCAGGCCTTCCTGGGCTTCGGCCGCCAGTTTCAGGCCAATGCCGGCGCCACCGAAGTCGACGTCCATGACAATCGCCGCCGGCAAGCGCTCGACCATAGAGGAGCGGAACGCGGCGACACTGTCCAGGGATTGGGCGCTGAGCCCGAAGAATTCAAGTTGCTTGGCCAGCCGCTCGGCCCGGTCGTGATCCTGCAGCATCACGTAGATCGGCTTGCGCAGCGGCGGCAGGAAGGTTTGTTCGAGCTGATCGCCATGGCGCAGGCCGGTGCGGGACAAGCGCTGCATCAGGCGATTGAGGTCGGTGATCAGATCGCTGCTCAGGCGTCCGCGATTGGCATCCACCGCTTCCAGCGACTGCCCGATGTGGCGCGCCAACTGGGTGTGTTCCGGTTGTTCGAAACGTTCGGCAAAGCGCAGCAGGCGCAGATTGGCCTCGCTCAGCTCCGACAGGTCGGTGGTGGACCATTCGTTGCGTTGCAGGCGTTGCCATATCTCAAGTATCTGACGAGCCTGATGAATGACCCGCTGGGCAAAGTGGTGCTTGAGGCGCTCACGGCTGGGGTCTGCTGGCTCGGTCATATCCTGACTACTAGTTAGGGTGCATGCTGAGATCGACTGGTGGCTCTATGCTAGCACCTCTTTTCAATTGCACGAGTGTCGTATGTCAATAATCTGCAAAGCGACTTCATTCAGTTTCTGACCGACTGGTCGCATAGGCTCAACGCTGTGCTTCATTTATAGTGGCGGCTCGATTGCAGTCATTGCGTGGTTCGCTGTGCCCCGCTGGATTTAATGCGCGGCAAATGAGGCACGATGGCGTAGGGTTGTGGTCGAACCGATGAACTCAAGTGATTGAAAGGATATCGCCATGCTGGACTGGAAGAACCGCACGGGCAGCGCGCCTGAGCGCGCCGCTGAACCAAAATCGGCCACCCGCAGTTATTTCGGCGGCCTGTTGTTCAGTCGGGCGTTGGCCACCCTGATTGGCCTTTACCTGTTGGTGGCAATCGCGCTGGGCTGGTACTGGAGCCAGGAGCCGGCGCTGTTCCCGGTTCAGCAGAATGCCCAGGTGGCGGCCGAGAAAGAAGGCAAGCAGATGGTGGTCGGGTACACCACGGTGGAAACCCTCAAAACCGTCGCCGGTACCTTGCTGACCAAGCCGGGTGGCTATATTTCCAACGACCGTTTCCCGCCGGGTCTGTGGATGGACAACATGTCGAGCTGGGAATATGGCGTGCTGGTCCAGGTCCGCGACCTGAGCCGTGCGTTGCGTAAAGACTTCGCCCGTTCCCAGTCGCAGTCCGCCGAAGACGCCGACCTGGCCAAGGCCGAGCCGCGCTTCAACTTCGACAACAAGAGCTGGGTGCTGCCATCCAGTGAGTCCGAGTACCTGGAAGGCATCAATTCTCTGAGCCGCTATCAGGCACGCCTGTCGGGGGCAGACCAGAAAAGCGCGCTGTTCTACGCCCGCGCCGACAACCTGAACAACTGGCTGGGTGATGTGGGGACCCGTCTGGGCTCGCTGTCGCAACGGCTGTCGGCCAGCGTTGGCCGGGTCAAGCTCAACACCGCGCTGAAAACCGAAGTCCCGGCGCTCGGCCAGGTGCCGCAGGTTGACGAAGAAGTCGTCGAAACCCCGTGGCTGCAGATCGACAACGTGTTCTACGAAGCCCGCGGTCAGGCCTGGGCATTGTCCCATCTGTTGCGCGCCATCGAGGTCGACTTCGCCGATGTGCTGGCGAAGAAAAACGCCACGGTCAGCGTGCGCCAGATCATCCGTGAGTTGGAGGCCTCGCAAGAGCCGGTCTGGAGCCCGATGATCCTCAACGGCAGCGGCTTCGGCGTGCTGGCTAACCACTCGCTGGTCATGGCCAACTACATCTCCCGGGCCAACGCCGCGGTGATTGACTTGCGTCAGTTGCTCAATCAGGGCTGAGTCATGGTTGATAACTCCCTCGATGGCAAGCGGGAGGCCGCCCATCGCGCGGCCTCCGATGCCGAACAGATCGCCTGGGTCGACGAGCAGGACAACCTGCTCGGCGCCTTGGTGCGCTCGGACCTGCGTGAACGCGGGCTGATCGGGCGCGGCACCTACATCATGCTGTTCAATTCTGCCGGTGAGCTGTGCGTGCACCGGCGCACCCTGAGCAAAGCGATCTATCCCGGTTATTGGGATGTGGCGGCCGGCGGCATGGTGCTGGCCACCGAGACCTACGCCGAATCGGCGGCCCGTGAGCTGGAGGAAGAGCTGGGTGTGAGCGGTGTGGAGCTGACCGCCCATGATCACTTTTTCTTCGAGGACACCGGCAACCGGCTCTGGTGTTCAGCGTTTTCGGCGGTGTGGGATGGTCCGTTGATCCTGCAGCCGGAAGAAGTGCTCGAAGCGCGCTTCATTTCCGTTGAACAGGTGATGCTGGAAATCGAGCAAAAGCCTTACTGCCCGGACTCTCTGGCGGCGTTGAAGCGCTATCTGAAGGCTCAGCAAAGCAACGTCGCAAAGAAGGTATAAATTGGCGCCGATTGGCTCTTAGCAAGTCGGCTTTTTGCCGGTACACTGCGCGACCTTTTCAAACTGAACCGGCAGTGCCCCATGTAGGAGCGGTTCAGTAGCGCTGCCCCTGCCTGAGTGGGGCTTCGCGGTCGATGGCACCGGGTGCCGCGACCAGTCTTTGTCCTCCCAAGAGGATTGCCGGTGGCCAAAAAAGCCGCATCCTTCGCCGCCCTTGGTGGCCTGGTATTTTCCACCGACGCAGGTCGTCATTGCCCCGATTGCCGTCAACCGGTGGATGCCTGCATCTGCAAACAAACCGTCATCCCGGCCGGCGACGGCATCGCTCGCGTGCGTCGCGAAAGCAAGGGCCGCGGCGGCAAGACGGTGACCACCATCACCGGTGTGCCGTTGGCCGAAGACGCGCTCAAGGAACTGGCCACCACGTTGAAGAAACGTTGCGGGACCGGTGGGGCGTTGAAAGACGGGATCATCGAAATCCAGGGCGATCATGTCGAGCTACTCTTGGCCGAGCTGATCAAACACGGTTTCAAAGCGAAGAAGTCCGGCGGCTAGCAGCCTCTGTGAAAACCACCCGCGGCTTGATCCAGTCCCGATTTCATTCGGGGCTGGCGTCGTCACCATGGTTTTCACAGAGCCTGTTCATGACCGGTTTCTAAACTCACTGCAGTCAGCGAGGTCTACCCCCTCGTTGACGAACCGTCATTTTCATTCTTTAGACTGCGCCGGCCTGAACTCAAGGCGACGCTCTATGACTTCTTTATAGGGGACTTCGATGTCCGTACGACGCACACGCAAAGACGATGGCAGCCAATGGACAGTTGCGGACAGCCGCAGTGTTTACGGGATTCGCCATTGGGGGGCCGGGTATTTCGCGATCAATGACGCCGGTCGCGTCGAAGTTCGTCCGAACGGCCCGACCAGTTCGCCTATCGACCTGTTCGAGCAAGTCGACCAACTGCGCAAAAGCGGTTTGTCCTTGCCGTTGCTGGTGCGTTTCCCCGACATCCTGCAAGACCGCGTGCGTCAGCTGACCGGCGCGTTCGACGCCAACATCGAGCGCCTGGAATACCAGAGCAAGTACACCGCGCTGTACCCGATCAAGGTCAACCAGCAGGAAGCGGTGATCGAAAACATCATCGCCACCCAGAACGTATCGATCGGCCTGGAAGCCGGTTCCAAGCCGGAGCTGCTGGCGGTACTGGCCCTGGCGCCGAAGGGCGGCACCATCGTCTGCAACGGTTACAAGGACCGTGAGTTCATCCGTCTGGCGCTGATGGGCCAGAAGCTGGGCCACAACGTATTCATCGTGATCGAGAAAGAATCCGAAGTCGGCCTGGTGATCGAAGAAGCGGCGTCGCTCAAGGTCAAGCCGCAGGTCGGTCTGCGTGTGCGTCTGTCGTCCCTGGCGTCGAGCAAGTGGGCAGACACCGGTGGCGAAAAATCCAAGTTCGGCCTGTCGGCGGCGCAACTGCTGTCGGTGGTCGAGCGTTTCCGCGCTGCCGGTCTGGATCAGGGCATTCGCCTGCTGCACTTCCACATGGGCTCGCAGATCGCCAACCTGGCGGACTACCAGCACGGCTTCAAGGAAGCGATCCGTTACTACGGCGAGTTGCGCAACCTTGGCCTGCCGGTGGATCACATCGACGTCGGCGGCGGTTTGGGCGTGGACTACGACGGTACTCACTCGCGTAACGCCAGTTCGATCAACTACGACATGGACGATTACGCCGGTGTCGTGGTCGGGATGCTCAAGGAGTTCTGCGACGCGCAGAGCCTGCCGCACCCGAACATTTTCTCTGAAAGCGGCCGCTCCCTGACTGCTCACCACGCCATGCTGGTGGTGCAGGTGACCGACGTCGAGAAACACAACGACGACGTGCCGAAGATCGATAACAAGGAAGAGCTGCCGGAAACCGTGCAGTGGCTGGTTGACCTGCTCGGCCCGACCGACATCGAAATGGTCACCGAGACCTATTGGCGCGCCACGCATTACATGAGCGACGTGGCCACCCAATACGCCGATGGCAAGCTGACCCTGGCGCAAAAAGCCCTGGCCGAGCAATGCTACTTCGCCGTGTGCCGCCGCCTGCATAACTCGTTGAAGGCGCGTCAGCGCTCCCACCGTCAGGTGCTCGACGAACTCAACGACAAGCTGGCCGATAAGTACATCTGCAACTTCTCGGTATTCCAGAGCCTGCCGGACACCTGGGCCATCGGCCAGGTCCTGCCGATTCTGCCGCTGCACCGTCTCGACGAAGAGCCGCTGCGCCGTGCCGTGCTGCAAGACCTGACCTGCGACTCCGACGGCAAAATCAAGCAGTACGTCGACGAGCAGAGCATCGAGACCAGCCTGCCGGTACACGGTCTGAATGATGGCGAGGACTACCTGCTGGGGATCTTCCTGGTGGGCGCCTACCAGGAAATTCTCGGCGACATGCACAACCTGTTCGGTGACACCGACTCGGTGAACATCTACCAGAATGCCGACGGCAGCGTGTACCACGCCGGTATCGAAACCCATGACACCATCGAAGACATGCTGCGTTACGTGCACTTGTCGCCGGAAGAGCTGATGACCCACTACCGTGACAAGTGCGCCAGTGCCCGCATCAGCGCCGCCGAGCGCACCCAGTTCCTCGACGCCTTGCGTCTGGGCCTGACCCGTTCGTCTTACCTGTCTTCTTGAGGTAAGACACCGCGCCCATCAGGTTGTCTGAAAATTCTCTGCACGTTGCGGAATTTTCAGATGACCTGGTGCGGGGCTTCTCTTTTTTCAAGCGAAATGACCCACAGACCGGGCTATCCAAGCGATGTGGTCTTCTTTTCGCGTAGGTCATTTCCTAAGTTGTACTTCGGCACTCTACTCGGCCATGTCTCTCAGCGAGAATCCCCGGCCGCCCCTCCTGTAGAGAATCGCCAATGTTCGATCCAGTCAACGAGCCGTCATTTCGTCTGGATATAGCGGGTCTTCCCGACTCCTTTGAGGTCTTGGCCTTTACCGGTAGTGAAGCGATCAGCGAGCCTTTTGCGTTCGACGTGGATCTGCTGAACGATGACCCGACCCTGGACCTTGCAAGCCTGCTGTACCGCTCGGCCTTTTTGCACTTCGGGCCGCAGGGGGAGGGTATTCACGGGCAGTTGCTTGGCCTCGTTCAGCTTGGCCATGGCGTCGAACCCAGACTATGTCGTGCGCGTCTGGGACCCAGGCTGGCGTGTCTGGCCCAGCGCTTCAATCAGCGAATCTTCAGTGATCGCTCGGTGCCGCAGATTCTCGCGCAGGTACTCAAGGAGCACGGCATCGCCGGCAAGGATCGCCGCTTCGACCTGAGCGGCGATTACCCGCCCCGTGATTTTTGTACGCAGTACCGGGAATCGGATCTGCAGTTTCTCCAGCGTCTGTGCGCCCAGGAACGGCTTCATTATTACTTTGAGCACCGCGTCCGCGGGCACTGTCTGGTTTTCGGCGATGGCCTGGGGCAGTTTCGTCGTGGCGAAGAGAGCGTCTTCGAGGGCGAGAGCGAACGGCCGGGAGTGCATCGGTTCAAGCTGCACGGCTGCGGGCAGGTTGCCGAAGGCCAGACGAACCTGGCGACGCTGCGCAGCGGGCAACTGATGCCGCTGTCCGGCCATCCGTGTGCGGACTGGAATCGTCTCTGGCTATTGACCCATGTCGAGCACCAGGGCGGGCAAGAGCCCGCGTTTTTTTATCGCAATCAGTTGCGTGTCGTTGCACAGGAGGTGCCTTTCATGGCGGCTCATTCGGTGGGGAAGCCCAGGATGCACAGCGTGCAGCGGGCGTGGGTGGTCGACGTCGGTGAATCTCGACCCGATCCCTCCAGACCGGTTGCCGTGCAGTTTGACTGGCTTTACCAGGGCGAAGGCGCGGCGCCCAGCCACTGCTGGTTGCCGTTGGCTCCCGGGCTGGAAGGCACGGGCGCCATGCCGTTGAGTGACGGCGCACAGGTGCTGGTGAGTTTTATCGAAGGCGATCCGGATCAACCCTTGATCAGCGGATTTCTTCCTGGACCACTTTCCAGCACAGAGTCAGTCATGCCCGACCTGCTATCGGCCTCGACGACTGAAACCAGCCGCGCAATCGATGGTTTATCGGGCTTGCTGCAATCCAGCGAACCCTTGGTGCTTTTGTGCCTGCTGCCTGGTGGGGGGAGTTTCAGTCATTGTGCGCAGTCCTTCTGCACCTGCCGGGCGGCGACGCAGCTTGACCAGAGCGGTGCGGCATGATCGCCGTTCAGGCGCCTGACCCGACTCCGCAATGGCTGTTGCTCGATGTGCCGGGCGTGCCTCAGGCCGGTGCGAGGCTGCGGCAACAGTTTGCTCATGCCCGATGGTTCTGGCTGTTCGAAGGCACCGAGTTTCACCCGTTGCGTGAACACGGGCCGGCGTTGGTCGACCTTCGCGAATGCCCGGTACTGGCTGAGTTGTACCAGAATGAACCGCGCGCCTGGGGCGGATTGCTGCTGGTCAGTGAAGCAACGTCATCGCAGCTGCTGGAGCATTTGCGGCGCATGCTCACGGTTACCCTGGGTCTGCATCACCGGGCCTTGTTGAGTTACTACAATCCACATACAGCGAGCTATTTTTTCGATGCCTGCGATGCGCAGGAGCTGAGTCGCTGGCTCGGTCCGATCGATCAGTTGCGCTGGTTCGGCGGTACCTGGGCCGACCGGGCCATTGGCTGTCAGGGCTGGCAGCAGTTATTCAATCCGCGGCTTGCCGTCAGGCCGCTGGCCATCGAAGAAAACCTCAGCCCGCGTCAGCGAGACACCTTGCAGACCTGCCTGCTGGAGCAGCATGCCTGGCGCTGGAGCCGATCCACCGGCACCGACTACAACAGCTTGTGGGCTCACCTGCAGGAAGGGCTGGCGCTGGGTTTCAGCGAACGCCCGGTGCTCGATGGCTGGTTATGGCTGCGCTTGCAGCACCCCGATGCAGTGCCCGGGCAGCCGTTGACGGGAATCACCCAGCAGGAGCGTCTCGATAGCCTGCGCAATCTGTGGCAGAACGATCAACCCTGAATGAGTTGTAGATGTGTCGCTCGTCATCCTTTTAACCAGCCGTCGTTCTTGCGCAAGTACCAGGCGAATGTGCCAAGGGTCAGGCTGCGCAGCATCATGAACAACAGGAAGGTTATCCACAGTCCATGGTTGCCCAAGCCTTGCAGCATCCAGGCGAAGGGCAGCAGCAGGATCACGGTCAACAGCATGCCGTTGCGCATTTCCCGGGCGCGGGTGGCGCCGATGAACAGGCCGTCGAGCAGGTAACTCCAGACCGCAATCAGCGGCAGCGCGGCGAGGTACGGCAGATAGATGAAGGCGGTGTCGCGCACGCTCTGGATGTTGGTCTGCATCTGGATGAACAGGTGCCCGGCGAACAGAAACAGCAAGGCAAACCCCAGACTCGCCAACAACGACCAACCGCACGCCACCACCAGCGAGCGGCGCAGGGCCTGGCGGTCGCGAGCGCCGATGGCGTGTCCGCACAGGGCTTCCACGGCGTGGGCCAGACCGTCCAGCGCGTGGGCGGTCAGCAGCAGGCCGTTGAGCAGCAACGCATTGGCGGCGACCGTGGCATCGCCCAGCCGCGCGCCTTGCACGGTGATCAGGAAAAACACCGATTGCAACGCCAGGCTGCGGATGAAGATGTCGCGGTTGACCGCCAGTAGTGGGCGCCAGCTCTGCCACAACGCCAGCGCGGCCCAGGCGATATGGCCGGGATAGGCGCGCAGGGCCTTGCGGGTCATGAACAGGCCGATCAGGGCGCCGGTCCACTCGGCGATCACCGAGGCCCGCGCCGCACCGACCACGCCCCACTCCAGGCCGAGCACGAACCACAAGTTGAGCGCGATGTTGACCAGGTTGGTGCTCAGCAGAATCGCCAGCGGAGCCCGGGCGTTCTGGGTGCCGAGGAACCAGCCGACCAGCGCATAACTGGCCAGTGCCGCCGGCAGGCCGAACAGTCGCGTGTGGAAGAACTCGCGGGTCAGTTGATCCAGCTCCGCCGACGGTTGCATGAAGTGCAGCGCGACCCCGCTCAACGGCACGCCCAACGCGCCCAACAGAATGGCCAGGCCCACGGCCAACAACAGGCCTTGCAGCAAAATCTGCCGCAACGCCGCGCCATCCCCGCGCCCGGCCGCCTGGGCGGCGAACCCGGTGGAACCCATGCGCAGAAAGCCCATGGCCCAGGCCAGAAAGGTATACAGGCTGGCGCCTACCGCGACGGCACCGAGTTGATGGGCATGGGGCAGGTGGCCGATGACGGTACTGTCGACCAGCGCCACCAGCGGTACGGAAATGTTCGAGAGAATCATCGGGGCGGCGAGCGCCCAGACGCGACGATGGGTCGGACGGTCGCGCCAGTCGGCAATCAGGTTGGGCATGCAGGCTCCTTGGGGGCGCCTGCATTGTAGCGACACACTCGGAATCTGCACCGTATGATCGTTCCCATGCTCTGCGTGGGAATGCCTCCTGTGACGCTCTGCGTCATGATCGCGAAGGGACGCGGAGCGTCCCGGGCTGCATTCCCACGCAGAGCGTGGGAACGATCAGGGCAGGAGGGATGGGGCTAGTGAATGATCCAGCTCAGCAACCACAACCCCAGCAGCAGCCAGATTATCCCCATGATGATCGACGCGTTCATGAAAGCGCGGATCGCCGCCCACAGCAGCATCAGCCCGAGGATCAACGTGATGATGCTGATGATCGAAGTGTCCATGCCCAGTGCCTGGGCCAACCCTTCGACAAAATTGCTGCCGGCGTTGCTCAACAGATTGAACAGCCCACTGAGGGCGTCAATGATAAAGCGGATGGCCGAGCCGATGACCTGGCCGAGCCATTCGAAAAAGCTTTCTACCTGCATGTGTACGTCCTGATGGAGTGGTGCGTGGTTGGCGGAGCCGAGCCTTGGGCTGTTGATCGTGCTACCGGGTTCCCGTAAGAACTGCCGAAGGCTGCAATCTTTTTGAGTATGGCGCAAGTGCGCAGGCACAACGCTGCCACTTGCCTTCACCCGCCATCCCCCTGAAGCTATACGCCTTCAGGAGAGCCCGATGAACCTTGTTGAACTGACCGAACGCCTGCACGCCATTCGTGACCGCAATGACTGGCGGCAATTTCACAGCCCGAAAAACCTGGCCATGGCCGCGAGCGTGGAAATGTCCGAGCTGGTGGAAATCTTCCAGTGGCTGAGCGAAGACCAGTCGCGCCAGTTGCCGGCGGACAAACTCGCCCACGCCGGGCAGGAAATCGGTGACATCGTGCTGTACCTATTGCTGCTGTGCAGCGAGTTGGGGCTGGACATGAATGAAGTGGTGCGCAACAAGCTCGCGGACAGCGAACGGCGGTTCAGCTGATGAGCGACCGTCATTTCGATCAACTGGCGACCCGCTTCGCCGAAAAAATCTACGGTGGCGCCAAAGGTGCGATCCGGCTCGCGGTGCTGCAGGCGGACCTGGCCGAAACCTTGCCGGACCGTCCGTTGCGTGTACTGGACATTGGCGCCGGTCTGGGCCACATGTCGTTGTGGCTGGCCCAGCGCGGTCATCAGGTGACCCTGGCCGAACCCGCCGAACCGATGCTTGAAGGTGCCCGCCAGCGCTTCGCCGAAGCCGGGCAGACGGCGACGTTCATTCAGGCGCCGTGGCAGGATTTGCTCGGTCAACTCACCGAACCCTACGACCTGGTGCTGTGCCACGCGGTGCTGGAGTGGCTGGCCGAACCCCATGCAATCTTGCCGGTATTGCATCAGTTGACGAAGCAGGACGGCTGGTTGTCCCTGGCGTTCTACAATCGCGACGCATTGATCTACCGCAACCTGCTCAAGGGCCATTTCCGCAAAATGCGCAAGAACGACATGGCCGGCGAGAAGCAGAGCCTGACCCCGCAGCAACCGCTTGATCCACGGGAACTCGCCGCGCAACTTGAAGGCTTGTGGCGAGTCGAAACCCAGAGTGGAGTGCGGGTTTTTCACGACTACATGCCGGTGGAATTCCAGGCCCGCGCCGAACTGCTGGACTTGCTGGAAATGGAACTGGCTCACCGCCGGCACCCAAGCTTCGCCGGGCTTGGGCGCTACTTGCACTGGATCTGTCGGCCGATCTGACCGGAGCGCGCAATGAAAAGTCGTTCAGGGCTACTGGTGATCTGTCTTGGGTTGGCGGCCTGTCAGGGCAGCAACCCTTATGTCGCGACGTCCAACCCCTTGCCTCCGGCACCGCCCCAGGCCGCCACCACCTTCGATCGCAGCGCCTACCCGGCGCCGCCACGGGACTACGGCCGCTACCGCAGCTGGGCCTGGCTCAACGGGCACCTGCCACAGGGCACGGCCTGGGCCGACTCGGCGCAGGTGGCCGAAGCCGTCAGCAATGCCCTCGACCAACGCGGCTTGCGCCCGTTGCACGACAATCGCCCGGCGGACCTGCTGGTCAGCGCCGACCTGCATCTGGAAACCCGCTTGCGTCAGGTTCAGGACGACTATGGTTACGGCGCAGGGTATTACGGCGGTGGTTACAACCGCTACGGCAGCGGTTACGGCCTGTACAACACGGTGCCGGTCATCCGTACATATCAGGTGCAAGTCGTGGTGGTGCGGGTCGATCTGTTCGACGCGAGCACCAGTCAACCGGTGTGGAGCGCCAGCGCCGAAACCACCAGCCAGGGCAACCAGCGCGAGCGTACCGATGCCCTACGCGAAGCTGTCGAAAAGGCCATGTCGGCGTATCCTCCCAGTTAGCTCCCCTGTAAAGGGAGTGCCCCGCAGGTGCATGTCTTCTACCGGAGAAAAATCATGTTCCGCCGTCTCGTTTTACTGGCCATGGCCGCGCTGCTCACAGCCTGCGCCGCCAACCAGGTCAATCATGACTTCGATGCCAGCCGCGACTTTGCCGCTTATCGTAGCTGGAGCTGGAAAGAGCCCGCCGTGCAATACCGTCCCGACGACCCACGGATCAAGAGTGACCTGACCGAACAACGCATCCGCCAAGCCGTTGCCGATCAGCTGGATCAGCGTGGTTTGCGTCCGGCCGCCGCCGGGGCCCGGTCGGATCTGAAGGTGCAGGCCTACCTGATCGTCGAAGATCGCCAGCAACAAGTGACCACCCACTATGGCGGCGGTTATGGCGGCCCATGGTACGGCTACTGGGGCGGGCCGATGTACACCGAAACCCGCAACGTCAGCTATAAGGTGGCGACCATCCAGGTCGACCTGCTCGACGGCAAGGACGGCAAACTGGTGTGGCGCGGCAGCGACGAGCAGACGCTCAGCCGCACACCCAAGCCAGAGGACCGCAGCAATACGATACGCCAGACGGTCGGGCGGATAATGGCTAACTATCCACCGCGCTGAACGCTGAACGATTCAACACCACCGACCCTGTAGGAGCGAGGCTTGCCCGCGAAGAAAACACCGCGGTTTTTCAGGCATTACGCGTTATCGTTCTTCGCGGGCAAGCCTCGCTCCTACAGGAGCTTCATCGTCACAGTCAGGTCGGGGCGGTAGGCTGGTTTTTGATGTCGCTGATGTCGAGCATGAAGCCCACCAGCCGCCGGTTTCTGCCGATGCCCAGGGCCTGCCCTTGCAGGCGATACCAGATCGGCGTTTGCGCCATGTCGGGGCGATGCAGGCGCACGCACAGCAGGAGAGGCGTGCCCTCGTCCCGCAAGGTTTGCAGGCGAATCGTCAGCTCTTCACGGTCAGCGGGGTGGATCTGTTCGAGCCAGTCGTGCAGCGGCATACGGGCGCTTGTCAGGTTCAGCGTATTGGCGAGCGACGGCGCCAATTGCACCTGGGCATCGTCACTGAAGACCTCCCACCAGCCGGTGTCGAGCAAGGCTTGCAGAAATTCCAGCCGCTCCAGTTGCAGGTGGTGCTGATGCTCACGCAGGCGCTCAAGCAGCGGCCCGGCCAAGGCCGCGGTGAGTTGCAGCCAGTCGCGCTCGCTCAGATCCGGGGCACGCTCTTGCACCCGGCAGAAGCCACAGAGCAACCAGGCGACCACGCCTTGGGCATTGTGATAAGGCACCACGAAGCCTTCGGCATTGCCGAAGCTGCTTTGCAGGCGCGGATGCTCGCTGGGTGTCAGTTGTTGGGGGACAGAGCCATTCAAACTGTCGAGGCCGGAGCCCAGGCGTTGATTGGTTTCCCACAATCGGGGCGCATCGAAGGCCGCGTACTGCTGGTGGATCAGCCAACCTTCCGCCTGTTCGTCGAGCAAGGCCATGGCCATGCACGGGATCTGAAAACGCAGGGCCAGCCCCTGCAGTTGCTCCGCCAACACCTCGGGCAGGCGCGTCAGGCTGCACAGGCGCAACTGTTCGCTGACCTGCGCCGCGAGCAACTGGCATTGTTCACGGCTGCGCGCTTGTCGGCGTTCGAGTAACAGGTCGCCAATGTCGATCAACTGCAACAGCCATTTTTCGCCCAACGGCTGCACCCAGCCACGCAGATGCAGCGGTTGTCCGACGAGGGTGAAAAAGTCCAGGTCCAGGATCTGCCCTTGCCAGTCGGCCGGCGAGCCTTCGACCGACAGGGCGCTATGGGGTATGAGGTAATCGAGCAGGTGCGGTGACTGCGCATCGGGTATTTGCTGCGCCAGCAGATGCCACAGCGGGCCGCTCAGGTGAATCACTCGACCTTCGTCATCCAGGTGCAGCTGCAAACCGACACGCTGCACGCTCGCAGGGTCTGGCGTGTTCGGGGGCTGCGGCGGATGGCGATTGAGCAGACGCCCGAAGAGTTTGTCCCCGGAGCTCAAAACTGCAGGCTCGATCGGGCGGTGCGGGGGAGGCCTGTTTTCATGAGTGCGTCTACCCTGACAATTTACTGCGTAATGTCAGCATAGAATCATTCAGCTAAAACGGACGTTTTTTAACCGGATGCCGAGCGTTGTCCTACTCCTCTGGCTGACGCTTTGCGCAGCACAGGATGCCCGAGAGCGGGCGACGCTGGGCCTTGCGACGGACGGTATGCACCTGCTCGGCGGTTTCATCGATGCCGGGATGGCCAGTGCGCTCGGGTTGCTGCTGGCGCCAAGCCTCTGGCTGTATATGAGCCAGAGGCTTAGGGAACGTCTTCGCTACCTGGGGCCTGGAACGTCAAAAAAACAGCCCTTTGCGCCGTTCGTGCGGGTGGGCATGTTGCTCACACTGGCCTGGATGCATTAGTTGGAAAGAGCGTCTACTTTCAACACAGTAGTTGCACAACCTGTGGCTGTCGGTACAGGAGCAGTCAAGCCTGACCAGGCATGGAGTGGCATGTGAACAAGCTTACCTCGGCAATAAAAGTCCTTGTGGTCGATGATGAGCCGTTGATTGTCGAAGAGCTTTGCGAGTTCATCGAGCGCAATGGCTATCGCTGTGTGCCTTGCCAGTGCGGCCATCAGGCGATCGAGCGTTTCAGCGAAGACGTGAATATCGGTCTGGTACTGTGTGATTTGCAGATGCCCGACATGGATGGCATCCAGATGGTCCAGGCGCTGCAACGGTTGTCCGGCAAGCACCGGGCGTTCGAGGCGATCATGCTCACCGGGCATGCGGACAAGCAAGATGTGATCAAGGCTTTGCGCACCGGGTTCGCCGATTACTATCAGAAGCCGATCGATCTGGCTGAGTTGCTCGAAGGTTTGCAGCGTCAGGAGGTGGCCTTGCAGGAGCGGCAGAGAAACCTGCAGTTGGGGCATTTGAGTCGGAAGCTGCAGTACCTGTGTGAGTCGATCGATGAGCTTTATCAGGATCTGGACAAGGTTCGTCGGGGGGCATCCCCGGAGCTTGCGTCAGGTTCGGTTGACACTGTGCTCAGTGAGACGGTGCGGGTGGCGATGCCGGCGGTGTTCAATCAGCTGTCGCCGCGGCAGTTGGAGGTGGCGCAGTTGGTGGGCAAGGGGCAGACCAATTATCAGATTGCCTGTGAGTTGGGGATTACCGAGAACACGGTGAAGCTTTATGTGTCGCAGGTGTTGCGGTTGACGCATATGCATAATCGCACGCAGGTGGCGTTGGCGTTGTCGCCCGGGAACGCTGGCGGTCGGCGAATTACGGCGCACTGATCTTGGCGGCCTTGTAGCCGACCATGCTCTTGTTGATTGAGTACATATCCGTTGCTGCGGTAACGGCCTCTTATGGTTCCGCTCTTACAGCGGGTCACTTTTGGCAAACGCCCCAAAAGTAACCAAAAGGTCTCGCCCCGAACGTACGGCCCCTCGCCTAGGCTCGGGGTTCCTTCGCTCCGGTATCCATCTGGGGGCATCGCCCTACGGTTGGCTTCGCTTCAACCTACATGCGATGTGTTCGACTGCGTCGAACGGCGCTGCGCGCCAATCCCCAGATGAACACCTCCACTCAGCCTCCCGAAGGGGCGGGTGAATCAAGATCAAAAGCGCGGCAGGCGAGCTAACGCTCGGCCTGTAGTTTGGTGGGTGTACGCCGCTTCACTGTGGGAGAGGGCTTGCCCGCGATGGCGGCTTGGCAGCCGACCCATCTCTTTCGTCTGTACCTGAATGATCGTTCCCACGCTCCCGCGTGGGAACGCCGCCAGGGACGCTCCGCGTTCCGTTTTTGAATGTTTAATTGATGTGTCGGAGTGCAGATCTTTCCCGCGCCTTTTTCAGGTTGTCCGTCGGAAGTCGAATCACTGGCCTCGGCCAGCGTCATGACCAGCGACATTGCCGCGTATGTCGACGCCCCGCAGCGGCATGCGCTCCTGGCGATTCAGCAGGTCATCATGCTGGCCGAGCTGGCGGTGAATCGGGTGCTGGATAACGTCGACGTACCCAAACCCGCGCCACACAGCTGATCCATTGTGGGAGTGGGCCTGTGGCGAGGGGGCAAGCCCCTCGCCACAACCCATCAGGCAACCGGCCGCCACTGCCCGACCATATGCTCAATCTCCCCCGCACCCATCAACTGGAAATCACCGCTGGACCCTGCCGCGCTCGACATCAGCGTCACCTCGCTGGGCAAACGCACCGGTTTTCTGAACTGCACCGCAATCTCGACGTTTGCCGTCGGCAAGTGATCGGCCAAAGCCGCCAGCGTGCGCGCCTTGTTCCACAGGCCATGGGCGATGGCGCTGGGGAAACCGAAGAGTCTGGCGCTGATCGCACTCAGGTGAATCGGGTTGTAGTCTCCGGACACCTTGGCGTATCGGCGGCCAATGTCCGCCGGCGCTGGCCAGTGGGCCACTTCGGTCAGCGACAGCGTCGAGGCAAACGCTTGCTCGACGGGTTCACCTTCCAGTTTGACGCCGCGACAGAGCATCTGGCTTTCAGCTTCCCACAGCGGCCCCAACTGGTCGTCGAGCATCGTCACTAACTCGAAGGTCGCCCCCTTGGCATGGGGTTGCAGGTTTTGCACCTTCACGCTGACCCGTACGCGGCTCACGCCACCCATGGGGCGCAGGATGCGGATGCGGTTGCTCAAGTGAATCAGCCCCAGCAGCGGGAAGGGAAATGCCTTGGCCGTAAGCAATTGCATCTGCAAGGCAAACGCCAGGATGTGGGGATACGTCGGTGGCAGCAGGCCGTTGTCGGCGAAACCACACACCTGACGATAAGCCGCCAGGCGTTTCGCATCGACATTGACCCAGCAGTGATAACCCAGGTCGGGCAATGCGGTGCCGGTGATTTTGCGGCGCATCGCCGCCTTCACGTACAACGTCTGCAGGTTGGGTTCGCGAGAGAGTATGTGCCAGTCAGTACTCATGGCTAGGCTCCCAAAACGCTTTGCCCACAAATGCGCAGCGCCTGGCCGGTAAACGCTCCGGTGCCCGGTTGCCCCAGCCAGGCTACTGCTTCGGCGACGTCTTGCGGCAGGCCGCCCTGACCCAACGAACTCAAGCGTCGCCCGGCTTCGCGCACACCGAAGGGCAGGTGCGCGGTCATTTGGGTTTCGATGAATCCTGGCGCCACCGCGTTGATGCTGATGCCGCGTTCACTCAGCAGCGGCGCCCAGGCCTGGGCCAGGCCGATCAGCCCGGCCTTGCTCGCGGCGTAATTGGTTTGCCCGCGATTGCCGGCGATGCCGCTGATGGAGGCCAGCAAGATCACTCGGCCGTTGTCGCGCAAGGTGCCGCTGTCGAGCAGCGCCTTGGTCAGCACTTGCGGCGCCTTGAGGTTGACCGCCAGCACCGCGTCCCAGAATTCCGGGGTCATGTTGGCCAGGGTTTTGTCCCGGGTGATGCCTGCGTTGTGGACCACGATGTCGATGCCGTCGGGCAACTGTTCGATCAGTTGCGTGGCGGCGTCTTCGGCGCAGATGTCCAGGGTGATGCCGCGCCCGCCGAGGCGCGCGGCCAGGGCGTCGAGATCGGTTTTGGCCGGTGCCACGTCGAGCAGGATCACCTCGGCGCCGTCCCGGGCCAGGGTTTCGGCGATCGAGGCGCCGATGCCCCGGGCCGCGCCCGTCACCAGTGCCTTGCGTCCCGACAAGGGGCGAGTCCAGTCCATCACCTGCGTATCGCACGCCTTCAAGCGTATGACCTGCCCGGAAATGAAGGCACTTTTGGGCGAGAGGAAAAACCGCAACGGGCCTTCCAGTTGGTCTTCAGCCCCTTCACCGACATAAATCAGCTGCAAGGTGCCGCCGCCGCGCAGTTCCTTGGCCAGCGAACGGCTGAAACCTTCCAGCGCACGCTGGGTGCTGGCAGCGAACGGGTCGCCCAAGGTCTCCGGCGCCCGGCCAAGAATCACCAGGTGCGCATGGTGATCGAGGTTTTTCATCAGTGGCTGGAAGAATTCGCGCAGCTGTTTCAACTGATCGACCTGCACCAGGTCGCTGGCGTCGAACACCACGGCTTTGAGTTTCTGACCGTGGCCGGGAATCCACGCGGTGGCCAGGGTCGGGTCGGTGCCGTAGCTGTAAATCGTGTCGGTCAAGCGGTTGGCGAGGGTGCTGATTTTTTCCGTCAGCGGGCCACCGCCTATCAACAGCGCCCCCTCGACAGGCCGCAGCCGACCTGCTTGCCAGCGTTCCAGTCGTACCGGCGACGGCAGACCCAGGGCACCGACCACACGATGGCCGATGGACGAATTGGCGAAGTCGATATAGCGGTCAGACATGAATCACGCTCCAGCGGCTGGGGTTGAAAGTGTGGACCATGATTGGCAATTAGTCCTTCGATCCACGAGATAAGGCCTACGCTTGAACATTGCAGGTTGGTTTGAGCTTGGGTTTAGCAGGTCTTTCAGGAAATGCAGCCCCTGTAGGAGCGGGCTTGCCCGCGAAGGGGCCGGCCCATTCAACATCTTTGTTGACTGACACACCGCTTTCGCGGGCAAGCCCGCTCCTACAGGTTTGGTGTTCACATTTGATTAAAGGAGTTTTTCATGACTCAGCTGCGCCGCGTCGCGATTATCGGCGGTAACCGTATCCCCTTCGCCCGGTCCAACGGGCCGTACGCCACTGCCAGTAACCAGGCGATGTTCACCGCAGCGCTGGAAGGCCTGATCGAGCGCTATAACCTGCACGGTGTGCGAATGGGCGAAGTGGCGGCCGGGGCATTGCTCAAGTATTTGCGCGACTACGGCCTGACCCGCGAATGCGTGCTGGGCTCGCGGTTGTCGCCGATGACGCCGGCCTACGACATCCAGCAGGCCTGCGGTACGGGGTTGGAGGCGACGTTGCTGGTGGCGAACAAAATCGCCCTGGGTCAGATCGAGTGTGGCATTGCCGGCGGCGTCGACACGGCCTCCGATGTGCCGATCGGCGTCAACGAAAGTCTGCGCAAGATCCTCTTGCAAGCCAACCGCGCCAAAAGCACCGCCGACAAACTGAAAACCTTCCTGCAACTGCGTCCCCGACACTTGATGCCCGATTTTCCAAGCATCGGCGAGCCGCGCACCGGCCGGTCGATGGGCGAACACTGTGAGTTAATGGCCCAGACCTGGAGCATCCCGCGTGATGAACAGGATCGGCTGACCCTCGAAAGCCATCAGAAGCTGGCGGCGTCCTACGCCGAAGGCTGGCACAACGACCTGATGACGCCGTTCCTCGGCCTGACCCGGGACAACAACCTGCGCCCGGAGCTGACCCTGGAAAAGCTCAACTCACTGAAACCGGCCTTCGAGAAAAGCGCCAAGGGCACCCTGACCGCAGGCAACTCCACGCCACTCACCGATGGTGCGTCGGTGGTGCTGCTGGGCAGTGAGGAATGGGCGAAGGCGCGCGGCTTGCCGGTGCTTGCCTATTGGCGTGACGGCGAGGCGGCGGCGGTGGATTTCGTCAAGGGGGCCGAAGGGCTGCTGATGGCGCCGGTGTACGCGGTGCCGCGTTTGCTGGCGCGCAATGGCCTGACCTTGCAGGACTTCGATTACTACGAAATCCACGAAGCGTTCGCCGCCCAGGTGCTGTGCACGTTGAAGGCCTGGGAAGATTCGGAGTATTGCAAAACCCGCCTCGGCCTCGATGCGCCGCTGGGTTCCATCGACCGCAGCCGCCTCAATGTCAAAGGCAGCTCATTGGCTGTCGGGCATCCGTTTGCCGCCACCGGTGCGCGCATCGTCGCCAACCTGGCGAAGCTGCTGGACGCGGCGGGCAAGGGCCGAGGGTTGATCTCGATCTGCGCCGCCGGCGGTCAGGGTGTGACGGCGATTATCGAGCGCTGATTATTGTGGGTTGAGCCGCGTTTAGCTGCGCAGCCAGTTCCCGTTTGCGGTTGGCGTAACCCTCGGCCATCACCGAGCACACGATCAACTGCAACGGGTGGTAGATCATGATCGGCAGCAGGATCAATCCAAGGCCGGGGTTGGCGCCGAAGATCAGCGCCGCCATCGGCGCGCCGGCGGCCAGGGATTTTTTGCTGGCGCAGAACACCGCGGCAATTTCATCGGCGTGGCCGAACTTCAACGCGCGAGCGGTGCGGGTGGTCATCCACAGGATGACCGCCAGCAGAATCGCACTGCCGATCAGCGCCATGAGAATCACGCTGTTGCCCTGTTGCTGCCACATCCCCGAGACCATCGAGTTGCAGAACGCCGAATACACCAACAGCAGGATCACCAGTTTGTCGACGATGTTGGTGTAACGCTTGTGCCGAGCGAAAAACTTGCCCAGCCACGGCCGCAGCAATTGCCCGAGCACCAACGGCAACAGCAGCATGGCGCACAGGTCGAGCAGGGTTGAGCCCAGGTCGATACCGCCAGCACCGCTGCCGACCACGAAACTTACCAGCAACGGTGTCAGAAAAATCCCCAGCACGCTGGACAGGCTCGCGTTGAGAATCGCTGCCGGTACGTTGCCGCCCGCGCTGCCGGTCAAGGCCACGGACGAGGAAATGGTCGAGGGCAGGGCGCAGAGGTAGAGGAACCCGAGCATCAGCAGTGACGGAATGTGCGAACCCAGCAGTTTGTCGCTCAGCAGCCAGATCAGTGGAAACACCGCAAAGGTGAAGACCTGAACCATCACGTGCAGCTTCCAGTTTTTCAACCCATGGCGGATCTGCTCGCTGGAGAGGTTGACCCCATGGAGGAAGAACACCAGAAACACGCCGATGTTGATCATGTACTCCGCATGCATCCCGCCGCCGGTGGCGCCGAAGGCCGGGAAGAAATACGCCAGCAGCGTGGCGATCAGCATGCCGCACAAGAACCAGTCGGTAACCACGCGTTTGAGGTGTTTGAAGGCATGCATGACCGGGCACCCAATACATTGTAAGAATTGATGACTTAGCCTAACGTCGCTCCCATCAGCCGTCTTGCGACATAAGGCCAATCAATGCCGACTAACGGACAACGTTCCCTCGAGCGAGCCATCCCGGCGCTAACGTCGTTGCCGCGCCCGTTGTATGCGCGGGCGGAAAGCCTGAACGCCGGCTCGTGGACGGCGCCTCATCGTCACGATTGGGTGCAGTTTTCCTACGCCATCAGCGGCGTTCTCGGCGTACACACCGCCGAGGGCAGTTTCTTTGCGCCGCCACAGTGGGGCATCTGGATTCCGGCGGATCTGGAGCATCAGGTCGTGACCTCGATGCGCGCCGAGATGCGCAGCCTGTACGTGCGCCGCGAGGACTGCCCATGGGCGGGCGGGCGTTGCCGGGTGCTGGAAGTCACGCCATTGGCGCGGGAACTGATCAAGCGTTTTTGCCTGCTTCCCGTGGAATATCCACAGGGCGACAGCCAGGAGACGCGATTGGTGGGCGTGCTGCTGGATCAGTTGGCGAGTCTGCCTGAGGTGGGATTTTCCTTGCCGCTGCCCCGGCATGAGCGGCTGCTGGGCTTGTGCAACGAGCTGATCGACAACCCCGAGCACACGGTGACTTTGCAGGAATGGGCCGAGCGTTTGGGCACGTCGCAGAAAACCCTGATGCGCTTGTTTCAGCGCGAGACCGGGCTGAGCTTTCGCGGCTGGCGGCAGCGCATGCGGCTGCTGTCGTCATTGAGCTTGCTGGAGGAGGGGGACAGCGTGACCAATGCCGCGCTGTCTTGCGGGTATGACTCGACGTCGGCATTTATTGCCGCGTTCAAGGGGCTGTTCGGGTTTACCCCCGGCGAACTGTTTAGGCAATGATCGTTCCCACGCGCAGCAAAGGAATGCAGCCCGGGACGCTCCGCGTCCCTGCCGAAGCGGACGCGGAGCGTCCATTGAGGCATTCCCACGCGGAGCGTGGGAACGATCGCGCACTCAAGTCCTGAAGCGGCGCACCAACCCATCCAGCTCATTGGACAACCCCGCCAGGCTCTGAGAGTCCAGCCGCGCCGAGTTCGCCAATTCCGCCACCAATTGCGCATCGCCATGAATTTGGCTGATATGGCGATTGATGTCTTCCGCCACCTGATGCTGCTGCTCAGCCGCCGTGGCGATCTGGGTGTTCATGTCGCGAATCACATCCACCGACTCACGGATCTGCCCGAAACTGTTGCGCGCCTCACCGATGCGGGTCACCGATTGCTGAGACACTTCCAGGCTCGCATGCATCTGCTGCGTCACCTGGCTGGTGCGCTTGGCCAGGTTGCCGAGCAGGCCGTCGATTTCCGCCGTGGAGTCGGCCGTGCGTTTGGCCAGGGCGCGAACTTCATCGGCCACCACCGCAAAGCCACGACCCTGTTCACCGGCCCGCGCCGCTTCGATGGCGGCGTTCAGCGCCAGCAGGTTGGTTTGTTCGGCGATCGAGCGAATGGTCCCGAGGATCGACTGAATGTCGTTGCTGTCGCGCTCAAGCTGTTGCATCGATTGCGCCGATTGTTCGATTTCCTGGCTCAAGCGATCGACGCTGCTCACCGCGGCATCGATCTGCTGCTGACCTTCACGGGCCTGGCGCTGACCACTGTCGGCCGACTCGGCGGCCTGGCTGCAAGAGCGCGCGACTTCGTTGGCGGTGGCGACCATTTCGTGGAACGCCGTGGACACCATGTCCACCGCTTCACGCTGGCGCCCGGCGGCTTCGGCCATGTCGCTGGACACCTGGGTCGAGCTCTGGGAGGTGGCGAGGATCTTGGTCGCGGCGCCGCCGATGCTTTGAATCAGGTTGCGGATCGCCGCCAGAAACTGGTTGAACCAGTTGGCCAGTTGCGCGGTTTCGTCGCTGCCACGGATGTGCAGGTTCTGGGTCAGGTCGCCTTCGCCCTGGGCGATGCCTTCCAGACCGCTGGCCACGCTGCGGATCGGCCGCACGATCAGGCTGGCGAAACTGGCGCCGACGATGGCAAAGAGCACCGCCAGTACCGCCGCGATGATCGCGATCAGCCAGGTCAGTTGGGTGGCTGGGCTCATCACGTCGGTCTGCTTGATCAGGCCGATAAAGGTCCAGCCCAGTTGTTCTGACGGCCAAACGTTGGCCATATAGCGCTCGCCATTGAGCTCGATTTCCACCAGCCCTTTGCCGGCCTTGGCCAGTTGCGCGTAGCCGTCGCCGAGGCTGCTCAAGGCTTTGAAGTTGTGTTCCGGTTGCTTCGGATCGACCAGCACCGTGNTTCCGGTTGCTTCGGATCGACCAGCACCGTGCCGGTGTTTTCCACCAGCATCAGGTAGCCGGTTTCACCGACTTTGATCTGTTTGACGATTTCGGTGAGCTGCTTGAGGGACACATCAATGGCGACCACACCGCCCTGGGCCCCCAACTGATTGGCCACGGTGCGCACGGAACTGACCAGCACGGAGTCATCACCGGCCCAGTAATAGGCCGCAGTGCGCAGCGTCTTGCCAGGGTTGGCCATGGCCGTCTTGTACCAGGGGCGAACACGTGGATCGTAGTTGGCCAATTTCGGGTCAGCTGGCCATACGGCATAACCACCGCTGGACAAGCCGTAGTACACATAGGAATAAGCCGGGTGGCTGGCGGCTATCCCAGTGAACAACTCCAACAGCTTTGTATCCATCTCGCTTTCGGGAAGTTGCGCGGCGTCGGCGCTGACCCGGCTCTTCACGCTGGCGTCGCCCGCTTTGACCAATGGCTGGGTGGCCATATAGTCGACGTTCTGGCTGATGCCGTCGAAAAACACCTGCATGGCATTGCTGACCTGACGAATCTCGCGGCCACTGCCATCGACAAAATTATCCTTGGCATCGCCGCGCAAGTTCAGCACCACGAGGGTGGCGACCAGCACCACGGGCAAGCAGGCGATGATTGCAAACGCCCAGGTCAGCTTCTGTTTGATGTTCATCCGCGCGCTCCAGTTCTTCTTGTAGACCCACGCAGTGCAGATGACTCGCGGATTATTGGCAGCCGAAAACGTTTGATATGCCCCGATCCTTGAGCGCGCCTTCTTGATTGTTGTCGAGGCGTTGGTCAGACAATTCCTTTTCTCTCTAAGGACTTCGGCGGGGGCGCGGGGAAATTGAGGGCTGTTGAGAAAAATCCTGCGAAAGCCAGGGCTCGAGGTTAGATTCTGTCGCAAATGCCTTGGCATTCCTTCGTCAACAAGTGGTTCTCGCTCAGCTATGATCCTGAGCGGTCGATGAGTTTTGCCTGATTAATCCGGCACATTGTGTGCTTCTTGATGTTCATGGGAACGTTCATAGGTCGGCAACCCCTCCCCCGAATGAGAGGATTGCCGTATAACGAATGACTTTCGCGTGTTTGGTAATAAAGGACCCACAATAAAAGCTGATGAAGACTCCAAAACGCATTGAACCCCTGATCGAGGACGGTCTGGTCGACGAGGTGCTGCGCCCACTCATGAGTGGTAAAGAAGCAGCTGTTTATGTGGTGCGCTGCGGCAACGAGCTGCGTTGTGCCAAGGTCTACAAGGAGGCGAACAAACGCAGTTTTCGTCAGGCGGCCGAGTATCAGGAAGGCCGTAAGGTGCGCAATAGCCGGCAGGCTCGGGCGATGGCCAAGGGTTCGAAGTTCGGGCGTAAAGAGGCCGAAGACGCCTGGCAGAACGCCGAAGTGGCGGCGCTGTTCCGTTTGGCCAATGCCGGTGTGCGGGTGCCCAAGCCGTATGACTTCCTCGAAGGCGTGCTGCTGATGGAGCTGGTAGCCGACGAGTACGGCGATGCCGCGCCGCGTCTGAACGATGTGGTGCTGGAGCCGGACCAGGCGCGCGAATATCACGCCTACCTGATTTCGCAAATCGTGCTGATGCTGTGTACCGGTCTGGTGCACGGTGACCTGTCCGAGTTCAACGTGCTGCTGACGCCGACCGGCCCGGTCATCATCGACCTGCCGCAAGCAGTGGATGCGGCGGGCAACAACCACGCGTTCAGCATGCTGGAGCGGGACGTGGGCAATATGGCGTCCTACTTCGGTCGCTTTGCACCGGAGTTGAAACACACCCGGTACGCCAAGGAAATGTGGGCGTTGTACGAAGCCGGCACCTTGCACCCGGCCAGTGTATTGACCGGCGAGTTCGACGAACCGGAAGAACTGGCGGACGTCGGCGGGATCATGCGCGAGATCGAGGCGGCCCGTCTCGATGAAGAGCGTCGCCAAGCGGTTCGGGCGGCGGACGATGCGCCACCGGGCAAAACCGAAGAACCGCCTCCACCGTGGATGCAGTGATCGGTTGACCCAAAACCCGGCTTTGGCCGGGTTTTTTCTGCGACATCCTGCGTGGTGAAGGGGCTGGCGCTCAGGAATGAGCGGGTTCGGCGCAGCAACCCGACGCCAGCTCCTTGAGGATCGGGCAGTCCGGGCGGTGATCGCCTTGGCAATGTTCCACCAGATCTTGCAGGGTGTCGCGCAGTTGGCCAAGTTCGCGAATCTTCTGGTTCAACTCGTCGATGTGCTGACGGGCCAGGGCCTTCACATCGGCACTGGCGCGCTGGCGGTCCTGCCAGAGGGTCAGCAGTTTGCCGACCTCTTCCAGCGAAAAGCCCAAGTCCCGAGAGCGCTTGATGAACGCCAGCGTGTGCAGGTCATCGTCGCCATAGACCCGGTAGCCACTGTCGGTGCGATGGGCCGCCTTGAGCAGGCCGATGGACTCGTAATAGCGGATCATCTTCGCGCTCAGACCGCTCTGGCGGGCCGCTTGGCCAATGTTCATCGATTGTCCTCCGGGTCTTTGGGTTTCCAGGTTTTCAACAGTAACGCATTGCTGACCACGCTGACGCTCGACAGCGCCATGGCCGCTCCGGCCAGTACCGGATTGAGGAAACCGAATGCCGCCAGCGGCAGGCCGATCAGGTTATAGACGAAGGCCCAGAACAGGTTTTGGCGAATCTTCGCGTAAGTCTTGCGGCTGATCTCCAACGCCGCTGGTACCAGCCGAGGATCACCGCGCATCAGGGTGATCCCGGCAGCGTGCATGGCGACGTCGGTGCCGCCACCCATGGCGATGCCGATGTCTGCCGCAGCGAGGGCCGGGGCGTCGTTGATGCCGTCGCCGACCATTGCCACCACGCCGGTCTTTTTCAGGGCGGCGACGGTGGCGGCTTTGTCCGCCGGCAGTACTTCGGCGTGCACATCCTTGATGCCCAGCGCTTGGGCGACGACTTTGGCGCTGCCGCGGTTATCGCCCGTCAGCAGGTGGCTGCTGATGTTGCGTGCGCTTAAGCGTTGCACTGCTTGCAGGGCGCCGGGTTTGAGCGTGTCGCCGAAAGCGAACAGGCCCAGCACCCGAGATTTCGGGTTTTGTTCGATCAGCCAGGACAATGTCCGGCCTTCGGTTTCCCAGACGGTTGCGGCGTCGGCCAATGACCCGGCGCTCAAACCGCTTTCTTCCAGCAGACGCCGATTGCCCAGGGCCAGCCGTCGACCATCAAGGCTGCCGGCAATGCCGCGCCCGGTCAGTGATTGACTGTCGCTGACATCGACCACGGTCAAGCCGCGTTCGGCGCAGGCATCCAGCACCGCCTTGGCCAGCGGGTGCTCACTGCCCCGTTGCAGGGCGCCGGCCATTTGCAGCAAAGCGGCTTCGTCACCCTCGATGGCACTCAAATGTGCGATGCGCGGAGTGCCCGAGGTCAGGGTGCCGGTTTTGTCGAACACCACCGAGCTGACCTCATGGGCGCGTTCCAGGGCTTCGGCATCCTTGATCAGAATTCCATAATGTGCCGCGACACCGGTGCCCGCCATGATCGCCGTCGGCGTGGCTAGCCCGAGTGCGCAAGGGCAGGCAATCACCAACACCGCGACGGCGTTGATCAATGCAGTTTCCAGCGGCGCGCCGTACAGCCACCAACCGACCAGGGTCGCCAGCGCGATCAGCAGAACCACCGGCACGAACACCTGGCTGACTTTATCCACCAGTTTCTGGATCGGTGCTTTCGCTGCCTGCGCGTCTTCGACCAGGCGGATGATCCGCGCCAGCACGGTTTCCGCGCCGAGCGCCAAGGTCCGAATCAGCAACCGACCTTCGCCATTGATGGCGCCGCCGGTGACCTTGTCGCCTGGTTGTTTCGGTACTGGCAGGCTCTCGCCGCTGATCAGTGCTTCATCGGCATGGCTTTGGCCTTCCACCACTTCGCCATCCACCGGGAAGCGTTCGCCGGGTTTGACCATGACCAGATCGTTGAGGCGCAAAGCGCTGATCGCAACCTCCTGCTCGCGGCCGTCGATCACCTGAATGGCTCGCTCCGGACGCAAGGCTTCAAGGGCGCGGATGGCGCTGGCGGTCTGGCGCTTGGCGCGGCTTTCCAGGTATTTGCCCAGCAATACCAAGGCGATCACCACCGCCGAGGCTTCGAAATACAGATGCGGCAGGCGGCCGACGGCGAAGGCCCATTCGTAAACGCTCAAGCCGTAGCCGGCGCTGGTGCCCAGGGCGACCAGCAAATCCATGTTGCCGGCGCCGGCACGCACGGCTTTCCACGCCGCCACATAGAAGCGTGCGCCGAAGATGAACTGCACCGGTGTAGCCAACGCGAACTGCACCCACGCCGGGAGCATCCAGTGCACGCTGAAGGGTTGCAGCACCATCGGCAGCACCAGCGGCAAAGCGAGGGCGATGGCCGCCAGCAAGGCCCAGCGTTCACGGTGCAGGCGTTGTTGCTGATTGTCGGCTTGCGGGTGTTCGACTTCCCAGACGCGGGCGGAATATCCGGCCTTGGTCACGGCGCCGATCAAGGTGTGCGGATCGACCTCCCCGAGCAGTTCGAGGTGCGCTCGTTCGTTGGCCAGGTTGACGCTGACACGCTTCACCCCCGGCACTTTGGCCAGGGCCCGTTCGACGCGGCCGACGCAGGAGGCGCAGGTCATGCCGTCGATGCTCAATTCCAGGGTCTGCTGGGGCACGCTATAACCGGCCTGCTGCACCGCGTCCATCAAGGCCGGCAGGCTGTCACTGGGTGCTTGCACCCGGGCCTGTTCGGTGGCCAGGTTGACGCTGACGGCCGTGGCGCCGATGACTTTGCTCAAGGCACGCTCGACACGCCCGGCACAACTGGCGCAGGTCATGCCGGCAATCGGCAGATCGAAAGTGGTGGATTCGGACATCGGTCACGCTCCCTGTAGAAATTACCTACAGGATCAACCTTGCCATGCAGGCAAGGTCAAGTGCCATGTCTCAGATCAAAAGATCAGTACTCCAAAGCCGCCGGCTTGAGATACATCCCTTCCTGCGTCATCGCAATCCGGAACTTCAACACGTCCCCGGCCTTGACTGTGATGTTTTGCGAGCCCGGCGCGAGCATGCCCGGGTTGCAACCCGGCGCCTGGCCCGGCAGCAGTTTGAGGCGCAGGGACACATTGCCCGGCGGCAGGTTGAACGAGATGCTCTGTTCCTGGAACAGCCGCCCCGAGAGCTGATCCTGGAGGTACACGCCAATTTCGCAGGAAGTCGACACTTCCAGGCGCTCGCGGGAAATGATCAGCACGCCGTAGTCCTCCCCGGCGGCTTGAACCGAAGGTGTCGCGGCAAATAGGCTGAGGAAGCCAAACAGGCTGAGAGCTGACCAGCGCATGGCTGAATCTCCTGATGTCGAGTCATTGATGGGCGCAGCTTGGCCGAGCACGACGCCGATTGCCAGCCCGGCAGTTTGCTTCAGAACTTGACCTTGCCATGGTGGCAAGCTCGAGACTGCGCGCAACCCTCATGTAAGGGCTTCATTAAAGGAGACGTCCCATGCAAGTGTTCAACGTTGAAGGCATGTCCTGCGGTCACTGCGTCAAGGCCATTACCGAGGCACTGCAAGCCAAGGATCCGGCAGCCAGCGTGCGCATCGACCTGGCGGCAAAAGAAGTCGGCGTAGAAAGTGCGCTGACAGCCGATCAGGTGATCGCCGCCATCACTGAAGAGGGTTACGAGGTAAAACAGGCCTGAGCTATTTTTAATAGTTAGCGACCTAACTGAATGTTCAAGGCGTCCACGCCCGGCTAGACTGTCAGCCTGCCGATCCATGGCTAACCTGCCTGCCCAACCTGGACGCCTGATGAACTTCCGTACAATCCTGATTCTCGGCGCCTTGAGCGCTTTCGGTCCGCTGGCGATCGATTTCTACCTGCCGGCATTCCCGGCCATGGCGCTCGCTTTCGGCACCGACGAAAAACACGTTCAACTGACCCTCGCCGCTTATTTCCTCGGCTTGTCCATCGGCCAACTGGCGTACGGCCCAGTGGCGGACCGCTTTGGGCGACGGATTCCCTTGCTGACCGGCGTCGGTTTGTTCACTGCCGCTTCACTGGCCTGTGCCTATGCGCCGAATCTGGAGTGGCTGATCGGCGCACGCTTCGTTCAGGCGCTGGGCGGTTGCGCGGGCATGGTGATCGCTCGGGCGGTGGTCAGCGATAAATGCGATGCGGTGGGTTCGGCGAAGGTCTTTTCGCAACTGATGCTGGTGATGGGCCTGGCGCCGATTCTTGCGCCGATGCTGGGCGGGTTGTTGGTCAACACCACAGGCTGGCAGTCGATCTTTATCGTGCTGACCGGTTTCAGTGCGCTGGCAGGGTTGGCCGTGGCCCTCGGGCTGCCGGAAAGTCTGCCGGCCCATATTCCGCGCCAACCGTTGTCGGGCGCGCTGCGCCAGTACGGTCGGTTGCTGGCGGACCCGATATTCCTCGGCCATGCCCTCACCGGTGGCGTTGCCATCGCCGGGATGTTTGCCTATATCGCGGGCTCGCCATTCGTCTTCATCAAACTCTATGGCGTGCCGGCCGAGCATTTCGGCTGGTTGTTCGGCATTAACGCGGCGGGTTTCATTCTGGTGGCCCAGCTCAATGCCCGGCTGCTGGCAAAGCGCGGTCCTGCCTTTCTACTGTCGCGTACCGTCTGGCTCTACCTGGCGGGCGGTCTGGCCCTGTTGGCGGTCAGCTCGTTGCACACCGTGCATTTGTGGCCGTTGCTGATTCCGCTTTTTGTCTGCATCGCCAGCCTGGGTTGTATTGTGCCCAATGCCTCGGCCTGCGCCATGAACGGGCAGGGCGCGCGGGCGGGCAGTGCCTCGGCGATGCTTGGATGCCTGCAATTCAGCGTCGCCGCCGGGGCCGCAGCGCTGGTGGGTGTTTTGCACGATGGCAGTGCCATGCCGATGGCCATGGTCATCAGCCTGTGCGCAATTGTGGTGGTGAGCGTGGCGATGCTCACCCGGCGTTTGCACAATGCCCGGGCGCTGGAACAAGCCCAGGCCTGAGGACGGACTCAGCCAGCAGCACGCTGCTGACGGCCGGGAATCTGATGGGGCGCGTGCAAGCGCGCTTCAAGCGTTTTAGTGAAGGCCAGGGCTTCGGCTTCACTGCGGAACGTCACAGCGTGTTGATCCAGGCGAACCTGCCAGCGGGATGTTGCCAATTCTTTTATCAGGATCTTCATTGCTGAGTTCCTCTTGTGAAAGACGTCTCGTAAAAGACATCACGTAAAAGATTGTTCGCAGAGTTTTCGATTGTAGACCCGAATACGATCGCAATTGTGACAACGGTCAACTCTCGGACTGACGGCAAAAGATCGCTGGCGCACCTGCGATCTTTTGATCTTCGGGTCAGAACCCTTCAAGCACAATCTTGCCCTTGGACTTGCCGCTTTCCAGCAGTTCATGGGCGCGACGTAGGTTGGCGGCGTTGATGGTTCCGAAGTGCTCGCCGACCGTGGTTTTCAATGTGCCCGCATCGATCAACCCGGCGACGCGGTTGAGCAGTTTGTGCTGCTCGATCATGTCTGCGGTTTCGAACAGCGAGCGGGTGTACATGAACTCCCAATGCAGCGACAGGCTCTTGCGTTTGAGCTTGGTCACGTCCAGCGCCTTCGGGTCATCAATCAGCGCCAGTTTGCCCTGCGGCGCCAATGCCTCCACCAATTGATCCATATGCTGGTCGGTCTGGGTCAGGCTGGCAACGTGGGTTACATGTTCGAACCCGGCACGTTTGAGTGCTTCACTCAGTGGCTGGCTGTGATCGATCACTTGATCGGCGCCCAGGTCACGCACCCAGCGCTGGGTTTGTGGCCGGGAAGCGGTGCCGATGACTCTAAGCCCGGTGAGCTGGCTGGCCAATTGCGTGAGGATCGAGCCCACACCACCGGCGGCTCCAACGATCAGCAGGCTCTGGCCCTCGTCGGTTTTGCCTTCGCGCACTTGCAAACGTTCGAACAGCAGTTCCCACGCGGTAATGGCGGTCAGCGGCAGGGCGGCGGCTTCGGCGAACCCGAGGGTCTTCGGCATATGGCCGACGATGCGTTCATCCACCACATGCAGTTCGCTGTTGCCGCCGGCACGGGCGATGGAGCCGGCGTAGAACACCTTGTCGCCGGCCTTGAACAAGGTCACTTCGCTGCCGACAGCCTTGACCACACCCGCCACGTCCCAGCCCAACACTTTGGCCACGCCACCTTCAGGCTGGACGTTCTGACGCACCTTGGTGTCCACCGGGTTGACCGAAATGGCTTTGACCTCGACCAACAGGTCGCGGGGGCCGGCGACCGGTTCTGGCAGTTCGATGTCTTGCAGGGACTTTTCGTCGCTGATCGGCAGGGAGGCGTAGTAGGCAATGGCTTTCATCGTGGGCTCCTGGAAAGGGAAAGATTTCGATGGCACAGATGATTGGTTATTTCTCGGCAAGATAAAACCCGCTAAAAGAGCAGTCTCTTTCAATGTTTTTTTGATAATCGGGGCTGACGATGTTGCGTTTCGATGACTTGCAGTTGTTCGTTCGGGCGGCGGACCTGGGCAGTTTGTCAGCGGCGGCACGGGTGATGGACATGTCGGCGGCGGTGGCCAGCGCGGCGTTGAAGCGCATCGAACAGCAACTCGGCGCGCGCTTGCTCGCCCGCTCCACCCGCAGCCTGCGCCTGACGGCTGAAGGCGAGGGCTTTCTGGAATACGCCCGGGCCGCCTTGAGCAATCTCGATGAGGGCCGCCGTTTGCTGGCCAGCGGTCAGGATCAGGTCAGCGGGATCTTGCAGTTGTCGGCGCCTTCGGATTTCGGGCGCAACCTGCTGTTGCCATGGCTCGACGAGTTTCAGCGCGAGCATCCGAAACTCACCGTACGGTTGCTGCTGGGCGACCGCATCGCCGACCTGTTCCGCCAACCGGTAGACATTGCCTTGCGTTACGGCGAGCCGGAAGACTCGAGCCTAGTGGCGTTGCCCATCGCCCCGCACAACCGTCGCGTGCTCTGTGCTGCGCCAAGTTATCTGGCGCGATATGGCGAACCACGGCATCTGGAGCAACTGGCTCAGCACAATTGCCTGTTATTCATGCTCGGCGGCCGGGTCCACGATCACTGGAGTTTCCACGATGGTAAACGCGAAGTGAGCCTGACCGTCAGCGGCGATCGCTTCAGTGACGATGCCGATGTGGTGCGGCTGTGGGCGGTGGCGGGGTCGGGGATTGCGTACAAGTCCTGGCTCGATGTCGCCGCCGATGTGCTCGCCGGCCGCTTGAAAGTGCTGATGCCTGAGCTGCTCTGCGAGCGCGCACCGCTGAATTTGCTGTGCGCCCATCGCGCACAATTGAGTAAGCCGGTGAACCTTTTGCGGGAAATGCTTGCCAGCCGATGCGCTCGAATAAGCAGTCAATTTCCGTTGATATCGGGTGTCGATCATTAGTCGCAGGCAAATAGCGAAATTTCTGTCAGGAACTATCACCATCAAGGGATTCCCGAGGGCAGGAACCGGCGGTTAACCCGCTTATACTAGCGCCCGCCTCATGTACGCACCGTCGATCTCGCAATGGCGAGTCCACGTTCGAGTCGGTCAGACCCATGGTCATCACCGGACCTTCGCTGCACCCGCGAAGCAATGGTCTGGGTGAGTGGGTGACTTTGCCCGGCTTATGGCGGTTTCCGCGTCTTGGCCGAAGACACATTACTGGTCAAGATGTCTCTGAGCAGTAGACGAAACGATTCAACAGGGAGTGAATACATGGAACATGCACCTTGCATCAGCCAGATCGCCACATTGCTGGCTGACCCAAAGCGCAGCGCAATGATGTGGGCCTTGATGGACGGCTCGGCACGGCATACCGAGGAGCTGGCGTTGCTGGCGGGCCTGTCGCCGTCTTCGGCCAGTGCGCATTTGGGGCGCTTGTCCACCGGCGGTCTGTTGAAAGTCGAAACCCGTGGACGCAAGCGGTTTTTCCGGCTTGCCGCGCCCGAAGTCGGCGCCGCGATAGAAGCCCTGGCCAGCGCGACTCTGGCCAGCACGCCTCGGGACATCCCTGACGTGTTCAAACGCACGAGCCCAATCGCCAAACCTCAGGCGGCGCCTTCGTCACTGCTGCGGGCCAGGCTCTGCGACGACCATCTGGGAGGCACCCTGGCCGCCGATCTTTACCAGCGTCTGCTGGATGCGGGCTGGATCGAGCAACTCGATCAGCGGGTCATGATCACTCATAAGGGTTCCACGCAATTGGCAGCACGTGGTGTGTACATCCAGGCGCTGGCCCATCGCAACGGCAGAGTCGCCTGCGCCTGCCCGGACTGGAGCGAACGACGCCCGCACATGGGCGGCTCATTGGGCGCGGCCTTGTTGCAGCTGTTCATGCAGTCGGGCTGGTTGAGCCTGCCCAACGATTCGCGAGCCTTGCAGATCACGGCCGCGGGGCAGCGTGAAATTCATTGTTTCGCCAAGGAAACCGAGCTGGAAATGGCGCTTTAGAGCCATTGCGGTGCGACGTCCGGAATCTTTGGTTTCAGGCGTCGTTCAGAGCTGTGGGCAGGTCGCATCCAGCAATAACCCCCCACCGCGATGACGCACACTCGATCCGGGGACTTTCGGATTGGGGGAATGTGGCATGGAAACACGAAACTTCAGTGCGGCAGAACGACTGGAACGGCTGCCCGTCAGCGGTTATCACCGCATCATTTTCATCATCATAGCCCTGGCGTTTTTCTTCGACTCCATGGACCTGGCGATGATGACTTTCTTGCTCGGCTCGATCAAAACCGAGTTCGGCCTGAGCACGGCGCAGGCCGGGTTGCTGGCCAGTTCGAGTTTCTTCGGCATGGTCGTGGGCGCATCGCTGTCCGGCATGCTGGCCGACCGCTTCGGGCGCAAACCGGTGTTCCAGTGGAGCATTGTGTTGTGGGGCATCGCCAGCTATCTGTGCTCCACGGCGCAGAACGTCGAAACGCTGACGTTGTTCCGGATCCTGTTGGGGATCGGCATGGGCATGGAGTTTCCGATTGCCCAGTCGATGCTGTCGGAGCTGATTCCGGCCAAGCGTCGGGGGCGTTATATCGCATTGATGGACGGCTTTTGGCCGCTCGGTTTCGTTGCGGCCGGGGTGCTGTCGTACTTCCTGTTGCCGGTGATTGGCTGGCGCGACATTTTTCTGGTGTTGGCGGTGCCGGCGGTGTTCGTCCTGGCGATTCGATTTTTCATTCCCGAGTCGCCGCGCTGGCTGGAGCAGGCCGGGCATCATGATGTGGCGGACAAGGTATTGCGCGGCATCGAAGAACGGGTTCGGGTTTCATTGGGCCGTTCGGATTTGCCTGAGCCGCTTCGCCTGCCACGGACGGCGAGTCAGCCGGGCAGCTTCTTCTCCGCGCTGCGGGAAATCTGGTCGGCGCAATATCGCCAGCGCACGATGATGATCTGGAGCGTGTGGTTCTTCGCCTTGCTGGGTTTCTATGGCCTGACGTCCTGGCTCAGTGCGCTGTTGCAACAGTCGGGCTTCGCCGTGACCCAATCGGTGTATTACACGGTGCTGATTTCCCTCGGCGGGATTCCCGGTTTCCTCATGGCCGCCTGGCTGGTGGAGCGTTGGGGGCGTAAACCGGTGTGCGTCGTGACGATGCTCGGCGGCGGGTTGATGGCGTTTCTTTATGGCCAGAGCGCGGTGTTCGGCGGCAACGTCAGCCTGTTGATCGCCTCGGGGTTGCTGATGCAGTTCTTTCTGTTCGGCATGTGGGCGGTGCTCTATACCTACACCCCGGAGTTGTACCCGACATCGGCACGGGCCACGGGCTCGGGGTTCGCTTCGGCCATCGGCCGGGTGGGTTCGCTGCTTGGGCCATTGGTGACCGGGCTGGTGTTCCCGATGACCGGGCAGGGCGGGGTGTTTGCGCTGGGGGCGATGTGCTTTGCGATTGCGGCGGGGGTGGTGTGGCTCTTCGGGATGGAGACCCGGGGCAAGACATTGGAGGAGTTGAGCGAGCCGGTGCCAGTAGACTAGACACCGAGTTATCGTTCTTCGCAGGCAAGTCGGATCGCCGCACCGCTGTGGTGATCCGACTTGCCCGCGAAGGCTGACTTAAGGTTTGACCAATCTGGCATCCAGGCTGTTCTGCGCCAGACGCCTGGCCTGATCCTGGGTCATGCCCAGATCTGTATACAGCGCGTGGAAGTTCTCGGTGACATAGCCGCCGAAGTACGCCGGGTCATCGGAGTTCACCGTGACCTTTACACCGCGCTCGAGCATCTCGAGGATGTTGTGCTGAGACATGTGATCGAACACGCAGAGTTTGGTGTTCGACAACGGGCACACGGTCAGCGGGATCTGCTCGTCGATGATCCGCTGCATCAGGCGCTCGTCTTCGATGGCGCGCACGCCATGGTCGATACGCTGGATTTTCAGCAGGTCGAGGGCTTCCCAGATGTACTCGGGCGGACCCTCTTCACCGGCGTGGGCCACGGTCAGGAAGCCTTCGCTGCGCGCACGATCGAACACGCGCTGGAACTTGCTCGGCGGGTGGCCCATCTCCGAACTGTCCAGGCCCACGGCGACAAACGCATCGCGGAACGGCAGCGCCTGGTCGAGGGTTTTCTGCGCTTCGTCTTCGCTCAGGTGGCGCAGGAAACTGAGGATCAAAGCGCTGGTGATCCCCAGTTGCTGTTCGCCATCCTTCAACGCGGCGGCGATGCCGTTGAGCACCACTTCGAACGGGATGCCACGGTCGGTGTGAGTTTGCGGGTCGAAGAACGGTTCGGTGTGAATCACGTTCTGTTCTTTACAGCGCAACAGGTAGGCCCAGGTCAGGTCGTAGAAATCCTGGGACGTGCGCAACACATCGGCGCCCTGGTAATACAGGTCGAGAAACTCTTGCAGGTTGTTGAAGGCATAGGCCTTGCGCAAGGTGTCGACATCGCTCCATGGCAGGGCGATCTTGTTGCGTTCGGCCAGGGCGAACAGCAGCTCAGGCTCCAGCGAACCTTCCAGGTGCAAGTGCAGTTCTGCCTTGGGCAGAGCATTCAGCCAGTCGTACATGATTGAAATCTCATCAGGTGCAATGGAGGCATTCTACAGATGCCCGCCGAAACAATGAGCAAAACCTGACCAGCCGGTTCATTACACGGCTTCCTGTTCCCGTCGATAGGCGTAGGTATCGGCTCTCACAGGGTTTTGTGCTCCTGACCGATCACTTCGGCATCTCGGCCTTCATGCCTTCGACGTAGTAGTTCATCGACGCCAGTTGCGCATTGGTCGCGCTCACGCCCGCCGGGATTTTTTCCACACCGGCCTGGTCCTTGATCGGCCCGGTGAACGGATGCAGGGCACCGCTCTTGATGTCGGCGATGATCTGCCCGGCTTCGGTTTTCACCGCCGCCGGCACCAGGTCGCTGATCGGCAGCTCAACCGTGCCTTCCTTCAACCCACCCCAGTAATCCTGGGATTTCCATGTATGGTCGAGCACACTTTGGGTCGCCTGAATGTAATGCGGCCCCCAGTCGTTGACGATAGACGTCAGCACCGCTTTCGGCCCGAAATGCGCCATGTCCGAGGCATAGCCGACGGCATACACGCCGCGACGTTCGGCCGCCTGGATCGGTGCCGGGCTGTCGGTGTGCTGGAACACCACGTCCACACCCTGGTCGATCAGCGCATTGGTGGCGTCGGCTTCCTTGCCTGGGTCAAACCAGGAGTTGACCCACACCACTTTGATCTCGGTGCCCGGGTTGTACTTGTTCAGGGCCAGTTGGATGGCATTGATGTCGCGGATCACTTCTGGAATCGGGAAGGAAGCGACGTAGCCGATTTTTTTGGTCTTGGTCATCTTCGCCGCGAGGAACCCTCCGACGTAGCGACCTTCATAAGTGCGCGGCAGGTAAGTGCCGAGGTTCTTGTCCTGTTTGTAGCCGGTGGCGTGTTCGAAAGTCACCTTGGGAAATTGTCTGGCGACTTTCAGGGTCGGGTTCATGTAGCCGAAAGACGTGGTGAAGATCAGGTCGTACTTGTCCTTGGCCATGTTGCGGATTACCCGCTCGGCATCGGCGCCTTCGGCGACGTTCTCCACGTAGTGGGTGCTGATCTGGTCGCCGAATTTCTCCGCCAGCGCCTTGCGTCCCTGTTCATGCTGATACGTCCAGCCGTGGTCACCGATCGGGCCGATATAGACGAAGCCGACTTTCAGCGGGTCGGCGGCACTGGCGGTCAGGCTGGCGCTCAGACCGATGGCTGCGGCGACAGCGCAAAGCAGCTGCTTCAACGGACGTTTGTGCATGAACTGGAACTCCATGTTGTTGTGAGGTGTGCCAGGTCAATGCAAATTGCTGACCAACAGGACAACAAAATCAAAAGATCGCAGCCTTCGGCATGAGTCTCGCCCCTGTAGGCGCTGCCGAAGGCTGCAATCTTTTGATGTTCAATTCATCACTGGAGCCAACCCGGTGCAGCGGCTCCAACTCATGCCATCCACTGGTGCGGGCGCCTGGCACATTTGATGGAGGTTGTGTCAGGTGCCGGCGATCAACTGCCGAGCCGCCTGGCTGTGATCGGCGATCAACCCTTTCAGATCCAGCCCCTCAACCTGTCCATCGATCACTCGCCACTTTCCGCCGACCATCACCCGGTCCGCCCGATCCGCGCCGCACAGCAGCAGCGCCGACACCGGATCGTGGCTGCCGGAGAAGCGCAGCTCGTCCAGTTTGAACAGCGCCAGATCGGCCTGCTTGCCCACCGCCAGTTCGCCGATATCGCTGCGCCCGAGCAACTGCGCCGAACCCTTGGTGGCCCAGCCCAATACGCGTTCCGGGGTGATCTTTTCCGCGCCATAACGCAGACGCTGGATGTACAGCGCCTGACGGGTTTCGAGCATCATGTTCGAGGCATCGTTGGACGCCGAGCCATCCACCCCCAGCCCCAGCAACGCACCCGCATCCGTCAACTCGATGGTTGGGCAAATCCCTGAAGCCAGGCGCATGTTCGAACTCGGGCAATGGCAAATACCGGTGCCGGCCGCGCCGAGGCGGGCGATTTCGTCGGGGTTGAAATGAATGCCATGGGCCAGCCAGGTGCGTGGGCCGAGCCAGCCGACGCTGTCCAGATAATCCACGGTGCGCAGGCCGAAGCGTTGCAGGCAGAAGTCTTCTTCGTCGAGGGTTTCGGCCAGGTGCGTGTGCAGTCGCACATCGAGGGTGTTCGCCAGTTCGGCGCTGGCGGACATGATTTGCGGGGTCACCGAAAACGGCGAGCACGGCGCCAACGCGATCTGGATTTGCGCGCCATCGCCACGCTCGTGGTACGCGGCGATCAAGCGTTGGCTGTCGGCGAGAATCACTTCGCCTTCCTGGACAGTTTGCTGTGGCGGCAGCCCCCCGTCTTTTTCACCAAGGCTCATCGAACCGCGAGTGAGCATGGCACGCATGCCCAATTCGCGGACGCTCTCGACCTGCACATCGATCGCGTTTTCCAGGCCTTGCGGAAACAGGTAATGGTGATCAGCCGCGGTGGTACAGCCGGACAACAGCAACTCGGCCAACGCGACTTTCGTAGCGAGGGCGAGTTTTTCCGGCGTGAGTCGCGCCCAGACCGGATAGAGGGTTTTCAACCACGGGAACAGCGGCTGATTAACCACCGGCGCCCACGCGCGGGTCAGGGTTTGATAGAAGTGATGATGGGTGTTGATTAGCCCTGGCAGGATCACGTGTTCGCGGGCATCGAAGACTTGTCCACAGGGGGCGGACGGTTGCTGGCCGGCGCTGAGCACTTCGACGATCAAACCGTCTTGCAGCACCAGACCGCCACGGGCATCGAGCGCGTTGGCCGTGAAAATGGCGAGGGGATTTTTTAACCAGGTACGGGTCGCAGGCATAGTGGCCGGCTCCTCTGAAAGTTGGGTTCAGGGTTGCCAGCTCAGTGTTGCCCTGTCTGCTGATCCAGGGTCGCCACGGGGACGAGGTGCGGAGTTTCAATCAAAAAAGCTTCGCGGGCAAGCCCGCGAAGGCGTCAAATCCTACCCGTTTACCAGGGAATAGTCTCACCCCTGTAGTTCACAAAATGATGCCCACCCTTGCCGGCATACGCATTCACCTGATCGATCAACCCGCGGGTGCTGGTTTCCACATCGATGTCGGCACCTTCGCCACCCATGTCGGTTTTCACCCAACCCGGGTGCAGCGACAGCACGGTGAGTTTCTGTTCGCCCAGTTGCGTGACGAAACTGTTGGTCATCGAGTTCAGCGCCGCTTTGCTGGCCTTGTACAGCGCCAGCTCCGGCGCGTCGGGCATGGTCACGCTGCCCAGCACCGAACTCATGAACGCCAGCACGCCGCTGCCTTCACGAATCTGCCCGACGAAACGCTGGGCCAGATTGATCGGCGCCACGGCGTTGGTGAAGAACAGTTGACCCACCTCGGCCAGGGTCGCGCCACCCGGCGTCTGGACCTCCGGTCCCTTGACCCCGGCATTCACGAACAACAGGTCGAAGACCTCGCCCTTGAGTTGTTGGCTGAGGGCGATGACCGCTTGCTGGTCGTCCATGTCGAGTTTTTCGATCCGCACCTTGCCCAACGCCTGCAAGGCTTCGGCGCTCTGCGGATTGCGCACGGTGGCGGTGACTTGCCAGCCGTCGGCCAGCAAGGTTTTCACCAGGCCGAGGCCCAAGCCTCGGGAGGCGCCGATGATGAGTGCGGTTTTTGCCGTGGACATGAATGGCTTCCTTGATGGATGAGAATCACGGATTCAATGGATACTGACTCAAAGGACTACGTTGACCGAGCCGCGCTGGCCTGGGCTCATTCACCGATGCGCATCTTGATGTCTCAAGAAGGCATGACCCTGGAGCATACTCCAGGCTTTAGCCTTGTTGCTCCCTGATTTTTACCCGGCCTGCCACGGCTGCCCCAACGAAACGGGCGCATACAACCGTGTGCGCACGGCATCCCGCGACAACAGCACCAACACCACAATGGTCGCGACATACGGCAGCATCGCCAGCAGGCTCGACGGTATCGCCAGCCCCAATCCCTGCACCACCAAATGCAGGATGCTGGCGAGCCCGAACAGGTACGCTCCAAGCAGCAACCGCCACACCCGCCAACTGGCAAACACCACCAGGGCCAGGGCAATCCAGCCACGACCGGCGCTCATGTTTTCCGCCCACATCGGCGTGTAGGCCAGCGACAGATAAGCCCCGGCCAACCCCGCCATCGCTCCGCCGAACAGCACCGCCAGTGTGCGCACGCGCAACACCGGCAAGCCCATGGCACTGGCGGCATCCGGGCTTTCGCCGACCGCCTGAATGATCAGGCCGACGCGACTTTTCACAATCACCCAGGCCACCAGGGCAAACAGCGCGAACGACAGGTACACCAGCAGATCCTGGGCAAACAGCATCCGCCCGATCAGCGGGATTTCACTCAAGAATGGAATCGCCATCGGCTCGAAACCCGCCAGCGGTTTGCCGACCCACGCAGCGCCAACGAAGGTCGACAGGCCCACGCCGAAGATCGTCAACGCCAACCCGGTCGCCACCTGATTGGCGTTGAACACCAGCGCCACCAGGGCAAACAGCGATGACAACAGCATCCCGGCGAGCATCGCCAGCAACACGCCGAGCCAGAGGTTGCCGCTGTTCAGCGCGACGATAAAACCGATCACCGCCCCAAACAGCATCATGCCTTCCTGACCCAGGTTGAGGACGCCGCTCTTCTCGCAAATCAGCTCGCCCAGTGCCACCAGCAACAACGGTGTGCCGCAACGGACCATGGCGTAGAAAATATTGCTCAGCAGATCGATATCCATCACAAGGCTCCTGCTTGTACGGCGGTGGTCGAGGTGCGCCGTACCCAGCGCAGGTTCAATCGCGGTCGGTAGAGAATCAGCACGTCACTGGCCAGCAGGAAAAACAGCATCATGCCCTGGAACAATTGAGTGATGGCTTGCGGCAGGTTCATGCTCATCTGCGCGCTCTCGCCACCGATGTACAGCAGCGCCATCAACAGGCTGGAAAACAGAATGCCAACGGGATGCAACCGCCCGAGAAACGCCACGGTGATCGCCGCATAGCCATAGCCCGGTGAGACCTGCGGCACCAATTGGCCGATGGGCCCGGTGACTTCGCAAACCCCGGCCAGCCCCGCCAGGCCACCGCTGATCAACAGCGCCAGCCAGATCAACCGCTTCTGGCGAAAGCCGACGAAACCTGCCGCGCGCTTGTCCAGCCCGAGCACTTTGATCTGGAACCCGACAAAGCTCTTCTGCAACAACACCCACACCGCTACCAGCGCGAGCAAGGCGAAATAGATCCCGGCGTGAACCCGACCATCCTCCATCAACAGCGGCAAACGACTGGTATCGCCGAACATCGCCGACTCTGGAAAGTTGAACCCGGCCGGGTCCTTCAGCGGCCCATGGACACAGAACAACAGCAGGTTCAGGGCGATGTAATTGAGCATGATGCTGGTGAGGATTTCATTGGCGTTGAAGCGTGTGCGCAACCACGCCGTCAGCCCGGCCCACGCGGCGCCGGCCAGGGTGCCGGTGAGCAGGATCAACACCAGCGCCCAGCGGCTTTGCAGGCTGATGATATTCACCGCCAACGCGCTGCCGACCAGGGCACCGAGCAGCAACTGACCTTCGGCGCCGATGTTCCAGATCCGCGCCTGATACGCCACCGCCAGGCCCAATGCACAGAGCAGAATCGGCAATGCCTTGACCAACAGTTCGGAGACGCCATACAGGTCGCTGATCGGTGCAATCAGTAAGGTGTACAAGGCCCGCAGCGGGTCATGCCCCAGGGCAATAAACAGCAATGAGCCACAGCCCAGGGTCAACACGGCCGCCAGCAACGGCGAGCACCACAGCATCAGGCGCGATTGCTGGCCGCGGGGTTCGAGAGAAAGCAGCATGTGAAACTCCGTTAAAGCGTGACGGGGGCAGGTGATTGTGGCGCGTCGAACTGGCCGGCCATCCAGCCACCGACATCGATCAGGCGGGTGTCGACGGTGGCTTGCAGTGCCGACAGCCGACCGCTGCAGAGGGCGCCGAGGCGATCGCTGATCTGGAACAGTTCATCAAGGTCTTCGGAGATCACCAGGATCGCCGCGCCGGCATCGCGCAAGGCAATCAGCGCTCGGTGAATGGTCGCGGCGGCGCCGACGTCCACGCCCCAGGTCGGATGCGCGGCCACCAACAATCTGGGTTGCTGAAGGATTTCCCGGCCGAGGATGAACTTCTGCAAATTGCCGCCGGACAGACTGCGAGCCGGGGCCCGGGCATCAGGTGTCTTGACCCCGAAGCGGCGGATGATGTCTTCGGCCAGCGCCTGGACCTTGCCGCGCTGGATCAGCCCGTTGCTGACCAGCCCCTGTTGAAATGCGGTGAGCAGGGCGTTATCCGCCAGGCTCAGTTCCGGCACCGCGCCATGGCCCAGACGCTCGGCGGGGACGAAGGCCAGGCCCAGTTTGCGTCGTGCATCCGGCCGCAGGTGCGCCACCGGTTGCCCGCCGAAACTGATCGTCGCTCCGTCATGACGGGATAGCCGTTCTTCGCCACTGAGCAAAGCCAGCAACTCATCCTGACCGTTGCCGGCCACCCCGGCGACACCGACGATTTCGCCGCTGCGCACGTCGAGATTAATGTCCTTGAGCGAGCAGCCGAACGGGTCCGGGTTATGCCAGGACAATCCCGTCACGTTCAAAAACGCATCAGCACCCATGGCCTTCGGATAGTCAGTCATCAGCTCGGCGGCTTCACCGACCATCAACTGCGCCAGTTGCCGGTCCGAACACTCGGCCGGCACGCAATGCCCGGCTACCCGACCGCCGCGCAACACCGTGGCGCTGTGGCACAAGGCGCGCACTTCGCCGAGCTTGTGGCTGATGAACAGTATGCTGCAGCCCTCGGCGGCCAGTCGGCGCAATGTGACGAACAATTCGTCGGCCTCTTGCGGGGTCAGTACCGACGTCGGCTCATCGAGAATCAGCAGGCGGATGTCCTGCATCAGGCCGCGAATGATTTCCACCCGCTGACGCTCGCCGATGGACAGGCTATGGACCAGTCGCTCCGGTTCCAGGGCCATGCCGTAGCGCTGGGACACTTCACGAATCTTGGGCTCAAGCTGCTTCGGCGTACCCGCCGCCGCGCCCATCGCCAAAGCAATGTTCTGCGCCACGCTCAGGGTTTCGAACAGCGAGAAATGCTGGAACACCATGCCGATCCCGAGGCCGCGAGCCTGGGCCGGGTTGCGCATGGTCACGCGCTGGCCCTGCCAGATCATCTCCCCTGAGTCTGGGTGAGTGACGCCGTAGATGATCTTCATCAGGGTACTTTTGCCCGCCCCGTTTTCGCCGAGCAGGGCGTGGATTTCACCGGGTGCAATGCTCAAGTCGATGGCATCGTTGGCCAGGCAACCGGGGTAACGTTTGCTGATTCCGCGCAATTGCAGGCGGGGTGTTTGATCGGGGGGAGGCGCAGGGTTGGACATGACAGGCTCGGGTCGCAAAAGGTTATGCCTGCGGATAAAGCAATTTCCTGGCCATTGAGTCAGGAAATCGGCAAAAGCCTGCTGACACAGGCTTTGCGGATGCTGCCTCGATCTATTCCAATTCCTGGTGAGGCACCACTTGAGAGCAAGGCTTTTGATCAGGCTCCGGTTTTGCGCACGATGAGTTGATCAAAAAACGAGCAATAAGCTGAAAGCTATGTCGAACAGGGGGCTGCGCCAGCCATGAACGGGTTATCCACAGCTTGTTCCACAGTATCTGTGCGCAAGCCGAGCGCGTGGGCATAAGCACTGAGGGGCTTTCTTCTAATGGCGATAAACCGCTCTAACTGGTTGTTTTAACATGGAATAAATGCTGTGGTTGGCGAGTTGGACGAAAAATGAGCAAAGCCCGCAAAGCCGCATGACAGAAGGGTTACAGCAGAATGTGCTCAGGTTATCCACAGCCGGGTGCACAGCAGATGTGGGCAAGTGTCGAGAGCAAAGAAAATCGGGGTGCCCCAAAAGATCGCAGCGCCCACAGGCGCGTAGGCTGCTTTTTTTTGATCTTCAACGCCGCAACAAAATACGCCCACGACTCAAATCCGCCAGCTGCGTTTGCAGGGTATCTATCTGACCGTCGCCCATCGCCAATTGCAGTTCCACACCATTGGCCGTGAAGGTTTCCTCCACCACCAGGCCGCCCAGCTCCGCCACCCGAAGCTTCACCAGCGCCAACTCACCAAATGCACAGGCACAACTGACCGGCACCCGACTGATAAGCTCAACCTTCGGCGCCCCTTGCAGGCATTTGTTGGCACTGCCGCCATAGGCTCGGGCAAGGCCACCGGTGCCCAGTTGAATGCCGCCATACCAGCGGATCACCAGCACCGCGACCTGATCGCAATCCTGTGCCTCGATCGCCGCAAGGATCGGCCGGCCAGCGGTGCCACCGGGTTCGCCATCGTCACTGCTGCGGTATTGATCGCCGAACTTCCAGGCCCAGCAATTGTGCGAGGCGTTCAAATCACTGTGCTGTTCGATGAAAACCTGAGCGTCAGCCGCGCTGGTGATTGGCGCGGCGAGGGCGATGAAGCGGCTTTTGCGAATCTCTTCGCGGTATTCGCAAAAACCGCTGAGGGTAAAAGGCATAAGTGTCTTAGATAGCTGGCGTCAGGCCGCAGCCTTTGAGAATGATGCGGATCAGGTTGTTACCGGCGTCGTCCATGTCTTGCTTGGTCAACCTGGTGCGCCCGGTGACACGGCAGATCTGCGTGGCAAAGTCGGCGTAATGCTGGGTGCTGCCCCACAGCAGGAAGATCAGGTGCACCGGGTCGATCGGGTCCATTTTGCCGGCGTCGATCCACGCCTGAAACACTGCCGCCCGACCCTGAAACCAGGTGCGGTAGTCCTGGTTGAAATGCTCGGTCAGGCAATCACCGCCACTTATGACCTCCATGGCGAAGACCCGCGATGCTTGTGGCTGGCGCCGGGAGAACTCCATTTTTGCGCGAATGTATCGCGTCAATGCTTGCGCCGGATCGTCCTCGACGGTCAGGGTATTGAAGGTGCTGTCCCACAACTCAAGGATGTTACTCAGCACCGCCACGTACAAACCGAGTTTGTTGGTGAAGTAGTAATGCAGGTTCGCTTTGGGCAACCCGGCTTTCTGCGCGATGGTGTTCATGCTGGTGCCTTTGAACCCGTGACGGGCGAACTCGTCTTCGGCGGCTTTGATGATGGTCTCTTCGTTCTTCTGACGAATGCGGCTGGCGGGTTTGCCGCCATGGGCTGGGACTTCAAAGGTCATAGGCACTTCCGAACAGGTAGATGGGTGCAACCAGATGCGTTGATAGCGCACCCGCGGGCCTCAGACAAGTCCTGTGGCGATAAAAGCCTGACCACCGCAATCCCACAGGAGTCTTGAGTTGTTCAGCGTGTCGCCGCAAGGCTCTCAAGGAAGCTTTCCAGCACCAAATGGGGCCGACGACCTTTGCGGGTGACCGATGCCAGGCTCAAGTCATAAAAACGCGCCTTGGGTTTCAGTGCGCGCAATCGGCCTTGTTGCACCCAGAGGCTGGCGTAGTGATCCGGCAGGTAACCGATGTAGCGCCCGGTCAGGATCAGAAAGGCCATCCCTTCGCGATCCGATGCACTGGCGGTGCAATTGAGCGCCTGGTAATGGGCCTGAATCTCGGCGGGTAAACGGAAGGTCGGGGCGATGGCGTCCTGGCTATTGAGGCGCTCATCGTCCAGTTGTTTGTCGTCGACATAGAACAACGGATGGCCGACCGCGCAATACAGCAGCGAGCGTTCGCTGTAGAGCGGCTGATATTCCAGCCCCGACAGCGCACTGGCTTGCGGCACCACGCCGACATGCAAGCGACCATCGAGCACGCCTTGTTCGACTTCATTAGGCGCGATCATGCGGATCTGGATCTGTACGTCCGGGCCACGCTCCTTCAACTGAGCCAGGGCATGAGTAATGCGCATATGGGGCAGGGTGACCAGGTTGTCAGTCAGGCCGATGGTCAACTCACCGCGCAAGTGTTGGTGGAGGCCGTTGACCTCGGTGCGGAAACTTTCCAGCGCACTTAGTAGCTGCAACGCCGATTGATAGACCTCGCGGCCTTCTTCGGTCAGGGAAAAACCGGCGCGACCTCGCTGGCACAGACGCAGACCGAGGCGCTGCTCCAGATCGCTCATTTGCTGGCTGATGGCCGAGCGGCCGATACCCAGCACCGATTCCGCCGCCGAGAAGCCGCCGCATTCCACCACGCTGCGAAAAATTCGCAGCAGGCGGATATCAAAGTCACTGACTTGCGCCAGTGGATCAGGCCGACGGGTACTCATGCCTTATTTACTCAATGTTTAGTCGATGGCTGACTGAAGGTTAGAAAAGTTGGATTTCACCGACTTTATCCCCGTGGCAATTTAGCTGCAAGAACGCTTTTGATCTCCACGCCGCTTATTTGCTCTGCGAGGTTTTGCCCATGAACGTGCCTGAAAACGCCCCGATTTCCCTGGCCAGCCAGCTCAAGCTCGATGCCCACTGGATGCCCTACACCGCGAACCGCAATTTCCAGCGTGACCCGCGCCTGATCGTGGCGGCCGAGGGCAGTTGGCTGACAGACGACAAGGGCCGCAAGGTCTACGATTCGCTCTCGGGTCTGTGGACCTGCGGCGCCGGGCACACCCGCAAGGAAATTCAGGAAGCGGTGGCCAAGCAATTGGGCACCCTCGATTACTCGCCGGGCTTCCAGTACGGTCACCCGCTGTCGTTCCAGCTGGCCGAGAAAATCACCGACCTGACTCCGGGCAATCTGAATCATGTGTTTTTCACCGATTCGGGTTCCGAGTGTGCCGACACGGCGGTGAAAATGGTTCGTGCCTACTGGCGCCTGAAAGGCCAGGCGACCAAGACCAAGATGATCGGTCGCGCCCGTGGTTATCACGGCGTGAACATCGCCGGCACCAGCCTCGGCGGCGTGAACGGCAACCGCAAACTGTTCGGTCAGGCGATGATGGACGTCGATCACCTGCCGCACACTTTGCTGGCGAGCAACGCTTTCACTCGTGGCATGCCGGAGCAGGGGGGGATCGCGCTGGCGGATGAATTGCTCAAGTTGATCGAGCTGCACGATGCCTCGAACATCGCTGCGGTGTTCGTCGAACCATTGGCCGGTTCCGCTGGCGTGCTGGTTCCGCCACAGGGTTACCTCAAACGTCTGCGCGAGATCTGCGATCAGCACAACATTCTGTTGGTGTTCGACGAAGTGATCACCGGCTTCGGCCGTACCGGTTCGATGTTCGGCGCCGACAGCTTTGGCGTGACGCCGGACCTGATGTGTATTGCCAAACAAGTCACCAACGGCGCGATTCCGATGGGCGCGGTGATTGCCAGCTCCGAGATCTACCAGACCTTCATGAACCAGGCGACGCCTGAGTACGCCGTGGAATTCCCGCACGGCTACACCTATTCCGCGCACCCGGTGGCTTGCGCTGCGGGCCTGGCGGCACTCGACCTGCTGCAAAAGGAAAACCTGGTGCAGAGCGTGGCGGAAATCGCACCGCATTTCGAAAACGCGCTGCACGGTGTGAAGGGCAGCAAGAACGTCATCGACATTCGTAACTACGGGTTGGCCGGCGCGATTCAGATCGCGCCTCGTGACGGCGATGCCATTGTGCGTCCGTTCGAAGCCGGCATGGCCCTGTGGAAAGCCGGGTTCTATGTGCGCTTCGGCGGCGACACCCTGCAGTTCGGCCCAACGTTCAACAGCAAGCCGCAAGACCTTGATCGTCTGTTCGACGCGGTCGGCGAAGTGCTGAACAAGATCGACTGATTTTTCCCTCTATTCCCTCTTATAGAAAGAAAGGCGCCCTTTGAAGGGCGCCCGTGGACAATTTTTCAGGAGCTGCGCATGAGCCTTATCCCGCATTTGATCAATGGCGAACGGGTGACCGAAGACGGTCGCACGGCTGACGTGTTCAACCCGTCTACCGGCCAGGTTATCCACAAACTGCCATTGGCCAGCCGCGAAACCATTCAGAAAGCCATCGACTCGGCCAAGGCTGCGTTCCCGGCCTGGCGCAATACGCCCGCGGCCAAGCGCGCGCAGGTGATGTTCCGCTTCAAGCAACTGCTGGAGCAGAACGAAGCGCGTATCGCGCAACTGATCAGCGAAGAACACGGCAAGACCCTGGAAGATGCTGCCGGTGAATTGAAGCGCGGTATCGAGAACGTTGAGTTCGCGTGCGCGGCACCGGAAATCCTCAAGGGCGAGTACAGCCGTAACGTCGGGCCGAACATCGATGCCTGGTCGGACTTCCAGCCTTTGGGCGTCGTGGCCGGCATTACCCCGTTCAACTTCCCGGCCATGGTGCCGCTGTGGATGTATCCATTGGCAATTGTCTGCGGCAACTGCTTTATCCTCAAACCGTCCGAGCGCGATCCAAGCTCGACGTTGCTGATCGCTCAGCTACTGCTGGAAGCCGGCCTGCCGAAAGGCGTGCTAAGTGTGGTGCATGGTGACAAGGCCGCGGTGGATGCATTGATCGAGGCACCGGAAGTCAAAGCGCTGAGCTTTGTCGGTTCGACGCCGATTGCCGAATACATCTACGCCGAAGGCACCAAGCGCGGCAAACGCGTCCAGGCGCTGGGCGGGGCGAAGAACCATGCGGTATTGATGCCGGATGCAGATCTGGATAACGCGGTCAGCGCGTTGATGGGCGCCGCTTACGGTTCGTGCGGTGAGCGCTGCATGGCGATTTCGGTGGCCGTGTGTGTCGGTGACCAAGTGGCGGATGCGTTGGTGGCCAAACTGACACCGCAGATCAAGGCACTGAAAATCGGTGCCGGTACGACTTGTGGCCTGGACATGGGACCTCTGGTCACTGGTCAGGCGCGGGACAAGGTCAGCGGTTATGTTGAGGACGGCGTAGCCGCCGGTGCGACGCTGGTGGTGGACGGCCGTGGTCTGAGCGTAGCCGGTCATGAGGACGGCTTCTTTCTGGGTGGCTGTCTGTTCGACAACGTCACGCCAGAGATGCGCATCTATAAAGAAGAGATCTTCGGGCCGGTGCTGTGCGTCGTCCGGGTCAACAGCCTGGAAGAGGCGATGCAACTGATCAATGATCACGAGTATGGCAATGGCACCTGCATCTTTACCCGTGATGGGGAAGCGGCGCGGTTGTTCTGCGATGAGATCGAAGTGGGTATGGTCGGCGTCAACGTACCGTTGCCGGTGCCAGTGGCGTATCACAGCTTTGGCGGCTGGAAGCGTTCGCTGTTCGGCGATCTGCATGCTTATGGTCCGGATGGCGTGCGGTTCTATACCCGTCGCAAGGCTATTACCCAGCGCTGGCCGCAACGGGCGAGCCATGAAGCTTCGCAGTTCGCATTCCCTAGCTTGTAAGTAGAGGGGCAGAAGGCCGACCTCTTGAGGTCGGCCTTTGTGTTTTCGGGCTGTTTTGATCTATATGACAGAAATGTGAAATTAGAGGTTGACGGCAGATTCTGGACGT
>NZ_JAAUOE010000050.1 GCF_017114915.1 Pseudomonas frederiksbergensis
GTCGACCTGGGCTTCAAAGCCCTGATGGATCAAGGCCTGGACTGGGTACGCGGCGTGATGGTCATTCCATTCGGCCAGCGTGCGCAGCTCGCTCGCTGGCAACAGGCCGATCTCGCCCAGCACCCGTTGCGGTGCATCGAGGAACTGACGCAGCACTTCTTGCAGATGAGCGGCCAGGCCGACAATGCTGCGCTCGGCGAAGTGTTCGGTGAGGTAGTTGAAGTCCAGGCTCAACACCTCGCCGGCACCGGCGATCAACGTCAGGCCATAGTTGGTTTGCTCACGGTGTTCCAGACCGCTGAAACGCAACCCGCCCGGATTGGCCTCCAGGGTGTCGGACACCGGGTAGTTTTCGAACACCAGCAAGGTGTCGAACAACGCTTCACCGTTGAGCGCGGCCAGGCGTTGAATGTCTTGCAACGGCGTCTGTTCGTAATCGCGCAGCCGCAGGTTCTTGTCCTGCACGCTGCGCACCCAGTCGCTGACACTGCAGGTCGCTTGCGGGCTGGCGATCACCGGCAGGGTATTGATGAACAGGCCCAACTGTTGCTCGATCCCCGGCAGATCCACCGGGCGACCGGACACCGTCGCACCGAACGCGACACTGCTCTGCCCGGTGTAGCGCTGCAACACCAGCAGCCACGCGGCTTGCACCAGGCTGTTGAGCGTCACTTGCTGCTGGCGCGAGAAACCGTTGAGGCGCTGGGTGAAAGCTGCGTCAAAGGTCAGCTTATGCACGCCTTTGCCGGGGCCGGGCACGGTTTGCCCGTGGCAGGCCGAGGCCAACCGCGTTGGTTCGTCCAGTTCGGCCAATTGCCCGCGCCAGAAGGCCTGCGCCGCGTCCTTGTCCTGGCGTTGCAGCCAGGCCAGGAAGTCGCGATAACGGCCCTGGGCACTCGGCACCGGATGCCCCGCGTAATCCTGCAGCACTTCGCCAAACATCCGCGAGTTGCTCCAGCCGTCCATGAGAATGTGGTGGCAGGTGAAGATCAGGCGATGACGGTCATCGGCGGTGCGCAGCAGGCACAGGCGCAGCAGCGGCGGATTCTGCAAGTCAAAACCGCGCTCACGCTCGGCCAATGCACGAGCCTCCAGCACGGCTTGCAGATCCGGTTCGGCGCGCACATCCACTTCCGGCATTTCCAGCGTCAGCTGGCGATAGATCACTTGCAGCGGCGCATCGAGACCGTCGCGGCCCCAGATGAATCCGGCGCGCAGCACTTCATGACGATCCACCACCCGCTGCCAGGCTTGCTGGAAGCGCGCCACGTCCAGACCGTCGATATCCAGCAGCATCTGATAGACATAAGCGCTGGCATCGGCGTCGTACAGGCTGTGGAACAGAATGCCCTGCTGCATCGGGGCCAGCGGGTAAATGTCCTCGATGCGCTGCGCGGCGATCGGCAGGCTGTCGAGGTGAGCCTGAGACAACCCGGCCAGTGGCACATCGGAAGGGGTCAGGCCGCCGCTCGGATGGCTCAGGCAATGGTCGATCAACTCGCCCAGCGCGATTTCATAAGCGCGGGCCAGTTGGTTGATGGTTGCCTCTTCGAACACGTCACCGCTGTAGGTCCAGGTCAGGCTCAATTGCCCCTGGTAGACACGGCCGTCGATGGTCAGCCAGTTGCTCATCGGCGCCTGTTCGTCCTGGCCGGCGCCCTTGTCTTCGGTGGCCGGCACCCACAACGCGCCCTCGTCGAAGTTGTTATCGAACTGGCCCAGGTAGTTGAACGTCACCTTGGGTTGGGACAAGCCGCTCAGGGCCGCTCGGGCATCATCATTGCCCAGATACCGCAGCAGTCCAAAGCCGATGCCTTTATTGGGGATCGAACGCAGTTGTTCCTTGATGCCCTTGATCGACGCTTCGAGGCTGGCCTGCGGGGTGAGGCGCACCGGGAACATGCTGGTGAACCAGCCCACGGTACGGCTCAGGTCGAGGTCGTCGAACAGGTCTTCGCGGCCATGCCCCTCGAGCTGCACCAGGGCGCTGTCGGAAGCAGTCCATTCACACAGCACCCGGGCCAGTGCGGTCAGCAGCAAATCGTTGACCTGGGTGCGATAGACCGCCGGTGCCTGTTGCAACAGCTGCCGGGTGCGCTCGGCATCCAGACGCGTGTCGACGCTGCGCTCGAAGCGGTTCTGCAATTGTCCCTGAGGGTTGTCCAACGGCAAGTCCGCCGGCGCGTCGGCCAGTTGCCCGCGCCAGTAATCCAGCTCGGTTTCCAGCCCGGCGCTGCGCGCATAACCTTGCAGGCGTTCGCCCCAATCCTTGAACGCGGTGGTCTTGGCCGGCAGGCGCAACGCTGTCCCGGTGCTCAGTTGCTGATAAGCGGTTTGCAAGTCTTCCAGCAGAATCCGCCACGACACGCCATCGACCACCAGGTGGTGGATCACCAACAGCAGCCGCTGGCTGGCATCGGGCAGGTCCACCAGTGCCGCACGGATCAACGGGCCGTCACTCAGGTTCAGGCTCCGTTGCAACTCCAGGCACAGCGCCGGCAAGGCCTCGCTGCTTTGCAAAGAAACAGTGCGCAGCAGTGCGTTCGGCTGATCGATGGCGGCATGTTCCTGCGCCCACTCACCCGCGGTCTGACGATAGCGCAGACGCAAGGCATCGTGATGCCGTTGCAGATGTTCCAGAGCCTGTTCCAGCGCAGGCGCTTGCAGCGGCTCGGCCGGGGTTAGCAGGATCGACTGGTTCCAGTGTTGACGCTCGGGAATGTCGGTGGCGAAAAAGTACTGTTGAATCGGCGTCAGCACGGCCGTGCCGAGCACATCACCTTGCATCGCCTGCACCGCATCGTTCTGCTGGGCGACGGTGGCCAGGCGTTGCACGGTCTGGTGCTGGAAGATGTCCTTGGGCGAGAAGCGGATGCCCGCCTGACGCGCCCGGCTGACCACCTGAATCGAGATGATCGAATCGCCGCCCAGCTCGAAGAAGTTGTCGTTGAGCCCGACCCGCTCGACTTTCAACACGTCCTGCCAGATCTCGGCCAGGCGTTGTTCGAGTTCGCTGCGCGGTGCCGCATACGCCTCTTGCACTTGGCTCACATCGGGGTTGGGCAATTGCTTGCGATCGAGTTTGCCGTTGGCCGTCAGCGGCAGGTGTTCAAGGAACACCCAGCTGACCGGCACCATGTAGTCCGGCAGGGTTTCACGCAATTGCGCCTTGATCGAATCGCGCAAGCTGGCGTGGGCATCTGCGTCCAGTGGCTCGCTCGGCACGATCCACGCGGCCAGTTGCGGCCCACTGAGCCCTTCGACCGCCAGCACCACGGCTTCACGCACCGCGTCATGGTTGAGCAATTGGGTTTCGATTTCCCCCAGCTCGATACGGAAACCGCGAATCTTCACTTGATGGTCGATCCGGCCGATGTACTCGATCACCCCGTCGCCGCGCAGGCGCGCCAGGTCGCCGGTGCGGTACAGACGTTCGCCGGCCACCGGCTTGAACGGATCCGGCACGAACCGGGTGGCGCTCATGCCCGCCTGGTTCAGATAGCCCCGCGCGAGCCCGGCCCCGGCGATGTACAACTCGCCGATGCACCCTTGGGGTACCAGGTTCAGCGCGTCATCGAGCAAGTACCACGACAGGTCGACAATCGGCTCGCCGATCGGGCTGCTGTGGCTCTGTTGCAAGTCCGTCATGGACAGCGGGCGGTAGGTCACATGCACGGTGGTTTCGGTGATGCCGTACATGTTGATCAGGGTTGGCGCGCGGTCGCCGAATCGTTCGAACCACGGGCGCAGGCTCTGCACTTCCAGCGCTTCGCCGCCAAACACCACGTAACGCAGCGCGTGGTTGCGCGACGAGGCACTGGCCACTTGCATCAGCGGTTTGAACGCCGACGGCGTCTGGTTCAGCACCGTGACCTGTTCGTCGCAGAGCAAGGTGTAGAAGTCTTCTGGCGAGCGGGTGACATCGTGGGGCACCACCACCAGTTTGCCGCCGTGGAGCAGCGCGCCGAAGATTTCCCAGACCGAGAAATCGAACGCGTAGGAATGGAACAGCGTCCAGCTGTCTTCGGGGCCGAAACCGAACCAGTGATCGGTGGCGCTGAACAGGCGAATGACATTGCCATGGGGCAGCAACGCGCCCTTGGGCTTGCCGGTGGAGCCGGAGGTGTAAATCACATACGCGAGGTTATCGGCGGTAGTCAGGCAAAGCGGGTTGGCCGTGCTGCTGTCCTGCGGCGGCTGATTCAGGTCCAGACAGGCTAGCCCCGGTGGAATCGGCAGCTGCGCCAACAGGTGACCCTGGGTCAGCAACAATTCGATGCCGCTGTCCTCGATCATGTAGCGCAAACGGTCGTCGGGGTAGCTCGGGTCCAGCGGCACATAAGCGCCACCGGCCTTCAGCACGGCGACCAGGGCGACGATCATGTCCAGCGAACGCTCCACCGCCACGCCCACTCGCACATCGGGGCCGACGCCACGGGCGATCAGCTGATGCGCCCATTGGTTGGCCCGATGATTGAGTTCGGCATAGGTCAGCCGTTGCCCGGCGAACACCACTGCCGGCGCCTCCGGACGACGTTCGGCCTGTACCTCGATCAACTGCTGAATGCACTGGCTGACCGGGTGCACCACCGGGCTCGGGTTCCAATGCGCGAGGAGTTGCTGTTGCTGCGCGTCATCGAGCACTGGCAATTGGGCAATGCGCTGGGTCGGGTCCTGCACGATCGCCCGCAGCAGGTTGCACCAATGCTGCGCCAGACGCTCGATGGTCGCCGGTTCGAACAGGTCGGTGGCGTATTTGAGCACCGCTTCAATGCCATGGGCCTGTTCGGTGGTGTTCAGCACCAGGTCGAACTGCGCGGTTTCGCTTTGCCATTCCAGCGGCTCGATACTCAAGCCGTTCAAGCGGGTCTCGACGCTGATCCGACTTTCGGCCTGGTGATTGAACATCACCTGGAACAACGGGCTGTGACTCAGGCTGCGGCCTGGCTCCAGGGCTTCCACCAGTTGTTCGAACGGCAGGTCCTGGTGCGCCTGGGCTTCTTGGGCGGTTTGCCGCACCTGGCGCAGCAGATCGACGAAGCTGGCTTGGCCGTCGACATCCGCCTTGAGCACCTGGGTGTTGACGAAGAAGCCGATCAGACGCTCGATTTCCACCCGCCCACGGTTGGCCACCGGCACACCGACGCGGATGTCGGCCTGGCCGCTGTAGCGGTGCAGCAAGGCCTGGAACGAGGCCAGCAACAACACAAACAGCGTGACGTTTTCCCGTCGGGCAAAGGCCTTGAGGCTGTCGCTCAGGGCCGGGTCCAGCATCAGGTTATGGCTGGCCCCGGCAAAGCTCTGCTCCACCGGCCGCGCACGGTCGGCGGGCAGCTCCAGCACCGGTTGCTCGCCACCGAGCTTTTGTTGCCAGTAGGCCAGTTGACGTTCCTGTTCGCCGGCCTCCATCCACTGCCGCTGCCACAGGGCATAGTCGGCGTATTGAATCGGCAGGGCCGGCAGCCCGGCGTCGTGCGCTAGGTTGAAGCCGGCATACAACTGCACCAGCTCCTCGATCATCACCTGCAACGACCAACCGTCCGAGACGATGTGATGCAGGGTCAGCACCAGCACATGCTCGTGCGGGGAGACTTGCAGCAAGGCCGCGCGCAACAGCGGGCCGGTCTGTAAATCGAAAGCTTTCTGGCTCTGGGTCTGGACGAAGGCCTGGATCGACGCCTGCGGGTTTGCCGCCAGCTCAGGGCTCAGTGGGTGAACATCCAGGGCAAACGAGCCTGCGGGCAGGATCGTTTGCAAGGGTTGCCCGGCGTCTTGAGTGAACACCGTGCGCAAGGTTTCGTGACGTTCGATCAGCGCCTGGACGCTGCGCTGCAACGCGGCCACATCCAGCGGCCCCTGCAAACGCAGGGCCGTCGGAATGTTGTAGGCCGCGCTGTGCGGCGCCCATTGCCAGAGAAACCACTGGCGCTGCTGAGCGTAGGACAGCAACAACGGCTCTTCAGGCGTGCGCTTGAAAACCGGGGCAATGTCAAAAAGGTTGACGCCTTTCTGCTTGAGCAGAACCGCCAGAGCCTTTCTTTGCTTAGCCGAAAGTTGTCCTACCGACTCGATTAACTCTTGCACGCGTTGTTCCCCTCAAGAAATCAGTTTTTCCAGATCATCGAGGGATAGACGTTTGAGGGCCTCCAGGGATTTAGCCAATTCGTCCTGAACCGGCGACAATTCGACGCGCAAGGCCTCGATGCGGGCGCAGAACGCTTGCAGGGTGTCGGCTTCGAACAGTTCCTTGAGCGGCACCTTGTCCCCCAGGCGCTCCTTGATCCGGGTGACCACCAGCGTTGCCAGCAACGAATGCCCGCCCAACTGGAAGAAGTTGTCCGTCAGGCCCACGCGCTCGACCTCCAGCACCTCTTGCCAGACGGTCGCCACTTCCCATTGCAGCTCGGTGCTTGGCGCTTCGTAACGCTGTTGCAGCGGATTGCCACCCAGCGCCATCAGGGCCTTGCGGTCGAGCTTGCCGTTGGGGGTCAGCGGCAGCGCGTCGATCAGGTGCAGATGGCCCGGCACCATGTGCGCCGGCAAACGACTGGCCAGGGCCGCCCGCAGGCTTTCCACCAACGATGGGTTGCCCGGTTGGCTCGCGACGACGTAGGCGTGCAGATGCTTGCCCGCCGCGCCTTCCTGAGCCAGCACCACGGCTTCGCGCACGTCGGGCTGTTCCAGCAACCGGGCTTCGATCTCGCTCAGTTCGATGCGGAAACCACGGATTTTCACCTGATGGTCGGCACGACCGATGTACTCGATCGTGTCGTCCGGCCCCTGGCGCACCAGATCGCCGGTGCGATACAGGCGCTCACCGTTGGTCGCGAACGGGTCCGGCACGAAGCGTTCGGCGGTCAGGCCCGGACGCAGCAGATAGCCCCGGGTCACGCCGGCACCGGCCAGGTACAACTCCGCCGCCAGCCCCGCCGGCAGCACCTGCAACTGGCTGTCGAGCAGGTAGGCCACGGTGTTGTCCAGCGGCCGCCCGATGTTCGCCCGGCCGTTGGCGGTGCGCAGGGTGAAGGTCGAATAGGTGGTGTCTTCCGACGGCCCGTACAGGTCATAAACCTGCTTGACCGAGGTGCTGGCGTACAGCGTATCGACCAGCGTCTGCTTGAGCGGCTCGCCGGCCAGATTGATGGTGGTGACCGACGACGGAATCTGCCCGGCCCGTTGCAGCGCGGCAATCGCCGACGGCACGGTGTTGATCAGCGTCACCCGCTCGCGGGCCGGCAACTCGGGCAACGCCAGGGCGTTGTCCGCCAGCACCATGCAACCGCCGCTGGCCAGGGTGACGAAAATCTCCCACACCGACAGGTCGAAGCAGATCGAGGTCGAGGCCAGCACGCCACGCAGCTGCTCATCGCGGTACACACCCTGGGACCACTGGATCAGCGCCGCGAGGTTAGCGTGGGTGATCGCCACGCCTTTGGGCTGGCCGGTGGAGCCGGAGGTGTAAATGACGTAGGCCAGGTTCTGCGCAACGATCCGGCTGACGGGCGCCGTGGACGGATACCCGGCGAGCCACTCGGCGCCCTCCTCGACCCACAGCACTTGCGACGGCAACGCCGCGGGCAACATCGCCTGCAACGCGGCTTCGGTCAGCAGCACCGCCGCGCAACTGTCCTCGAGCATGTGCAGCAAGCGTTCTTGCGGATACTCCGGGTCCAGCGGCACGTAGGCACCGCCGGCCTTGAGGATCGCCAGCAGCCCGATCAGCATGTCCGGGGTGCGGCGCATGCACACGCCGACCCGCACTTCCGGCCCGACCCCCAGTGCTTGCAGCTTGTGCGCCAGACGATTGGCCCGGGCGTCGAGGGTGCGGTAGTCAAGGGTCTGCTCGGCAAACAACACCGCCGCGGCCTCGGGTTGGCGCCGTACCTGTGCGTCGATGCGCTCGACCACGCTGCGCGAATCCAGCGTCGTGATGGTGGCCTTGCCCCAGTCGACAGCCGTCTGACGCGGTGCGCCGTCCAGCAGTTGCAACGCGCCCAAAGGCTGCGAAGCGTCTGCCATGAATTGCATCATCAGGTCTTCGAGCTGGGTGCTCAGATTGGCGATGGTGGCGTGATCGAAACAGGCCCGGTCGAAGCTCAAGCCCAGGGTCAGCTCACGGTCGGCGACCGCCACCAGCGTCAGTGGATAGTGGGTCTGCTCCTGACGCGAGAGGGTGGAAAACTCAAGGCCAGTGGCAGCGCCTTGGGCCAGGGCTTCGGCCATCGGGTAGTTCTCGAACACCAGAATACTGTCGAACAGCGTGCCCTGCCCCGCCCAGCGCTGGATGTCGTAAAGCGGTGTGTGTTCATGTTCGCGCAGGGCCAGGTTGAGGCGCTGCACCTGTTGAATCCACTGCTCGACCGGGATCTCGGCGGACGGCGACGCCACCACCGGCAAGGTGTTGATGAACAGGCCGATCTGCTGCTCGACGCCGGGCAAGTCCGTCGGGCGACCGGCCACGGTGGCGCCGAAAGCCACGGTGGCCTGGCCGGTATAGCGCTGCAACAGCACCAGCCACGCGGCTTGCATCAGAGTATTGAGGGTGACCTTCTGCTCGCGGGCGAAGCGGTTCAGGTCGCCGGTCTGTTGTGCGCTGAACACATGCTGGTAATCGGCATAACCGCCGGCCGGTGTCTGGCTGACCGGCATGGCGTTGGCCAGCCGGGTCGGCTCCTGAAGGTCAACCAATGCCGACGTCCAGAACTCGCGACTGGCCTGAACATCGCGCTGGCCCAGCCACTCAATGTAATCGCGATAGCGGCCCGGGTTCGCCGCCGGGGTCATGCCGGCATAGCGTTGCAATACCTCGCCGAACAACTGCGAGGTGCTCCAGCCGTCCATCAAAATGTGGTGACTGGTGTAGATCAAGTGATGCTGTGCTTCAGCAGTTTGCACCAGCAGCACGCGCAACAGCGGGGCCTGGTCCAGTTTGAAACCGGCGGCCAGATCGTCCCGGGCCAACTGGTCGAGCGCTGCGTGAAGGTCATCACGACCGCGCCAGTCCTGCACGGTCATGGGCATCTGCACCGTCTGCCGGACAATCTGCACCGCCGCGTCGGCGTCCTCGGGCCAGACGAAGACGGTACGCAGAATCTCATGGGCCTCCAGCGTCTGCTGCCAGGCCTGACGGAAACGTTCGGCGTCCAGCTGCCGCACATCGACCCGCAACTGGTTGGTGTAGGCCGGGCCGTCCGGCTCGTTGAGGCTGTGGAACAGGATGCCCTGCTGCATCGGCGACAACGGGTAGAGATCGCTGATCTCCCGTGCCGGCACCGGCAGCGCCGACAGTTGCCCTTGCGTCAGGCGCAGCAGATTGAAGTCCGACGGCGTGACCCCGGCATGCTCACCGGCGCTGCAATGTTCGATCAGTCGTTGCAGCTCATGGCAATAAGCGTCGGCCAGCGCCTGAATGGTTTGCGGACGGTACATGCCTTGGCCGAACGTCCAGGTCAATTCCAGTTCGCCGCCGTAGACCTGGCCATCGACACTCAGCCAGTTGCCCAGGGGCGCCTCGTCATCCTGATGCGCACCGGTGCTTTCAGCGGCCGGCACAAGCAGCGCGCCGTCGGCCGCTTCGAACGCACCGTCGAACTGGCCCAGGTAGTTGAACGTGATGCGCGGTTGCGGCAGATCACGCAGCGGCTCGAAGCCTGCGAGGTAGCGCAGCACGCCATAGCCGATGCCCTTGCCCGGTACGGCTCGCAGTTGTTCCTTGATCGCGCACAGCGAAGTGCCCGGCTCGGCCTCCGGGGTCAGGCGCACCGGAAACAGGCTGCTGAACCAGCCGACGGTGCGACTCAAGTCCAGCTCGTCGAACAGGTCTTCACGACCGTGGCCTTCGAGCTGGATCAGCACCGAGCGCTGTTCGCTCCAGTCACACAGCACCCGCGCCAGGGCTGTCAGCAGCAGGTCGTTGATTTGGGTGCGATAGGCGGCCGGTGCCACTTTGAGCAGCGCGTGGGTCAGTGTCTTGTTCAGGCGCGAAGTGGCCCGAGCGGCCTGTCGACGGGTCTGGACCGTCTCGGGGAAGTCCCTCGGCAAGTCGCTGTGACCGCCCTCCAGCGTGCGCTGCCAATAATCGCGTTCGGCCTTCAACGCATCGCTCTGCCCATAACGGTGCAGGTGTTGCGCCCAGGCCTGGAGCGAACTGCTTTTGCCCGGCAGGACAATCGCCTTGCCTGCCGCCGACGCGGCATAGGCTTGCTGCAAATCCTCCAGCAGCACCCGCCAGGACACGCCGTCCACCACCAGGTGATGGATCACCAGCAGCAAACGTTGGCTAGCGTCCGGCAGGTTCACCAGCACCGCGCGCACCAGCCGGCCCTGTTGCAGATCGAGACTGCGCTGGGCTTCGGTGGCCAGCGCGGGCAAATCGGCCAGGTCGTCCAGTGCCCGCACCCATAACAGGTCTGTGTGGCGTTGTGCCTGGAATGTCGCCTGCCAAGTCTCGCCCGAGGCCTGGAAACTCAGGTTCAGCGCGTCGTGCTGCTCGATCAGGGCGGCCAACGCGTTGCTGAGATGGGCCGCGTCGAGGGGGGATTGCGGCTGCAGCATCACCGACTGATTCCAGTGATGGCGCTGGGGAATGTCGGTCTGGAAGAAGCGGGTCTGGATCGGCAACAACGGCAGATCGCCGCTGATTTTTTGCGCGACGCTGGCCGCCGGTTTGCTCTCGATCAGCTTGGCGACTGCCGCCAACTGGCCGATGGTCTGCTTCTCGAACAGTTGCTTGGGGCTCAGCTTGATCCCCTGGCGTTTGGCCCGGGCGATGATTTGCAGGCTGAGGATCGAATCGCCGCCCAGCTCGAAGAAGTTGTCGGTGCTGCCCACTTGTTCAAGCTTCAGCACATCGGCCCAGATGGCGGCGAGTTTCTCTTCGACCTCGCCCACCGGGGCGACAAATGGCTGGGTGACCAGCCCCGGCGTCGGCAAGGCACGCTTGTCCAGTTTGCCGTTGGCGGTCAACGGCAGATGCTCCAGAACCACAATCTGCGCCGGCACCATGTACTCCGGCAGGCAGGCCTGTAGCTGCTGGCGCAAGCCGTCGACATTCAATGGCAGGTCCGGCGCGGCCACGCAGTACGCCACCAGTTGCAGGCGTGTTTCATCACCGTCCAGCGGCAAGGCCAACACTGCCGCCTCGCTCACGCCATTCAGGCCCAGCAACACCCGGGTGACTTCTGCCGGTTCCACCCGATAGCCGCGCACTTTGACCTGATCGTCGGCACGACCGATGAACTCCAGCGCGCCCTGACGATTACGCCGCACCCGGTCACCGCTGCGGTAAACCCGCGCCCCAACGGCGCCAAACGGATCCGGCAGGAAGCGTTCGGCGGTCAGCCCCGGCTGGCCCAGGTAACCCAGCGCCACACTGTCGCCACCGATGTACAACTCGCCCGCCACTTGGTCGGCGACCGCGTTGAGCACATCGTCCAGCACATAGACATGGGCTCCCGGCAACGGCCGGCCGACCGGCACGCCACGGGCAACCGGGTCGAGGTCGGTGAGTTCATGGGTCAGAACGCCGACCGTGGTTTCGCTCGGGCCATAGTGGTTGATGAACCGGCAGCCCGGCTTGAGTCGCCGCACCTGCTCCAGCAGTACCGGCGAGCAGGCCTCGCCGCCGACGATCAGTGCGTGTTGCGGCAACACATCGACGGCCCGGGACGCCTGCATCAGCGCCGACAAATGCCCCGGTACGATCTTCAACACCCCCACCTGATGCTCAGCCATGTAATCGGCAAACCGGTCCGGGTCGAAGCCCAGCGCTTCGGGCAATACATGCAACAAGCGACCGGAACACAAGGCGCCGAACAGCACGGTAAACCCCAGGTCCGCGGCAATGGTCGAGACCAGCGCCATGCTCGCCGCCGGCTCCAGCGCCAGACGTTCCAGCGCACCGCGCACATAACTGGCCAAAGCGCCGTGGCTCACCAGCACGCCTTTGGGTTGGCCGGTGGAGCCGGAGGTGTGAATCACGTAGGCCGCAGCATCCGCCGACACGCTCAGCGAAGGCTTTGTAGTCGGCTGGTCCTGCCAGCGTTCGGGCGCGAAGGCCAGCCCCTGGCAACCGGCGACCGTCAGGTTGTTTTCCCGCGAATCGCCCGGGGCACACAGCAGGACTTTCGCCTGCGCGCCTTCGAGCATCTGCTGCAAACGCGCCGCCGGCGCCTTGACGTCCAGCGGCATGTACACCGCCCCGGCCTTGATCACCCCTAACACACAGGTCAGCCATTCCAGCGAGCGCTCCATCAGCACCGCCACGGGCTGCCCGCTCTGCACCCCTTGCCCACGCAGATAATGGGCCAGGCGGTTGGCGTCCTGATCCAGCGTCTGAAAACTCAAGGTCCGCTCAAGGTAACGAGCGGCCAGTGCCTCGGGCTGTGCGACCACCTGACGCTCCCATTGCTGCAATACCGACTCCGCCGGCTCCAATGGCGCCAGCGCCGGTTGCACCGGTGTGACGGCAAGCGTATGCAACGGCGCTTGCGGGGCGCTGAGCAATTCGCGGAACAGGCCCAGCAGCGTCGGGATAAACCCTTCGATGGTCGAGTGTTCATACAGGTCGCTGGCGTAGGTCATTTGCCCATGGATCAGCGTGCCGTCATCGGTGATGTCCAGCGCCAGATCGAAGTGCGTGCCTTCTTTGTCCAGTGGATACTCGGTGACGCTCAGGCCCGGCAGGCTCATCGAGCGCTGGGTCTGCATGCCGACGTTCTGGTTGAACTTGGCCTGGAACAACGGGTTGTGCCCCAGGGTTCGCTCAGGCACCAGTTCATCCACCAGCTGTTCGAAGGGCAGCTCCTGATGGGCCTGGGCTCCGAATGACGCTTCCCGGACCCGGGCCAGCAAATCGTCGAAACTGCCGCGCTCATCCACTTGGCAACGCAACACCTGGGTGTTGACGAAGAAGCCGATCAACCCTTCGACTTCGGAGCGTCCACGGTTGGCATTGGGCACGCCGACGCGGATATCGCGCTGGCCGCCAAGTCGTGACAGGAACAGCGAAAACCCGGCCAGCACCAGCATGAACAAACTGATGCCCTGGGCCCGGGCAAAGCCGTTCAACTGCCGGGACAGGTCCGCACCGAAATCAAAGCTCAGGGTCTGGCCTTCGAAACTCTGGGTCAGTGGCCGGGGGAAATCCGCCGCCACGTCCAATAGCGGATGCTCTTCACCCAACTGCTGGCGCCAGTAATCAAGTTGACGCTCACCCTCGCCCGCCTCCAGCCAGCGGCGCTGCCAGATCGCGTAGTCGGCGTACTGCAAGGGCAACGCCGGCAACTGCGGTTCGCGCTCCAGGCTAAAGGCCTGATAGCACTGCACGAATTCCTTGACCATGACGTCCATCGACCAGCCATCGGAGACGATGTGGTGCATGCTCACGATCAGCACCCATTCATCGTCCGCCAGACCGAACAGGCTGGCCCGCAGCAGTGGCCCATGGAGCAAATCGAACGGTTGCGCGGCCGCTTCCTGAACCCGCCGCGCCAGCTCGGCTTCACGCTCTTGCGCGACGACGCTCGACAGGTCGACGCGTTCCAGCGGCACGCGCTGCTGGTCGAGGAGGACCTGGCTCGGCTGGTCGTTGTCGGTGTGGAACACCGTGCGCAGCACTTCATGGCGCGCCACCAGATGATCGAACGAACGCAACAGCGCCGCCTCATTCAGCTGCCCGTGCAAGCGCAGGCCGGCGGCCATGTTGTACGCGGCGCTCTGCGGGTCGAGCTGCCAGAGAAACAGCAAGCGCTGCTGGGCAAACGAGAGCGGGATCACTGCGCAGTCGTGACGACTGACCGGCAGTGGCAGCAGGCTGAAGTCCTTGCCCTCCTCGCGCAGTTTGGCGAGAAACAGTCGACGTTGCTCCAGCGGCAAACCGACGAACCTTTTAGCGATACGCTCCGCCATAGTGCCGCTCATACTTCAACTCCCTCCAGAGAACTCATGAACTGATCCATGTCGGACCAGTCGTTATCGCTTGCCCCGCCGGCCATCCCGGCCAACTCTAGGGCCAGATCGCCCAGCAGCGGTGTCTCGAACAGGCTGCGCAATGGCAGCACCACGCCCAATTGGCTTTTGATCCGGGCGATCACTTGGGCGGCCAGCAACGAATGCCCGCCCAACTCGAAGAAATGGTCATCCACCCCGACCCGTGGCACTTGCAGCACTTCGATCCATATCTGCGCCAGCGCCTGTTCGGTGGTGGTTTGCGGGGCGCGATAAGTGCTCTGTAATTGGCTCGGATCGGGGATCGGCAAGGCCTTGCGGTCGAGTTTGCCGCTGGGGGTCAGGGGCATGCGCGGCAACAGCAGCAAGTGGCCGGGCACCATGTAGTCCGGCAGGTTCTTCTGCAGATCGCTTCTGATTTGCTGGCGCAGAATCACCTGCTCCGCCGCACTGCCAAGCACGCGCTGATCGACGACCAGATACGCCACCAGTTGCGCTCCACCCGTCAGCGGCAAGGCCAGCACCACCGCCTCACGAATCCCCGGGCATTGCTGCAACCGCGACTCGATTTCCCCCAACTCGATGCGGAACCCACGAATTTTCACCTGGTGATCGACGCGGCCGATGTACTCCACCGCGCCGTCATCCCGCAGCCGGGCACGGTCGCCAGTGCGGTACAGGCGCTCGCCAACCGCGAACGGATCGGCAATAAACCGCTGGGCACTGAGCGTCGGTTGCCGGTGATAACCGCGAGCCAGGCCCGGCCCGCCGATGTACAACTCACCCACCGCGCCTTGCGGCAACAGGTTCAAATCGTCGTCGAGCACGTACAACCGGCGTTGCTCCAGGCCGTGACCGATCGGGATGCCGCGCCACGACACCGCCTCGGCGGTCAATGCGCTGCAATCGTGGAGGGTCGAGACCACCGTCGCCTCGGTCGGGCCGTAGGTGTTGAGCAAACGCACATGGCCCAACCCGGCGCGTTGCCACAGGCGCAGCCCGTCCACCGCCATCGCCTCGCCGCCCACATGAATCTGGCGCAAGGCAGCGAAGTGAGCCGGCGGGTTGGCCGCGTAATCCTGCACCACCGAATACCAGTAAGCGGCCGGCAAATCCGCCAGAGTGATGCCCTGTTCGACGATCACCTGGTGCAAGGTCGCACTGTCCCACAGGCCTGCATCGCGCAGGACGACGCCGGCGCCATGGCACAGTGGCGGGAAGAATTGCTCGACGAAACCGTCGAAACTGGCGGTGGCGAATTGCAGCACGCGATCGCCTTCGCGCAAGTCGCTGTAGGCGATCGCCCGCGCAATGAACTCGCTCAACGCGCCGTGGCTGACAGCCACGCCTTTCGGTCGGCCGGTGGAACCGGAGGTGTAAATCACGTAGGCGAGGTTCTGCGGATCCACGGTCAGTTGCAGGTTGTCTTGACTGGCAGTGTCGCTGTCCGGCAATTGGTCGAGGCACAGGCAGTCGATGCCGTCGAGCGGCGGCAGGCTGTTCAGCAAGGCGCTCTCGGTCAGCAACAGTTTCAGTCCACTGTCATCGAGTACATGGCGCAGGCGTTCGGCCGGGGTGTGCGGGTCCAGCGGCACATAGGCGCCACCGGCCTTGAGCACGGCCAGCAATGCCACGGCCAGTTCCAGCGAACGACCCAAGGCCACACCGACCAACACCTCGGGGCCGACACCCTTGGCGCGCAACTGATGGGCCAGGCGATGGCTGCGAGCATTCAGTTCGGCATAGCTGAGCGAGGGCGACTGCTCGCCCGCCAGGATCACGGCTGTTGCGTCGGGAGTGCGCGCCACCTGGGCCTCGAACAGCTGCGCCATGCCGGACAGCGGCACCGGGACGGCAACAGGTTGAATCAGGCGCTCGCGCTCTTCCGTGCCGAGCATCGACACCTCGCCCAGCGGTTGCTGCGGATCACGGCACACCGATACCAGCACGTTGTGCCAATGCTCGGCCAACGCGGCGATGGTCGGCGCGTCGAAGAGGTCGGTGGCGTAGGTGAACGCCGCGAACAGTTGCTCGCCCTCTTCCCGAGTGTCGAGCATCAGGTCGCTGGTGGCTGCATGCTGACGCCCGCTGCCGGCCAGTTGCTGCTCACTCAGATAGCCGACCTGCAAACCGCAATCGAGCCGCACGTCCTGCAGATCGGTCACCAGCGGCTGATGGTTGAACATCACCTGAAACAACGGATTGTGACTCTGGCTGCGGGCCGGTTGCAGGGCTTCGATCAACGCGTCGAACGGCAGCTCCTGATGGGCCTGGGCACCCAGCGCCGCTTGACGCAGGCTCTGCAGCAGATCGCTGAAGCGGGTTTGAGGAGTGACCTCGCTGCGCAGGATCTGGGTGTTGACGAAGAAGCCGATCAAGCCTTCGGTTTCACTGCGGGTGCGGTTGGCGATCAAGCCGCCGACGCGGATGTCGGTCTGGCCGCTGTAGCGATGCAGCAAGGTCTTGAAGGCGGCCAGCAGCACCACGAACAGCGTCACGCCCTGGCGCTGAGCGAGGGTTTTCAGCTCCTGGCGCAAGGCTCCATCGATGACTTTTTCCAGGCGCGCGCCCTGGTGGCTGGACTGGGCCGGATAGGCGCGGTCGGTGGGCAATTCGAGGATCGGAGGCTCTTCGCCCAACTGCGTGCGCCAGTAATCGAGCTGACGCTCGCGCTCGCCGGCTTCCAGCCAACTGCGTTGCCACAGGGCATAGTCGCGGTAGTGCACGGCCAGTGCCGGCAGCGTCGGTTGCCGCCCCGCCACCAAGCCGTCGTAGGTGCGCATGAACTCGTCGATCAGAATATTCATCGACCAGCCATCGGCAATGATGTGATGCAGCGTCAGCAGCAGCACGTGCTCCTGCTCGGCCAAGCGCAACAGACGAATGCTCAGCAGCGGCCCCTGTTGCAAATCGAACGCCTGAGTGGCTTCAGCCATCATGTGCCGTTGCGCCTGGGGCCAGCGCCGATCTTCAGGCAAGGCACTCAGGTCGTTGATCGCCAGTGTCAGGTCATGGGGTTCGGCCACTCGCTGGAACGCACGCTCGCCTTCCTGGCCGAAGGTGGTGCGCAGGCACTCATGGCGCGCCACCAGCAGGCTGAACGCACGCTCAAGCGCCTCGGTTCGCAGCGCACCGCTCAGGCGCACCGCCATCGGCAGGTTGTAGGCCGCGCTCTGCGGATCCAGCTGCCAGAGAAACCACATTCGCTGCTGGGCATAGGACAGGCCGTCGCGCTCGTCGACCCCGACACAGGAGGTCATGGGAAGCTGCGCGAAATCGATGCCTTCGCGGGCCATGCCGGCCAGAAACAAGCGGCGCTTGTCCTGAGGCAGTTCGATAAAGCGACGGGCGAGTTTCTGTGCGTCTGCGGCATTCATGCGTGGGGTCCTTGCTGATCGGCGGCGCGACCAGGAGGCCCGGTCGTATCAACAAGAACGAATGGCTAACGCGATGATTTAGCGGCACCGACAAACCCGGGCTCAACGCAGAACCTGTAGGAGCCGGCTTGCCCGCGAAGGCGGCCTCGATCCCTGCAGTGCCCATGAAAGCGCCTTCGCCGGCAAGCCGGCTCCTACAGCGCTACAAAAACGCCGAAGCCGGTGCAAGACCGGCTTCGGCGACAGGTGTATCAAGGCGCGTTCAGTTCAGCGCCCGTCCTGGGAATGCCCTTCGGCCATCGCGACAATCACCTTGCGCTTGCCTTCGAAAGGCGCGCGGGCATGGGCCGAGAGCATGTTGTCGAGCATCAGCACATCGCCCTCCTGCCAGGGAAAGCTGATGGCGCAGTCATCGAGCACGGCGCGAATTTCATTGAGCACTTCATCCTCGATGGGCGAACCGTCGCCGTAATAGACGTTACGCGGCAGGTCTTGCTCGTCGACGATATCCAGCAGACTTTCACGCACTTCCGGCTGAAGATTGGAAATGTGGAACAGGTGCGCCTGATTGAACCAGACCCAATCGCCGGTCACCGGATGCCGCGCCACCGCCTGGCAGGTCTGGCGGGTGCGCAATTCTCCGTCGTCCTTCCACTCGCAAATGATGCCGTGGGCCTTGCAGTAGGCCTCGGCCACCTCGCGGTCTTGGGTGTTGAACACTTGCTCCCAGGCCACGTCCAGCCCGTTACCGAAATTGCGCACGTACATCAGGCCCTTGCTGACGAAGCGCTCGCGGATCGCCACAGGTATGCGGCGATAGACTTCCCGGCTGTCGGCAATCGGCGTCTCGCCGCCCGAGGTGGCGGCGATCATGCTGTAGAACCAGATTTTCATCGGCCAGTCCCGGGAGTAGGCCTGCTCGTTGTGCAACGGAATGCTCTGATGCGCCGGGTATTCGGTGGAGGTGTACACCCCTTGGGTGACGTTGGTGCGCGGTGTCGAGCCGAACTCGTAATTGAGCAGCGGATGGCCGAAGCCGGCGGCGAACTGACGGAACTGCTCGGCACCGTCCAGCTGGAACCCACGAAACAGAATGCCGCCGTCACGCAACAAATGCTCATCCACCAATTCATTCAATTCATCGAACACCGCCAACAGGCTGGTATTCGGCTCGGTCGCCTCCACCAGCAGCGGCAAGCGACCCCGCGCCGGCAGCAACGGCCGCACGGCAAAACCCACAGCAACACCCATGACGGGCCTCCTGTTAACACTCGATAAGTGGACCGCGCGCGTTAAAAAACCGGCGCCGCCAGCTGCGCGTGCCGCCGGTGATGGACTTCCAGATGATTCTTGATAATCCGGATCACCTTGGCTTCATGCTCATGAATGAAGAAATGCCCGCCGGTCATCATGTCCACCGAGAAGCTGCCCAGGGTTTCCTGGCTCCAGCCGATCAATTGCTCGGTGGTGGCCTTGTCCTCCTTGCCACCGAGCACGTGCACGGGACACTTGAGCAGCGGACGCTGCATCGGACGCAAGCGCCCGCAGAGCATGAAGTCGGCGCGCAGGATCGGCAGGGTCAGGCTCATCAACTCCTGATTGGCCAACACATCCTCGCTGGTGCCCTGGAACGTGCGCAACTGCTCGATCAGTTGCTCATCGGTCTGGGGCTCGGCAAAGCCACGGTCATAGTCGCTGCGCATGGTCGGGGCGGCCGTGCCTGAAGCAAACAGCGCCACCGGCTCAGGAGCACCGAGGGCACGAAAGGCGTGGGCCATCTCGCAGGCCAGCAACGCGCCGAGGCTGTGACCGAACAGGGCGTAAGGGCCACGCAAGGTTGGCTTGTGTTCCCTGGCCAATTGCAGGGCCAAGGCGCGCATGTCGGTTTGCAGGGGTTCGTCGTACCGGGCGCCCCGCCCTGGCAACTCCACCGGCTGCAGCTGCAGCCACGGCGGCAACTGGCGCCGCCAGCGGCTATAGACCATGGCGCTGGCGCCCGAATAGGGCAGGCACAGCAGTGTCAGCTTTGTCACCGCACTTATCCTCAATGGGTTATCTGTAAGGAGAACGGATGAGGTGCGGTGAGAATTAGTCTGTGGGGTTAACGCACGCTTTGTAGCAGCTGCCGAGCCTGCGAGGCTGCGTTCGGCTGCGAAGCAGTCGTAAAACCAGAGATTGCGATATGTCAGACAAACCGCGTCAGCCGGACTCACGACTGCTGCGCAGCCGAACGCAGCCTCGCAAGCTCGACAGCTGCTACGGCCGAACGCAGGCTCGCAGGCTCGGCAGCTGCTACAGATCGCCTTAACTGACTACTTAAGGTGGCGGTAGCTCTGCACCGCCGAACCCAACACTACGGCACCGGCGGCAATCGACAGCCAGAACCCGCTGCGCGCCCCGAACGCATCCACCAGCCAGCCCGAACCGGCCGCGCCGATCGCCACGCCGATGCTCAAACCGGTGACCAGCCAGGTCAGGCCTTCGGTGAGTTTGGCCGGCGGCACAATGCGTTCCACCAGCGCCATGGCCACAATCAGGGTCGGGGCAAAGAACAGCCCGGCGACGAACACCGCCAGCGACAGCCCGAAGATGTTCGCCGCCAACAGCAGCGGCAACGTGGTCACCGCCGTCGCCACTCCACCGTAGAGAAACAATAGAGGCAGTGGCAGTTTCGAGCGCAACGCGCCGAACGCCAACCCGGCCAGGCAGGAGCCAATGGCATACACCGACAGCACAATGCTCGCCGCCGCCGGTTGCCCCTGCTGCTCGGCGAAGGCGACGCTGACCACATCCACTACCCCGACGATGATGCCCATGGCAACCATCAACAGCATCAGCAACTGGATTTCGCTCGAGTGAATGATCGAGCGCTGATGGTGTTCCTCACGAGGATGCACCGGCGGCTCGGTGCCACGCTGCAACACGAACGCCGTGACCCCGACCGCGAGCATCAACAACGCCGCCAACGGCCCCGCCTCCGGGAACGCCACCACGCACAACCCCACCGACAGCGGCGGCCCGACAATAAAACACACCTCGTCCAGCACCGACTCCAGCGCATAGGCGGTTTGCAACTCAGGACGACCGCGATACAACTCGGTCCAGCGCGCCCGCGCCATCGCCGACATGCTCGGCATGCAACCGGCCAGCGCAGCGAACGCAAACAACATCCAGTGCGGCGCCTGCAAGCGGGTGCAGAGCAACAGCATCAACAGCGCCCCGCCACCGACCAGCGCCGACACCGGCAAGATCCGGCCTTGCCCAAAACGGTCCACCAGCCGCGAAACCTGCGGTGCGCAAAACGCCGTGGCCAGGGCAAAGGTCGCGGCGATGGAACCGGCCAGGCCATAGCCGCCCTGGAGTTGCGAGAGCATGGTGATCAGGCCGATGCCCGTCATGGAAATCGGCATGCGCGCGATCATCCCGGCCAGCACAAAGGCGCGGGCGCCTGGGGCGTGGAACAGCTCGCGGTAGGGGTTTGCCATGACATCCGGCCTCGATAAGGGCCTGCAACTTGCCACAAACGCCTGCCCCTGGGAAATCGTCGAATTGTTGGTTGAGTGTGAACGCTGGCCTGCCGTCAAATGAACGTGAATCTGTGGGAGCGAGGCTTGCCCGCGAAAGCGATCTCACATTCAACATGGATGTCCCCTGACACACCGTCTTCGCGGGCAAGCCTCACTCCTACAAGGGGTCAGCTGTGCGGCGAGAGTTTTGGCACGTCGACGTTATCCAGCACCCGATTCACCGCCAGCTCGGCCAGCATGATGACCTGTTGAATCGCCAGGAGCGTGTGCCGTTGCGGAGCATCGACATACGCGGCAATGTCGCTGGTCATTACGCTCGCTGACGCCAGCGACTCGCAGACATGGGCCAGCAGGCTTTCGTTGTCCATGTCCGGCGCAACCAGAAACATCCTGCTGGGCTTGCGGCCTTCTGGTTGTTTGGGCGGTGGCTTGAGGTAGTGGTCGAGCGCGCGTTCGGCGGCTTCGTTGAGCTTTTTGGAATCGGGTGATTCGTAGGGGGAAACGTCGTCGGTTTCGGGGGGATTGGGACTGTCTTTTATCATGGTGTAACTCCTGACATTCATGAAGCTCACCACCATCGTGACCAAACGATGGGTGGTGGGCGGTACGCAGGTTGGTCAACCGGGAAGTCAGGCACCCGGCGCACTCGAAAGTGCCCCGCGCACAGCCCACCGCAAAGCATACCGACAAGCACAAGAAAAAGCGCCGACATGCTCACGTTGGCGCTTGCACGCCTGACATTGCACGGGTGACCAAACCCGGTCGCTGAATTGGCAGCGACCCGGAAAGACTATCGACTCCCTTTCCTCACCTACAACCGTCAAAACGCGTCGGAAATATCCACTTTTACGACGCTTTTTGTAGGATCAAGGCCTACCCGCGATGAACCTAAACACGCACCGCTGACCTCCTGTGGCGAGGGATCTTGCTCCCGTTGGGGCGCACAGCGCCCCCTCGAATGCTCAACCACATTCCTCCAGAAGCACCGCATTTGCTGGCTTTACGACTGCTGCGCAGCCGAGCGGGGGCAAGCCCCCTCGCCACAGGATCGTGTAGGGCAAACACCTACATTTATTAAACAAACCAGCCCAATCAGCATCTGGTAACTGATTCCTACATCCGGAAATACCTTGTTGCCAGTACCTGCATCCATCCCTACCATCCACGCTCAACGGGCACAGCGGAGCTGTCCAACAAAACCCGAATTCAAGGAACCAGAATGACCCAGCGCATCCATCGCAGCATCGATACCCCACTCCGATCAGGCCTGAACCGGACTGAACTGTGGGAGGGCCACGACAAAGGCCTGATCAAATGCTGGGAGATCGGCCGCCAACGCGCCACCCGCTTCCCCGACCTCGCCCACCAATGCATTACCGGCGAGCTCCCGGTGCTGGGCTGGAAAGGTGGCGTCAGCCGCAGCCTGAAAAAACTCGAAAAATACGGATCCCTCAAATACCTCGCCCAATGGCAGGGGTTGCGCGGGGAGGATCTGGATATTGATCTGAGCGCGGAACGGGCGCTGACCTGTTCCCGGACCAAAATGGTGGTGACGTTTACGCCGGACCGGTCGAAGTACTTCAATCAGGTGGCGGACGTGGAAGCCTGAGAAATAGAGCCTCATGTCATTGCTGGATCTGCTGCTGGGTTGACGGAGAACCGCTCGCGATAGGCTTGCGGTGTCACGCCCATGGCTCGCAGAAAACTGCGTCGAAGCGTCTCTTCACTGCCAAACCCGCACTGCATCGCGACCCGTTTGATCGGCACACCGGTGTCGCTGAGCAAGCGCCGGGCGGTCTCGACCCTAATCAGTTCGATGGCCCGCGCCGGGGTCTGGCCGGTGTCGGCGCGGTAATGACGGACGAAGCTGCGCTCGCTCATGCCGGCCTGCAAGGCCAAGGTCGGGATGCCGAGGTCCTTGGTGAGGTTTTCGCTGATCCAGGCATGAAGTTCGTCGAAACGATCGCCTTCTTTCTGCAAGGACAGGGTCACACTGAACTGCGACTGGCCACCCGGGCGCTTGAGAAACACCACCAGTTGCCGGGCGACGTCCAGGGCCATGGTTCGGCCGAGGTCTTGTTCGACCATCGCCAGGGCCAGGTCGATGCCAGCGGTAACCCCGGCCGAGGTCCAGACCGGGCCGTCGTTGATGAAGATCGGGTTGGGCTCGACCTGGAGTTTGGGATGCTGCTGCGCCAATTGCTCACAACGGGTCCAGTGCGTCACCACCCGCCGACCGTCGAGCCAGCCGCTGGCCGCCAGCAAAAACGCCCCGGTACACACCGACGCCACTCGCCGACACCCCATCGCATGCTCACGCACCCAAGCTACCAGCGACTCATCTTGCGCCGCTGCGTAAACGCCCCAGCCACCGGCAATGATCAAGGTGTCGCTGCCCCGATCCGGCAGCGGCTCTGCCAGCAGCGCCAACCCCGCCGACGACATCACCGCCCCGCCACCGCTGGCAATCACCGATGGCGCATAGGGCGGCGGCAGACCTTGCTGGCGGGCGATGTCGTTGGCCGAGGCGAACACCTGCAACGGCCCGGTGACGTCGAGCACTTGCACGTTGGCAAAGGCCAGCACATGAATGGTTTTCGGGGTGTTTGGCATAGTTGGCGTAATTCGTGGGGTGATTGGCGTATACGCCAGATCCTAGGCACCTACAGTGAAGCCGTCCATCCCAACCAGGAGAAAAAACGCCATGACGTTGCAGATCGGTTTTCTGTTGTTTCCACAGGTTCAACAACTGGACCTGACCGGCCCTTATGACGTGCTGGCCTCGCTGCCGGATGTGAAGGTGCATCTGATCTGGAAAGACCTGGTCCCGATCACCGCGAGTACCGGGCTGGTGTTGAAACCGACCATCACCTTCGACGATTGCCCGCCGCTGGATGTGATTTGCATCCCTGGCGGCAGCGGTGTCGGGCCGTTGATGGAGGATGACCAAACCCTGGCCTTCATCAAGGCTCAGGCCGCCACGGCGCGGTATGTCAGTTCGGTCTGCACCGGCGCGCTGGTGCTTGGCGCGGCAGGGTTGCTCAAGGGCAAGCGCGCTACCACGCACTGGGCGTATCACGAATTGCTCGGGCTGTTGGGGGCGATCCCGGTGAAGGATCGAGTGGTACGCGACGGCAATCTGCTGACCGGTGGCGGGATCACCGCGGGGATCGATTTTGCCCTGACCCTGGCGGCTGAATTGTTCGATAAGGACACTGCGCAACTGGTGCAACTGCAACTGGAATATGCGCCGGCACCGCCGTTTGCTGCGGGCAATCCCGAGACAGCGCCGGTCAGCGTACGGGAGGAAGCGCGCAAACGCGCTGCCGGGTCGTTGAAACTACGCTCGGAAATCACCGCACGCGCAGCGGCGAAACTCGACCTTCAGTAACAGAAATGGCTGCGAGGGGTTCTCCCCCCGCAGCCAGTCATTCAGGCCGGAAAATCTGTCGTGGTTTTGTGTGCGGCCCAAAAAACCTCACTCAAGCATTCGCCGCACGCCGGCCATTGGGCACAAACAGCTCGAACGAGTCATCGCCATAAGCCCGCTCCACTTTAGCGATCACCACTTGATAACCCGCGTACCACTTGCGGTACTGACGCTTGGCTTCCAGGTGTCTGGGGTGGCTGGCGAATTCACGGATAGAGGTTTCGTCCTGCCAGTAGTAACTGGCGTTGACCAGTTCGCCATCGGCCGAGCACCAGGATTGGGTGCCGACGAACCCTTCGATGCTGATCGCGACTTCGTCGATCAACGCGCTCAAACGGTTGAACTCCTCGTCCCGTTGCCCGGGTTTGTAGATAAACGACGCGATGTACATGCAAAGGTTCCTTTTCAGTGAATGAGTCAGGCCGGACGAGTCATCAGAGCCAGCCGGACGGCGAGCAACAGCAGCACCGCGGCCAGCCCCCATGACTGCCATTTGGCGAATGTCGACGTGCTGGAAATACGCCGGCTGACCGTGCTGCCGAAAACCCCGAGCAGGGTGTGAAATACGCCACTGACCAGGGTCAGCACCATGCCCAGCAGCACCAGCTGTACGGCAATCGACCCTCGTTGCGCGTTAACGAATTGCGGCAGGAACACCATGAAAAACAGCAAGGCCTTGGGGTTCAGCAAGCTGTTGAGCATCGCCCGGATCAGCAGGATTTTGAGCGGCACGGGCGCAATATCCGACAGGCCCTTGGTCGACGTTGTTTGCAACGCCTTGAACGCCAACCACAGCAGGTACAGGACGCCGGCATAACGGATCAGGTCGAAGGCCGGCGGCCAGCTGGCAATCAGTGCCGTAACCCCCAACGCGGTCAGCGCCGTCAGGATCAGATCGGCCAGGCCGATGCCCAATCCCGACGCCACACCACCGCGCCAGCCATAACTGGCGCCATGGCTGATCACGAAGGCCATGTTGGGTCCGGGCGACAGCAGCAACAACATCACCGCGCCGACGAAAATCAATAAGGTCGCAGGGTCAATCACAGCGAGTCTCCGTCCTGGAAAGCCTGTAGATTAGAGCGCCAATCTGATACAAACAAAAAATTGATCCAGATACAAAGAGCCCTCACCCATGACCCGTATTCGCTACAAGCGCCTGGTGGATGAGTTCGCCGGGAAGATTCGCAGCGGTGAACTGCCACCGGCCACGCAATTGCCGACCATTCGCGCGTTGATGCAGGACGAACGGATTGCCCTGGCCACGGCATTGCGGGTCTATAGCGAGCTGGAAGCGATCGGCCTGGTGGTCGGCGAACCTGGCCGTGGCACCTTTGTGCGCGACACGTCCTTGCCACGCGGACTGGGGCTGGAACAGCAACCACTGGGCGTCGGCACGGTGGACCTGACCTTCAATTACCCGTCGGTCCCCGGTCAGGACGAGTTATTGCGCGAGGGTTTGCGAGCGATTGCCGCGTCCGGAGATATCGATGCGCTATTGCATTCCGCCCCCCAGGGCGGGCGTCCACATGAACGGCAGACGGCGGCCCGGCACTTGCGCAATCGGGAAATACGGGTGGGTGGCGATCAGTTGCTGATTGTCAACGGCGCCCAGCAAGGTCTCACCGTAACGCTGATGGCGCTGCTCAAGCCGGGAGATATTCTGGCCCTCGACGCCCTCACCTACCCCGGCCTGAAAACCCTGGCCCTGGCCCATCGGCTGGACCTCGAAGCCCTGCCGCAAATCGCCGGGCACACCGACCTCGACGCTCTGGAAGCGCTGTGCAAACGGCGCCCCGTGCGGGCGCTCTACAGCATGCCAACGATGCACAATCCGTTGGGGACGGTGATGTCCATCGCCGACCGTGAACGCCTGGTGCAATTGGCCGAACGCTACGACTTTCTGATCATCGAGGACGGTGCCTATGCCTTCCTCGCTGAACCGGCGCCCAAACCGCTGTTTACCCTGGCCCCGCACCGCACGCTGTATATCAGCGGCCTGTCGAAAAGCGTTGCCTCGGGCTTGCGGATCGGTTTCATCGTTGCACCGAAAGCGATGATGCCGGCGCTGGAACAAGCCATCCGCGTGTCGACATGGAGCACCCCATCACTGACCGTCGCACTGGCCTGCCGCTGGATCGATAGCGGCGAAGTCGACAACCTCGAAGAGCAAAAGCGCCTGGACGCCCGGCAGCGACAGGACCTGGCTCGGCAAATCCTGAACAATTGCGAACTGGTGGCGCATCCCGGCTCCTATTACCTTTGGCTCAGATTGCCTGAAGGATTGCGGGCCGAAACGGTCGTTGCCGAGTTGGAACGTAAAGGCGTGCGGGTAACCAGCGCCGAACCTTTTGCCACGACCCCACACGTGCCTCCTGCACTGCGGGTGGCCATGGGATCGATCAGCCTCGACGTGTTGAAGCGCGCCCTGGAGACACTGCGTGAAGTCGTGGACATCTGACGGACTTTTCTGACACCCATAAAAAAACCCGCCGAAGCGGGTTTTCCCAAGACCATATCGACTCCCTGTCGGCAGCAATCCTTGCTTATGGTCGATCATCCGTGACCCTGAGCACTTCCTGTGCTTCAGTTGATGGGGCTAGATTACGCTTCGGATCCAATCCGTAATAGACGACATAGCTACTAACGCGTGTAAGACATTCGCCATAGCCGCCCTTCCGAAAACCCTTGGCCGTGTCAGCCATCAACCTCCCTCACGCTCATGGGCCTTGGTGTTATCTGCCAGAAACTGTTCGATATTGTTCATTTGCTCATCCCAGCCACGGCTGTCCATGCGGAACGCCTTGAGCCTGCGCGACTGAGGAATGTGATCGAAACCGGACTCGACGACCGTCAACAACGTGCCTTCGTCCATGTCCTGGAGTTCGAATTTCACCAGCGTGGTGGGCTCCTGGGAATAATCGACTTCCGGTTCCACGGCATACGGGTGCCAGCGAAACGAAAACACCCGCTCCGGCTCGACCCGCTCCACCAGTACATTCCACAACAAGTGCTCATAACCAGGATATGTAATCTGCCCCTGGGTCCACTCGCCGGCGACAAAGCGTTTACCTTCGAGTGCCACGCCGAACCATTTCCCGAAGACTTCGGCATTGGCCAGCATGCGCCAGACCTGCGAACGCGGCGCCTTGAGCAGGATCTTCCTTTCGATGCGATCTGATGCTGGGTTCATAAGTCACCTCCTGTATTGAAACAGTAGGCCTGTAAAGACCATAAGACCAACCTAAAAGTTGTATCAAACAGGTGCCGCAATCAACCGTACCTGAAATATTCGGCCTCGATTTTGGCCATAAGTTCTGGGTTGAAGGGGGCTTATGGCGCCCTCGCTACAAGCTGAAACCTCCGCCTTCGCTACACTGCACCTCAACTTTCCATCACCACAGCGAGTTCCCCCATGTCCCCACGCCTTCTCCTTGCGCTGACACCGCTGCTGTTCACCCCCCTCGCGCAGGCCGTCGACTGCGACAACGCCACTGACCAAGGGACGATGAATCAGTGCGCGGCGCAGCAGAACAAGGCGGCCGACAAGGAGCTGAATACGCTTTACCAGCAGATCACCACGCGATTGAATGATGACCCTGCGGCCAAAAAGCTGCTGATCGGCGCTCAGCGCTCATGGATTGCGTTTCGCGATGCCGAGTGCACGTTCTCGGCGTCCGGGGTGGCGGGCGGCAGTGTGTATCCGCTGATCTACAGCAACTGCGCCACAGAGCTGACCAAGGCGCGCGTCGAAGCGTTCAAGACTTACTTGAAGTGTCAGGAAGGTGATTTGAGTTGCCCGGTGCCTGGGGTTTGATGCTGCGGCGTCCGCTCAGGCGCCGCAGTTACCGAACAAGTACCCGCGCCGTCGCCCACCAGAGTCTGGGCACTCGGAGCGCTGCTCAGCTTTTTTCCAGGCCGGGTTGTCCAGTGGAGAAAGGCACGACGGACGCACACCGCACCACCGACGTGGTGCGGCGTGATTCCGGTCAGCTGAAAAATGTAGGGTGAATGCCTTTGTGAGCCTCGATTTCTTGCCGCATATCAGCCACCAGCGAGGCAATCGCGTGGGGGCTGTCCAGTGTCCATACCGGAACGTGGGTGGCCACCAGGTCCACTTTGCCGGTCATGCAATCGCAGACCCGAATCGACAGGGATTGGTCTGCCTCCACGCTGCAAGTGCACACGGCGGGCAGAAAACTGCGCTCAATGATGTTTTGAATTTCCAGGGTTGAAAGGAACATCGCTACCTCCCTCACGCCAGATATGTGGCCGGGCAAATGCTCCGTCATTTCACCCTTTAGCCTGAAAATTTTAATCCTCAACAGCAGGTGTCTCAATACCGTAACAGGTTGCTCGTCGCCTCATCGTTTACCGGTATTCGTGAGCCTGTGCAGTGAAACCTTGATCCTTAGACGTGAGAGTCGCCCGGGACTTTGCTCGGCGCCGCGTATTGCGGCTTCAGGTGGCCGTCCTGATCGAGCAACCAGGCATCCATGATCTGCCGCACCACGGGACCGGCGACGCGCCCCCCGGCCTCGCCGTTTTCGATCATCACCGAGATGACAATCTTCGGATGCTCAGCCGGGGCGAAACCGACGAACAAGGCGTTGTCGCGGTTGCGCTCGAGAGTTTTCGCCCGGTTGTAGCGCTCACCCTGCTTGATCGCCACCACTTGCGCGGTGCCACTTTTGCCAGCGATGCGGTATTGGGCCCCCGCCGCCGCCGCTCGGGCAATTCCTCGGGCGTCGTGCATCACCATCTGCATCCCGTGATTGACCTGCTCCCAGTCACGCGGGTCCTTGAGCAGGATGTTCGGCATCGGATGCTCGTCTACCGGCGCTACACCATCCACAGTCTTGGCCAGGTGCGGTCGGTTCCATACACCTTTGTTGGCAATCAACGCGGTGGCCTGGGCCAGTTGCAGAGGGGTGACCTGCATGTAGCCCTGGCCGATGCCGAGTATCACAGTCTCGCCAGGAAACCATGCCTGCCGGCGCGTGGCACGCTTCCAGGCCTGAGATGGCATCAGACCAGGAGACTCTTCGAACATGTCCAGCGAGACTTTCTCGCCAAGACCAAACATCGCCATGTAGTCGTGCAGACGGTCGATGCCCAGCTTGTGGGCCAGATCGTAGAAGTAGGTGTCATTGGAGCGCATGATCGCCGCATCCATGTCCACCCAGCCGTCGCCTCTGTGGTTCCAGTTACGGTATTTATGGTCGAAGTCCGGTAGCTGGTAATAACCCGGATCGAAGACTCGGGTCTGCGGGGTAACCACCCCTGCGTCGAGACCGGCAATCGCCACTTCCGGCTTGATGGTCGAGCCTGGTGCGTAGAGACCACGCAGCACGCGGTTGAACAGCGGCCGGTCGATGGAGTCGTGCAGCGCCGCGTACTCCTTGGAGCTGATGCCCGTCACGAACAGGTTCGGGTCAAAGCTTGGCTTGCTGACCATGGCCAACACTTCGCCGGTCGACGGATCGAGAGCGACCACCGAACCACGGCGATCGCCCAAAGCCTCCTCGGCAGCTTCCTGAAGCTTGACGTCGAGGCTCAGGACGATATTTTTGCCGGGGATCGGATCGATGCGCTTGAGCACTCTCAGCACACGGCCCTGGGCATTGGTTTCAACTTCCTCGTAACCCACGTGGCCATGCAACTCGGACTCGTAGAATTTCTCGATGCCGGTCTTGCCGATGGATTGGGTGCCGCGGTACTCCACCGTATCCAGGGCCTTGGATTCTTTCTCGTTGATACGGCCGACGTAGCCGATCGAATGGGCAAAGTGCGCGCCCATTGGGTAGTGGCGAACGAACTGCGGCGCTACATCGATTCCTGGCAGACGGAACTCGTTGACCGCCAATACTGCGATCTGTTCTTCGCTGAGTTCGTAGAACAAAGTGACTGGTACAAAGGGGTGTCGAGCCTGCTTCATTGCTTTATCGAAAAGCGTACGGTCTTCAGCCGGCAGGTGCAGGAGGTTGACCACCTCATCCAGTTCTTCTTTGACATCGGAGGCGCGTTCGCGGGTGATGGTCAGGTTGAAACTGGGCCGGTTGTCCGCCAGCACCACGCCGTTGCGGTCGTAGATCAGCCCGCGGGTTGGGCTGATCGGCAGGACATGGACACGGTTGTTTTCAGAGATTGTCGAGTGATAGTCGAACTCGACTACCTGCAGGACATACAGGCGCACCACCAGCGCGCACGTAATCGCGACGACGAACAAGGCGCAGGCCATCAGTCTTTTGTTGACCAGGCGCGTCTCTTTTTCGTGGTCTTTGATCGGTATCGGTTCAGGCATTTCTGCAGCAGCTCTTTGACTGTAGAGGAGAGCCTATCCTTAGGCTTGAAATCAAAATCAGTCCGTTAAAAAACGAGCTGCACCATACCAAAAACGGCGCGGTCACTTTGCGCGTGCAGCCAAAGTTTCATCAACGATATGGCTGTTACCGGGGATAGCCAACATTGCCACGGCTCTTTCCTGCGGGCAAAACAAAACCCCTACCT
>NZ_JAAUOE010000051.1 GCF_017114915.1 Pseudomonas frederiksbergensis
AAGGCGAGTCCAGTAGCTTCTGCAGATACTGACCATAGCCAGTCTTCTTCAAAGCATCAGCCTGAATACTCAACTGCTCGGCACTGATCCAGCCATTGTGATAAGCAATCTCTTCCAGGCACGCCACTTTCAGCCCCTGACGCTGCTCAATGGTATGCACGAAGTGACTGGCTTCCAGCAACGAATCATGGGTACCGGTATCCAGCCAGGCGAAACCACGACCAAGCATTTCGACATTGAGGGTCTTCTGCTCGAGGTACACACGGTTAACGTCGGTAATTTCCAGCTCGCCACGTGGGGACGGCTTGATGTTCTTGGCGATTTCAACGACCTGGTTGTCGTAGAAATACAGCCCCGTCACCGCATAGCTGGATTTTGGCTTCAGCGGCTTCTCTTCGATGCTCAAGGCACGGCCGGCAGCGTCGAACTCGACGACACCAAAACGCTCCGGATCCGATACGTGATAGCCGAATACGGTCGCGCCGACTTCTTGGGTGGTGGCGGAACGCAGGTTTTCCGAGAAGTGCTGACCGTAGAAGATGTTGTCGCCCAGGATCAGGCAGCAAGGGTCCTTGCCGATGAACTCTTCGCCGATGATAAAGGCTTGTGCCAGACCGTCCGGGCTAGGTTGCTCGGCGTAGGTCAGTTTGATGCCGTACAAGCTGCCATCACCCAGCAATTTCTGGAAAAGTGGTAGGTCTTCTGGGGTGGAGATAATCAGGATTTCGCGCATACCGGCCAGCATCAGCACCGACAGCGGATAGAAGATCATCGGCTTGTCGTAGATTGGCAGCATCTGCTTGGACACGCCGAGGGTCAAGGGGTGCAGACGAGTGCCCGAGCCGCCGGCGAGGATGATGCCTTTACGATTTGTCGTGGTCATTTATTCAGGACTTCCATCAGCATTCGGGTGACACCACTTTGCCAATCCGGCAAGTGCAGAGAGAAATTGTCGCGCAGTTTCTGAGTGTTCAACCGGGAATTCAGAGGGCGGCGCGCCGGTGTTGGGTAAGCGGTTGTGTCTATCGGATTGATCGCTGTAACAGCGAGCTCTTCACCGTTGGCCTTGGCAAAACCGATCACGTGGCTGGCGTAGCCATGCCAGGATACTTCGCCGGCGGCCGCCAAGTGATACAGGCCCGCCAGTTCAGGACGCTGCAGCACTTGTTGAATGGCCAGCGCAGTCACGTCGGCGATCAGGTCCGCGCCGGTCGGCGCGCCGATCTGGTCGGCGATGACGCTCAAGGTCTCGCGATCCTTGCCCAGACGCAGCATGGTTTTGGCAAAGTTGTTGCCGCGAGCGCCATAGACCCAACTGGTGCGGAAGATCAGATGCTTGCAGCCCGAGGCTTGAATCGCTTGTTCACCGGCCAGTTTGCTGGCGCCGTAGTGATTCACCGGGGCGACGGCATCGGTCTCTTGCCATGGCGTCAGGCCTTCACCGCTGAACACATAGTCGGTCGAGTAGTGAACCAGCCAGGCACCCAGGGATGCAGCCTCTTCAGCCATGACCTGACTCGCCTGACCATTCACACGGTCAGCCAACTCAGTCTCGGATTCGGCTTTATCGACAGCGGTGTAGGCCGCAGCGTTGACGATCACGTCGGGCTTGACCTGACGGATCGTCGCGCGCAGTGCATCGAGATCAGACAGGTCGCCGCTCAACCCATCGACCGGGTGACGGTCCAGGGCGATCAATTCGCCAAGCGGCGCAAGGGAGCGTTGCAGCTCCCAGCCCACCTGGCCGTTTTTTCCCAACAGAAGAATTTTCATGCTTTATCCAAACGATCCGTGTAGTTCTGGTCGATCCATTGCTGGTAGCTGCCGCTCTTCACGTGAGCCACCCACTCAGTGTTGTTCAGGTACCACTCGACGGTCTTGCGGATACCGGTTTCAAAGGTTTCTTCCGGTGTCCAACCCAGCTCGCGCTGAATTTTGCTGGCGTCGATCGCATAGCGCTGGTCGTGGCCCGGGCGATCCTGAACGTAAGTGATCAGGCTGGCGTGTGGGCGATGAGCGGAGTCCGGACGCAGTTCGTCGAGCAGTGCGCACAGGGTGTGCACCACTTCGATGTTTTGTTTCTCGTTATGGCCGCCGATGTTATAGGTTTCGCCGATCACGCCTTCAGTCACGACTTTGTAGAGGGCGCGGGCGTGGTCTTCGACGTAGAGCCAGTCACGGACCTGGTTGCCTTTGCCGTAGACCGGCAGCGGCTTGCCTTCCAGTGCATTGAGAATGATCAGCGGGATCAACTTCTCAGGGAAATGGCAGGGACCGTAGTTGTTCGAGCAGTTGGTGACCAGGGTCGGCAGGCCGTAGGTACGGCTCCAGGCGCGAACCAGGTGATCGGAACTGGCCTTGCTGGCCGAGTATGGCGAGCTTGGCTGATACGGCGTGGTTTCGGTGAAGAGGTCTTCCGGACCTTCGAGGTCTCCGTAGACTTCGTCGGTGGAGATATGGTGGAAGCGGAAGTTGGCTTTACGCGCATCATCCAGTGCTGCCCAATAATGGCGTGCAGCTTCCAGCAAGGTGTAGGTGCCGATGATGTTGGTCTGGATGAACTCGGACGGACCGGAGATCGAGCGGTCAACATGGGACTCTGCGGCCAGATGCATGATGGCATCCGGTTGGTGTTCACGCAGGACACGATCGACCTGATCACGGTCGCAGATATCGACGCGTTCGAATACGTAACGCGAGTTCTGGCTGACTTCGGCCAGCGACTCAAGGTTACCGGCATAAGTCAGCTTATCGACGTTAACGACAGAGTCGTTAGTGTTGGAGATGATATGACGAATGACTGCCGAGCCGATAAACCCGGCGCCGCCGGTTACTAGAATTTTCACGCGAAACCATACCCTTAAGTTGCTGACAGGGCCGTCAACCGCGCACTGTCTAATCCATGAATGCAAAAGCCATCAAGTCAGCCGAGGCTTCTGACAGAGCCACTCTGAACCGATACGGGAATTACTCCTATCGATCAAGCGCAGCATTTTACAGCTTAATGAAGGTTTTACTAATGGATATGGACAGGCTGCGCTGCAAATTCGATACCACGGGCTTGTCGTAGTCAGACGAGACGCTTGCGTGAAGCCCTGGATGTACGCCCCAGAAACCAGCCAAGAATCGGCCCGATCACCATGCCGACCAGCAGCGCAAGCACCATGATCAGCGAGACTGGCAGCTGTGGCCCCGCCCACCCCAGAAACAGCAATGACACGCCTTGCTGGTTCTCAAGAACGAACGCCAGGATTGCCAGAACGAGCAACAGGATAAATACAGCGAGAAGTACGCGCTTGAGGTTACGCATCGGCAGTTCCTTGAAGTGCAGCAGCTGTCAAAGCCCCTCCTCCTCTTCTTCGTTCACGCGATCGCGCAGTTCTTTGCCTGGCTTGAAATGCGGAACGAATTTGCCGTCGAGACTGACGGACTGACCGGTTTTAGGATTGCGGCCTACGCGCGGTGCGCGATAGTGCAGTGAAAAGCTGCCAAAACCACGGATCTCAATTCGATCGCCTGTGGCCAGGCATTGGGACATTTGCTCAAGCATGGTCTTGATGGCCAGCTCCACATCCTTGGATGAGAGTAGCCCTTGATGGGTGACAATTCGTTCGATCAACTCCGACTTCGTCATATTTTTCCCTTCTTTTTCAAGCAGCTAGATCAGCGCTTCAAAGGTTTTAGCATGCCCGGAGGAATTTGAACAGCCCGAGTTCTTGACATCTCTTTCCCGACACTGAGATGCCCGATTTCAGAGCACCTGAACACTACTCAAACCCTGCATTCACCTACAGATAACCAGCATGGTGCGTGTCAGATAACCCGCGGGATTGAAGCCAAAAGGGAATTCATCTTCCTCCTTTGCGTCATCGGACCTTACGACAACTTTATAGCCCGCGCCCTTGCACTCCCTGGCAGCTCGCTTGTGGCACCTCTCCCATCCCGAACCCAGCCCTGAACAATCGATCTCTATGCCACTGACCCCACGCACCGCATGAGTCTTGGCGCTGGTAGTACAACCTGCCAATGTCATTACCACTATCACGACAATGAGCTTGTTCATTCACTTCCTTAGACCAGGCACACTGCCCGACGGTCGTTCACTTCAAACCAAGACTAGCCCTGAATCAACGATTGCCCCACATAAAGAAACTGACAGCCCATCCAGATCGTTGGTTTCATGAATGAAAGATTGTTGGGGAATTCATCAAATTGCAGACACAAAAAAGGGCGACCGAAGTCGCCCTTTTTTATGGTCTGACAGAACTCAGTTCTGTTTTTCCATTTGTGCACGCAACAGGTCGCCCAGAGTGGTAGGACCAGCAGCGATGCTATCAGCAGGCTTGTCTTTCAAGCTCTGGATAGCTTCTTTCTCGTCTTCAACGTCTTTCGACTTGATCGAGAGCTGGATTACGCGGCTCTTGCGGTCAACGCTGATGATCTTGGCTTCTACTTCTTCGCCTTCTTTCAGAACGTTGCGCGCGTCTTCAACGCGGTCACGGCTGATTTCGGAGGCTTTCAGAGTCGCTTCGATATCGTCGGCCAGAGTGATGATGGCGCCTTTGGCGTCAACTTCTTTCACGATGCCTTTAACGATGGCGCCTTTGTCGTTCTCTTGAACGTACTCGGAGAACGGATCGCTTTCCAGTTGCTTGATACCCAGGGAGATGCGCTCGCGCTCTGGGTCAACCGACAGGATAACGGTGTCCAGCTCGTCGCCTTTCTTGAAGCGGCGTACGGCTTCTTCGCCCACTTCGTTCCAGGAGATGTCGGACAGGTGAACCAGACCGTCGATGCCGCCGTCCAGACCAATGAAGATACCGAAATCGGTGATCGACTTGATGGTGCCGGAGATTTTATCGCCCTTGTTGAACTGGCCAGAGAAGTCTTCCCATGGGTTGGACTTGCACTGCTTGATGCCGAGGGAGATACGACGACGCTCTTCGTCGATGTCCAGAACCATGACTTCCACTTCGTCGCCGACTTGTACGACTTTCGAAGGGTGGATGTTCTTGTTGGTCCAGTCCATTTCCGAAACGTGTACCAGACCTTCAACGCCTTCTTCCAGCTCAGCGAAGCAGCCGTAGTCGGTCAGGTTGGTTACACGAGCGGTAACGCGAGTGCTTTCTGGGTAACGGGCTTTGATAGCAACCCATGGATCTTCGCCCAGCTGCTTGAGGCCCAGGGAAACACGATTGCGTTCGCGATCGTACTTCAGAACCTTGACATCGATCTCGTCGCCAACGTTGACGATTTCGGAAGGATGCTTGATACGCTTCCAAGCCATGTCGGTAATGTGCAGCAGGCCATCGACGCCACCCAGATCGACGAATGCGCCGTAATCGGTGAGGTTCTTGACGATACCTTTGACTTGTTGGCCTTCCTGCAGGGATTCCAGCAGAGCTTCACGCTCGGCGGAGTTCTCGGCTTCGAGGACGCTGCGACGGGAAACGACAACGTTGTTGCGTTTCTGATCGAGCTTGATGACCTTGAATTCCAGCTCTTTGCCTTCCAGGTGCGTGGTGTCGCGCACTGGACGGACGTCAACCAGAGAACCTGGCAGGAACGCACGGATGCCGTTAACGTCGACAGTGAAGCCGCCTTTAACCTTACCGTTGATAACGCCCTTGACCACTTCTTCGGCTGCGAAGGCTGCTTCCAGAACAATCCAGCATTCAGCGCGCTTGGCTTTTTCACGGGACAGCTTGGTTTCACCAAAGCCGTCTTCAACCGAGTCCAGCGCAACGTGAACTTCGTCACCGACGTTGATGTTCAGTTCGCCAGCGTCGTTGTAGAACTGCTCAAGCGGGATGAGTGCTTCAGACTTCAGGCCAGCGTGAACGGTTACCCAGCGAGCCTGGTAATCGATATCAACGATAACACCGGTGATGATGGAGCCTGCCTGAAGGTTCAGGGTTTTTAGGCTTTCTTCAAAGAGTTCCGCAAAGCTTTCGCTCATTTTAATTCCTGTTGATAAGGGCGAAGAATACGCCCATCTCCACATCCCAGACGATGTGGGTTAGTTTCATTTAAAAGAAGCACCGCAGGACTATGACTGGTCCCCCGCGGCCCTCTTGGTCACCCGGCGATATCGCGAATGGCGATCTCGCTCATGATGCGTTCCAGCACCTGATCGATGGATAATTCCGTGGAATCCAGCTGTATGGCGTCAGCCGCCGGCTTGAGCGGGGCTACCGCTCGCTGGGTGTCACGCTCATCGCGCGCACGTATCTCATCTAGCAGACTCGACAGACTAACACCATCGACTTTGCCCTTCAACTGCAAGTAGCGTCGGCGCGCACGCTCCTCGGCACTGGCCGTGAGGAAAATCTTCAACGGCGCGTCGGGAAATACCACCGTCCCCATGTCACGACCATCGGCCACCAGACCCGGCGATTCCCGAAAGGCCCGCTGGCGCTGCAGCAGCGCCTCACGAACGGCGGGCAATGCAGCCACCTGAGAGGCACCCGAGCCGACACTTTCGGTACGGATGACATCGCTGACTTCATCACCTTCCAGAATAATGCGCTGCAGCTGACCATCGGTCGCCGCGATGAACTGCACATCCAGATGAGCGGCGAGCTTCTTGAGCAATTCCTCATTTGTCAGATCGACGCCATGGTTACGCGCCGCGAAAGCCAGCAACCGATAAAGTGCACCGGAATCCAGCAGGTTCCAGCCCAGGCGCTTGGCCAGCATCCCGGCGACAGTCCCTTTGCCAGAGCCGCTTGGCCCATCAATGGTGATGACCGGTGCGATGCTGATCACGACTGAGCCTCTTGTGCCACACGAATACCGACCTGCGCGCACAACGCAAGGAAGTTCGGGAACGAGGTCGCAACGTTGGCGCAATCATGGATGCGGATCGGTGCAGTGGCGCGCAGCGAAGCCACGCTGAAGGCCATGGCAATCCGGTGATCGCCGTGACCGTGCACTTCACCGCCGCCGATCTGACCGCCGTCGATGATGAGGCCGTCCGGGGTGGGCTCGCACTTGACGCCCAACGCCAGCAAACCGTCCGCCATGACCTGGATCCGGTCCGATTCCTTCACGCGCAGCTCTTCAGCGCCGCGCAGTACGGTGCGCCCTTCGGCACATGCCGCGGCCACGAACAGCACCGGGAACTCGTCGATGGCCAGTGGAACCAGCGCTTCGGGAATCTCGATACCTTTGAGTTTAGCTGCCCGTACGCGCAGGTCGGCTACCGGCTCGCCACCGACTTCACGCTGGTTTTCCAGAGTGATGTCAGCGCCCATCAGGCGCAGGATGTCGATTACGCCGGTGCGGGTCGGGTTGATGCCGACGTGCTCGAGCACCAGCTCCGAACCTTCGGCAATCGACGCCGCCACCAGGAAGAACGCCGACGACGAGATATCGCCCGGCACTTCAATGTGAGTCGCGGTCAACTTGTGGCCAGACTCGACCGAGGCAGTCGCGCCGTTGACGGTCACCGGATAGCCGAAACCGCGCAGCATGCGCTCGGTGTGGTCGCGAGTCGGTGCCGGCTCGGTGACCGTGGTCTTGCCTTCGGCGTACAGACCCGCCAGCAGCAGGCAGGATTTAACCTGGGCACTGGCCATCGGCATGGTGTATGTCAGGCCTTTTAGCTTGTTGCCGCCACGAATGGTCATCGGTGGACGACCTTCAGCGGCAGTCTCGATCACGGCACCCATTTCGCGCAGCGGATTGGCCACGCGATTCATCGGACGCTTGGACAGCGAAGCGTCGCCGGTCAGGGTGCTGTCGAAGTTCTGCGCAGCCAACAGGCCAGACAGCAGACGCATCGAGGTGCCGGAGTTGCCCAGATAGATCGGGCCCGGTGCAGGCTTGAGGCCATGCAGGCCGACGCCGTGAATGGTCACACGACCGTGGTGCGGACCTTCGATGACGACACCCATGTCGCGGAAAGCTTGCAGGGTCGCCAGAGCGTCTTCGCCCTCGAGGAACCCTTCCACTTCGGTGACGCCTTCGGCCAGGGAACCGAGCATGATCGAGCGGTGGGAAATCGATTTGTCGCCCGGTACACGAATCCGCCCAGTCAGGCGGCCACCAGGTTGTGCCAGGAAAATCAGATCGTTGGAATTCATAGCGTCCACATAGGCCCGGCGGGCCAGGATTTTACTGAAATGCTCGCGGGCAACCCGGGCGCGCGTGAACACGCCCAACAATTGGTGCCCATCCCCTGCATCGACCGCGTCGCGCAAGGCGTCGAGGTCGCTGCGAAATGTATCGAGTGTGCGCAGGACAGCTTCGCGGTTGGCGAGGAAGATGTCGTGCCACATGACCGGGTCGCTACCGGCGATTCTTGTGAAATCGCGGAAACCGCCCGCAGCGTAACGGAAGATCTCAAGATTTTCATTGCGTTTGGCCAACGAATCGACCAAACCGAACGCCAGCAAGTGCGGCAAATGGCTGGTCGCCGCCAACACCTCGTCGTGACGCTCGACCTGCATGTGCTCGACGTCGGCGCCCAGTTCGCGCCACAACCGGTCGACCACCGCCAGCGCGGCCGGATCGGTCTGATCCAGCGGCGTCAGAATCACTTTATGGCGACGGAACAGTTCGGCATTGGAGGCCTCCACCCCGCTCTGCTCGGAACCGGCGATTGGATGCCCCGGCACGAAACGCGCCGGCATGCCGCCAAACGCCTCGGTCGCCGCGCGCACCACATTGCCCTTGGCACTGCCGACATCGGTCAGAATCGCCTGCCCCAGATCCATGCCCGCCAACAGCGCGAGCAACTTCTCCATGGCCAGGATCGGTACCGCCAGCTGAATCACGTCCGCGCCCTGACAAGCCGCCGCCAGGTCTTCTTCGCAGCGATCCACCACACCCAACTCGACCGCCAGCTTGCGTGATTGCGGATCGAGATCAACCCCGACCACCTCGCGGCACAGACCGCTTTCACGCAAGCCCTTGGCAAACGAACCGCCGATCAACCCCAGACCGATCACCACCAGGCGACCGATCATAGGTTGAGCAGATTGCAATGCAGTGACATCAACCACGGGCCAAAACCTTGGTCAGCGCCTCAAGGAAGCGGCTGTTTTCCGCTGGCAAACCGATGGTGATGCGCAGATGGTTCGGCATGCCGTAGTTGGCCACCGGACGCACGATCACGCCTTCGCGCAGCAACCCCTCGAACACCGGAGCAGCGACGCGCCCCAGATCGACACAGATGAAGTTGCCCTTGGATGGAATCCAGCTCAGGCCCAGCTCACGGAAACCCGCTTCCAACTGCCGCATGCCGGACTCGTTCAGGCGACGGCTTTCAGCCAGGTACTCGACATCTTGCAGCGCAGCACACGCGGCGGCCTGGGCGAGACTGTTGACATTGAACGGTTGACGCACGCGATTGAGCACATCGGCGACGATGGCCGAAGACAAACCGTAGCCGACCCGCAACGATGCCAAGCCGTAGGCCTTGGAGAACGTGCGCGAAACCAGCAGGTTCGGATAAGCGGCCAGATAGTCCAGGCCATCCGGCAAGTCGCTGCCTTCGGCGTACTCGATGTAGGCTTCGTCCAGCACTACCAGCACATGGGCCGGTACGTCCTGCAGGAATTCATCCAGCGCCTCGGCGTCGAACCAGGTCCCGGTGGGGTTGTTCGGATTGGCGATGAATACCACGCGGGTATCGGCATCGATCGCGGCCAGCATGGCCGGCAGATCATGGCCCCAGTCTTTGGCCGGGATCACTTTTGCCTGGGCGCCAACGGCCTGGGTCACGATCGGATAGACCGCAAACGCATGCTCACTGAACACCGCGTTCAGGCCCGGTGCCAGATAGGCACGAGCGACCAGTTCCAGAATGTCGTTGGAGCCATTGCCCAGCGTTACCTGGTTCAGCTCGACGCGGCACTGATCGGCGAGCAGGGTCTTGAGGGCAAAGCCGTTGCCGTCCGGATAGCGGGTCAGCTCGGCGAGCTCTTCGCGAATCGCTGCCAGTGCCTTGGGACTGGCGCCCAGCGGGTTTTCATTGCTCGCCAGTTTGACGATGCTGGCCGGATCGAGGTCCAGCTCACGGGCCAGCTCGTCCACGGGTTTGCCCGGAACGTAAGGCGAAAGTTGTTGCACGCCCGGCTGCGCCAGAGCGAGGAAGTTGCCACTCATTTGCTACCCCCTTAGAGAACTGCTTTCGGGTAGGAACCCAGCACTTTGAGTGCCACTGCTTCCTGACTGATCTTTTCCAGCACACCTTTGACCAGCGGGTCGCGGTGGTGGCCGACGAAGTCGATGAAGAACACGTAGGTCCATTTACCGCTGCGCGACGGACGGGTCTCGATCCGTGTCAGGTCGATACCATTGTCGTGGAACGGCACCAGCAATTCGTGGAGCGCGCCGGGCTTGTTGCTCATGGAGACGATGATCGAGGTCTTGTCGTCGCCGGTTGGCGGCACTTCCTGGTTACCGATCATCAGGAATCGCGTGGAGTTGTCCGGGCGATCCTCGATTTTTTCGGCCAGACGGGTCAACCCGTAAAGGCCAGCAGCCATGTCGCCGGCAATCGCCGCCGAGTTCCACTCACCCTTGACCCGCTTGGCCGCTTCGGCGTTGCTGGACACCGCCACGCGCTCGACATTCGGGTAATGGGCATCCAGCCATTTGCGGCACTGGGCCAGGGACTGGGCGTGGGAATAGATGCGACTGATGCTGTCGGTCTTGGTGTTTTCGCCGACCAACAGGTGGTGGTGGATGCGCAGCTCGACTTCGCCACAGATCACCATGTCGTGCTCGAGGAAGCTGTCGAGGGTGTGGTTGACCGCGCCCTCGGTGGAGTTTTCCACCGGGACCACGCCAAAGTTCACCGCACCGGCCGCCACTTCACGGAACACTTCGTCGATCGCCGCCATTGGCTTGCTGATCACCGCATGACCGAAGTGCTTCATGGCCGCAGCCTGAGTGAAGGTACCTTCAGGGCCGAGGTAAGCTACTTTCAGCGGCTGCTCGAGGGCCAGGCACGAGGACATGATTTCGCGGAACAGCCGCGCCATCTCTTCGTTGCCCAGCGGCCCCTGGTTACGCTCCATCACGCGCTTGAGCACCTGAGCTTCGCGCTCAGGACGATAGAACACCGGCACTTCGCCTTCGGCCAGCGAGGCCATCTTTACTCGCGCAACTTCCTGGGCGCAGCGTGCGCGCTCACTGATCAGCTCCAGGACTTTTTCGTCCAGAGCGTCAATGCGAAGGCGCAGTGCCTTGAGTTCTTGCTCAGACATTAGCCGTGTTCCTTCTCGAACTCTGCCATGTACGAAACCAGTGCGTTGACCGCAACGATATCGACGGCGTTATAGATGGAGGCACGCATGCCACCTACGGAACGGTGACCCTTGAGGTTCAGCAGGCCACGTTCGTCGGCACCGGCCAGGAACGGCTTGTCCAGACGATCGTCAGCCAGACGGAACGGCACGTTCATCCACGAGCGGTCCGACTTGTTGATCGGGTTGCTGTACAAGCCGCTGGCGTCGATGAAGTCGTACAACGTGCGCTGCTTCACTTCATTGAGCTTGCCAATAGCTTCGACACCACCCTGCTCTTTCAGCCACTCGAACACCAGACCGGACAAGTACCAGGCCAGGGTTGGCGGGGTGTTGTACATCGAGCCGTTATCGGCCGCGACTTTATAGTTGAGCATGGTAGGGCAAATGGAACGGGCGTGACCCAGCAGGTCTTCGCGAACGATGTTCACGACGATGCCGCTCGGACCGATGTTTTTCTGGGCGCCGGCGTAGATCATGCCGAAGCGCGAAACATCGACTGGACGCGACAGGATGTCCGAAGACATGTCGGCGACCAGCGGCACATCACCGGTTTCCGGGATCCACTGGAATTCCAGGCCGCCGATGGTTTCGTTCGGCGCGTAGTGAACGTAGGCCGCGTCCTTGGACAGGCTCCATTCGTTCTGACCGGGAATCGCGAAATAGTCGTAAGGCTTGGCGGTTGCGGCAACATTGACGTGGCCGTAGCGCGAGGCTTCTTCCATCGCTTTCTGCGACCAGATACCGGTGTCGATATAGTCGGCGGTGCGACCTTCGGGCAACAGGTTCAGCGGAATCTGAGCAAACTGCTGGCTGGCGCCACCTTGCAGAAACAGCACTTTATAGTTCGAGGGGATATTCAGCAGATCACGCAGATCCTGCTCGGCCTTGGTGGCAATGGACACGAACTCATCGCTGCGATGGCTCATTTCCATGACCGACAGGCCCTTGCCGTGCCAATCAAGGAGTTCCGCCTGAGCGCGCTTCAGGACAGCTTCGGGAAGCGCCGCAGGACCGGCACAGAAGTTATAGGCTCTCTTGCTCACATCCAATCTCGCTCTGATTTGGTGGTCACTTAAATCTTTCGGTCTGCGGATGATCGTTCCCACGCTCTGTGTGGGAATGCATCCAATGACGCTCTGCGTCATGGGACGCGGAGCGTCCCGAGCGGCATTCCCACGCAGAGCGTGGGAACGATCCTGTGCAGTGTCGCAAATTTTCAAACAGGACAAACAACAAGGGGGCGAATCTTCATCCGCCCCCTGCTTGCTCGCTTACTCCTGCGGTTCTTCGTCGGCGGCGGCGTCGAGTTGCTGGTCTTCGGCAACCTCGTCGATCACGACTTCACCGTCGAACACTGCACCCTCTTCACCTTCAAGCCCTTCGCCTTCCAGCTCTTCGCCTTCGACTTCCGACGGCTCCTGAACCCGCTCCAGGCCCACCAGCGTTTCATCGCTGGCCAGTTTGATCAGGGTCACGCCCTGGGTGTTACGACCCAGGCTGGACACTTCGTCGACGCGGGTACGAACCAACGTACCCTGGTCGGAAATCAGCATGATCTCTTCACCGTCGAGCACCTGAACCGCGCCGACCAGACGACCGTTACGCTCGTTGCTGACCATGGCGATAACGCCCTGACCGCCACGCTTGTACTCAGGGAACTCAGTGATCGCGGTGCGCTTGCCGAAACCACGCGCCGAAGCGGTGAGGATCTGACTGCCTTCTTCCGGGATCAGCATGGAAATCAGCTTCTGGCCTTCCGGCAGACGCATGCCGCGGACACCGCGAGCGGTACGCCCCATGGCGCGAACGTCGGTTTCCTTGAAGCGAGTCACCTTGCCGCCGTCGGAGAACAGCATGACTTCGCGCTCGCCATCGGTAATGGCGGCGGAGATCAGCACGTCGCCTTCATCCAGTTCCAGCGCGATCAGGCCAACGCTGCGTTGACGGCTGAAGGACTCCAGCGGGGTCTTCTTCACGGTGCCCTTGGCGGTGGCCATGAAGATGAAGTGACCCTCGGTGTATTCCTCGACCGGCAGCATGGTGGTGATGTATTCATCACTGTCCAGCGGCAGCAGATTGACCAGCGGACGACCACGGGCAGCACGGGACGCTTCCGGAATTTCGTAGGTTTTCAGCCAGTACACCTTGCCCTTGCTGGAGAACAGCAACAGCGTGGTATGGCTGTTGGCGACCAGCAGGTGAGCGATGTAGTCCTCATCCTTGACGCCGGTGGCCGATTTGCCTTTACCGCCACGACGCTGGGCCTGGTACGCCGCCAACGGCTGGGTCTTGGCATAGCCACCATGGGAAATGGTCACGACGCGGCCTTCTTCCGGGATCATGTCGCCCAGGGTCAGGTCGAGACGGGCATCGAGAATCTCGGTGCGACGCACATCGCCGTACTCGGCGCGAATCACTTCCAGCTCTTCGCGGATCACTTCCATCAGGCGCGTGGCGCTGTTGAGGATGCGGATCAGCTCGCCGATCTGGTTGAGGATCTCTTGATACTCGGCCAGCAGCTTTTCGTGCTCCAGACCAGTCAAGCGGTGCAGACGCAGCTCCAGGATGGCTTGCGCCTGTTCCGGCGACAGGAAGTACTTGCCGTCGCGCAGACCGTATTGCGGATCGAGGTTTTCCGGGCGGCACGAGTCGGCACCGGCACGCTCGACCATCGCGACCACGGCGGAGGATTCCCACGGCGTGCTGATCAGCGCTTCCTTGGCTTCCGACGGGGTCGGCGAAGCCTTGATCAGGGCAATGACCGGGTCGATGTTCGACAGGGCAACCGCCTGGCCTTCCAGGATATGGCCACGTTCACGCGCTTTGCGCAGTTCGAACACGGTACGGCGGGTAACGACTTCGCGACGGTGACGAACGAAGGCTTCCAGCAGGTCCTTGAGGTTGAGGATCCGCGGACGACCATCGATCAGCGCGACGATGTTGATGCCGAAAACGCTTTGCAGCTGGGTCTGGGCGTAAAGGTTGTTGAGGATCACCTCAGGCACTTCGCCGCGACGCAATTCGATCACGACGCGCATACCGTCCTTGTCGGACTCGTCGCGCAGCTCGGTGATGCCCTCGAGCTTCTTCTCCTTGACCAGCTCGGCGATCTTCTCGATCAGACGGGCCTTGTTCAGCTGGTAAGGAAGTTCGGTGATGACGATCTGCTGACGACCACCGACCTTGTCGATGTCTTCGATGATCGAACGGGCACGCATGTAAATGCGTCCGCGACCGGTGCGGTAGGCTTCGATGATACCGGCGCGACCGTTGATGATCGCGGCGGTCGGGAAGTCCGGACCGGGGATGTATTGCATCAACTCATCGACGGTCAGTTCCGGGTTGTCGATGAGTGCCAGGCAACCGTCGATGACTTCACCGAGGTTGTGCGGCGGAATGTTGGTCGCCATGCCCACGGCGATACCGCTGGAGCCGTTGACCAGCAGGTTGGGGATCTTGGTCGGCATGACCGCGGGGATCATCTCGGTGCCGTCGTAGTTGGGCACCCAGTCCACGGTTTCTTTATGCAGGTCGGCCAGCAGCTCGTGCGCCAGCTTGGTCATGCGCACTTCGGTGTATCGCATGGCCGCGGCGTTGTCGCCGTCCACCGAACCGAAGTTGCCCTGACCGTCTACCAGCAGGTAACGCAGCGAGAATGGCTGCGCCATCCGAACGATGGTGTCGTACACCGCGGTATCACCGTGAGGGTGATACTTACCGATCACGTCACCGACCACACGGGCAGATTTCTTGTACGGCTTGTTGAAGTCGTTGCCCAGCTCGCTCATCGCGAACAGTACACGCCGGTGCACGGGCTTCAAGCCATCGCGCGCATCCGGCAGTGCCCGCCCGACAATCACGCTCATCGCGTAGTCGAGGTAGGACTGCTTCAGCTCGTCTTCGATATTGACCGGGAGGATTTCTTTGGCCAGTTCGCCCATGAGAAGCCTGATTCCTTTTTCTGGTGAAACTTCGTCACATCCATATGGGACGAACGAAGCTCGCCGATGCAGACTGAGTGCCGTGCACCGACTTACGACAAATCAACGAGTTATGCCATGGATCTGCGCAGTAAAGGCAGCCACATCAGGCTACCCTGGAAACCGCCGGATGTTATCACAAGAGCCGCCACGCACCTATCCCCCAGATGCGCATGGAGCATAGTTAGTTGACCGGTGACAGGCTTGAAAGGGACGAGAGGGGCTTAGAGGGATCATCAAGCCCGATTCGCACGCCAAATTGCGGCTATCAGGCAAGGTAGATCGCGTCATCGTTCTTCGCGGGCAAGCCTCGCGCCTACAGAATCATCGAACCTGTAGGAGCGAGGCTTGCCCGCGAAGGCGATTTATCAGGCAAAACAGATCATCAATGCAGACGCTTGCGGCACATCAACTGGGCCATTTTCGCGGTGTCCGGGCGCTCGACGATGCCTTTTTCGGTGACGATTGCATCGATCAGGTCGGCCGGGGTCACGTCGAACACCGGATTGAACGCTTCCACATCCGCCCCCACCCGCTTGCCGCCGACTTCCAGCAACTCGCGGCCATCACGCTCTTCGATGGGAATCTCGTCGCCGCTGGCCAGGTTCATGTCGATGGTCGAACTCGGCGCCACCACCATGAAACGCACGCCGTGGTGCATGGCGTTGACCGCCAATTGGTAGGTGCCGATCTTGTTCGCCACATCGCCATTGGCGGTGATGCGGTCGGCGCCAACGATCACCCAGGTCACGCCCTTGGTTTTCATGATGTGCGCGGCGGCGGAGTCGGCATTTAACGTCACGGGAATGCCTTCATTGGCCAACTCCCATGCGGTCAATCGCGAACCCTGCAGCCATGGACGGGTTTCGTCGGCATAGACGCGCTCGACCATGCCTTCGATGAACGCCCCGCGAATCACCCCCAGCGCCGTGCCGAAGCCGCCGGTGGCCAGTGCGCCGGTGTTGCAATGCGTGAGGATCGCCTGGGCGTTGCCCTGATGTTTGCGGATCAGGTCAACGCCCAACTGAGCCATGGTCAGGTTGGCTTCGCGATCACTTTCATGAATGGCGAGGGCTTCGGCCTCCAGCAGCGCCAGCGGATCGGCCTGATCCTTCAAGCGCTCAAGCCGCTCGCGCATGCGACCCAAGGCCCAGAACAGGTTGACCGCGGTCGGACGGGAATCGGCCAGCAGCGCGAAATCTTCTTCGAGCGCCGCTTGCCAGTCGCCGCCTTCGGCAAGACGGGCGCGGGCCGCCAGCACTACGCCATAGGCGGCACTGATGCCAATGGCCGGCGCGCCGCGCACCACCATCGAGCGAATGGCCTCGGCCACACCCGCAGCGCTGGTATAGGCGATCCAGGTTTCCTCGAACGGCAAAATACGCTGATCCAGCAGGTACAGTGCGCCATCACGCCAATCGATGGCCTTCACCTTCTCCGCAGCCAACAGTCGATCGCGCATCCCACACCCCGCACTCATAAACAAAAGCCGCCGATTATAGCGATCCCCCCGCGAAGACGCTCGGGTATACTTCGCCATCCTTTACAAAAGCACTGGAACCAACCCTCGATGCCGACCCCCACCGCTGCGCTCGACCTATTATTGCTGCCGACCTGGCTGGTACCTGTCGAACCGGCTGGCGTGGTCCTCAAAGAGCATGCCTTGGGCATCCGCGACGGGCGTATCGTCTTTATCGGCCCGCGCGCCGCGGCCTTGAAGCTTAACGCAAGCGAAGTGCGCGAGTTACCGGGCATGTTGCTCGGCCCCGGCCTGATCAATGCCCACGGGCATGCGGCAATGACGCTGTTCCGCGGCCTGGCCGACGACCTGCCGCTGATGACCTGGCTGGAAAACCATATCTGGCCGGCAGAAGCCAAGTGGGTCGACGAGGCTTTCGTACGTGATGGCACTGACTTGGCCATTGCCGAGCAGATCAAGGGCGGCATCACCTGCTTCTCTGACATGTATTTTTTCCCGAAGGTCGCCAGCGAACGCGTGCATAACAGCGGCATTCGCGCCCAGATCGCCATTCCGATCCTCGATTTCCCGATTCCAGGCGCCAGCACGGCGGATGAAGCCATTCGTCAGGGCGTCGAATTATTCGGCGATCTCAAGCATCACGAACGGATCAAAGTCACCTTCGGCCCCCATGCCCCGTACACCGTGGGCGACGAAAACCTGGAAAAAATCCGGGTGATCGCCGAAGAGCTGGACGCCTCGATTCACATGCACGTCCATGAAACCGCCTTCGAAGTGCAGCAGTCGGTGGCGCAGCGCGGCGAACGCCCGCTGGCGCGCCTCGGCCGCCTGGGCCTGCTCGGGCCGCGCTTCCAGGCCGTTCACATGACCCAGATCAGCGATGAAGACCTGGTGCTGCTGGTAGAAAGTAACACCAATGTGATTCATTGCCCGGAGTCGAACCTGAAGCTGGCCAGCGGTTTCTGCCCGATCGAGCGCTTGTGGCAGGCTGGGGTCAATGTGGCGGTCGGCACCGATGGCGCGGCCAGCAATAATGACCTGGACCTGCTCGGCGAAACCCGCACCGCCGCGCTGCTGGCCAAAGCCGTCGCCGGTTCGGCCACCGCACTGGACGCCCATCGCGCGCTGCGCATGGCCACGCTCAATGGCGCCCGCGCGCTGGGAATCGAAACTGAAACGGGCTCGCTGGAAGTCGGCAAAGCGGCGGACATCGTCGCATTCGACCTGTCGGGCCTGGCGCAGCAACCGGTCTACGACCCGGTTTCGCAACTGATCTATGCCACCGGCCGCGACTGCGTGAAACACCTTTGGGTCGCCGGCAAGCAACTGCTCGACGACCGCCGCCTGACCCACCTGGATGAAGCGCAACTGTGCGCCACCGCCAAGGCCTGGGGCCAGCGCATCAGCGGCCATACCGAATCGTAAGCACCCTGGACCAAAACCGGGGCAACAGGATTTTTCAAGTTTTAGAGGACTGACACCATGAGCAACGTCGACCACGCCGAAATCGCCAAATTCGAAGCCCTGGCCCATCGCTGGTGGGACCGCGAGAGCGAATTCAAACCGCTGCACGACATCAACCCGCTGCGGGTCAACTGGATCGACGAGCGCGTCAACCTGGCCGGCAAGAAAGTCCTCGACGTCGGCTGCGGCGGCGGCATCCTCAGCGAAGCCATGGCCCAACGCGGCGCCACCGTGATGGGTATCGACATGGGCGAAGCGCCGCTGGCGGTCGCGCAGTTGCATCAACTGGAATCCGGCGTAAACGTCGAATACCGGCAAATCACCGCCGAAGCGCTGGCTGAAGAAATGCCCGAGCAATTCGATGTGGTGACCTGCCTGGAAATGCTCGAACACGTGCCAGATCCGTCCTCGGTGATCCGCGCCTGCTTCCGTATGGTCAAGCCTGGCGGCCAGGTGTTCTTCTCCACCATCAACCGCAACCCGAAGGCCTACCTGTTCGCCATCGTCGGCGCCGAATACATCATGAAGCTGCTGCCGCGCGGCACCCACGACTTCAAGAAGTTCATCCGCCCCTCGGAGCTTGGCGCCTGGAGCCGCATGGCCGGCCTGACCGTCAAGGACATCATCGGCCTGACCTACAATCCGCTGACCAAGCACTACAAACTGGCGGCCGATGTCGACGTCAACTACATGATCCAGACCCTGCGCGAGGAGTAAGCCGATGCGTATCAGAGCAGTTCTTTTCGACATGGACGGCACCCTGCTCGACACCGCGCCGGACTTCATTGCCATCTGCCAGGCGATGCGTGCTGACCGTGGTTTGCCGCCGATGAACGACAAACACATCCGTGACGAAATCTCCGGCGGCGCCAAGGCGATGGTCGCAGTGACCTTTTCCATGGACCCGGAATCGCCGGGCTTCGAGGAGCTGCGCCTGGAGTTTCTGGAACGCTATGTCAAAGGTTGCGCGGTTCACAGCAAACTCTTCGACGGCATGGGCCAATTGCTGGCCGACATCGAGAAAGCCAACCTGATCTGGGGCGTGGTCACCAACAAGCCGCTGCGTTTTGCCGAGCCGATCATGCAGCAACTGGGGCTGGCCGAGCGTTCGGCGCTGCTGATCTGCCCGGATCATGTAAAGAACAGCAAACCGGACCCGGAGCCGTTGATCCTGGCGTGCAAGATGCTCGACCTGGACCCGGCCAGCGTGCTGTTTGTCGGCGATGACCTGCGCGATATCGAGTCCGGGCGTGATGCCGGCACCAAGACTGCCGCCGTGACCTATGGCTATATTCATCCGGACGATAACCCGCGGCATTGGGGCGCGGATGTGGTGGTCGATCATCCGCTGGAGTTGCGCCAGGTGCTCGATAGCGCTTTGTGCAGTTGCTGAGTTGAGATGCTTTTGTAGGAGCCAGGCTTGCCGGCGATGGCGATTCTGGATACGCCTTCGCCGGCAAGCCTGGCTCCTACAGGGTCCGCATTTTTGAGTTGAGGTTTTTTATGTTTGATTATTCCGCCCGCCCTGAACTGCTCAAGGACCGGATTATCCTGGTCACCGGCGCTGGCCGCGGCATCGGTGCCGCCGCTGCGAAAACCTACGCCGCCCACGGCGCCACCGTGCTGTTGCTGGGCAAGACCGAAGCCAACCTGACTCAGGTCTATGACGAGATCGAGGCGGCCGGGCATCCACAACCGGTCGTGATCCCGTTCAACCTGGAAACCGCCCTGCCCCACCAATACGATGAACTGGCGGCAATGATCGAGACCGAGTTCGGCCACCTCGACGGTTTGCTGCACAACGCCTCGATCATTGGCCCACGCACGCCGATCGAACAGTTGTCCGGCGAGAACTTCATGCGCGTCATGCAGGTCAACGTCAACGCCATGTTCATGCTCACCAGCACCCTTCTGCCGTTGCTCAAGCTGTCTCAGGATGCCTCGGTGGTGTTCACCTCCAGCAGCGTTGGCCGCAAGGGTCGTGCGTACTGGGGCGCTTACGGTGTTTCCAAATTCGCCACCGAAGGCCTGATGCAAACCCTGGCCGACGAAGTAGACACAGTGGCCCCTGTGCGCGCCAACAGCATCAACCCCGGCGCCACCCGCACCAGCATGCGCGCTCAGGCCTACCCCGGGGAAAATCCGCTGAACAACCCGACACCCGAGGAGATCATGCCGGTCTACCTTTACCTGATGGGTCCGGACAGTACCGGCATCAATGGCCAGGCGTTCGACGCTCAGTAACGCCCGTGCGTCGCTTTTGTGCCGCGACGGCTTCCCGCCGCGGCATTCAAATCCGCGGATAACTACCTCTGTTTCAAGTCAAACAAATGACACCGCGCGCAGCGACCTCCCTGGCAAAACCTTCCAGTCTTTTGATTTGGAACGCTTTTTATTCGACTGAACGCAATGGCACGACTTTCGCTCTAATTTCACTCAGACACGCCGTGTGAAAGCAGACGGAGGCGGCGCTTTAGCCGAGAGGTTACTAATCTTCGGCAAAGCGGATTAAACTCGTGCCAAATGTCCTACGGGACTGATGGACCAGTATGACGCGCAGCCCAGAGCCGCTCTCACCCAGCCTGTAAGACAGCCTTACTGCTTAGGGGCTCACGCCATATGAAATCACCTTCCCAGACCAACGCAATTGACTTCGACAGTGCCAAATTGCAGCGCCTGGGCTTTGGTCAGCAGCCTCCCCTCCTGGGGCGGCCCGTCAGTCTTGCGCAGTTGCGCCAGGAGCTGGGCCTGCAACTGCAAACCAGTCTTGAGCCGCAACGCATTCTCGGACTTTTCTTCCGCGAAATTCAGCGCCTTGTGCCACTGGATGCCTTGAGTTATGAGCATCAGCCCAGCGACTTGCGCCTGCAATTCGGCCAGCGGGGTCATCATTCAATCAGCTACAGCCTCAGCCACGAAGGCGAGCAATTGGGTGAGCTGGTGTTTCGCCGCAATCAACGCTTCAGCGATGAAGAACAAGGCCATCTGGAGTCGCTGCTGTCGGCGCTTCTCTTTCCGATGCGCAATGCCTTGCTTTACCGTGCTGCCACTCAAAGCGCCCTGCGCGACCCGCTGACAGACACGGGCAATCGCATCGCGATGGATCAAACGCTGCATCGGGAAATCGAGATGTCACGACGGCACTCGCAACCCCTGTCGCTGCTGATGCTGGACATCGATCACTTCAAACAGATCAACGACACCTACGGACACAGTGCCGGCGATGAAGTGCTCAAGTCCGTCGCAGCCTCGATCAAAAGCCAGTTGCGCAACGTGGACATGGTGTTCCGGTTTGGAGGCGAAGAGTTCCTGATCCTGCTGTCCAACACCAACCGTGAAGCCGCGGCCATGGTCGGCGAACGTCTGCGGTTTGCGGCGCAGGCCCAGGACTATGCGGCCGACGGCAAGGTGATCGAACTGACGGTCAGCCTGGGTTGCTCGACCCTGCTGCCCGGCGAGTCTGCCGAGAGCCTGTTGCGACGAGCCGACAGTGCGTTGTATGTGGCCAAGCGCGAGGGGCGTAACCGGTTGACGATGGCGGGTTAGGTATTTTTGAAGAGATCGCAGCCTTCGACGGCTCCTGCGGGCTGCCGAAGGCTGCGATTTTTTAGCTTTCGGCCAACGCCATCCGCTCACGGGCTACCGGGGCTTTTCCTGCCAGTTCCAACTGCATGCAACGCTCCAGGAACAGGTACATGTAGTCGTAACTTTTGCAGACCGCCTGGCGCAATTCCATCTGCAGGGATTGGCTCGGGTTCATCCCCGCCAGGGTGCAGATGATTTCCAGCGCTTCCCAAGGATGGGCATCGTCGTACTGGGCATGCATCTTCAACCACTTCATGGCTCGCTTGCGATCTTCCTCAGGGAACGAGGCCGCGTAGACGCCATTGGAACAGACCAGTGCCGACCACTCCCCGGTCGCCCCCTCGATGGCGTAGTTGGTGGCGGCGATGGCCACGATCAGCGAGTCCGACGAACTGGTGTGCCAGCACCAGTGGCTCAACGCGTGAAGCTCAGGGGCAACCTGTTGCGCTTGCAGATCCTCCAGGCTGACACCGTGAGCACGGCTCCAGTGCACCCAGTAATCGGCATGATTCAGTTCGACGCGAATGTTGCGCATCAGCCAGCGACGCGCCATGTCTTCGCCAGGGTGGCGCGCAAAACGGGTCTTCGTCAGGTTCTGTGCCATGTATAACGCGAACTGTTCGACCACCGGCCAGCCACCAATGAGGTACTGACGCATGGTTTTTGCGCTGAGCTTGTTATCGCGCATGCGCTGATACAGTTCGTGTCCGACAACCCGGCGCTTGCTCTCGCTGCAATCCTGAATCAATTGCTGAGCCCAGGCGGGGTAACTTGCAGCTTCCATGAGGGGTCCGGTTCGGTTGAATGTGTCGATCACTGTCGCGCTCCTTTTGATTGTGATTTTTTAGATCGACAAGAGGTTTCAACGGAACGTGCCGGGCGCCTTGAATAACAAAGGGCGGGGCCTGGCAGGACGACTTTGCAAACTATCCCAGGTAAACAGATGCGGGCGTTCAATCACATACCCTTGAGCGTAATCCACTCCGATCTCCAGCAATGCCTGCTCGATCTGAGGTGTTTCAACGAACTCGGCAATCGTGCGCTTACCCATGACATGACCGATGTGGTTGATCACTTCGACCATGGCGCGGTTAATCGGGTCGTCCAGCATATCCTTTACGAAACTCCCGTCGATCTTCAGGAAGTCTACAGGTAAATGTTTCAAGTAAGCGAATGAGGACATACCGGCGCAGAAGTCATCCAATGAAAAGTTGCAACCTAAGCCTTTGAGTTCATTGATAAATCTGATTGCGCTCGGCAAATTCGCAATCGCGCTGGTTTCTGTAATTTCAAAACAAATCATTTCAGGTGGAATTGAATATGCAACAAACTGTTCACGAAGAAAGTCCAGAAACGCCTCATCTCCGATAGTAATACCTGACAGATTTATCGCACACATGGCCAGCGGCCCTTGGCGCTCCAGTGCAATGCACTGGGCAATGACCTTGAAAACGTTCTCCACCACCCAGCGATCGATCGACGTCATCAAACCATAACGCTCGGCGGCCGGAATGAAACTGTCCGGCAGAATCATGCGCCCGGCTTCGTCATGCAGTCGCAGCAGGATTTCGATATGCCCGCCGCTCTGCTCGCCAGGGCCCAGCGGTGCAATTTCCTGGGCATACAGGCAGAAGCGGTCTTCTTCCAATGCCATGTGCAGTCGCTGCACCCAGGCCATTTCGCCAAAGCGCAGGGACAGCTCAGAGTCGTCGGCGTGATAGACCTGAACCCGGTTGCGGCCCTTTTCCTTGGCCATGTAACAGGCCATGTCAGCGGCACGCAGTGAGGCTTCGAGGGTGGCCGGACTCTGGGTCACGTGCACCAGACCGATGCTCACGGTGGTCACGAACGGCCGGCCTTTCCAGACAAAGTGCAGATTCTGCACAGTCTGGCGCAGGCCTTCGGCGATTTTCTCGGCCGCTTCCGGCGCACAGTTTTCCAACAAAATGCCGAACTCGTCGCCACCCAATCGAGCCAGGGTGTCGCCTTCGCGCAAACCTGATTGCAGCAACGCACAAATATGCCGCAACAACTCGTCGCCCGCGGCATGACCGCAGGTGTCGTTGACCAGTTTGAATTGATCCAGATCGAGGAACATCAAGACGTGGCGCCCCCCCTGTCGCACCAGGTTATGCAGCGCCTGTTCGAGGCGATATTCGAATTCGCGACGGTTGGCTAACCCGGTCAAGGCATCATGGGTCGCCTGCCAGGACAGATTGGCGATGTACTGCCGTTCCTGGGTCATGTCATGCAGCACCAGCACGGTGCCACTGACCTTGTCCATGTTACGGATCGGCGCGCCGACCAGGGTGACCGAAACCGTGCTGCCATCCAGGCGCTGGATCAGTTTGGAATGTTCACTGCCGCCGCAGAGCTGACCGCTCAAAATATGCTCGATCAAGGTAAAACCGTCGCTCTGAGCATTCTCGTCCAGCAAATTGAACAGCGCTGCCAATGGCAACCCCGCCGCCTGTTCGGCCTTCCAGTGAGTCAAGGCCTCGGCAGCCGGATTCATGTAAGCAATAGCGCCCTCGACGTCTGTGGTGATCACCCCGTCGCCAATCGATTGCAGCGTGATCTGCGCCCGGTCTTTCTCCAACTGCAAGGCATCGGCGAAGGCATGGCGCTGCTTGAGCAGTTTATGGGTACGCAACAAGGCCAGCACGATCAGGCCCAGCGCAGTGGCGAGGTTCGTCGCCAGCAGCAGCCGCAGAATCATGCGCGAGCCCTCGCCCAAGGCATCGCTGAACGCTTTGGCGGCGGGCGTCACGCCATCATTAATGACTAGAATCTGCTGCTTCCAGCGCTGGATGTCGGCATCAGTGGCCTGGCTATCGACGATGCCCTGATGCATTTCCCGCGCGACGTCATCGAGCCGCACCAGGTACGCGTCACCGACCGTCCAGCGTTCGATGGCTTTTTCAAGGTAACTGAAGTGCCGGAAGTTGAGGTACAGCCAAATCAGGCTGGAGACATCGTCCGGGTGATTGCCACCCTTGAGAATCCCGAGCCGCGCGGCCTCTATATTCGGTGGCTGGTGATCCAGCGCCAGACGCAATTCGTGACCGCCTTGAGGCACGGCAATCGCGTTCTGGTACTTGAAAAAGATCGTCTCGTCGCGACTGTCTGCGTAGAGATTGAGGTAATAGATGGCGTCTTTCTGCCCTTTGGACCACAGACTTTCACCGCCGACGTAGCCGCGAACCGCCGAAAGAACGTAAAGGCTGACGCCTCCCAACAGAGCCTGAAATAACACGACGGCGATGAATGGCCAGACGATGCCCAACAACCGTGGCGTTCCGAGAGTCCTTTTTGGCTTCATGAGGTCCCTTGCTTGTACTGCCCGTTCGTCGTCCGGACGAAACGCTACAGCTAGACTAGGTTGGGTTCTCACTCTAGGCAAGCTGCGCAGGCTTATGCTCGAGGGCAGCAGCATATCAGGAGAGCGGTATTTCTCCTCGTAGCCACACGATTGAAAGAACGCGCCCTAATCCTGCATTCCACACGCCATATATATGTACCGCCACTGGCGCTCTCGGATTCGATTTACTGCGGACAGCTTCCACGACTCGCCCATGCAATATCGGGCAGAAGCTCTCAAGTCAATAACGTCCAAGAGGGCACCCCATCATGCAATTACCTGCGTCTGCTTCAAACGCTCCATCAGACCCCAAGGCCTCCCCCTCCTACGCATTACAGTATCAGGGCCTGCTGGACGACTATGACCTTCTGCTCTCGTTCTTGCGAGGGACTGAAAAACCATCTGGAACGCTTGCAAACACTTTAATGAGACCGCGACCGTTTTCCCCTCTGGACCTGGACAGTCAGGATGGCCAAAGCGCCTTGCAGGCGTTGATCAAAGATGATGACTATCGGGCGCTATGCAGGCGTCAGAACGCATCATATGGAAGCCTGACGATCACAATGAAAGACGAACAGGCCGTTTATCAAACGCTTGACCTGGACAGAACCACAACGATCACTTTATCGCTGATCGACAACCCGAAATGGGCGACCTGGACTTCCCGAATTAACAAAGCCGCACAGAAACTGGGAGGACAGATTCGCTCCGATGGCCTCTTCAGCATCGCCAGGATGGCCGGGTATTACGGAATGACTCCCTGGGATCCGGAAGATGCCGCCGAACATCGAGCCGCCATTTATGCATTGGAAGAGAAACGCGCTCGTCATTCACTGCAATTGGACAGTGGCGTTGATATCGGTTCGTTGACTTCCGCACCCACCGCTGAAGAGACGACCGGGGTCAGAATAAATGAGGCTGTCAGGCAGTTCCTGCCAATAACAGAAACATCATTAATCGGCTATCTCGCAAAAAATTTATCTTCAGAAACAACTGCCACGCAAATTCGGGAGAAGCCAACGGTATTTCTCGAAAAAATCCTGCGGTCTGACGATGCTATTCGGCTGGCGCAGGCATTACTGGAGAAGTTGGATTGGTATGGCGCAAAAGCCGATGAAGAGGCATCCCCCTTCGTTCAAAACAAGCTCTTGAGCAGAGCCATTCGTTTGTGGGAACGACGTGAAAAGGACAACCCGAAGGACATCGCCGGATACCCTTGGTATCAGCGTTCCAACTATGGAAAAAGCTATGAGGCGATCTGGAGTGAGTTCGAGAATCATCTTCTGAGCAGCGAACGCGCGTCATCGGAAGCCGAGGCCATTTTGCTCGCCAGTCTGTACCGATCGGAGTTTCCGAGTGACTTCCACAGATCCGATATTCCCTCTGACTTGCCCTACAGAAGCTCCCCGGTCTGGGTGAATTTTGTCCATGGTCTCAACCTTGCTGAAGCCATCGAGCCTGACCGAGTTCCACGCATGACCTTCCAGCAACTGGTGGACTTTCCTTTGCAAGAGTCCAAAGGCGCCACTGCGCAGGAGCTCAAACTCATTGCCTGGTGCAGGATTCCTCCAGCAGTGGATTGGGCTATCGCCAATGGCATCGTGCTAGAGGACAAACTCTCGTTTTACACCGATGAGGTACAAGGACGCGCNAAACTCTCGTTTTACACCGATGAGGTACAAGGACGCGCCCTGGAAGCGCTCGACAAACATACCGGCGCGTTGAAAGCAGCTATCGTTCAGATGGATGTCGATATTCCCAAGAGACCGGATATCGCTGACAAAGAAATAAAAAATTATTTCGGTCCCACGGCACTTACCTCTGATGGGCGAAAACTGATCAGGGATCACGGACCGGATACGGGTTCCAGGCAATTACCATCACTCAAGGACAAGAGCGTTAGTCTTCGAGATGTCTATATGTGGAAAAAGCACAAAGGCAAGGATTGGATCATCACCACGCCGGATGGAAAGAGCAGGAGCACGAATTATTTAACCATTAACCCGAGCGGTTACGTCTCAACGTTGGACCCACGAATTCTTTACCATTTAAGGGCCAGAAAGCTGCCAGACGTTAATCAACTATTTGAATCCGAATACACAACCTACCTTAGGTCGACTAAAACCGCTTATCAAACATTGCTGACCGGTCTTTTCTCTTTCCTACCGCATGATGATCGTCAGGCCATAGAATATGGCGAGACAAAGATTTATACCTTAAGGGCATCAACCAAAAGCATAGAGTTGG
>NZ_JAAUOE010000052.1 GCF_017114915.1 Pseudomonas frederiksbergensis
CGGCTACATCATCGAACAGGAACTGGGCAACCTGCTGGACTTCGAAGTGCCCTTCGCCACCCTGCTGACCCAGGTCGAAGTCGACCCCAACGACCCGGCGTTCCAGGCCCCCAGCAAGCCGATCGGCCCGGTGTACACCAAGGCCGAAGCGGAAAAACTCGCCGCCGAAAAAGGCTGGGCCATCGCCCCGGACGGCGACAAATTCCGGCGCGTGGTCGCCAGCCCGAAACCCAAACGCATCTTCGAAATCCGCCCGATCAAGTGGCTGCTGGACAAAGGCAGCATCGTGATCTGCGCCGGCGGTGGCGGCATCCCGACCATGTACGACGCCAGCGGCAAATTGCAGGGCGTGGAAGCGGTGATCGACAAAGACCTGTGCTCGGCGCTGCTGGCCGAACAGTTGGAAAGCGATCTGTTGGTGATCGCCACTGACGTCAATGCGGCGTTCATCGATTTCGGCAAGCCCACCCAGAAAGCCATCGCCCAGGCGCACCCCGATGAAATAGAGAAACTCGGCTTCGCGGCCGGCTCCATGGGACCAAAGGTCCAGGCGGCCTGCGAGTTCGCCCGCCATACTGGGAAAGTCGCGGTCATCGGTTCACTCTCGGACATTGAAGCGATCATTCAGGGCAAGGCCGGCACCCGTATCAGCACAGCGACGCCTGGCATCAGTTATCAATAGAAAGAAACGCAGGGGGGCAGGCGTAAGGTCTGCCCTGATTCAATGCCTTTGAAGGAGAGACGCCAATGGCTACGTTCGAACCCGGACACCTGCACATCGAGCGCCATGCGCTGAACAAGGACGATTACAGCTACAACCTGCACATCGAATACAAAATTGCTCAGGATCCCAAGGAAGGCCAAGGCATGCTCTTCACGCTGCGTGGTTCGGTCGAGGGCAAGGAGCTGAATGAAGCGTTTTATCTGCCCAAGGACCAGGCCTTCGACTTTGCCCGACACGCCACGCGCATCGCGCAAAAGTACGGCTTGCCCAAGACCGCCAACATCGGCGCCATGCACAAGTACTACGACGAAATGTTTGAAGACGTGCGGGCCCAACTCGACGTCAAATCCGGCGACCCGGTCAAACCTGAACACCTGGGATAAAACGGTGAACGCTGAACCTGTGGGAGCGGGGCTTGCACGCTCCCACAGGAGATCATCGTTGTCATGAAGTCCTGTACAGGATTTCACCATTGGCCCGCCCCAAGGCATACTTGCCACCCTCCGCACTCCAGAACCCAACCGCCCCATGCGCATCCACGTCAGTTTCATCGACCGCGTCGGTATCACCCAGGAAGTCCTGGCCCTGCTCGGTGGACGTAATCTCAATCTGGATGCGGTGGAAATGGTGCCACCCAACGTCTACATCGACGCCCCGACCTTGAGCCCGGCCGTGCTCGAAGAGCTGCGCGATGCGCTGTTCAGCGTGCGCGGCGTGCAAGCGGTGACGGTGGTCGACATCCTTCCCGGCCAGCGCCGGCACTTGCAGCTCGACGCGTTGCTCGCCGCCATGACCGACCCGGTGCTGGCCCTGGACAGTGCCGGCAAAGTGCTGCTGGCCAACCCGGCGCTGATTGCCCTGTACGGCCGCGAACCGGCGGGTGAAAGCATCAGCGAACTGTTTGCCGACCCGGCGCTGCTCGACGCGCTGCTGGAAAACGGCTTCCGCCTGCCGCTGCGCGAGATCACCGTCAACGGTCAAACCCTGCTGCTCGATGCCACGCCGATCACCGACGCCGGCGCGCTGCTGACCCTGTATCAACCGAACCGCATTGGCGAGCGCCTCTCGGCGTTGCACCACGATCATGCTGAAGGCTTCGATGCTCTGCTCGGTGAATCCCCGGCGATTCGTACGCTCAAGGCCCGTGCTCAGCGGGTCGCCGCCCTCGATGCACCGTTGTTGATCCAGGGCGAAACCGGCACCGGCAAAGAACTGGTGGCCCGCGCCTGCCACGCCATCAGCGCCCGCCACAGTTCGCCGTTCCTGGCCTTGAATTGCGCGGCCCTGCCGGAAAACCTCGCCGAAAGCGAACTGTTCGGCTACGCCCCCGGCGCCTTCACCGGCGCGCAACGGGGCGGTAAGCCGGGGCTGATGGAACTGGCCAACCAGGGCACGGTATTTCTCGACGAGATCGGTGAGATGTCGCCGTACTTGCAGGCGAAATTGCTGCGCTTTCTCAACGACGGCAGCTTCCGGCGGGTCGGTGGCGATCGGGAAGTGAAGGTCAACGTGCGGATCCTCAGCGCGACCCACCGCGATCTGGAAAAAATGGTCAGCGAAGGCGCCTTCCGCGAAGACCTGTTCTATCGCCTCAACGTTTTGAACGTCGAAGTTCCGCCTCTGCGCGATCGCGGCCAGGACATCCTGCTGCTGGCGCGCTACTTCATGCAGCAGGCCTGCGCGCAGATCCAGCGCCCGGTCTGCCGCCTGGCCCCCGGCACCTACCCGGCGCTACTGGGCAACCGCTGGCCGGGCAACGTGCGGCAATTGCAGAACGTGATCTTCCGCGCCGCCGCAATATGCGAAAGCAGCCTGGTGGACATCGGTGACCTCGACATTGCCGGCACCTCCGTGGCACGCCAGAGCGATACCGAGGTCGACAGCCTCGAACAGGCCATGGAAGCGTTCGAGAAAGAGCTGCTGGAAAAGCTCTACGTCAGCTACCCCTCGACCCGTCAACTGGCCAGCCGCCTGCAAACCTCCCACACCGCGATTGCCCATCGGTTGCGCAAGTACGGGATTCCCAATAAGCCCCTGTAGGTGCGTAATGCCTTGATCGTTCCCACGCTCTGCCCGGGAATGCAGCCCGGGACGCTCCGCGTTCCAAGAGCGGACGCAGAGCGTCCATTGAGGCATTCCCACGCGGAGCGTGGGAACGATCATNTCCATTGAGGCATTCCCACGCGGAGCGTGGGAACGATCATTCAAGGGTTTCTAACCTGTTTAAAAGCGACCTCCATCTGTACTGAAAGCGCTACAGTGGAATGATATCGATACACCCTCTTCTGATCAGCGCTGCGCAAGGCTTTGATCCACCTAGGCTTTTTTCTTTGGCTTGAACTGTAGCGATTTCGCTACAGCCGCAGAAATACAACGGTCCACCCATACACCTAAATCATTGTTTTTAAACAAAAAAATAACATTGGCCGCGATTTTGCTTAGTAACCTCCCATAAAGCAGGGCTTTTACCCTGCATTCCATCGCGTCCACCAGACGAGTCTGGCCCCCTTAGGAGTTTCCATGAGCGAGTTGCGTTTTACTGAAGATCACGAATGGCTGCGCACCGAAGCTGACGGCACCGTCACGGTCGGCATCACCGCATTCGCACAGAACGCCTTGGGCGACGTGGTTTTCGTACAACTGCCTGAGCTGCAGTCCTACGACAAAGGCGCAGAAGCCGCCACCGTGGAATCGGTAAAAGCTGCCAGCGGCGTGTACATGCCTCTGGACGGAGAAGTGGTCGAGACCAACCCGGCCCTCGATAGCAGCCCTGAACTGGTCAACGAAGATCCGCTGGGCGAAGGCTGGTTCTTCCGCTTCAAGCCAACCGACGCCTCGGCTGTCGGCCAACTGCTGGATCAAGACGCTTACGACCGTCTGATTGCCCAAGCCTGAGGAGTGCCGACATGACTCAAGTCAATCTGACGACCGCCAACGAATTCATCGCCCGCCACATCGGCCCGCGTGCAGGCGACGAGCAAGCCATGCTCAACAGCCTGGGCTTTGATTCCCTGGAAGCCCTGAGCGCCAGCGTCATTCCCGACAGCATCAAAGGCACCAGCGTCCTCGGCCTCGAAGACGGCCTGAGTGAAGCCGATGCCCTGGCGTTGATCAAATCCATCGCCGGCAAAAACCAACTGTTCAAGACCTACATCGGCCAGGGCTACTACAACTGCCATACCCCGTCGCCGATCCTGCGCAACCTGCTGGAAAACCCGGCCTGGTACACCGCTTACACCCCGTACCAGCCAGAAATTTCCCAGGGTCGCCTCGAAGCGCTGCTGAACTTCCAGACCCTGATCAGTGACCTGACCGGCCTGCCGATCGCCAACGCCTCCTTGCTCGACGAAGCCACCGCCGCTGCCGAAGCCATGACCTTCTGCAAACGCCTGAGCAAGAACAAAGGCAGCCACGCTTTCTTCGCCTCCGTGCATTGCCACCCGCAAACCCTCGACGTGCTGCGCACCCGTGCCGAGCCGTTGGGCATCGACGTGGTGGTCGGCGACGAGCGCGAACTGAGCGACGTGACGCCGTTCTTCGGTGCTTTGCTGCAATACCCGGCGAGCAACGGTGACGTGTTCGACTACCGCGAACTGACCGAACGCTTCCACGCGGCTAATGCGCTGGTCGCGGTCGCCGCCGACCTGCTGGCCCTGACCGTGCTGACCCCGCCGGGCGAATTCGGCGCCGACGTGGCCATCGGCAGCGCGCAGCGCTTTGGCGTGCCGCTGGGCTTCGGTGGTCCGCACGCGGCCTACTTCTCCACCCGCGATGCGTTCAAGCGCGACATGCCGGGCCGTCTGGTCGGCGTTTCCGTAGACCGTTTCGGCAAGCCGGCCCTGCGTCTGGCCATGCAGACCCGCGAGCAACACATCCGCCGCGAGAAAGCCACCAGCAACATCTGCACCGCCCAGGTTCTGTTGGCCAACATCGCCAGCATGTACGCCGTGTACCACGGCCCGAAAGGCCTGACGCAGATCGCCAATCGCATTCATCACCTGACCGCGATCCTCGCCAAAGGCTTGAGCGCATTGGGCCTGAGCGTCGAGCAAGCCAGCTTCTTCGACACCTTGACGATTAAAACCGGCGCACAAACGGCTGCCCTGCACGACAAGGCCCGCGCACAGCGCATCAACCTGCGTGTTGTAGATGGCGAGCGTCTGGGTCTGTCCCTCGACGAAACCACCAACCAGGCCGACGTCGAAACCCTGTGGAGCCTGCTGGCCGACGGCAAAGCGCTGCCGGACTTCGCTGCATTGGCCGCAAACGTTGCAAGCACCATCCCGGCCGCATTGGTTCGCCAGTCGCCGATCCTCAGCCACCCGGTGTTCAACCGTTATCACTCCGAAACCGAGTTGATGCGCTACCTGCGCAAACTGGCGGACAAGGACCTGGCCCTGGATCGCACCATGATCCCGCTGGGTTCCTGCACCATGAAACTCAACGCCGCCAGCGAAATGATCCCGGTGACCTGGGCTGAGTTCGGTGCCCTGCACCCGTTCGCCCCGGCCGAGCAAAGCGCCGGCTATCAGCAGCTGACCGATGAACTGGAAGCGATGCTCTGCGCCGCCACCGGTTACGACTCGATCTCCCTGCAACCGAACGCCGGTTCCCAGGGTGAATACGCTGGCCTGCTGGCGATCCGTGCTTATCACCAGAGCCGTGGCGAAGACCGTCGCGACATCTGCCTGATCCCGTCGTCCGCCCACGGCACCAACCCGGCCACCGCCAACATGGCCGGCATGCGCGTGGTCGTGACCGCCTGCGATGCCCGCGGCAACGTCGACATCGAAGACCTGCGCGCCAAGGCCATCGAGCACCGCGAACACCTCGCTGCACTGATGATCACCTACCCGTCGACCCACGGCGTGTTCGAAGAAGGCATCCGCGAAATCTGCGGCATCATTCATGACAACGGCGGCCAGGTGTATATCGATGGTGCGAACATGAACGCCATGGTCGGCCTTTGCGCACCGGGCAAGTTCGGCGGCGACGTGTCGCACCTGAACCTGCACAAAACCTTCTGCATCCCACACGGCGGTGGCGGCCCGGGCGTCGGTCCGATTGGCGTCAAGTCGCACCTGACACCGTTCCTGCCGGGCCACGCCCAGATGGAACGCAAGGAAGGCGCGGTCTGCGCGGCACCGTTCGGCAGCGCGAGCATTCTGCCGATCACCTGGATGTACATTCGCATGATGGGTGGCGCGGGTCTCAAGCGCGCTTCGCAACTGGCGATCCTGAATGCCAACTACATTTCCCGTCGCCTCGAAGAGCACTATCCAGTGCTCTACACTGGCAGCAACGGCCTGGTGGCGCACGAATGCATCCTCGACCTGCGTCCGCTGAAAGACAGCAGCGGCATCAGCGTCGATGACGTCGCCAAGCGCCTGATCGACTTCGGCTTCCACGCCCCGACCATGTCGTTCCCGGTGGCTGGCACGTTGATGATCGAGCCGACCGAAAGCGAATCCAAGGAAGAACTGGACCGCTTCTGCGACGCCATGATCCGCATCCGCGAAGAAATCCGCGCGGTGGAAAACGGCACGCTGGACAAGGACGACAACCCGCTGAAAAACGCCCCGCACACCGCTGCGGAAATCGTCGGCGAGTGGACTCATCCGTACAGCCGCGAGCAAGCCGTTTACCCGGTAGCGTCGCTGATCGAAGCCAAGTACTGGCCGCCGGTCGGTCGCGTCGACAACGTGTTTGGCGATCGCAACCTGGTCTGCGCCTGCCCGTCGATCGAAAGCTACGCTTGATCTAAGGGGGGCGAGTTGCTCGCCCCCTTCAAGAACACCGCACTCTCTGTAGGAGCGAGGCTTGCCCGCGAAGGCGATTTCATATTCAGCATTGATGGTGGCTGATACAACGCCTTCGCGGGCAAGCCTCGCTCCTACGGTTTCATCTAGCGCCTATAACAAGAAAACCGGAGAACAACCATGTCGTTAAGCGTGTTCGACCTGTTCAAAATTGGTATCGGCCCCTCCAGCTCTCACACCGTCGGCCCGATGCGTGCCGCTGCGCGCTTCGCCGAAGGTCTGCGCCGTGAAGGGCTGCTATCGGCAACCACCTGCGTCAAAGTCGAGCTCTACGGCTCGCTCGGCGCCACCGGCAAAGGCCACGGCAGCGACAAGGCGGTGTTGCTGGGCCTGGAAGGCGAACACCCGGACACCGTGGACACCGAAACCGTCGCCACCCGTCTGCAAGAGATTCGCAGCAGCGGTCGCTTGAACCTGCTCGGTGAACACAGCATTGCGTTCAACGAGAAAGAACACCTGGCGATGATTCGCAAACCGTTGGCCTATCACCCCAACGGCATGATCTTTCGCGCGTTCGACGCGGCGGGCCTGCAAATCCGCAGCCGCGAGTACTACTCGGTCGGCGGTGGCTTCGTCGTCGATGAAGACGCTGCCGGCGCCGACCGCATTGTCGAAGACGTTACGCCGTTGACCTTCCCGTTCAAAAGCGCCAAGGACCTGCTCGGTCACTGCAGCACCTACGGCTTATCGATCAGTCAGGTGATGCTGACCAACGAAAGCGCTTGGCGCCCGGAAGCGGAAACCCGCGCCGGGCTGCTGAAGATCTGGCAAGTGATGCAGGACTGCGTCGCCGCCGGTTGCCGCAACGAAGGCATTCTGCCCGGTGGGTTGAAGGTCAAGCGTCGGGCCGCGGCGCTGCATCGGCAACTGTGCCAGCACCCGGAAGCCGCGCTGCGCGATGCGCTGTCGGTACTGGACTGGGTCAACCTCTACGCCTTGGCAGTCAACGAAGAAAACGCCAACGGCGGACGCGTGGTCACCGCGCCCACTAACGGTGCGGCCGGCATCATTCCGGCGGTGCTGCATTACTACATGCGCTTCATCCCCGGCGCCAACGAAGACGGCGTGGTGCGCTTTCTGCTCACCGCGGCGGCGATCGGCATTCTGTACAAGGAAAACGCCTCGATCTCCGGCGCCGAAGTCGGCTGTCAGGGCGAGGTCGGCGTCGCTTGCTCCATGGCGGCCGGCGCCTTGTGCGAAGTGCTCGGCGGCACGGTGCAGCAGGTGGAAAACGCCGCCGAAATCGGCATGGAACACAACCTCGGCCTGACCTGCGACCCGATTGGCGGGCTGGTGCAAGTGCCTTGCATCGAGCGCAACGCCATGGGTTCGGTCAAGGCCATCAATGCGGTGCGCATGGCGCTGCGCGGCGACGGTCAGCACTACGTCTCCCTCGACAAGGTCATCCGCACCATGCGCCAGACCGGTGCCGACATGAAAAGCAAATACAAGGAAACCGCCCGTGGCGGTTTGGCGGTCAACATTATCGAGTGCTGATGCGCGCATCGGCACTATTTTCAGGAGCTGGATATGTCCACCGAACAATTGTTGAAAACCCCGTTGCACGCACTGCACCTCGAACTCGGCGCCCGCATGGTGCCGTTCGCCGGCTATGACATGCCGGTGCAATACCCGCTGGGCGTGATGAAAGAACACCAGCACACCCGTGATCAGGCCGGACTGTTCGACGTTTCGCACATGGGCCAGATCCGCCTGACCGGCGCCAATGCGGCCAAAGCCCTGGAAACCCTCGTGCCGGTGGATATCATCGATCTGCCGGTGGGCATGCAGCGCTACGCGATGTTCACCAACGAGACCGGCGGTATCCTCGACGACCTGATGGTCGCCAACCTCGGCAACGATGAGCTGTTCCTGGTGGTCAACGCTGCCTGCAAGGATCAAGACCTGGCGCACCTGCGCAAGCACATCGGCGACCAGTGCAGCATCGAATCGCTGTTCGAAGAGCGCGCACTGCTGGCGTTGCAAGGCCCGGCCGCCGTCACTGTGCTCGCACGCCTGGCGCCTACAGTTGCGCAGATGACCTTCATGCAGTTCGCCTGCGTGAAGCTGTTGGGCGTGGACTGCTTTGTCAGCCGTTCGGGCTACACCGGTGAAGACGGTTTCGAAATCTCCGTACCGGCGGCCAACGCCGAAGTGCTGGCTCGCGCCCTGCTGGCCGAACCGGAAGTCGCGCCCATCGGCCTCGGCGCCCGCGATTCCCTGCGCCTGGAAGCCGGCCTGTGCCTCTACGGCCACGACATGAACACCGAAACCACCCCGATCGAAGCGAGCCTGCTGTGGGCCATCTCCAAGCCTCGACGTGCCGATGGCGCGCGGGCCGGAGGCTTCCCGGGCGCTGAAACCGTATTCGCCCAGCAGCAAGCCGGTGTCAGCCGCAAACGCGTTGGCCTGCTGCCGCAGGAGCGTACTCCTGTGCGTGAAGGTGCGGAAATCGTCAACGAAGCCGGCGACATCATCGGCAGCGTGTGCAGCGGCGGCTTCGGCCCGACCCTCGGCGGTCCTTTGGCGATGGGTTACCTCGACAGCGCTTATACCGTTTTGGAAACGCCAGTTTGGGCCATTGTGCGTGGGAAAAAGGTGCCTTTGCTTGTAAGCAAAATGCCATTTGTTCCACAACGCTACTATCGTGGCTGATTGACTGTTTCTATAAGTAACGTGGTTGCGTTAACAATGCACTAATCTGTAACGCAACCGCCATAAAATAGTGCATAGGCTTCGTTTATGAACGTTACTTATAACAATCGAAAACCAATGAACAACGCGATCGAATAAGCCTGTACTAATGCGCCTTCTAACTGCCATCAACCTTAGGAAATCCGGGGCTCGCAGGGCTTGTTTTTTCTCCCGTAGTTGGCGTAGAGTTTGTTCACTGTGTTTGCATGGGTCGCTTGGAAATCGTGACCTGGGCAGTAGCCTACAAGTTAGCTACATCCCGTTCGACGTCTTCTTACTCTCCTGCAACCAGCCCCAGTACTCTTTCACGAGAAGGAGACTGTCATTCATTTTTGCGTCAAAGGAAATAAGAAATGTCCCAACGTCAGAGCGGTACCGTCAAGTGGTTTAACGACGAGAAAGGTTTTGGTTTTATCACTCCAGAAAGCGGTCCGGATCTGTTCGTGCATTTCCGCGCTATTCAGGGCAACGGCTTCAAGAGCCTGAAAGAAGGCCAGAAAGTGACGTTCGTTGCTGTGCAAGGCCAGAAAGGCATGCAGGCTGACGAAGTACAAGCAGAAGCCTGATCTTCTGTAACGAAAAAGCCCCTGATGCTGACATCAGGGGCTTTTTTGTGCGCGTAAATCCGTAAAATGGCTTCTTTTTCCGTTCAGAGGCAGCCATGTCGAAACACCTGCTCAACCCACAGGGCGATTTTCCCGCCGTCGGCCTGGGTCGTCGCCTGGCAGCGATGTTCTACGACTTCCTGCTGTGCACCGCCCTGCTGATCGTCACCAGCGGCATTTACAAGATGATCCAGATGGCGATCATCGGCGAAGACCGAATGCGCGCCCTGACCGAAGCCGGTGCGCTGGACGGTGACCCACTGCTGTCGACAGTGCTGCTGTTTGTGCTGTTCGGCTTCTTCGCCAAGTTCTGGACCTGGTCGGGCCAGACCCTGGGCATGCAGGTGTGGTGCATCCGCGTGCAAAACGCCGATGGCTCATCCATCAGCCTGTGGCAGGCGCTGCTGCGCTTTGTGGTGTCGATAGCGTCCTGGCTATGCCTCGGGCTGGGGTTCTTCTGGTCACTGTTCGACAAACAGAAGCGTAGCTGGCATGACATCTACTCCAACACCCAGCTGGTGCGGATTCCGAAGAAGACCAAATAATCCGTCAGATGCAAAAACGCCCCCGACCAAATCGGGGGCGTTTTTTTTGGCTCACCGCCAACGAATCAAGCGTTACCGGCCAGCTTCATCCGCGCCGCCTGCGTGAAATCCAGCATGCGCTTCAACGGCCGCACCGCCTGCGGAATCAACGCCGGGTCAACGAAGATCTCGTTGGTGCCCTCACGCAAGCTCTTCAACGTGCGCTCAAGGGTGTTCATCGCCATCCAGGGGCAATGCGCGCAACTGCGGCAAGCCGCGCCGTTACCGGCCGTAGGCGCCTCGATGAAGACCTTGTCCGGGCACAGCTGCTGCATCTTGTAGAAGATGCCGCGGTCGGTGGCGACGATCAGGGTCTTGTTCGGCAGACTTTGCGCAGCAGCGATCAACTGACTGGTGGAACCCACCGCGTCGGCCAACTCGATCACCGCGGTCGGCGACTCCGGATGCACCAGGATGGCAGCGTCCGGATACAGCGCTTTCATGTCTTCGAGCTGCTTGGCCTTGAACTCCTCGTGAACGATGCAAGCACCGTCCCACAGCAGCATGTCGGCACCGGTCTTGCGCTGGATGTAAGTACCCAAGTGCTTGTCCGGCGCCCAGATGATGGTTTCGCCGTTATCCATCAGGCTTTCGACGATTTCCAGTGCGCAGCTGGAAGTCACCACCCAATCCGCCCGGGCTTTGACCGCCGCTGAGGTGTTGGCATACACCACCACCGTGCGTTCCGGGTGCTGATCGCAGAACGCCGAGAACTCATCCACCGGGCAACCCAGGTCCAGCGAGCAGGTCGCTTCCAGGGTCGGCATCAGCACGCGCTTTTCAGGGTTGAGGATTTTGGCGGTTTCGCCCATGAACTTCACACCGGCGACCACCACAGTCTTGGCCGGGTGGGCATTGCCGAAGCGGGCCATCTCCAGAGAGTCGGAGACACAGCCGCCGGTTTCTTCGGCCAGGGCCTGAATCACCGGGTCGCAATAGAAGTGGGCAACCAGCACCGCGTCCTGAGCCTTGAGCTCGGCAGCGATGGCAGTGCGGTAATAAGCCTCTTCCTCTTTTGTCAGCGGCTTGGGCTGCTTGGCGTCGAGGTGGGCTTGAACCAGAAGGCGTTCGGAAATCTGCGTCATGTTCGCAAGACCTGCAGGCGCTTTCGCGCGAAAGTCGAGTATACACCCGGCTCCGGACCCATCGGGGTACCGCCGGGAGAGTGAGTATTGATCAGGCACGGACAGCGTTGAAGCTGCGCAAGGCTACAGAATATCCCGAGGATGCAAAAGATGATTCTGACCTGCGTCACGCAGTGCGATCCAGAACTTGGCCAACCTCAAATCGCGGGCAAAAAAAAACCCGGAAATCCTCACTTACGTGGGCCTTCCAGATTTTTTAAAATGGTGGGTCGTGTGGGATTCGAACCTACGACCAATTGGTTAAAAGCCAACTGCTCTACCAACTGAGCTAACGACCCGCTGTGTGGTGGCGCGTATAATACTGATTTTTAACGGTTATTCAACACCTAATTTAAAATAAATCAAAAATAAGGTGTCGGGTCGGTCACACCGGCCGCCGCGAAGCCTTCTGCACGCAGACGGCAGCTGTCGCATTTACCGCAGGCACGGCCGTTATCGTCCGCCTGATAGCAAGAAACGGTCAGCCCGTAATCGACACCCAGTTTCACCCCTGCTTGAACGATCTGCGCCTTGCTCAGGTTCTGCAGCGGCGCCTGGATACGGAAACCCTGCCCTTCCACCCCGGCCTTGGTCGCCAGGTTGGCCATGCGCTCGAAGGCTTCGACAAACTCGGGACGGCAATCCGGGTAACCGGAATAATCCACTGCATTGACACCGATAAAGATGTCACGCGCGCCCAGCACTTCGGCCCAGCCCAGCGCCAGGGACAGAAACACCGTGTTGCGCGCCGGCACGTAAGTCACCGGAATGCCTTCGCTCGGCGACTCCGGTACGTCGATGGAACTGTCGGTCAGGGCCGAGCCGCCGATGCCATTCAAGTTCAAGCCAATCACCTTGTGCTCGACCACACCCAGGTCGCGGGCAACACGCTCGGCGGCCTGCAGTTCGGCGCGGTGGCGCTGACCGTAATCGAAGCTCATGGTGTAGCAGCTATACCCCTCGGCACGGGCCATGGCCACGACCGTCGCCGAGTCGAGGCCACCGGACAGCAGGATGACCGCACGTTTTTCAGCAGTGTTCAGTTGTTCAGTCATGTCAGCGCCCTGGCTCGTCATTCCAAAGATATTTATGCAGCTGCAATTGCAGACGCACAGGCAGATTGTCCGCCACCACCCAGTCCGCCAGATCACGCGCATTCAGGTCATGGTGGCTCGGCGAGAACAGGACTTCGCCGGCACGCTCGCTCAAACCGTACTGAATCAGCTTGGACACCGCCCAGTCATAGTCTTCCCGCGAGCAGATGACAAACTTCACCTGATCGTTAGGTGTGAGCAGTTCGATGTTCTCGTAGCGGTTGCGGTGGGCTTCTTTCGATCCCGGGGTTTTCAGGTCGACGACGCGACTGACCCGTGAATCGACCGCCGAGATGTCCAGCGCGCCGCTGGTTTCCAGCGACACTTCGTAACCGGCGTCACACAACTGCTTGAGCAAGGGAATGGCGTTGGGTTGCGCCAGGGGTTCGCCACCCGTGACACAGACGTAACGCGGGCGAAAACCGGCCACTTGCTCGAGGATGTCCTCAAGGGTGCGAATGGTGCCGCCAGTGAACGCGTAGGCGCTGTCGCAGTATTGGCAACGCAATGGGCAACCGGTCAGGCGCACAAAAACAGTGGGCAGCCCGGCAGTCCGCGTTTCACCCTGCAACGAGTAGAAAACTTCGGTGATTCTCAATGTGTCTTGCATAGTCGCCACGGGCGTAACAGCTAAACAGGCTGTCCGCCTCCGTCAGGCACTTCAAGGAACCCCGCCAACGCGCAGATCCCAAAAAGCGTGTTTCATAAAAAGGGGATGAATTCTAACGAAAAAACCCGCGATAGGCGCGGGTTTCTTCAAAACAGGTAGCTATTTCTACAAGCTTACAGCCTTACATGCGCTGCAAGTCGCGTTGTGCCAGCTGGGCGGCGGAAGTGCCCGGATACTGGGACACAACCTGTTGCAGAATGCCTTTGACCCGATCGGTATGACCGAGGCGGCGCTCTACATCAGCGAGCTTGTACAGCGAATCAGGCACTTTGGGGTGCTTGGGGTAGAGCTGCGAAACCTTGGCAAATGCCTGACCCGCACCTTGCAGATCGCCTTTGGCCAGGTTCACTTCACCCAACCAGTACTGGGCGTTGCCCGCGTATTGGCTGTTGGGGTATTTGCGCAGGAATGCGGAAAAAGCCTGGCTGGCCTTGTCGAAATCCTTGGCTTTGATCAGGTCGAAGGCTGCGTCGTAATACAGCTTTTCCTTCGCCGGATCCGCCGGTTCGCCACCCGCGGCAGGCGCTTGTGTGGAAGTGGCAGCGGCGGCCGCTCCCGCACCTGCGCCGACAGCTGCACCGGGGGCATTCAAATTGCCACCGGTGGAAGAATTATCAGGAGTCGCGGCGGGTGCAACGCCGGTTCCTATGCGCCGATCAAGATCCTGATATCGCTCCAGGTTCTCTTGCTTCATGCGCGCTACATCATTTTGCAGTTCTTCGATCACACCCTGTTGGCGCGAGATCTGATCCTGCATTTGTTGCAGTTGGTTGAACAGCTGGCCCTGTGCCGAGACAGGGGCCGAAACCCCTCCCCCGGCATAGGCGCCGTTCGTACCGTAACCCGCAGGCGGATAACTGCTCCCGCTATTGTTATAGCCGGAGTTGTCCTCGACCACAGGAACCGCAGCCCACACCGCAAGCGGTGCGAGGCTGAGAGCCAAAACAGTTACAGCACGACGGCACGTTCGCATGACGAATTACTTACGCAGTTCGACGCGACGGTTTTGAGCCCAGGACTGCTCGTCGTTGCCGGTAGCAACTGGACGCTCTTCGCCGTAGGAAACCAGTTCCAGCTGAGCTGGGGAAACACCTTGCAGTACCAGGTAGCGCTGAACGGCTTTCGCACGACGCTCGCCCAGTGCCATGTTGTACTCACGAGTACCACGTTCGTCGGTGTTGCCTTCCAGAACAACGCGAGCGCCGTTTGCTTTCAGGTCTTTGGCGTGAACGTCCAGAGCGCGCATGGCTTCTGGCTTCAGGTCCGAGCTGTCGTATTCGAAGTAGAAGGTGGTGATTGCGCGCAGAGCAGCTTCTTCGCTCAGGGAGCCGTCAACTGCACCAGTGTTAGCGCCGTAACCAGCGTTTGGATCTACAGCGCCTTCACCGGCGTTGTCGCCGCCTTTGGACGAGCAACCTACAGCTACAGCCATGGCCAGAGCCAGCGCAGCAAATTTACCAAACTTCAGCATTTCCATCGTGAAACTCCTAATGAACCCCAGTGTGTTAAGTAAAACGTATAGCGCCGCGTCAGTTCAGGTAAGGGGACCAGGACGGTTCTCTGACTTCGCCTTGTGCGGTAGGAAGCGGGAGCCTCACGCGTCCATTAATGGACACGAGCATCAAGACTCCCCGGCCCTGCTGGCGGGTGGCGTAGATTACCATGGTGCCGTTGGGCGCAACAGTAGGCGACTCGTCCAGAGTGCTATCAGTGAGGATCTTTACACTACCGCGTTGCAAATCCTGGGCCGCCACCTTGAAATTGGTGAAGCCTTCCTGACGATGGATCATCACCAGGGTTTTTTCATCGGCCGACAGTTTAGGGTTGGCGTTGTAGTTACCGACGAAGGTCACACGCTCCGCACCACCACCGCCTGCACTGGTTTTGTAGATCTGCGGTTTACCGCCACGGTCGGAGGTGAAGTAGATGGTCGAACCATCCTTACCCCAGAACGGTTCGGTATTGATGCCCTGACCGTTGGTGACACGACTGATCTGACGCGAACCCAGGTTCATCACATAGATGTCCGGGTTGCCGTCTTTGGACAATACGAATGCCAGGCGATTGCCATCCGGCGACCAGGCTGGCGCGCCATTCAGGCCTTCGAAGTTGGTGATCTGCTCGCGGCGACCGGTGTCGATGTTCTGCATGAAAATGCGCGGACGCTTCTGCTCGAACGACACGTAGGCAATGCGCTTGCCATCCGGTGCAAAGCGCGGCGACAGGATCGGCTCGCGCGATTGCAGCAGGGTCACGGCACGGGCACCGTCATAGTCCGAACGTTGCAGCGTGTAGCGCGTGTTCTTCTCGGAGAAGCGCTCAGCCGTCACATACAGCAGACGCGTCGAGAACGCACCTTTGACACCGGTGAGTTTTTCAAACGACTGGTCGGAGATGTAGTGCGCCATGTCGCGCAGTTGATCGACACCGCCCGACACGCTGCCGGTCAGCACTTGCTGCTCGGTGGCGACGTTGAACAACGCGTATTGCACCTGCAGGCGACCGCCCGCCGGAACAATGCTGCCGACCATGACGTACTGGGCACCCAGCGCCTTGAAGTCACGGTAGATGATTTCGCTGGCCTGGCTTGGCTGGCTGATCATGTTCTGTTTCGGAATCGGCGAGTAGTAACCCGAGTTGCGCAGGTCGTTACCGATAATTTCAGCCATGTCGTCCGGCAGCACGCTGCCGCCCTGGAAACCGAACGGCACGACCGCGATCGGGGTGGCCCGATCGCTGCCGCTGGTGACCAGAATGTTTTTTTCATCGGCTGCCGCTATCCCTGCCAGGCAGCAGATAACGACAAGCATTCCTCGAAGAAGGTTTCTCACAAGGCTAGATCCTCAGGTGTGAATGTCATCTTGAATGAACGATAGGGAGCGAAATCGCTCGGCTTCATTCCCTGCATTTCTGTCAAACGTCCAATGTTCTTGACCGCCGCTACAGCGGAAGCGTCAAACGGACCATCGCCACTGGACCTGGCCACGCCGACCGAAGTCACCGTACCGTCCGGCAACATGCCGATTTGCAACACGACCGTCATGCCTTTGCGTGCCGAAGGTGGACGGGCCCAGCCTTCCGCTGCACGAGCACGAATCAGATCATCGAAACTGCCGGCGACTTCGTCACCCTGCTCATCGGCCAAGGCCTGCTGACGCTGCGGCGTGTCGGAAAGCAAATCTGCCAGGGCCTGAGCCTTTTTGTCTTCGGCGGATTTACGTGCCGCTTCCTGCGATTTTTTCTTCGCGGCATCGGCAGCAGCTTTCTTCTTCGCGTCTTCGGCGATTTTCTTTTTCGCCTCTTCAGCTTCAGCTTTCTTCTTGGCGTCTTCGGCAGCTTTCTTCTTCGCGTCTTCGACGATCTTTTTCTTCGCTTCTTCAGCGGCCGCTTTCTTGGCCTCTTCTTCAGCCGCTTTTTTGGCTTCTTCTTCGGCTTTCTTCTTGGCTATATCAGCCAATTGTTTCTCTTCGGCCTTTTTGGCTTCGGCGGCCTTCTTCGCATCGTCGGCTTTCTTGGCTTCATCAGCCTTTTTCGCCTCTTCAGCTTTCTTCGACTCGTCGGCCTTCTTGGCTTCCTCGGCCTTTTGGGCCGCTTCTTCTTTCTTTTGTTCCGCAGCCTTCACCGCTTCCTGCTCGACCTTCTTCTGTTCCATCTGTTCGACTTCGGTCTGACGCGCGGCAGATTTCTTCGCCTCACCCGCAATCTTCTGATTGGTCTGGGTGGTCGCCTGACTTTTCGATTTCAACTGGTACAGGGTCGCCTGGACAATCGGCTTGGCTGGCGGCAGCTCCGGCGTGAAGGCGAAACTGACGAACAGCATGCCGAACACCAGCACGTGCAAGACAATCGCCCAGACACTAGGCCAGAAGTAGCTTTCCGAGGCGGACGGCTCTCGCAGTTGCTGCATCAGGGCGCCTCGGTAATCAAGCCAACATTACCGACTCCGGCCTTCTGCAACCCGCCCATGGCGCCCATGACGGCACCGTAATCGACGGTCTTGTCGCCGCGGATGAACACCTGGGTACGCTTGCCGTTATCGTTACCGGCGCTGATGATCTTGGTCACGGCGCTAGTCATTTGCGGCAAGGTCATGGCCTTGTCCTGCTGCTTATCGGTGTCGACTTCGCTGCCAAGGTTCCAGTAGTAGGTCTTGTCAGCCTTGATCGAAATGGTCAGGACCTGAGTGTTGTTGTCCTGCGGCAAGGCTTCGCTGGAAACCTTGGGCAGATCAACTTTCACGCCCTGATTGAGCATCGGTGCGGTCACCATGAAGATGACCAGCAGCACCAGCATCACGTCGATGTAAGGCACCACGTTCATCTCGGCAACCGGCTTGCGCTTGCTTCGAGCTCGAGCGATTAAAGCCATTGGAAATTACCTGCTTATTCTTCGCTGGTGTGCACTTTGCGGTGCAGGATCGCCTGGAATTCGTCGGCGAAGGTGTAGTAACGGCCCAACAGGGTTTCGCTGCGAGCAGCAAAACGGTTGTAGGCGATTACGGCCGGGATGGCGGCGAACAGACCGATCGCAGTAGCGATCAGTGCTTCGGCGATACCTGGGGCCACAGTGGCCAGGGTCGCTTGCTGGGCGGTCGCCAGACCACGGAAGGAGTTCATGATGCCCCAGACCGTACCGAACAGACCGATGTACGGGCTGACGGAACCGACGGTGGCGAGGAACGGCAGGCTCTGCTCGAGCTTTTCTTCCTCGCGGGAGATGGCGACGCGCATGGCACGCGCCACGCCTTCCATGACCGCTTCCGGATCGACGCCTGACTGCTGACGCAGACGGGAGAATTCCTTGAAGCCGGCACGGAAGATCTGCTCGACGCCGGAATCCGGATCGGGGTTGCTGCCCGCCTGACGGTAGAGTTTGGACAGGTCGATACCGGACCAGAAGCGCTCTTCAAAGCTCTCCAGGGCACGCCGACCGGCGCGCAGCAAGTTGCTGCGCTGAAAGATCATGATCCATGAGGTCACCGATGCGGCTACCAGGGTCAGCATTACCAGTTGCACCACGATACTGGCATTGCTGACCAGGCTCCACATGGAGGAATGGTCGACGACGTTAGCTTCCACGCTTTATCTCCTGCGTTGAGTGTGTACCCGCGCCGCTCACGTCGGCAAAGGCCGCACGTAGAGCTTCGGGAATGGCCCGGGGTTTCAAACTGTTGGTGCGCACACAGGCCACCAGAAACTGCCCTTCGCAGAGCAGCACATTATCCGTGGCCCGCCTGACCTGCTGTTTGAAGCGCAGGCTGACCCGGTTCAATTCAATTACTTCAGCGCTCACCAGCAGTTCATCATCCAGTCGCGCCGGCGCGTGATAACGCGCTTCGCTGGAATGCACGACGAACAACAGGTCCTCCCCTGCCAGCGCCGACTGGGCAAAGCCCAGCTCCCGGAGCCGCTCGGTTCGAGCCCGTTCCATAAACTTGAGGTAATTGACGTAATACACGATGCCGCCGGCATCGGTGTCCTCGTAATAAACGCGACAACGATGTGCGAACGGCTCAAGCCCGTTTTGCGCGCGCATACTCTAGTGCTTACTCCTCAGGTTGCCAATCCGGCCAGGCAACTGTTTTTCATTGATTCGCGGCTTTCTGGCGAAAGTACCGTCCTGGGACAGCACAAACCCCGAATAAATCAGCGCGCAAAGGTTATTGATCGTCCACGGCATCGAGGAACTCGTCTACCACGGGCATCTCGCCCAATCGTGACGGAATGTTTAAACCGAAGTGCAAATACGCATGCCGGGTCACCACCCGCCCCCGTGGCGTGCGCATGATGTAGCCCTGCTGGATCAGGTACGGCTCCAGCACGTCTTCAATGGTGTGACGCTCTTCGCTGATGGCCGCCGCGAGACTGTCCACCCCCACCGGCCCACCGTCGAACTTCTCGATCATGGTCAACAGCAGACGTCGGTCCTGATGGTCGAAACCACGCTCGTCGACATCCAGCAGGTTCAGCGCCAGGTCGGCGATCGGCTTGGTGATATGGCCTTTGGCACGGACCTCGGCGAAATCCCGGACCCGGCGCAGCAAGCGGTTGGCGATTCGCGGCGTACCACGGGCACGACGGGCGATTTCAAAGGAACCTTCCGGGTCCAGCGGCAAACCGAGAATGTTCGCCGAACGGCTGACAATCGTTGCCAGGTCGGCGGTGCTGTAGAACTCCAGGCGCTGGACAATCCCGAAACGGTCGCGCAACGGGTTGGTCAGCATACCGGCACGGGTGGTCGCGCCGACCAGGGTAAACGGCGGCAGATCGAGCTTGATCGAGCGCGCGGCCGGCCCTTCGCCGATCATGATGTCGAGCTGGAAATCTTCCATGGCCGGGTACAGCACTTCTTCGACGATCGGCGACAACCGATGGATCTCGTCGATGAACAACACGTCATGGGGCTCGAGGTTGGTCAATAGCGCCGCCAGATCCCCCGGACGCTCAAGGACCGGCCCCGAGGTGCTTTTGATCGACACGCCCATTTCCTGGGCAATGATGTTGGCCAGGGTGGTTTTACCCAGACCCGGCGGGCCGAAAATCAGGGTGTGATCCAGCGACTCATTGCGCCCGCGCGCGGCCTGGATGAACAACTCCATTTGCTCGCGAACGGTCGGCTGGCCAATGTATTCGGCCAGGCTGACGGGACGAATCGCCCGGTCCTGGACTTCTTCGCGCTCACGGGGACCACCCGTGGCGGCGATCAGACGATCAGCTTCAATCACTTAGATCATTCCCTTCAGGGCACGACGAATCATGTCTTCACTGCTCAAACCTTTCTCCTTGATCGCGGAAATCGCCTTGCTGGCTTCCTGCGGCTTGTAGCCCAGGGAAATCAGCGCGCTGACTGCGTCATTTTCGGCGGCAGCGACTTGCTGCGCAGGCGCATCAGGCTGGTTCGGCACCAGCGCAAACATACTCGGTACGGTTTCCCACGCTTTGAAGCGATCCTTGAGTTCCACCAGCAAACGCTCGGCGGTTTTCTTGCCCACCCCAGGCACCTTGGTCAGCGCCGACGTGTCCTGAGACTGCACGCAACGGATCAACTCGTCGACTTCCAGGCTCGACATCAAGGCCAGCGCCAGTTTCGGCCCTACCCCATTGAGACGGATCAATTCGCGAAAAAAGTCTCGCTCACGCTTGCCGAAGAAGCCATAGAGTAACTGCGCGTCTTCGCGTACGACCAAATGGGTGTGCAAGGTCAGTGGTTCACCGACCGACGGCAAGCGATAAAGCGTGGTCATGGGCACTTCCAGCTCATACCCCAGACCGTTTACATCCAGAATCAGGTGCGGCGGCTGTTTTTCAGCCAAGGTGCCGCGCAAGCGTCCAATCACGTTTCAGATCCTTGAGCGTTGGCCAGATCAGTGCTGGCGACTGACAGAACAAGGGCTTTGCGCCGACAACACAGGCGCAAAACCCTCATTCCAGAAAAAATTGATTGCTGATGCTATCAGAGACGCAGGCGCCCGCCACGACTGCGTGCCGCGCCCAGACCATGGGGCAGCAGGCTGGAACGGGTGTGAGCGTGGCAAATCGCGATGGCCAGGGCATCCGAGGCATCGATTTGCGGCTTGCTGGTCAGTTTCAGCATGTGCATGACCATCATTTGCACCTGCTCTTTATTGGCGGCGCCGGTGCCGACCACGGCCTGTTTGACCTGAGTTGCGGTGTACTCGGCAATTTCCAGGCTCTCTTCAGCGCCGGCGACAATCGCCGCGCCACGGGCCTGCCCCAGTTTCAGGGCGGAGTCGGCGTTGCGCGCCATGAACACCTTTTCGATGCCCATGGTGACTGGGCCATAAGTCTGAATGATCTCACGCACGCCGCGATAGACGATCTGCAGACGCTCATGCAACTCGCCAGCACCGGTGCGAATACAGCCCGATGCCACGTAAACACAACCACGGCCAGTATCGCGAACAATGCCGTAACCGGTGATACGCGAGCCGGGGTCGATACCAAGAATTAAAGTCATAACGCCTGCGAAGCTAGTGCGAATGTCCGAGGAAATTGTAGGAGCTGGATTGCCAGCGAAGGCGGCCTCAAGAATTGCACAAGCTCAAGGGCCTCTTCGCTGGCAAGCCAGCTCCTACAAAGCCAGCGCCTACAGCCAGCTCCTACAATGAGGGCGTAGCATTCAGGTTAGCTGAGCGGCCACCGCCTCTGGAATGTCGGCGTTGNACAGCCAGCTCCTACAATGAGGGCGTAGCATTCAGGTTAGCTGAGCGGCCACCGCCTCTGGAATGTCGGCGTTGGAATAGACGTTCTGCACGTCATCCAGGTCTTCAAGCATGTCGATCAGCTTCAAAACTTTCTCGGCGCCTTCCAGGTCCAGTTCGGCACTGGTGGTCGGCTGCATGACGATTTCCGCGTCATCACCTTTGAAACCAGCCGCTTCCAGAGCGTTACGCACAGCATAGAAGCTGGTGAACGAAGTGAAAACGTCGATCGAACCGTCTTCGTGGGTCACCACGTCATCGGCGTCGGCTTCCAAAGCTGCTTCGGTCAGCGCATCTTCATCGACGCCCGGCGCGAAGCTGATCTGCCCCTTGCGTTCGAACAGATAAGCCACAGAACCGTCGGTGCCAAGGTTGCCGCCGCACTTGCTGAACGCGTGGCGAACAGCCGCCGCGGTGCGGTTGCGGTTGTCGGTCATGCATTCGACCATCACCGCTACACCGCCTGGACCGTAACCTTCGTAGGTCAGCTCGACCACGTCATCGGTATCGGCCGCGCCGGTACCACGGGCAATGGCGCGATCGATGATGTCGCGGCTCATGTTTGCGCCCAGGGCCTTGTCCAGCGCCAGACGCAGACGCGGGTTGGAGCCCGGATCGCCACCACCCTGACGGGCCGCAACGGTCAGTTCACGGATCCACTTGGTGAAGATCTTGCCTCTCTTGGCATCCTGACGTTCTTTGCGGTGCTTGATGTTCGCCCACTTGGAATGACCTGCCATAACTCGCTCCGTATGTCTCTTTGAAACATTGCCCGCCACGCATTCAGTGTCGGCCAGCAATAAAAAAATCTCGACCTAAAGAAAAGGCGCATCCCACAGGATGCGCCTTTGCGGTCAGCCTTACTCTGCTTTTGGCGCTTCGCGCAGACGAATGTGCAGTTCGCGCAGTGCCTTGGCATCCACCAGCCCCGGAGCCTGAGTCATGACGCAGGCGGCGCTCTGGGTTTTCGGGAAGGCGATCACTTCACGGATCGACTGGGCGCCGGTCATCAGCATCACCAGACGGTCCAGGCCGAAGGCCAGGCCACCGTGCGGCGGCGCGCCATATTTCAGGGCGTCGAGCAGGAAGCCGAATTTCTCTTCCTGTTCCGCTTCGTTGATACCCAACAGACGGAACACCGACTGTTGCATTTCCTTGCGGTGGATACGGATCGAACCGCCACCCAGCTCGGTGCCGTTCAGGACCATGTCGTAGGCACGGGACAAAGCGCCAGCCGGGTTGGCTTCCAGCTCTTCAGGAGTGCACTTCGGCGCGGTGAACGGGTGGTGCAAGGCGCTGAAGCTGCCGTCGTCGTTCTCTTCGAACATCGGGAAGTCGACGACCCACATCGGTGCCCATTCGCAGGTCAGCAGGCTCAGATCGTGACCGACCTTGATCCGCAGCGCGCCCAGGGCTTCGCTGACGATCTTGGCTTTGTCGGCGCCGAAGAACACGATGTCGCCATCGACTGCACCGACGCGATCGAGGATCACGTTCAGGTTGGCTTCCGGGATGTTTTTCACGATCGGCGACTGCAGACCTTCAACACCGGCAGCACGCTCGTTGACCTTGATGTACGCCAGGCCCTTGGCACCGTAGATGCCGACGAACTTGGTGTAATCGTCGATCTGCTTGCGTGGCATGCTCGCCCCGCCTGGAACGCGCAAGGCGGCGATACGGCATTTCGGGTCATTGGCCGGGCCACTGAACACCTTGAAGTCGACTTCCTTGAGCTGGTCGGCAACGTCCACCAGTTCCAGCGGAATACGCAGGTCTGGCTTGTCGGAACCGTAACGACGCATGGCCTCTTCGAAGGTCATGTGCGGGAAATCACCGAATTCCAGACCCAGCACTTCCTTGAACAGGTTGCGGATCATGCCTTCGGTGAGGCCCATGATGTCTTTTTCATCGAGGAAGCTGGTTTCGATGTCGATCTGGGTGAATTCCGGCTGGCGGTCGGCACGCAGGTCTTCGTCGCGGAAGCACTTGGCGATCTGGTAGTAGCGATCGAAGCCGGCAACCATCAGCAGTTGCTTGAACAGCTGCGGCGATTGCGGCAAGGCGAAGAAAGAACCAGCGTGGGTACGGCTTGGGACCAGATAGTCGCGCGCGCCTTCCGGAGTCGCACGGGTCAGGATCGGCGTCTCGACGTCGAGGAAGCCGTTCTCGTCCAGGTAGCGACGGATGCTGGTGGTCATGCGCGAACGCAGACGCAGCTTCTCGGCCATTTCCGGGCGACGCAGGTCGATGAAGCGATAACGCAGGCGGGTTTCTTCGCCGACGTCGGAGTATTCGTTCAGCGGGAACGGCGGGGTTTCCGCTTCGTTCAACACTTCCAGCTCGTAGCCCAGGACTTCGATCATGCCCGAAGCCATGTTGGCGTTGACGGCACCGGCCGGACGCAGGCGCACCTTACCGGTGACCTTGACCACGTATTCACTGCGCACGCGGTCGGCGGCGGCGAAGGTTTCAGCGCGGTCCGGGTCGAACACCACCTGGGCCAGACCTTCACGATCACGGATATCGAGGAAAATCACCCCGCCATGGTCACGACGACGGTGGACCCATCCGCAAAGGGTAATTTCCTGGCCTTCCAGGCTTTCGTTCAGTTGGCCGCAATAATGGCTGCGCATCATGGTAGTGGTTTCACTTCTCGTAATTCGAAATTCGGGTGGAGATCTTGCCGCACCACCGCACTTCAATAAGGTGCCAGATGATGCAAGAGCTCGCGCGTGTCGTTCAACCCGGGCGCCTGGCCCTAGTCAGCTTTGTCGCCACCGGCCAGATTTTTCTTGGAACCGGTCTTGAAGTCGGTTTCGTACCAGCCGGTGCCACTGAGGCGAAAGCCCGGCATGGACAGCATCTTTTTAAGCTCTGGCGCCTGGCAGGCAGGGCAGTCGACCAGCGGTGCTGCGCTGATCTTTTGAATGGCTTCCAACTGATGACCACAGGAAGCACATTGGTAGTCGTACATCGGCATGGGGGGTTGTCTCGGCGATCAGATTGCTACCGCGCATGCAGGGCTTTGCGGCAAAGAGCGGGATTATATCCATTAAATGCAGCCTGTGCAGCCGTAAGACTGCACAGACCGACACTCTGTCCGCCGCTCTCGTCAAGCCATGGCCAGGCAACCCTCCTTCAGGCTGTGCACGACGCAGACAACCCGCACCAGCCCGGTGAAGTTCTTCACCCCGCCATGACGCAAATGCACTTCGCGGTCCACATGGGACAACAGCGCACTGACCGAACAGCAATTGACCCTGGCCATATCGCCCAAAATATCCCAATAGACCTGTTCAAGCCGCAAACAGGTCGCAAACCCATTCAAACGCACTGACCGGGAGAATGGCTGAGCCAGCCCCATATCGAGTTCGCTGACGAATGAATCAATCCTTACCTCCTTGAATGGGCTGATCCTCCCCTCGCTTCGTCTGTCTTCCTGAACCATACCGTTGACACTCCTTTGTCATCCTTGCCGCTTGTAAGGGCCATATTCTGTTTCCTTATAAAAGCGCAGGCGCAGAGGCATATCCAGATGACTTTATGACCATCAACGTAGGATAAGCCGACAATGTAGGGACGATCATGGAGCGGGTCCTAGGCCTGACGATTTCCTACGACAACGGACGCAATGTCATCCAACAGACAGGCAATTGATCCCGACTGCCCCCTATTACCCTCCTAAAGCACCGCCGGACTGCCTGATTTGAGTAGCCGCGAGCTTTGCTGTTAAATAGGCAGTGTGTCGCTACCGCCTATTTTCCGGGGGCTGCGCATAGGCTGATACCGGGTACGTGTCCAACGCCTCTTATTGTTCTGAAGCGAACCGTGCCCCATCCGCTCTTCCTTGTGATCCGTCTTAACGTGAGTTAATCAAAATGTTGAAAATCGTCCACCTGCTAATGGGCGCAGCAGCCCTGCTGCTGTCCTTCATCCCTAGCTTGCGATCCGAAGCGTTACCTTACCTGCAACAACCCGATGCGCTGTACCTGGCCTTTTTCGGCCTGCTCAACCTCACCCTCGCGCCTGTTATCCCTTACTGGAACAAAGGCCCGCGTCATCAACTGCAAAACCTGGTCAGCGCCTTGCTGGTTCTGGCCGTCGTACTGCAAACCCTGACGCTGATCGCCCCGATGCCTGTCATCGCCGGTCAACCTGCCGTTCTGTTCAGCCTGGTCGTTACCCTGATCGCCGTTCTTCTGCACCTGGCCATCAGCTTCTACAAATCTTCACCGGCCGCCGCCTCGCCAAGCTATGACATGAGCAACCGCGATACTGGCACCGTCAAGTGGTTCAACACCTCCAAAGGCTTCGGCTTTATTTCCCGTGACTCCGGCGATGATATTTTCGTGCACTTCCGGGCGATTCGCGGTGAAGGTCACCGTGTTCTGGTGGAAGGCCAGCGTGTGGAGTTTTCTGTGATGAATCGTGACAAAGGCCTGCAAGCCGAAGATGTGATCGCCGCCCTGCCGCGTCGCTGATCCAAGGCTAAAAAAAACCGCGAACAGCCAGGCTGTTCGCGGTTTTTTATGACCTGTTATTTAGTAATGCGGCGGTGGCGCCTCCTCTTCGAAGGACTCGAACTGGCCGACCATTTCCTCCTGCCGCTTGAGCAGCGCAGTCATTTGCAGTTGCAACCGCTCAACCGCCTGTTGCTGCGCCGCCAGCACATCATTCAATGTCTGGATGGTGTCATCCTGAAACGCCAACTGGCTTTCCAGATCGGTAACGCGCTCTTCCAGGCTCATGACTCAACCCTCCAGAAACGTGAAATCATCGGTCAACACCAGACGCAACCGCTCGCGAATCGCCGCGATCTGCTCCGAACTGTACGGCTTGGCCGGCTGTTTGCCCCAGACCGGGGCTGGCCAGGCGGCATCCTCTTGCTTGCGCACAATCACATGCACGTGCAACTGACTGACGACGTTACCCAGGGCCGCGACGTTCAACTTGTCCGCATCGAACGAGTCCTTGAGGATTTCTGCCAGTTCAGTCGTTTCCCGCCACAGCTGCTGTTGATCTGCGCCATCCAACTGAAATATTTCACTGATATCCTCGCGGCGTGGCACGAGGATGAACCAGGGGTAGTTTGAATCATTGGACAACAGCAGCCGACAGAGCGGGAAATCGCCGATCGGCAACGTGTCTTGTTGAAGTCGTGGATCTAAAGCGAACACAGCGCACACTCCCGTCTGGTCATCTTTTTTCAGCTTAGCGCCCCCACCGAAAGGCGGCGCCCCAAGCGACAGGACGGCAGCATACCTGCGAACGCTCCACGCTTCACGACGAACTGCCGCCTGCACCACCTTTCGGGCGCCCTGACATGGGCCATTTTGATCGGGGACGCACCATGGAAGAGCCAGCCGTTACACAAAAATGCTGAAATGGCCGATAGACAACGTACCATTCGAATCCACGGCAAAGCGCCATTGTGTGAATTCGGTACAGGAAATGAAATTTTTTGCACCAAAACCGTACAACACGTCTACGCTGAGTGCGTCAGCATCCGCCAATTACTCACTGGCGGGGTGAACCGGTAACGTTTTTGGTTGTC
>NZ_JAAUOE010000053.1 GCF_017114915.1 Pseudomonas frederiksbergensis
GCTTTGACTATTCGAGCGTATTGCCTGGTGGAGAGATGATCTGAGTCATGCAATCGCGTCGGGAACAGAAAGTCCTCACTGCGAAGATGCGCCTGACGCATCCAGGCCTCCAGAACTGTTCGTGTTTGCTCAGTAATTTCAAACTGCACTGGATGTTGAGTTTTCTGCTGCATCACGATGGCCCGTGACGAAACATGCTCCCCATGCGCAATGTCACGTACTCGTAGCTTGGTTAAGTCACAGGCACGCAGCTTGCTGTCGATGGCCAAGTTGAAGAGAGCCAGATCCCGTGTCTTCTCCGCGAGCTGAAGCCTGACTCGAATAGCCCAGATATCTCTGACTCGAAGCGGGGCTTTCTGCCCTACAAGCTTTCCCTTGTTCCAAGGCTGATGGCGATGTAAAGCGATAGTGTTCATGGCTTGTCCTCCAGGTTGAGGAAGGACAAGGGTGGATCAGTCGCAATGCGTGGAGGTCGCTAGTCGACCCAAAGCTGTCAGTCGTAGAGTCGCTCTTGCAAGTTGCTCGCTTATTTTCGATGCCAACTCTCGATACGCGCAATAGTGCAATCCATGAGCTCTACAATTTGGCGAGCGGCAGGTCTTCGTCCCGACATGCGCGATAGTATTTTAATCTAAGCGTTTCTAATTTACCGGAATTTTCTTGTCTACACTCGCATTAGCATATCTCGATCACACAGGTATCAACTGAGGTTAGGTTATGTCCGATGACGGCTATGGACGCAGCAGGACAAGTATTTTTTTTCCAGTTTTCAGCATAGGGCAGGCAAAACTGGTGATTGTGTTGCTTCTCCTTTTACTGGTAATGGTCAGCGCCCTTGTGCCCGATACGGCTGAGGGGGGGTGGTTGCTGGTCCAGCAGATGATTTTGGTTTGTTACAAGGATATTGGGAGCATTAGTGAAGGCTCAAGGTATCCATTGGTAATAATGGTTAGTTTTTCTATGGCGATTATTTTGTCATGGGTTGCTGCTATTGTGATGTCATTGACTCGTCTTCACATGCATGCCTTACAACCTATTGAGAGTAAAAGCTATCTTGTAAGGGTTTTGAGCGTCGGGTTCATGCTAATGCTTTTGTTGGTCCCGCTGTTTCAAGTGTTGCCAAGTAGTGATCTACGTTACTCATATCATGTGCTTAAGACGATGTCGGGAAATCGATTATTGATAACTGGTGGGAGCGTTGCGTATTTTCTGCTCTCTTTGACGTTTTGGGTGTGGATTTTATTTGAGTTTTCTAACTTGCTGGGCCGGAGGTCGCCAACACGTAATTGAACTCTGTCATGGCCAAGCAGCAAGTCGCTGACCGTTTGCAGCCGATCGCAACTGGCTGCTTTTGGCCGAAATCAGTCAGTCACGAACGCCCGTTATCGGCCAGAAAGCACTCGCTCAGATACTTCCGTGAAACCAAAAAACGATTCAATTCGCAGGCACCGCGATCACATGGCGCTGGCATCGGTTTCGTGTTCGTCTGCAAATGCCATGAGCACCTCCAGATCGAGCACATCCAGCTTTATCCGGGAGATAAAAGCAGAGAAGGCCAGGTTGGCGGCGAGTAGGCGCAGATCGGAGGCCCAGGCCGGGAGGTGGATCGGTCCCTGGAGCCAGCCGGACTCGAAAAGTGGAGCCAAGCGCACGGTATCGCCCAGACTGAGGCGCCCCGCAAACAGATGACCCACCAATTCCGGCCGGTTGTCGCGGATCGCGATGCGCAGCAGGGTATGGACGCCGAGCAAACCGGTCAGGTAAGCGGCATCTTTGGTAAACGCCGAACCGCCATGCAGGTCAGCGCCGCGGAAAACCCGCTGGGTTGAGCGGAATGACTCCTCTTGCGACTGACCAGCAGCAAGAAATCCTTCGAATACCTGGATGAAATCGGCGCCATCCAGCGCTTGCTGGACCGCAAGCACGCGCAGGGCAAGGCGACGCAAGCGGTTGATGTCCATGCTGCCGGTGAACAGTTCTGCCAGGGTGGCAATGCCCTCCTGAGTCTGAGTCGTGCGTGGCGCTCCCAGGCCCAGGCTCTTGAGGTTGGGTTGGAGCGCGCCGTTTTGTGCCGTGGCGACGTGCACGAAGGCCTCGTGCTGCAATAACTGATTCTTGTCCAGATCCGAGAACAGAGCACCGGCGCGTAGGCGTATGCGGCTGGCCCCGGCGATGGCCTTGGCGGCCAGGGTCGGGTCGAGTATGACCGTGATCCGGCCCGCGCCGAAGAAGCGATCCAGTTCCGGCTGCATCCAGGCGGCGAAGGCCTCGGCCGGGATATCGGCCTGACTCGGTGGAATCCGGGTACCGCCCAGAAGGGCGTCGGTGGTCTTGAGGAAGAAATGGGCCGCGTCCAGCATGCTCAGTTTCTGGCTCGGATAATAGAAATCCGGACGTCGGTAAAGGGCTGACGAATATTGAGTAAAGGCGGGAGTGCCAATGGCACCCAGCATGCGTCCAGCCGTGGCATAACTACGGGCGGTCATGGCGAGGTAGTTCCCGGCCGGATGCCCCTCATCACAACGGTCAATAAAGGCTTCCAGGGCGGCGATGTCGGCGCTGTGCTCGCGTGGGCGCAATTGGACTCTGGGCAATTCTGCTTTCCCGCCACGCCAATGCGCCAGGAAGACTTCCTCGACTCCATCCGGCCAAGACAGGGCATCCAGCACGCGGATCTTGCGGACCAGACCGGGTAGAGCTGCATCGAGTTCAGACAGGGGGGCGGCGCTCATGGAGATCCCCTTGATAGGCAAGGTTCATTCGAAAAAGCTTAGTCGTTACCGAGGTATTGCGTTGTAACTGGCCAAGGGGGCCTGTCGTCGCAGCTGTACCGGACTTAATCCAAGGCGTTGCCTGAACGTGGTTGCCATGTGCGCCTGGGAGTTAAAACCGCAGGTGTGGGCGATCTCTGCCAGGCTTGCTGTCGAATCGCGTATCAGTGCGCGGGCCTTGGCGAGGCGCCGGTCGATCAGGTAACTGTGCGGGCTCTTGCCCGTCGCGTTTTTGAACGCCCGCATGAAATAGCCTTCGGACAATCCAAGTAGGCCCGCCATTGCCGGTATGCCCAGCGGCCCGTCGAGGCCGGCGTCCATGAACTCATCGAGCAGACGCATCCGGCTGCCGGTGATAGCGCCTTGGGGTGGAGCCGAAAATGCTTGATCGCCCGTCGCCCGTTCAGCCAATGCGAGTGCCCAGGCCTCCCAATCGTCCTCCACCGAGGCGTGCAACAACGCGCGGCGCATTCGCAGGGCGAGGGTAATGGCCTGCTGATCGATGCGATTGTTGAATGCACGATCCCCTGCCAACGCAATACCGTCGGTGCGCATTACCCGCAGGTATTCACCGCCCATGGGCGACTCGGACAGCACGTCACAGCCGGCGGGAACGAACGCCAGGCCATTGGGCATGGCATCGAAGGGCAGCACTCGGTCGCTGCCAATGGCATGAAGGCCTCGCTGACTATCGAAGGCAAAGCCAATCGCTGCCTGGGGCGCTACATACCGGGTCGCGTAGGCGGCGCCGGGCAGCAATTCAATCGCCCATGGCCCTGCCTCGACTCGACGAACCGGTTCGGGGCGGGGCGTTGGTTGATGGCGGCTTCGATGGCTCATGAGCACCATAGTAGTGAAGCGGGGGCACAAAAGTCAGGTCAGTTTTTTGAAAGCCTGCCTGATGCGCCCATGTCTAGACTGGGCAACACCTCAGGGAGACGACTCATGCACAGACTGACTCGCGACGATATCGAACAAGCTGCCCACCACGTTTATCAGGTCATGCCCGCTACCGCTCAATACCCTTGGCCCTTGTTGGCCGAGCGGTTGGGTTGCACTGTTTGGGTCAAGCACGAAAACCACACACCTACAGGTGCTTTCAAGGTGCGGGGTGGCATTACCTTCATGCACTGGCTAAAGCGCGAGCACCCGGACATCAAGGGTATTGTCACCGCCACCCGCGGCAACCATGGCCAGAGCCTGGCGCTGGCAGCCGGCGCGCAGGGCTTGAGGGCGCTGATTGTAGTGCCGCAGGGTAACTCGGTAGAAAAGAACAATGCCATGCGCGCCTTTGGCGGCGAAGTGGTCGAGTGTGGCCGCGATTTCGATGAAGCCCGTGAAGAGGCCGCGCGCCTGGCGCAAGCGCATGGCCTCTATCTGGTTCCGCCGTTTCATGCCGAGTCGGTCAAAGGCGTGGCCACTTATGCGCTGGAGCTGTTCAAGGCTGCGCCGGATCTGGATACGGTCTACGTGCCGATTGGCTGTGGGTCGGGCATTTGTGGGGTGATCGCCGCCCGCGACGCACTTGGCCTGAATACCCGGGTGGTGGGTGTGGTTTCCACTGAGGCTGAGGCCGCCAAGTTGTCGTTTGACGCAGGAGCAATATGCGAAACCGCCTCGGCGAATACCTTTGCTGACGGCCTTGCCGTGCGCAAGCCAATTGCTGAAGCCTTTGCCCTCTACGCGCAAGGTGCGCAGCGAATCGTATCGGTCAGTGAGGCGCAGATTGCCCAGGCTATGCGCGTGTATTACACCGATACCCACAATCTGGCTGAAGGGGCGGGGGCGGCGGCCCTTGCGGCGCTCATTCAGGAGCGTGAAGCAATGGCTGGAAGAAAGGTGGGTGTGATTCTGTCCGGGGGGAATGTGGACCGATCGGTGTATGCGAGCGTGATTGCGTGAAGTAAGTCGATGGAGTAAACGGTCAGCGCAAAATCTGAGCGCCTGACCTCTACCCTGGTGATGAAACGGGTCATTCAAGACCGTTCCCTTCCTCTGTGATTTGAAGCTGTTTTTTGGGTGATGCCGGATCGGGACAACACCATTTTTGTCGATGACAAAGACCCGCTTCGTCACGGCTTTCAACTGGCCTGATCGGTCGCATAATGGTGCTAGGGCTTTTTGCGCTTCTACCGTTAGCATTAGGCTTTATCTACGCAGTAACCGAGTGGGTCGAACATTGATCGAACGTCGCCAATTCAGCGGAGGCATGAAGGGGAAAAACCTTCGCTATCTGAATGAGAACCCTGATGAGCCTGCTCGAATGACCCGAGCAGGCTTTGTGCTGCTCGAGCATTTCTCGCTGCCTGCGTTCACTCAGGCACTGGACACCATTGTCACCGCGAATCTTCTACGACCCAGATTGTTCTCTTCGCGAACGTTCGGCTTGAACGACGGCGAGGTCATCAGCGATTTGGGCCTGGTCATCCGGCCGGATGCACGTCTGGATGCTTCAGCCATCCACGACCTGGATCTGCTGGTGATTTGCGGGGGCTACCGGACAGAGCTCAAGGCCAATGATGAGTTCATCAGCCTGTTGCGAATGGCGGCGGACCAGGGGGTCTGTCTGGCCGGGTTGTGGAATGGCGCATGGTTCCTCGGCAGCGCTGGCTTGCTCGATGGGTATCGTTGCGCCATTCACCCCGAACATCGTCCCGCACTCGCGGAAATCTCCAAGGCGACGCAGGTCACCAGTGAGCCCTACGTCATTGATCGCGACCGCCTCACCGCGTCCAGCCCCTCGGGGGCCTTCCATATGGCGCTGGACTGGATCAAGGGCCTGCACGATAAAGCCCTCGTCGAGGGGATCGAGGACATTCTGGCGTTCGAGGAGTCCCGCTACCGGCGCATCAAACCGGCGGAAAATATCTGTGTGAGCGCGCCCTTGCGCGAGGTGGTCAAGCTGATGGATGCCAACCTCGAAGAGCCGCTGGAGCTGGAGCAACTGGCGGTGTATGCCGGCCGTTCCCGGCGCCAGCTCGAGCGCTTGTTCAAGGAGCAACTGGGAACAACGCCGCAACGGTATTACATGGAACTGCGCATCACCGAAGCACGGCGATTGCTCCAGCACACAGAGTTGTCCCAGGTTGATGTGCTGGTTGCCTGTGGCTTTGTTTCACCCAGCCATTTCAGCAAGTGCTATAGCTCGTATTTCGGGTACAGACCTTCCAAGGAAAAGCGGCTCGTCAAATAAAGAAGAGGCCTGTGCAAGGCCTCTTCTCGATGACCAGAGCGATGTTCGGGTTTACGCTGCGCTAACCGCGCCGGTTGCCATGGTTTTTTTCTGCACGGCCTGATACAGCAAGCTGGACACCATGAACCCAAGAACGGCCAGCACACTCATCAAACTGAACACGTAGTTGTAACCTTGCTGGCCAGGGAAATGATCAAGGATCGCGCCATAGATAACGTAAGCGAACATGCCCGGCGCATAACCGATCAGGCAACCAATACCGAAGGCTGAGCCGGTGATGTGCTGAGGAATGCCGACTTCACCCATGGGCGCCCAGAACACGCCGCGCATGGAGAACACGATGAGGGCAAAGGACAGGGTAGCCGCCATGCCCGCGTAGATGAAGCTCGGGCTTTTCGGGATGAGCATGATCACGCCCATGAGCGGCAGCAAGGCCAGGAATGCCCATTTCAGATAGCGGCTGGTGCTCTTGAACTGCTTGTCGGCAATGAAGCCACCGGCGGGCCCACCCAGAATCTTGAGCAAGTACTGGTTGATGATGCCGTAGGCGCCCACCAGTGCTACAGGCAGCCCGTACATTTCCTTGAGGTAGGGAATGAAATAGGTCAGGCCGCAGTAGACGATGTAGACCATGAACACGTTGAGGCTGACCAGCCAGATCCCTGGCACCTTGATGGCTTCGAGCAGGTTCGACAGACCATTCTTCGGCTTGGCCGTCGCCTGCGCGCTGCCGCCCTTGAGCAGGAACCAGGTCAGGGATCCGGCCAAAATGTCGATGACCGAGTAGAAGAGGATCGCCGATTTCAGGCCGGCCTCACCGGAGCCCATGGCGACGAACACGCCCAGCGCAGAAAAGGCGACCAGGGTATCAATGACGCCACGCCCGCCTTCCAGAAGCCCGAACAACCGCCCCTGTTCCTGATCGTCCCCCAGGTTGCGGATGGCCTTGAGCAGCGAAGGCCAGAAGATGCAATCGGCGCAGACGGCCAACAGACTGAAGACGATCAGCAGATTGCTGAAGGGTGGAAAAGTCGCAAGATAGAGCCCCAGGCTACCGGTACCGATCAGGCCGATGGGAATCAGTTTGCGCGTGTCGTAGCGATCGGCGAGCAGGCCGCCGACGACAAACAGCGCGGTGGCGATGATGGCGTTGGCGCTCAGCAGCACGCCGATTTCAGTATGGGTCAATCCCATGAATTCTTGCATGGGTATGTAGAAGGCATCCTTGAGGTTCGCCAGCTTGTAGATGGTGCCACCACCGAGGATGAGAATCAGGAATCGGAGCCATTTGGCCTTGTCACGAGTTGTCATTATTGTTCTCCAGGCGTAATCGAGTAGTCACGTCAGATTCAGGCGTTTGCGCGGTGGGCCAGGGTCAACTCGGCCAGGGTTCGGAACTCGGCCAGCAGGCTTCGGACATAAGCGACCTGGTTGTTTGCCCAACGGTGTTCATCGGCCAGCATTCGCTCCAGCGAGTAGCCGTCTGGCAACGGCGTTTCACTCATTTCGCGGTACGCAATAAAAGGGTCGGCAGCTTCATCGGTCTGGCGGAACGCCGGGGCGACGTAGTGATTTTCCTGCTCAAGAATGAACGCGATCACTTGCGGGGTTGATTCGCCGAGCATCAACAGTTCGAACAACATGCGTGCGTTGGGCAGGTCGTCTTCGTCGCAGCCCTGCAGCACGCCGTAATGGCCGAAGCCGTTTTGCTCAGGGACGATGCGCACACCCTTGAGATGGGTCTGGCGAATGTGTGGCGCCAGGGTTCGCAACGCCTGCAAGGGTTGCTCGCAAGCGTTGATCATGTTGCCGAAGTCGAACAAGGCATGCAGCCGTGGGTGGTTGAGCCGGTTCAGCAGATGCGCGATCTCGCCGCTTTTGAGTTCTTCGTGCTGCTCGAAGTCGAAGAACAGGTCATGTTCGTCGGCCTGCTGCGCAAGGTAATGCAGGTCTGACTCGATCACGTCCATGACCCGGGACAGCGTCCCTTCATAGCGTGAGTAAACGCGGATGTTGCGGATGCCCAGCGCCTTGGCAATGCAGATCACTTGATCGACATCTTTTTTCAGCGTGCTGCTGATTTCCAGGTGCACATCCAGTTCCAGTGCCTTGGCCTTGTCGGCAAACGCCTGCAGCTGTGTGGGTGTCATTTGGCTCAGGCTGTTTTCCTCGCCGTCGAGCAAGTGCAGGCTCAGGCCCTGCAACTCGTGGCGATAGGTGAAGTCCAGCAGGTCGGCAGGCGTGACACGGCCATGGGTGAGGTTGGTCAGCAAGGGGTAGGCATGAGCAAACAGGCGCAGTTGGCCGAGGCGTTCGAGCAGCTGTCGGGCCAGCGGCTCAGTCAGCGGGGGAGGCGCCCCGGCCCCGACGGCCTTGTGGCTCAGCAAGGCATTGAATCGTTCTTGGATATTATTGTTCATTCGAGTCGTTCCTGGTTCAGACACCGGGTCTACCGGCGCAGCCTTTATCGCGCCAGACAGGAACTCTCGATAGATCCATTATCAGTTAAATCATAAGACCACTTGCCTCGCTTCAAGTGGCCGGCTGCAGGTAGCCCATTTCGCGCAAGGCCTGGGCCAATGCTTCGACGCGCTCTTGGGCCTGGTTCTCTGGGGTGCCGGCAAAACCGATCAACAGCGCAGGTGGCAGGACATGCTCGAGGCAGTAGTCGCTCAGGGCATAGGTATGAATATTGTGCCGGGCCAGTGCCTTGGCGATGGCGTCGTCATCGAGCTCCGGTGGCAGCCAGGCGATCAAATGCATGCCGGCCTCCACCGGGGTGATCGTGAAGAAACCACCCAGCTGTTGCTGCAGTTGCTCGACCAGGGCTTGCTGACGTGCCTGGTACAGCGTGCGCAGGCGGCGGATATGCCCCAGAAAGTGGCCTTCGCACATGAAGTCTGCCGTCACCGCCTGGAGCAGCGTAGGCGGGCTGCGATCCATGACCGCCCGCAGGGTGCAGAAGGGTTCGATCAGGGAATGTGGCAGTATCACGTAACCCAGTCGTAGCGAGGGAAAGAGGACTTTGCTGAACGTCCCGACGTAAATCACTCGAGCCCACTGGTCCATGGCATAGAGCGCGGGAAGCAGGCGCCCGCTGTAGCGAAACTCGCTGTCGCAGTCGTCCTCGATGATCCAGCTTTGGTGGTGCGCGGCCCAGTCAATGAGCGCCTGGCGCCGCGCATAACTCATGGTGATGCCCAAGGGATGCTGGCGAGAAGGCGTGGTAAATACCAGGCGGGCGTCCGGGCACTGGGCCAGACCTTGCTGGATATCGATCCCCTGGTCGTCGATGCGCAACGGCACCACTTGAGCGCCCTGGGCCTGCAGCGCGATGCGCGCCGCGATATGCCCAGGATCTTCCATCCACACGGGGTCCTGCGGGTTGAGCAACAGCATGCCCAGCAGATTGAACGCTTGCTGGGCACCGGAAACGATGACCACCTGCTCGGCACTGCAATCGATGCCGCGGGCATCAAACACGTATTCGGCGATCGCCGTGCGCAAGGCCTGCAACCCCTGCAGTTCGCCATAGCCGAGCATGGCCTTGGTCGGCTTGTGCAGGTGGCGATTCATCAGACGCTTCCAGACAGGTTGCGGGAACGCGTCGTAAGTGCTGTGGCTGGGCAGGAACGAGGTGGGGCTCCCGGGGGCCCAGTCGGCATAGGAAACCCCCTGAAAATGATGGCTGCGCAGTGACAACACAGACTGGCTCAGGTCGGACAGCCGGGGCGGCTGGCGCTGCGATTCATCGTCGGCGATACCGCGACTTTCCCATTCGGTGCCGACATAGGTACCGGCCCCGGTGCGCGAGGCCAGGAAACCTTCGGCGATCAGCTGATCAAAGGCATTGAGGATGGTGATCCGCGACAGCGACAACTCTTTGCTCAAGGTCCGGGTTGACGGCAGGCGAACGCCTCCTTGAATCCTTCCACTGAGAATCTGTTTGCGAATTTGCAAATAGAGTTGGCGATACAAAGGTATTGAGTTGGCACGGTCCAGCTCAATACCCGACAGCAGCAAACCTGCGGGGGATTTCATTACATGCTCGTCTGGATGGAATGTGGCTGATCCGGGAACACCGTCAGGCATCGAGAGATGCAAGGGTATCCAGAGGCACTCGATAAGTCATCCACCGCTCGATCGGCAAGCCGTCAAACGCCGAGGCAACATCCGCCTGGTCGCCCGGCAACTGAACGTATCTCGTGGCGGGCTGTACAACAAGATGAATCGGATCGGGCTGAGTGCCGATGCTTTTCGTGCGAGCACCGACCTCTGACGGGCAGCAGGATCAGTGTTTCACTGTCAGCCTCGAGCGTTCTCCGAGGTGATTATCTGCAACGGAATATGCACCCGATGCCGGAGCGGATCGAAGTCCGGTGCGGTCTGCAACTCGACCAGTAAATCGATCAACGCCGCCGCCAGCAATCGCGGCTGGGAGTCGATGACCAGGTCGATCAACCCTTGATCCAGGGCTTGTCGCGACAGCTCGGTCGACTCCTGCAGGATGCAACACAACGACGGCCGTTTCGGCAGCTGTGACAGGGCCCGGATGATGCCGTCGCCGCCACCGCCGACCACGCACAGCCCCCGCAAATCGGCATGGCGCGCGATGAGTTCCAGCGTCGCCTCTTCAGTGACGTCACAGTTGTCCAGGTTGATTACCGCTTCAAGCAGTCGCAACCCCGGTGCGCGCTCCGCCAGGTAACTTCGCAGCCCCTCGACCCGAGCCTGATGGCCGAGAAAACGATGGCCGCCGAGCAGCACGCCGACGCTGCCTTTGCGTGCACCGCAGGTGTGAGCCAGCAGCCAGCCCATGGTGCGCCCGACCTCATGATTATCCTGACCGATGTAAGGTTCTTCTGCCGCCTCATGGATGTCTGACAGCAGGGCGATCACCGGAACGCCTGCGGCTCTGATCTGTGCGATGGCGGCATTGATCAGCGGGTGAGCGAAGCTGACCACCGCCAGGCCATCGCACTGCACCGCCAGTTGTTCGATCTGGGCAATGATCGCGCCGGGTGTGCGATCGAAGACGTATTCGAACTGGCAGCTCAGATTGGCGCCGACCTGACGCTGCGCTGCCTCGGTGATGGCGGCGGCAACGTTGGCATAGAACGCCTGGGCAGTTCCGAGCAACAGGATGCCGAAACGATAGCTGGGGCGACGTTCGCGAATCCGCTGACCGATCAGCCGGGCGGCGAAATAACCGACGGCTTCGGCGGCCTGGAACACCTGCTCGGCGGTGGCCGGGCTGACCGGAGCTCGGGCGTTGAGCACCCGGTCCACGGTGGCGACACTCAAGCGAGCGTGCTCGGCAACGGTGGCGATGGTGGGGCGTTTTTTGTTGTTCATGGTAGGCCCTTGAGTCGCTTTGATAGAAAACTATCAAGCTGCAATGGGCCTGGATGATAGCTTGATAGGGAATGTATTCAAGGGATTGAGGGGGGTTTGTGCGCTCTCTATATTTTCTCCAGCGATGCCATCCCGCATCGAAAGCAAGTGCTTAAAACCATCAAGCTTGCGGAGAACAATAAAATGCCCGAACACAACGCAGCCTTTGCAAAAACCGATAAACCCGTGCCGAGGGATTATCGATTGACCGGCCCCGAAGCCGCCCGAGCGGCGCAAAAAGGTCTGGCGTCGGCAACGTGGTACCAATCCCCCATCTCCCGTAAACGCATGAAAGAATTGATGCAGCGCCGCGATGGCCCGGCCTTGCGTGATACCGCAATCTGGCTGTCGGCGATGGCTGTGACCGGCTTCGGCGGCTACTGGTTCTGGGGTTCCTGGGCCTGCGTTCCGTTCTTCTTCGTCTATGGGCTGCTCTACGGCACCGCGTCCAATGCCCGTTGGCACGAAACGGGTCACGGTACGGCGTTCAAGACCCGCTGGATGAATGATGCGGTCTATCAGCTGTCGAGCTTCATGTTCATGTTCGAACCCCAGGTCTGGCGCTGGAGTCATGCACGGCATCACACCGACACCATTATCGTCGGTCGCGATCCGGAAATCGTCGAGCCGCGTCCACCGAGTCTGATCATGATGGTGCTGAGCCTGTTCAGAATGCCTTACGCGTTGAAGACGATGGGGTCAGTTTGCCGGCATGCAGTCGGGCGAATGGGTGAAGAAGAGCAGACGTTCATCCCCGAATCCGAATGGCCAAAAGTGGTGAGGGACGCACGCGTCTGGCTGGTCATCTATGGGCTTACCGTGGGCACTGCGCTGTTTCTGCAGAGCTGGTTGCCGCTGATGTTGATCGGTCTTCCGACCCTCTATGGCGGTTGGTTATCCTACCTGTTCGGTCTTTCGCAGCATGTCGGCCTGGCGGAAGATGTTCTCGATCACCGCAGCAACTGCCGCACGATTTACATGAACCCGGTGCTGCGTTTTCTGTACCTCGACATGAACTATCACCTGGAACATCACATGTATCCGATGGTGCCGTTTCATGCGCTGGCGCAGCTTCACGAAGAAATTCGTCAAGACTGCCCGCCGCCTTACGGCAGCCTGTTCGAGGCCTTCAAGGAAATCATCCCGACTATCTGGAAGCAGCGCAAAGACCCGACGCACTTCGTCTGTCGTCCTTTGCCACAACGCGCAGCGCCAGCCGCCGACGTCCGGGCAGAACCTGAAGTAACGCCGGCCTGACACCTTCCTGTCTGTACCACTACCAGAGAAAACACCATGACCGATCAATGGATCGATGTCTGTGCCGTGGGCGATATCGATGATGAAGATGTCATCCGTTTTGACCATGGCCCGCACACCTATGCCGTCTACCGCTCCGCCAACAGCGAGTTTTTCGCCACCGCGGGCCTGTGCACCCACGAGTCCATTCACCTCGCCGATGGCCTGGTGATGGAGCACGTCATCGAGTGCCCCAAGCACAACGGGCGCTTCGACTACCGCTCCGGCAAAGCCCTCGGTGCACCGGTGTGCGTCAACCTCAAGACCTATGAAGTCCGGGTCGAGGCGGGGCGTGTGTTGCTCGCCATCACGGTTTAACTGCACGGAGTCTGTGCCATGAGTCCTGCCAATGCTCCACTGGTCATCGTTGGTGCCGGGCATGCCGGTGGCCGCGCGGCCCTGACCTTGCGCGGTGAAGGTTACAGCGGTCGCCTGATCCTGATAGGCGACGAGTTTCACCCGCCCTATGAACGTCCGCCGCTGTCCAAAGGGTTGCTGCAGGGCACGGTCGATCTGGGGGGCTACAGCCTGTGCGATAGCGCTCGGCTCGCTGAGCTGGACATCGAGCACCTGGCTGGTAACCCGGTAAAAGGCCTGGACCCGCAGCAGCATCGTCTGCAATTAGCCGACGGCAGCTGGCTGCATTACGCGCGGCTGTTGCTGGCGACGGGAGGGCGCTCGCGCAAGCTTGCCTGTGTGCCCGAGCATCTGGGCAATGTGCTTTATCTGCGCACCCATGACGAGGCGTTGGCACTGCGCACTTCGTTGCAGCCCAACACTCGGCTGGTGATCATCGGTGGCGGCTTCATCGGCCTCGAAGTCGCGGCAACTGCCCGAGCCTTGGGTTGCACAGTGACCTTGCTCGAAGCCGGGTCGCGTCTGGCGGGACGGGTGTTGCCGCAGCGGCTGTCCAGCGTTCTGTTGGAACTGCATCGCAGCCAAGGTGTGGACGTGCGGTTGAACGTGGCCATTGAGGCGGTGCAGGGCACCACTCATGTTGAGTCCGTGCAACTGGTCGACGGCCAATTGCTGCCTTGTGACTTGGTGGTGGTGGGCATCGGTATGCAACCCAATACGGAGTTGGCCATGGCCGCCGGGCTTGAGGTCGGCCAGGGCATCCGTGTCGATGCGCAACTGCGCACCAGTGCGCCGGACATCTTTGCGGCGGGGGATGTCTGTGAATTTCGGTTGCAGCCGCAAGGGGTTTTCCAGCGTCAGGAAACCTGGCGCAACGCCGAGACCCAAGGTCGCCACGCCGCCCTGAATCTATTGGGCGGCGAGTTGCCCTTCGACGTCATTCCCGGTTTCTGGTCCGACCAGTACAACTGGGGATTGCGGACCGTGGGTGTGATCGCAAGGACAGAACCCACGGCGAGCCGGACAACCCCCGGTGGCGGTTTCCTGTTGTTCTATCTCGATGACGAACAGCGTCTGCAAGGCGCTTGCGGCTGGGGCCAGGGCAATAGCATCGCCAAGGACATCAAGTTATGCGAACGGCTGATCGCTTCCCATAACGCCCTTTCGGTAGAGGCTCTGGCCGACGCCGAAATCTCGCTCAAACAACTGCTGAGGAACTGACATGCGCGAATTCCTGGTCTTCCAGTCCCTTTGGGCCATGCAAGATCACCGCGGCCAATGCGAGCTTTCCCTGGAAGCGCAGCTGGAGAAAATCGCCGCCGCCGGGTTCGACGGAATCACTGACCATTTCTGGGTGGCGAACCATGCCGCACGCTTGCACGCTGCCGCCAAGGCTCAGGGCCTGCAAATCGAAGGTCAGGTGTTTCCCCGCACCGTGGATGATCTGGCGGCAGCGATCGATGTCGCGTCCCGCTACGGCTGCCACCACCTCACGCTGCAAGCCGACGTCAGGCCGCGCACGCTGGCGCAAGCCATCAAGTTGATCGAGGGGTGGCAGCGACTGGCCGAGCAGGTGGACTTTCCCATCCTGCTGGAAACCCACCGTTATCGCCTCACCAGCGACCTGTTGTTCACCCTCGACATTCTCGCTGAAATGCCCGATCTCAAACTGTTGGCCGACTTGTCCCACTATGTCGTGGGTCGCGAACTGCCAGAGCCGGCCGTAGCCGAAGACGACGAACAGATCCAGACCATTCTGCGCAATAGTTGGGGGTTTCATGGTCGTGTCGCCAACAGCGAACAGGTTCAGGTGCCCTTGAGTTTCGTCCAGCATCAACCCTGGCTAGAGCGTTTCCTGGGCTGGTGGCGCTATGGGATCGAGGACTGGCTGGTCCGACCGAACACGCCCACCAGCCTGTCTTTCACCTGTGAACTCGGCCCGCCACCCTATGCCATCACCGAGGCTGACGGACGCGACATCACCGATCGCTGGGCCGAGGCGTTGATGCTTAAGGATCTGATGCGTGAGGTCTGGAGTGACTGTCAGAGGCGATCTCGCGATGGCCTCTGATTGAGACAGCGGCATATCAGGGGCACTACATTTTGCTCTTTCTGGGATCATCCGCCGGGTTGAGGTAGGTGATCCCCCAAGGCCCCGTGCCGTGGAGTTGGAGCACGGTTTCCTGTTCTCGACTGGCGCCGTACATCGGCGTGCCGACTGGAATGATCAGAGTGTCACCTGGTCGATAGGCCTTGGCCTGTGCTGCATCGAAGGTGTCGCCGGTGGCGAAGTAGAAGGTGCCGGAGATAACGGTGACGCGTTCGGTCACAGGATGGGTATGCACGCCGATTTTTGTATTGGCTGGCAGCTTCAGACGCAGGGTGAAGGGCTCGGCGGCTTTCAGGTCACCTTCAATCACCGCAATCATTGCGCCGGGCCCCACCGCCGGCGCGGGTGTCCATTTGAGTTCGGATGGGGTGGCTGCAATGAAACCCGCTTCCCCAGCCAAGGCGGCAGGGGACAGGGAGGTTGCGCTGAGCAAGGCTAGCAAAGCAGCGGCAACTTTGTGGGTGCTCATCATGGTTTCCTCGTGTCTGGGACCAACGCGATCGAGTTATATAAGATGACGGTAGCTGAATGGTGGAGCGTGGATATATCCATTGTGAACCAGCGCTATAACGCGCAGCTATGGATCGTGGGCTGGCCCGGGTTGCGGGCTCAGTGGGTTCTGAGCGGCTATATAAGCGTTTTCAGGTCGATATCCTCGGCCATCGCCGGTGCTTCCCGTGACCGAGGAGGATGCGTGCTCCAAGAAACGGCGACTCACGACAAAGGGCAGGAAGCCCCTGCCGTTGCCCTGCAAGCCCTTCGACTCGGTACAGCGCCGCGGCGAAGCCTGCGATCTTTTCTATTTTTTGCCAGCCGACAACGCCGGGGTGCGAGGCGGGATCAAGCGTTTCGTCCCCGTCGACTCAAACGCCGAAGCCAGGCGAAGCAGCGTCGAATCATCATAGGCACGGCCGGCAAATGTCAGCCCGACGGGCATGCCGATGTCTGGCATGACACCCATCGGCACCGTGACCGTTGGAACGCCCAGGTGGCGGATGGCGAGATTGCCGTTGGCGACCCATACCCCGTTACTCCACGCGATATCCGCAGACGCCGGATCGACATCGGCATTCGCCGGCCCGACGTCGGCTACCGTCGGGAAGATCACCGCGTCGAGTCCCAGCCGATCCATCCAGTCTTCCAGGTCGATCCGGCGCGTCTGTTCCAGCCCGCGCAATCCATCAGGCAGCGTGTCGATCTGGTCCCACGGTGTAATGCCGCGTTCGGCCATCCGCACATATTCGTCCATGCCCGCGGCAAGGTCGCCTTCGCGGTTGGGTAGCGTCCCCGGATCGTGGGGAAAAATCAGCGGCCCGTTCACGTCGACCAGGCGATGCAGTTTTGGATCACCGTTGGCCTGCAGAAAATCGTCGAACGCCCATGCTGTCAGATCCCACAACTCATGGTGCAGGAACTCTTTGGACACCAGGCCCCGGTTAAACACCGTCGGTGCGCCAGGACGATCGCCCTCGCAATTGGAAACCAGCGGGAAATCGACCTCGAGCACTTCAGCGCCGGCTGCTTCGAGTGCCTTGCGAGCCGCCTCCCAAAGCCCGATCACGGAGGGGCGGGTGTTGATGCGCTGGCCCGTCGGACCGCCGATGCCAGGCGCATCGCTGGTGCCCGCGTCGGGATCGGCGTTGATGTACATGCGAGGCACGCCGAAACGCTTTCCTGCGAGCGCATCGCTTTTCGCGGCCAGCGACCCATAGGAAGCGGGACGCACCGAGGCGACACTCGGAATCGGCACCCAGGGTTGCATCCGCCACAGATCGCCGCGTGTGTCGGGATCATCGGCCACCACCACGTCGAGCACTTCGAGCAGGTCCGCCATTGTCCGGGCAAACGGCACGACCACGTCCATCGTCGGGGTCAACGGCCAGTTGCCGCGCACCGAAATCACCCCGCGCGAAGGCGTATAGGCGCACAGGCCATTGTTCGAGGCAGGGCCACGTCCGCTCGACCAGGTTTCTTCCGCCAGGCCGAATGCCGAGAAACTGGCGGCGGTTGCCGTACCGGCGCCGTTCGATGAGCCCGATGCGAAAGGGGCGGTGAGGTAGTCGGCGTTGTACGGGCTCTCGGCCCGGCCATACACCCCGCGCTGCATGCCGCCGTTGGCCATGGGCGGCATATTGGTCTTGCCCAGGCAGATCGCCCCGGCGGCGCGAAGCCGTTCGATGGTGAACGCATCGCGATAAGCAATCAGGTTGGCGAAGGCGGGGCTTCCAGAGGCGGCGGTCAGCCCCTTCACCAGATAACTGTCCTTGGCCGTATATGGGATGCCATCGAGCGGGCCCAGCGTTTCGCCCTTGGCTCGACGGGCATCGGACGCCTGCGCTTCCTTGAGCGCATCGGGGTTGCGAACCACCACCGCGTTGAGGGCGGTGGGCGTGTCGGGGCCGTCGTAGGCGTCGATCCGGGCGAGATAGGCCTGGACCAGCTCAACCGCCGTGGTCTGGCCCGATTCGAGCGCAGCACGCAGCTCGGCGATGGAAACTTCGGTGACCTCGATCATGCTGTTACCACCGGCTGCTGATGGGGAGCGCGGCGAATGTTTCCATCGCACTGGACTTTGGGCTCAGAGACATCATTGCTCTCCAAATGGGGGTTCATATCGGTTCTCGTTGCACTGCATTACGCGACAGTATCGGAGAACTCATGGCCCTCTGTCATTCGCCGAGCACCTCTGCGCTTTGAAACGGATTAGGCGGCTGACCGTAGAGAGCGCCCGGGAAACTGTCCTGTTCGGCCTGGCATGCCAGCCAGGTGCAGAACAGGTCCAGCTTCTTGTTGGGTTCCGGACTTCGCTTGGCAATATAGGCGTAGTGACTTTGGTGGAAACCGAACGGTGCCAGTAAACGGCCAAGACGAATGTCGTCGGCCACCAGATGCCACGGAGCGACACAAATCCCCAGGCCGGCAATCGCCGCCTCCAAGGTGAAATAGTAGTGCTCAAACTCCGTGCCGGCCGGCGCGGTAGCCTGATATCCAATCGCATCACTCCAGTTGGTCCAGGCATCCGGACGCGTTTTTGTATGGAGCAGCGGATGCAAGAAAATGGAATCCAATCCAGTGAGTTGGATACGCGCGGATAACGCGGGTGACAACACGATGCCCAGCCTTTCAGGAAACAGCAGGAGGGTATTCTTTTGACCCTCAGCGGCCCCTTGCTCGGCAGTGATCATCACGTCATAGCGGTCTCGGTCCGGATCGGTGGCGTGGACAAAGGAATTCAAGCGAATCTTGATATCAGGGTACTTCGCATTGAAATCGAAAAGACGGGGTATCAACCACTTGACCGTAAACGTGCTGAAGCAAGACACGTCCAGAATACCCGTCGCGGTATCTCTGATTCGGCCTACAGCGGCCTCGATCCGATCCAGCGCAGCCGTCAACTCCGGCAGGAGTTCTTTCCCGGCAGCGGTGAGCTGCGGTTTGTTTTTCGGACCCTCGAACAGTTCCACCCCCAGACTCAGCTCTAACTGGCGTACCTGGCGACTCACGGCTCCGGGCGTGACAGAAAGCTCATCGGCGGCAGACGTCATTTTGCCCAGCCGGGCAGCGGCCTCGAAAGAGCGGAGTGCATTCAATGGGGGGAGACGACGTTTCATCAAGTGACTTTAACTCAATTACTTCGGGCGCATAAATCGATTTCCAAGCCCATCCCGGTTTTGCAGAATCCCCCCGCTGTCCGCATGCCTGGTGACCTGTCCCGGATTGCCGGCGTGGTACGCACCTATCCAAAATAAATTGAGAGAGTCTCACATGCCATTCGTTCGAACAGCCGTCATCAAAGGCACTGACCCGCAGCAACGCCAGCGCATCGTCGACGGCATACACCAAGCGCTGGTGGATAGCATTGGCATGCCCCAGGATGAACTGTTCAATCTGGTGGTGGACTACGATCCGGAACAATTTTTTTACAGCCGTACCTTTAATGGCGTTGCGCGTTCCGACCATTTGATCGTGATTGAAATAACGATGCGTAGAGGTCGCAGCGACGCGATGAAGCGGGAGCTGTACAAAAAAATTGCGGACAATCTTGGCGCTCAAGCACAGGTTCGCCCGCAAGACCTTTTCATCTTCATGCATGAAAATGACTATTCAGACTGGTCAGTGGGCTCGGGCAAGTTTGCAATGGAGTTAGTGCAACAGCCCGGTAATACCTCTGGCGTGTAAGTCAGCTAACGCGAGGCCTCACTCCACCAGGTATCGCCGAAACCAGGTCAGTGTCCTGTCCCAGGCCAGCCTGGCGGCGGCGTCATCGTATCGAGGCGTGGAGTCGTTATGGAAACCATGGTTAACGCCGGGGTAGATGTGGGCTTCATACGTCTTGCCCGCCGCTTTCAGGGCCTGCTCAAAGGCGGGCCACCCTTCATTGATGCGCGTATCCAGTTCGGCGTAGTGGAGCAGCAGAGGCGCCTTGATGCGGGGGACGTCTTCAACCTTTGGCTGACGGCCGTAAAAGGGCACGGCAGCCGCCAGCTCCGGATAGGCCACGGCGGCGGCATTGGCGACCCCGCCGCCATAACAGAAGCCGGTGATGCCGACTTTGCCGGTGGTGGCGTCATCTTTCATCAGCCACTCGATGGCGGCGAAAAAGTCATTCATGAGCTTTTCAGGATCGACGGTCAGCTGCAGTTCCCGGCCTTTGTCATCGTTGCCGGGATAGCCGCCCACCGATGTCAGGCCATCAGGGGCGAGTGCGATGAACCCGGCTTTGGCGACGCGCCGGGCGACATCCTCGATGTAAGGGTTGAGCCCACGGTTTTCATGCACGACCACCACCGCCGGGACCTTGCCTGTGGTTTTCGCAGGGCGCACCCGATAACCACGAACCTGCCCGTGGCCCTTGGACGAGGGGTAGGTGATGTACTCGGCGATGATGTCCGGGTCGGTAAATGGCACCTGTTCGGCCAGCGCATAATTCGGGCTCAGGGCGGCGAGCAGGGCAGAGGCGGTCAAGCCACCCAGGGTGAACAGCGCGGCACGATCAAGAAATTCCCGACGGTTGATCTGGCCGTGGGCGTAGTAGTCGTAGAGTTCGAGCAGCTCAGGGGGGAAGTCTTTTGCCGTGAGACGGTCCATCTGCGTGCTTCCTGTTGGTTGATTCTGGCGCAATCCTGCAGGAGCGGGCTTGCCCGCGAAAGCGGTGTGTCAGGCAACATCAATGTTGACTGTGCCGCCGTCTTCGCGGGTAAGCCCGCTCCTACAGGTCAGCTTCCCGCCTGTTTATTCAACGCCTCTTCGACAGCCGCGATTTCCGCCTGACGCTTGATGATCATGTCGCCCACGGGTGGGCCCTGGAAGCGTCGTTTTTCGAAGGTGAACCAGATGATGGCCGTCAGAATCAGAAAACCGATGGTGATGTACAGCGCCCAATCGTTCGGCGGCTGGATACCGATAGCGAAGATCAGCACCATTGAGAGGATCGAGAGGATGGCGAACAACGAGAACAACCCGCGTCCCATGTTCCACGGTCCCATGGTCGGCCACTTCGAGGTTCCGTAGGTAAACAGGCCCAGCACGATGGGGATGATGAACGAGAAGAACAGGAAGATCACCGTGCAGGAGACCACAATCGTGTACACCGGCGTTTCGCCGATCGACACCAGCGACGATCCCCACACAAACAATACCGCGAGGGTGGCGCCGGTCCAGATCGCGGCCACCGGGCTGCGATGGCTCGGCGAGACCGTGGCCAGCGCCTTCGAGAAGGGCAGGCCGCCGTCACGGGAAAACGCGAAGATCATGCGCGAGACCGAGGTCACGGTCGCCAGCCCGCAGAGGAACTGCGAGATGAAAATCGCCACGTAAAGCGTCATTTTGATCACCGGGTTTACCTGGGTGTCCATTGCCCAGAAAAACACATTCCAGCCCTGCTTGGCGGCCTCGTCCATGCTCGGCAACATCAGTACAAACGAGCAGAGCATGACCCAGCCGAACACCAACGACCAGGCCACCGACGTGACCATCCCGATCGGCACCGACACGGCCGCCTTGTGGGTCTCTTCAGACGTATGCGCGGAGGCGTCATAGCCGGTGATGGTGTAGATCGGCAAGAGCAGGCCGAGCATGAAAACCCAGCCGTCCGACACGTGTGGCCAGACGTTGCCGCCGGCTGCGCCGGAGTAGTTGCTGAAGGTCACCAGACGGACGAACTCATAGCTGGGGGCGGCGACCAGGCAGACGATGGTCAATGCGGTTGCGGTGACGAAGATCAAATAGCCCGAGAAGTCGGTGAGCTTGGCGGTCAGGCCGATGCCGAAGTGGTTACACAAGGCCTGGATGCCGGTCAGGATCGCCAGGAAAACGATCCGTGTGGTGATCGTGTCTTCCATGCCCAGGGCCGGTCCGAAGGCTCCGAAAAAGAAGTAATAGGTACCGACGTTGATCGCGCCGAGCACCGTGATCAGCCCCAGCAGGTTGAACCAGGCCGTCAGCCAGCCAGTGAAGCGGTTACCGAGAATCGAACCCCAGTGATAGAGGCCGCCCGCGGTGGGGTAGGCCGAGGAGATCTGGGCCATGGCCAACGCGAAAACCCCGGAGATCAGGCAGCCCAGTGGCCAGCCGATGCCGATGGCCGCGCCGCCTGCACCCGAAGTGCCCTGTGCCAGCGAGTTGATGCCACCCGAGAGGATGCAGATGATCGAAAAGGAAATGGCGAAGTTGGAGAAAACGCCCATGCGTCGCGAGAGTTGCTGGGCATAGCCCATGTTGTGCAACACCTTGAGGTCGTCGTCTTGTGGCGCGGTGGCGCCGGGTTGGCTTACTGGACGCATAATGTGTGCCCTTGTCAGGTTTCGATACATAGCCATCCGCGTTGTGCATTGCCGAATGGACCTGTCTTCAACCCCCTGTCGTACTGCTCCTGCCTCTAATGGAAAAAGTCCTGTCCATGCTGCGTGTTCAAACCATTGCCATGGACGGACAACGGCTCTAAAGACGGCCGTGATAAGCGGCTTCGAAAATTTCTGCCGCGCCATTTCGTGTCAATGGCAGCGGATTACCGCCGGCGCAGGGGTCGACAATCGCCATGTCGGCGATCAGGTCGGCCTGCTGATCATCCACCCCCAACTCCATCAGCGTATGCGGTACGCCGATGTCCTTGCGCAGCTTGAGGACGAAGGCTAGAAAACTGTCGAACCCAGGGGAGGGCAGACGCAGATAAGCCGCCAGACGCGTGATGCGTTCCTCGATAACCGGGCGATTGAACTTCAGCACATAGGGCATGAACGTCGCATTGGTCATGCCGTGATGGGTGTCGTACAGGGCACCCACTGGATGCGAAAGGGCGTGCATTCCTCCCAGACCTTTCTGGAACGCGGTGGCGCCCATCGCCGCCGCCGCCAGCATTTGCGCGCGTGCGTCGAGGTCGGAAGGGGTGCGTACCGCCCGCACCAGGGCATTGGCCACCAGGCGCATGCCCTCCACCGCGATACCTTCGGCCATGGGATGAAAGCCGGGGGCGCAGTAGGATTCCAGGCAATGGGAAAACGCATCCATGCCGGTGCCGGCGGTGACCTTGGCCGGCATGCCGACGGTAAGGGCCGGGTCGCTGATGACCACCTTCGGCATCATCTTCGGGTGGAAAATGATGCGTTTGGTGTGCGTATGCTCGTCGATGATCACCGCCGCGCGGCCCACCTCGGAACCGGTGCCTGCGGTGGTCGGCACCGCGATGACCGGGGCGATGCTGCTTTCATCGGCGCGTGTCCAGTAGTCGCCTATGTCTTCGAAATCCCACACCGGTCGGGTCTGGCCGCTCATGAACGCGATGAGCTTGCCCATGTCAAGGCCGCTGCCACCGCCGAAGGCGACCACGCCGTCATGGTTGCCGGCGCGCCAGGCGTCGAGCCCACCCGCGAGGTTGGCTTCAACCGGGTTGGGTTTGAGGTCGCAAAACAGCGCGACACCAAGGCCAGCGGCGCGCAAGGATTCCAGCGCCGCCGTGGTGATCGGCGCGCGCGCCAGGCCGCTGTCGGTGACCAGCAACGGTCGCTGGATCCCTTGGCTGCGGCAGACCTCGGCCAGTTCGGCGATGCGGCCGACACCAAAGCGGATGCTCGTGGGGTAGTTCCAGTTCGCGGTCAGGCTCATGGCTCAGATCTCGTGGCGCAAGTGGAAAGATTTGGCCCGGGTCAGGTGTTCATAGCCAAGGCGTGACAACGTGACACCGCGCCCGCTGTTCTTCACCCCGGTCCAGGCCAGGGCCGGGTCCAGGTAATCGCAGCGGTTCATGAACACGGTGCCGGTGGCGATTTCGTTGCCGATGCGTTCGGCGGCGGCCAGGTCTTGCGTCCAGATCGAGGCGCTGAGCCCGAACTCACTGTCGTTCATCAAGGCGATGGCTTCGTCGTCGCTGGCCACCGGCATGATGCCCACCACCGGGCCGAAGCTTTCCTCGCGCATCACCGCCATTTGATGGGTGACGTCCACCAATACCTGCGGCGCCAGGTAGGCGCTGCCCGGCGCGTCGGCGGCAAAGCCCTTTGGATCGATCAACGCCCTGGCCCCTTGCGCCAGTGCATCGGCAATCTGCCGGCGAACGAATTCAGCGGCGCTCGGTGTGACCAGCGGGCCGAGCGTCGTGGCTTCGTCCAGCGGATTGCCCAGCACGTATTGGCGGGTCAGGGCGGCGAAGCGCTCGACAAAGACCGGGTAAATGTTCTTATCGACATAGATACGCTCGACCGCGCAGCAGCTCTGCCCGGAATTGAAGAAGCTGCCGTCCACCAGGTTTTCCACGGCATGCTCCAGGTTGGCGTCTGCCCGGACATAGGCCGGGTCTTTGCCGCCAAGCTCCAGCCCCACGCTGAGGAACCCTCCGACGGCTGCGTGTTCCATGGCCTCGCCGCCGCCGACAGAACCGGTGAAGTTCACCTGCTGCACCCGTCCAGAGGTAATGATCGCCGCGGCGTAGACATGACTGAGCAGCAGGTTCTGGAACAGTCCTTCGGGCAACTGGGCGCGGCGAAAGGCTTCGGCGAAACGCTCGCCCACCAGCAGCGTTTGCGTGGCGTGTTTGAGGATCACGCTGTTGCCCGCCATCAGCGCCGGGATGATCGTATTCACTGCCGTCAGGTAGGGGTAATTCCACGGCGCGACGACCAGCACCGTACCCAGCGGCTCGCGCTTGATGTACCGCCGAAAACCATCGACAGGCGCGGGCTCCAGCGCTGCCAACGCTTCAGGCGCAATGGCGATCATGTGCCGGGCACGCTCTTCGAAGCCGCGCAGCTCGCCGGCGCCGAAGCGTACCGGGCGGCCCATCTGCCAGGCCAGCTCCGGCACGATCTCGTCCTTCATCGCCAGCATCGCGTCCACGGCAGCACTGCAAAACGCGGCGCGTTCGCTCAGCGGCCGGCGTTTCCATTGCGCCTGGGCGGTTTCGGCGGCGATCAGGGCTTGCTCGATCTGCGCCGCATCGGCACGGCGGCGTTCGGCATAGACCCGGCCATCGACCGGGGAGATGAGTTGAACGATCTCAGTCATGGCGTGCTCAATAGCGCTCGAAGCCGCGCTGCAGTTCCCAGTCGGTTATCCGCCGGTCGTACTCTTTCTGTTCCCAGTCGGCGGTGTGCACGTAGTGGTCGATCACCTCATCGCCGAACGCTTCGCGCAACATGCTCGACGCCTTGAGGGCGGCGCAGGCCTCGCGCAGGGTTTTCGACACTTCAGGCAAATGCTCATCGACGTAGGCATCGCCCTCGAACGGCGGCGCGAGCTCGAGCTTCTCGTCGATCCCGGCCAGGCCCGCGGCAATCAACGCAGCGAACGCCAGATAGGGGTTGAGGTCGGCACCGCCGATGCGGCATTCGATGCGAATGGCCTTGCTGCCTTCGGCGCACAACCGAAAGCCCGCAGTGCGATTGTCCCGGCTCCAGACTGCCCGTGTCGGTGCGAAGGTGCCGGCCTGAAAGCGCTTGTACGAATTGATGTAGGGCGCGAGAAAACAGGTGACGTCGTTGGCGTATTTGAGCTGCCCGGCCACCCACGAGCGCATCAGTTTCGACATGCCGAACTCGGCCTTGGGGTCGAAGAACAGCGATTTTTTGCCATTCTTGTCCCACAGCGAATTGTGGATATGGCTGCTGGAACCGGCGGCGTCATAGCGCCACTTGGCCATGAACGTGATCGCCTTGCCTTGCAGTTGCGCGATCTCTTTGCAGGCGTGCTTGATGATGACGTGATGGTCGGCCATGGTCATGGCATCGGCATAACGAATGTTGATCTCTTCCTGCCCCGGCCCCCATTCACCCTTGGAGTTCTCCACGGGAATGCCGGATGCCTGCAGGTGTTTACGAATCGCCCGCAGCACCGGCTCCTCGCGGGTGGTCTGCAGGATGTTGTAATCCTCGATGTAATGGCCGGCGGTCTTGGGCTGGTGGTAGTTGCGCTCGTGGATTGCCTGGTAGCTCTCGTCGAACAGATAGAACTCCAGCTCAGAGGCGAACATGCCGGTATAGCCGCGCTCGCGCAGGCGCTCGACCTGCTTTTTCAGGATCGCTCGCGGGCTGTGGGGCAGGTCCTTTCTGTGGTGATGATCGAGCACATCGCACAGCACCAGCGCCGTGCATTCCAGCCAGGGCACGCGACGCAGCGTAGACATGTCGGGTTTGAGCACAAAGTCGCCATAGCCTTTGCTCCAACTGGCCGCGGCGTATCCCGGCACCGGTTCCATGTCGATGTCGTCGGCCAGCAGGTAATTGCAGCAGTGGGTTTCTTCATGGCCGCTGTCGATGAAAAACTCGACCTGGAATCGCTTGCCGACCAATCGCCCCTGCATATCGACCATGCACACCAGCACGGTATCGATTTCGCCGGAGGCCGCGGCACGCTTGAGTGCATCGAAGCTGAGGAGGGGCTCGGTCATCGCGTCAGTCCTGCATGAAGGGTCTGGACCAGTCTGAGATAGCTGTTGCAGACGCTCTCCAGAAAAAACCAAAAACCTGCAGACGCGAGCATCGTGAGCAACGTGCTGCTCAAAGCTTAGCCTACTGTTGTTATGTGCAAGTTTCGGTGATCGGAGACTGATGAATCGAAGTGGATAGCGCGGGCTACTGACCCGCTTGACAGGGGGAAAGTGAGCCAGTCGCGACGCATTCTTTGTAGCAGCTGCCGAAGGCTGCGTTCGGCTGTAGCAGCTGTCGAGCTTGCGAGGCTGCGTTCGGCTGCGAAGCAGTCGTCAAACCAGAAATTGCGGTACCTCAGGCAGACCGCGTCAGCCGGACTCACGACTGCTTCGCAGCCGAACGCAGCCTTCGGCAGCTGCTACAGATCGCAGTATTGGCCTGTTTGGCGGCGGTTAGCTCCACCGCTTTNGTATTGGCCTGTTTGGCGGCGGTTAGCTCCACCGCTTTGGACGTTTGAGCAGTTGGTGAAGACATTCATTGCCTTGGGCCGGGTTGGCTTCAATAGCCTGTTCGAATGCGTCAAATGCAACGTCGTCGATAAGAAGCAGTCGCTTATCCAGAATCACTTCTTCTGATGACATCATTATGTTTTCCCAATCTGGTGTGGCGAGGAGCAAATCCCCTCGCCACCGGTTGCGTTAGTTATTCCTTCGGTTCGACGTGATCCAGTGCCTGGTTCACCGCCAGTTCACCGAGCATGACCACTTG
>NZ_JAAUOE010000054.1 GCF_017114915.1 Pseudomonas frederiksbergensis
GCTGCTGTTATGTCATGCGTGATGATGCTTGCAGCCGCCCCGTTATTGCCCGCTGATCTGTCCATCATGAGCTCTGCCTACGCGAAGGATGGTGGCGGTGGTGGCGGTGGCGGTGGCGGTGGCAATGGCGGTGGCGGCGGTGGTGGTAACGGTGGCGGCAATGGCGGCGGTAACGGCGGTGGTCATGGTGGCAGCGGCGGCCACGGTGGTTCCGGTCATTCCGGCGGTGTCAGCAGCAATGGTCGTGGTGCAGGCTTGAGCAGCGACCACGTCGGCCGTGGTGCAGGCCTGAGTAGCGATCATGCTGGCAAGTCCGTCCGGGACCATGGCCTCAGTGGCAACCACTATGGTCGCGATCGTAACAGTGACAGGGGTAACCGCTATGGTAGCGACCGCGGCCATGGCTCGGTCACTTCGGGCATTGCGCATGGGGACACGCGAGGAGTGGCGAAGGCCTCTGCCATCTCAGCCTCTACGCCAGGCGTTCACAACACCAAAGGGTTGAGCAACGCTCGCACTTCGATTTCAAAAAGACTGGATTAATTTCAGGACCCTCAAAGCCGGGTATCCATCAGGAGCCCGGTTTTTTTTCGCCTGCTATTTACCCGGTGGCGATGTGCGGGTATTCAGCGCAGCCATGTGCGTGAGCAAATCCCACACGATGGACTACTACTGTAAGGCTGATTCAACTTTGTCCTGATGGGAGTATGTCGATGCTGGCTCACTGGTTTCTGGCGGCGATTCACCTCTTGGCCTTTGCTCTGGGCTTTTGGGCAGTACTGACCCGCGACACGGCTTTACGTCGTCTGAGTGCCGGGGCGGGGGCTGCTCGCAGTGTTTTGCTTGCAGATAATCTGTGGGGGATCTCTGCAGTCATTCTCTTGGTCACGGGCGGGATGCGAGCCTTTGGCGGCTACGAAAAAGGCACTGATTACTACCTTCACCAACCGCTGTTTCATCTCAAGATGACGCTCTTCGTCCTCATCCTGTTGCTGGAAATTGCGCCGATGGTGGCGCTGATCAAATGGCGGATTGCGTTGGGGCGTGGCGTGGCTGTCGATACCGGGCGTGCAACGCTGTTTGCCCGTATCAGTCATATCGAAGCGCTGTTGCTGATGCTGATGGTCGTGGCGGCCACGGGCATGGCGCGTGGCGTGACGTTTGGTTAGCCGGGAAGGAGCAAGCTCTTTCCCGCAGCAAATCCGAAACGTCTGACAGTCATTGCATGAGGCGGGCGGGTAGTATCGGCTCCACGTTGCGAGGCATCGCAAAGAGAGACTGAACGGACAGCGATGCGGCGCTTGAATCTTTAGCCAGCCGTTATTCGAGGCGCAATGGGCTGGCTACTGACTGCAGCAGGATTCAGGGGGTTTGCGGCTTGTCCGGGGCGGTCAGGCCTGCCTGGATGCGTTGATAGATTTCTTCGCGGTGCACAGCAACGTCTTTCGGGGCATTGATGCCAATTCTGACTTGCTGGCCGCTCACGCCCAGGATGGTGATCGTAATGTTGTCACCGATGTTTATGCTTTCACCGACTTTGCGGGTGAGTATCAGCATGGTTTTCTCCTTGATTGCTTTGTGGGGCACCTGATTCGGACAGTGCAGAGGTCGGTGTTAGGTATAGATTAGTGCGAAGTCTCGCGGTTTGGGTGCCTCTTTCTGACGCGCAGATGCTGCATTAATTCCCAAGGTGTAACTATACAGAGGCCGCCACCATGATTCTCGTTGTTTTGAGCCCATTTTGCGGCACTCGAGAAGGATCCATGGATGTTAAAATCCCCGTTTCAAGCATTCAGAGGGACGCGTTGTGCGCAAAATGGTCTTGGTAGTCGCAGTACTGATGATGGCCGGGTGTGGTGAGGATAAGGGGGTTGGCGCTCAAAAGCCGCAACCGGCAGTCGCTTCCGTTCCCGCGACGGCAGCGGGTCCGCAATGGGACGTTGAAGTGCGCGGTGAGACACCCCAGGCTGTCAGTGACCTGAGCGGTTGGTTGATTGAGCATAGCTTCGTTCCCAACGTCGTGAAGGAGAATGGAACGGTTCGTATTCTGGTCGGGCCGTTCGGTTCGAAGGTCGAGGCCGAGGCCCGGCAAGCTGAAATAACGGCGGCGCTCACCCGGGCGAAAAAAATGAACATCGAATCGCTGGTCGTTGAACACCCGACCGTTCAGTAACCGTACTTTCCGCTTTCGGTGCGCCTGCCGGTGATAGAGGCCGGTGATAGAGGGAAGCGACTTGTGAAGGTCGTTCCCCTCGTGAGTATCGGCAGCATCGAACACTCATTGCATCAAGGTATTTTGCGGCAACCCCAGCAGACCGGTCAGGGTGTTGATAATCGCTTGTTGCCGGGCACGGTCTGTCTGGTGCACAGCTTCCGCGGCGGCGACATCGGCGGCGCAGTGGGGGCAAGTCACTTCGTGTGCATGGATGTACTGCAAGCAGCCACGACACAGCGCCAGTTGCGGGGGAATACGTCCTTCATCCGGTGATTTCTGGCCCTGGTTCGCCCAGGCCAGTTTGATCACCTGGCCACTGTCGCTGACACTATTCACCTTCTCACCGGTGTCGATGCGTTCGGTAATCAGGTCAAAGCGTCCGACGGCGAAGGAGGTTTTTGCCGCGTCTTCGAGTTTGACGATTCGCTCGCGCAGTCCGCGTTTTTGCAGGTCCAGCGCGCGGTAATGGCAATAGGGGTTGTTGCCGGGTTTGCCGAGCAGGGAGTGCGACGTCCAGGTGCAGCCGCCACGGCAGACGTCGTTGTAGTAACAGCTTCGGCAGTAGCCCCATAGATCGTCGACTGACCGCAGGCGGCCAAAGTGCATGCCTTCGCTGTAATGCCAGATATCGTGCAGGCTCATGTTGCGCACATTGCCGCCCGAAAATCCCACCGTGGCCAATGACGGGCAACCCTTTACCGTGCCGTCGGCTTCGAGCGCCAGCACGGTCTGGCCGGCGGCGCAGCCGCTCCAGTGCACGCGCTCGTCGCCAAAACCACGCCACATGTGCTCGTAAGGACCGTAGTAACCAATATTGTTGCCCACGTTCATCAGCAGGCCGCGATCGACCCCTTCGCGGTAGAGACGCGCCAGCAACGGCATCACCTCCAGCAGTTGATAGGGCTGCAGCAACAGCTCCGGGTGATCGACGGCATTGCCCATCGCGACGGTCAGCTGGATCTGCCAGTGAGTGGCGCCGAGGTCGATGATCAGGTCCATCAGTTCAGGTAGATCAGGCAACGTGGCCGCACCGATCTGGGTGTTGACGCTCACTGCAAGCCCGGACTGTTTGGCGCGTCGCAGGGTGTCCACCGCCTTGTCGAACGAGCCCGGAACATTGCGCACTGCGTCATGGAGCGGGGCCAGCCCATCCAGTGAAACGCCGACACCATTGAGGCCGGCATCCACCGCTGCCTGCATTTTCGCGGGCGTCAGGTTGCGTCCACCGGTTTGAATGGCGCAATACATGCCGTGATCGTGGATGGCCTGGATCAGTTGGGTCCAGTCCTTGCGTAAATAGGCTTCACCGCCGATCAGGGTGATTTCGCGGGTGCCGAGTGCCGCCAGGGAGTCGATGACGTCCAGGCATTCCCGGGTGTTCAGTTCATCGGGGCGTCGATGGCCGGCGCGTGAGCCGCAATGCAGGCACTTGAGATCGCAGGCCAGGGTGATTTCCCAGACCACATGCACCGGCACATAGCGTTTGAGGTCGGTTTCACTGAGGTAGCGGGCAGGGCGACTGTCTGACATGGGAAATCCTTGCGCACCAACGCGTGCGCGGCACGAATCCATCGAAGTGTTCGCGCCTTCCTTGGGCAAATGGCGCGAGCGGATTTACCTTTTGTTGTTGGTCAACGGTTGTAGGAGCGGGCTTGCCCGCGAAAGCGGTGTGTCAGGCGACTCAATTGACTGTGCCGCCGCCTTCGCGGGCAAGCCCGCTCCTACAGAGATTGCATTTATTACCCTGGGGTTATCGGGCCTCCAGGCGGGCGATTTCAGCGTTCAGCTGCTCCAGCGCGCCGCGCAGGGCACCGCTGTTTGCCAGTTGCTGTTCACCTTGGCTGACCACGGACTTCAGTTGCGCCAGGTCGCCGCTGGTTTGCGCTTGCTGTACCGCGACGGCATAGAGCGGCACCGCATGGTGCGGATGCTCTGGGCGCTCAATCACTGGGGCCTGGCTGACAGCTGCGTGTTTCACGTAATGCCAGATACCCTGGTCCTGGTACTTGTAGTCGACATAACCGCTCGCCCAATCGGCGCCTAAAATGCCTTTCAAGCCGAAAGTCTGGGCGATCTGGCTGAGAGGGCCGCTCGGGCTGCCCGCCAAGGTGAGGATGATGTGGTTTTCGGCCGTCGGCACCAGTTTGGCCTCGGAGTATTCACCCCATACACGGGCACGGAAGTTGAGAGGCGGATAGGTGCTTTGGAAAATGCTGGCAACCCCGCTGACTTTTTTCTTTACGGTATCTACCAGCAGGTCCAGGGTTAAAACCGGTGCGCCCAATAGGTGACTACTGACATTCAGGCGGGTATGAAAAAGTCCGATTGACATGGTGCTACTCCCTTATTTTGTATTCAGGACAATTCGGGCATGTTTCGTGGGCGGGTCAGCGACGTTCCTGCCGGCTGATTTCGCCCTTGGCCGTTTCAAGCGCACTTTGCAGTTGGGGTTGCTGATCCAGTTGTTGTTGGGCCAGGCGCGCCAGGTTTTTCATCTGGGCCAGGTCACCGCTGGCAATCGCACTTTGAATCGGCGCGGCATACAGCGGCATGATCGGCGGATACGCCGGAATGACCGGGTCGGGTTCCAAAGGCAATGATTTATAAGCGTTGGAGGGCACCGACTCGACGAGATGGGCGGGAGCATTGACCTGGACCCACCGCTGACCATTGAAGTACTCGTAATTGGCGACGCCCTCTTTCCAGTCGCTACCGACCACCAGATGCAATTTGAAATTCACGATGGAGTTCGAGCCCGGGCCGCCATTATTGCCTTGAGCGGTAATCAGGATCTTGCTGACGCCAGGGCTCATGACCGTCAGGTAGGTGTATTCGCCCCAGACATCGGAATGCACATCCAGCGGCGGGTTGGTGGCCTGAGTGATGGCGGCAGTACCGCTTACCGTTTGCTCAGGGGTAAAAACCAGAAGATTGAGTGCCAGACTTTGTGCGCCCGGTGCCGAAGTACCAATTCGGTAGCAGAGTGGGAACAAGCCGACAGGTTGCTGATTAGAACCAGACATAATGATTGCCTCCATTGCAATAAGGGAACGGAAACAGCTATCAATGCTTTTCCAGGCGTGCGACTTCCTTAGCCAATTGCTCGTAAGCGGTATTGAGCTCTTTGTTTTCTGGCGTGGATGGATCGCGTTGTTTCAACAGCGTCTTCATTTGCGGCAGGTTGCCTGCCTTGATCGCGCTTTGGATGGCCACCCCATAGGGGGGCATGCTATGGCGAGTTGAACTGCTCATAACGATTCCTTTCGTGGCGTTTTCGGGCACTGCTGTCATTAGCAGTTTTTGCAGTTAAGCAGGCGCGGATAAATATGCAATGGGCAACGGAAGAGTAATTTTTAATATTATTAATTTAATAGCGAAGCGTTAGGCTGTGAACAGTTCAATATTAAGATTGGCGATTAGCAAAGTTATATGCAGTCGTTTTCTCATAAATGATAAGTGTCCTTATCGCCATTAATAAGGATTGAGCATTGTCCAAACCGCTCCCGATACACCGAAGGCGGCACGCCGACCACACTGCGAAATGCCACCCGGAAACTCTCCACCGAACGATAACCGCAGCGCTGGGCAATCTGGTCAGTGTTTTGATTCGTGCTCTCCAACAGTTCGCGGGCCCGGGCCAGGCGTTCATGCTGCAGCCACGTCTTGGGCGGCAGGCCGCTGGCTTCAGTGAACCGCCGCAGGAACGTGCGTTCACTCATGGCCGCCTCGCTGGCGAGGTCGCGAACCTCCAGCGGTTCGTGCAGGCGTTCCCGCGCCCACTGCATGATCCGCGAAAGATCGCTGCGCGGTGTCGGGCTCACCGGTGACGGAATGAACTGCGCTTGGCCGCCGGAGCGTTGCGGCGACATCACCAACCGCCGCGCCACCGAGTTGGCCACCTGTGTGCCGAAATCCCGCGCGACCAGGTGCAGGCAGGCATCGATGCCGGCGGCGCTGCCGGCCGAGGTGATCAACTGGCCCGAGTCGACATAGAGCACGTCTGGGTCCACCTGAATGTCGGGAAAACGTTCGGCCAGTTCAGCGGTATAGCGCCAATGGGTGGTGGCGCCGTGACCGTCCAGCAAACCGGTGGCCGCCAGTACAAACACCCCGGAACAGATCGACAATAACCGCGCGCCCCGGGCGTGGGCCTGGCGCAGGGCGGCGAGCAAGGGTTCGGGCACCGGTGCGCTACGGTCGCGCCAGCCCGGGATGATAATGGTCCGGGCGTCTTCAAGCAGTTCCATCCCGCCGTCAGCCAGCACCTGAATGCCGCCCATGGCGCGCATCGGCCCTTGGTCGATGGCGACGATGCGATGCTCATACCACGGGAAATTGAACTCCGGCCGCGCCAGGCCGAAGATCTCCACGGCGATGCCGAATTCGAAGGTGCAGAGGCCGTCATAGGCCAGAATCGCGACCAAGCCTGGGGTGGGCTGCATTTGGCGGAAAATTCCCGGTGAGTGTCTTGTACGCCACTGTAGCGGCAAGCGCGAGGCAGATAAAGTCTGCTCACACCCACCGAGACTTTGGAGTACAGCCCATGCCTAGCCTGGTTCGCGAGATTCCCGCCGCCCCGTCCGCCATCGCCCTGATGCATTTCAGCAACCGTCTGACCTTCGAGACCGATTGTTCCGACGTCTATAGCAGCCAAGAGGCCGGCGAAGTGGATTTTGTCCTGGTGGACGTGCGTGGACCGTTGGCGTTCGAACGCGGACATGTGCCGGGCGCGATCAACATTCCGGGGCGACTGATCACCGCCGAAGGCCTGGCGGCCTATCCGAAGTCCACGCTGTTCGTGGTCTATTGCGCGGGACCTCACTGCAACGGCGCCAACAAGGCCGCGGTGAAACTGGCGGTGTTGGGTTACCCGGTCAAGGAGATGATCGGCGGGGTAACCGGGTGGCTGGATGAAGGGTTTGCGTTGAGTGTTGCGATTGCACGCACCGCCACGGCGGTCATTAGTTGCGAATGCTGACGTTCAGGCACAGGTGATCAAATGTGGCGAGGGGGCTTGCCCCCGTTGGGTCGCGAAGCGGCCCCAAACCTGTCACCGCGATCCCCAAGGATTTACGACTGCTTCGCAGCCGAACGGGGGCAAGCCCCCTCGCCACAGGATGCTGCCCATTTCGTCTGAAACAAAGGATTGTCCTACAGTCCTTGCACCACCTCGGCGCACGCTTCAAGTGCCTCGAATCCCTCGGCTTCTTTTCTATAAGTATTTGTCGCTTAAACACAATTTGCCCTCCTGTAGCCGCTCTAGACTGCCGGCCACTTCGGCATTCACTAGCCGAAAGCTGCCAATAAAAGCCTCCGCACACAGGAGTTATAAATGATCAAGCGAGTGATGTTCGGTGCCCTGGCACTGTCGATGTTGTCCCTGACCGCCGTGGCCGAAGACGCCAAACCAATTCGCCTCGGTATCGAAGCCGGTTACCCGCCATTTTCGATGAAAACCCCTGACGGCAAACTCACTGGTTTCGACGTGGACATCGGTGACGCGCTGTGTGAGCAGATGAAAGTGAAGTGCACGTGGGTCGAGCAAGAGTTCGATGGCCTGATCCCGGCCCTGAAGGTCAAGAAAATCGACGCGATCCTGTCGTCCATGACCATCACTGACGACCGCAAGAAGAACGTCGATTTCACCATCAAGTACTACCACACCCCGGCGCGCTTCGTGATGAAGGAAGGCACCGAGGTCAAGGATCCGTTGACCGAGCTCAAGGGCAAGAAAGTCGGTGTGCTGCGTGCCAGTACCCATGATCGCTTCGCTACCGAAGTGCTGGTACCGGCCGGTATCGATCTGGTGCGTTACGGTTCCCAGCAGGAAGCCAACCTGGACATGGTCGCCGGTCGCCTCGACGCGATGCTGGCCGACTCGGTCAACCTGGACGACGGTTTCCTGAAAACCGACGCCGGTAAAGGTTTCGCGTTTGTCGGCCCGACCTATGAAGACGCCAAGTACTTCGGCGGCGGTGCCGGCATCGCCGTGCGCAAGGGCGATAAAGAGCTGGCAGACAAATTCAACACCGCCATCACTGAAATCCGCGCCAACGGCAAGTACAAGCAAGTGCAGGACAAGTATTTCAACTTCGACGTTTACGGCCATTAATCGCGCCGTTTAAAAAAGTGGCCACCGTTAACGCGGCGGCCATTTTTTTTTAGCTTGCGAAACACATCCCCCGCATGAGGGAGACGGTGCATCGGCGGCAAGAGATGTTAGGCTCTGCCCCGAATCCTGCGCGCTGTGAAGGAAGGCTTATGTTGAAGTTGCTCGCTCTGCTCACGCTCCTGGCGTCCACCGCCGTCCATGCTCAAACCCCGCTGCACACTGATCTGCCGCTCAAATACCTGGAGCAGGCCAACGCTGAATCCCGCAATCAACCCCTGGTGATTTTCCTGCACGGTTACGGCAGCAACGAGCAGGACCTGTTCGACATCAAGGATGAATTGCCGCCGCAGTACAACTACCTGTCGGTGCGGGCGCCGATGACGTTGGAAGAGGGCAGTTACCAGTGGTTTCGCAAAAAGGGCGAGGGCGCCTATAACGGCGAGACGGACGACTTGAAGGCCAGCGGCCAGGTGTTGCTGGATTTTGTCGCACAAGCGGCGAAGAAATATCACACCGAAACGGACAAGGTATTCCTGGTGGGTTTCAGCCAGGGTGCAATCATGTCCTACGAGGTCGCGTTGCGTCATCCCGAAGCGGTGGGCGGCATTGCCGCATTGAGCGGGCGCATCCTGCCGGTGCTCAAGTCCGAACTTGAGCCGGATGAAAAACGCCAGCCGCTGGCGATTTTCATCGGCCATGGCACCGCCGACAAACGCCTTCCCTTCAACGACGGCACTGAGGCCGACAGCCTGTTGCAGCGCCTGTCACTCAAGCCTGAGTTTCATGCCTACGAAGGCGTCGGCCACAGCATCAGCGCCACCGAGATGCAGGACCTGAGCGCCTGGTTGCAGCGCCGAAATCCCTGAATCGGGTCGGGCTTATTTGCCGCTGACAATCTGTTTAACCAGTGTCTCGTGGCCGGTTTTGTCGTTGGGGCGGGAGATGATCTGAACGATGGCCATGCGCGTGCCGGAAGCGGCCATCAGCGAGGTATCGAGGGTCATGCCGCCGCCCTGAGTGGCGGTGCTGTCGATCTGCCGAAAACCCAGGCCTGTGCCTTTCTGGGTCAGGCTTTTTTCGCTCAGCTTGTTGAAATCCGGCAAGGCGTTGCGTTGCTCGGTGGCGAAGGCGGACACGGTGGCGTCGAGGAACTCACCGTCGTTGTCCTTGACGTTGACGCCGCCGGGGATGGTGTTTTCGGCGGCGATCACCACGGTTTTGGTGGTCTGGTTGGTGTACATCGTACCCGTCGCCCCGGCGGTGCCGGTGGCCGCGTCGCCGGCCGGCAGCGGGTTGGCGATGAAGCCCTTGGGCAGGGTGAAGGTGAACTTGCCGCCGAGCATCGAGACTTTCTGGGTCGGCGCTTTATCGCTGGAAGTGGCCTTGGCCGCCTGCGCATTCAAGGCCCCCAGGCTGGCAGCCGCCGTCAGTAGCAGGACAATGGCTTTCTTACTCAACAATGACATTCAAACTCTCCGTAGGGTGGTCGCGCTTTGGCGGCGATCATCCCATGGATCGCGAACAGGGTGCAGGGTGATCATCGCTGCCGTTCGTTGAAACGATAAGGCGCTGGGCGCAATGCCCGTTGTTTAGTCACCAACAGCATCCCCAACGACGCGCCTATCCCCAATGCAAATCCCATCCAGCCAAACCTCGGCAATGCCAACGCCAGCACCAGACAAAACGCCGCAAACGAATACATCCCGGTTGCCGTGGCCCTGAGCAACGCCGCCGTAAACGCCGGCCCGCGAGTCTGCTGGGAAAACACCGCCATCACACTGCCCAGCACCGGGAATACCGCGAGCAATCCGCTCCAGCGTTCGCCGACGGTGCTGGCCAGCAACGTCACGGCCAATGTGAGCAGGGCGCCAGCCATCATGCGTAGCAGCAGTTTGTCGGACTTCGGCGCCAAGCCTGAAACGATGGGCTGTACCGAGGGAAACAGGTACGGCGCGGCCAGCAACGCGGTGGCGGCGGCGATCACCGAGAGCGCCAGCGACGGCGGGATCAGCGACAGCACAACAGCCACCAGCGCCCAGACCAGCAGCGCCATCGTCAACGCCCATGGCCAGCTCAGGCGTTGGGCGACCTGGGCATACGTCACGCAGAAGGCAATCATCGCGAACATGGCCGACAGCGCCGCCGTTGCCGCTTGAGCCGCGAACACATGGCCTTGCTCGATGGCGAGGAACAACAGAATCGGCCCGACCACCACCGGCAACCCCGACAGCCATCCGGCCACACTCGGCCCCCAGCGTTTTCCGGCCAGGGAAATCAGCAAGAGAAATCCGGGAATCACCAGCAGTTTGAGCATCAGCACGCACGCATCTCCATCTGTGTGGGCTGGCCACGTTAGCATTGCTGGCGATGGATTGCGTTGGGCGGTGCAACTTGTAGGAGCGGGCTTGCCCGCGACGGCGATGGGTCAGGCGACATCAATGTTGACTGTGCCGCCGCCTTCGCGGGCAAGCCCGCTCCTACAGGAACGAAGAACGAGACGCGGTCTCGGGTGCTAGCGCTCGATCGCCAACGCCACACCCTGACCCCCACCGATGCACAGAGTGGCCAGACCTTTCTTGGCATCACGCTTGATCATCTCGTGCAGCAGAGTCACCAGCACCCGGCAACCCGAGGCGCCGATCGGATGGCCCAAAGCGATGGCACCACCGTTGACGTTGACCTTGCTCAGGTCCCATTCCAGGTCCTTGGCCACCGCCAGGGACTGCGCGGCAAAGGCTTCATTGGCTTCGATCAACTCCAGTTGATCGATGGACCAACCGGCCTTGTCCAGGCAACGGCGGGTGGCGCTGACCGGACCGATGCCCATGATCGCCGGGTCGACGCCCGCGTTAGCGTACGCGGCGATTTTCGCCAGCACCGGCAGGCCGAGGGCCTTGGCTTTTGCGGCGCTCATCAGGATCACCGCGGCGGCGCCGTCGTTCAGCGAAGAGGCGTTACCGGCGGTCACCGAGCCATCCTTCTTGAAGGCCGGTTTCAGTTTGCCCAGGGAGTCGGCGGTGGTGCCGGCCCGCGGCTGTTCATCGGTGGCGAAGGCCAGTGGATCGCCCTTGCGCTGGGGGATCAGGATCGGGGTGATTTCATCGACAAAACGCCCGGCTTCGATGGCGGCCACGGCTTTCTGTTGCGAGGCGGCAGCGAAGGCGTCCTGTTGCTCGCGGGTCAGGTGGTACTTCTCGACCAGATTCTCGGCGGTGATGCCCATGTGGTAATCGTTGAACGCATCCCACAAACCGTCGCTGATCATCGTGTCGACGATCTGGCTGTGGCCCATGCGCAGACCGGTGCGGGCGCCCGGCAGCACGTAATTGGCCAGGCTCATGTTTTCCTGGCCGCCAGCGATGATCACCTCGGCATCGCCGCAACGAATCGCCTGCGCCGCCAGGTGCAGCGCTTTCAGGCCCGAGCCGCAAACCTTGTTAAGCGTCATGGCCGGCACGGCGTGAGGCAGGCCGGCCTTGATCGCAGCCTGACGCGCAGGGTTTTGCCCGGCGCCGGCGGTCAGTACCTGGCCCATGATCACTTCATCGACTTGCGCCGGGTCCAGACCGGTCTGCGCCAGCAACTGGCGGATCACCGCGGCACCGAGATCAACGGCACACACATTGGCCAACGCGCCCTGGAAACTGCCAATGGCAGTGCGAGTGGCAGCAACAATCACAACGTCTTGCATGGAAGAATTCCTCACTGGGCAGCGAACTGCATTTCCGGGACGTGGTCAGGCACGATCAGTTTGCCGGCGGTCTTGGCGACGATTTCCTCGACGCTCACACCCGGCGCGCGCTCCTTGAGCACGAACGCACCGTTGTGGATTTCCAGGTAAGCCAGGTCGGTCAGCACGCGTTTGATGCAACCGGCGCCGGTCAGCGGCAGGCTGCAACGGGGCAGCAGTTTCGACTCGCCGTCCTTGGAGGCGTGGGTCATGGTGACGATGATGTTGTCCGCACCGGCCACCAGGTCCATCGCACCGCCCATGCCCTTGACCAGTTTACCGGGGATCATCCAGGAGGCAATGTTGCCTTCGACATCGACTTCGAACGCGCCCAGCACGGTCAGGTCGATATGGCCGCCGCGAATCATCGCGAACGATTCGGAGGAGGAGAAAATCGACGCACCGATCCGCGCAGTCACGGTTTGCTTGCCGGCGTTGATCATGTCGGCGTCGACTTCGGCGTCGGTCGGAAAGGCGCCCATGCCGAGCAGGCCGTTTTCCGATTGCAGCATGACTTCCATGCCTTCAGGGATGTAGTTGGCGACCAGGGTCGGAATGCCGATGCCCAGGTTCACGTAGTAGCCGTCCTGCATTTCGCGGGCGACGCGCTGAGCCATTTGTTCGCGGGAAAGTGCCATTGTTGTTATTCCTTCATTCGGGCTGGGGGCAGGGGATCACTTACGCACGGTGCGCTGTTCGATACGCTTTTCGAACGTGCCGCAAATGACCCGGTCGACGTAGATGCCAGGGGTGTGGATCTGCGATGGGTCCAGCTCGCCGGGTTCGACGATTTCTTCGACTTCGACCACGGTGATCTTGCCGGCGGTGGCGGCCAGCGGGTTGAAGTTCTGGGCGGTGTGGCGATAGACCACGTTACCGAAATGGTCGGCTTTCCAGCCTTTGACGATGGCGAAGTCACCGGTGATGGATTCTTCCATCAGGTACTGGCGGCCCTTGAATTCGCGCACTTCCTTGCCTTCGGCGACCGGAGTGCCGACGCCGGTGGCGGTAAAGAACGCCGGGATGCCGGCGCCGCCTGCGCGCATTTTTTCGGCGAGGGTGCCTTGGGGGGTCAGGGTGACTTCGATTTCGCCGCTCAGCAGTTGCTTCTCGAACAGGGCGTTTTCGCCGACGTAGGAGGCCACTACTTTGCGGATCTGCCGGTCAACCAGCAGCACGCCGAGGCCGAAACCGTCGACGCCGCAGTTGTTGGAGACCACGGTGAGGTCACGTGTGCCCCGATGCTTGATCTCGGCGATCAGGTTTTCCGGAATCCCGCACAGGCCGAAGCCGCCGGAAATCACGGTCATGCCGTCCTCCAGACCGGCCATCGCTTCCTCGTAGGAATACACGCGCTTGTCGAACCCTGCCATATGCACCTCTTTTATTCTTTGTGGGCGGCTGGCTAGCCGGATGGGGAGGGAGTGTCTCGCTGACAGATTTATTTGTTAAGTTGATTTTTAGGGTTGATTGATAGATAAAACTCACCAATTAATACGGTGTTGGAGGCAGTGATCATGACCGTCAAACAGATCCGCGCATTCCTGGCCGTGGCCCAGAGTTTGAGTTTTGCCGTGGCTTGCGAACGGTTGCACCTGTCCCAGTCGGCGTTGAGCCTGACTATCAAGGCGCTGGAGGAGGGCCTGGGCGGGCGCCTGTTCACCCGCAATACCCGCAACGTCGCGCTGACCGCGGAAGGCGAATCGCTGCTGCCACTGGCCCGTCGGTTGATCGCGGATTGGGACAATGCCGAGGATGAATTGCGCCAACGCTTCACCCTTCAGCGCGGTCGCGTGACGCTGGCGGCGATGCCGTCGTTTGCCGGTAACCTGCTGCCGCCGATCCTCAAGACCTTTCGCGCGCGTTATCCCAAGGTCAACGTCACGGTGAACGACGTGATCAACGAGCAGGTGCTGGAAATGGTCCGCGACCGCCAGGTGGAGTTGGGCGTGGCGTTTGAGCCGACCCAGAGCTCGTCGCTGGAATTTACGCCGTTGTACATCGACCGGTTTGTGGCGGTGGTGCCGTTCGATTCACCACTGGGGCAGATGGGCGACATCGATTGGCAGACCTTGCTCAAGGAACCGTTCATCACCTTGCAGCGACCGTCCACGGTGCGAGTGATGCTCGAAGAGCATTTGCAGGCGCGAGGCATGAAATTGCCGGTGGAGTTTGAAAGTCATCAGTTGGCGACGGTCGGCCGGATGGTGGCCAGCGGTCTGGGCGTGAGCGCGGTGCCGGCGTTGTGCGCCGGGCAGATGCGCGAGTTGGGCGCGCGTTGTATCACCCTGCGTGACCCAGTGGTGGAACGGGCGATCGGGGTGCTGACGACGGGGCAAGAACTGTCGGCGGCGGCGCAGGCTTTGTTCGATATTCTCAAGGCCGAAAACCTGGGTGAGCGTCTGAGCTGATTACGGTCACCTGTGGGAACGGGTTTTGCCAGCTGCGGATTAATCACCCGGGCAGGTTGGCCTGTCCGGGTGATCGTGCGTTTATTTACGCGCCTCCAGAATCAGGTTGAACGGCGTTTCCGTGGCCCGCCGGAACTGGGTGAACCCCGCTTCGGTGAAAACTTTGCGCAACCGTGCCTCGCCCGCCTGGGCGCCGAGCCCGAGGCCGACTTCCTGGGACAGCGAGTTGGGCGTGCAGACAAAGGTCGAGGCAGCGTAGAACAGCCGTCCCACCGGGGTGGTGTTGTCGTCGAGTTTGTCGTTGGCGAAGGGCTCCACCAGCAGCACCGTGCCGTCGGGTTTGAGTGATTCATAGGCATGCCGTGCGGCGCCCACCGGGTCACCCATGTCGTGCAGGCAGTCGAAGTAGCAGATCAGGTCATAGTCGTCGCCCGGATAGCTCTTGGCGGTGCCCTGGAAGAACCGCGCCCGGCCGGATACGCCACCTTCTTCGGCGCGCTGGGTGGCGACGGTGATGGAGGGCGCGTGGTAATCGAAACCGACGAACCGCGAATTTGGAAACGCCTGGGCCATGATCACGGTCGAGGCGCCGTGGCCGCAGCCGATGTCCGCCACTTTTGCGCCGGCTTCCAGTTTGGCGACCACCCCGTCGAGGGCCGGCAGCCACTCGCTGACCAGATGCGCCTTGTAGCCCGGCCGGAAGAACCGCTCGGTGCCGCTGAACATGCACGGATGGTGATCGCCCCAGGGCAAAGCGCCGTTGCCGCGCATGGCGTTGACCAGTTTGTCCTTGTCATGGAAAAACGACGCAACCACCCCGACACCGCCAGCCACATAGACCGGTGAGTCTTCGATCGCCAGCGCCAGGGCTTGCTCTTCGGGCAGGCGGAACTGGCCGTCATGGTGCTCCATGTAACCGGAGGCGGCGTGGGCGCTGAGCCATTCACGCAGCAGGCGGGTGTTGCAGCCGGTTTTTTCGGCAAGTGCTTCGGGGGTGACTGGCTGACTGTCGGCCATGGCCCGGTACAGGCCAAGCTCTTCGCCGAGGATGACGTTGGCGAGCATCGCCGCGCCGCCCATGTCGTTCACCAGTTTGCCCATGAAATCATTGAGTCTGGCCTCGTCCATCTTGTGTGCTCCTTCAGCAGGATCACGACCCGCAGGCATTGTTTTTCGAGGCATGCACCTGTGGGCGGTGGTCGTGGGAATGAACAGGACGATAACCGCGTCCTGGCTCCCCTTGTGGGGGTAATCAACAAGTCTAGTTCGTGTATCCCTCTGTATCGGGCTGCCTGTCCGATACAGTGCGCTGAGAAGCGGGGTGTTTGCGCACACAGACCCGACACATCGCATCGCTTAACTGGGCCTGCCGGCCGGCACTGAGCTTTCAGGCGCTGGAGACCGGATCCCAGGATGAGATCGACACCATGCAAAATCCCCTCACAGTAGCGCAGGCGACCGTCGGACTAGGCTTGCGCCGCGGTTTGATGAAGGACCTGCAAGCAGCCCCGGTGGGCGCTTTCGACTTTCTGGAAGTCGCGCCGGAAAACTGGATCGGCATCGGCGGCGCCCATGGCGCGGCATTTCGTGCCCTGGCCGAGCGTTATCCGTTGTCCTGTCACGGCTTGTCCTTGTCGTTGGGCGGACCGGCGCCGCTGGACGTCGGGTTCTTGCAAGAAGTGCGGGTTTTCCTCGATCACCACAAGGTGCCGCTGTACAGCGAACACCTGAGTTATTGCAGCGATGACGGGCATCTTTACGATCTGCTGCCGTTGCCGTTTACCGGAGAAGCGGTGCACCACGTCGCCGCTCGAATCCGCCAGTCCCAGGACATTCTCGGTCGGCGCCTGGCGGTGGAAAACGTCTCTTACTACGCCGCGCCGCAGCAGGACATGGACGAACTGACGTTCACCAACGCCGTGCTGCGCGAAGCCGATTGCGACCTGCTGCTGGACGTCAACAATGTCTACGTCAACTCGATCAATCACGGTTTTGATCCGCAGACGTTTCTGGCGGGCATCGACACGGGGCGGGTGGTCGCGATGCACGTGGCGGGGCATTTCGATGAGTCCGACACCCTGAAAATCGACACCCACGGCGCCTCGGTCAAACCGGTGGTCTGGTCGCTGCTGGCCCAGGCGTATGCGCGCTTCGGTGTGCAGCCGACGCTGCTTGAGCGGGACTTCAACTACCCGGCGTTCTCTGAACTGGCGAGCGAGTTGCAGACCATCCGCCGACTGCAAGAGAAGGAGGCGAACCGTGGATAAGCCGACGCTGCTTCAGCAGCAAGACGCATTGACTCGCTACCTGCGCGACCCCGACCACTGTGCGCCGCCCGCCGGGATGGACGTGGCTCGGGCGCAGGTTTATCGCGACCTGGTGTTCTCCAATCTGTCGTCGTTGCTCAGTGGCACTTTTCCGGTACTGGTGAAGATTCTCGGCGATGATCAGTGGCGTTTGCTGGTGCGAATCTACCTGCGGGATCACCGCGCTCACACGCCAAAATTCGGTGAGATTGCCCAGGAGTTTGTCGAGTTCCTAGCCTCCGAGCCCCAGGCGCTGAACGATGGACCGTGGCCGCCGTTCATGGTCGAGCTGGCGCATTACGAGTGGGTCGAAATGGCCCTGCAACAATCCGACGCCGAGCCGCTGTCGGCCAGCGACGCCGGGCTGCTGCTGGATCACCCATTACAGGTATCGCCCCTGGCCTGGCCGTTGGCCTATGGCTGGCCGGTGCAAAAAGTGGGGCCGGATTACCAGCCACAAGTGCCACCGACTCAGCCGACGTTGCTGTTGGTTCGTCGGGCCGAAGACTGGAGTGTGCGCTTTTCCAAACTGAGCCCGTTGGCGTGGCGGTTGTTGCAGCGGATCGGGGAATTTCCTGAACTCGATGGCCGGGCGCAACTGGAAGGGCTGGCGGTAGAGGCGGGGATGGCCGGGGCGCCGGAGTTCATCGACAGCGGCTTGGCGTTGCTGCGGCAGATGCATGGAGACGGGGTAATCGGTATAGCGGCCTTTAGTCGCTGCTAATCAGCGAATCACCCTACATCCATTTCCACCTTTGCTGACTTCTTTCCTGATCGATCCCCCGCAAAGTCCCCGCGCCTAATTTTCTGCGCAAGGGATTGCTTATGTTCGACTCCTTTTCTCCAGTCACTGCCTGCTTTTCGGTGCGTTGATGGAGCACATCGCCCGTATCGAGCAGGAACTAGACCGTTTTCCGGACACCCTGACACTCTACCGCAAACAGCTTAAGCACTGGTTCAGCCGGGCGGCGGACATGGCCAGCCGTGCCGCTGATTTGCCCTCGCTGATGGACATGGAACGCAAAATCCAACTGGGTGATACCAGTAAGTCCGTCAGCAGCCGCGATGACGATTTTTTCTCCAGCGTTGCGCAGTGTCCCGACGGCGGAATTCTGCAGATCGAGAGCAAGTTCGAGTCGGTTTACGACATTCCGTTGGGGAATATTTCGGTCGATGTGATTGCCGTTGATGGCGGTGAAAGTACACCGGTCTTGCTCGATGAAAACGGTAAAGGGCAGTTCGACGGCACGCCGGGAAAATTCTATCGCGTTCATGTCCAGGGTGAAGTTGCACCCTCGAAAATCAATGACCTTTTTGATTCCTACAAAGGCCTGACCACCGAGCTGGAGGGCTGGCTGCGCAAGGAGTGGAAAGGGTTCAAACCGCAGTGGTCGCAATCGACTTTTGCGGCTGCCGGTAACGGCATGCTCGCGGGAAGTTGGGCTGCGGTCATGGGCGTTTGGGACAGTCTCAGCCTGCTCTCGGACATCCTCAAGGATCCCGGCCGGTTCGCAGAGCGGTTGGGCAGCGGTGCCGATCAGTTGCGTGAGCTGGCGGAAAAATCACCGCAAGTGATGCAAAAAATCCAGCTACTGGCCAGTGACGAAGCGGCGCTCTGTTTACTGTTGCGTACTGCCAGTCTCTGGCTGGAAATGCTGCCGCCGAGCGGGATCGCCGGCAACTCGGCAGAGGTGGCCAGCCAAGTCATTGTCTCGTTGCTGATCGATATTCTGATCGCTTCAGCGCTGGCTTTCACGCGAGTCGGTATACCCGCCGCCAAAGCCTATTTAACGGCTCGCGGGCTCAAATACGGGATGGGGCTGGCCAGTCTCGCGATGCGCTTCGTCGAGGCGACTTTCAATATCCTCAGCACCTTCATGAAGTACGTCGACCAGTACAAAGCAGTCGCCGCACGCGGTGTGGCAGCGGGCCTGAAAAAAGGCCGGATGCAACTGCGCTGGGATGCCAAGCGCAACACCACGCTCAAGCAAAACGAACACCACGACGACTCCCCGGATCAGGCGAAAAACCCCAACGGCGACAGCGCCGACTCCGCCGACAAAACCGCGACCAACAACTGCCCGGTGTCGATGGTCACCGGCGAAGAACTGCTGACCCTCACCGACGGTGCGCTGGACGGCCTCCTGCCGTTCGACTTCACCCGGCTCTATCGCACCAGCGCCGCCGAGATTGATTGCGGCCTCGGTTTTGGCTGGAGTCATTCGCTTGCCCATCGGCTGGAGATCGAGGGCGATCAGGTCATCTGGATCGACCACGAAAACCGCCGCACCACGTTCCCGCTGCCAAACCACGAACGCCCGGCGATCCACAACAGCCTGTCGCGGGCGGCGATTTATCTCGGCGCTGATCCCGAAGAACTGATCCTCGCCCAGGCTGGCGACGACACGCGTTTTTACCACTTTCATAACGGTCGGCTGACGGCGATCAGCGACGCGTACGACAACCGCTTGCGCATCACCCGCGACCGCCAGGAACGCATTCAACGCCTGGACAACGGCGCCGGTCGCGCCTTGTTGTTGCGCTATGACCGCGCCCACCTGATCGCCGTCGACTATCAGGTTTTTGTCCCGGCGCAGGCCCTCGACGAGGCCTGGCACACCGAGCAAACGCTGGTCAGTTACCGCTACGACGAATGCGCTCAACTGATCGAGGCAAGCAATGCCGCCGGGGAAAGCGAGCGTTACGACTACGACGATCAGCACGTGATTCTGCAGCGGCAACTGGCCGGTGGCGCGAGTTTCTTCTGGGAGTGGGAGCGGCCCGGCAAGGCGGCGCGCTGCATCCGGCACTGGGCGTCGTTTTCGCAGATGGACACGCGTTATGTCTGGGATGACCAGGGCAGCGTCACGGTCCAGAACATCGACGGCAGCGAAGAGGTTTACGTCCACGACGACCGGGCGCGGCTGGTGCGCAAGGTCGAGCTGGATGGCGGCGAACACCTCAAGGCCTATGACGAGCAGGGGCGGTTGGTGGCCGAGCAGGATCCGCTGGGGGCCGTTACCGAATACCGCTACGACGACGCCGGACGCTTGGTGGCGCTGATTCCGCCGCAAGACGAGCCAACGGCCTACGAGTATCGCAACGGTTTCCTGCAGGCGCGCTATCGCGGCCAAGCGGTGTGGAAATACCAGCGCAATGCGCAGGGCGATGTCACCGAGGCGGTTGATCCCGACGGTCAGGTCACCCATTACCACTACGACGAACAAGGCCGCTTGCTGTCGATCCGTTACCCGGACACCAGTCGGCATCTGTTCGTCTGGAATGCCTTGGGGCAGTTGCTCGAAGAGACCTTGCCGGACGGTGGTCAGCGAACGTTTTCCTACGATGCACTGGGGCGGCAGACGACCCGCCAGGACGAACACGGAGCGCTCACCCAGTTCCAATGGGACGCCGTCGGCCGACTGATTCAGACCACGTTACCGACCGGCGCCAGCCGCGCCTTCAGCTACAACGCCTACGGCAAGATCACCGCCGAGCGCGATGAACTGGGTCGCGTCACCCGCTACGAATACGCCGATGATTTGCACCTGGTCAGCCGCCGAATCAATCCCGACGGCACGCAACTGCACTATCGCTACGACAACGCGCAGCTGCTGCTCACGGAAATCGAGAACGAATCCGGCGAACACTATCGGCTGGACTACACGCCCAACGGCCTGATCCGCCAGGAAACCGGCTTCGACGGCCGCCGCACCGCCTACACCTACGACCTCAACGGCCACCTGCTGGAGAAAACCGAGTTCGGCGATGACGGCTCGCAACTGATCACCGGCTATCAACGGGATGCGACCGGACGGTTGTTGGTCAAGACCCTGCCCGACAGCATTCAGGTCGAATACCGCTATGACTCGCTGGGCCGACTGGTCAGCGTCGACGACGGCCATGACCATCCACTGGAATTCGAGTACGACCAACAGGACCGCCTTATCACCGAGCACCAGGGCTGGGGCACCTTGCGTTATGGCTACGACGCCTGCGGCCAGCTCAACCGCCTGCGCCTGCCGGACGGCAGCAAACTCGATTACCACCATGCCAAGGGCGGCGCGCTGATGGCCATTGACCTCAACGGCGCACGCCTTACCAGCCACACGTACAAATCCGGCCGCGAATTGCAGCGCCAGCAAGGTCTGCTGCTCAGCGACTACACCTACGATGACCAGGGCCGACTGAAGGCCCATGCCGTCAGCCAACAGCAGCAAACGCTGTATCGCCGCGACTATGCCTACAGCCTCAACGGCAATCTCGACCACATTGCCGACACCCGCCACGGTCAGCGCAATTACCAGTACGACGCGCTCAACCGCCTGACCCGCGTCCGCCACACCCGCGACGACCCACCGGAAAGCTTCGCTCACGACCCGGCCGGCAACCTGCTGATGCAGGACCGCCCCGGCCCCGCCACCGTCAAAGGCAATCGCCTATTGATGCAGGGCGACCGCCATTACGACTACGACTCCTTTGGCAACCTGATCCGCGAACGCCGCGGCACCGCACAGAAACTCGTCACCGAATACCGCTACGACTGCCAGCACCAGCTGATCGGCGTCACCACCCCGGACGGCCGCTGCTCCAGCTACCGCTACGACGCCTTCGGCCGCCGCATCGCCAAAACCATCGACGGCAAAACCACTGAGTTCTTCTGGCAGGGCGATCAGGTCGTTGCCGAAAGCAGCAAAGAGCACTACCGCAGCTACGTCTACGAACCTGGCAGCTTCCGTCCGCTGGCCATGCTCGATGGCAAAGGCCCGAAAAAGGCCTGCCCCTTCTACTACCAACTCGACCACCTCGGCACCCCGCAGGAGCTGACAGATTTTGGCGGCGAGATCGTCTGGTCGGCCAAGTACAACGCCTACGGCAAGGTCACACATCTGGCGTTCGGTGGAGGCGAGCAGCTCGACCAGCCCCTGCGTTTCCAGGGCCAATACTTCGACGCCGAGAGCGGTCTGCACTACAACCGGCATCGGTACTATGATCCGCAGGTGGGCCGGTACCTGACGCCGGATCCGATCAAGTTGGCGGGTGGGCTGAACCCGTATCAGTACACGCCGAATCCGACGGGGTGGGTTGATCCGTTGGGGTTGAACGGGAATTGTCCGCCGCCGAATAAGCCTGGGTGTGGGGCGCCGGATGATACGACTGGCGTTAAGGTTGATGAGGGCGAGCCGGCTCTGCCGAACGCCTACACTCACTTTCCTGGTGATCCAAATGAGCTTACGGAAGCGCTAGGAGTCCAGCCCAAGGTTTCATTTACCCAGCATGGAAGTCAAAGAATGGCATGGCGACCTAACGCGGATACTATTATTAGATTTGAAAGTCATCCCGGGGATGCTGGGCCATTTAACGCGAGGCATCATGGTGAGCACTATCATTTGGAGCTTAAGCCTAGTCATCTAAGTTGGAGTCAGGCAGATAAAAAGAAAGCTGTTGTAAAAGTCAAGCCTGACGGTTATCAGCTTGGTCACGGAACTGGCTTCATTGCCGGTGAGAAACATCCAGGTACTTCAAAATGACAGAATTTCAATTTTCAGACGGCACCATCGAAAGAATAACGTGTGAGCATGAGCGCATTTTTATAGAGTTTCTAGATTGGCAGGAAGAGCGTTGGATAATTACCTTTGAGAATGTTCTAGGTTTTAAGTCTGTTGGGGCAGTGGGGGCGGAGGTATCAGAGATGTTTGTGAAGGATGTAACCCCCTTGTCGCAGGAGCTTGCTGTGATAGACCCTTCGGAGGTTGGGTTTAACTATTGCTTTACTTGTGCTCGCGACTGGAATGTTGTTTTGACAATAGTAGCTAGCGAATACACGGCTGAAAAATGTTCTTGAAAGGGACCAGCAAAGGGGACGGGTTTATTTTGCTGCCAGCTTCGAAGGTATTGTTGGTGTTGATAAAAGTAATAAATAAATCCATCCCCTTTTCGCTTTGCCTTTTTTAGTGTTTTATTGTGTTCCGTTATGGTGGGTTTTTGAAGAGTGGCGTTATTAATAGCTATTAGAAAATGGATTGCTATAGTGCGAGCTACGTATAAGAATCGGGCAGAGAGCACGGGTTCTGCTGTTCAGCAACAAACCACTAGCTGCGAACTTCATGGTGAAAGCAAGAGGTGGAGAGCCGTTCCAAGCTCTAGGTTTATAAGCCATAGAGCACAGCTGAATGCTTATAATGAAGCGATGACAAGGGAGACTAGAAAAATGTCTCGTTTTACTGGGGAGGATAGTAAAGGAAATTTGGTAGTAAGAATGGAGGCTGAAAATGTAGGTCAGGGATATGAACCTAATCCTTTAGACCCAGAAAATCCGCGTTTCATTCCTCAGATGAATGCCTTTGAGATGAAGTTCGACTTTGAGACGTTGCAGCCTATAGCGCTTTATCCGATAGAGAAAATTTAATGCTGATGCATCCGTATCTGAACGTTCCATATAATCCAAGTGTAGAGCACTTTCTCGGTGGGTTCGATATATATGATCGCGAGGAGAGTCTTGGGGTTGAGTTGTCGGCGTACGATCCTGAGTGTCCTTCAGATAGAGAGTTTTTAATATCCCGGTTTATTGTCAAGCGCTTCGCTGCGTTGAGTTATCGGCACAAGTTTGTTTTGTTCTTTGTGTTGGGAGAGGCTCTTGAGGGTGACTCGAGTGTTTTTTCTGAGATTTTGGAACATGATCCGATGTCTCCCTCTTCGCTCCCTCTTGGGTGGAATGAAATGGAAAATCCTAGGGCGTTTTTTGAAGATGTGTACCTCAAGTTATCCGAAGCGTGGGTTGATGATCTGTATAAAGCGAGCCAGGAGGACTTTTCAACTTGGTGAGGGTAGTACTTAAACCAGAGATAGATTTAATGCTTAATTGTTGTGTTTGTTAATTTTGTCGATGGCGTTTTAATGGATTGCTACTTTGAAGATAGTGAAATCTACCCGTTTCGATGATGTCGACCACGATTTTGGATATGAGTACCGTGGTTATAACTACGACATACAGAGCGAAGATGATGTGTTTCTGATCAGAATTTACGATGACGAACCCGGACAGGCAACGGTAGTACGTCCGACTACAATGTCTAAAAACGGTAGCCTTAGAAAGCTTGTTGAGTTCTTACAATACGAGCTAGGAGTGTCCAAGATCTATCTCTACAAGGGCGATTTGGGGAGTTACGCCGAGATCGATCTTGATAGATTGGCATTCTGCTCCGTCTGAAGTCGGTGGCAAAAGAGTGGCAGGCATTTTTACACACTCTGGGCCGAATTCTGTCGTTGCTGAGCGGCAGCTATAGGTGGTGGATTCAACAGGTGGCGAAATCAAGCCACGCTTCAGTGAAGCCTTTCGCCACGTTTGCTTTTTTGAGCGAAATTTCTGGGCAAGGTCCTCGGAAGTTTCCTTCAAGTCGTAGCGGTTTCCATGAACTGGTGCGAGATGCGCTCCGTCGATAGTCTTTGGTGGTCACTGAAATTTCAGTGGTGGGGTGTAGGAACCCTTCAAGACCGATGGGATGCTCTTAGCGTCAATGCTTGGTTTGCGGCCGTTAACAGGCGTCCGTAATATCAGTTGCGGCGGCTATGCGCGGGCACGCTTCGGCGTGGTCGAGTTTTCCCAAAGGTCTCGATATTCCTACCTCGCGCGTAGCTGCCACCCTAGCCTGTAGGAAGGCTGATGGTAGCTCCTATTCTTCTTTGGGAGTTTCTAATGAAAGTACTTACACCCGATCCACCCTACGAAAAACCAATCCCCCACCCCGACAACCGCTTCATGGCCCTCACCGGCAACTGCACCGACATGCCCACCTTGTTCGTCGATACCCACGCACCGCTCGATATTCTGACCGACACAGCCAGCTATCGAATTCGCGCAGTNCACCTTGTTCGTCGATACCCACGCACCGCTCGATATTCTGACCGACACAGCCAGCTATCGAATTCGCGCAGTCACTCAGGTGCTGGAAAACATGTCCATGCGCGGCTCGGTTGAGTGTGAATCCTTCATTCTTAGTGATTTTGCTTTGCTCTGTGCCATTTCATTGCGCGATGGGTGTGATGTGCTGGATGTGGTGGGGCGGCGGTTGCGGGCTCGGCCTTCGTAATAACGTTGCTGAATGATCGTTCCCACACTCTGCGTGGGAATGCAGCCCGTGACGCTTTGCGTCACATCGGTACCTGGCTCGACGGCGGCGGTGGGGCTGGAACGCGGAGCGTCCCTTGAGGCATTCCCACGCGGGAGCGTGGGAACGATCAGTCGCCCGCTTAGCCGCGAACCCCTGACGTTCTGCGCCGTACAAGGTAAACTTCCCGGCCTTCGCAGGAGCAGCCATGAATTATCGTCACGCCTTCCATGCCGGCAATCACGCCGACGTGTTCAAACACCTGACTTTGACCCGCCTCATCGCCTTGATGTCGCGCAAGGAGCAGCCGTTTGCCTATCTCGATACGCACGCTGGCATTGGTCTGTATGACCTGCAGGGCGATCAGGCCAGTCGTACCGGTGAGTACCTGGAAGGCATCGCGCGGTTGTGGGATCAGCCGGATTTGCCGGCGCTGACTGCCGATTATATGAAGGTGCTGCACGAGATGAACCCGGATGGCCAGTTGCGCTATTACCCGGGGTCGCCGGAGTTGGCGCGGCGTTTGACCCGGCCGCAGGATCGCGTGTTGCTCAATGAGAAGCACCCGGAAGACGGTGTGTTGCTCAAGGACAACATGAAGGGTGATCGTCGGGTGAAGGTTCACCTGGGCGAAGGCTGGCATGTGCCGCGTGCGCTGCTGCCGGTGCCGGAGAAGCGGGCGGTGATGTTGATCGATCCGCCGTTCGAGCAGCTTGATGAGATGCAACGTTGTGCAGCGTCGTTGAAAGAGGCGATTGGCCGGATGCGCCAGACGGTGGCGGCGATCTGGTATCCGGTGAAGGATCAGCGGGCGTTGCGGCGGTTCTATCAGGATCTGGCCGGCACGGGCGCGCCGAAGTTGTTGCGGGTGGAGTTGTTGGTGCATCCGTTGGATACGCCGAACAGCCTGAATGGTTCGGGGTTGGCGATTGCCAATCCGCCGTGGGGGCTGGAAGAGGAATTGCGTGAGTTGCTGCCGTGGCTGTCCAAGAAGTTGGGGCAGACCCAGGGCGGGTGGCAGATGGATTGGTTGATCGCCGAGAGTTGATCGATCGTTCCCACGCTCTGCGTGGGAATGC
>NZ_JAAUOE010000055.1 GCF_017114915.1 Pseudomonas frederiksbergensis
GAACAAAGCCTCCGCCACCATTGAGTACCGGGTATATCGCGGCATGAGGCTTGTGGGGATATCAAAAACTGCACTGGTAAAAATAGACAGGATCCTCCCAGGCGAAGAACTTCCATGCGGGCCTTGATTAAGCAGGGAAAGAAGTGAAGTGGGCAGAGGCGCACGGAATGACTGGTTCTATCTGAATTCGTTGCGCTATCAATTGTGAATACATGGAGATGGTTAAATGAATGCAATAGTTGAACGGGCCATAGCGTCCAGAAGAGCAGTGCTTCTGGAAAAAAGCACCAGGGCAGGTGATGTACAAATGGCTCCTCCTAAGGCGGTTACCTTTCCAGCGCAAACATTGTTACCCGACTTGCGGATACCGTTCGCGGACTTGCAGTCACCCTTGAAGTACCTTGTTCCGCAGCCAACGCTTGAAGACGATGAAGATTTTCTACGACCGCAGCTGCGAAAAAAAGGAGATGCAACCTGGACTGATATTGACCCTGACGTGTACATAGAGTTGGGGCCAGTGGATGCCCGGGATTGGACAGTGCCGTTTGAGATTCCGGTAAGTTTCTTGGTAGAAGCGCTCACGCCGGAGACGCCTACTGAATATGAGATGCGATACCTCTATGTGAATCCGAACGAAGCTGTTTCGGTGATTGCCGAATTCGCGGTTGACAGGACGGCTCCTTACAAAATAAAAAATCCACCAGCAGACCTTACCCCGGGTGCACCTACCTGGCCTGCCGATCTGCCCCCGGCCGCCCCTATCGATGAAGCTTATCTCGAAGGCAAGCCTGGGATCCTTGTCAAGCCTGCGGTTTCCCCGACCTATGATCCAACTGATAATTTCAAGTTCTTCTGGGGACCAGCTCCTGATCCGGATCGCGACATGCCGGTATTTGATGACGTATTGAATGGTTCAGGTGAGGCATTAATTCCTGCCGATGTATTTAAAGGTGGGGAGGAGGGTCGCAATCTGCTTATTTATAAGGCGACAGATTTGCCGGGGAATCCGGGGAAAAGGTCAAATGCCAGCCAGCGCACTGTAGCTTTTGCTCCTGAGCCCGACCCTGCTACCGTTCTACCGCCAGTAGTGACTCTGGCGAATGGTGAGAATGGCGATGATCTGATCGATCTGGCTGACACTCAGTTTGATTCGCGGGGGGTCGAAATCAAGGTTAAGGTACCGACGCCCAACTCGCCTGCTGACACAATCGTTGTTTATTGGGGAGGAAAGCCTATTGATCCAGAGCAAAGAGTGGAAGCCAACACCGAACTAACATTTTTTGCTACTTATGATCTTATAAAAGAGATCTACGGCAATACCGACGGAATTAAGCCCACAGACGTTAGCTATAAAATGTTTCGTGGTAATCGGGAGATAGCCACCAATAAGGTCGGTATTGGTGTAGATGTTTCATTCATTGGCCCGGATCCGATTCTTATTGGATTGGAAGCCCCCAGACTGAAAACGACAGCGGGTAGTATTGATAAAATATTGGAGGCTGACTTTGGCGACGATGGCATAGAAATTCAGATTAAACTCTTTGCTACGCCTCCGACTAAAGAAGGCTGGTTTATTGATGCATTTTATGATGATGAGAAAATTGGTGACCCCATTGCTTTGACGGCGGGACAAGAAGACACCACGCTTCCTATTCCGTTGCCTTGGAAGACCGTATTTGACCATGGAAGCGGAACCAAAGTGTTGCGTTACAGGTTGTATACGCTAACCGGAAATAATCCGACACCTTCTCGCACCAAAGATATCCCCGTAGATGAATTTCCAATTGAAATGGCCATGCCGGAAGTCATTGATCTTGCTGGCCCTCTTGAGAGAATTGCTTGCGCTACTTTGAACTTTCCTACGGAAACGGATCCCGGTGATGGCACGAACAGGCGAAATTTGCTGGTGCGTGTTAAAAAAAATCAGTTCACCGTCGATGGGGAAACAATCACGCTGAAATATTATGCGTACGACACAGACCCGGCAGTGCCCATTCCCGATACAGATGCCGTGGCCACCTTTCCCATTGTTGGCAAATTTCCTGAGGACGGTGTGCTCATGAACATAGGCAACTACACGGAGGACTTCAAACCGGCGCACCTTAAAAATGGCAGGCTCACCTATACCATTTCGCGCGGAGGTGCAGGAAATAATCCAACGCCTGATTCACTGCCGGCCGTTCATCGGTTGGATTTGGATAATAGTGAGCGCCAGTTCTGTGACGACGTGCACCCACTTCCATAAATAAAATCCGGCTTATAACAGTGCGCCCGGGGGAGGAGGCCCCCATCGCACTGTTGTAAGGCATTGGTGCAGGTCTTGAAGAGAAACCTGAAGGAATTTTCGCCAATCAAATAAGGATTAGTCCTACAGAACTTTGTGAAATCCCCATATAGCCTAGCGACCCTCAAATAGCTGGCCCGCTCATCTCTCCGAGCATGCCAGCGCTCGAGCTTTATTAAGGTAGGTGTCTACTATGCGAGGCAAATCTTCATTTATTTCCAGGAACGCAACCCGGTATACATTGCTGTGCCCGTCGCTGCTGGCTTTTTTCACTTCATATGCAACCGCTGCGCCCATCGTTGGGGGAAATGTAACCATTAATGGTGGCACACCGGAACGCTGGGACCTGAGCCAGAGTGCGACGCTGACGGTCAACGGCGCACAAACGCTCAGCATCACCGCCGACAGTTCAACACTCAATGTAAACACCGGTAGCACGACTCAGCAGATTTCGGCCCGTAATGGTTCCAATGTCAATCTGAGCGGAGCGACCGTTTCAGGCGTCGGCGGTCTCGCAGCTGTCCTGCTGACCAACAGTGACGCCACTATCGACAACAGCACCATTACCGGTAATCGCTTAGGACTGCAGGCGGTTCGTGAGATTGGTACTCAGACCGGCTCCAGAGTTACCGTGACCGGCAAAAGCACCATTAGTGGTGTAGCGGGTGGCGCGTTAGTCAGTGCCTACAGCAACTTGGACGTTACCGATTCAACCATTCAAGGCACCGGAGCCACAAGCTACGGGATTCGGCTGCGCAGTGGGCAGGCCACTGCCACCCGCAGCACAATCGTTGGCGGGCAAGAGGGTGTAATCATTGACCTTGACCCGAATGACGTTCAACCCGCCGTACTAAACCTGGAAAACTCGACCGTCCAGGGTATGACCGGTTCGGCGATTCTGGTTGACTTCGCCAATGCCGCGACCTCAACAGCGACTATCTCCTTGAGCAATTCCCAGTTGCTGGCAGGCAACGATACGCTGCTGGATGTGAGGGGCGGTGCCAACACCTCCATGATCGTTAGTGGCAGTACATTGACCGGTAACATCGTGACCGAGCAAGGCAGCACCACCAAACTGACTTTGCAGAACAATTCGGTTTTGACCGGTCGCCTGCAGAATGTGGCCAGTACCACCATCAATGACAGTTCCAAATGGGTACTGGTGGGTAATAGCGACGTTGACAAGCTCACGCTCAACAATGGCGGCTCGGTGGTATTCGGTGCAGACAACGCCTTCTACCAATTGAATGTGAACTCGCTGTCGGGCAATGGCCGGTTCGTGATGGGCACGAACTTCGCCACGGGCCAGACCGATGTGCTGAATGTCATAGGGACTGCCAGTGGCAATCATGAATTGTTGATTGCGAGCAGTGGTGTTGATCCTGCCGCCGGCCAACCGATTCGCGTGGTTCAGACGGCAGGAGGGGATGCGCAATTCTTCCTGAACAAAGCGGTCGATCTTGGAACCTATTCCTACGGACTGGCGAAAAGTGGCAATGACTGGATACTTGACCCGAGTACCCGCACAGTCAGCCCGGGTGCACGTTCTGTACGCGCGCTATTCAACACCGCCTCGACCATCGGGCTAGCTGAGTTGACTTCGTTGCGCACCCGCATGGGGGAACTGCGTTTCAATGGCGGTAAGGCGGGCGCCTGGGGCCGCACATACGCTAACAAGTACAACATCGCCGATGCCTCGGGTGTCGGTTACCAGCAAACCCAGCAAGGTTTCACCTTGGGCGCGGATATGGCTGTTGGAGACGGCCCATGGTTGGTGGGTGTGATGGCCGGTCACAGTCAGTCCGAGCTTAATCTGAACGCTGGTACCTCAGGGCATGTGGACAGCTACTACCTGGGCACTTACGCCACTTGGCTCGACCCGCGGACTGGCTATTATTTCGACGGTGTGTTGAAGGCAAACCGCTTTCGCAATGAAGCGAAAGTCGGCTTGAGCGACGGAGGTCGGGCCAAAGGCGACTATGACAACTCGGGACTGGGAGGCTCCATCGAGTTCGGACGCCATATCCGCTTGGCCAACGGCAACTTTCTGGAACCCTTCACTCAATGGTCTGCAATGGTGATTCAAGGCAAGGACTTTTCCCTGGACAACGATTTGCAAGCTGAAGGGGATCGCTCGTATTCCTTTATCGGTAAAGTGGGGGCCACCGCAGGTCGTAATATTGAACTGGGGCAGGGGCGTGTATTACAGCCATACCTGCGTGCCGCCTGGGCTCATGAGTTTGCCAAGAACAATGAAGTTCAGGTCAATAACAATGTCTTCAAAAACAATCTGTCCGGTGATCGGCTTGAATTGGGTACCGGGGTCGCTGTGGCTATGACGCAAAATTTTCACATGCATGCGGATTTTGACTACAGCAGCGGTCGGCATATCGAACAACCTTTTGGTGTGAACTTTGGCGTTCGTTATGAGTGGTAGATAGTTCTATGAGGTGATTAATAAAAAGGAAGCTTAGGCTTCCTTTTTATTGTTTGGATCAAACGGTTATGCGGCTAGCGTTCGAGCGCGTCTCGACATGGCGATACTGCCTTTTGCCGAAAAATCCACCTCTATCGTTAATTCCTTATCCACATCATCGTCCCGATTTTCAACGATAACGCCCTTCAAAGCGCCGGAAAAAACGCCGGTGGAGTCATCATATTTCAGCTCAGCCGTACCCTCGCGCTGGGTGTAAATAACAGGCTTGGTCGGGTCACTATTGTCAGCGAAGGTCAGCCGGATATCATGGGAGTGTGGCGTTAAATCGTAGGTGTCATTGGCAAGCCCCTTGGAAAAGGAGAGGGTGAGCTCTTTTGTCGTGTAATCCACCGAGTCGCGTTGCCGGGCAAACATGAAGTAGGCCTCGCCATGAGGTGGTGGGAAAGAGCGCTCCGAAAGCTCCACCAGACCTGCATTAAATGGTTCAGTGGTGTTGATCTTTCCGATGCAGGTACCGGCGTTCACTGCTTGTCTGAATCTTTGCGTGATCATGTTCATCAATACAGTCTCCATAGTCATGGCAAGAAATCCCGCTATTAAAGACAACTTCCGGGATGACGTATAAAACCGCTAATGGATCGGACTTGTAAACTGACAGACTTGATAGTTTACAGGGCGTCATTAATGTGATTTTTATTTGCCTGGCGCCATCAGCCAAACAACCCCGCCGCGATATTGATCGAAAACCCAAGAATCGCCGTGTTGAACAAGAAACCGATCAACGACTGCGCCAGCACGATTTTGCGCAAACCGCGTGTGGCCACGCCCACGTCCGCCGTTTGCACCGCCACGCCGATGGTGAACGAGAAGTACAAAAAGTCCCAGTAATCGGGCTTCAACTGCCCCTCGGCAAACCGCAGCGCAGGCTCCTTGCCTCCCCAGGTGTAAAACAGCCGCGCGTAATGCAGGCTGAAAATCACCCCGATCAACAACCACGAGCCGATCACGGTCAACCCGGTGAAGCCGTAGTGCAACAGCCGGTGATAAGTGTCCAGATCCTTGCTGCTCGCTAGTTGGAGGGTGATGGCGGCGAGGCTGGCCAGTGCGGCCATGCTCACGGTGAACAGCACCAGCCCGGCGTTTTCGTCCTCGACCTCGGCAATGCGTTTCACGTCGTCGGCTTTGGAACGCATGGTCAGCCAGACGATCAGGGCCAGATAGGTCCAGACGCCGGTATTCCAGCCGATGAGGATTTTGCCGAGGATCGAATCGGCCGGCGCCAGAATGCCCACCGCGATGCCGAATGCGGTCGCGGCGGACAGGCGAGGGTGGGTGCGGGCGAGTAGGGGCATGAGAACTCGATGGTCCAGGGTGTTCAAACACCTTAGCCCAGTGTGACCACAACGATAAGGCCAACGATAACCCTTGTAGGAGCGGGCTTGCCCGCGAAGGGGCCAGCCCATACAACATTGATGTTGACTGACACACCGCCTTCGCGGGCAAGCCCGCTCCTACAGGGGGGTATCGTTATTTAGATGTTCTTATGGCGCCTGCGCACCAGTTGCATCACCACCACAAAAAACACTGGCACAAACACCACCGCCAGGGTCGCGGTGATCATCCCGCCAATCACTCCGGTGCCGATGGCTTGCTGGCTCGCCGAACTGGCTCCGGTGGCGATCGCCAGCGGCACCACGCCGAGGATGAACGCCAGTGACGTCATGACGATCGGCCGCAACCGCAGGCGCGCGGCTTGCAGGGTGGCGTCGATCAGGTCGTGGCCTTCGTCGTACAAGCTTTTGGCGAATTCGATGATCAGGATTGCGTTCTTCGCTGACAGGCCGATGATGGTGATCAGCCCGACCTTGAAGAACACATCGTTGGGCATTCCGCGCAGGGTCACGGCCAGTACCGCACCGAGTACACCCAACGGCACCACCAGCAGCACCGAGGTTGGAATCGACCAACTCTCATACAGCGCCGCCAGGCACAGGAACACGATCAGCAGCGACAGCCCGAGCAGAATCGGTGCCTGGCTGCCGGACAAGCGTTCCTGCAACGACAACCCGGTCCATTCCTGACCCAACCCCGCCGGGCCTTGCGCCACCAGCCGTTCGATTTCCGCCATGGCTTCGCCGGTGCTGTAACCCGGTGCCGGTTCGCCGGAAATACTGATGGCCGGGTAGCCGTTGTAACGGGTCAACTGCGCCGGGCCCTGGGTCCAGTTGGCCCGGACGAAGGCCGACAACGGCACCATTTTCTCGGCGTTGTTGCGCACGTTCATCTTCAACAGATCGGCGACCTGGCTGCGTTGATCACCTTCGGCCTGGACCACCACCCGTTGCATCCGCCCCTGGTTGGGGAAGTCATTGATGTAGGCCGAACCCACGGCGGTGGACAGCACGTTGCCGATGTCGGCAAAGGAGATGCCCAAAGCGTTGGCTTGCTTGCGGTCCACGATCAGTTGCACCTGCGGCGCTTCGGCCAGGGCGCTTTCGCGCACGTTCATCAGGATCGGGCTCTTCTCGGCGGCCGCCAGCAACTGGCTGCGCGCCTGCATCAGCGTGGCATGGCCGAGGCCGCCGCGATCCTGAAGGCGGAACTCGAAACCGCTGGACGTGCCGAGGCCATCGACCGGCGGCGGCAACACCGCAAAGGCCATGGCGTCCTTGATCTGACCGAGGGCGATGTTCGCCCGGTCGGCAATCGAGCTCGCCGAGTCGTCGCGGCCCCGATCCGACCAGTCCTTGAGCGTGGTGAACGCCAGCGCGGCGTTCTGCCCGCTGCCGGAAAAGCTGAAACCGAGAATCACCGTGCTGTCGCCGACGCCCGGCTCGGTGGCGTTGTGTGCTTCGATCTGCTCCACCACATTTATTGTGCGATTCTTGCTCGCGCCCGGTGGCAGTTGAATGTCGGTGATGGTGTAGCCCTGGTCTTCCACCGGCAGGAACGAGGAGGGCAGGCGACTGAAACACAGCCCCAGACCGAGCAGCAGCACGCCGTAGATCAACAGAAAACGACCGGTGCGCCGCAACGCATAAGCGACCCATCCCTGATAACGCTCGGTCAGTTGTTCGAAACGCCGGTTGAACCAGCCGAAGAAGCCGCCCTTGGTGTGATACTCGCCCTGGGCAATCGGCTTGAGCAGCGTCGCACACAGGGCCGGGGTCAAGGTCAGGGCGAGGAACGCCGAGAACAGAATCGAGGTGGCCATCGACAGCGAGAACTGCCGGTAAATCACCCCGACCGAGCCCTGCATGAACGCCATCGGAATGAACACCGCCACCAGCACCAGGGTGATGCCGATGATCGCCCCGGTAATCTGCTTCATCGCCTTGCGCGTCGCGTCCTTGGGCGACAGGCCTTCGGTGGCCATGATCCGCTCGACGTTCTCCACCACCACAATCGCGTCGTCCACCAGTATGCCGATGGCCAGCACCATGCCGAACATGGTCAGCACGTTGATCGAGAAGCCCAGCGCCAGCATGGTCGCAAACGTGCCCATCAATGCCACCGGCACCACCAGCGTCGGAATCAGCGTGTAGCGGATGTTCTGCAGGAACAGGAACATCACCGCAAACACCAGCACCATCGCCTCGCCAAGGGTATAGATCACTTTGGTGATCGAGACTTTGACGAAGGGCGAGGTGTCGTACGGGATCTTGTATTCGACGCCGGCCGGGAAATAGCGCGCCAGTTCATCCATCTTCGCCCGCACCCGCGTTGCAGTGCTCAGGGCATTGGCGCCCGGCGACAGTTGTACGCTGACGGCGGTGGACGGTTTGCCGTTCAGGCGCGTGGAAAACTGATATTCCTGGCTGCCGATCTCGACCCGCGCCACATCGCCGATGCGCACGGTGGAGCCGTCAGGATTGGCCTTGAGCACAATGTCGGCGAACTCTTCGGGTGTCGACAACTGCCCCTTGACCAGAATGGTCGCGGTGATTTCCTGGGTAGTGCGGGTCGGCAAATCGCCGATGCTGCCCGCGGAAACCTGAGCATTCTGCGCGACGATGGCGGTATTGACGTCAGCCGGGGTCAGGTTGAAACCGATCAGCTTTTGCGGGTCGATCCAGATCCGCATCGCCCGTTCGGCGCCGTACAACTGGGCCTTGCCGACGCCGTCCAGACGCTTGATTTCGTTCATCACGTTGCGCGCCAGGTAATCGCTGAGCGCCACGTCGTCGAGCTTGCCGTCGGTGGAGGTGAGGGTAATCAGCAACAGGAAACCGGCGGAGACCTTCTCCACCTGCAAGCCTTGCTGGGTAACGGCTTGAGGCAGACGTGATTCCACCGCTTTGAGGCGGTTTTGCACGTCGACTTGTGCCATCTCCGGGTTGGTGCCTGGCTGGAACGTCGCGGTAATGGTGGCGCTGCCGAGGCTGCTCTGGGATTCGAAATACAGCAGATGGTCGGCGCCGTTGAGCTCTTCCTCGATCAGGCTGACCACGCTTTGGTCCACGGTCTGCGCCGAAGCGCCGGGGTAGGTGGCGTAGATTTCGACTTTCGGCGGCGCAACGTCCGGGTACTGCGCCACCGGTAACTGCCCAATGGCCAACGCACCGGCCATCAGGATGAACAAGGCCACCACCCAGGCAAATACCGGGCGGTCGATAAAGAACTGCGGCATAAAAAGCGTCCTGCTTACTGACCAGTGACCTGGGCAAGTGGAAGAGGGGTGTCGTCGATCTGGACTTTTTCGCCGGGGCGCGCGTGTTGCAGGCCTTCAGTGACGATGCGATCGCCGGGCTTGAGGCCGCGGGTGACGATCCAGCGATCGTTCTGCACCGCGCCCAATTCGACCGGTTGCTGACCGACCCGCTGTTCGGCGTCGAGCACCAGCACTTGAGCGACGCCGGCGCTGTCACGCTGGATGGCTCGTTGCGGCACGCTGATGCCTTGCTGATTGAACGCTTGCTCCAGGCGCACGCGAACGAAGCTGCCTGGCAGCAAGTCGAGATCGGGGTTGGGGAACTCACTGCGCAGGATGATCTGGCCAGTGCCCGGGTCGACGGTGATGTCGGTGAACAGCAACTTGCCCGGCAATGGATAGGGGCTGCCGTCGTCTTGAATCAATGTAGCTTTGGCCTGACCTTGGCCCACTTCCTTTAACTGGCCGGAACGGAAAGCCCGGCGCAGGTCATTGAGCTCGCGGGTCGATTGCGTCAGGTCGGCGTGGATCGGGTTCAACTGCTGAATCAGGGCCAGCGGCGTGGTTTCGTTCTGCCCGACCAGCGCGCCTTCGGTTACCAGCGCCCGGCCGATGCGCCCGGAAATCGGCGCGGTGACGGTGGCGTAACCCAGGTTCAGTTTCGCCCGCTCCACGGCGGCTTTGTTGGCGGCGACATCGGCAGCGGTCTGCCGGGCGTTGGCGCGAGCATTGTCGTAATCCTGAGCGCTGATGGCGTTGCCTTCGATCAACTGGGCGTAACGCTGCTCTTGCAGCTTGGCCTGGAACGCGTTGGCTTCGGCCTTGCGCAGCGCGGCTTCGGCGCTGTCCAGGTCGGCCTTGAACGGCGCCGGGTCGATACGGAACAGCACGTCGTCTTTTTTCACGTCGCTGCCTTCGCGAAAAGCCCGCTGCAACACCACACCGGCGACCCGGGCGCGGACTTCGGCGATGCGCGGCGCGGCAATCCGCCCGCTCAGTTCGCTGCTGATCGACGTGGGGCGGACTTCGATGGTTTCGATGCGCACAGTGGCCAGCGGGGCCTGTTCTTCGGCGGTCGAGGACTGGTCGCAAGCGCTCAGCGTCAACGCCAGGGCAATCAGGCTGAGCGTGGCAAGCAGATTCTTTGACATGGAAATTCCCCAATATTGACCTCCCGCATCCTACGGGGCGCCGACGAGGGTAGTGGTTAAGCTTTGTAGGTGCTGTGTGAAATTGTGTAAGGGTTTTGCTCGCGTGTGCGTGAGGGCGTATATCCTTCACGCCTTGAATTTATCGCACCTGTCAGGTCGCCTTCGCGGGCAAGCCTCGCTCCTACGGGTCGCCACTGCACTTTCTGGAAACATCCATGCCCAACATCCTCCTGGTCGAAGACGACACCGCCCTCGCCGAACTGATTGCCAGCTATCTGGAACGCAATGGCTACTGCGTCAGCGTCATCAGCCGTGGCGACCATGTGCGTGAGCGGGCGCGGATCGATCCACCGGATCTGGTGATCCTCGATCTGATGCTGCCGGGCCTCGACGGCTTGCAGGTTTGCCGTCTGCTGCGCGCCGATTCGGCAACGCTGCCAATCCTCATGCTCACCGCCCGTGACGACAGCCACGATCAGGTGCTGGGCCTGGAAATGGGCGCCGACGACTACGTCACCAAACCCTGCGAGCCACGGGTGCTGCTGGCCCGGGTGCGGACCTTGCTGCGGCGTAGCAGCTTCAGCGAACCGCTGACCGCCAACGACCGCATTCTCATGGGCAATCTGTGCATCGATTTGTCCGAACGCACCGTGACCTGGCGCGAGCAACTGGTCGAACTGTCCAGCGGTGAATACAACCTGCTGGTGGTGCTGGCCCGGCATGCCGGCGAAGTGCTGAGCCGCGACCAGATCCTGCAACGCCTGCGCGGCATCGAATTCAACGGCACCGACCGTTCGGTGGACGTGGCCATCTCCAAACTGCGACGCAAGTTCGACGACCACGCCGGCGAGGCGCGCAAGATCAAGACCGTGTGGGGCAAGGGTTATTTGTTCAGCCGTTCCGAGTGGGAATGCTGAAGCCATGTTCAGAATCCTGTTTCGCCTGTATCTGGTGACCATCGTCTCGTTCAGCGCGGCGATTTATCTGGTGCCGGACCTGGTGATCAAGGTCTTTCATGAGCGCTTCATGACCTACAACCTTGATTACTCCCGGGGCTTGCAAACCCTGATCGTCAAACAGTTTCGCGCCGTACCCGTCGAGCACTGGCCGGCGTTGGCGGCGCAGATGGACAAGGAGTTCCAGCCGCTGCACATCCTGCTGGCGCGTAACGACGCCGCTGAATTCACCCTGGATGAACGGGAACGTTTGCAGCGCGGGGAGAATGTCGTGCGCATCGGCGACTGGGGCTGGCGCACCCTGGCGGTGACACCGTTGAACGAGCAGTTGGTGGTGGAAATGGTCGTGCCGCCGGACCCGACAGACGTCAGTTGGCTCTACTGGAGCATCAACGTACTGATCGGCGCGACGATGCTGGCCTGCCTCTTGCTGTGGCTGCGCCCGCACTGGCGCGACCTGGAGCGTCTAAAAGGCACCGCCGAACGCTTCGGTAAGGGCCACTTGAGCGAGCGAACGCAGATTTCCCCCAGCTCCAACATCGGCAGCCTGGCCAATGTGTTCGATACCATGGCCGGCGACATCGAAAACCTGCTCAACCAGCAGCGCGACTTGCTCAACGCGGTGTCCCATGAATTGCGCACGCCGTTAACGCGGCTGGATTTCGGCCTGGCCCTGGCACTGTCCGACGACTTGCCGGCCACCAGTCGCGAACGTCTGCAAAGTCTGGTCGCACACATTCGCGAACTGGATGAGCTGGTGCTGGAGCTGCTGTCTTACAGCCGATTGCAAAATCCGGCGAGCTTGCCGGAACAGGTCGAGGTGTCGCTGGATGAGTTCATCGACAGTATTCTGGGCAGCGTCGATGAAGAGCTCGACTCGCCGGAAATCGTCATCGATGTGCTGCTGCACGGCCAGCTCGAACGCTTCTCGCTGGACCCGCGATTGACCGCCCGGGCGATCCAGAACTTGCTGCGTAACGCCATGCGCTACTGCGAAAAACGGATTCAAATCGGTGTGCAGGTGGGTCCCAAGGGTTGTGAAATCTGCGTGGACGACGACGGCATCGGCATTCCGGAGGGAGAGCAGGAGCGGATTTTCGAGCCGTTTTACCGGCTGGATCGCAGTCGGGATCGCGCCACTGGCGGGTTTGGTCTGGGGCTGGCGATCAGCCGCCGGGCGCTGGAAGCCCAGGGCGGCACACTGACCGCGCAGGCTTCGCCGTTGGGTGGAGCGCGGTTCCGGCTTTGGTTGCCAACCCCGGTGTGATGCTGGTCAACCAAGCCGAAATCCGACGCAGGGCCGTAGCAGCTGCCGAGCCCGCGAGGCTGCGTTCGGCTCGGGCCGCGTTCGGACGCAGCAGTCGTAAAATCAGGCAACCGGTTCTATCAGGACGACCGTATTCGCCGGGTTTGCGAGGACTACGTCCTCGAACGCAGCCTCGCGGGCTCGGCAGCTGCTACGAACCAGGCGGGGGAACGTCATACAGTTCAGCCGAGTAATTCGGTTGATGGAATCAACCCAACCCCCGCCACCTGCATCCGCTCGATCGCCGCCGCCAGCGAGCCGTCCAGATCAATCGCCCGACAAGCATCCATCACCACAAACGCATTGAACCCCGCCGACCGCGCATCCAGCGCGGAGAACATCACGCAGAAATCCAGTGCCAGCCCGACCATGTAAACCGTGTCGATGCCGCGTTCTTTCAGGTACCCGGCCAAGCCTGTGGTCGTGGTTCGATCCGCTTCCAGAAACGCCGAATAACTGTCGATGTCCGGGTTGCAGCCCTTGCGGATGATCAGTTGGGCGTGGGGCAGGTCCAGCTCCGGGTGGAACTCGGCGCCGGGCGTGGCGCGTACACAATGCTCCGGCCACAGCGTCTGTTCACCGTAAGGCAACTGAATCACGTCATAAGGTTTGCGCCCGGGGTGGCTGGACGCGAACGAGGCGTGGCCGGGCGGGTGCCAGTCCTGGGCAATGATGATCTGTTTGAACTGGCGGCCGAGACGATTAATCAGGGGCACAATCAGGTCACCCTCCGGTACCGGCAATTGACCACCAGGAATGAAGTCGTTTTGTACGTCGATGACCAGTAACGCAGCGCGCGAAGAAATCGGCATGGGGTAGGTTCCTCCTTGGAAAGTCGGACAAAAGCATAGTGACTATTTCGCTTATGCGCTAAGCCGATTTTCGTTCGCTGCGGTGGAGACGATGCGGGCAAGAACACATATCCCGTAGGAGCGGGCTTGCCCGCGAAGAGGCCGGCCCAAACACCAACGAACCTAAAACCAGTCCCGCATTTGGCCAAACCGCTGCCTTACTGCCGGCACGGAAGCCTTGTTATAGTTCGGGCCTCATTTTCTGCCCGGTAAAGGATCACTGCCATGTCTCAATACACCGCCTTCAGCGTCGAATTGGCCGATAACATCGCCCATGTGCAGATCAACCGCCCGGAAAAGATCAACTCGATGAACGCCGCATTCTGGAGCGAGATCATCGAGATTTTCCAGTGGGTCGACGATACCGATGAAGTGCGGGTGGTGGTGCTCAGTGGCGCCGGCAAGCATTTTTCTTCCGGCATCGACTTGGTGATGATGGCCGCTACGCTCAATGAGCTGGGCAAGGACGTCAGCCGCAATGCGCGCCTGCTGCGGCGCACGATCCTCAGGCTGCAAGCGTCCTTCAACGCCGTCGACAACTGCCGCAAACCGGTGCTGGCAGCAATCCAGGGTTATTGCCTGGGCGGTGCCATCGACCTGATTTGCGCCTGCGACATGCGTTACGCCGCCGAAGATGCGCAATTCTCGATCAAGGAAATCGATATCGGCATGGCGGCCGATGTGGGCACTTTGCAACGCTTGCCGCGGATCATCGGTGACGGCATGCTGCGTGAATTGGCTTACACTGGTCGCACCTTTGGCGCTGACGAAGCGCGCAATATCGGCCTGGTCAATCGCGTCTACAGCGACACCGCCAGCCTGCTTGAAGGCGTGATGGGCATTGCCCGGGAGATCGCCGGCAAGTCGCCGATTGCCGTCACCGGCACCAAAGAGATGATCAGTTATATGCGCGACCATCGCATCGACGACGGCCTCGAATACGTCGCCACCTGGAACGCCGCCATGCTGCAATCCAGCGATCTGCGCGTGGCCATGGCCGCCCATATGAGCAAACAGAAACCCGAATTTCTGGATTGATTAACCATGACTTCACGCTGGACCACCGCAGTACTGGATACCGATCAACCCGGCGGCTGGGCCGTGGCGCGCAGCCCCGAAGGCTTTTTGTTCGATGACAATGGCGCGCTGTTCCCGCGCGAATGGCTCAAGCGCCAGGACTTGTCGATTCTTGCCGAGCACGGCATCGGTCACCTGAATGGCGAACCGGTCTACCTGCTGGAGCTGCGCAGCCACAGCGACGTGCCGGGGTGCAACTGGAAAGGCCTGCGGGCGTTCATGCTCGAGGGCGATCACACCGTCTACAAGGTTCTGGGCTATGCCGCGCAAATCGGCACCTGGGCCCGTGAACACCGCTTTTGCGGTAACTGCGGGCAGGTGATGAGCCAGGTGCCGCGTGAGCGGGCGATGTACTGCGAACCGTGCGACATACGCCACTACCCGCGCATTTCACCGAGCATGATCGTACTGGTGACCCGTGGCGACGAGGTGCTGCTGGCCCGTTCGCCGCGTTTTGTCACCGGGGTCTACAGCACGTTGGCGGGGTTTGCCGAGCCGGGCGAGTCGGCCGAAGACTGCCTGATTCGCGAGGTCCGCGAAGAGGTGCAGATCGAGGTCAAGAACATCCAGTACATGGGCAGTCAGTGCTGGCCGTTCCCGCATTCGATGATGCTCGGTTTTCACGCCGAGTACGCCGGTGGCGAGATTGTCTGTCAGGAAGACGAAATCGAAGACGCCCAGTGGTTCAACGTGCACGAGCTGCCGCCATTGCCGGCGTCACGCTCGATTGCCCGTTACCTGATCGACGTCTATGTGGCGCGGCGCTTAGGCCACGCTGAACCAGTGCTGCCAGGCTAAGCGCACGGTCAGGCCCAATACCACGGTGATGAACACCGGGCGAATGAATTTCGCACCGCCACTGATGGCGGTGCGCGCGCCGAAGAAGGCGCCGACCATCACCGACAGGCCCATGCTCAGGCCGATGATCCAGTCCACCTGCCCGGAAAAGATGAACACCGACAGCGCCGCGATATTGCTGACGAAGTTCATGCTGCGCGCCACGCCACTGGCCTTGACCAGGTCGATGGGGTAGAGCAGCAGGCTGCTGACGGTCCAGAACGCCCCCGTTCCCGGACCGGCCACGCCGTCATAGAAGCCGAGGCTGAAGCCTTGGGACGATTGCCACTTTTTCTTGATCGGAGCGTCGCTGTCCAGCGGCGCTTTCGGCGTGCCGCCGAATAACAGGTATAGACCGCAGGCGAAAACGATCACCGGCAGCATCTTGTTCAGCCATTCTGCCGGCAAGTAATGAGCGACCACGGCGCCAGTGAGTGCGCCCACCAGTGTGCCGACGATGGCGTGCATCCATTGCCGAGGATGGAATAGTTTGCGCCGGTAGAAAGTGAAGCTGGCAGTGGCCGAGCCGAAGGTCGAACTGAGTTTGTTGGTGCCCAGCACCAGATGCGGCGGCAGGCCGGCAGTCAGCAGCGCGGGGGTGGTCAACAGACCGCCACCGCCGGCGATGGCGTCGATGAAACCGGCAATGAAAGCGACAAGGGCCAGAACGGCCAGGGTAGTGAGGTCAACACTGAGTTCGAAAGGCATGGAATGGGCTTAATCGGCAGGGCGCAGAAGAGGGCTGCGGGAAAGGCCGGTATCTTACCGATAAAGTTATCCTGGTACAGCCGATCGTTCCCACGCACTGCGTGGTAATGCAGCCCGGGACGCTCTGCGTCCCATTGGAACGCGGAGCGTCCCTTGAGGCATTCCCACGCAGAGCGTGGGAACGATCATCAGTGAGGTGAAATTACAGGCCCAGGTCGGAGAGGCCTGGGTGATCATCCGGCCGGCGGCCCAGCGGCCAGTGGAACTTGCGCTCGCTTTCCTTGATCGGCAGGTCGTTGATGCAGGCGTATCGGTTGGACATCAGGCCGTTCTCGTCGAACTCCCAATTCTCGTTGCCGTAGGAACGGAACCAGTTGCCCGAGTCATCGTGCCATTCGTAGGCGTAACGCACGGCGATGCGGTTGTCGCCATGGGCCCAGAGTTCCTTGATCAGCCGGTAGTCCAGTTCCTTGGCCCATTTGCGGGTCAGGAAACCTTTGGCTTCTTCGCGGTTGTGGGCGAACTCGGCGCGGTTTCGCCACTGGGTGTCCAGGGTGTAGGCAAGAGACACCCGTTCCGGGTCGCGGGAGTTCCAGCCGTCTTCGGCCAAGCGAACTTTTTCGATGGCCGATTCACGGGTAAACGGCGGCAATGGCGGACGAACTTCGGCAGTAGACATATTAAGTCTCCCTATCAAATTAACGTTCAAGCACGTTGTCGGGCTTATTTAAAGTGTTACAGGTCCAATAACTTTCGCGCCATGCATTGCGCATTATCGGCGGCACTGTGATCACCTGTCACAAGCGCTACGGTAATGGCACCGTCGATCAGGATCAGCAGCTGTCTGGCCAGCGTCTCCGGATCTTGTGCGCCATATTCGGTACAGAGCTCGCGCACGTAGTCGAGCAGCTTCTGTTTGTGGTCTTTGGCGACCAGGCGAACCGGGTCTTGCGGGTCGCCGGTTTCGCCGCTGGTGTTGATGAATGCGCAGCCACGGAAGCCTTCGGAGGCGAACCAGGCCTTGAGCACGGTAAACAGGTTGAGCAGCCGCCCGGCCGGGGTTTGTGCCTTGCCGACTTCGCTGCGGTACCAGTTCATCCAGCGCACATCGCGGCGTTGCAGGGCCGCGACGACAAGCTCCTCCTTGTTGGCGAAGTAGCGGTAAATACTTTTTCTGGAGACGCCGGCGGTTTTCACCAGAAGATCCATCCCGGTGGCAGCGATGCCACTTTTGTAGATCAACTTTTCGGTGACATCCAGAATGATGTCGCGTGTGTCGTTGCTAGTGATTTCGTTCATGCTGTGAACAGTAGAATGATCGTTCTTCTTGGTCAACTTTTTTTGCATTGATCGTTCCCACGCTCTGCGGGGGAATGCCGCCATGGACGCTCCGCGTCCAGCGTTAATGTGACGCAGAGCGTCACGAGATGCATTCCTTTGCTGCGCATGGGAACGATCGGTGCGGGGCCTTTACAGACACTAACAAGACCCAAGGCAATCCATGGTGTAAGCTCTCAGCCTCTTCGGATTCGACCCTTTGCGAGCCCTATGCCGTTGCTTTTCAAACGCTCTCTGCTGCCTAAACTGCGCAGTTTTCCGCTGACCGCCGATGCCGTCACCATCCTCTCTGGCGCTGCCGAGTTCCGTCGTTGCCTGCTGGAGCAAATCGCCCAGGCGACCCGGCGCATCTACATCGTTGCGCTGTACCTGCAACAGGATGAGGCCGGGCAGGAAATCCTCGATGCCCTGCACGCGGCCAAACGGGCGCGTCCGGAACTGGACTTGGTGGTGGTCGTGGACTGGCTGCGTGCCCAGCGCGGTTTGATCGGTGCCGGCAAGCAGCCGGGCAACTCGGCCTGGTATCAGGAAACCACCCGCACCCACGAAAGCGTCGTGCCGGTGTACGGCGTGCCGGTGCAGACCCGCGAGCTGTTCGGCGTGCTGCATTTGAAGGGCTTCGTGATCGACGATTGCGTGATCTACAGCGGCGCGAGCCTGAACAACGTTTACCTGCACAAATTCGACAAGTACCGTTTCGATCGTTATCACCTGCTGCGGAATCAGGCGCTGGCCGATTCGATGCATCACCTGATCCAGCACGGGCTGATCACCTCCAAAGCGGTGCATCGCCTCGACTTGCCGAACCTGCCGACCACCCGCAGCCTGCGCCACGACATCGGTGATCTGCGCAGCCGTCTCAAGCATGCGGCGTACGACACTACAGTGGGCAGCACGGCCAAGGGCGGTTTATCGGTCAGTCCGTTGCTCGGTGTGGGCAAGAACAATCCGTTGAGTCGGGTGATCTGCGAGCTGATCGCCAGTGCCCAGCATCAACTGACTATCTGCACGCCGTACTTCAACCTGCCGCTGGCGGTGACCCGGGAAATCAATCGGGCCCTGGCCCGTGGCGTGAAGATCGACATCATCGTCGGCGACAAGACGGCCAACGACTTCTACATTCCGCCCAGCGAGCCGTTCAAGGTGATCGCGGCGCTGCCGTACCTTTATGAAATCAGTTTGCGACGCTTCGCCAAGCGTCATCAGCGCAACATCGACAGCGGCAAGCTGAACCTGCATTTGTGGAAGGATGGCGACAACACCTACCACCTCAAGGGCATGTGGATCGACCAGCGCTACACCTTGCTGACCGGCAACAACCTCAATCCACGGGCGTTCCGCCTCGATCTGGAAAACGCGTTGCTGATTGATGATCCGAAAGGGGAATTGCTGGAATCGCGTGGCAAGGAACTGGCGGAGATTTTCCGGCACACCCATCGCATCGAGCGGTATCAGGACCTGCAAACGCTGCCGGATTACCCGGCGGGGGTGGCCAAGTTTCTAAAGCGCGTGAGCCGGGTGCGGATCGAGCGGTTGCTGTATCGGATTTTGTAGGGCTCAACCGACAGGGCGGGTGGTGCCGGTGAAAAGGCCTTCGCGAGCAAGCCCGCTCCCACAGAGAGGGATCTGCGCCGGGCTGATGGCTGCGCTAATATGCCCACCACTCAAACACGAACAAGGCTCACCCCGGTCAATGTCGGAAAAAGACACCATCGCCATTCAACTGGTGCGTGAAGCGCTGTTGCAAAGTTGCGCCCCGGGCGCTGCCACCGCAGAGGTGTTGAACAAGGTCGGTATCGATCCGGCGCTATTGGACAGCTCCGACGCCCGTGTCCCGGCCACCGCTTATGCGCGCCTGTGGCGTTTGCTGGCTCGGCGCATGGATGATGAGTTTTTTGGCATGGACCCACGCAAGCTCAAGTCAGGCAGCCTGGAGTTTCTCTGTCGCTGCTCCATGGTCCAGCCGAGCCTGGCCGCCGGATTGACTTCGGGCCTGAGCTTTCTGTCGTTGATGCTCGAACGCCTGCCCGCGCAACTGGTTCGTCAGCAAAGCCTGGCGGAGATCGTCCTGCTCGAGGACGACGAAGAACCACGCCGCGCCTTCACCTATTTCACTTACTGGATGATCGTTCACGGTGTTGCCTGCTGGCTGGCGGGGCGGCGGATTCCGATCCTGGCCATCGAACTGCGTTGCCCGGAGCCGGATTTTTGCGATGACTATCAGGTGATGTTTTCCGAGAACCTGCGGTTCGACCGGCCACGCACACGGATGATTTTCTCCGCCGACTGCCTGGATTTGCCAATCAAGCGCAGCGCTGATGAGCTCAAGCGCTTCCTCGCCCATGCGCCGGCGAACATTCTGGTCAAGTACCGTGACCCCGAAAGCCTGGCCAGCCGGATCAAGCACGATCTGCGGCAATTGCCCGCCGAGCGCTGGCCGGAAACCGAAGCGCTGGCGCAGCGACTGTGCATGTCGGCCTCAACGTTGCGTCGACGCCTGGCCGAAGAGGGCCAGACGTATCAGGGGCTCAAGGACAACGTGCGCAAGGAACTGGCCATCGTCTGGCTGGCCGAGCCGGCCATCAGCTTCGCTGAAATCGCCACCCGTTTGGGGTTTGCCGATGCCAGCTCGTTCTACAAGGCCTTTCGCAAGTGGTCGGGGTCAAATCCTGGGCATTATCGGAGTTTGATTCTTAACGACGTCAGCTAATCGTTCCCTCACTCTGCGTGGGAACGAGCTGGTTAGCGGCCTTGGCCAAACCAGTCACACAACTTGATAGCTTTGACCATTGTCCCGCTCCCCGCGCAGAGCGAGTATTTCCCTGTTGATTACGGTTCCCCCAACCTAATAAAAACACAGAGGGATTCTGGCAATGCGCGATTACTTGTCTGCCACGTCACAGTTCAATTATCAGCACACCGTCGATGCCGCGCTCTCAGGGTCGTTAAGCGCGCTCAATGCCTGCATCGAGTGTTGCGACCGGCATGCCTTGCCGGGGCGCATCGCGCTGTTCTGGGAAGGCCGCGACGGCGCCAGCGCGACTTACACGTTCAGCGACTTGCAGGACAAGGCCGCGCGTTTCGCCAATTTCCTGCTGGCCCAAGGTGTGAAGAAGGGCGACAAGGTCGCGGGCCTGTTGCCCCGCAACATCGAATTGCTGATCACCGTGTTCGCTGCGTGGCGCATCGGTGCGGTTTATCAGCCGCTGTTCACCGCCTTCGGCCCCAAAGCCATCGAACACCGCCTGAACAGTTCCGGGGCCAAAGTGGTGGTCACCGACGCGGTCAATCGCCCGAAACTGGCTGAAGTGGCCGACTGCCCGACCATCGTTACCGTCGGCGGCCCGAAAGGCCAAGGTATTGTTCGGGGTGATTTCAGTTTCTGGGCCGAACTGGCCAACTACTCCAGCGTCTGCGAACCGGTATTGCTGACCGGCGAAGACCCGTTCCTGTTGATGTTCACCTCGGGCACCACCGGCCCGTCGAAAGCGCTGTCGGTGCCGCTCAAAGCCATCGTCGCCTTCCAGAGCTACACCCGCGACGCCGTGGATTTGCGCCCCGAAGACGCCTTCTGGAATGTCGCCGATCCGGGTTGGGCCTACGGCATTTATTTCGGCGTCACCGGACCGATGGCGATGGGGCATCCGATCACCTTTTACGATGGCCCATTCACCCTCGAAAGCACCTGCCGGGTGATCAACAAATACGGGATTACCAACCTCACCGGCTCACCGACCGCCTACCGATTGCTGATTGCCGGCGGCGATGAATTCGCCCGTTCGATCAAGGGCAAGCTGCGCATTGTCAGCAGCGCTGGCGAGCCGCTGAACCCGGAGGTGATTCGCTGGTTCGCCGATAACCTTGGCGTGGTGATCCACGACCACTACGGCCAGACCGAACTGGGCATGGTCCTGTGCAATCACCATGGCCTGGAGCATCCGATCCACATGGGCGCTGCCGGTTTTGCCTCGCCGGGCCACCGCATCGTGGTGCTGGATGACGAATACAAAGAGCTGGGCGTTGGTCAGCCGGGTATTCTGGCGATCGACCGCACCCAGTCGCCGATGTGCTGGTTCAACGGTTATGAAGGTGCGCCGACCAAAGCGTTCGTCGGCAACTATTACCTGAGCGGTGACACCGTCGAGTGGAACCCGGACGGCAGCATCAGCTTCGTCGGCCGCAGCGACGACGTGATCACCACCTCCGGCTACCGCGTCGGCCCGTTCGATGTGGAAAGCGCGCTGATCGAACACCCGGCAGTGGTCGAAGCCGCCGTCATCGGCAAACCCGATCCAGAGCGTACCGAGCTGGTCAAAGCGTTCGTCGTGCTCAGCCCGCAATACCGCGCCGACCCTGCGCTGGCCGAAGAACTGCGCCAACACGTGCGCAAGCGTCTGGCGGCGCACTCATACCCCCGTGAAATCGAATTTGTCAGCGAGTTGCCGAAAACCCCTAGCGGCAAATTGCAGCGCTTTATCTTGCGCAACCAGGAAATCGCCAAGGCTCAAGAGGCCGCCGCGAAGAACGTTTCAGCTTGAATCCAAGGAAACAATGATGCAGATCGAAAACAAGGTTTTTCTCGTCACCGGCGGTGCATCCGGCCTCGGTGCGGCCACCGCTGAAATGCTGATGGCGGCCGGCGCCAAGGTGATGCTGGTGGACATGAACGCCGAAGCCGTCGCGGCCCAGGCTGCACGTCTCGGCGCGCACAGCGTGGTGGCCGACATCAGTAATGAAGCGGCGGCCGAAGCGGCGGTGCAGGCGACGGTCAAAGCGTTTGGCGGCCTCAATGGCCTGGTCAATTGCGCCGGCATCGTGCGTGGCGAAAAAATCCTCGGCAAGACCGGCCCACATGCCTTGGCCAGTTTCAGCCAGGTGATCAACGTCAACCTGATCGGCAGTTTCAACATGCTGCGCCTGGCGGCAGCAGCCATTGCCGAAACCGAAGCCGATGAAGACGGCGAGCGCGGAGTGATCATCAACACCGCCTCGGTCGCCGCCTTCGACGGTCAGATCGGTCAGGCCGCGTATGCGGCCTCCAAAGGCGCGATTGCCAGCCTGACCTTGCCTGCCGCCCGTGAGCTGGCACGCTTCGGCATCCGCGTGATGACCATCGCCCCGGGCATTTTCGAAACGCCGATGATGGCCGGCATGACTCCGGAAGTACGTGATTCGCTGGCCGCTGGTGTGCCGTTCCCACCGCGCCTGGGCAAGCCGAGCGAGTACGCCGCGCTGGCCAGGCATATCATAGAAAACAGCATGCTCAACGGCGAGGTGATCCGTCTCGACGGCGCCTTGCGCATGGCGGCCAAATAAGGAGGATTAGACATGACACAGTTCAACGATCCAATTGTTATTGTCAGCGCTGTCCGCACCCCGATGGGCGGTTTCCAGGGCGAACTGAAAAGCCTGACCGCGCCGCAACTGGGCGCCGCGGCGATTCGTGCCGCGGTCGAACGCGCCGGCATCGCCCCTGAATCCGTGGAAGAAGTGCTGTTTGGTTGCGTACTCTCCGCCGGCCTCGGCCAGGCCCCGGCGCGGCAAGCGGCCTTGGGCGCCGGGCTGGATAAATCGACTCGCTGCACGACCCTGAACAAAATGTGCGGCTCGGGCATGGAAGCGACGATCCTGGCCCACGACATGCTGATCGCCGGCAGTGCCGAGGTGGTGGTCGCCGGCGGCATGGAAAGCATGTCCAACGCGCCATACCTGCTGGACCGCGCCCGCAGCGGTTACCGCATGGGTCATGGCCAGGTGCTTGATCACATGTTCCTCGACGGCCTCGAAGACGCCTACGACAAGGGCCGCCTGATGGGCACCTTTGCCGAGGATTGCGCCGAGACCAATGGCTTCAGCCGTGAAGATCAGGACGCGTTTGCCATCGCCTCGACCACTCGCGCCCAACAGGCGATCGAGGACGGCAGCTTCAATGCCGAGATCGTGCCGCTCACCGTGACGGTCGGCAAACAGCAAGTGCTGATCAGCCACGACGAACAGCCACCAAAAGCCAAACTGGACAAGATCGCCTCGCTGAAACCGGCGTTCCGCGAGGGCGGCACCGTGACGGCGGCCAACTCCAGCTCGATCTCCGACGGCGCGGCGGCACTGGTGTTGATGCGCCGTTCCGAAGCCGAGAAACAAGGCCTAAAACCGCTGGCAGTGATTCATGGTCACGCTGCATTTGCCGACACGCCGGGGCTGTTCCCGGTGGCACCGGTGGGCGCGATCAAGAAACTGATGAAGAAGGCCGGCTGGTCCCTGGATGACGTTGAGTTGTTCGAAGTCAACGAAGCCTTCGCGGTGGTGAGTCTGGTGACCATGACCAAACTGGAAATCCCCCACGAGAAGATCAACGTCCACGGTGGCGCCTGTGCCCTGGGCCACCCGATTGGTGCGTCCGGCGCGCGGATACTCGTGACCTTGCTCTCGGCCCTGCGCCAGAAAGGCCTGAAGCGCGGCGTTGCAGCAATCTGCATCGGCGGCGGCGAAGCGACAGCCATGGCCGTGGAATGCCTCTACTGAGGTCGCGATGTCTGTAGGAGCTGTCGAGTGAAACGAGGCTGCGATCTTTTGATCCTGTTTTTAAGATCAAGATCAAAAGATCGCAGGCTTCGCCAGCTCCTACGGGGCAATTACATTTTAAGGAATTGGCATGATCCCCAATGACGAACAACTTCAGATCAGCGACGCGGCCCGGCAGTTTGCCCAGNGGGGCAATTACATTTTAAGGAATTGGCATGATCCCCAATGACGAACAACTTCAGATCAGCGACGCGGCCCGGCAGTTTGCCCAGGAACGGCTGAAACCGTTCGCCGCCGAATGGGACCGTGAACATCGCTTCCCCAAGGAAGCCATCGGCGAAATGGCCGACCTGGGCTTCTTTGGCATGCTGGTGCCGGAGCAGTGGGGCGGTTGCGACACCGGTTACCTGGCCTACGCCATGGCCCTGGAAGAAATCGCCGCCGGTGACGGCGCCTGCTCGACCATCATGAGCGTGCACAACTCGGTGGGTTGTGTGCCGATCCTCAAGTTCGGCAACGACGACCAGAAAGAACGCTTCCTCAAACCGCTGGCCAGCGGCGCGATGCTCGGTGCCTTTGCGCTGACCGAACCGCAAGCCGGTTCCGATGCCAGCAGCCTGAAAACCCGCGCCCGGCTGGACGGCGATCACTACGTGCTCAACGGCTGCAAGCAGTTCATCACCTCCGGGCAAAACGCCGGGGTGGTGATTGTGTTTGCGGTGACTGACCCGAGTGCCGGCAAACGCGGGATCACCGCGCTGATCGTGCCCACCGATTCGCCGGGCTATAAAGTCGCGCGAGTCGAAGACAAACTCGGTCAGCACGCCTCCGACACCTGCCAGATTCTCTTCGAGGATGTGAAAGTCCCGGTGGCCAATCGACTGGGTGAGGAGGGCGAAGGCTACAAAATCGCCCTGGCCAACCTCGAAGGCGGCCGTGTCGGCATCGCCTCGCAATCGGTGGGCATGGCCCGCGCTGCGTTCGAAGCGGCCCGCGACTATGCCCGTGAGCGCGAGAGCTTCGGCAAGCCGATCATCGAACACCAGGCGGTGGCGTTCCGCTTGGCGGACATGGCCACCCAGATTGCCGTGGCCCGGCAGATGGTGCATTACGCGGCGGCGCTGCGCGACAGCGGCCAGCCGGCGCTGGTGGAAGCGTCCATGGCCAAGCTGTTCGCTTCTGAAATGGCCGAGAAGGTCTGTTCATCGGCGTTGCAAACCCTGGGCGGCTACGGTTACCTGAACGACTTCCCGCTGGAGCGGATCTACCGCGACGTGCGGGTTTGTCAGATCTACGAAGGCACCAGCGACATTCAGCGCATGGTCATTTCGCGCAATCTTTGAGAAGGAAACCAATACGTGAACTACGAAACGATTTTGCTGGAAACCCACGGCCGCGTCGGCCTGATCACCCTGAACCGCCCGCAAGCGCTGAACGCGTTGAATGCACAGATCGTCAGCGAACTGAACCACGCCCTCGATGGTCTGGAAGCCGATTCGAACATCGGCTGCATCGTGCTGACCGGCTCGAAAAAAGCCTTCGCCGCCGGTGCCG
>NZ_JAAUOE010000056.1 GCF_017114915.1 Pseudomonas frederiksbergensis
GCCGTCAGCGTGACGGTGGTGGTGTCGACGGAATCGGCAATGGTGGTAACGGCCGGAGTCGGGTTCGGCACCAGGTTCTCGAAGTTGCCGCCGGTAGCGCCAGTGATCGTGGTGCTGACAGTGCTGCCATTGTTGTAGACGTCGTTGGCCGGCGTCGGAACGTTGACGCTGCCGGTGGTGTTGCCAGCGGCGATGGTGATGGTCGAACCGTTGGACAGGGTCACGGTGACCGGCGTCTGCGCCGGGTTGGTCAGGGTCGCCGTGTAGGTGATCTGGCCGCCTTCGGTGACGGTCGAGCCGGCCGTCAGCGTGACGGTGGTGGTGTCGACGGTGTCGGTGACCTGGGTCACGGCCGGAGTAGTCGGCGGGGTGACCACGATACCGCTGCCGCCCGTGGTGCCGGTGACGGTCACGTTGATCTGGGTCGGATCGTTATAAACAGTGTCGTTCGGTGCCAGCGGAACGTTGACGGTGCCGGTGGTCTGGCCGGCTGCGATCACGATCACCGAGCCGTTGGATAGGGTGATGGTCAGGTCGGTCAGCGGTGCCTGGGTCAGGGTTGCGGTGTAGATCAGCACGCCACCGGCCTCGGTGATGGTCGGCGTGGCGCTCAGGCTCAGGGTCGATTCGAGCAGAGTGTTGGCGCTGGTGTTGGCCGTCTGGCTGCCGGTGATGTCTTGTGTTGCCGAAGCGGCAGTGGCGAGGCCCGCTGTCTCGAAACCAATGGTCGGGTCGACCCGGGCCGCGGTTGCCTCCAGGGCCACGAAGCTGTGGCCACCACCGGTCGAGCCGCCTCCGCTCATAGCGGTAGGGCCGGCCGCAGTGGCTTCAAGGGCGGTGGTCGGGTCGACGCCGGCGGCGATGGCTTGCTGCAATTCGTCAACCGACGGCGCGGCTTGGGCGAGGTCGGCGCTGGAGTCCGGAGCGCTGCCGCTCCACTGAGTGTCGCGGCCCAGGTCCAGGGTCCGGCCATCAGCCAGTTCGAGGGTGATGGCGCCGGCGGCTCCGGTGTCTACCTGATCGCCGACCAACAACCGGTCGCCTTCAATGAGTACGCGGCGGATGCCCTCTGGCGACACCGCGAAAACCTGACCAACAATGCTTTTGACGATGGCAACAACACTGCTCATTGAAGACTCTCCGGGTGTCACGTTCAGTTGACTTCCATGAACCCGCTCGGGCGTGTTCGCCGGTCGGGGGCTGGACGTACTTTCAAGGTATCCGATACGTAAATTTGACGCGAAAAATGCCAATAATTTGGCTATATTTTTTAGAAATTAACTTTATGCCAAACTATTGACCTTATAGGAGCCATCCTAAACAATCGCCTAAGTAATGTCACATTGATATTTAAGCGGCGACCTGTCCTACAGCGTGTGATCCAGTTCCGATTTTGAACTTTCCGACATACGGTCATTCCGGTTGCCATCATGCGATGCAGCGCCACGTTCTGCAGTGATTCAAGACAAGAAGTCCCGGGAAATTCCAACTATGCGTTTGCACCTGTTCAAGGTTCTACCCTTCGCCCTTGCCGCCGGCTTTGTTCAGGCTCAGACCCTTCCGCAGGCCATGCAACAGGCACTGGATGTCCATCCGGAAATCCAGGCAGGGGTCAACAATCGGCTGGCCGCGGATTATCAGTTAAAGGCTGCAAAAGGTGGATACCTGCCACGGGTCGATCTGCTGGGCGGCTATGGCCGCGAAGGCACCGACAGCGTCACCACCCGTGCCGCTGGCGGCGGCAACCACTGGGAGACGCTGAACCGGAGTGAGTCAAGTTTACGTCTGTCGCAGATGGTTTTTGACGGTTTTGCGACGTCCAGCGAAGTGGGGCGTCAACAAGCCACCGTTAATTCCCGTGCTTATTCCTTGCTGGGCACCTCGGAACGCACTGCGTTGACCGTCGCTCAGGTTTATCTCGATGTGCTGACCCGTCGCGAATTCGTGCGCCTGGCCGAAGACAACCTGAAGAACCACGAGCGGATTCTGGACCAGATCAAATTGCGCACTCAGCGCGGTGTAGGCAGTGGCGCCGACCTCGATCAGGCTGACGCGCGCATGGCCCAGGCCCGCAACAACCTGATCACTGAACAGACCAACCTGGCAGACGCCGAGACCAACTTCCTCAGTGCCGTCGGCCAGATGCCCGATCAACTGGAGCGGCCTGCCGATTTCATGGCGCTGTTGCCGGCCAACCTGAATGAGGCCCGGGCGCAGATGCTGGAAAACAGCCCGATCCTGCGTTCCGCCGAGTCCGATATCGCCGCCGCCGAGAAGCAATACGAAGCCGCCAAGTCGAGCTTCTACCCGCGCTTCGATGCCGAGCTGGGCCGCACCGCCGACAACGATCTCGACGGTCAGAACGGTCACAGCAACGAATGGCAGGCCATGCTGCGTATGCGCTTCAATTTGTTTGCCGGGGGCAGCAACAAGGCTGATCTGGAATCCAAGTCCTACCTGTCGAACCAGGCGCTGGATATTCGCAACAACGCCCTGCGCGTATTGAATGAAGAACTGGGCCTGGCCTGGAACGCCCTGAACAACGCCAACGCCCAAGTGCCGATCGCCCAACAATATGTTGATCGCAGCGCCAGCGTGCGCAGCGCCTATCAGAAGCAATTCAGCCTCGGCGAGCGGACATTGCTTGACCTGCTCGACAGTGAAAACGAGCTGTTCACCGCTTCCCGTCGGCTGGTCGAGATCAAAAACATTCAGTTATTTACTCAGTACCGAATCAAGGCGACCATGGGCGAATTGCTCAAAAGTCAGGGCGTTGTCGCACCATTGGCATCCGTCGTGCAGAACGACGTGAAGCCCAAGGTTCAGTTGCCCGGGATGAATTGAGTCCTGCCCATTTTCAATCGTTAGCCAAGAGTGTCGAGCGTGGAATCAGAAGTCAGTGGCGTTCAACTCATTCATGATCCACGCGCGCTGCATGACGATCCGTTACTGGACGGCCTGCTAGCCCTTTGCATGTTGCACCAGAAACCGGCCAGTGCGGCGATGCTGACCACCGGCCTGCCGTTGCCCAAACAACGCCTGAGCGTCGAACTGCTGCCCCGCGCGGCCGCTCGCGCCGGGCTGCAAGGGCGGGTGCTGCAACGCAAGCTGGAGCAGATTCCGGCGATTGCCATGCCAGCGCTGTTGCTGCTCAAGGAGGGTCGCAGTGCGGTGCTGCTTGGCTGGCACGGTGAAGACCAGGCCCGCTTGCTGCTCAGCGAAAGCGATGGTGGTGAAGTTTGCGTCAGCCGTGAACTGCTCGCCGACGACTACAGCGGCAAAGTCTTCTTCGCACAACCCCAACACAAATTCGACGTCAACCACGGCACGCTGATCCCGCGCGCGCGTTCGTGGTTTCGCGACACCCTCAAGCGTTCGCGCTGGCTGTACGCCGACGCCATCGCCGCCAGTCTGCTGATCAACATCATCGCCATGGCCGCGCCGCTGTTCGTGATGAATGTCTACGATCGCGTGGTGCCGAACCAGGCCGAGTCGACCCTTTGGGTGCTGGCCATCGGCATCACCGGCGCTTATGTGTTCGACCTGATCCTCAAGAGCCTGCGCAGCTTGTGCCTGGACCTGGCCGGCAAGAAAACCGACCTGATCATCTCGGCGACGCTGTTCGAACGCATCGTCGGCATGGCCATGAAGTACCGCCCGGCACGGGTCGGCAGCTTCGCCCAGAACATCCATGAGTTTCAGAGCCTGCGCGACTTCCTCGCGTCGCTGACCCTCACCAGCCTGATCGACCTGCCGTTTACGCTGTTGATCTTCCTGGTCATCGCGATCCTCGGCGGGCATCTGGTGTGGATTCCGGTGCTGGCGTTCCCGATTGCCTTGCTGATTGGCTATGCCTTGCAGAAACCGCTGGTGGCGACCATGGAGCGAACCATGGCCCTGGGTGCCGAGCGCCAGTCGAGCCTGATCGAAACCCTCGCCGGCCTCGATGCGGTCAAGGTCAATAACGCCGAAAGCGAACGCCAGTATCAGTGGGAGCAGACCATCGGCACCCTCAGCCGCCTCGAGCTGCGGGTGAAAATGCTGTCCGGTCTGGCGATGAACATCACTTTGCTGATTCAGCAACTGGCCGGGGTGATCATGATCGTTTTCGGCGTGTACCAGATCATTGCCGGCAATCTGAGCATGGGTGGTTTGATCGCCTGTTATATGCTCAGCGGTCGTGCCCTCAGCCCGTTGGCCTCGCTATCGGGCCTGTTGACCCGCTACCAGCAGGCCCGGGTGACCATGACCTCGGTCGATCAGATGATGGAGCTGCCCCAGGAGCGCAATTTCGACGAGCGTCCGCTGAGCCGCAAAGTGCTGCAAGGCGCCATTGAATGCCGTCAGCTGACCTTCACCTATCCGAATCAACAGAACCCGGCACTGAAGGGCATCAACCTGACCATCAAGCCCGGCGAGAAGATCGGCATCATCGGTCGCAGCGGCTCGGGCAAAAGCTCTTTGGCCAAATTGCTGGTGGGCCTCTATCAGCCGGACGACGGCGCGCTGCTGGTGGACGGTGTGGATATCCGTCAGATCGACGTCAGCGAATTGCGCCACAACATCGGCTACGTGCCCCAGGACATTCAGTTGCTCGCCGGTACCCTGCGCGACAATTTGGTGTCGGGCGCGCGGTATGTTGAAGACGAATTGGTGCTGCAAGCCGCGGAACTGGCGGGCGTCCACGAATTCGCCCGTCTGCACCCGCAGGGTTATGAGCTGCAAGTTGGTGAGCGTGGGCAGAACCTGTCCGGTGGTCAGCGTCAGAACGTCGCCCTGGCCCGAGCGCTGTTGCTCAACCCACCGATTCTGCTGCTGGACGAACCCACCAGCGCCATGGACAACACCGGCGAAGAACGCCTCAAGCAACGCCTCGCTGCGGTCGTTGAAAACAAAACCGTGGTGCTGGTGACGCACCGGGCTTCGCTGTTGTCGCTGGTGGATCGCCTGCTGGTGATCGACCGTGGGCAAATACTCGCCGATGGCCCGAAAGCCGCCGTGATGGAAGCGTTGAAGAAGGGGCAGATCAGTGTTGCTTAAGTCCGGGGTCAAAGAATCCATCCGCCGCTACTTCAAAGGCTCCGCGTCGCTGCAAGGCCAGCCCCTTCCCGAGGTCAACAAAGCGCTGATCGAAGACGCCCCGCGCGTGGTGCGGTTGACGATCTGGGCGATCATCGGCTTCTTCGTGTTCCTGATGCTCTGGGCCAACTTCGCGGTGATCGATGAAGTCACCAAGGGCGACGGCAAGGCGATTCCGTCGTCGAAGATCCAGAAAATCCAGAACCTTGAGGGCGGCATCGTTTCCGAGCTGTTCGTCAAGGAAGGGCAAATCGTTGAGGCTGGCGCGCCGCTGATTCGTCTGGACGACACACGGTTTGCCTCCAACGTTGGCGAAACCGAGGCTGATCGGTTGTCGATGCTGTTGCGCGTGGAGCGCCTGAGTGCCGAGGTCGATGACCGTCCACTGAATTTCCCCGCCGATGTGCTCAAAGCCGTGCCCGGCCAGGCCGCCAGCGAAGAGTCGTTGTACATCAGTCGTCGTCAGCAACTGCACGATGAGATCGGCGGCTTGCAGGAGCAGTTGATCCAGAAGCAGCAAGAGCTGCGCGAGTTCACCTCCAAACAGGCCCAGTACCGCAGCGGTCTGGCCTTGCAGCGTCAGGAAATCGCCATGTCCGAGCCGTTGGTGGCTCAGGGCGCGGTGTCCCCGGTCGAGGTTTTGCGACTCAAGCGTGCCGAGGTCGAAACCCGCGGCCAACTCGACGCCACCACCCTGGCGATCCCTCGCGCCGAATCGGCGATCAAGGAAGTGCAGCGCAAGATCGACGAGACTCGTGGCAAATTTCGCAGCGAAGCGCTGACCCAACTCAACGAAGCACGCACCGATCTGAACAAGGCTCAGGCCACCGGCAAGGCGCTGGAAGATCGGGTCAGCCGGACGCTGGTGACATCGCCGGTACGTGGCATCGTCAACAAGTTGCTGGTGAATACCATCGGTGGCGTGATCCAGCCGGGCAGTGATCTGGTAGAGATCGTGCCGCTGGACGACACCTTGCTGGTGGAAGCCAAAATTCGCCCGCAAGACATCGCCTTCCTGCATCCGGGGCAAGATGCCACGGTGAAGTTCACGGCGTACGACTACACCATTTATGGCGGGCTGAAGGCCAAGCTTGAGCAGATCGGTGCCGACACCATCACCGACGAAGACAAGAAGACCACGTACTACATCATCAAACTGCGCACCGAGCGCAGCCATCTGGGGACGGATGAAAAACCGTTGCTGATCATTCCGGGGATGGTGGCGTCGGTGGACATCATTACCGGCAAGAAGACCGTGCTCAGTTATTTGCTCAAGCCGATTATCCGGGCTCGGGCCGAGGCGTTGCACGAGCGGTAGTTCTTTCGGTGCGGCTGATGGCCCTATCGCGAGCCTGCTCGCGATGGGGCCAGTTCTGTGACCACTCAACTCAACGATGTTTGCTAGCATTGCGTCTGAATCAATCCAGATCAGCCACGAGTGCTCAGCATGCAACTCCCGGACATGAACCTGTTGGTCGCCCTCGACGCCTTGCTCGATGAGGGCAGTGTGGTGGGCGCTGCGCGACGGATGAACCTCAGCCCGGCGGCGATGAGCCGGACGCTGACGCGGATCCGCGAGGCCATTGGCGACCCGATTCTGGTGCGCGCCGGCCGTGGCCTGGTGCCGACGCCCAAGGCGCTGGAGTTGCGTGAGCAGGTGCGGGATCTGGTGGAGCAGGCCGCTTTGCTGTTCCGCTGCGCCGATGACGTGGACTTGGGCAGTTTGCGCCGACGGTTCAGCATTCGCGCCAATGATTTCTTTGTGGGCGTCTACGGCGGCAAGCTGTTCGACACGATGGAGCGCCAGGCCCCGCATTGTGAGTTGCGCTTCGTTCCCGAGGGCGACGGGGACGATGAAGCCTTGCGCGAAGGACGCATTGATCTGAGCGTCAGCAACAATCGACCGCTGATGCCGGAAGTGAAGGTGCAGAACCTGTTTTCCACTCACTTTGTCGGGCTGGTGCGCGAGGATCATCCACTGTTCGATGAAGAGATCACCGCCGAGCGTTACGCCGGCTTTTCCCATATCAGCATGTCCCGTCGCGGGATCGCCCGCGGGCCGATCGACACGGCGCTCAACGCCTTGGGGCTGGAGCGGCGGGTGGCGGTGATTGCGCCGAGTTTCCACGCGGCGATGTTCGCCTTGCCGGATTCCGATCTGATTCTGCCGGTGCCCAAAGAAGCGCTGCTGAGCGTGCGGCGCCTGGGCTTGAAGCTGCGCTCGTTCACCCTGCCGATTCCGCTACCGACCATCATGCTGACCCAAGCCTGGCACCCGCGCTTTGACAAGGATCCGGCACATCGCTGGATGCGCGAAACTCTAAAGGTCTGTTGCGATGAGACCTGGTTGGCGGCGCAGCCGGTTTGATTTAACCATTGCGTATGGCGCACTTATAAGCTGCCAATAAGTCAATTTTCGTAAGCTTCCGCGCTGCCTAAAATGCTTCGGTATCCCCCCGTCCGGAGCGTGCAGTACATGACTTCCCTCGCGGCCACGGCGTCTCTCGCCGCGGCCAAACCAGCGGCCGCCGTTGCACCACCGGTCTTCGGCCCGCGAATCATGATCGGCCTGCTGGGCGTGTTGCTGGCGGTGCTGGTATCTGGCTTGAACGAGATGGTGACCAAGGTCGCGCTGGCCGACATTCGCGGTGCGTTGGCCATCGGCTACGACGAAGGCACCTGGCTGGTCGCCAGCTACACCGCCACCTCGGTGGCCGCCATGGCATTTGCCCCTTGGTGTTCGGTGACGTTCTCGTTGCGACGCTTCACCCTGTGCGCCATCAGCGCGTTCACCCTGTTGGGCGTGCTGTGCCCGTTTGCCCCGAATTATGAAAGCCTGCTGGTCATGCGCACCCTGCAAGGCCTGGCCGGTGGCGCACTGCCGCCGATGCTGATGACCGTCGCCCTGCGATTCCTGCCGGCCAACGTGAAACTCTATGGCCTGGCCGGTTATGCCCTGACGGCGACCTTTGGCCCCGGTCTCGGTACACCGCTGGCCGGGTTGTGGACCGAGTACGTCGGCTGGCAATGGACCTTCTGGCAAATCATCGTGCCGTGCCTGCTTGCCATGGCGGCAGTGGCTTACGGTTTGCCTCAGGATCCGCTGCGCCTGGAGCGCTTCAAACAGTTCAACTGGCGCGGCTTGCTGCTGGGGTTTCCCGCGATCTGCATGCTGGTGATCGGCATCCTGCAAGGCAATCGGCTGGACTGGTTCGAGTCGAGCCTGATCTGCGGCCTGCTAGGCGGCGGGTTGCTGTTGCTGGTGCTGTTTTTGATCAATGAGTGGTCGCAACCGATTCCATTCTTCAAATTGCAGATGCTCGGCATCCGCAACCTGTCGTTCGCACTGTTGACCCTGGCTGGCGTGTTGGTGGTGTTGCTCGCGGTGATCGTCATTCCCTCCAGTTACCTGGCCCAGGTTCAGGGTTATCGCCCGCTGCAGACGGCACCGATCATGCTGTTGGCGGCGTTGCCACAGTTGATCGCGCTGCCGTTGGTGGCGGCGCTGTGCAACCTGCGCTGGGTCGATTGCCGCTGGGTGCTGGGGATCGGCCTGAGCATGCTGGCGCTGTCTTGCATCGGCGGATCGCAGCTGACGTCGGCATGGATTCGCGACGATTTCTACGTCCTGCAATGGCTGCAGATTTTCGGTCAGCCCATGGCCGTGCTGCCGCTGTTGATGCTCTCCACTGGCAGCATCACCCCGATGGAAGGGCCGTTCGCCTCAGCCTGGTTCAACACGGTGAAAGGCTTGGCGGCGGTGATCGCCACGGGTGTGATCGAGGCACTGACCACCGCAAGGCTGCATTTTCACTCGACCCTGCTGGTGGACAACCTCGGTAACTCGCCTCTGGTCGATGGCGCCAGCGCGAACCTCGCTCACCGGCTGCATCAGCAGGCCGTGGTGCTGACTTCTTCCGATCTTTATCTGTGCATGACTGGCGTCGCCGTGGCGCTGATCCTGCTGATTTTCTGGCTGCCGACGCGGATCTATCCACCGCGCGCGCCGACTTGAACGCTTCACTGAAACAGAAGGTTTTTATGACGACTCAATCAAAGCAAAAAATCGCTGTCGGCGTGGCCGCGGTGATGGCAGTCGGTGTGTTGATTTACCTGCTGGCGCCGGGCGTGTTCGGCAAGCGCACACAGCAGAGCACCAACGATGCCTTCGTCTCGGCGGACTTCACCTTGGTGGCGCCGCGCGTGGCGGGTTTCATCAAGGAGGTGCTGGTGGAGGACAACCAACAGGTCAAGGCCGGGCAGCTACTGGCGTTGATCGACGACCGCGATCTGCGCGCTGCCGCTGAGGCCGCCGATGCTCAAACCCTGGTGGCCAGGTCGCAGCTGCAAAACGCTCGGGCGACCCTTGAGCGCCAGACGTCAGTGATCGCCCAGGCCCAGGCCACGGTGGTTTCGGCGAAGGCGGAAATGGCCTTCGCCGAGCATGAATTGAACCGCTACAACCACCTCGCCGGAGTGGGCGCCGGCACGGTGCAGAATGCTCAGCAGGCGCGCACGCGCATCGATCAGGCCACCGCCCGGCTGGCCAATGCCACGGCGGTGCTGGCGGCGGAACGCAAGCAGGTGGAGATCCTGACCGCCCAGCGCGATGCGGCCGAAGGTGGGCTGAAACGGGCGCAAGCGGCGCTGGAAATGGCCAGCTATGAACTGTCCTATACGCGCATCGTTGCGCCTCAGGACGGCATGGTCGGCGAGCGCGCGGTGCGGGTTGGCGCCTATGTCACGCCGGGCAGCAAAATTCTCGCCGTGGTGCCGCTGGAACGGGCTTATGTGGTCGCCAATTTTCAGGAAACCCAACTGACCGATGTGCAGCCGGGGCAGGACGTGCAAGTACACGTCGACAGCCTCGGTGGCGAAGCCCTGCAGGGTCGCGTCGAGAGCATCGCACCAGCCACCGGTGTGACGTTCGCCTCAGTCAAACCGGACAACGCCACCGGTAACTTCACCAAGGTTGTGCAACGGATCCCGGTGAAAATCGTCCTCGACCCGGGTCAGCCACTGGCCGAACGGTTGCGGGTGGGGATGTCGGTGGAGGCGAGTATTGATACGGCAAGCGGCGAGCATGAGGTCGCGCAACGATGAGCTGTGTTAATCGCCACAAAGTCAGCATTCATTCAGTCGTTTTTGTGTTGAGCCTGTTTTCATTGAACGCCTGCACCGTCGGTCCGGACTTCCAGCGCCCTCAGGCGCAGCAAGTCGCCCAATGGTCGAAACCGGCTAAAGCCGGCGCCAGTCAGGTCGTTCCCAGCCAAATGGACGAACACTGGTGGGACGTTTTCCACGACCCGACACTCTCGGCCCTGACCCAGCGTGCCCTGACCGACAACCTCGACCTGAAACTCGCCAGCCGCCGCTTGCAGCAAAGTCGTGCCGCGCGTCAGGTGGTCACCGCAAACCGCTATCCCAACACCACCGCCACCGGCAGCTACGGGCGCAAACGCAACAGCGGTGAAGGTCTGAACGATCCGTCGGGCAACAATGGCGACTCGGCGTACAACCTATGGGACGCCGGTTTTTCCGCCGCCTGGGAACTGGATTTCTGGGGCCGGGTGCGTCGCGAAACCGAAGCCGCCGATGCCACCCTGGAAGTGGCGGAAAACGATCGCCGTGGTGTGCTGCTGTCGGTGCTCGCCGAAACCGCTCAGGACTACATTCAACTGCGCGGTGTGCAAAGCATCCGGGCTGTCACCGAGCAGAATCTCGACGTCGCCCGGCACAGCCTGAAGCTCTCGCAATTGCGCCTGGCCGACGGTGTGGCGACGGATCTGGACGTCGCCGAAGCCGCCGCGCAAGTCGCGGCCATCGAATCGCGTTTGCCGGCGCTGGAGCAGCGTCAGGCGCAATTGATCAACGCGCTGAGCCTGTTGATGGGCGAACCACCGCAAGCGCTGTCCGCCGAGTTATCCACAGACGCGCCCGTGCCGCAAACCCCGCGTCAGGTCGCCATCGGCTTGCCGTCGCAATTAGCCGAACGCCGTCCCGACATCCGTGAGGCCGAAGCCCGCCTGCATGCCGCTACCGCCAGCATCGGCGTGGCCAAGGGCGACTTCTATCCGCGGATCACTCTGTCGGGCAACATCGGTTCGCAAGCCCTGCAACTGAGCGATTTAGGCTCCTGGGGATCGCGCTCGTTCGGCATCGGCCCGCAATTGAGCCTGCCGCTGTTCGACGGCGGTCGCCTGCGCGGCGTGTTGCACCTGCGCGAAGCCCAGCAACAGGAAGCGGCGCTGGCCTACCAGCAAACCGTGCTGCGGGCCTGGCATGAAATCGACGATCAACTCACCGCCTACAACGCCAGCCAATTGCGCCGCGATCATCTCGCTGAAGCCGTGCGCCAAAACCAGATCGCCCTGCGTACCGCACAACAGCAATACGTCGAAGGGGTGGTGGATTTCGTCAACGTCCTGACCGTGCAAGGCGAGTTATTGGCGACACAGCAGCAGTGGGTCGAGAGCTTGACCGGGGTGTCGTTGGCGATGGTCGGGTTGTACAAGGCGTTGGGTGGGGGATGGGAGTCGGTGTATCCGGTGGGAGGGGCCGTTACCAATAATCCGGCTTGATTGCGGGTGCCTTATGAGTAGGCACACGAATTGGAAACTGGTGCGATTGCAGTTCTTCTGAGGTTACGACACGTCGCATCCAGTGTGAGTGCTCCTTTAAGGAGCCTGGTGATGGACGGTTTAACTCGGCTCGATGAGGAAGAATGACTCCAACTCTTATGTCAGGGAAATCTTCTCGAATTGCTCTCAGGGCTGGAGTCATGTCGGTGTCGCTGGATACCAGGACTAGCTGTTCGATTTGCTCATGGAAATGGAGCTTGGCCTGTCTTGCTGCAGTGCGATACATGCTTATTGCGATGTGGACATCCGTTTCTTTCTCTTCAAGCTTCCAGATATCGATCTTGTCTTGGCGAGAGGCAGCGGTCTTTCTGTCAATGAAGCGAGGTGCCTTAGCGGGCTCAAGTTTATGGCGACCATAGTGAACGGCAACATTGGTCGCTTTTAAAGCACGCACATAGGTGTCTTGAGCTTCTTTGGACACTCTGCCGCGGGTGGCAAGTTCTGGTTTGACAGATGAGGTGAAGTCATCAACCGAGATGAGTGAACTGTGTGGGTTCTCGATGTAGGCGACATGGCCCAGCAAGCCTTTGAGATTGAGCCATTTGTATGGGGTACCCGCGAGCAATCCATAGAACACGTTGTAGCCATCAACAAAGAAAGCGGTACGCACAAACTCAATCCTCAGAAACGAAAAAACCGGCCTAGGCCGGTTTTTTCACCACCAACTGCCAGTGAATTTAATCTCTGCGTACGGGGTTCAGTAGGGCGATCCTAAGTCGAGTTGGCAATGACGTCAACCGTTGACTGACCAAGGCATCACTCGGAGGGACATCCCTAGCGCCGGCGAGCCAGTTTTGCGCATTTGTCTGGTTGATGGTCAAGCCATTCCTGGACCCAGCTATTAATGATTGTTACGGCGGAAAGGGTAGATGTGCCGTTGCGTTTGTAGGGAATGAAGTGTCTATTGCCGATTTCGTTTTTGATCGAATGGTCGTTCCTGATTTCTTGTGGGATTTAGTACCGATACTCATTGAGCTCGGAAATCAGAGACCGCCCTGAAAATTTTGTCCTTTTTGAAACATTACATTTCCAACCAATGATGGCTATCTGGCTTGACGCGCCCCCCCGCTGTCTTAGACTCCGCTCATCCGTCAGGGAGTTACGGTTATGCGGCGTTTTCGTATTTGGGTTGCGGGATTAACCTTTGTAACGTGCGTAGTACAGGCGCAAACGCCTGCGCCAGACGATCCGTTGCTGGAAAGCAATACGGTCGGCGGTAATGCGTCAGCCAGCAGTGAGGCCCGTGGCGTGCTGCGAGCCCGGGATCAGGCGGTGCTGGCCAGCGAGTTGTCCGGGCGGATTGTCGAGTTGCCGTTCAGTGAGGGCGAGTCGTTCAAAAAGGGCGACACCCTGGCGCGGTTTGACTGCTCGGCTTATCAGGCTCAGCTCAATGCGGCTCAGGCCGCCAGCCGTGGTGCCGGTGAGGAGCTGGCCCATAACCGGCAACTGGCGGCGTTGAATTCGGTCGGGCGTTTTGAAGTGGCGCGGGCCGAGGCCAAGGTCAGCGAAACCCAGGCGCAATCTCAGGTTTATCAGGTCCAGGTCAAGCGTTGCAGCGTGGTCGCGCCGTTCGATGGTCAGGTCGTCGAGCGCAAGGTCAAACGCTACGAAAGCGTTCCCGCTGGCGCGCCTTTGCTGGACGTGGTCGATAACCGCACCCTGGAAATTCACCTGTTGGTGCCGTCGCGCTGGATGGGCAAACTCAAGCCCGGCCAGACGTTCAGTTTTGTCCCCGATGAAACCGGTCAGCCGCTGGATGCCACGGTCAAGCGCCTCGGCGCGCGAATCGATGAAGGCAGCCAGACCTTGCTGCTGGTGGCGGCGCTGCCCAACGCCAACGGTCTGTTGGCCGGCATGAGCGGAACGGCACGTTTCGCGGAGCTCAAGTGAACGCCCCGGTAACGGGGGGCGCCGAGCAGGTATTCGCCAGGTTTCTCGACCTCGAACGCCAGACCCGCGCCGCTCGTACGCCTTCGCAATTGGCCTACAGCCTGGTCAATGACGGCCAGGCGCTGTTCGGTTTCCGCCATGCCGCATTGTTGATCGCCGGCAAGGTGCAGGCGGTGACCGGTGTCAGCGCGGTGGAGCCGAATGCGCCGTTCGTGGCGTTTGTCGAGCAAGCGGTCGCGCAGTTGTTCAAGCTCGAGGTGCTGAAACAGGCGCGGGTGATTTCGCCGGATCTTCTTAGCGAAGCGGTTCAGGCCGACTGGCAACGTCTGTCGGCCGCTCAGGTGTTCTGGCTGCCGCTGATCGATCATCAGGGCGAGATCTTCGGCGGTCTGTGGCTGGCGCGGGATGTGCCGTGGAACCCTTCCGAGCAAGTACTGCTGTCGCAACTGGGCGACACCTACAGCCATGCCTGGCTGGCGCAACAGCCGCGCAAACCCTGGCGACTGCGCTGGACGCGCAAGCGTCAGGTAGCACTGGTCGCCGCGTTGTTGCTCGGGTTGCTGATCCCGGTGCGCCAATCGGTGCTGGCACCGGCTGAAGTCGTCCCGTTGGGTGGCCGGGTGGTCGCCGCGCCGCTGGACGGTGTGATCGCCGAGTTTCTGGTCAAACCCAACCAGGCGGTGAAAACCGGCGACCTGCTGCTGCGCTTCGAAGGCACCACGCTCAAAGCTCAGGCCGATGTGGCCGCGCGCGCGCTGGGCGTTGCCGAAGCGGAGCTCAAGGCCAATTCCCAACGCTCCTTCGCCGATGCCGAATCCAGTTCGAAAATCGATCTGCTGGCGGCCCGTGTCGAGCAGAAACGCGCTGAACGGGATTACGCCCGTGAACTGCTCAAACGTAGCGAAGTGCGCGCCGAACGGGACGGCATCGCGGTGTTCGCCGACGCCGAACGCTGGACCGGCAAACCGGTGCAGACTGGTGAGCGGCTGATGGAAATCGCCGACCCGAACCAGGCCGAGTTGCGCATCGAATTGGCCGTGGGCGATGCGATTGCCCTGGAGCCGGGGGCACAGGTCGCGCTGTTTCTCGACAGTGATCCGCTGCAGCGGCATCTGGCGAAACTCGAACGATCAGCCTACGAAGCGCAGCCCACCGCCGCCGGGCAACTGGCGTATCGACTGGATGCGACGTTTGACGCCGCACCGCCACGCATCGGCTTGCGCGGCACCGCGAAAGTCTTCGGCGACCGTGCGCCGCTGGCGTTGTACCTGTTGCGTCGCCCCCTGGCCGGGCTGCGTCAGAGCGTGGGCCTTTAGATGAGCCTGCCAAGCCTGCGGGCAGACCTGCAACTATCGGCGGCGGCCCCGGCCCTCGACGGGTCGCCACGCTGGACCCTGGCTGACCCGGTGCGCGGGCGCTATTTCAAGCTCGGTTCGGCGGCGATGCGCCTGCTGCACCATTGGTCTCTGGGCGATCCCGAGCAAGTGCTGCGTGCCGCCAACCGTGAGCCGGGTCTGCCGCTGGATGGCGCGGCGCTTGAGCAATTGCTGGAGTTTTTGCGCGGCCACGACCTGATCAGCGCCCTCGACCCGCCGCAGCGCGCCAGCTACAGCCTGAAGGCCGCGGCTCAGCGCCAGAGCCTGTGGCAAATCCTGTTGCATCAATACCTGTTTTTCCGGATTCCGTTGTGGCGCCCGGATGCCTTTCTCAATCGCGTCTGGCCGTGGCTGGAGCGTTTCGGCCCGCGCGCATTGCGTTACGGATTGCCCGCGACGCTGGGGCTCGGGGTGTTTCTGGTGTCGCGGGACTGGCAGCGATTCATCGCCACCTTTCCGCACCTGTTCAGCCTCGGCGGGGCGCTGGCGTTCGCGGTGGCGCTGTTTTTCGCCAAGCTGTGCCACGAGTTCGGCCACGCCTTCATGGCCAAGCGCGCCGGTTGTCGGGTGCAGAGCATGGGCGTGGCGTTCATGGTGCTGTTGCCGATGTTCTACACGGACGTCAGCGACGCCTGGCGGGTCAATGATCGACGGGCACGGTTGCTGATCGGGGCTGGCGGGGTGCTGGCGGAACTGGTGTTGGCGTGTATCGCGCTGCTCGCCTGGTCACTGCTGCCCGATGGCTCCGGGCGCACGGCGGCGTTCATGCTCGCCAGTGCGACCTGGATCACCACGCTGGTGATCAACCTCAACCCGTTCATGCGTTTCGACGGCTACTTCTTGCTCAGCGACTTCTGGGAAGTGGATAACCTTCAGGGGCGGGCGTTTGCCCTGTGCCGTTGGCGGCTGCGCGAATTTTTGTTCGGCTACGGGGCTCCGGCGCCGGAGCCGTGGTCGCCGAAGATGCAGCGGCGTCTGCTGATCTGGGGCTATGGCGCGTGGCTGTGGCGCGCGATGTTGTTTTTCGGGATTGCGCTGGCGGTCTATCACCTGTTCTTCAAGGTATTGGGCATCTTCCTGATGCTGGTGGAGCTGGTGTGGTTCATCTTTCTGCCGATCCTGAGCGAGTGGCGGCAATGGTGGAGTCGTCGTGAGCAGGCGTATGCGCCTCGGGTGCTGCTCAGCGGTTTGGCGTTGCTCGGGTTGTTGCTACTGCTGGTGTTGCCGTGGCGCAGTGCGGTGGAGTTGCCGACGATGCTGGAGGCCGGACGCGCCAGTGCCCTGCATGCGCCGGTGGCGGCACGGGTCAAAACGGTGAAGGTGCATGACGGCCAGGTCGTCGCCCAGGGCGAGGTGCTGATCGAGCTGGAATCACCGGACCTGGACTCACGCCAGGCCATCGTCCGCCGCGAAATCCAGATCCAGCAATTGCAGATGCGTCGTCAGGCCAGTCGTAGCGAAACCGCGGCCGACGCCGGAATCGTTGAACAGCGCTTGGCGGAAGCGGTGGCTGAGTACCGAGGCCTGGTCGCCCAGCGCGAGCGTCTGCTGTTGCGTGCGCCCCACGCCGGCAAAGTGCGCGATCTGCTGCCGCAGTTAACGGTCGGTCGCTGGCTTTCGACCAAGGATCCTTTGGCTCGGGTGGTCGACGACGGCGCACGGTTGCGCGGTTATCTGGCCGAAGCTGAGCTCTGGCGTGTCGCCCCGGGTGCCAGCGGACGGTTCATCGCCGATGACCCAATGCATCCGGCGATCGCCGTGCAATTGACTGAAATCGATACCAACGGCGCAGCTTACGTCGATCAGGAGGCGCTGACTTCCGATCACCATGGGCCGATTGCCGTGCGCCGGGATCAGCATCAGCGCGCCGAGCCGGTACAGGCTCAGTACGGCGCACGATTGAGCATCCTCGAAAACACCCCGACACCGGTGCAACCCTTGCGCGGCATTGTGGTGTTGCAGGGTAGCGGCGAGTCGGTGCTGGGCGTTGCCTGGCGGCGTATGGCGGCCCTGGGGGTCAGGGAAAGCGGTTTCTAAGGGAGAACAGCAATGGCGAATAGCGATTCAGTGGCAGCGGACGGCCTGGTGGTCAGGCCTTCGCGGGCCAGCGATGGACCTTTTCTGCACAGCCTTTACCAGGCGGCACGGCCGGATCTGCAATGGATCGACGGTGAGCAGGAGGTGGTCAAACACGTGGTTGCCCAGCAATTCAAGGTGCAGGAACAAGGGCTGGGGGATAATTTTCCCAACGCCATGCATTACGTGATCGAAAAGCTCGACACGGCCATCGGGGCGCTGACCACCGATTTCGGCCCCAATGAAATTCGTGTGCTGTACCTGGCGTTCATCCCCCAAGCCCGGGGCCGGGGTTATGGGCGCAAGGTGCTGCAAGGCGTGCAAAAAGCCGCGCGACAAATCCGCTGCCCGGTGGCGACGGTGGTTTGGGCCACCAACCCCCATGCGCGCCAGCATTACCTGGCGCTGGGGTTTCAGGTTGAAGAGCGTAACCCGGCGGCGGAGCGGTTGGTGTGGTATCCGCAGGGTTGAACTCACCACATAAAGCGATCAGCGTCGCTCTTCAATTGAACGCGATGTAGAAATAACCCACGTCGGGATCCCGCCCCATCGTCGGCACTCGCGAGACAAAAATGTTTTCCACCTCGCCCAGTTCCGGCAACTCCAGCGCACACAAGCCATCGACAAAGTCGGTGGGTTGCAGGCTGTTGAGTTCAACGCTGAATGGCATGCGCTCGCTGTTGGGCCTCTGTGAGTGGGGCGTTTCTTTCAGGGTATCGATATGAATCGGCAATTCACTGCCATCGGGCAGCCGCAGCGTCCCGGTCTTGCCCAGCAGTGCCTGAAAGTGTTGGCTTTGAACCTGTTGCAGCATGGCATTCCCTCCATCAAGCAAAAGTGGCCGGGGGATTGGTATCCCCCGGCCAGACCCTCAGTTACGGGAAGGGAATAAACCGTTCAGGGCGACGCTGAAGTTGAGTACCAGGAACGGGTTCATCACCGACATGGGCAAACCGTTGCCGGCGGATGAGATTTCCCCCGTCACCGTGCTGCTCACGCCCTTGAGCGGCACGGCCGCGGCACCTTGCTGATCGGAGTAGATACTCGCCGAGCCAGGCCCGCCGCCCGAGGCGCCGATGTACGAGTTGGTCGCGGTCGGGTTGGTGACCGGGTTGCTCGCCGGGCTCGCCAGTTGCAGGGTGGTGGTGGCCGTGAGCCCGGACAAGGCGTGGGTGTGGTTGGGCAGGTTGTTGATGGTCGCGGTGACGTTCTCGGTTCCGGAGACTTCGCCGATGACGCGCGGGGTCAGGCCCAGGCCGTTGCCCTGGGCCATCGGCAGACGGCCCTGCAGGTTGGGCAGCATGAAATTGGTGGTGCCATTGCCTCCATAGTAGGTGCCCAGCAGTGAGAAAAGCGCTTGGTATTGGGAGATCGCCAGCGTCTGGCCATAACACAGGGCCCAGCCGTTGGGGGCGAAGTTAAAGGCGAAAGGTTGGATAGTGCCCATGAATACTTCCATAGTTCCTCATCCCTCTGGTTAGTGTCTGATGCGTCACGTTGCAGGCCCGGTTATCCGGGCAGATCACGGTGATCAGCCGACTCCATTCATCTCCGTGGCTGGGTCACGCCACGCCAAAGCGTAGACGCTGATCACAATGATTGCCGGACGTCGTCCGTCGCAAAGTCGACATCGACGACGGGCCTGCGGCTGTCCTACAGTGCTTGAGCAACTTCCGTATTCACTGGGTAGTAGCTCACCGGGTCGTGGCTCACCAGGTCAAAGTTCACAAGGTTGTAGCAAGGGGAGGCAATGGAGGCGCGCAGAGAAACACCGCTGGGCGACACCCAGGACCCGCACGCAACGCCGGGGTTGTGGGCGGCTGCCCTGCGCTTGCTTCGATGGGCGCGGGAGCACTGGCTGCTGCCGATCCTGGCGTTGGCGGCGCTGGTGCGTTTTTACGATCTGACGGCGGCGGCGATCTGGGGCGACGAAGGTTCAAGCCTGTTGCTGAGCCAGTATTCCCTGGCTGGAATCTGGCAGCACGCGGCCCATGATGTGCACCCGCCGCTGTATTTCATGCTGCTGCACGGTTGGATCGAGCTGTTCGGCGACGGCATTTTTTCGATTCGCAGCCTGAGTGCGCTGCCGGGGATTGCTACGGTAGGGCTCGGCGTCTGGCTGGTGGACCTGCTCGCGACCCGCCGCGCCGCGTTGCTGGCCGGGGTTCTGCTGGCGCTGTTGCCCACGGCGGTGCGTTACAGCCAGGAAGTGCGGATGTATTCGCTGCTGGGGCTGTGGCTGATCGCTGCCACGATCGCCCTGGTGTGCTGGATAAGACGGCCACAACGCACGCGCTATCTGGTGATTTACACCCTGCTGATGACTGCGGCGTTCTACACCCATTACTTCACCGCGCTGTGCGTGCTGTGTCACTGGCTGTATCTGGGCCTGATCCGCGTGCAGCCAGGGTATCGACTGCGGCACATTCAGCGTTCCGGCTGGTGGCTGGCCAATGCGGCGATTGTGCTGTTGTACCTGCCGTGGGTGCCCAGCCTGATCGATCTGATCCAGCACATGGATCAGCTCAAGGCCAATGGCGATGTGGGGTGGGAAACCCCCATCACGCTCGGCTCATTGCCGTCGATGATCTGGTCGTTCCTGATCCAGGACGATGGCGAGAACCTGCCCACGCTGATATTTATCGCGCTGCCACTGGCGTTGGCAGCCTTGGCGGGCGTGGCGCTGACTCGGGACCGCAGTGTGTTCCGTGGCAGTGCGTTGGCGGTGATTTACACCGCGCTCCCGTTGTTGCTGGTGTTTGCGGTGTCATTCATCTCGCCGGTGTTCATCGAGCGTTACCTGACCGCTTACGCCATGGGCCTGCCGATGGTTGTCGCGCTGGCCGTCGATCGCCTGTACGCAGACTTCAAGGTCTTGGCGCTGGCCGTGCTGCTGCTGTTTGCCGGCGTCGAGCTGGTGGGGCTGAAGAACAATGCCACGGTGGATACCGACGATCAGATCAGCGTCATGGTCAACTACGTGAACCAACACTTCATGCCCGGCGACCGAATCGTCACCAGCGACATGCTCTGGTACCTGAGTTACGTCTATTACAACCGGACCGACGCCAAGCCGATGCTGTACACGCCGCCGTTGGCCGATGGCCGGTCGAGCCGGCCGAACGCCTACGGTTTCGGCACGTTGGTGACCCATGACATCTATCTGGACAGCCTCGGCGCCTTGCCCAAAGGCACTGGTCGAATATGGCTGGTCGGTAGCATCGAGGAGCCGGACGAGTTCGCACCGTTGCCCGCGGGTTGGCAACGCGTCAGCGAAACCCGGGCGGGAGGCGCCGAGGCACGCTTGTATGTGCTGCCCTGAGACATGATGCAAGACTGAAACGATTCACCTTTGCTGTCGTTATATCAGGCGTGTTTTCCAGTCGATTTAGCTCCGATTTGATATCAAAACACCACTAGCTGTTAGACAACTCATGGTCTACGCTGCGTCGTACAAAGGACTGAATGACGGGTGAATGGATTGCAACAATTCCACTTTATCTCCGGCTTGCCGCGCTCGGGCTCGACCCTGCTTTCTGCGATTCTGTTGCAGAACCCGCGCTTTCATGCCGGCATGACCAGCCCCGTGGGCGCGCTGTTTTCCGGTGTGCTGGAACAATGCAGCGCCGGCAGCGAATTCGGTGCGGTGATCGACACCGACCTGCGTCGCCGCCTGTTGCGTGGCCTGTTCGATTCTTTCTACGCTGACAAGGCCGACAAACCGGTGGTATTCGACACGAACCGCCTGTGGAGTTCGCGTCTGCCGGCGATCAGCGATCTGTTCCCTCAAGCCAAGATCATTGCCTGCGTGCGTAATGTCGCCTGGGTCATGGACAGCCTTGAACGCCTGTACCGCGCCAATCCCTTCGAAAACACCAAGCTGTTCGGCGATGCGATCGAACGCAACACGGTCTACAGCCGCTGCGAAACCCTGGCCCAGCGCAATCGGCTGGTGGGGTTTTCCTGGGCCGCCCTCAAGGAAGCCTATTACGGCGAGCACGCCGACTCGCTGCTGATCATCGATTACGACCTGCTGAGCCAGGCGCCGGAGCGGGTGATGCGGCTGGTCTACGACTTCATTGGCGAACCCTGGTTCGAACATGACTTCGATCATTTGGCCTACGACGCACCGGAATTCGATCAGGCCCTGGGCCTCTCGGGGCTGCACAAGGTGAAGGCCAAGGTTCAATTGCAGTCCAGACGCACGATCCTGCCGCCGGACTTGTTCAAGCAGTACGCCGAGTTGTCCTTCTGGCTCGATGGCTCTGCCAGCGCTGCCAATGTCATTCGTATGAAGGCCGCCGCCGCGATCAGTTGATCGCGGCGTTTTCATTGATCCGTCAAAAAGTTCGAATCCGGGTGGGCAGCATGTGGTGGAGCAAAGGCAAGTCGCGGGTGACCGGAGGCGCACGAGCGCTGGCCTCGCCAATGATCATGTCCCTGGAGCCGCGCATGCTGTTCGACGGCGCGGTGGCCGCCACGGTTGCCGACGCGACCCAGGCTGACAGCCATACCACTGCCGACCCGGTCAAGGCACCGACTGCCGACCAGTCGGTCGCCAGCAAGGACACCCACGGCCAGGCCGATGCCACGCCAGCACCGACGCCTGTCGCGGTGCCGGGGCAGAGCGTGGTGTTCGTCGATTCGCGGGTCAAGGACGCCGCCAGCCTGCTGCAGGGCGTAACGCCCGGCACTCAGGTGGTTCAACTGGATGCGAGCAAGGACGGCTTGCAGCAAATTGCCGACTATCTGGACACCCATCAGGGCATCAGTTCGGTGCAGATCATCGCCCACGGCAACGCAGGCGACCTGTGGCTGGGTAATAGTTATCTGTCGGCCGACAACGTCGCGGCCCGCAGCGCCGTGCTGGCGGAAATCGGCAAGGACATGAACGTCGGCGGCGATATTTTGATCTACGGCTGCTACACCGCCGAAGGTGAGCGCGGCTTGAATTTTGTCGACTCGCTGGCGCAGCTGACCGGCCGTGATGTCGCCGCTTCCAGCAATCGCACAGGGCTGGGTGGAGACTGGGACCTGGAAATCGCCACCGGCAACATCGAAAGCGCCAACGTGCTCTCGACCACGGCCATGAGCGACTATCAGTGGGGCCTGGCCACCTGGACCGCCACCAACAACGCCAACACGGGCGTCGGTTCGTTGCGTGCCGCCATTGCCTCGGCGCAGAACGGCGATATTGTCACTTTCAACGGCAGCATGACGGTGCAGCTGACCTCCGAACTGCTGATCAACAAGAACATCACCGTTGATGGCGATTTGAACAACGACGGCGCGGCGGACGTGATTCTCGATGGTCAGTACCGGACCCGAGTGATTGAAGTGAGCTCAGGCAGTATCGTCACGCTCGATGGCCTGGTGATCACCCGTGGCCTGGTCTCGGGTAATGGCGGCAACGGTGGCTACGGTGCCACGGGCGCGATGGCCGGGGGTATTTTCAACGCCGGGATTCTGACCCTGAACAACGTTACCGTGACCTCCAACGGGGCTTCCGGTGGCGGTGGCGGCGGCGGTGTCACGGGCGCTTTTTACGGCGGCGGCGGCGGTGGCGGCGGTGGTCTGGGCGGCCAGGGCGGCGGGCATGGCGGTTCGGCAGGGCCGGGCACCGGCACGTTGGGCGGCCAGGCGGGCAGCGGTGGCGTCGGTGGTTACGGCGGCGGTTATGACGCCACCCACATGGGCGGTCGCGGCGGTACCACCACTGGCGGGGCTGGCGGGCTGGGCGTTTCCTATTACAGCAACGGCGGTAACGGCGCGACGGCCACCAATGGCACGATTTCCATTGGCGGTGGCGGCGGCGGGGCCGGTTGGGACAAGGTAGGTGGCGCCGGCGGCAACGCGGTGGGCGGGATCTACAACGCCAGCAGCGGCACCATCACCGTCATCGGCACGTCGACCATCAGCAACAACATCGGCGCCGGTGGCGGCGGTGGCGGTGGCGGTGGCCAAGGCAGCAATGCCAGTAATGGCGGCATTGGCGGCCGGGGCGTCGGTGCGATCTGGAACAAAGGCACGCTGCTGATGACGGCCGCCAACTTCGCGGCCCTGGCCGGTAATGCCGCGGCCAGTGGTGCAGGCGGTACCGCGCAGGGCGGAGGTACAACCGGCACCTCGCCGACCTCCTTCGCGACCATCTACAACGACGGCGGTGTACTCAACACCGCGTATGCGCCACCACCGACCGCGACCATCGTGGTTGCTGACACCACACTGAGCATCGGCGAAACGTCCTTGGTGACGATCACGTTCTCCGAGATCGTGACCGGTTTTACCAATGCCGACCTGACCATCGCCAACGGTACGTTAAGTGCGGTGAACAGCAGCGATGGCGGCATCACCTGGACGGCAACGTTCACGCCGTCCGCCAGTATTTCCGATACGACCAACGTCATCGCCCTGGACAACACCGGGGTGATAAACATCCTGGGTACCGCCGGTGTCGGCACCACCATCTCCAATAACTATACGGTCGACACCGTACGCCCGACCGCGACCATCGTAGTGGCGGACAATGCGCTGAGAGTCGGCGAAACCTCGCTGGTGACCATCACCTTCANTTTCTGCGACCGCGACCTGGTGACCATTTTCCCCGAAGTGGTGAACCAGATCGTCGCCTTCACCCTGCGCCCTGACGACAGCAAACCGGGCGGAATCGACATCCGTCGTGAAGAAACCCACTTCCTTGATGCCGTGGCCAAGGCTCTCAACCTCAAGGCGCTGCGCGTCGTCGAAACCGGCGGCAACGCCTTCGCCGCCGAACGCGAACAATGGGACGACGGCAACAACGTGGTGGCCATGGAACCAGGCGTGGTCATCGGCTACGACCGCAATACCTACACCAACACTTTGCTACGCAAGGCCGGGGTGGAAGTCATCACCATCACCGCCGGCGAGCTCGGTCGTGGACGCGGCGGCGGCCACTGCATGACCTGCCCGATCATTCGCGACCCTATCGATTATTAATTTGCCCGCCTCGGCCTGTGCTCATCAAGCGCAGGCTTTGGGGCCATCGACATCAAAGGGAGATCCGAAATGGCCTTTAATATTCACAACCGTAATTTGCTGAGCCTGGAGCACCATACCCCTCGCGAATTGCGCTATCTGCTGGATTTGTCTCGCGACCTCAAACGCGCCAAATACACCGGCACCGAGCAGCAACACCTCAAAGGCAACAACATCGCGCTGATCTTCGAAAAAACCTCGACCCGCACCCGGTGCGCCTTCGAAGTTGCAGCGTATGACCAGGGTGCCAACGTCACCTACATCGACCCGGGCTCTTCGCAAATCGGCCACAAGGAAAGCATGAAGGACACCGCCCGCGTCCTCGGGCGCATGTACGACGCCATCGAGTACCGTGGCTTCAAGCAGGAAATCGTCGAAGAACTGGCCAAGTACGCCGGCGTACCGGTGTTCAACGGACTGACGGATGAGTATCACCCAACTCAAATGATCGCCGACGTGCTGACGATGCGTGAACACAGCGACAAGCCGTTGCACGACATCAGCTACGCCTACCTGGGCGACGCCCGCAATAACATGGGCAACTCGCTGCTGCTGATCGGCGCCAAACTCGGCATGGACGTGCGCATCTGCGCGCCAAAAGCCCTGTGGCCCGCGGATGACCTTGTGGCTCGCTGCAAAAAATANTGCGCGCCAAAAGCCCTGTGGCCCGCGGATGACCTTGTGGCTCGCTGCAAAAAATATGCAGAGGAAAGCGGCGCTCGCATCGCGCTGACCGAAGACCCCAAAGCCGCCGTCAAAGGCGTGGACTTCATCCACACCGATGTCTGGGTGTCGATGGGTGAACCCGTTGAAGCCTGGGCTGAACGCATCAAACAACTGTTGCCGTACCAGGTCAACGCAGAACTGATGAAAGCCACCGGCAACCCGCGAACCAAGTTCATGCACTGCCTGCCGGCGTTTCACAACAGCGA